>CAVQEW010000008.1:0-172944 GCA_963711655.1 uncultured Actinomycetota bacterium
AGGTCCAAGGCACAAGAAGGAGCCAGTTGCAACCTATTGCAAGAACGGAGTAGGCTGCCTGCATGGAGATGCGGCGCCTGGTCTGGCGATCGGCCCTGCTCGTGGCGCTCTCCCTCGTCGCGGCCGGATGCTCTTCGACGGGCACCGGAGACACGCAGGGCGTTCAGGTCGTCACCACCGTCTCGCCGATCACCAACATCGTGCAGAACGTCGGAGGCGACCGCGTCAGCATCACCGGGATCGTCCCCGAGGGAACCAACAGCCACACCTTCGAGCCCGCCCCCGCCGACGCGGCCGTGATGGAGGACGCCGACATCGTCTTCATCAACGGCCTGCACCTCGAGGAACCCACGCGAGAGCTCGCCGAAGCCAACGTGAGCCAGGGTGTGCCCATCGTGCAGCTCGCCGAGCGGACCATCTCGGAGGACGAGTACATCTACGACTTCTCGTTCCCCGAATCCGAGGGGTTCCCCAACCCCCACCTGTGGACGAACCCCCTGTACGCGAAGTCGTTCGCGGGGATCGTCAGGGACGAGCTCTCGAAGGTGGATCCGGCCGGCGCGGACACGTATGCGGAGAACTACGGCGCCTTCGCGGAGCGGCTCGACGCGCTCGATGCCGCCACGAGGACGGCGACGGCCACCGTCCCCGAACAGGATCGGAAGCTGCTCACGTACCACGACTCCTTCCCCTACTTCGCGCGCGAGTACGGGTGGGAGGTCGTTGGCGCGATCCAGCCGTCGGACTTCGCCGATCCCACACCGCAGGAGATCGCCGAGCTGATCGACCAGATCCGCGCGGAGCACCTCCCGGCGATCTTCGGCTCGGAGGTGTTCCCGAGCCCGGTGCTCGAGCAGATCGCCGCCGAGACCGACGCGACCTACGTCGACGACCTCCGGGATGACGACCTCCCGGGCGAGGCCGGCGATGCCGACCACAGCTACCTCGGCCTGATGGTGTTCGACTTCATCACGATCGTGCGTGCCCTGGGAGGCGACCCGTCCGCCTTCGAGAGCATCGACGTCACGAACCTCGAAACCGACACCGGAGGCTATCGGTACTGATGGAGGATCTCGTTCGTTTCGATCGGGTCACGTGCAGATACGGCCGAGACCCGGTCCTCGTGAACGTCGACCTCCGGATCGGCGCGGGAGAGTTCGTCGGCATCGTCGGTCCGTCGGGGAGCGGGAAGAGCACGCTGCTGAAGGCGATCGCCGGTTCCGTGGAGCCGATCGCGGGCCGCATCGTGCGCGACCCGGACCTCTCGATCGGCTACGTGCCGCAGGTCGAAACGGTGAACTGGTTCTTCCCCGTCACCGTCCGCGAGGCGGTCCTGATGGCTCGCATCGAGGGCCGCCGGCTGCCGTGGCCTTCGAAGCAAGAGGTGCTCGAGGCGCAGGAGGTGCTCGAGCGGCTCGGTCTGGCGGGGCTGGCCGATCGCCACATCCGGGAGCTTTCCGGCGGGCAGCAGCAGCGGGTCTTCATCGCGCGGGCGATGCTCGGACGGCCTCGTCTGCTGCTCTTGGACGAGCCCACGAGCGGTGTCGACGTGCGGACCCGGCACGACGTGATGCACGTGATCCACGATCTCCACCACGAAGGGCTCGCGATCGTCCTGACGACGCACGATCTGAACGGGATCGCGTCCCACCTGCCGCGGCTCGTGTGCCTGAACCGCGAGGTGATCGCCACGGGCACCCCTCGGCAGGTGATCACGAGCGACGTACTCGAGAAGACCTACGGCGCGCCGCTCGAGGTGCTCTCGCACGGCGGGATGCCCGTCGTGCTCGAGCCGTACCCCGAGCTCATCGACGACGAGGAGGGCGCCCGCGTGCTGCCGCTCCGGGAGGACCACCATGAGCACCCTGCTTGAGCCTTTCGGCTACGAGTTCTTCCAGCGGGCGCTGCTCGTCGCCACGATCACCGGCGCGCTCTGCGGCCTGATCGGCGTCTACGTGGTGCTCCGTGGGATGAGCTACATCGGACACGGTCTCTCGCACGCGATCTTCGGAGGCGCGGTGGCGAGCTACATCGTGGGCGTGAACGTCTTCCTGGGGGCGGGGCTCTGGGGGCTGGTCGCGGCGTTGTTCATCAACAAGGTCGCCCGCCGCCGTTCGATCGGCGCGGATGCGGCGATCGGCGCGATCACGTCGGCGAGCTTCGCGATCGGGATCATCCTGATCTCGGTCCAACGGACGTTCGTCGTGAACTTCGAAGCCTTGCTCTGGGGCAACGTGCTGGGCGTCGCCCCGTTCGATGTGCTCGTGGTGCTCGGCGTGGCGATCGGGTCGACCCTGTTCGTGTTCTTCGGCTACCGCCAGCTGCTGTTCTCGACGTTCGATCCCGAGGTGGCGGAGGTCTCGGGCGTGCGGACGGCCCGGGTCGACGTGGGGCTCGCGGTGATGCTCACGGCCACGATCGCCGCGACGATGAACGTGATCGGCGTGACGATGATCGCCGCGATGCTCGTGATCCCGCCGGTGATCGGCCGGCTCCTCACGGACTCCTTCAGCAAGATGCTGTGGATCTCCGTGGGCGCCGGGACGCTCTGCGGGTTCTTCGGTGTGTACGGCTCGTACTACCTGAACTGGTCCTCCGGGGGCACCGTGGTGCTGGCGGCCGGGGCCCTGTTCGTCGTCGCGTTCGCGTTCAGCGGCTGGCGCCGGCGCCTCCCCGCGCTCGCGGAGGCGCACTGACCCTCAGGCGGCGCAGTCGCTGCACAGACCGGTGATCGCGAAGTGCGTGAGGTCCGCGACGAACCCGTGATGGCGCTTGATCAGTCCCTGCAGCTTCCGGGCTTCCTCGAGGGAGAGCTCGTCGTCTTGCCCGCAGTTCCGGCAGGTGAGGTGGACGTGATGCGCCTCGTCGGCCCTGTGATACTCGGCCCCGGTCTCGACGTGTGAGTGCTGGAGCACGCCGACGCTCTCGAGGAGGGTCAGCGTCCGGTACACGGTGGACGCGTTCACGCCCGGCATGTCGCCCTGGACCTTCCGCGCGATCGCGGTGGGGGAGATGTGCCCTTTGGCCCGCATCACCTCCGAGACGATCGCACGCCGCTGCGGGGTCATCCGGAGCCCGCGGCTCCGGAGCTCGTCCATCAGGTCGGCGTACGAGGCGTCCACGCGAGCCATCGTAGCAGCGTGTTGCAGGTGCAACAGAGGGCGACTCACACGGGGGGCGGCAAGCCGAGCATCCTGGCGGCCCAGGGCAGCGCCGTCCCGGCTTGCTCCCGCTGGAGCCGCCGGACGTGTGGGGCTTGCGCGATCTCCGGCAAGCCGGCCCGAGCACAGAAGTAGCCGGCCAGCAGCGCGGCGATATCCGACAGCCCCGGCGTGTCGGACGCCAGGACGTCCTCGGGGGCGGGGCCTCCCTCGACGTGGAGGCTCGGAAGCCAGGACGCCGTATCCAGGACCGGGTTGCCGATGCACGCGTGATTCCAGTCGACGAAGAGCGCCCCGCCCTCCGTGAGGCAGAGGTTGTCGCTGCGAACGTCGAAGTGCAGCACGTGTTCACCGTCGATCCGAGCCGCCGCCGAAGCGGTCGCGAGCGCCGGCAGGTGCTTCGTCAGCCACTCGGGCGAGCAGATCCCTGTGGCGAGGAACGGTGCCGGGTCGGCGGCTACGGCGGGCCACGAGTCCAATCCGAACTGACGCTCATCCGCCGTGGGGAGATGGGAGCGCGGGATCGCGGTATGGAGCGCGTCGAGCGAAGTGAGCACGGCGTCCACGCTCGAGCGGTCCCAGGGGGGAGGCCAGCGTGCGCCCGACAGGTCTTCGAGCGCAAGCAACGGGGCCTCGCCATCGTCGTCCCACCCGAGCAGCCGGGGAAGGAACCGCATGCCGTCGAGCGCGTCGTACGCCAGGCGCTCGTCGCGGAACCAATCCGCCACGTAGTCGAATGCGGCGATCTTCACGAACGCCGTCTCGCCGTCGGGAAGGTCCACCACGAACCGGCGGGTCGACGGGGCGCCGTGCCCGCGCACCGCACGCCACGCGATCGGTGCCGCCCCCAGGGCACGGCGCACCCGCTCGACGTCGTCGGCATCCGGCTGCATGGAACCGAGGCTATCGAGGTGCGCCGTGGCTCCGTCGGTAGCATCGCGCACATGACGGTGATGGTGACGGGCGCCTCGGGCGTCCTGGGACGCGCGATCGTCGCAGCGCTCGTCGAGCGGGATGAGGTCCGAGCGACGGTCCGGCGTCCGGAAGCGGGTGACGCGCTCCGGGCGCTCGGCGCGAAGGTCGCCGTGCTCCCCATCGACGAGCCCGACGAGCTGATCGAGATCCTGCCCCGGGTCCACACGATCGTGCATCTCGTGGGAGGTGTGAACCAGCCGAGCGACGACGAGATCCTGGCCGCGAACCACGGATCGACCCTCGCGGTGGTGGCGGCCGCGAAGGAAGCGGGCGTTCGCCGCCTGATCCTGCTGTCGGTGCCCGGTGCTTCGATCGATCACCCGCACCCGTTCGTCCGTGCCAAGGGGCTCGCGGAGGAGGTCGTCGTGCAGAGCGGGCTGGAGCACGCCGTGCTCCGCGCGTCGCATGCCTACGGCCTCGGCGGCCTCTGGTTCGCCTCCACCGTGGTCGGCGCGGACCATGGCTTCGTGGTCGGCGACGGCAGCCAGCGATGGTCGCCCGTGCTCGCGGATGACGTGGCGAAGGTCGTCGTGGCGATCGACGACCGGCGCGATCCGATCGAGGGCGTCTGGGGCCTCGGCGGTCCCGACGCGCTCACCGCGGACGAGGTGTTCTCGATCGCGGGTGAAGGCGGGACGCCGGCCCACCTCGACCCCTCGGAGGCCGCGGAGCGTCTGACGACGCTGCTCGAGATCCCGGTCTCCGTCCGCGCCACGGAGCACTTCGCGGCGCCGTCGATCGTGGAGGCTCCCGATGCCGCCGCCGACTTCGGCGTCGTCACGACGCCGTTCGAAGCGGGTCTCCGCGCGGTCGCCGCGAAGGTCTCGGCCGCCGAGGGCGCGGGAAGCGGCTGATAGGGTGCGCCGCGATGCCTGAGCTCGTGCATCTCGAGGTGGACGACGGTGTCGGGATCGTCCGCCTGGACCGTCCGCCGGCCAACGCGATCTCCCTCCAGCTCTCGATCGAGCTCGTCGACGCGCTCGAAGAGGCAGGCTCCCGCGACGACGTCGGCGCCCTCGTCCTATGGGGAGGTCCGAAGCTGTTCGCGGCGGGGGCGGACATCAAGGAGATGGTCGATCACGACCAAGACGAGATCCGCGAGCAGGTCACGAAGCTCGGGGACGCGTGCGAGCTCCTCGAGGTGACACCCAAGATCTCGATCGCCGCGATCACCGGGTTCGCGCTGGGTGGCGGCTTCGAGCTCTCGCTCGCCTGCGACCTCCGGTACGCGGCGGACGACAGCCACCTCGGCCAACCCGAGGTCAAGCTCGGCGTGTTCCCGGGAGCGGGTGGCACCCAGCGGATGACCTGGCTCGCGGGCGCCGGCGTCGCGCGGGACCTGACCTACACCGGCCGGCAGATCGAGGCAGAGGAGGCGAAGACCCTCGGGCTGATCGAGCGGGTGCTCCCCTCCGAGGAGGTCTTCGAGACGGCGGTGCAGGACGCGCGCGCGTTCGCCCAGGGTCCACGGATGGCCCTCGCAGCGGCGAAGGAAGCCATCCAGGCGGCCGTGAGGACCCCCGGTCCGGCGAGCATCGCCCGGGAGAAGGAGCTCTTCATCGCCCTGTTCGGCACCGATGACCAGCGCGAAGGCATGCGCGCGTTCATCGAGAAGCGGTCTCCCGAGTTCCGGGGGCGCTGACCCGCCTTCCGCCCGTCTGTTGCGTCTTCGTGACGACCGCGCCCGGGCCGAAACCCAGGAATGAACCGGTCCGTCGCATCGTTCGAACACCCGACGAGGACGGAGAACGCTTCCGTCCTCCGGTGAGAGCCAAGAAGGGACGTGAACGAGATGGCGGAGGAGGGTTACCGAGGCCAGTCGGTCCGGTCGCTTCCGAGGGCCAACAAGCGCTACCAGGCCGACCGCACCTGCGCGTCGCCCGGATGCCGGACCAAGCTCTCGATCTACAACAAGTGGGAATTCTGCTGGCAGCACGAGCCGGTGCACACCTACATCGCGCGAGGCAAGCGCCGCAGCCGCAAGGAGATGGAGGCCGCGTAGCGAGGGCCTCGTGATCGGACCCCCCCAGGCGACCCTCCCCAAGCGGGGAGGGTCGCCGAACGTTCGGACCGACCCCTGTGTCATCTGCCTGATTCAAGGTATGCGGCTTCGTGCCGATGCAGGAGTGGACCGCTCCCCCCGGAGCGCCATGCCGATGCCGAACGGAACAGGACACCCTCCCGCGATGCGTGAAGGCGATTGCCCGTACTGCGAGCGGACCGTGCTCGTGTACGACGACCCACCCCGATGCCCTCTGTGTGACTGCCCCCTGGAGGAGCACGGGATGCGCCCGTTCTCCTTCCCGGTGGAACCCGACTCGATCGATACGGATCGCGACTAGCGCAGGGTCGCGAGGCGCCAGCCGCGGGTATCGCTGATCAGCGCGATCTCGTCTGCCGACCGCGCCTCCTGGATCGTCACCGATCCTTCGACCAGTCGTCCCTCTTCGAGGGCGACGGCCCGGCCGATCCCGGGCAGCAGCCCGGCGTCGAGGGGTGGCGTGCGCCACCGGCCGTCGAGAAGCACGGCCACGTTCGCGATCGTCGATTCCGTGATCTGGTCTCGATCGTTGACGAGCAGCACGTCGTCGGCGTCCGGATGCCGTCGCCGGGCTTCCTCGTACCGCTCGCGGAGCGATGTCTTGTGGAACAGGAAGACGTCTCGGGGATCCTGGGGCTCGTCGTCGATCGCGACGCGGAGCACGTCGGGTTCGCTCGCGAGGGGCGTGGTCACCACGCGCACGGTCCCGTCCTTGCGGAGAGCGAGTCTCACGCGGCAGACGACGGGTGGCGCGGACGCGACGGTCTTCTCGACCGCCTCTCGGACCTCCGTCTCGTCGCATCGGAAACCGAAGAAGTCCGCGGAGGCCGCGAGCCGTTCGAGATGGGGCCCGAGGTGCCGGACGCCGTCGGCCGGATCGAGTCGCATCGTCTCCAGGAGCTCGAAGTTCGGACGACGGGCGGTGAGGACGCGCGCCTTCGCGACGGTCTCCTCGTACTCGTCCTCGGCGTCGGAGTCCCAGGTGATGCCTCCGCCGACCCCGTACTCCGCCGTGGTCGAGGTGGTGTCCACGGTGACGGTCCGGATCGCGACGTTGAAACGGGCGTCCGGCCCGCCGGATCCGGCCGGCGCCAGGTAGCCGACCGCGCCGCAATAGACACCGCGAGGCGAGTCCTCGAGCTCGCGGATGATCTCCATCGTCCTGACCTTCGGGGCGCCGGTGATCGATCCGCTGGGGAACAGACCACGGAACACGTCGGAAAGACCGACGCCGGCGTCGAGCACCGCCGACACGGTCGTCGTGAGGTGCCAGACGGTCTCGTAGCGCTCGACCTGGAAGACGTCGGCCCAGGTGACCGAGCCGGTCCGGCTGATGCGCCCGAGGTCGTTGCGCAAGAGATCGACGATCATCGCGTTCTCGGCTCGGTCCTTCGCCGAAGCCAGGAGACGCTCCGCGACGGCGCGATCCTCCGCCGGCCACCTGCCCCGCGCGGCGGTCCCCTTCATCGGCCTGGTCACGATCGCGCCGTCGCGGAGCTCGAAGAACAGCTCGGGCGAGGCGGAGAGGACGCGGTAGCGGCCGAGGTCGAGATACGCCGAGTACGCCCCGCGCTGGGCGTAGCAGAGGTCTCGGTAGAGACCCCGCGGATCCCCTTCCACGCGGGAGCGCAGGCGCATCGTGTGGTTGACCTGGTAGGTGTCGCCGGCTGCGATCAGCTCCCGGATCCTGCCGACCGACGACTCGTATCGCTCGCGCGAGGTCGTCGGCATCCACGTGTTCTCGGCAGCCGCCGGGAGGCCCTCGTCGCGCGGAAGCGGGAGGGTCGTCTCCTCGGCGCGCTCGAACATCGCGAACCACGCCAGGGGCAACGCGGCGAACGCGTCCTCGGGGTCCCTCTCGCGAACCACGAGAGCGGGGTCGAGGCCCGGCGCGGCCTCGTAGCTCACGAACCCGGCGACCCAGAGACCGCGCACGGCCGCCGCCTCGGCCGCATCGAGCACGGCGACGACCTCATCGGCGCGCGTCGCCTCGAGCACGCCGACCGGTTCCACGAGCCGGAACGAGGGCGAGGCGCCGGTGAGGTCGTCGAACCGCGCTTCGAGCATGCCCGCCACGATACGTGTGAGTCGACCGCACCCCGGCGCGACTTCGAGTCCTCAGGCAGGTCGCTGATAGCCTCACCGCATGCCATCCGTGCTGGTCGCGATGTCCGGCGGCGTCGATTCCTCCGTCGCCGCATGCCTGCTGCACGAGCAGGGCTACGACGTGCTGGGCTCGCACATGCGGCTCGTGCATCTCGACGGCGTGGATCACGGATGTTGCGGCCCGAGCGCGCGGCGCGACGCGGAAGAGACCGCGCGGCATCGCCGGGTTCCCGTTCGAGATCTGCGACCTGACCGACGAATTCGAGCGGGCCGTGCTCGCGGACTTCGCCGCGGAGCACGAGGCCGGCCGGACGCCGAACCCGTGTGCGCGCTGCAACGGCGAGATCAAGTTCGGCGCGTTCCTCCGCCGCGCCGACGAGCTCGGCATCGACATGGTGGCGAGCGGGCACTACGTGCGCCGGGCGGGGAACGAAGCAGGCGACGGGTGGCGGTTGCTCCGTGGCCTCGATCCCGGGAAGGACCAGTCGTACATGCTCCACATGCTCGGCCAGCGCGCGCTCGCCCGGTCGCTCTTCCCGGTCGGCGAGCTCCCCAAGACGGAGACGCGCTCGCTCGCCGAGCGCTTCGGACTGCCCGTCGCGACGAAGCCCGATTCGCAGGAGCTCTGCTTCGCGCCGTCCGGTGACGCCGGCGCGTACGCGCGCGCCAACCTTCCCCATCTCGTGCGGGAGGGAGAGGTCGTGGACGAGGACGGCGAAGTGCTCGGCCGCCACGAGGGCGCCCACGCGTTCACGATCGGTCAGCGCCGTGGCACGGGCGTCGCGACCGGCGAGCGCCGATACGTCGTGGAAGTCGATCAGCCGGCGAACCGGGTGGTCGTCGGTCCCGGTGAGCTGCTGGACCGGGCCGGCCTCGTCGCCGACCGATTCTCGTGGATCGCGGGCTCGCCGCCGGGCGGCGGGCCGTTCGAGGCGGAGGTTCGCATCCGCTACCGCGGGACCGACGTGCCCTGCGTGGCCGAGCCGCTCGCCGACGACCGCGTCCGCATCGAGTTCCGATCGCCGCAGCGCGCGGTGGCGCCGGGCCAGAGCGCCGTCCTGTACCGGGGCGACGAGGTGCTCGGCGGCGGCCGGATCGTCGAGGCGATCCGCTGATGGGGGACGCACCGAGCCCATACCCGGCGGGCACACTCCTGCGAGGTCTCCTCGATGCCTTCGCGGCCCAGGACGTCGGCGGGATGGAGTCGACGCTCGATGAGGACGTGACCTGGCACGCACCGGGGATGAACCGGTTCAGCGGCCAGTTCCAGGGCCGTGCGGCGGTCCTCGACCGGCTGGCGCAGATGCGCGAGGCCGGCATCTCCAGCCGGTTCGACGTCCACGACGTCGTGGCGAACGAGGAGCACGCGGTCGCGCTCGTCCATCTCCATCTCGAGGTGGCCGATGGCCGCCGCTACGATCAGCCCCAGGTCCAGGTTGCGCACGCCCGTGACGGACGGATCGTGGAGTTCTGGACGATGAACCAGGACCAGGCGGTGCTCGACCTCCTGATCGGCAGCTAGCGCCCTGCCGGGCGGGTCCGACCCCTCGACTATCATCGGGCGCGCCCCCAGCCCTCCAACTCGGAAGAGAGACCGGTGAGGCTCCTCCGCCGCAAGACCAAGAGCTTCGAGATCCAGGTGCAGGACCTCGTCCTGCGGATCACGGCCGACGACGACTTCGCCGAAGAGTCGAGGGCCGCCGCCCTGTCGTTCTGGGAACAGCTCCAGTCCTACGCGCTGCAGCACCCGGAGTTCCGGACCAGCAAGCGGCCGCTCAGCCCGCCGGCGCCCGAGGCGCCCGCGATCGTCCAGGAGATGGTGGCGTCGGCCTCGGCGGCCGGCGTCGGCCCGATGTTCACGTTCCGGGGCGCGGTCGTGGACCAGGTCGGTCGGTTCCTGCTCCAGTCGCTGAACGAGGTCACGGTGGCCTGCGCCGGGGACTACTTCATCACCGCGAAGAAGCGGGTGAAGCTCGCGGTGAAGCGTCACGGCGGGGAGCCGATCACGGTCGCGCTGGAGCCCGACCCCCAGGGGATCGGGGTGTCCACCACGCTCGGCCGCGGCCGCGGCGGCGGCGGTCCCGACGGGCTCGCCGTGATCGCCGACTCGTGCATGGCGGCCGACGCCGCCGCGGCCGGCGTGCAGGCGCTCCTGCCCAAGGAGTTCGGCTTCGCCCAGGCGGTCCGCTACCTCAAGAGCGTTCCCGGCGTGCGCGGGGGCGTGTTCGTCGTGGGTGAGCGGATCGGCGTGGCCGGCAACCTGGAGATCGCCGGGTGAAGGAAGCGAAGCCGGACGAGCGGAAGCTCGCGGAGGCCGAGCTGCGGGTCGAGGAGCTCCGCGAGCTCGTCAACCACCACCTGTACCGCTATCACGTCCTGGACGACCCCGAGGTCTCGGACGCCGAGTACGACGAGCTGATCGGTGAGCTCCGCGCGCTCGAGAACGAGTTCCCCGAGCTGATCACGCCGGATTCGCCCACACAGCGCGTCGGCGCCGCGCCGGCCGAGCTGTTCCGCCCGGTCCCGCACCGCGCCCCGATGCTCTCGTTGGACAACGCGTTCTCCGAGGAGGAGCTCCGCGCCTGGGGCGCCCGCGTGGACCGTGGACTGGCCGGCGCGACCCCCACGTTCGTCTGCGAGCTCAAGATCGACGGCGTCGCGTGCGCGCTGACGTACGAGGACGGGGTCCTCACGGTGGCGGCGACCCGCGGGGACGGCCGGGTCGGGGAAGACATCACCGCGAACGTTCGAACGTTGAAGTCGATCCCACGACAGCTCGAGACGGAGGACCCCCCGTCGGTGATCGAGGTGCGAGGCGAGGTCTACTTCCCCGTCAAGGCGTTCGAGGACCTGAACGTCCGGCTGACCGAGGCGGGCGACCGGCCGTTCGCGAACCCGCGCAACGGCGCGGCGGGATCGCTCCGGCAGAAGGACGCGAAGATCACCGCGTCGCGCCCGCTCCGGATGTGGGTCCACTCGTTCGGCGCCGCAGAGGGCATCACGTTCGATTCGCACTCCGACTTCCTCGCGTGGTCCGAGAAGGTCGGGCTGCCGGTGCCGCCCACCAATCACCGGACGAAGAACCTGAAGGAGGTCCTCACCTTCCTGAGGCGTTGGGAGAAGACCCGGCATTCCCTCGATTGGGAGATCGACGGCGCCGTGATCAAGGTCGACGACGCGAAGCTCCAGCGACGCCTCGGGGCGACGAGCCACGCCCCTCGGTGGGCGATCGCCTACAAGTTCCCGCCGGAGGAGCGGACGGCGCTGTTGAAGTCGATCGAGATCCACACCGGCCGCACCGGGAAGATCACGCCGTTCGCGGTCCTGGAGCCGGTGTTCGTGGGCGGCGTCACGATCACGAACGCCACGTTGCACAACGAGGACGAGACCCGACGCAAGGACGTCCGCAAGGGCGACACCGTGATCGTCCGCCGGGCCGGCGACGTGATCCCGGAGATCGTCGGGCCGGTGCTGGCGAAACGGCCGAAGAACGCCCGGAAGTGGAAGATGCCAAAGAACTGTCCCTCGTGCGGCACCCCGCTGGTGCGCCCCGCGGGCGAGGCCGACTGGCGTTGCCCCAACAAGGCCGGCTGCCCCGACCAATCCGTGGAGTGGCTGTTCCACTTCGCCGGGCGCGGAGCGATGGACATCGAGGGCCTCGGCTACAAGACCGGGATCGCGCTGCTCACCAAGGGGTTCATCAAGGATCCCGCGGACATCTACGGCGTGACCGACGAGCAGTTCGCCGAGCTCGAGGGGTTCGCCACGAAGTCGATCGAGAACCTCCGGCGTGCGATCGAGGCGTCCAAGGACCGCCCGCTCTGGCGACTGCTCGCGGGCTTGAACATCCGTCACGTCGGCTCCCACGTCGCGCAGGTCCTCGCCTCCGCCTTCCTCGAGATCGATGCCCTCGCCGCCGCGTCCGCCGACGAGATCGACGCCGTCCCCGAGATCGGACCCGAGGTCGCCGCCACGGTCGCCGCGTGGTTCGAGGATCCAGGACAATCGCGCCCTGATCGAGAAGCTCCGCGAGGCCGGTGTGCGCCTCCAGGACGAGCCCCCTCCCGACGAGGGGCCGAAACCGCTCGAGGGCAAGACGATCGTGCTGACCGGCGGACTCGACACCCTGTCGAGGGACGAGGCGACCAAGCTCGCGCAGCGGGCCGGGGCACGTGTCTCCTCGGGCGTGTCCAAGAAGACGGACTTCGTGGTGGCGGGTGAGAATCCGGGCTCGAAGCACGACCAGGCCGTGAAGCTGGGCGTCGAGATCGTCGACGAGCAGGAGCTCCTGCGGCGGCTCGGTCGAGGCTAGTCGTCGACGGGAGGACGTGGGATGGCAGGGACCGTGATCGACGGGAACAAGCTCGCCGAGGAGCTCTCCGAGCACGTGCACGAGGAGCTCCGTCAGCTCAAGGTCTCCGGTGCGCGTCCCGGCCTGGCCACGATCCTGGTCGGTGAGGACCACGCCGCAGCGGCGTACGAGCGGCACGTCCGTCGGCTGGCCGAGCGTCTGGAATGCGAGTACGCGAACGAGCATCTCCCGGACGACGCCGAGCTCGCCGACGTCCTCGCCGTGGTCGGCAAGCTCAACGCCGACCCGCGCATCACCGGCATCCTGGTGCTGCGACCGTTGCCCGCCGGCATCTCCGAGCCGCTCGTGTACCGCGCGCTCGATCCGTACAAGGACGTCGAAGCGGTGCACCCGGAGAACGCGGGACTGCTCGCGCAGGGTCGTCCACGCTTCGTGCCCTCGACCCCCGCCTCGTGCTTCTACCTCCTGGACGCCTACGTGAAGTCGACGGGCCGGGACCCCGAGTCGTTCTATCCGGGGAAGACCCTCGTGGTCGTGGGGCGGTCGGACTCCGTCGGCAAGCCGGCGGCGTCGCTCGGTCTCCAGCGGCACGCGACGGTGGTCACCTGCCACTCGCGCACGACCGACCTCGCGTCGTTCACCCGACAGGCGGACATCTTGATCGTGGCCGCAGGCGTCGCCGCGCTCGTGACCGGCGACATGGTCCGCGAGGGCGTGATCGCCGTCGACGTGGGCATCGACCCCGTGAAGGATCCCGAGACCGGCAAGGTGCGGTTCGTCGGGGACATCGAGTTCGAAAGCGTCGCGGCGAAGGCCGAGGCGATCACGCCGGTGCCCGGTGGCGTCGGCCCGATCACCGATGTCTGGTTGATCGGCAACGCCGTGAGCGCCGCCGCGGCCGCGCTCCGCGTCGAACCGCGGTTCGGGTTCACGACGTGAGCGGCCTGCTCGACCACCATCTCCCCGTTCGTCGCCGTCGATAGACTCCCGCGCGATGACGATCGAGATCGACATCGATCATGTCGCGCGGCTCGCGCGGCTCGCGCTCACCGACGAGGAGAAGGCGCAGCTGCGGACGCAGCTCGCCCTGATCCTGGAGCACGCCGCGAAGGTTGGCGAGGTGGCCGCCGACGACGTCCCGCCGACCGCGTACGCGATCCCGCGCGCCAACGTCTACCGGGACGACACGCCGGAGCCCTCGATCCCGCAGGGCGAGGCGCTCTCCAACGCCCCCGAGCGGGAGGACGGCCGGTTCAAGGTGCCGCGGATCGTCGAGTCGACCCGATGACCACCGAGCTCTGCGACCTGACCGGCTCCGAGCTCGCCACCAAGATCGCCTCGGGTGAGGTCTCGGCGACGGAGGTCGTGGAGTCCTCGCTCCACCGGATCGAGGCCGTCGACGACGAGGTGCATGCCTTCCTCACGAAGACGCCCGAGGTCGCCCTCGAGCGCGCATCCGAGCTGGACGCCCACCGTGGCACCGGCGCGCCGCAGCACGCCGTGGCCGGGATCCCGCTCGCCCTGAAGGACGTGCTCGCCACGATGGGGATCCGCACGACGTGCGGGTCGTTGATCCTCGAGAACTACATCCCGCCGTACGAGTCGACGGTGTGGGCCCGTCTGTCCGGCCACGGCAGCGTCCTCGCGGGCAAGACGAACTGCGACGAGTTCGCGATGGGCTCGTCCAACGAGAACTCCGCGTTCGGTCCGGTACGGAATCCGTGGGACCTCGAGCGGGTCCCCGGCGGCTCCAGCGGGGGCAGCGCGGCCGCGGTCGCCGCCGGGGAGGTCGTCTGGGCACTCGGCACGGACACGGGCGGCTCGGTGCGCCAGCCGGCGTCGCTCTGTGGCGTCGTGGGGCTGAAGCCCACGTACGGTCTCGTGTCCCGGTACGGGTTGATCGCGTTCGCGTCCTCCCTCGACACGGTGGGGACCCTCACCCGGAGCGTCCGCGACGCCGCCGTCCTGCTCGGCGCGATGGCGGGGAAGGACCATCGTGATGCCACGAGCCTCGACGAGGATGTCCCCGACTACCTCGGGGGACTCGAGAAGGGTGTGAAGGGACTCCGCGTCGGCGTCGTGGCGGAGGCCTTCGGCGAGGGCGTGGAGCCCGGCGTCCGCGACTCGGTGCGTGCGTCGGTGGACCGGCTCGAGGGGCTCGGCGCGTCCGTCGGTGACGCCACGCTCCCGCACGCCGAGTACACGCTGTCGGCCTACTACCTGATCGCCCCGTCGGAGGCGTCGTCGAACCTGGCGCGCTACGACGGCGTCCGGTACGGCTACCGGGCCGAGGGCGGCACCGACTCGATCGACATGATGTTCCGCACGCGCGGCGAGGGCTTCGGTCCCGAGGTGAAGCGCCGGATCATGCTCGGCACGTACGCGCTCTCGGCCGGCTACTACGACGCGTACTACGGCCAGGCGCAGAAGGTCCGGACGCTGATCATCCGCGACTACGAGAAGGCGTTCGGGGACTTCGACGTGCTCGTCTCGCCGACCTCGCCCACGACCGCGTTCCGGGTGGGGGAGAAGGTCGACGACCCGATGGCGATGTACCTGAACGACATCTTCACGATCCCGGCGAACCTCGCGGGGGTGCCGGCGATCAGCGTGCCATGCGGTCTCGATGACGCCGGCCTCCCCGTCGGGCTGCAGCTCACGGCTCCCGTCCTCGGCGAACAGGTGCTGTTCCGCGCGGCCCACGCGCTAGAGCGGGACCTCGGCCTCGTCCTCCGTCCGCCGCTCCTGGCCGGCGTCTGACCCGACATCGTCCCGGGCGACACCTCCCGCCGACACCGTGAGCGCCACGGCGGCGAGCACCACGCCGCCCGCGATCAGGGAGCGGCTCCGGAGCGTCTCGTCCGCGATCAGGTGTCCGAGGTAGACCGCGAGCATCGGCGTCACCCACGCGTACGTCGCGACCAGGGACGTCCGCGCGTTGCGGAGCAGCCACAGGTAGGACGTGAACGCGATCCACGAGCCGAACACCACGAGGTAGCCCAGCGCCAGGAGCGATGCCATCGAGAACCGATCCGGATCGACGAGCGTCAGCTCGCCGCGCGCGATCCCCCAGATGAGCGAGATCGTGCCGCCGGCCATCATCACCATCGCGTTGCCCACGAGCGGACGGTGCGGGAGCCGTGCGTTCCGCGCGAAGAGCGAGCCGCCTGCCCAGCTCATCGATGCGGCGACCGCGAGCAGCAGCCCCGAGAGCGGGATGTCGGCCAGTCGCGCGTCGTTCACGAGCAGGGCCGCGCCCGTGAACCCGAGCAGGAGGCCCACGGCGACGCGCCCCGGGAGCCGTCGACGTCCCACGAGCCGATCCCAGAGCGCGATCCACAGGGGCACGAGGGCGAAGATCAACGCCACGGTCCCCGAGGGGACGGTGCGCTCGGCGAGGACGACCGTGCCGTTGCCGAAGGCGATCAACCCGGCTCCCACGAGGAGGGCCGCCAACCACTGTGTCCGGCCGATCGGGTCGGCCTCGGCGTCGCGCCGCCGGGTCGAGACGGCGAACAGGACCCCGCCGGCGATCACGAAGCGGGTTCCCGGCGGCGATCAGGGGCGGCAGCGTCTCGTTCGTCACCCGGATCCCCAGGTAGGTGGTGCCCCAGATCACGTAGACGATCCCGAGAGCGACCCAGATCAGCCACGTCGGGGCAGGCCGTCTCGACGTGGAGTGGGTTGCCGACGCCGGGGAAACGGACATCCGCACAGGATACGGACGCGCTCGGACGGGACCGTCGGAAGGGTCCGATAGGCTGGCCCGCGCGATGGCCGACTGGGAGACCGTGATCGGGCTCGAGTGTCACGTGGAGCTCAGCACGCGCACGAAGATGTTCTGCGGGTGCCGCAACGAGTTCGGCGCCGAGCCCAACACCCTGACCTGTCCCGTCTGCCTCGGACATCCCGGGTCGTTGCCGGTGCCCAACCGTGAGGCGATCGCCCGGATCGTGAAGGTGGGCGTCGCGCTGGGGAGCTCGATCGCGCCCCACTCCCTGTTCCACCGGAAGAACTACTTCTATCCGGACATGCCGAAGAACTACCAGATCAGCCAGTACGACCTGCCCGTGTGCGTGGGAGGGCACCTCGACGTGGAGCTCCCCGACGGGTCCACGACGAAGGTGGGCATCACGCGCGTGCACATGGAGGAGGACACCGGCAAGACCGCCCACGGCAGCGCGTCGGGTCGGATCCACGAGGCCGAGTCGGCGCTTGATCGACTACAACCGCGCCGGCGTGCCGCTCGTCGAGTGCGTCTCGGAGCCGGACATGCGTTCCCCGGAGGAGGCCGGCGCCTACCTGCGGGAGCTCCGGGCGCTCCTCGGGTCGCTCGACGTCTCCGACGTCCGGATGGAGGAGGGCTCGCTCCGATGCGACGCGAACATCTCGGTGCGACCCGTCGGCACCGACGCGTTGGGCGTCAAGGTCGAGATCAAGAACATGAACTCGGTCCGTTCCCTGGAGCGCGCGCTCGTGTTCGAGGCCGCGCGGCAGACCGCGGCGCTCGAGGCGGGCGAAGCCGCTCGTGCAGGAGACACGGGGTTGGGACGAGGACTCGGGCACGACGAAGACGATGCGCTCCAAGGAGGAGGCGTTCGACTACCGCTACTTCCCGGAGCCGGACATCCCTGCGCTCGAGCCGGACGAGGCCTGGATCGAGGAGATCCGCCGGAGCCTGCCGGAGCTCCCGCGGGCGCGGCGGACCCGGTACGTGGACGCGCTCGGTCTCAAGCCCGAGGTGGCACGCGTCCTCGTCGCCGATCGCGAGGCCATCGAGCTGTTCGAGGCGACCGTCGCGCTCGGCGCGGAGCCGGCCGCTTCGGCCAACTGGATCACGCAGGACCTGGCGGGTCTGCGGAACGAGGCGGTCGTCGCCGACGCCACCGCCGACGCCACCGTCGGACCGCAGCACATCGCGGACCTGGTCGCCCTCGTCGCGGACGGGACGATCGGGGGCGCGGGGGCGAAGCGGGCGCTCGAGGAGGCGTTCCGGACCGGAGCGGCGATCGCGGACATCGTCGAGAAGCGAGGGCTCCGGCAGGTCTCGGACGCGGGCGAGCTCGGCACCATCGTGGATCAGGTGCTCACGGAGAACGCCGAGGCGGCCGAGAAGTTCCGCGCCGGCAACGAGAGCGTGATCGGATTCCTGGTCGGACAGGTGATGAAGGCCTCCGGTGGCTCGGCCAACCCCACGCTCGCGCAGGAGCTCCTCCGCGAGCGGCTCTCGGGGTAGCCGGGAGGTGCGGGTCGATCCCAAGCGGAACCGGGTCCCGTTCTGGCAACTCGCGCTGTACGCGACGGCCGCCGCCGCCTCGGGCGTCACCCATCCGATCCGGAAGATGTGGCACGCGCAGAACGCGATCGACCGGTACGCGCTGTGCCACCTCACGAGTGCCGCGGGCGACACGCTGCTCGCGATCGCCCTCGCCGACTCGGTCTTCTTCTCGATGCCCGACGTCGGCGAGGCGAAGCTGCGAGTTGTCGCCTACCTCGCCTTCACGATGCTGCCGCTCGCCGTCGCGGGCCCGCTGCTCGTGGTTCCGCTCGACCGGGCCGGCCCGCGCCGGCTGATCTCGTTTCTCGCCGCGGTCGTCCGCGCGGCGATCGCGTTCATCGTTGCGGGACAGCTAGACACCATCGCGCTGTACCCGGCGGCGTTCGCGATCCTCGTCGCCGCAAGAGTGCACGGGATCACGAAGAACGGCCTCACGATGGCGTACGCGGAGCCGGGCGAGGGGCTGATGCGGGCGAACGCGCGTCTGGGCCGCGTTGCCGTCGCGGGCGCGTTGACGGCCGCACCGCTCGGCGGCGGGGCCGTCGCTCTCTGGGGTTCCGGCGGCGCGATGGTGCTCGCCGGGGTCGTGTATTCCGCGTGTGCCTTGGTCACGCTTCGGCTGCCGCACCCGCGCTTGAAGACGCCGCCCAAACCGATCGGTCGCCGAGGCCGGCTGCCGGTCCTCACCGGCCCCGCGATCGGCGCGGCGGGGATGCGTGCCGCCACGGGGTTCGTTCTGTTTCTCACCGCCTTCGCGACCCGCGAGGGCTTCCCCAAGACGTCGTTCGCCGCGATGGCGATCGCGGCCGCGGCGGGAGGATTCCTCGCCGATGTCCTGGCACCGAGGCTCCCGGAGACACTCCGCGAGGAGTTCATCGTTGTCGGCTGTACGGTCGCCGCCGGACTAGGGGCGCTGTTCGCCTTCTCGGTCTTCTCTTTGCCGGTCCTCACGATCTTCGCGATCGCCGCCGGCGCCGCAACCGAGCTCGGCCGGCTCGCGTTCCAGAGTCTGATGCAGGCGAACGCGCCCGAAGGGGCCCTCGGACGCGTCTTTGTGCGCTACGAGGTGATGTTCCAGATCTCGTGGGTCGCCGGCGCCGCCGGGCCCGCCCTGCTCGCGATCGACTTCAAGGCCGGCATCCTTATCATGGCCGGCTTCTACCTGGCACTGGCCGGCGCGTGGGCTTACCGGTTCTTCCGCGGCGGTCGGGAGCCGGTCGGAGCATCGGCGGACGTGCCGTAGGCTGACACGCTGTTCCGCGCTGCGCGGAGAGAGGGAGGTCTCGACATGGCGGAGTTCGTGACGGTGGGCGATGCGGACGAGGTTCCCGAAGGGGAGGCGAAGGCGTTCGACGTGAGCGGGGCCGAGATCGCCGTCGCCCGGGTGGACGGTCAGCTCTACGCGTTCAGCGACATCTGCACGCACCGCCATTGCAACCTCGCCATGGGCGGCGAGATCGACGGCACCACGATCGAGTGCGAGTGCCACGGCAGCCAGTTCGACATGAAGACCGGGGAGGTCCGGAACCCGCCGGCCACCGAGCCGATCGAGGTGTTCGAGGCTCGCGAGGTCGACGGACAGATCCAGGTCGGTGTCTGAGCCAAGCTCGGCATCTGAGGAAGGCACAGCCCCTCGCTCGATCGTCATCGTCGGAGCGAGCCTCGCCGGCGGGACCGCCGCGACCGTGCTCCGCGACGAGGGCTACGACGGCCGCCTCCACCTGATCGGAGCGGAAGACGAGCCTCCGTACGAGCGGCCCCCGCTCTCGAAAGAGCTGCTGCGCGGCGAAGCCACCCTCGAGGACGGCCTGGTCCGGCCGGCGTCCTGGTACGAGGAGCACGACGTCGATGCCCGGTTCGGCACGCGGGCGGTGCAGATCGACGTCGGTGCCAGGGAGGTCGTGCTCGCCGGTGGCGAGCGGCTGCCGTTCGACCGTCTCCTCGTGAGCACGGGGAGCCGGAACCGCAAGCTCGATGTCCCCGGCGTGGGACTGCCCGGGGTGTTCGACCTCCGGTATCACCGAGACGCCGTGCGGATCCGCGAGGCGGCGACATCCGGCGCCCGCGTGGTGTGCGTCGGGATGGGGTTCATCGGCGCCGAGGTGGCCGCCTCGCTCCGGACCGTCGGCTGCGACGTCACGGTCGTGGAGGTCTTCGAGACCACCCTGTACCGGATCCTCGGGCCGGAGATCGGCCGCGCCCTGGAGGGGATCCATCGCGATCACGGGGTGCGCATGCTGTTCAGCGACACGGTCGAACGGTTCGAGGGCGACGGAAGGCTCGAGCGCGTCGTCACCGAGGCAGGCGTGGCGATCGATGCCGACGTCGCGATCGTCGGGGTCGGCACGGAGCCGGCCGTCGAGATCATGGCGGGAACGGGGCTCGATCAGGGCGGCGGGATCCCGGTAGGCCCCTCGCTCGAGACGAAGGTCCCGGGTGTCTTCGCCGCGGGCGACGTCGCGCTGCACGACCATCCGGTGTTCGGGCCGATCCGCGTCGAGCACTACGACAACGCCGTGAAGATGGGGGAGCACGCTGCGAAGGCCATGCTGGGGTCGGACGACGTCTTCGACGACCCGCACTGGTTCTGGTCCGATCAGTACGACTCGAAGGTCGAGATGGCGGGCTACGCGCCCACGTGGGATCGGATGATCGTGCGCGGATCGTTGGAGGACCGCTCGTTCTGCGCGTTCTTGTTGGATGACGGTGGGGTGGTGCGTTCGACGGTCAGCCTCGACTGGAAGCGTGACGTCCGGAGGTCCTTCGGACTGATCAAGACGCAGGCTGCGCCCGGATCCGGCGCTGCTCGCCGACCCCGACGTGGATCTGCGGAAGCTCGTCGAGGAAGAGGAGGAGTAGGGGTTCGGCTCGCCGGCCGTCACGCATCCGGGCTGCGACCTCGATCTGCACCAGCGCATCCGCGACGCGAGACGAGACGCGGTGGCCCGTTCCGTCCGAGGGAAGACGCGGCATCGCCGGCACCAGCGGCTGGTCGACGTCGACGGCGAGGTCTTCCGCCCCTCCGGCGAAGATGTCGGCCAAGCCTTCCGCTTCTGAGCTCGACGCAGCTCGACCGAGAGCGTTTCAGTCGACGGTGAGGTGTCCTGCGACTTCCTGTGGCGTTCCCTCTTGCTCGACGAGGCCGTCGCGGAAGAGCACGACGCGGTTCGCGTATCGGAGGGCCTCGGGGTTGTGGGTCGCCGCCAGCACGGCGCCGTCTCGCCGGATCACGTCCCAGAGCGCTTCGAGGATCACGTCGGCGTTCTCGGTGTCGACCTCGGCGATCGGCTCGTCGGCCATCACGATCTCGGGCTCCGGGATCAGCGCGCGGGCCACGGCCACTCGCTGTTGCTGACCCGCCGATAGCTCGTGCGTGCGGTTGTGCATCCTGGTCTCGAGTCCGAGCCGGCGGAGCCAGCCCTCCGCGCGCTCGCGCGCCTCCGTGAGGTCGACACCGTTCACGCGCAAGGGGAGCTCCACGTTCTCGACGGCGGAGAGGGCAGGTAACAAGCCGAAGCTCTGGAAGACGACGCCGATCCCTTCCTGCCGCAGCACCCGCCGCTCGTCGGTCGACATCGACGACATCGGCTGGCCTTTCCACCGAACCTCGCCCTGGTCCGGCGGATCGAGACCCGCGAGCACGCCCAGGAACGTGGTCTTGCCCGAGCCGCTCGGGCCCATCAGCGCGACGAAGTCCCTCGGCCGGACGGCGACGGAGGCGCCGCGGACCGCGACCACGCCCTGCGCGCCGGGATACCGGCGAACGACGTCGATCCCCTCGACGAGCGCGGGCTCAGGCATGGCCGGTCTCGCTCCGCCGCCGCAGTCGGACCTCGTCGACGGAGATCTCAGCTTCCAGGTCGACGCCGCCCAACGCCGCGATCGCCTCGTCGGGGAGATGCACGCGACCGTCGTCGCCGACGGGATCGACCGGCACGCCTTCGTGCAGGACGCGCCCGTCGCGCACGCGGATGCGGCGATCCGCCCGCCGAGCGGCCACGAGGTCGTGGGTCACCATGATGATCGTCACGTGGAACTCGCGGTTGACCGCCCTGAACGCGTCGAGCACCCGGCCCGCGGACTCGGAGTCGAGCTCCGCCGTCGGCTCGTCGGCCAGGAGGATCGAGGGGGTGTTGGACAGCGCCGCCGCGATCGCCACGCGCTGCTGCTCGCCGCCGGAGAGCATGCCGGGCTTGTGCTTCGAGCGATCCTGCAGCCCGACCAGGTCGAGGAGCCCGTCCACGTCGTGCTTCTTCGCGACCTGCGTGCGGCGAACGGTGGCGGGCAGACGGATGTTCTCCCGCACGGAGAGATAGGGGACCAGATTCCGTGCCGTCCCTTGCCAGACGAAGCCCACCCGCTCGGCGCGGTACTCGGTGAGCGCCTGATCCTCCATCAGACCGAGGTCGCGACCCTCCACCTCCACGATCCCGGCGGACGCGCCGATCCAGGCCACCGACCAGGTTCAGGATGGTGGACTTGCCGGCGCCGCTGGGGCCGACCACGGCCAGGAACTCGCCCGGCATCACGTCGAGGTCGACGCCGGCGAGCGCGACGACGCCCATGTCGCCGACGCGGTAGACCTTGTAGGTGTGACGCAGACGCACGAGCGCGTCCGACCCCTCCGGCCGGTAGCGATCGGTGCTGACGACGTTCTCGATCACTCGGCCTCCCCTCGCAGCACGCCGGTGACCGAGGCCCGGAGGAGTGCGCGCGCGGACAGCGCGAGCGCGATCGCCGTCGACCCGAGGATCGCCGCGAGGGCGATCCCGAGCGACGTCCAGTCCATCAGGAAGACCGGCGGGGGATAGGCGACGGACAGGCTCGGTCCCACGTACGGCATCATCAGGCGGAGCAGGAGGTAGCCGAGGCCGAGGCCCGCGACGACCGCGAAGCCGAGGAGCAGCACCTGTTCGAGGGCGAGCGTCCGCACGATCTGGCCGGAGGCCGCGCCCATCGCTCGGAGCGCCGCGAACTCGTAGTCGCGACGGCGTTGCGCGAAGTACAGCGCGGCAGCGACCCCGACGACCACGAGGCCCGCGCCTCCCGCGGCCGACACGAAGTTCATCCCGAGGGCGAGGCTCTGCGGAAGCTGCGCCAGGAACCCCTCGATCGGCGCCGTCCGCGCGGCCGTGCCCGGGAAGAACCCGTCGGCGCGCAGGAGTGGCTCCGGGTTCCTATCCCCCTCCGCCCACACCTCGTTCAGGACGAGACCCGCCTCGGGCACCGAGGCCGCCCGTTCGAGGAGGGCGGGTGCCGACACCACGATGAAGGGCTGGTTCGGGATCATCGAGGGGAACTGGAACGCTCCCACGACGGGGTCGAGCTGGAGCTCCTGGCCGCCGAGGGTGGCCGGGAAGAGCGGTCCGCCCGGCGAGGCGATGCCCGGCGAGACGAGGACGGGCAGTGGATCGGAACTGGGGACGATGCCGCCGATCACATCCGAGGCACCCGACTCCATCCGGTAGCGGGCGCCGGCCCCCTCCGCCTCGACCGAGCCGGCGCTCCCGCGCCAGGTCAGCGGCTGCCACCCCTGGAGCGAGAGCGCCTCGCCGTCGGCCTCGATCGAGTCGATCTCGAACGTCACCTCGTCCGCGGTGTCCAGCGAGATCCGATGGATCGTGATCGAGAACAAGCGCACCGCGGCATCGAGTTGCAACTCGTAGGTCGCGGTGCCTCGTTCCACCGGCTCGAGCGGCGCCGTGCGGACGACGCCGTCTCCGTCCGCGCCCGTGGCGGTGATCTGCAGGTTGCGCACGTCCCCGCTCGTCTCGATCTCCAACGTAAGGGTCGAGGAGGGTCCCGGGAGGGTCATGCCGAACGGGGGAGCCTTCAGCCGATCCATGATCTCGGGCAGAGGGGTCTCGGAGAAGTCCTCGCGCCACCATGCCGCCGTGGCGTAGCTCGCGGGATCGATCCCGAGGGCGATCGGGGCGATGTTGAACGTGCCGCTCTCGAGCCGCGGTTCCGTGCGCACCACGGGGGTCGTGAGCGGCGGCATGTGCCGGATCGCGGACAGGATCTCGTCCGGTGGCGTGACGTCGACCCGCCAGTCCGCACCCACCTGCGCGTGCGCGGCGTCCTGATGGTTGCGAAGCACGATCGCCCGGTACGACGTGGACACGACGAGCAGCCCCATGGACAGGAGGAGCAGCAGCGCGGCCGCGAAGCCCGTCCCCGGCGACCGTCCGACACGCCTCCCCGCGAGGTAACGCGAGAGATGACGGCTCCGGCCGATCCGGGAGTCCAGGGCTCGGAAGAGGAGCAACAAGAGTCGCAGCGCCAGGAAGGATCCGCCGAACAGCAAGAGGGTCGGCGCGACGAGGATCAGGGGGTCGATCTCGCCCGACCCCGCCTCGGGCGCGGTCCCGGTGCGCAGCTGGAGGAACGCGAATGCGCCGAGCGGCAGGACGAACAGCTCCACCGGCACACGTGCGAGGAGCGGCCGATCCTCCCGCGAGGCGGCCCGTCGTTCCTCCAGGATCGTCCGCGACACGTACGGCATCGAGAGCCCGATCAGGATGATCGCGCCGATGACCGCGGCGACGAGTCCGAGCTGCTCCCCGGCCGCGTTCAGCCGGATCGGGAAGCTCACGCCCGGGAGATCGGGCCCGTTGGCCGTGCTGGCGAGCGCCGCGAGGCCCATCCCGACCAAGAGCCCGAGAGGGAACGCGACGATCGCGACGAACACCGCCTGCACCGCTTGCGCCCCCAGCAGCACCCCCCGGCGGAAGCCGCGACTGTGCAGGACCGCGAGCTCGAACCCCTGACGCGTGAGCGCGAGTGCGCCGACGCCGGCCAGCACGGCCAGCGTGACGGCGCCGATCTGGAAGACGACCAACAGGATGGGGACCGCGAGGTCGGCGATCCGCTGCCGAACGATCTCCAGGAGCGTGCCGAGCCCGGAGGTCAGGGTGATCGAGCTCAGGCCGAGCCCGGCCTCACCCTGCAGGCTCGAGAAGAGCTGCGCGATCTGATCGGGAACACCCGAGACCTGGTCGAACGGCACGCCGGTCAGATCCAGGAACGCGTCCCAGGAGTACTGGGTCGTGAGGCCGAGCTCGCGGGTCGCGCGCACGATCGTGTCGAGACTCACCAGCGCCGGCTGCGGCTGCGTCGAGTCGGGGGCGGGGAACGGATTCTGCGAACCGAACCAGTAGGGGTCGTTCGGATCGGGGCTGACATAGGTGCCGGTGACGGTGAGCGTGATCCGTTCGCCCGTCGGTCCGATGGCGGCCAGCCGGTGCCCCGCACGGACCCCGAGGAGTTGCGCCACCCCGGCGTGGAGCAGGACCTCGTCCTCGCCCGGCTCCTCACCGCGGATCTCGACATGCTGCTCGAAGCCCTCCCGGGCGAGGATCGCGACCGACGGTCCGTCGGTCGAGCCGAGGCGGACCGTCCCCAGCCCCTGCCGCACCATCTGCTGGACGGGGAGCGACTCCGACCGGTCGGTGATGACCTGATCGGCCGCTTCCCAGTCGAAGGTGGCGTTCCCGAAGACCTGCAGCCGAGCGTTCTTCACGGTGGGGGCGGCGCCGGCGAGCTGGGAGGACAGGATGGCCTCGCGCGCCGCGTCCGCGTAGATCGGACCGGCCACGAGCACGCCGACCGAGAAGGCCAGCGTGACCACGACGGCGAGGCCCAGCAACCGCTGAGCGGCGAAGCGCTTCAACAGGAATCGAAGGGTCGCCATGACGCACCTCGGGGCCCGGAAAGGGCCCCGTCTTTCCCGATGATACGGACCTGCGCTTCCTTGCCGCCCTTCGGGAGTGTCGGAACCTTGCCCTCACCTGCACGCTTGCTACGCTGCGAACGAGACCGAGCGACACGACAGGAGACCCAGATGGACAGGCCCGAGATCATCCTGGCGCCCGGACCCACGCCGATCCCGCCCGAGGTGTTGCTCGCGCAGGGGAGTCCGCTCGTCTATCACCGCGGCCCGGCTTCGGTCGTCTGATGCGCGACGTGACGGCGCGGCTCAAGGAGCTGTACCGCACCGATCGCGCCGACGTGCTCCTGATGACGTCCTCCGGCACGGGGGGTCTCGAGTCCGCGGTCCAGAACGTCTTCTCGCCAGGCGACGAGGTCCTGATCCCGCTCGCAGGGTTCTTCTCGGAGCGGTGGCGCAACCTGGCCTCGGCCATGGGACTCACCGTCCGGACCGTGGATCACGAGTGGGGTCAGAAGGTCGATCCGTCGCGGGTCGCGGACGCGCTCGCGGAGCACCCGGTGAAGGGGGTCCTCCTCACGCACTCGGAGACGTCGACGGGCGTGATCCAGCCCGTCGAGGAGCTCGCCCGGGTGGCCAACGAGGGTGGGGCGATGGTGGTCGTGGACGTCGTGAGCAGCCTCGGCGCCGTGCCGTTCGCGTTCGACGACTGGGGCATCGACGTCGCCGTCGGCGGTTCCCAGAAGGCGCTTTCGGCGAGCCCGGGGATCGCCTTCGTCGCGATCGGCGAACGCGCCTGGGAGGCGCACGCCGCCGCCACGCTCCCGCGGTTCTACTTCGACTGGTCGACCTACCGCCGCTTCGCGGAGCTGCCCGACCCCGAGAACCCGTGGACGCCCGCGATCAGCGTGATGCAGGGACTCCACGCCGCCCTCGAGCTCTATTTCCAGGACGGCGTCGACGCCGCGTATCGGCGGCACGAGCTCCTCTCGCGCGCCGTCAAGGAAGGCGTGAAGGCGCTCGGTCTCGATCTGTTCGGGGAGGGTCTCGAGCAGAACTGGACCGTCACGGCGATCAGCGCCCCCGAGGGGATCGACGCGGATGCGATCAGCGACCGCATCCGATCGGACTTCGGGTGCGTCCTCGCGCCCGGTCAGGGCCCGTTGAAGGGGAAGGTCTTCCGCATCGGGCACTTCGGCTACTTCAGCGAGCTCGACATCGTCCGCGGGCTGGCCGCGCTGGAGATGACCCTCGAACGGCTCGGGTACCCCGTGAAGCGCGGCGCGGCGGTGGCATCGGCGGAAGGCGTCTTCCAGGAGGCGGCGGCCTCGGGATGAGGGTGCTCGTCACCGAGAAGCTCTCCGAGGCGGGTCTGGATCTGCTCCGCGAACGGTTCCAGGTCGACGTGCGGGAGGATCTCGCGAGCGGCGACCTCGCCGGAGCGATCGCCGGGTACGACGCGCTCGTGATCCGGAGCGCGACCCGCGTGACCGCTCAGGTCCTCGACGCCGCGCCCTACCTGAAGGTCGTGGCGCGTGCCGGCATCGGCGTCGACAACGTCGACGTCGAGGCCGCCACGCGCCGTGGCGTGATGGTCGTGAACGCCCCGCAGTCGAACACGATCAGCGCGGCGGAGCACACGATGGCGTTGCTCCTCGCGCAGGCTCGGAACGTCCCCCAGGCGAACCGCGAGCTCCACGCCGGACGTTGGGACAAGGATCGGTGGCAGGGCGTCGAGCTCGCGGGCAAGACCCTCGGCCTGGTCGGGCTCGGCCGGGTCGGGACGCTCGTCGCCTCGCGGGCCCAGGCCTTCGGGATGCGCGTGATCGCGTTCGACCCTTACGTCTCCGGCGAGCGGGCCAAGGAGCTCGGCGTAGACGTGATGCCGACGCTCGAGTCGCTCCTGGTGCAGTCCGACTTCGTCTCGATCCACCTCCCGGGCTCCCCGGACACGCGGGGGTTGATCGGGGAGCACCAGCTCGCGATGGTGAAGCAGGGTGCCCGGCTCGTGAACACCTCGCGCGGTGGCATCGTCGACGAGGACGCGCTCGCGAAGGCGCTCGAGGACGGCCGGCTGGCCGGCGCCGCGCTCGACGTCTTCGCGGTCGAGCCCGCGACCGACTCGCCGTTGTTCGGGATGGACCAGGTGGTGCTCACGCCGCATCTCGGTGCCTCCACGGTCGAGGCGCAGGACAAGGCCGGCGTCACGGTCGCCGAGATGGTCCGTCTCGCCCTGGAGGGTCAGTTCGTCCCGTACGCGGTGAACGTGTCCGCCGGCGCCGAGGTGAGCGAGGCCGTCCGTCCGTTCGTCGGCCTGGCGGAGCGCCTCGGATCGCTCGCGGCCGGACTGGCGGACGGCGGCGTGCGGTCGATCGTGGCGTCCTACCTCGGGCGTGTCGCGGAGCACGACACGAGGGTGCTCACCCTCGCGATCCTGAAGGGGATCCTCGGCCGCTCCGTGCACGAGCCGGTGTCCTTCGTGAACGCGCCCCTCCTCGCGCGCGACCGCGGCCTCACGGTGAGCGAGATGCGCTCGACCGGCTCCCAGGACTACGTCAGCCAGATCTCCCTGCGCGCGGAGACGGAGTCGGGATCCGAGATCGAGGTGGCGGGAACGTTGCTCGGCAAGAAGAACGCGGAGCGCGTGATCCAGGTCTGGGACTTCGAGGTCGAGATCGAGCCGGCTCAACACATGCTCTTCTTCGTCTACGAGGATCGTCCGGGCATCATCGGGCGGGTCGGCACGATCCTCGGCGAACACGACATCAACATCGCCACGATGGAGGTCGGTCGGAAGGCGGTCGGGGGAGACGCGCTCATGGGGCTCACGGTCGATTCGCCGGTACCGCCCGACGTGCTGCGGACGGTCGCCGACGCGATCGAGGCGCACACGATCCGCGCCGTCACACTCGACACGTGACCCCAGGTTCTTCCAGGGCCCTCGATCCTCGTGCTACCCTGGACGCACTATGAAGCGGTACACGACGAAACGACCAGTGCACGGGGCCCTCTGACGCGTCCCACGCGTCGCGCCCCGTAGTTCCTTCGTCGATCCTCCGTACCACTTCCGCAAGGAGACCGCTCCATGACCCGCTCACCGAAGTCCAATGTCCGTCGTATGGCCGTCGGCCGCCTGATCTCGGTCACCGGCGGCGCCGCCGCGTACACGGCGCTCAACTACACGGTGTGGGAGCGAACCCACTCGCCCGTCATGCAGGCGCTCTCACTGCTGCTCACCTTCGGCGTGGCCGGTCTGGTCGGTCCGTTCACGGGAGCCCTGGGAGACCGCTACAACCGCAGGACCGTGATGATCTGGTCGGAGGCGATCTCGGCAGTCTTCTTCGCGGCGATGGTCTTCGCGAAGGATCCGGGGCTGCTGATCGCGCTCGCGTTCGGCTCGGCGATCGCCGAGCTCCCGTTCTTCTCCGCATCGAGGGCGGCGATCCCGAACCTCGTCGAGTCGGAGAAGGACCTCTCCTGGGCCAACAGCCTGGTCTCGATGGGCGTGCACGCCGGCATCGCGGTCGGACCCGTCATCGGTGGTGGGCTCGTGGCCATCCTCGCGCCCGGTGATTCGCCGCTGCCGGATCGGCTGCACATGGCCGGCGCGATCGTCTTCGGGCTGAACGCGATCTCCTTCCTGATCTCGCTCGCCGTCACGCTGACGGTCCGCGGCCGCTTCCACGAGGAGCGGGCCGCCGACGCTCCGGCCGAGCACGAGGGACTGTTCGCGGGCGCGATCTACCTGTTCCACGAGCCCGTGCTTCGCCGGATGGCCATCGCGTGGCTCGTGTTCGTGCTCGGGATGGGCATGGGGATGGTGGCCGACGCGCCCCTCGCCGAGTCCTTCGGGACGGGGAGTTGGGGCTTCGGGCTGCTGATCGCGTGCTGGGGCACGGGCTCCGTGCTCGGCACCGTGTTCGGGCGTTGGATGAACGCCCGGACGGAGCCTCTGTGGATGGTCTTCGGGGCTGCCGGCGTGGCCGTGTCGGCGTTCGGCGTCGGTCTGTTCGGTCTGTTCCCGCTCGTGCTCGTGTCCCTGCTCGTGATGGGGACGTCCGACGGGGTCTCGATCGTCGCCGAGAACGGCATCATGCAGCGCCGCACACCCGACGCGGTCCGGAGCCGGACGATGGCTGCACTCGAGGCGGTCCTCTCTTTGGGCCTGGCGATCGCCTACCTGGCCGCCGGGCCGGTCCTGCGCCTGGTCGAGGCGCAGACGGTCTACGTGATCGCCGGCGTGTTCGCTGTAGGAGCAACGGTCGTCCTGCTGCCGCTCGTCCGCCTGAGGGCCGACGCCAGTGACGGTAGGCCGACCGGCCCAGGGACCCCTGTGGGGCAGCCGACTACCGGGGACCGTGCGACTGTGTGATTCTTGCTCTCGATGACGGAGGGCACAGGGCGCGAAGCGGTACGTCGGGTCGCTGCGGCGCGGGCGATCTCCCTGACCGGCAGCCAGGCCGCCTTCGCCGCGCTCGCCTACATCGTCTACCGCTTGACCGACGAATCGGCTGCCTGGCTCTCGCTGACCTTGCTGCTGACGATGGGTGTGCAGGGGCTCGTGCAGCCGATCGCGAGCTGGTTCGGGGATCGCTTCGATCGCCGCCGGGTCCTCGTCGTGTCGGACCTGCTCGCGGCCGCCGGATTCGTCGCCCTCGCGTTCGCCCGGACGCCGGGCCAGCTCGTCGCGATCGCGTGCCTCACCGCGATCCTGGAGGCTCCGGTGTGGGCGGTCGCCGCCGCCGCCGTTCCGAATCTCATCGACGAAGACCACCTGGCGTGGGCCAACGGCCAGGTGACGATCGGGAGGAACCTGGGGAGCTTCGCAGGGCCGCTGCTCGGGACCGCGATCGCCGCCGCGCTCGCTCCCGGGATGCACCCCCTCTCCGAGCCGGCTGTATGCCGCCGGTGCGTTCGTGTTCGGCATCAACGCGGTGTCGTTCCTCGTCTCCGCCTGGCTGATCGGCAGGACGCCCGGTCGGTTCAACGACGAGCATCGCGCAGGCCCTGAGCACATCGGGATCCAAGCGGGCTTCCGCTACGCGATGAGCGACCGGGTCCTCCGGTCGATCCTCATCGGATGGTCGGTGTTGATCCTCGGCGCGGGACTGATCTTGGTGGCGGAGCTCCCGTACGCCGACTCCTTCGATCAGGGAGCGTTCGGCTACGGACTGCTGAATGCGCTGTGGGCGGGAGGTGGCGCGCTCGGCGCCGTGCTGGCCGGCCGATGGCTCACCGCGCGGCGGGAGCCGCAGACCCTCCTGTTCGCGATCCTCGTCGGTGGCTTCATCATGTTCGGGATCGGGTGGTCTCCCTTCTGGATCGTCGCGCTCGCGCTGGTCATCGGTGAGGGCATCTGCGAGGGGTTCGCGAGCGTCGCCGAGCAAGGGATCCTGCAGCGACGGACGCCCGATGACGTCCGGAGCCGCGTCGTCGGAGCGCTCGAGGCGGCCACGCTGATCGCGCTCGCGCTCTCGTTCGCCGTCGGCGGTCAGCTCGTCGACGTGGTCGGGCCGCGGGCGGCGTACTACATCGGGGGCGTGACCACCCTGCTCGCCGCGTTCATCATGGCCTCCGCGTTACGTCATCCGGGTCTTCCGCCGCATCAGGCGGACCAGACGTTCGGGTTCGGACCGGCGGAGCCCTTGCCTGCCAACCAGGGCGCGAAGCCCTAGGACGCAGGCAACCGCGTCGCCGGATCGGGGAAGAACACCCGGAACGAGGCGCCCCCGCCCACCCGGTCCTCGACCCACGCGCGACCGCCGTGCGCCTCTGCGAACCGCGCCACCAACGAGAGGCCGACCCCGAGGCCCGGTGAAGGTGCGGACCGTTCCCCGCGCTCGAACGGCTCGAAGAGGCGATCTCGCTCGTCGGCGGCCACGCCGGGCCCGTCGTCGTCGACCCAGACGATCACGCCGTTGTCCACGCGGCGGGCACCGACCCAGATCGAAGCCGTCGGCGGTGTGTGCTTGATGGCGTTGACGAGGAGGTTCTCGACGATCCTCACCACCATCGACTCGTCGATCCAGGCGTCGATGGGCTCGGCCTGCACGTGCACCGACCGCTCCTCCAGGACGTCGGACTCGGCCACCGTACGGCCCAGCATGACGCCGAGGTCCATCAGCTCCCGACGGGGCTGCACCAACCCGCGCGTGAGGCGGTCCATGTCCAGGAGGTCGTTGACCATGGCGGTGAGCCGCCGCGCCTTCCTCGCCAGACTGCGGATGAGCTGTCGGCGATCGTCCTGGGTGATCCCGAGCTCGTCGGCGCTCTCCAACGTGATCGCGCTCCCGAGGATCGCCGACAGAGGGGTTCGGAGGTCGTGCGAGACCGCGGTGAGGAACGTGTTCTTCATGTCGTCGGCCTCGCGGAGGCGCTCGACCGCGAGGCGTTCCATGTCGAGCGCCTGCGCCAGCTCCTGCTCGGCGTGTTTCTGCTCGGTGACGTCGTACATCACGCCTTGGTAGAAGAGCGGCTCGCCCGACTCATCGAGGATCGGCACGGTCTCGTCGTGGACCCACACGATCTGTCCGTCGCGCGCCACCATCCGGTAGTCCGCGCTGAACGGGTCCTCGTCGTCCGCCTGCTCCTCCGCCAGGAGGACCCGTTCCCGGTCCTCCGGATGGAGCAGCTCGCGCCACAGGTTCGGGCGCGCCTGCCGCTCTTCCGGCGTGTACCCGAAGAGCTCCTGGTACTTCGGGCTGATGTACATGGGGCTGTCGCCTGAGCCTCCCTCGCCTTCGATGTAGACGACGGCGGGGATCTGCTCGGCCAGCGACTTGAACTTCACGGCCTCCGACCGGAGCTCGGACTCGAGCCGCTTCTGCTCGGAGATGTCGACGTAGAGCCCCTGGACGTAGGCGGGACTGCCGTCCTCGCCCTTCACCACGTTCCCCTGATCGCGGATCCAGACGACGCTGCCGTCGGGCCGGATCATCCGGTACTCGAGCGTGAACGGGAGCCCCGCCCGCACCGCTTCGTGGATCCCGCGTACCGCGTCCTCGCGGTCGTCGGGATGGAGGTGTGCCGCCCAGGCGTCGTCGGTCACGAAGGTGCTCGTGGAGAGTCCGAGGACCGTCTCGACCTGGGGGCTCACGTAGATCGAGGCCATCTCGTCGTCGGCCGTGTCCATGTACGTGACGGCCGGCAATTGCTCTACGAGGTTCCGGTATCGGCCCTCCAGAGCCTCGAGCTGGAGCTCGGCTTCCTTCCGCTTGGTGATGTCGAAGAAGAATCCGAGGACGTACTCGGCTTCGCCGTGGGCGTCGCGGACCGTCGTCGCCGAGTCGCGGACCCAGATGACGCGCCCGTCGTCGCGCACCATCCGGTACTCGAGCGTGAACGGCTCGCCGGAGCGGACGCCCTCCACGGTCTCGCGCCGCGCTCGGTCGCGGTCCTCCGGATGGACCCGCTCCGCCCATTCGTCACCCTTGGCCCCGGAGGGGCGTCCGAGCAGGTCGTTGATCTGCGGGCTCACGAAGAGGTTGCCGAGGCTCTCGTCGGGCACGTCGATGTACGTCACGATCGGGAGCTGCTCGATGAGCGTGCGGTAGCGCTGCTCGACGTCGGCCGCTCGGGACTCGGCCTCCCTCTCGCGCGTGATGTCGACGATGAGGCCGATCCAGTGAGCGGGGCGATCATCCGACGCGTCGACGTGGACCGCTTCGTCGCGGACCCAGACGATGCGGTCGTCGGCCGTCACCAGCCGGTATTCCGCGAGATGCGGTTCCCCGGTGGCGTCGGCGGCGGTGTCGGCCGCCTCCACGCGCTGCCGATCGTCGGGGTGCACGATCGAGTACCAGAAGTCCCGCGACTCCGACGAACCGTTCGGGCGGATACCCGGTCAACGTCTCGATCCGGGGGCTCACGTACGAGGTCATGCCCGTCGAGCCTTCGGTTTCGACGTACGCCACGCCCGGCATGGACCCCAGCACGTGATGGAAGCCGAGGTCGTGGATCGGGAAGTCGCGCGCATCTAGCGGCGTCGGTGTGGTCATGGTCGGCTCGATGGTTTGCCCGGTGGGTCCGTTGGAAGCATCGGCGCCCAAGCGTCCTCGACGTGAATGGTTCCTGTGGACCCGCCCGTGTTGGCTAGGGCGGGTCCCCCAGCGGGTTCACGCAGACGAGATCAGGATCGTTCGCGCCTGGATCGCGCCCTCAGGGACGACCTCGGGGTCCCCCCGCGGGATCAGGACGCGGAACGAGGCGCCTCCGCCCTCCCGTTCCTCGACCCAGACACGGCCTCCATGGAGCGCCGTGAACTTCGCGACGAGGGAGAGTCCGATGCCGACCCCGGGGTTGTGGACCGAGGTCATCGGCCCGTGCTCGAACGGCTCGAAGATCGTGTCGCGATGCTCCTCCGGGATCCCCGGACCGTCGTCCTCGACCGCGATCAGCACCTGATCGTCCTCCGGTGCCACGGTGACCCACACCTCGCGATCGGCCGGCGTGTGGCGGGCCGCGTTCATCAGGAGGTTCTCCACGATGCGCGAGATCATCTGCGGGATCGACCCAGGCCGTGACGGAACGGGTGTCGAGGTGGACCTGTCGCCCGGCCATCGCCTCGGAGTCCCACACGAGGAGGGAGACGAGCCTGCCGACGGCGATCTCCTGGAGCTTGGGCTCGATCACGCCTCGCGCGAGTCGCTCCGTGTCGAGCAGATCGGTGACGATCGCGTTCAGCCGGCGTGACTTCGCCGCGAGGCTGTGGATCAGCTGCTTGCGCTCCTCCTCGGTGATGCCCAGCCGGTCACCGTCTTCCAACGTGAGGGCGTTCCCGAGGATCGCGGACAGCGGCGTCCGGATGTCATGGGAGACCGCGGTGAGGAACGTCGTCTTGATCTCGTCGGCCCGGCGCATCTCCTCGGTCGCCTGCCGTTCCAGCTCGAGCGCGCGCGTGAGGTCGTCGGTCGCCTGCCTGGTGACGCTGATGTCGATCATCACGCCCTGCCAGTGCAGCGGTTGGCCGTCCTCGTCGCGCTGGAGGACCGCCTCGTCCCGGATCCAGACGGTCCGACCGTCGGCCGCGATCAACCGGTACTCGCCCGCGTAGGGCGTTCCCGACTCGTCGCTCTTCGTCCACTCCGCCAGGACCCGATCACGATCGTCGGGATGGAGCGCCTGCTTCCACCACTCGGGGTCGCCCGTCGCGACCTCGGGGGCGTAGCCGAGCAACTGCTCGATGAACGGGCTCACGTAGGTCGGAGCGGTTGGCTCCGGACCGGCGGGATCGACGTAGACGATCGCGGGCACCCGCTCCACCAGGGATCGGTACGGCAGCTCCACGTCGTGCTCGGACGGGCGAGCCTTCGGCTTCGCCGGTCTCTTGGTCTTCTTGGGTGTCATCTCGCGCAGACCTCCGGCGCCCAGACCTCCGTCCCCCATCGGACGGGAGGCGCAAGTCCTTGACGTCCTTCGCATCGTAGGCTCCCGCGATCCCTTCACCGAGGAGCCTCGATGCCGGAGACGTTCCCGTTCTACATCCAGCCGTGGTACCGGAAGTCCCCCTACTTCGAGGCGACGAAACGCGCCGGCTGCCGGAGCTGGGGTCTCTACAACCACATGCTGCTCCCGACCTTGTACGACGATCCGGTCACCGAGTACTGGGCGCTCCTCAACGACGTGACGATGTGGGACGTGGCCGTCGAGCGCTGCGTCGAGATCACCGGCCCGGACGCGCTCGAGTTCACGAACCTGCTCACGTGCCGCGATCTCTCGACGTGCGCCGTGGGCCAGTGCAAGTACGTGCTGCTCACGGCTCGGCGCGGGGGGATCGTCAACGACCCGGTGCTCCTTCGTGTGGAGGAGGATCGGTTCTGGCTCGCGCTCGCCGACTCGGATGCGCTCCTGTACGCGAAGGGAGTGGCGGCCTTCGCCGGCCTGGACGTCGACATCGAAGAGGCGGACGTGTCGCCGATGCAGATCCAGGGCCCGAAGTCCAAGGACGTCGTTCGTGACCTGTTCGGCGACGAGATCGCCGACCTCCGGTACTACTGGTGCGCCGAGGCAGACGTGAACGGCATCCCGGTCGTCGTGTCGCGCACCGGCTGGACGGGGGAGGTGGGCTACGAGGTCTACCTGCGGGACTCGTCACGGGGTGACGAGCTGTGGCGCCTCGTCGAAGAGGCCGGCGCGCCGTTCGACATCCGGGCGATCGCGCCGTCGGAGGCGCGCCGGATCGAGGCGGGCATCTTCAACTACGGCTCGGACATGCGGACCGAGGACACGCCGTTCCACATCACCGGCCTGGAGCGGCTCGTCGAGCTGGACCAGGAGGCCGACTTCATCGGGAAGGACGAGCTCCGGCGGATCGCCGAGGAGGGCGTCGATCGCAAGCTCGTCGGGATCGACATCGGGGGCGCGCCGATGAGCGACGAAGGCGCGCTGAACGACTTCTGGCCCGTTCATGACGCAACCGACCCCAACGGCGAAGCGGGAGACGGCATCGGTCGCGTGACCGCGGGAGCATGGTCGCCGCGGCTGGAGCGGAACATCGGCTACGCGTGGGTGCCAGCGACACACATGGCGGTCGGCACGCTCGCTCGACGCTCGAGGCGCACGACGGCCCTCGGGACGCGACGGTCGCGGCACTGCCGTTCGTCGACCCGACCAAGGAGATCCCGAAGTCGTGAGCGGCTCGATGCGCTTCGATCGCGCGGTCGAGTACTACGACCGCACGCAGGGGTCTCTCGGAGGACGCCTCGCGCGAGATGACCGCCCTCCTCGCGAACGAGCTCCTGGGAGGGGCCGGACCCTCGAGATCGGCGTGGGCACCGGGCTGGTCGCCCTGCCCGCTCGCGGCGGCCGGCGTGTCGCTCGTCGGTCTCGACCTCTCGGCGCCGATGCTCGCCAAGCTCGTGGAGAAGGCCGGGTGGGCGGGCACCGTTCCCCGTCGTGGTCGGGGACGCGACCACGCTGCCGTTCGCGGACGATCGGCTTCGGCGGCGCGGTCGTCCGTCACGTCCTGCATCTCGTGCCGGCGTGGAGGCAGGTCGTGGAGGAACTCGTCCGCGTCGTCGCTCCGGGCGGGCTGGTGCTGGTCTCGAGCGGTCAGGTTCCCGAGCCCTGGCACGAGCTGACCGAACGGTTCATGGACCGGGTCGGCCGTCCCTCCTTCGCCGCCGCGCTCGATTCCTGGGAGACGGGCGCGATCGTGGAGGCGTTCCGGGAGCACGCGGCCGAGGCTCGGGAGCTCCCGCAGGATCACCGAACGGGTCGCGCAGACGATGGGGGAGTTCCTCGATCAGATGGCCGCCGGCATGCATTCATGGACGTGGGAGGTCGACGAGGGGACGCGACGGGAGGCGGTCGCGGAGCTCCGTGCGTGGGCGATGGAGCGCTGGGGCTCGCTGGATCCGCCCGGGAGCCGGGACGTCGCGATCGAGTGGTTCGCGTTCGACCTCGCCTGAGCTGACCGGGGCGCCGGGTATCCTGAGACCCCGTCGAAGGCAAGCCGAAGGAGGGTCCGTTGCCGATCACGCAGGTCGAGAAGATCTGGATGGACGGCGAGCTGGTGCCGTGGCAGGACGCGCAGGTCCACGTGCTCTCCCACGCCGTGCACTACGGGAGCGGCGTCTTCGAGGGGATCAGGGCCTACGAGACCACGCGCGGTGCCGCCGTCTGGCACCTCGACGAGCATCTGAAGCGGCTGTTCCGCTCGGCGAAGCTGTACCACACCGATATCCCGTACTCGCGCGAGGCGATCACCCAGGCCACCAAGGACGTGATCCGCGCGAACGAGCTCGACGCCTGCTACGTGCGCCCGCTCGTGATCCGCGGCTACGGCGAGATGGGCGTGAACCCGCTGCAGGCGCCGGTGAACGTCGTGATCGCGGTCTGGCCGTGGGGCGCCTACCTCGGTGAGGAGGCGCTCGAGCAGGGCGTCCGGATCAAGATCAGCAGCTGGCGCCGCAACTCGCAGAACTCGCTGCCGGCCGCGGCGAAGGCCACCGGTCAGTACATCAACTCGGTCCTCGCCAAGGTGGAGAGCCTGAAGGCCGGCTACGACGAGGCGATCATGCTGAACGAAGCCGGCTTCGTGACCGACGGCTCCGGCGAGAACGTCTTCATCGTCAGGGACGGCGTGCTCCTCACGCCGCCGATCTCGGCCGGCTGCCTGGACGGGATCACGCGCGGCTCCGTGATCACGCTCTCGCGCGGGACCTCGGCTACGAAGTGCGCGAGGAGAACCTCGTCCGCACCGACCTGTACAACGCCGACGAGTGCTTCTTCACCGGGACCGCGGCCGAGATCACCCCGATCCGCGAGGTGGACGACCGCGTCGTGGGCGAGGGCCATCGGGGTCCCGTGACCAAGGAGCTCCAGGGTGCCTTCTTCGCCGCGACCAAGGGCGAGAACGAGAAGTACGTCCACTGGCTGACGTACGTGAACGACTGATGGGGGACTCCGAAGGGCGATACCGGCTCCCGCGGACGGTCGTTCCCTCCCGGTACGACCTGACGCTGGAGCCGGACCTGGACGCCGGGACGTTCGCCGGCACCGTGGAGGTGGCGCTCGACGTCGTCGAGCCGGTCACCGAGATCGTCCTCAACGCCAACGAGCTGAAGCTCGACGATGCGACGCTGACCGGCGCCGACGGGGACACGGTCGAGGTGTCCAAGATCCTCACCGACGACGACGCGGAACGCGCGACCGTGACCCTCGCGGAGATCGCGCAGCCGGGAGCCTGGTCGCTCCGCATCGAGTTCACGGGGGAGCTGAACCCCCGGCTCACCGGCTTCTACCGGAGCACGTACCAGGACGAGAACGGCCGGACCCAGGTGGTCGGCACCACGCACTTCGAGGCCACCGACGCCCGTCGCGCGTTCCCCTGCTGGGACGAGCCGGACCTGAAGGCGGTCTTCGCGACGACGCTCGTCGTGAAGGAGGGGCTCACCGCGGTCTCGAACGGCCCCGAGGTCGAGCGGGAGTCGCTGGCGGACGGCCGCGTCCGGATCCGCTTCGGCGACACGATGAAGATGTCGACCTACCTCGCCGCCTGGGTCGTGGGTCCGCTCGAGATCTCCGATCCCGTCGATGCCCGAGGGGTGCCCATCCGGATCGTCCACGTCCCGGGCAAGGGACACCTCACGCCGTTCGCCCTCGAGGTGTCGGTCCACTCGCTGAACTGGTTCGGGGACTACTACGGCATCCCGTATCCCGACGCGAAGCTCGACAACGTCGCGATCCCGGACTTCGCCCAGGGCGCGATGGAGAACGTCGGCTGCGTCACCTACCGCGAGCAGGTGCTGCTGCTCGATCCCGCCCGGTCGACCCAGGAGGAGCAGCTCGGCGTCGCGGAGACCGTCGCGCACGAGCTCGCCCACATGTGGTTCGGCGACCTCGTGACGATGCGGTGGTGGAACGGGATCTGGCTGAACGAGGCGTTCGCCACGTTCATGTCGATGCTCGCCGTCGACGACTTCCGGCCCGATTGGGAGATCTGGAACACGTTCACGCGCGACCGGACCAACGCGTTCGAGGTCGACGCGCTCGAGACGACCCGCCCGATCGAGTACGAGGTCCGCTCGCCCGACGACGCGAGCGGCATGTTCGACACCCTCACGTACGTGAAGGGCGGCGCGGTGCTGCGGATGCTGGAGCAGTGGCTCGGCGCGGAGCGGTTCCGCGACGGGATCCGGCGCTATCTGAAGAAGCACGCCCACGGGAACACCGAGACCCACGACCTGTGGGACGCGCTCGAGGAGGAGACGGGGGAGCCCGTGCGCCGCGTGATGGACGCCTGGATCTTCCAGCCCGGCTATCCCGCGATCTCGGTCGCCCTCGAGGGGAACAGGGTCCGGTTCTCCCAGCGGCGGTTCATCCCTTCGAACGAGGACGACGACACGACGTGGCCCGTTCCTCTCACGGTCCGACAGGTCTCGGGCGACGCGCAGCGGGCCGACCGCGTCCTGATCGAGGCGGACGGCGCGGAGGTCGAGCTGCTCGCGCCGGATGCGGTCGTGATCGCGAACGCGGGCTCGGCGAGCTTCGTGCGCGTCTGGTACGACGACGAGCTCCGGTCGCGGGTGGTGGACCGGGCGATGGACGTGCTCTCGCCGATCGAGCGCTACAGCCTCGTGGACGACGCGTGGGCGGCCGTCGTCGCGGGGACGGCATCCGCGGGCTCGTTCCTCGACCTCGTGCAGGGGTTCACCGACGAGACCGACCTGCGCGTGTGGCAGGCGATCCTCGGCGGGCTCGGATGGCTCGACCGGTTCGTGGAAGACGAGCCGCGCGAGCGCCTGCGGGCATTCGTGCGCGATCTCGTGCGGCCGGCGCTCACGCGGCTCGGCTGGGACGCGTCGCCGGACGAGCCCGACCTCACCCGCGCGCTCCGCGGGCAGCTCGTGCAGTCCCTCGCGATCCTGGGCGCCGATCCGGAAACCCTCGCGCAGTGCCGCGAGCTCGAGCTCGGAGACGAGGGCGACCCCCAGCTCCTGCAGGCAGCCGTGGAAGCGGTGGCCGCGGAGGGAACGAAGGACGACTTCGATCGCTACTGGGAGCGGTACCGAGCCGCCACCACGCCCCAGGAGGAGGAGCGCTACCTGTTCGCCACGTCGCGCTTCCCCGGTGACGCGGAGGTCGAGCGGATCCTCGCCGCGAGCATGACGGACGACGTCCGGACGCAGGACGCGCCGTACCTGCTCGCCCGATCGACGACGAACCGGGGCCAGGGGCCGAAGGTGTGGCGCTTCATCGCCGAGCATTGGGACGCGATGCAGGACCGGTTCGCGTCCTCCAACATCATCGGCCTGGTCTCCGGGATCCGGTACCTCACGGACCCCGAGGCCGTCGCAGAGGTCGACGCGTTCTTCCGGGACCACGACATCCCGCAGAACCACCTGATGCTCCAGCAGGGTCTCGAGCGGATGCGCGTGAATGCCAAGCTCCGCGAGCGCGTGACCCCGGAGCTGCTCGAGCGCTTCGGCGGCTAGCCCGAACCGTCACGGCCGGCGCCGGCCGGGGCATGGTCCTGGCGGACGACTTCTCGAACTCAGCGGAACCCATCCAGCCCGTGAGGCCGTCCAACGGTTTTCGGCCAACGTGCCGCCTCACGGCCAGGGACGCTACGGAAGGAGTCCGCCATGCGGAACCTGTTCGCTCGAGCCGCCGCCCTCACGATCCTCACCACGATCATGCTCACGGCCGCGGCCGGGAGCGCCCTCGCCTGCGGCGGGCTGGTCACGCCCAACGGCACGGTCAGCCTGCTGAAGACGACGACGCTCGCGGCCTACCACGAGGGGATCGAGCACTACATCACCTCGTTCGAGTTCGCCGGCGAGGGCCAGGAGGTCGGCTCGATCATCCCGCTCCCCGGCGTCCCGACGGACGTGATCAAGGGAGGCGATTGGACCCTCCAGCGCCTGATCATCGAGACGCAGCCGCCGGTCCCCGCGGCTGACGGCGCCCTCTTCGCGTCGGCGGGCCGCGGAACGCGCCGAGGTCATCATGACCAAGAAGATCGACGCCCTCGACATCACCGTGCTGAAGGGCGGCGCGCTGGAGGTCGGGAACTGGGCGCGCGAGCACGGCTACTTCCTGCCGCCCGACGCTCCCGAGGTGCTGGCCTTCTACGCGGAGCGGAGCCCGATCTTCCTCGCGGCCAGGTTCAACGCGGAGCGCGCGGCGAACCGAGGCGTCGAGACCGGTCAGGGCACCCCGGTCCACATCGTGATCCCGACGCCGAGCCCGTGGGTGCCGCTGCGGATCCTGGCGCTCGGTCGCAAGGCCTCGGAGATCGTGCAGGCGGATGTCTACCTCCTCACGGACCGCCGGCCGGAGACACTTCCCCAGGCCGAGCGCTCCAAGGGGTTCGACCAGAACCAGCGCGGACTGATCCAGGAGGTGAGTGAGCCGGCGTCGACGACGCTGCTCACCGATCTCCGGTCAGACCGCGGCATGAAGTGGCTGCCCGAGAGCGGCATGTGGCTCACCTACATCCGCATCAACGAGACCGCCGCGAACCTGCAGCACGACCTCGCGATCGACGCCAGCGGCTACGGCCGCCCGAGCCCCGTGGCCGCCGGCTACCCGGTTCCTTCGGGCGCAGCTCCGTGGCCGGTCGTCTGGACCGTGATGGCGGCACTGCTCGCGGTGGGCATCCTGATGGCGATCACCGACCCCGCCGCCAGGCGCGTCGCGTCGAGGGTGTTCCGTCGGTGAAGCTGCGGGCGGCGGCGGCCGCGGTGGCGCTGGTACTCCTCGTCGGAGTGGCAGCGGCATCCCGCGGCGCCGCCGCCCGCGCAACCAACGGGACCGTCCGCATCACGATCCACTACTCGAAGTTCGATCCGGCCGATCTCGCCGTCCAACCCGGCGAGACCGTCCGGTTCGTGATCGTCAACACGGACCCGATCGACCACGAGTTCATCCTCGGTGACGAGCGCGTGCAGCTCGTCCACGAGAAGGGGACCGAGGCGCATCACGCCCCGCGCCCCGGAGAGGTCTCCGTGCCCGCGGGCGAGACCATCGTCACCACGTACACGTTCCCGAAGGGCAGCGGTGCCCTGATCTTCGGCTGCCACCTCCCCGGCCACTACGACTTCGGCATGCGGGGCATCGTCACGATCGGCTGACGCCGGCCGCCACCCTACCGCCCGACGTCCCTGAGCTCAGATTGACACAACCTCGTCGACCTCCATACCGTTCGGATACGAACGAGTCTTGGGGAGGCCGGTACTGAGCGGGCGCATCGAGGTCGAGGGCGTCGAGGTCTCGACCGACCATTGGATCGGCGGTGAGCGCGTCCCCTCCGACTCGACCTTCACCGACATCTCGCCGATCGACGAGGAGCCGATCGCCGAGGTCGCTCGCGGTGGCGCCGAGGAGGCGGCCAAGCGCCGTCGATGCCGCGAAGAAGGGTTTCGAGACCTGGGGGTCGATGGCGCTCAAGCAGCGCGCCGAGATCCTCCACCGGGTCGGCGAGCTGATCGAGGAGCGCGCGCCGGAGATCGCGAAGGTCGAGACGCGGGACAACGGCTCCCTCCTCCGCTCGATGACGAACTCGGTGATCCCGCGCGCGGGCTACAACTTCCACTTCTTCGCGGACCATCTCGACAGGCTCGATGAGATCGAGGACTTCGACACACGCGGTCATATGAACCACGTGAGCTGGAACCCGTCCGGCGTCGCCGTCGTCATCACGCCCTGGAACGCGCCGCTGATGCTCGCGACGTGGCGGATCGCGCCGGCGCTCGCCGCCGGGGATGCCGTGATCGCGAAGCCGCCCGAGTGGGCTCCGCTCAGCGCGTCGCTCCTGGCGGACATCACCCGGGACGCCGGGATGCCCGACGGGGCCTTCAACGTCGTGCAGGGGATCGGCGAGGAGGCTGGCGCCGCCCTCGTCGCCCATCCGGACGTGGGGCGCGTTGCGTTCACCGGCTCGGTGGAGACGGGGAGGCTCGTGGCTGCCTCGGCCGGGGTGAACCTCACGCCGGTCTCCCTCGAGCTCGGGGGGAAGGCGCCCTTCCTTATCTTCGCCGACACCGATCTCGACGCCGCCGTGAAGCAGGCGGTGAACCAGTTCGACAACGCGGGGCAGGTCTGCCTCGCCGGCACGCGGCTCCTGTCGAGGATGCGGTCCACGACGAGTTCCTGGCACGGTTCACCGAGGCCGCCGCCGCGATCCGACAGGGAGATCCGCGCGAGGAGACGAGCGACATCGGACCGCAGATCACCCAGGAGCACTTCGACCGGGTCGACGGCTACGTGCAGCGCGCGAAGGCCGAGGGTGTGGAGGTCGTGTTCGGCGGCGGGCCGAACGAGGAGCTCGGCGGCCTGTACTACCGGCCCACGCTGTTCCGCGAGCCGCCGCGGGATGCGGAGATCGTCCAGCACGAGGTCTTCGGTCCCGTCCTCACGCTCCAGCGATTCTCCTCGCGAGGAGGAGGGCATCGCGCTCGCGAACGACACGACGTACGGCTTGTCGGCGATCGTCTACACGGGCGATCGCGACCGCGCGGAGCGCGTCTCGGCGGCCCTCGTCGCCGGCACGGTGTGGGTGAACTCCTTCTACGTGCGCGATCTGCGCGCGCCGTTCGGCGGCTCGCGCAACAGCGGGATCGGCCGCGAAGGCGGCTTCTGGAGCTTCGACTTCTACTCCGACGTGAAGAACGTCTGCATGGCCCCCTGGACCTAGTGCATACCTGAGAGGAGTTCCGACCATGGGAGAGATCGTCGGCGCGGGGATCGTCTCGCACGTCCCCACGATCATGTTGCCGGAGGAGACCCGGCTGGAGATCAACGACGGGAAGGAGATCACGCTCGTCCCCGGGCTGCGGCGGCTCCGTTCCGAGGTCCTCGATCGCGTCGGGGCCGACACGTTCGTGGTGATGGATACGCACTGGGAGGTGACGTTCGAGCACATCATCACCGGGCACGAGAAGCGCGAGGGGATCTTCACCTCGCACGAGCTCCCTCGCGGGATGCGCCAGATCCCGTACGAGATGCCGGGCGACCCCGAGCTGGCGTACGGCGTCTCCGAGCAGGCCGAAGGGCGCGACGACACGTGGGTGCTCGCCTCCGACGACCCGTACCTCCCGATCTTCTACGGCACGGTGAACATCTGGTCCTACCTGAAGGACGGGCCGGAGAAGTGGGTGAGCGTCGGCATCAACCAGTGCGGGACCACCGAGGACTTCCTGCTCCTCGGGCAGCTGATCGGGGAGGCCGTGCTCTCGCTCGACCGGAAGGTGGTCCTGCTGGCGAGCGGAGGCCTCTCCCACCGCTTCCTGCCGTTCCGCGAGCTCCGGGGCCGAGAGAGCTCCGACCCGATGAAGAACATCATCACGCCCGAGGCGCGCGAGGCCGACCTCCACGTCCTCGACCTGCTCCAGAAGGGAGACCACGCCTCGGTGATCGATTGGGTGCCCGAGTACAAGAAGGTCGGACCCGAGGGCAAGTTCGGGCACTACCTGATCATGGCCGGCGCGCTCGGGGGAGCGGCGTGCACGGCGCCGGGCGAGCTCTACAGCGAGTACGAGGCCTCGGTCGGGACCGGCCAGGTGCACGTGTGGTTCGAGCGGCCGGCGACCGGTTGGACCGGCTCGACGGCGGCGGCATAGGGTTCGCGCCAGGGTCTGCGACGAGAGGGGGAGCTGCGTGGCAACGGAGATGGACAAGATGACCGAGGGGACCGGGTACGAACGGCTCGGGAGGCGTCGGCTCAAGCTCGTCGACGTCGTCGCCCAGTCGGTCGGCCTGATCGGCCCGGTGTTCTCGGCGGCGTTCCTGATCCCGTTGATCGCCGGGTTCAACTTCTCCGGCGAGGGGGCGGGGGTCGCGACCCCGTTCGCGGTGATCCTCGCGGCGATCGGTGTGCTGGCGCTCGGATGGATCGTGGCGCAGTACGCGAAGCGCGTGCACGCCGCCGGATCCCTCTACGACTACGTGACCATGGGGCTCGGCTCCCGCGTGGGCGCCTGGGCCGGATGGGTCTACTACGGCGGCACGCTGCTGCTCTCTTCCGCGATCGCCGTCCTCGTCGGGTGGTTCCTGCGTGACAACGTGCTGCCCGCGTTCTCGATCGATCCGCTCATGCCGTCGTGGGCCTGGTCGCTGATCTACGTCGGGCTCGTGTTCCTGATCCTGGCGGCCGGCGTGCAGATCTCGACTCGTGTGCAGCTGCTGCTGGCGTTGGTCTCCGTCGTGGTGGTCCTCGCGTTCTTCATCAACGTGATCATCAACGCTCCCGTGAACAGCCTGAGGGCGTTCAACCCGGCCGAGGCACCCAACTACACGGGGATCCTGTTCGGCGTCCTGTACGGCGTCCTGATCTTCGTCGGCTTCGAGACCGCGGCGAACCTCGCCGAGGAGGCCGAGGAGCCGAAGCGCGCGATCCCGAAGGCGGTGATGCTGTCGGTGGCGATCGTCGCGGTGTTCTACGTGATCGCCGCGTACGCCCAGGTCGCCGGGTTCGGGTTCGACGTGGCGGTGCTGACCTCGCCGGAGGTCGCGGCAGCGCCGCTGTTCGCGTTGGGATCTCCCGACGCGGTCGGCGGGATGGGCGGCGCGACGGACACGATGCTGAAGATCCTCCTCGTGGTCGTGATCCTGGACGTGATGGCGGTGGGCCTCGGGGCCGCGACGGCGTCCACCCGAGGACTCTTCGCCCTCGCGAGGGACCGGAAGATCCCCGGTGCGTTCGCTCGGACCACCTCCGGCGGGAACCCGATCACCGCGGCCGTGGTCGTGGCGGTGGTCTCGGCCGCCTGGGTCCTCGCGACGTTCGGCGTCGAGGATCTGCTCGCGCTGGAGGGTGCTCCGCACGAGCTGGCGGTCTTCCAATGGATCTCGACCCTCGGCGCCTTCATGATCATGGTCGTCTACGGGGTGATGGCGCTCGGCGCGTTCTCCGGGCTCAGCGACCATCCGAACAAGGTGGGGCTCGTGGTCGCCTGTCTGCTCGGTATCGGCGTGGCCGCCGGCGCGATCTTCGGCGCGATCTACAAGGTCGCGCCGCCCTTCGACCTCGTCTGGGTGTGGGGCGTGATCTGGGCCGTCCTCGGCCTCATCGTCACCGTCGCCGTCAAGGGGCGCGAGCCGGCACGCAGGGCGCTCGCGGATCTTTCGACCGGCGAGGAGCACTGAGGGCGCCCTCGGGCGGAGGCGATGACGGACCCTGACCGGCCGCTGCGGCTCGACGCGCCTCGGGAGGAGGCGCTCGAGCACGTGGCGAAGCTGGTCGCCGAGGCATGGCGGAGCTTCGACCGGCCTCGGCCTGAGGAGCCGCCGCTCGACGAGCGGCTCCGGGCGATCCTGCAGGCGGGGCTCCCGAACGAGCCCGTGAGCGTCCACGAGGCGCTGGACGACGCGGCGCGCGCGCTGGACGAGTCGATCGCACAGCCGCGACCCCGGTACTTCGCGTTCATCGGGTCCTCCGGCCTCGAGATCGGTGCGCTCGGCGACCTGCTGGCGGCCACGTACGACATGAATCTCGCGGTCGACGCGAGGGCCGCCACGGTGCTGGAGCAGCAGGCCGTCCGCTGGGTCGGTGAGTTCATCGGCTACCCGGCGACGAACGGCGCGTTCACGAGCGGCGGCGACGATCTCGAACATGACGGCGCTCGCGGCGGCCCGGGAGCGGTCGCTGCCCGGCTCGCGCTCGGCCGGGCTCGGCGGTCTCCGTCCCGCGGTCTACGCGTCCGCCGAGGTGCACTACTCGATCACCCGCGCGGTGGAGCTCCTCGGGATCGGGAGCGACCGGCTCCGCGACGTCCCGATCGACGACGAGCACCGGATGCGGCCGGACCTGCTGGTGGAGGCGATCGACCAGGACATCGCGGACGGCGTGACGCCGGTCGCCGTGGTCGCGACCGCCGGGACCACCCTCACCGGCGCGATCGATCCGCTGGCGCCGATCGCCGAGATCTGCGAGGCGCGTGGGATCTGGTTCCACGTCGACGGCGCGTACGGGCTTCCGGCCGCCTCGGTCGTGCCCGATCGGTTCGCCGGCGTCGAGCGCGCCGACTCCGTGAGCGTCGACGCACACAAGTGGCTCTACGTCCCCAAGGCCTGCAGCGTGGCGCTCGTCCGGGAGCGCGACGCGCTCTCCCAGACGTTCGCCCACGAGCAGGGGTACCTGCCGCACCAGCAACACGAGCTGCACGCCGCCGACATCACCCTCGAGTACTCGCGGCCGCTCCGGGCACTCAAGCTGTGGCTCGCGTTCCGCGCACATGGGGCGGCGCAGTTCCGCGAGGCGATCGGCCGCAACCTCGCCGAGGCCCAGCTCCTTCATCAGACCGCTTCCGGGAGGCCGGACTTCGAGACGTTCGATGCGCCGCCGCACCTGTCGATCGTGCCGATCCGTCACGTGCCCGACGGCGTGGCCGACCTGGACGCCCACAACCAGGCGCTCGCGGACGCGATCCAGGCCGACGGCCGCGTCTACCTGGCGTCCGCCCTGATCCACGGTGAGGTGTGGTTGCGCCCGTGCTTCGTGAACTACCGCACGACCGACGACGACGTGATGGCCATCCTGGACGTCGCCGCCGAGCTGGGGGAGAGGATCGCGAAGGAGCATCGGTGAACGGTGACGCGCTCCTCCCTGCCGAGCGCAAGATCCTCGACGAGCTCGGTCACCTCCCACTCGACTTCCGGGCGATGTGGGCGATCTCGAACGTCTTCCGGAGCTCGACGGCGCTCCGGCGCCATCTCGAATCCACGGTCCTCGCGTCGGACCGCCTCTCCTGGACGGCTTTCACGGCTCTCTGGGTGCTCTGGATCTGGGGGGAGATCGAGTCGAGGGACTTCGCCGCGGCGGTGGGCATCAGCCGGCCGACGGCGACGGGGGTGCTCTCCACGCTGCAGCGCCGCCGGTTCATCCGCCGGAAGAAGGCGGCGGAGGACGGCCGCGTCGTCCTCGTGTCCCTGACGCCGAGCGGGAGGAAGAAGATCGAGGACCTCTTCCCGAGGTTCAACGCCGAGGAGGCCGGGATCGCCGCGGCGCTCTCAGAGGAAGAGCAGGATCGACTCGCCTCGATGCTCCGGACGCTGCTCCGATCCCTCGACGGAGCCGGCCGGCGCTAGTTCGTCACGACCCGTACTGGCATCCGCTTGATGCCGTTCACGAAGTCGGATCGGATCCGCTCGACGGGCCCCGCGAGCTCGATCGACTGCAGCCGCGGCAGCAGCTCCTGGAACAGGATCTTGGTTTCGAGCCGTGCGAGGTGCGCGCCCAGGCAGAAGTGCGGCCCGCCCGGTCCGAACGTCACGTGGTCGTTCGGTTTCCGCGTCACATCGAAGGTGTACGGCTCGGGGAAGACCTCCTCGTCGCGGTTGGCGCTCGCGTACCACGTCACGACCTTGTCGCCGCGCTTGATCTCCGCGCCGCGGAGCTCGACGTCGCGCGTCGCGGTGCGGCGGAAGTGGTGGACCGGCGTGGCCCACCGCAGGATCTCCTCGGTCGCCCGCGGGATCCGCTCGGGCTCCTCCTGCAGCAGCTTCAGCTGCTCCGGATGCTCCATCAGCGCGAGCATCCCGTGGCTGATCGTGTGCCGCGTGGTCTCGTTGCCGGCGATCATCAGCACGCCGAAGTAGTTGTGGAACTCCTGTTCGTTCAGCACGCCTTCGGACTGCGCGACCGTGAGCGCGTTGATCACGTCGTCCTGTGGATCGGCAAGGCGCAGATCCCGCTGCCCGTCGGCGTAGTCGAACACCTCGTAGGCGGCGGGGGAGCGGAACGGGAGCAGTCGATACGCCTCGGTGTCGTCCCGGTCGACGACGGCGCGGGACAGGTCGGGGTCCTGGTTCGCGATCATCTGGTCGCCCCACGAGATGAGCTGCGGAGCGTCCTCCTGCGGGACGGTGAAGATCGAGCAGAGGAAGCGGATGGGCAGGTCGCGGCTGATCTCGGGCACGAAGTCGAACTCGCCCTTCGAGAGGGCCTTGTCCAAGACGTCGCGCGCCACGTCGCGGATCCAGTCCTCGTACTTGCCGACCCCTCGCGCCGAGAACCGTTTCGAGCAGATCGCGCGGAGCTCGGTGTGCCGCGGGGGGTCGGTCTCGAGCATCGACTTCCGGATCTCGAGCTGCTCCTCGTCGAGCTCCTCGAGGGAGACGGCGCCGAGCTCCGAGGAGTACGTCCGCCAGTCCATGTGGATCGCGGTGAGGTCGTCGTATCGCGTCACGGCCCAGAAGCCCGTGTTCGGCGGCCGCTCCGGATGCCAGAAGACGGGATGCTCGCGGCGCAGGTGGTCGAACCAGTCGTAGGGCACGCCCTCGACGAACGTGTCCGGGTTCGCGAGGTCGATCTCCGGGTGCTCGGCTGCCATCCGGCGCATCATACGGGGAGGCCTGACCGTCCTCCCCGGACGAGCAGGTCAGCTTCCGGCGCCGGACTCCGCGAGCCGCTTCAGGTTGCGCAAGGACGTCATCTGGTCCGAGCGGATCGCGGGATAGGCGAGGTAGAAGATCGCCGGGTTCCCGTTCGACGTGACCTGCTTCGAGACGCGGGTCCCGGTGCCCTCGGCCGTGAGCGTGTAGTCGTTCACGTACCAGACGTCCTTCTTCCCCTCTTGATGCTGGTCCGATCGGATGGTGAAGCGGCGCGGCGGATCGTAGGCGGTCACCGAGATGTCGGCGCTCACGGGCTTGCCCACGAACACGCCGGAGGAGCGGTAGGCGGACTCCGGTCCCGGCCCGGTCCCCGCCGTCTGCTCCATCGTCATGTCCGCCTTCGGATTTGCCCACGTGGGGTGCTTCGCCACGTCGGCGAGGTGTTCGAAGACCCGCTCAGGCGGTGCGTCGATCACGATCGAGAACTTGACTCCGGCCATCGACTCTCCTCGCTCGTAAGAGTTATATGTAAGCGAATGCTTACGGATTGTCAACGACGTCCGAGACGGCTTCTCGAAGAAGGGCCTAGAAGAAGGGAAGGTAGTACTCGATCTCCCATGGGGTGACCTCGGTGTCGGAGGTCTCTCCGGCCGCGACGTAGCGATCCCATTCCGCTTGCTTCAGGGCGACGAATGACTCCACGAGCCATCCGCCCATCGCGCCGACCAGCTTCGTATCCGACCGGAGCTCGCCGAGCGCGTCCTCGAGCGTGTTGGGAACCGCGACGTCGGTGTTGGGGTCCGCCCCGGGCACCTGTTCGGGACCGAGCTCCAGCTCCTCGGTGACCCCGAGCCGGGCGGCGTGGAGCACGGCCGCCCCGACGAGGTACGGGTTGGCGGCGGCATCCGACATCCGGTGTTCGATCCTGGACCCCTCTCCTCGAGCGGGCGGGACTCGGACGCCCACGGTTCGGTCGTCGAAGCCCCAGTTGGCGAGGTAGCCGTTGAGCATGTCCGGCTTGAGTCGCTTGTACGCGTTCACGGTCGGTGCGCAGATCGGGGCGATGCCGCGGTGATGCGCGAGCAGGCCGGCGATCGACTTCCTGGCCACGTCGGAGAGGCCCTGGGGGTCGTCTGGATCGTGGAACGCGTTGGAGCCGTCCCGGCGGCGGAACGAGAGGTTCACGTGCATGCCGCTGCCGCCTCGTTCGTTGAACGGCCGGCCGAGGAACGTCGCGAGCCGACCGTGCCGTGCGGCGATCTCGCGAGCGAGGATGCGGAAGAGGAACGCTTCGTCCGCGGCGGCGATCGCGTCTCGATACCGCCAGTTGACCTCGAAGGCAGCGCTGTCGAACTCACTGCACCACGTCTCCACGTGGAATCCCGAGGCGAGGGAGGCCGTCACCATGTCGTGGACGGTGCCGCTCGGGTCCACCGACATGCCGGTGCCGTACACGCGGTGGGAGGGAAGATCGGCGGGTACCCACGAGTCGTCCTCGGCTCGCTCGCAGAGGTAGAACTCGAGCTCGAAGGCCACCTGCGGCTCCAGGTCCATCTCCCGCCACGCCCTCACCGCCTGCTTGAGCGCGTGCCGCGGGTCGAGCTCGAGCGCCTGGCCGTGCTGGGTCACGTCCGCGATGCCGACGACGGTGTCGTCCTCCCATCCGGTCCGCAGGGTGTCGCGGTCCAGCTGGGCTTCGACGTCCGGGAGACCGACGTCGAAATGCTGGCGGGGGGTCGGCAGGATCTCCTTGTCCGTGGTGAGCGGGTACAGGCCGATGCAGAAGGCGGCACGACCCGCTTCCGCGAGGTCGCCGAACAGGTACTTCCCACGCTCGAGCCCGAGGATGTCCGGGATGAGCAACCGCAGCCGCCTGCCGCTCAGCTCCACGTCACCGCCTTTCCTCGAATGGCTCCCGGACGGTATCCGATGCGGGATGGATCCGCCTTCGCCGTCGTCAACCTCGTTCCGGCGCTCGGACGCCGCGGAACTCCCAATCGCCACCGAAGGCCGTCGAGATCACTTCCTCCGAGGCCGACGGCTGCGCGCCCACGTCCTCCCGGATCGGGACGTCGCCTTCGACGATGAAGTTGCGGAGGATCCCGAGGCCTTCGACCTCGACCTCCACGACGTCGCCGGGCTCGACGGGGCGGGAGTTGGCGGGCGTCCCCGACAGGATCACGTCGTTCGGGAGGAGCGTGATCGTGCGGGCGATGTCCGCCACGAGGGAGCGCATGTCCCAGATCATCTCGTCGGTGTTGCCGTCCTGCTTCACCTCGTCGTTCACGCGCGTCCGGATCCGTTTGCCCCGGAAGTCCCAGTCCGTCACGAGGCCGGGTCCGAGCGGACACAACGTGTCGGAGCCCTTCACGCGGAGCATCGATCCGGCATCGGTGTCGCGGAAGTCGTGCAGGCCGTAATCGTTCGCGATCGTGTAGCCGGCGATGTAGTCGTCCGCCTCCTCGGGAGCGATGTGTTTGCAGCGCTCGCCGATCACGATCGCGATCTCGCCTTCGTAGTTCAGGTACCGGCACCGCGGTGGACGGACGACCTCGCCGCCGTGCGCGTTCAGCGACGTCGTGGGCTTCTGGAAGAACGTCGGTGCGGGGCCGAGCTTCGCCACGAACTCAGAACGGCGGCTCTCGTAGTTGAGATGGACGCAGATGATCTTCGAAGGCTGGACGGGAGGGAGATGGGTGGGCTCGTCCATCGGGATCCGGCGGCCGTCGGGGGCGACGAGCTCGATCCCTTCTCGGGCGACCGTCGTGACCACGCCGTCCAGGAGGATCCGCCGCGTCTCCATCGCATCTCCTTTGGCCGCCGATAGCCTAGACGGGTGGGCTGGTTGGTCGGCACGCGGAACGGAGTCGTCGGGCAGGGCGGGGAGACCTGGCTGCGCGACCGCGAGATCACGGCGCTGGCGTCGGGCAGCGACGGTTGGTGGGTGTTGGCGGACGGCCGCGACGTGATCAGGATCCGCGGCGAAGAGGTCGAGACGATCGCGTCGGTCGAGGGGGAGGTGGGACGGTGCCTCCTCCCCGTCGACGGCGGGGCGTTGGTCGGCACGGCGAACGCCAGGCTCGTGATGACTCGCTCCGGGCTCGCCGAGTTCCTCGCTCCGTTCGACGACGCGGAGGGCCGGGACGGCTGGTACACGCCCTGGGGCGGACCGCCGGACACCAGGTCGCTCGCCGCCGGGCCCGAGGGCGCCGTGTTCGCGAACGTCCACGTGGGTGGGATCCTGCGGACGGCCGATCCCGAAGGGGTCTGGGAGCCCACGATCGACGTCGATGCCGACGTGCACCAGGTGGTCGCGGATCCGGGCACGGTCGGTCATGTCGTGGCGGCCACCGCGCTCGGCTTGGCGGAGACATCGGACGCCGGTCGGACGTGGCGCTTCTCCACCGAGGGTCTCCACGCGCCGTACGCCCGAGCGGTCGCGCTCGACGGCGACGTCCTCTTCCTGAGCGCCTCCACCGGCCCGCGCGGTGGCCGCGCCGCCGTGTACCGGCGGGAGCCGGGCGGGGAGGTCTTCGGCAAGTGCGAGGGCGGTTTGCCGGAGTGGTTCGGTCAGAACATCGACAGCCATCGGCTCGCCGCCGCGGGCGGAACCGTCGTCTTCGGTACGGAGGAAGGCGAGGTCTTCCTCTCGCAGGACGGAGGCCGGTCCTGGGAGATGGCCGCGGAGGGCTTGGGTCCGGTGACGAGCGCCACGATCGAGGTCCCCGCGCGGACCGCCACGTAGACTCCGCGTCCGTGGCCGAGTTGAAGGGCTTCTTCCCGCCTCGTTCGCCAGAAGGCAAGGCGACGCTCGTGCCGGCCCCACCCTGGCACTACTCCGGTGACGTGATGACGATCGAGTACCGGACGGACCCGGATCGGGTCGCGGCCCTCCTCCCCGAAGGCGTGGAGGTCGCCGACGAGGACCCCGGGGCCGTCGCGATCATCTGGGCCGACTGGCAGTCGTGCAGCGACTCCGGCGAGGAGCTGCTCGACCCTGTTCGCTCGCAGTACAAGGAATGCTTCGTGGTCGTCCGCTGCCGGTACGAGGGTGAGACGTACTCGCGCTGCGTGTACATCTGGGTCGACAAGGACTTCGCGCTCGCGCGGGGTTGGTACCAGGGCTATCCGAAGAAGCTCGGGTCGATCTGGATGACGCGGCCGGTCTCCGTGGGGCGCGCGGGACCGCGGCTCGACTCGGGAGGGGTCTTCGGAGCGAGTCTCCAGGCGAACGACCGGCGTCTCGCCGAGGCCCGCCTCACACTCACCGGCGGGTCCGATACGGCCGGCTTCGTGAACGCCCTGCCCATGCTGCACTCCCGATGGATGCCCTCGATCGAGAAGGCCGGCGGGGACTCGCTCTCGGAGCTGGTCACGATGGGTTCCCGCGACGTGGATCTCGGACCGGCGTACACGGGCGAGGCCGAGATCCGCGTGTTCGACTCGCCGACTGAAGAGCTCGCCTCGTTGGAGCCTCGGGAGATCATCGCCGGCTACTGGCGCCAGGTCGGCGCGACGTTCGACGGCGGCTCCAGGCTCGTCTAGATGCGTCTCGTCCGTTTCCGTCACGGCGACCGCATCGCGACCGGCGCGCTCGAACCCGGGTCCGACGAGATCCGGATCCTCCGTGGCACGTTCTTCGAGGACCCGCTCCCGACGGGCGAGACGATCGCGCTCGGCGACGTCCTTCTCCTCGCGCCGGTCTTGCCGTCGAAGCTGGTCTGCGTGGGGCGGAACTACGTCGCCCACGCGCAGGAGTGGGGCCTCGAGGTCCCTGAGGAGCCGATGCTGTTCCTCAAACCGTCGACGGCGGTGATCGGCCCCGGCGATCCGATCCGGCTCCTCCCCGTCAGCAAGCGGATCGACTACGAAGGGGAGCTCGCCGTCGTGATCGGCCGGCTGGCCCGTGGTGTTCGAGCGGAGGACGCGTACAAGTTCATCCTCGGCTACACGTGCGGCAACGACGTCACCCTCCGCGATCTGCAGAAGAAGGACGACCAGTGGGCCCGCGCGAAGGGATTCGACGGATCGGCGCCCCTCGGCCCGTGGATCGAGACGGACCTCGACCCGAACGACGCGATCGTGCGGACCCGGCTGAACGGTGAGATCCGCCAGCAGGCGTCGACCTCGGAGATGGTCTTCGGCGTGGCGACCCTGATCGAATACGTCACGACGTTCATGACGCTGCTCCCGGGCGACGTCCTGCTCACCGGGACGCCCGAGGGTGTCGGCAAGCTCGCCGGCGGAGACGTCGTCGAGGTGGAGGTCGAAGGCGTCGGCGTGCTCCGGAACGAGGTGCGCGCGTGACGGTCAGATGCCGATTCGCGCCGGCGCCCTCCGGCTCGATCCACGTCGGGAACGCGAGGAGCGCCCTGTTCTCGTGGCTGTACGCCCGCCATCACGACGGCGTCTTCGTGCTCAGGGTCGAGGACACGGACACGAGCCGTGTGACCGAAGAGGCCTACCGCGGGGTCCTCGACGACCTCCGGTGGCTCGGCCTCACCTGGGACGAGGGTCCCGACGTCGGCGGCCCCTTCGGCCCGTACCGGCAGTCCGAACGGCTGGACATCTATCGGGAGATGACCGCGAAGCTGGTCGAGGGTGGTCACGCGTATCGCTGCTGGTGCACCGCGGAGGAGCTCGACGAGCGGCGGAAAGCCTCGCTCGCCAGAGGCGAGGCCCCCGGATACGACGGCCGGTGCCGCGAGCGCCCGGCATCCGAGATCGCGGCGTTCGAGGCGGAGGGGAGACCGTTCGCGATCCGGTTCCTGATGCCGGAGCGGGAGTGGATGGTCGACGACCTGGTGAAGGGCGAGGTTCGCTGGGGGCCGGGCGACCTCCGCGACTTCGTGATCGTGCGCTCCGACGGGTCGCCGGTGTTCCTGCTCGCCGTCGCCGTCGACGACATGCTGATGGAGATCACGCACGTCGTGCGCGGGGACGACCTCCTCGCGAGCGCCCCGCGCAACGCGGCCGTGATCGAGGCGCTCGGGGGAGCGCCGCCCGCGTACGCACACCTGCCGCAGGTGCTCGGTCCGGACTCCAAGCCACTGTCCAAGCGGCACGGCGACACGAGCGTGGCGGCCTTCCGCGAGCAGGGGTTCCTGCCGGAGGCGATGGTGAACTACCTCGCGCTCCTCGGATGGGCGAAGGACGACCACACCACGTTCCTCTCCCGCGACGAGCTCGTCGAGGCCTTCGATCTCACCCACGTGTCGCACAACCCGGCCGTCTTCGACACGCAGAAGCTCGAATGGATGAACAACCACTCCATCCAGTCCCTCGACGAGGAGGAGCTGGCCGCGAGGTGCGTGCACTTCCTCACGGAGGAGGGGCTGTCGGTGGACCCGGCGCTGCTGCGGAAGGCGATCCCGATCGTGCGGGAGCGGATGAAGACGCTCTCGGAGGCGCCGGTGCTGCTCCGGTTCCTGTTCACGGACGACATCACGCCCAACGAGAAGGCCGCGGACCTGATCGGCAAGGCTCCCGAGGGATACCTCAAGGAGGCGGCCGAGGCGCTCGATGCCCTGGAGGGATGGGACACCGAGCGGATCCAGGAGACGCTGGACGCGCTGGCCTCCTCGGCCGGCCTGAGCCGGACGAAGGGGTGGCAGCCGGTTCGGGCCGCGGTGACGGGGTCGAACGTGTCGCCACCGTTGCCGGAGTCGATGGCGCTGCTCGGCAAGGAGCGCGCCGTGGCCCGGCTCCGCGCGGTCGCCGGGTGACCACCGCGATCCTGATCTTGGCCCTGGCATCGGTGGGTCCCGAAGTCGCCTCGATGCCCGCGCTGCACGCGTCCCCGATCCACGACGGAGAGCGGGCGGTCGCCGCATTCGAGCCGATGGAGCCCGACGTCGCGTCGCTGCGGCCTCCGATCGTGTGGAAGCCGATCCCGTACGGCGACCGGCGCCGCCGTCAGATGGGCGCCTACTCGAAGCGTCACTACGGCGACTGGAAGTGGCGGCTGACGCAGCCCGTGGCGGTCGTCGAGCACTACACGACGGGGACCACCTGGCAGGGCGCGTGGAACACGTTCGCGGCGAACGCATCGCACCTCGGCGAATACCCCGGCACATGCGCGCACTTCATCGTGCACACGGACGGGACGATCTATCAGCTGGCGCCGCTCTGGATCCGCTGCCGACACACGATCGGCTTGAACCAGCTGTCGATCGGGATCGAGCACGTCGGCGCGCTCCGACGCCGAGGTGATCGGCAACGCCCGCCAGATGAACGCTTCCTTGAAGCTGACGCTCTGGCTCGTGGCGAAGTTCGGGATCGCAGACCCGCAACGTGATCGGGCACGGCGAGAGCCTCCAGTTCCCGCTGCGGTACGAGCGGTACGCCTCGTGGAGGTGCATGACGCACAGCGACATGTCGAGGCCCGCGATGATCACCTACCGCGGACGCCTGCGCGATCGCGCGCGGGCGGCCGGCGTTCCGATCGGGCCCGCGCCCGCGTGGGTCGACATCGGCTGCTGAGCCGTCCTCGAGTGACGATTTCCCTCGGGCGCCCGCTCCGGTCTAGGATGTGAGGCCAGGAGGCGCGCCGTGTCCAAGGTCCTGAACATGCCCGAGCGCCAGGACGCCGAGGGAGCCTGGCACATGGTCCTGAAGGACGTCTGCGGGTGGTGCGGCTGCGCGTACTTCGTCGCCGAGGACGACCACGACCTCGTCTGGGAACCCGGTCGCCACCACGACGCGTCGTGCTCCGATGACGCGTGCGAGTGCCACACCCGAGCGCGCGTCGGCAAACGACACGACGAGTGGTGAGCTGAGCGCGCCGACGCGTCGCTCCGACCTTCCGACCTAGCCCTTCCGAGCCACTCGCCGCTCCGATGCACCCGTCCGCAAGAGCCGTCCGAAGGCAGATGTCTGGTGGGATCGGGCCGACCTACAGTCATCGCGCACGACTCGGAGGACACGGAGGACCTGATGCTCGGCAAGGATGGGTCGGTGCCGATCGAGAGCGCCGCGGAGCTGATGCACATCGAGGTGCGAGCGATCAGAGAGTGGTCGGCGATCGGCTCGATCGAGATCGAACGGCAGGGCGACGTGGAGCTGGTGCATCTCGGCCAGGTGAAGGCGCTCGCGCACTCCGCGGTCGGCGTCGGTGACCGGAGCGAGATCCAGCGGGGCGGGCTGCGGGGGCTGTTGCGCGGAGCCGGGACGGTGGACGCGCAGAGCGTCGCGGGTCTGCAGGCACTCGCGCGCGAACGGGAGACGGCCGACAACTGATCGTCGTTTCCACTGGGTTGCGCCGCGAAGGGCGCTTCCCGTAGGCTCCGGGGTTCCCCCCGCCGGCTGGCTCCGCGCCGAGAAGGACGCGTGGCCTCCGGCTCGACACCCGGAGGTTGCATGACCCGGTTCCGCTCGGTACTTCGCCCGGTTCTCGTCGCGTCGGTCGCGCTGATGGCGTTCCTTGCCGTCACCGCGCCCGCCGGCGCGATCACCGGAGGCACCGAGGACACCGGCAACACCTACTCCAACGTCGGCATGGTCGTCTTCTATCAGCCGGACGGCCGGTTCCGATGCTCCGGAACGTTGATCGCGCCGCGCGTGTTCCTCACGGCCGCCCACTGCACGTTCCAGGACATCGGGAAGGTCGCCGTCACGTTCGACCCGGTGATCTCCCGGACCGAGCCGGAGTCGGAGATCGACATCCCTCGCGCAGCGGATGACGCCGGCCCGGCGGACGCGCACTCTGACATCGGGTTCACGGCCGCCGACATCACCGCCCCGGCGTACGAAGGCGAGCAGTCGTGGGCTCTCGGCACGCCGCGGACGCACCCCGACTACAGCGACTTCACCGACATCAAGAACTGGAACGACACGGGCGTGGTGATCCTGGACGAGGCTTCGACGCTCCCGGCGTCCCCGCTGGCGCCCGAGAACTACCTGAACGACTTCGCGCAACCGATCCTGAACCACACCGAGTTCCTGGTGATCGGGTACGGGACCGAGGTCCGACGCACGGCCGAGACCGGTCCGCAGACCCCGCTGCCGCAGCGGCAGCCGATCGTCCGGCGGTTCACGACCGAGATCGGGCAGAAGCTGACGCCGCAGATCCTGCAGCTGAACGGGAACGAGCACGACCCGCGGGCCGGCGGCGGCACGTGCTTCGGCGACTCCGGCGGCCCTGCGATCCACGGCGGGTTCGTCGTGGGAGACACGAGTTACGGCTACACGAGCAACTGCCGGTACCTCGGCGGCTACCAGCGGGTGGACATCCCGCTCGTCCGCAACTGGCTGCTCGACTGCCTCGCGGACCTGGTCTGCGAGACCAAGGCCGCGTAGTCCGGCACAGCACCGAGAGAGAACGGCCCTCCCTCACGGGAGGGTCGTTCTTTCATGTGGGGAAACGTCGTTGCTCACTGCGGTACGCTCCGGGCGGACGGCCGTCGCTCAAGGAGCAGATGCTGGAGCCTCGCGGACCGAGATCCGTCGCGCGTCGACCGGACGACGATCCTCGCGCTCGCCGTTCTCGTCGCGGCGTCAGCGGTGGCCTGGGTGGTGCTCGTGACCTACGAGCCCCCGATGAGCTTCCTCGGCTTCACCGTCGGGTGGTCGCTGATGATGGCGGCGATGATGCTGCCCTCGATCGCGCCCCTGTGGCTCCTCTACCGCGGATCGCGCGTGGGGATGGCCGTGGGATACCTGGCCGTCTGGAGCGTCGTCGGCGTGGTGCCGTACGTCGCCATGGAGCGCGCGATGGGCATCACCGTGCCGGTCGTGCTCGGCCTGGCCGGCGTCTACGAGCTCAGCCCGCTGAAGTCGGCGTGCCTCCGCCGGTGTCGGAACCCGGCGGCGTTCCTCATGGAGCACTACCGGAGCGGGGCGGTCAGGCTCGGCGTCGAGCACGGGATCTGGTGTCTCGGGTGCTGCGTCGGCCTGATGGCGGTCTTGGTGCTCGCCGCCTCGATGCAGCTCGTCTGGGCGGTCGTGATCGCAGCCGCCGTGTTCGTCCAGAAGGTCCTGCCGCGCGGCGAGCTGTCCGCCCGGCTCGATCGGTGTCGGTCTGCTCGTGGCGGCGCTGGCCGTCGCCGTGGCGTGAAGGGGGAGTCCATGGGTGATGCGTGGTCGATGAAGGGGACGGTCGTCGTCGCGTGCAACTGCGACTACGGATGCCCGTGCAACTTCCAGGCGCTCCCCACGATGGGCAAGTGCGAGGGCGGTTGGACGTGGCACGTCGACGAGGGCGCCTACGGGGACGTTCGATCTCGACGGCATCACCTTCACGCTCACCGTGAACTGGCCCGGGCGCGATCCACGAGGGCAACGGGGTCGCTGTCCTGCTCGTCGACGAACGGTCGGACGACGCGCAGCGCGACGCGATCCACACGCTCGTGAAAGGTGACGTCGGCGGACCGTGGGGTGTCCTCGGGTGGACCTGGCCCACCCTGGAGGGGCCGGAGGCGGTCCCGTACGAGTTCCAGCTCGACGGGATCCGGGCGATCGTCCGCGCGGGCGACCTCTACGAGGTGGAGTCCGAGCCGATCCGCAACCCGGTGACCGGAGCGGAGATCACCCCCGGCGTGACGCTGCCGCAGGGGACGATCTTCAAACAGGGCACGTTCGGCTCGTCCAAACGTCTGAAGATGGATCGACTCGGCATCGACTACGAGAACAAGTACACGGCCGTCGCTGCCGTTCGACTACGCAGGTCCCTAGGGGTTCGGCTCAGGAGCCGGACCGCCCACGGCGCGGAGCGCCGCCTCGACTTCGTCGAGGTGCTCGCCCCGGTGCGACGCGCGCAGCGGCGTAGAGCGGGCTGTCAGGGTCGCGTCGGCCAGAGGCGATCCACCGGCAGGGTCGCGACCCGCGCGTCGGTCTCCTCGGCGATCTCGAGGGCCAGCCGGGCGACCTCGCGCGGCGGGATCGCGTGGATCAGCGCGCGGCTGGCGTCGTTGATCCAGTCGACGTCCTCCGGCTCGGTGTCGGAGGTGGTGAATGGTTCGCCGCGCTCGAGCTTGTCGGCGAGCGACGAGCACCCGGGCGTCCCAGAACGCGATGTGGCCGAGCACGGCCGCGACCGTCCAGTGCGGGTTCACCGAGATGCGGAGCTCGTCCTCGCTCACGCGCTCGACGATCGCGCGCATCCGCTCGCGCTCTCGCGTGTTCTCCTCGACGTAGGAGCGATCGTCCGACATGCGTCCGTTGACGATACCGCTGGCGCCGGCAGATCTGGTTCTTCCCTGCTCAGAGTGGTAGTCCCAACGGGATCTGCACCCGTGGCTTCACCTTGAGAGTGTCGCGCTGCTGGTTTCAAAGTGGCCCGCGCCTCATCTCACGCGGGCCGATCTGCTCGCATACCGCCACGAAGTCGCCGGGATCGGCGTCGCAGTGGTCGAAATCGACCCCTCCGTGCAGGGTGTCGTTCGCGGCGATTCCGTCGGGGCCGCCGATGAGGTCGTTTCCGGCACCCCGGCCGCGAAGTCAGCGCCCTCGCCTAGGGTAAGGGCGTCGTCCCCCGGGCCGGCAAACAGACGATCGTTCCCTTGCGCCCCGAGCATGAAGTCGCCCCCGGGGCCGCCGAACAGAAGATCGTTCCCTTCGCTCCCGAACAGCCAGTCATCGAAGTCCCCGAGGCCGCCCTCCAGGACATCGTTTCCTTCGTGGCCCGAAGCTATGTCAGCGCCTTCGCCTTCGAACACGCCATCGTCTCCCTCCAAGCCCAACAGTTGGTCGTCCCCGTCCCCGCCCCACAGCGAGTCGTCTTGCCGCCCTCCGAAGAGCCGATCGTTGCCGTCCCCTCCATAGAACTGGTCGGAGGTGGGCTGGATGGAGTCGGACTCGACGGAGAGGAAGTCATCGCCGGGACCACCGAAGTGTCGGTCGGTTCCATCGCCCCCACCCAGCTGGTCGTTCCCCGTGCCCCCGTAGAGCAGGTCATTCCCCACCCCGCCGCTGAGGTGATCGTTCCCGGGGCCCGCGCAGATCCGGTCGTTGCCTCCCCCGGCCGTCGCATCACCGAGGAGGTCGTCCCCACCACGCCCCACGATCACGTCGTCGCCGGGAGTCCCCAACAAGAGGTCTGGTCCATGCGTACCGAGGATGGTGGCTGGCATGCCGAAGCAGATCTGAGTGGCCGCACCGGCCGCTCGCATAGACGAGAAGAATGCGAACGGCCCGGCTCGCCGTGAGTCATCCCCGCCATCGATCGGGAGGCTCTGGAGGTTCGTCCCGCGCTGCGGTGAGCGCATGCCGCTTTCCCATCGGGCTCTCCCTCCTGCGGACGCTGCCGACTACGCCCTTACCGCCCCCCAATGAGAACCATCTGGCGGGACGAGCTCGTGCAGGTGCGCTAGGACCCGCATCGTACTTGAGCACGCCAAGTGTGTGAGCCGCATCACGGGTAGGGGCTTGCCGAGCACAGCCGACCGGCATCGAGAAGACATCCGGCGCCCAGATCCAGCTGGGGGATCTCCGATCGGAGAGAAGGGCGAGCCGCGCGAAGGCGGTCGCCCGGCGCCTCGGCCACACGTCGACGCGGATGAGTCGGCCACGGTCCACGTCGAGGTCTCCGCGGACCCTCGATCAGCGTCGCGGACGCGATCGACGAGCTGGTCAAGAGGTCCATCGGAGACGCCTGAGGCGGCGGCCCCCGTGTCCACCGCGGGACCATTGCGGGACCACTGGCCGGGCTCCGCGAGCGATACCCCTTCTACGTGGGTAGTCCCAACGGGATTTGAACCCGTGTCTTCACCTTGAGAGGGTGATGTCCTAGGCCTCTAGACGATGGGACCGCGGCCAGCCGGAGTCTAGCAACGGGGCGAACTAGGCCAGCGACGTGCGCACCAGACCGCCACATCCCGTGCAGAACAGCGCCTGGAACGAGATCGGTTCGCCCTCGTCATCCGCGGCGGGAACGAGCAGGGTCCGGTGTGCGAGGGTGCTCTCCAGCGGCATGTTGCACCACGGGCAGTTGGGCCCTGTCGCCGGCGCCCACGGTCCACGGGCCTGCCCGGGGCCGGCCGTGTAGCCGGAGAGGAGCTGGATCACCGTCTCGCCCACGCGGTTGAGATCGGCGCCGAGCCTTCTGGAGCACTTGGGCGGCGACACCCTCGCCCTCACGGATCAGTCCGAGCAGGATGTGCTCGGTGCCGATGTAGTTGTGGCCCAGCTGGAGCGCCTCTCGGAGCGACAGCTCGAGCACCTTCTTGGCGCGGGGCGTGAACGGGATGTGCCCGGTGGGCGCTGCTTCGCCCCGTCCGATGCTCGCGACGACCTGGTCCCTGATGGCCTCGAGCGAGATGTCCATCGTCTCGAGCGCCACGGCGGCGACGCCTTCGCTCTCGTGGCTGAGGCCGAGCAGGATATGTTCGGTTCCGATGTAGTTGTGGTTGAGCATCCTCGCCTCTTCTTGCGCGAGGACGACCACGCGCCGGGCCCGATCCGTGAACCGCTCGAACACGGTCACTCCGTTCCGGGGGTCGGCCCGCGGCGCGTGATCAGATGCAGGATCTCCGAGTAGTCCCGATCCCCGAGGCCGGCCTCCTCAGCCTCGGCGAACCATGCCGCGGCCGCGGCGAGGACGCGCGACATCCACACTGCCCGGCCCTGCCGCCTCGCTCACGAGCTCCGCGTCCTTGCGCGCGAGCGCGAGGTCGAAGCGGAGGGGGAACTCGCCCGTCGTCGAGCGGCTCGCGGCGTCGCTCGCGACTTGGGCGGCGAGCGGCGTCGACGCGAGGACGCGGAAGGCGACCTCGCGGCGGAACCCCGAGCGCGTCGGCGAGCGCCAGGTCTCGCCGAGCAGGGTGATCGTGCCGACGAGCGTCGCGTTCGCCACCAGCTTGGTGGCGGCCCCGACTCCGAGCGGGCCCACGCGATCATCGGCTCGCCAAGAGCTCGGACAGCAGCGGCGTCCATCGTTCGGCGAGGTCGTCCGGGCCGCCGACGAACACCAGTGCAGGGTGCCCGACTCCGCCTCGCGACAGGCTGCCCAGGACGGGCGCGTCGAGCAGCCCGGCCTCGGGGGGAAGCGCCGAGGCGGAGCACCGGATCGCATCCGGGCCGACCGTCGACATCTCGATCACGGTGGTCGAGGCATCGGCGCCGGCCGCGATGCCGTCCGGTCCCTCGGTCACTGCCCGCAGCGCCTCGGGGTCGGCCACCATCGTGATGACCGCGTCGGCGCGGCGGGCGGCATCGGCGGGGCTCACCGCCCGCGCCGCACCGCTCGACACGAGCTCGTCGGCCTTCTCGGGCGTCCGGTTCCAGACGATCACGTCGTGGCCCGCGTCGAGGAACCGGCGCGCGAAGCGCGAGCCCATCGCCCCGAGCCCGATCACGGCGACCGTCGTCACGGCCGCCATCTTGGCGCCCGGCGTGACGTGCGACACATCGCCTCCGGTGGCGAAGGTCACGCCCCGTTCGTGCCTGCGAGCACAGCCCGGCACAGAGGCACCGGCGTACCGTCAGACCCGTGACCGACCCAGGAGGCGGACGATGATCACGGGAGACATGGCGAGGGAGCAGATCCGCGATCGCGTGGGCGAGGCCGATGCCTTCCGTCGGTCACGGACCACACGCGAGGCGCAGCGGCACGACCGGCGCGTCGCGGCCCGCAAGGTGTACAGCGGCTTCGTCGCCGCTCTGGCGGCACCGTTCCGCCACTAGAGATCCCGGTCGCGGACAACGAACGGGACCCCGGAGAGCCGGGATCGACGGCCAGCCGTCGGTCCCGGCTCCTCCTTCAGTTCTCGCCCTGGTCCCGCGTGAAGCCGAGCTCGCCGTCGAACTCCTGCAGCTTCTCGATGTGCATCCAGCGGTGCTGCTGGCTGATCGCGACGAGGAGCTGATGGACGTCGTCGTCGGAGAGGTCGCCGGGGCTCTTCTTGATGATGAACCGGCACCGATAGTGGTCGACCGTGTCCGTGATCGCGCCGGTCGGTGGGAAGACCTTGGTGCCGCGTGACGACACGAGCTTCAGGGACAGCGGCGTCTCGTGCGTCAGCTCCATCAGGGAGGCGCCGAGCTCGTTCGGTCCCATCGGCGACTCGATGAAGACGTCCATCCCGACGACGGCTCGTGAGGTGGGCTTCACGTAGTCGATGTCGTCGGAGAGCTTCGGTAGCTCCAGCGGCCGGTGCTCGCGGACGGTCCACCCCTCGGACCGACGGCCCAGGTTCCCGATGATCGTCTCGGTGTAGTCCGTCGTCGATGCGCCGTTGCCGTAGCCGACCACGTCGCCGGTCAGCACGCCGTCCTCGAGGGTCACCAGCACCGCGTGCTCGATCGCATCGGCCTGCTCGAAGAGCTGGAGGTAGCGCAGCATCAGCACCGCCGACAGGATCAGCGCGGTCGGGTTGATCACGTCCTTGCCCGCGTACTTCGGCGCGGAGCCGTGGACCGCCTCGAAGATCGCGACCTCGCTCCCGATGTTGGCGCTCGGCGCGAAGCCGAGCCCGCCGACGAGCGCGCTCGACAGGTCCGAGAGGATGTCGCCGTTCATGTTGGTCATCACCAGCACGTCGAACTGCTCCGGTCGCTTCACGAGCTGGTGCGCGCAGTTGTCGACGATCAGATGCCACGGCTCGATGTCGGGGTAGTCGGGCGCCACCTGCTCGAAGACGCGCTTCAGCGTTCCCTCCGAGAGCTTCATGATGTTCGCCTTCGTCGCGCACGTGACCTGCGTGCGGTGCTCGCTCCGCGCGTACTCGAACGCGAACCGCGCGATCTTCTCGCAGCCCTTGACCGAGATCAGCTTCAGCGCCTCGGCCACGCCCGGCGTCTGCATGTACTCGATCCCCGCGTAGAGGTCCTCGACGTTCTCCCGGACCATCACGAGGTCGATGCCGCGTCCGCTGTACGGGGTCTTCACCCCGGGGAGCTCTCGCACCGGCCGGACGTTCGCGTAGGTCTCGAACAGCTTGCGGAGGGTGACGTTCGCGCTCTTCTCGCCGAAGCCCACAGGGGTCTCGAGCGGCCCCTTGAGCATGACGCGCGTCCGAGAGAGTGACGCGATCGTCTCGTCGGGGACTCCCGAGGGGAGCCCCTTCTTGAAGACCTCGGCGCCGGCCTCGGCTTCCTCCCAATCGATCGGAGCTCCGGATGCCTCGACGATCCGCCGGGCGGCCTCGGTCACCTCGGGGCCGATGCCGTCGCCCGGCACCAAGGTGATGGGGATCCGTTGTGTCGATGTGGCCACGTCGCCTCCTCTGGATGGAAGCGCCATGGTATCGGCGCGGCCCGGCAGGCTCAGGGCGGGCTCAGGCGGTGAGGGAGTCGACCTCCGCCGGGTCCGGACCCCATTCGGACACGATCGCGTCGAGGTCTCGGTACACGGGCACCTCGTAGGCAGCGGCTGCCACCCCCAGCTCGCGCGTGTGGTTCGTGACGGTCGGGCCCGCGTAGAGCGCGAGGATCCGACCGAAGTGGGATCGCCACCCCGCGGTGCCGATGAGCACGCGCCCGTAGCCGCCGACGACCCCGAGCACCAGACCGTGTTGCCCGCCGGAGGTGTTCGTGTCGATCTCCCAGATCGATCGATCGAGCCCGTCGTTCAGCTGCGGGAGCGTGTGTAGCGCGTAGAAGCCGCACTCGCACGCAACGGCGGGACATCCACGGGGGTGCGGGGCCCTCGCCATCCTCCACCCGAACATCCCGCGTCGTGCGAGGCACGAGGCTTCGTTCTCGCCGCCCTTCCAGCGGACCGGTCCACGCCACGGAGACAGGAGTTCCGCGTTGCCCGACAGACGCCACCAGCGGAACCCTCGGACCGACCCGACGATGGGAACGACCTCGCCCACCGTGCTACCCGGATCGTCGCTCGGGCTCGTGAACCGGGTCCCGGACCGGCTCGAGAGCAGGATCCGGGACGGGGATCGGTTCTCCCTCGGTGTCGGGAAGCGCCTCGACCTCCCGGACGATCCTCCCGATATCCATGCGCGCGTGTTACCCCGCACGAGCCCGGAGTACACGGCGGTTTGCGGCGCAGGCGATCTGGGTAGTTCCACTTCGCCTCGATGAGCGCCATCCCCACCACACCGCCCCGATCGGTCCGGCCCCGTCCCGCACCGCGAGGACGCCTGGGTCGCGGTCGCGCCGTCCTTACCGATGAGCCGGCGTCGCAGGGTCGCGTGGATCGCGATCCTGTCGATCCTCCTCCCGATGCTCTCCGTCACGGGTTCCCTCGTGGCCCTCTATGCCACGACCGAGTTGCCTGCGATCCCACCCCTCGCGGAGACGACCACGCTCCTCGATCGCCGCGGGAACGAGGTCGCGGCGCTCCATGCCGAAGTCGACCGGGTCCTGATCCCGTTCACCCAGATGCCTCTGTCGCTCCGGCGTGCCGTCGTGGCGGTGGAGGACGCGGACTTCTACCGGCACGACGGGCTCGACAAGCTCGCCGTGGTGCGCGCCGCATGGACGAACGTCACGAGCGGGTCGATGAGCCAGGGTGGCTCCACGATCACGCAGCAGTACGTGAAGAACGTCCTCACGGGCTCGGAGCATTCGCTGACCCGGAAGGTCCGCGAAGCGATCCTCGCCGTGAAGCTCGAGCACACGATGTCGAAGCGCGAGATCCTGGGCGGCTACCTGAACACGGTCTACTTCGGACACGGCGCCTACGGAGTGCAGGCCGCCGCCCGTACGTACTTCGATCGCGATGCGGAGGACCTCACGCTCGCGCAGTCCGCGACGCTCGCGGGCCTGATCGCGGCTCCCTCCGCTCGCGACCCGTTCGACCACCCCGGAGAGGCGCGGCACTCGCGGGACCTCGCGCTGGAACGCATGGCGGAAGTGGGGGCGATCGGCACGGAGCGGGCTCGGCGCCTGCAGGCTCGCCCCCTCGGCCTGGCCGAAGAGGCGAACGTGCGATCGGCGGCTCCGTACTTCATGGAGCACGTTCGCCTGGACCTGAAGTCGAGCTACGGGTTGGACGCGCTCTACCGCGGCGGTCTCCGCGTCCGAACGACCCTGGATCCGGAGTGGCAGCGCGCCGCCGAGCGCGCGGTCCGCAGGTATCTGCCATCCCCGAACGACCCGGAGGCCGCGCTCGTCGCGATCGACCCGAGGACGGGGGCGATCAGAGCGATGGTGGGCGGGCGGAACTTCGAACGCAGCGAGTTCAACCTCGCGACGCAGGCGCGGCGCCAGGTCGGGAGCGCCTTCAAGCCGTTCGTCCTCGTCGCGGCGCTCGAGCGAGGGATCTCGCCGCTCGAGGTCCGCAGCGGGCCTTCCTCGCTCACGATCCCGGATCCGTTCTGTGAGACGGACGGGGAACCCTGGACGGTCACGAACGCCGGCGATCAAGCGGCGGGCACGATGTCGCTGGAGAACGCGATGGCCGGCTCGGTCAACACGATCTTCGCGCAGGTCACGGTCGAGGTGGGGCCCGAGGCGGTCGCCGAGGTCGCCCATCGGATGGGGATCCGCTCTCGGCTCGCCTCGGTGTGCTCGATCGGCCTGGGGACCTCTGAGGTCAGCCCGCTCGAGATGACGTCGGCGTTCGCGACGCTGGCGACGAGGGGCATCCGTGTCGAGCCGACCGCGATCGAGCGGGTCACCGGCCCCGGTGGCGAGGTGCTGCAAGGACCGCTCCGCGGGCTCTCCAGCGTGGGGAGCGTGGCGCTGTCCTCCCAGGACGCCGACGCTACGACGAGGGTCCTGCAAGGCGTGATGGATCACGGCACGGGGACGGCGGCCCGTCTCGACGGTCGCCCGGCGGCCGGCAAGACGGGAACGGCGCAACACGCGACGGATGCGTGGTTCTGCGGCTACGTGCCGCAGCTCGTCACGTGCGTCTGGGTGGGCTATCCGGACGGAGCGCGGCCGATGCGTGACGTCGGCGGCTACCCCGAGGTCTACGGGGGGACGATCCCGGCGAGGATCTGGCACGACTTCATGACCGAGGCGACCGCCGGGATGCCGGTGGTGGGGTTCCCGTCGGCGAGCTACGAGCCCTACGCCGATCCGCCGCCGCCTCCGCCTCCTCCGGCGCCCTCGCCGTCTGCGGCTCCCGCCGAGCCGTCGGTGTCCCCGTCGGCGGCGCCATCACCGTCGCCATCGCCGCAGCCGTCACCATCACCGACGCCCGATCCGCCGCCGTCCCCGGAGCCATCGCCGTCCGCCCGTCGCCACCCTCACCGGCGGCGTCCGAAGAGCCGGCTGCGCCGACCGTTGCTCGGTCCCGGGATCCCTGATCAGCCGTCCTCGTCGGGAGTGGGCGACGTGGCTTCCTCCGAGGTCCTCTGCTCGACGTCCAGACGGTCGGTGTCGGCGGACTCGAGAGGCGCACGGGGGACCTCGTGTCCGCAGGTGTAGACGTCGACCTGACGGCTCTCCGGATCCTGGAAGAGATCCTTCCCTCCGAAGTCGATGTCCGCGAGCGTGCCCTCGCCGCAGACGGGACAGCGACCCTCGGTGCCCGGAGCGTCTGATGCCATCATGACGACAGGGTACCCAGCCGATCGTCCGCCCGACCTCGGCGTTTGGCGCCAAGTGGGCAAGGGAAGGAACCCCGTCATGACGGCAGCGGAAGGTGGAGCGGCGCAGCGGTTGCTGCGGCGCGCGGACGACGCGCAGCGCGGACACCCCGTGCTCGCCTTCCCGGTCGCCGTGATCAAGAAGTTCGGGGACGATCGCGCGGGTCAGCTCGCCGCCCTCCTCGCCTACTACGGCTTCTTCTCGCTGTTCCCTCTCTTGCTGTTGTTCGCGACGGGAGTGGCGATCGTCGCGCGCGACGATCCGGATCTCCGCCGCCGCCTGCTCGAATCGGCCCTCCAGCAGTTCCCCGTCGTGGGCACCCGGATCGGCGAGAGCGTTCGCGAGCTGACCGGGTCGTCGTTCGCTCTGATCGTCGGGTTCGTCGGAGCGATCTGGTCCGGGACGGCGGTCGTGTCGGCCGCGCAGCAGGCGATGGACGACGTGTGGGACGTTCCTCGCGTCGAGCGTCCCGGACTTCCCGTGCGGATGCTGCGCGCGCTGCTCCTGCTCGCGGTGTTCGGAGCCTCGATCGTGCTGTCGACGTTCCTCGCCGGCACCGGCGCGGAAACGGGATGGAGCGCGGCGATCCTGAAGGTCCTGTCCCTCTCGGGAACCGTGCTCGTCTCGATCGCGGTGTTCGCGTTCGCCTACCGGGTCCTCACGGTCGCGAAGGTGCAGTGGCGAGAAGTGCTGCCCGGCGCGATCGTCGCCGCGGTGGCATGGACGCTCCTGCTGCTCCTCGGGAGCTGGCTCGTCGATCAGCACATCCGCCATGCGTCGCAGGTCTACGGATTCTTCGCGATCGTGATCGGGCTGCTGGCATGGATCTCGCTCGTGGCCCAGGTGTTCTTGCTGGGGGCGGAGATCAACGTCGTGCGCGCACGTCGGCTGTGGCCGCGATCGTTGGTCGATCCACCGCTCGTTCCCGAGGACCGCAGGGTGCTCGCGGATCAGGCGGAAGAGCAGCGAGCTCGACCCCAAGAGCAGGTCGACGTCACGTTCGAGGAGCATCCGGCAGGGCGTGGGGAGCGATGAGCGCGCTCAAGCGAGTGCGATGCACCTCGCCCGGGATCTCCCGCCGCCGGCAAGGGCGTGGATTCACCTACCTCCACGCGAACGGACAACCCGTCCGGGACGAGGGAACGCGCGAACGGATCCGGTCGCTCGCCATCCCGCCCGCCTGGGAGGACGTGTGGATCTGTCCGGACGATCGGGGACACCTCCAGGCGGTCGGCACCGATGCCGCCGGGCGGAAGCAGTACCTGTATCACGAGGACTGGACCACCCGTCGCGGCCGTCAGAAGTTCGAGCGCGTCACCCGGCTGGCCCGGCGTCTCCCCGCGATGCGGCGGGTCTGCGACCGAGACATCGTCTCGCGCGGCCTCACTCGCGAGCGGGTGCTGGCGGGCGCGGTGCGGCTCCTCGATCTCGGGTTCTTCCGGATCGGCTCGGAGAGCTACATGGAGGAGAACGGCTCGTTCGGGTTGGCGACGATCAGGCGCGACCACGTGCAGGTGGTGCGCGGGGAGGTGCGATTCGATTTCACGGCGAAGGGGGGCCAGCGCCGGATCCAGGCGATCGAGGATCCGGCGCTCGCCCGGCTCGCCGGCGCGCTCCTGCGGCGCAAGGGCGGAGGACGCCGAGCTCCTGGCCTTCCGGGAGGGGACGGCGTGGCGCGACGTCCGTTCGGAGGACATCAACGGCTACCTGAAGGAGCTCGCACAGGAGGACATCTCGGCGAAGGACTTCAGGACCTGGCACGCGACCGTGCTCACGGCCGCACTCCTCGCCTCGCAGGAGAACGGCCTCACGTCGGTCACCTCGCGCAAGCGGGTGGTCTCCTCCGTGGTCGAGGGAGGTGGCCGATTCCCTCGGGAACACCCCCGCGGTCTGCCGAGCCTCCTACATCGACCCCCGGGTCATCGACCGATTCCTGAACGGAGAGACGATCGATCTTCCTCGGGGGAAGGACCTGTCCGACGATCGGGTGCGCCGATCGGTGGAATCGAGGGTCCTCGATCTGCTGGAGCCGGAGCGGGGCCGTCGACGTGCCGCGTGAGGGGAGCCGAGATCGCGTTCAAGTTCTTCCCGTGGGTTCCGACATCATCCGTATGGAACGATCCACATCGGGGTACGAGAAACCCATGCGAACGGAAAACGACGACGACGGCTTACGCAGCGAAGTGGGACAGACCCTGGCCCTCTTCGGGATGAGTCTCGCGGTGGTGCTCGTCGGGCTGCTGGTGGGTCTGGGTCTCTAGAAGACCCGCGCGGCCGGATCTCCCGAGGGGTCGTCTCGACCTCGACGGCGGAGCTGGGGCGCAAGGATTCGAACCTCGACTAACAGGGCCAGAACCTGTCGTGCTGCCGTTACACCACGCCCCAGGGTTCTCCTCCCGAGTCTACCGGAGGACCCTCCGGCAGCCTCGAAAGCCCCTCGAACCCCAAGCACCAACTGAGCGGAAAGGCCTCCCACGCAACCCGGGTTCGGTTGACCCTTTCCTCCCGCGTTCGGTACGTTCGGGAGCAACCGCGACGATGCTGGAGGGAGCCCCCCATGAACAAAGGCGGCTTGGTCACCGAGGTCTCGAAGAAGACCGGTTTGAGCAAGGCCGAAGTCGGCCGCGTCATCGACGCGGCGATCAACACCGTCCGCGAAACGGTGGTCGAAGGCGATCGTGTCACTCTCGCGGACTTCGGTACGTTCGAGCGGAAGCATCGCAACCGGCGGATCGCTCGCAACCCTCGGCAGCCCGATGTGCCCATCGTGGTTCCCGAGCGCGACCTCCCGGCGTTCACCCCGGGGAAGGAGTTCCGTCACCAGGTCCTCGGCAACAACTCCGACTGACGGCGGTTACTCCCAGGTCACGATCCGGAGCGAACGAGCGACCGTCGCTCCGTCACGTTCCTCCGTTTCGAACTTCACGCGCTGTCCGATCCGAAGCGTGAGGATGCCCGAGGCGTCGAGGGAATCGGCGTCGATCACGACCTCCGCGCGGCCGTCGGTGAGCAGCGTTCCCGTGTGATCCTTCTCGTCGAAGTCCCTGATGGTTCCCTGCTCCACGGACCCGCTCCTCTCACGTACGCGCCGCGAGCCTCCCGGCGAGATCCATGTCCCGGCAGACGTCGAGCGTTCGCCCGGGACGTCGTGTCTCGAGCACCGTGAGGATATCGCTCGGGTCGTCCACGTCGAACGACAGCTCCTCCCGCTCCACGACCGCGATGGGCAGCCCGCGTTCGGCGGCCGTCTCGAGGTGCCGCCGGAACGAGTCGGGGCCGAAACGGCTCGGGATGGCTCCCGGCGGGCGGCGGAGGAGCAGGTTCGTCCCGCGCTCGTCCGACGAGGGGGCGACCACCACGGGCCCGAGGGTGTGGAGCGCGGCCCGCAACGCGTGCGGGGTCACCAGCGGCGTGTCGGCGAGCAAGATCGCGAGTGCCTCGGTCGACCGCGCGGCCGCCTCCGCCTCGATCTGATGGGTGGCGGAGCGAAGGGTGGGTCGGAGCTCCTGGATCGCATCGCGCCCCACGTCCCAGCGCGATCTCGAGGACGCCCTCGTCCGCCGAGACCACCCAGGTCTCCCAACCGTCGACGGCGAGGGTCGCGTCCAAGACGTCCTCGAACATCGCCAGCGCCAGCGCGCCTCGCTCGAGGGGGGCCAGGAGCGAAGACAGCCGGGATTTCGCGTGGCTCAGCGACTTGACGGGGAGGGCGATCGCGCGCACGAGCTGGCCAGCCTAGCCGAGCCTCCGCGGTACCCTCACGACCGTCGATCGAAGGGGGCGCCACGGAACCCTGGTATCACGTCGCGAGGACGGTGACGCTACCGCCGCTCCGGTTCTGGTTCCGGCTGTCGCACGAGCACCTGGACCGGATCCCCTCGACGGGGCCGGCGATCATCGCGTGCAACCACATCTCGTACCTCGATCCCTTGACGAACGGCGAGGCGGTCGTTCGCGCGGGCCGCCGTCCGCGCTTCCTCGCGAAGGAAGACCTCTTCCGGATCCCCGTCATCGGGCGCGCGCTCCGAGGCGCGGGTCAGATCCCCGTCTCCCGGGGGACCCGCAACCGGTCCTCCCTCGACCTCGCGGCCGCCGCGCTCGATCGAGGGGAGGTGATCGTGGTCTATCCGGAGGGGACCGTCACCAAGCGAGACGACGGGCTCCCGATGGAGGGGAAGACGGGGCTCGTGCGACTCGCGCTCCAGACCGGCGTGCCGATCACGCCGATGGCCAGCTGGGGATCTCGAGCCGTCTGGCAGAAGACCGGGAGGGGGTCGCTCAAGTTCGGCCGACCGATCTGGACCACCGTCGGGGAGCCGCTCGCGATGCCGGCCGGACCGGACGGTGGACAGGCCGCGCTCCGGGAGCTCACCACGCAGGTCATGGACGCGATCACCCTGCTCGCCGTCGATCTCCGCGACCGCTACCCGCGGCGATGGACGAAGTAGGCTGCCCGCCATGAGCGACCCGGGGAAGCGGAGGCGCTTCCAGACACGGACGGTCCATCCACACCGGCCGGCGCCGCCCGAGCAGCCGTCGAGCAGCGTGCCGATCTTCCAGTCCTCCACGTTCCGGTTCGAGACGAACGAGGAGTTCGCACGAGCGATCGCGTTCGAAGGGCCGGGCTACGTGTATTCGCGCGGCTACGGGAACCCGACCGTCGACGCGTTCCAGTCGGTGATGGCCGATCTCGAGGAGTCGGAGTCCGCGATGGGATTCGCCTCCGGCATGGCGGCGATCTCGTCGCTCTTCCTCACCGTCGCGAAGGCGGGCTCGCGGATCGTGGCGGGAACCGCCCTGTACGGAGGCTCGGTGTCGCTGCTCCGCAACATCCTCCCGCGCTTCGGCATCGAGGCGACGTTCGTCGACCCGACCGACCTCGATCAGGTGCGCGACGCCCTGCCGGGTGCCGATCTCTTCTACTGCGAGACGATCGTCAACCCGACGACGACGGTCCCGGATCTGGCGGCGCTCGCCGGCCTCTGCCGCGACGCCGGAGTCCTCTCCGCCGTCGACAACACGTTCGCATCTCCGTACCTGTGCAATCCCGTGGCCCTCGGCTTCGACCTGGCGCTCCACTCCGCGACGAAGTACATCGGTGGGCACGCGGACCTGATCGGCGGCGTCGCATGCACCAACGAGGAGCTCTTCCGGAGGCTGCGCGACACGGTGATCGACCTGGGTGGCACGATGCAGCCGCTCGAAGCGTGGCTCTGTCTCCGGGGGCTCGCCACGCTCAGCCTGCGGATGGAGCATCACTGCGCCTCGGCCGGACGGCTGGCGGAGACCCTGGCCGCGCACCCGGCGGTGGAACGCGTCCACTACCCGGGGCTCGCTTCGCATCCCCAGCACGAGCTCGCGGAACGTCAGCTCCGCCGTCCCGGTGGGACGCTCGCGTTCGAGGTGGCCGGAGGCCTGGAGGCCGGCAGCCGCGTGACCGAGGCGTTGGAGCTCGGCTGGATCGCGGGGAGTCTGGGCAGCCTCATGACCCTCGTCGCGCATCCCGCCTCGACGACGCACCGGCAGCTCGATCCCGACGCCCGGCGAGCCGCGGGCATCGGCGACGGGCTCATCCGGGTGGCCGTCGGTCTCGAGGACCCGGACGATCTCGCCGAGGACTTCACCCGGGCCCTCGAGAAGGCATGACGCGTCGCCGCGTCGCGGTCCTGTTCGGCGGTCGCTCCGCCGAGCACGAGGTCTCCTGTCTCTCGGCGCGATCGGTGATCGATGCGCTCGATCCCGAACGGACCGAGGTGATCCCGATCGGGATCACGCGAGAGGGCCGGTGGCATCGCCTCCCCGGTCCACCCGCGCTCCCGTCCGAGACCGGTCGGATGCCCGAGGTCACGGACGCGAGCGGCGCGGCGGTCGAGCTGGCGGCCGAGGGCATGTCGAGGGAGATCGTCGCGGCCGACGGGTCCCGCGAGTCGATCGACGTCGTGTTCCCGGTCCTCCACGGTCCGTACGGCGAGGACGGGACGGTGCAGGGACTCCTCGAGCTCGCCGGCGTGCCCTACGTCGGAGCCGGGGTGCTGGGGTCGGCCCTGGGGATGGACAAGGACGTGCAGAAGCGCCTGTTCATCGCGGCGGGTCTGCCGGTGGGTCCCCACGAGACGGTCCGGGACAGCGCGTGGGCCGATGACCCGGAGACGACGGAGGCGGCGGCGGAGGCGCTCGGCTACCCGCTCTTCACGAAGCCCGTCAGTCTGGGGTCATCGGTCGGTGTGTCGAAGGTGCACGACGCGGGGGAGCTCGCCGTCGGACTCGCGGAGGCGTTCCGGTACGCGAGAGACGCGCTCGTCGAGAAGGCGGCCGAGGGTGCACGAGAGATCGAGTGCGCGGTCCTGGGCAACGACGACCCGGTCGCATCCGTCGCCGGCGAGGTCGTTCCCCGAGGGCATGACTTCTACGACTACGAAGCGAAGTACCTGGACGAGCACGGAGCCCAGCTCCTGATCCCCGCCGACCTCGGACCCGGCGTCCAGGACGAGGTCCAGCGTCTCGCCGTCGCCGCGTTCGTCGCGATCAAGTGCTCGGGCATGGCGAGGGTGGACTTCTTCCTGCTAGGCCGAGACGAGCTCTGGGTGAACGAGGTCAACACGATCCCCGGGTTCACGTCGATCTCGATGTACCCGAAGCTCTGGGAGGCCTCCGGGCTGCCCTACGGTCAGCTCGTGGAACGGTTGCTCGACCTCGCCGTCGAGCGGCACGAAGCGGAACGCAAGAGCACCGGCGTGCGAGCGTTGAGCGGCTGAGCGACGGTCGAAGGACCGGAACCGATCCGACTACAGGTGCACGACCGGGCAGGTGAGGGTTCGCGTGATGCCCTCGATCGCCTGGATCCGGGCGACCACCAGCTTCCCGAGGTCATCGACGCTCTCCGCCTCGGCCCGCACGATCACGTCGTACGGCCCGGTCACGTCCTCCGCCTCGGTGACGCCCGCGGTGCTCCGTACGGCGTTGGCGACCGAGGCCGCCTTCCCCACCTCCGTCTGGATCAGGATGTACGCATGAACCACCTGGTGCCTCCTCCGGTCCGTGGGAACGCGGCTCATGCTAGTCGGGGCCGGGCCCGGCGAGCAACGCGGGTGCGATGATCGAGGGCGTGTTCCGCGATCGGGACGAGGCAGGCGCGGCGCTCGCGGCCGAGGTCGCGAGCCGCGTGTCCGAGCCCGCGACGGTGCTCGCGATCCCGAGGGGCGGCGTCGCGGTCGCGCTGCCCGTGGCGCGGGCGCTGCGGGCGCCGCTCGACGTCGTGATCCCGCGGAAGCTCGGCGCGCCGGGCAATCCCGAGCTCGCGATCGGCGCGGTGGCGCCGGGCGTGCGGGTGCTGCACGAGCGCGCGGTGCGTCACCTGCGCGTGTCGGCAGCGCTACATCGAACAGGAGGCCGCCCGGCAGGAAGCCGAGATCGCGCGCCGGGAGAAGGTCTATCGGAACGGTCGCGCGGCGGCACCGGTCGCCGGGCGGACGGTGGTGGTCGTGGACGACGGCGTGGCGACCGGCGCCACGGCGGTGGCCGCCCTCCGATGGGCGCGCGCGGCCGGCGCGAGCCGTGTGGTCTTCGCCGCCCCGGTGGGTCCGCCGGCCGCGCGCGCCCGTCTCGAGGCGGAGGCCGACGACGTGGTCCTCCTGCAGGAACCGTTCGGTTTCCTCGCGGTGGGGGAGTGGTACCTGGCGTTCGACCAGGTCACGGACGAGGAGGTCGTGGCGATGTTGCGAGGGGTCGATAGGATGATCCGCACGGAGGTCGTGGTGGCCGGCGTGTTCGCGCTGCTCGGCATACGGTCGATCGTGCACTGGCTCCGGCAGCCGATGGAGCTCGACGATCGCCGCGACCTCGTGCTGTTCGCCCTGTTCGTCGTGTCTCGCGCCGGCCTGTGGTTCGGCCTGATGGGTCTGTTCTTGCTCTTCGCGAGCGTGGACACGAAGGGACGCGCGTTCACCGACGACGCCGCGGAGTTCAACTGGTACGCGGTGATCCTGTTCGTGCTCGTCGCGCTGCACTTCGTCGTGGCGTACTTCCTCCGGCAGCGGCCGCCCTCACCGCCGCCCCCGGACGGAGGCCGAGGGTGACTTACCCGGCGGCTTTGATGATCTCCTCGGAGAGCTCGGTGAACCGCTGCAGGTGCTGGACCCGCTCGACCTTGAGTCGCTCGACCATGTCGCGATACTCCTCGATCCGACCTTCCCGCTCGTAGAGCAGGACGGGACGGAGGAGCTCGGGATCGTCGAACCCGGGAACCTCGGTCGCCACCTGGTAGCGGAAGTCCGGGTCCTCCTCGAACACGATCGACCCCTCGGCGATCCCGAGCACACAGGCGGAGGTGTGCGGGATCTTCACCTTCTTCGATCGAGCGTCCTCGTCCTTGCCTCCGACGCGGCCCGTGTTCAGCAGGTACGTCTCGATCGGATGGGTCGCCAGCAGCTCCAGCAGCCGATTCCCCTGCAGTCCGTGCGGGAGCGGGAAGAAGGGGTTGGTGCCGGGAACCCGGAGGAACTTGCCCTCCTCGGCGGCGCCGCCGGCCGACGTGCCGGTCGTCTCCCCGAGCATGAAGTAGGCGGCCGCCTGCTCCTGGTTGAGCTTCGCGACCGCGGGGATCAGGTTCTCGTTCCGATTGAGGATCAGCAGGTAGTCGACCGGTCCGACGTTGCGAGCGTCCTCGAACGCGAGCAGGTCCTGCATCTCGAAGACCGCCCGGCCGTTCTGCGTGTAGCTCTGCTCGAAGAAGTTCACCGTCCCCGAGTCATCCTGGTACACGTTCTCGAGGTACGTGGTCGGCTTGGTGACCGCTCCGTGGATGGACGGCTCGAACTCGGGATCGAGGGAGTAGCGTCTTCGCGAAGCACCCGTTCTCGGTCCCGTAGGCGACACCGCCCGGCATCAGGCCCACGAAGTCGTCCTGGATCGGCTTCGACCCGTTCTGCGTCGTGAACGTCGTCGTGGTCTTCCCGGTGCCGGACAGCCCGATGATCATGAAGACCTTGTCGCCGGTCGCCGTCGGGATCGACCTTGAGGCCTGCGTGCAGCGCGAGCCCGCCCTTCTCGAAGACGATGTTGTTCCACATCCGCAGGCCCCCCTTCTTCGACTCGCCGAAGTAGTCGGAGTTGAGGACGCGGGTGACGTTGTGGTCCAGGTCCACGGCGATGATGCGATCGTCCGGATAGCCGGAAGCCGGGAGACCCGGCGTGTAGATCACCCGGACCTCGGGCTCGTCGTCGTCGTCGTCGCGGGCGAAGTAGAGCTTCTGCTGCATCCCGGCGATGTTGGCGTAGCGCTTCTCCATCAGGAGACGGGCGCGGGTGCGGAGCGTGGGGTCGTTCCCGATCCAGCCGTCGATCTGGATCATGTCGTGGTTCGCGATGTACTCGTCCTGTCGCCGGGCGAGCTCGTCGAACGCTTCGCGCGTCATCGTCTTCCCGCTGGAGGGCACGGTCGACGACGAACGTGCTGCCGGCACTCCTCGACAGGACCTTGGTCTGGACGTTCACGCTCCCGAACTCGGTGATCCGACACTCGGGCATCTCTTCGGTGTAGCGGCGGAGCTCCTCCGGGGTCGGGTTGACGAACACGTCTGCCACTCGGGCCTCCTGCATAGTGGGTCCGCGGAACGCGTTGGGATGGGCGGGAGAACCCATAGAGTCTAGCGAACGCCCAAGGGGCCTCCTCCCGAAGCGCTCTCACTCCCTCGAGCCGAGCGGAATCGCAGACGGCCAGGATCCGAGATGGACCTCACCGAAGACGAACTGCTCGCCGCGATCGGTCGAGTGCTCTCGGGGGCAGGCCCCGAGGTCGTGGTCGGGCCCGGCGATGACGCGGCCGTCGTCCGTGCCGGTTCCGGCGAGCTCGTGATCACGACCGACGCGATGGTCGAGGGGGTCCACTTCCGCCGCGATCTCACGACGCCCCGCGATCTCGGCTACAAGGCGATCGCGGTGAACGTCAGCGACATCGCGGCGATGGCCGGCAGCCCTCGTTTCGCGCTGTGCGCGCTCACGCTGACCGACGCGATCGATGCCGCTTGGGTCGTGGAGCTCGCCGGCGGCATGCGGGAGTGCTGCGAGGAGTTCGCCCTGTCGCTGGTGGGCGGCAACCTCTCGCGTGGAGGGGAGATCTCGATCGTCGTCACGGTGACCGGCGAGGTGGTGCCGGGCCGGGCCGTGCGTCGGAGCGGCGCGAAGCCCGGTGACCACGTGGTGGTGACCGGCTCGCTCGGCGGTTCGGCCGCGGGGCTGCGCGTGGCGTCGCAGCGATCCTGGTCGGACGACGAGCGGGACGCGCTCCACCTCTCGATGCGACCCGTCCCGAGGGTCGGCGAGGCGGCGATCCTCGCCGCTCACGGCGTCACCTCGATGATGGACGTCTCCGACGGCCTCGCGATCGATCTCTCCAGGCTCTGCCGGGCGAGCGGGACCGGCGCCCGGGTGGAGACGGCACGTATCCCCGTGCATCCGGCGGCGACCCTGGCGGAGGCGCTCGGGGGAGGCGAGGACTACGAGTTGCTCGCCACCCTGCCAGACGCCGGAGGAGACGACGGAGGAGCGGTGGAGGCGGCGAGGTCGGAGCTCCGGGAGGCGTTCGGGGTGTCGCTCAGCGACATCGGCGTCATCATCGAAGCTGACGGCGAGGCCGAGAGCGAGGGGTCACTCGTCGCCGTTGACCAGGAGGGAGCGGAACGACCGCTCACGATCGAGGGATGGGATCACTTCCGATGACCGATGGACCACAGGTGGCGGCCCGGGCTCTCCGGCCGCGGGCGCTCACGATCGCCGGGTCGGACTCCGGGGGGCGGCGCGGGCATCCAGGCGGACCTCAAGACGTTCAGCGCCTTGGGCGTCTTCGGCATGACCGCGATCACCGCCGTCACCGTGCAGAACACCAAAGGCGTCTCCGGGTTCGAGGAGCTCTCGCCCACGACGGTCTCCGAGCAGATCCGCGCCGTGGCCGGGGACATCGGGGTCGACGCGGCCAAGACCGGGATGTTGGCGTCGGCCGCGATCGTCGAGGCCGTGGCGGAGGCGGCGGCCGAGACGCGGCTCCCGCTGATCGTGGTCGACCCCGTCTTCGTCTCGAAGCACGGCCACCCGCTGTTGGCCGACGATGCCGTGGACGCTCTGCGGCGCCTGTTGCTGCCGCTCGCCACGCTCGTGACCCCCAACCTGCCCGAGGCGGCCGGCCTGGCGGGCTTCGAGGTGCGCACGCTCGACGACATGCGGCGGGCGGGTGCCGCGATCTTGGCCCTCGGCCCGCGTGCCGTCCTCGTGAAAGGGGGTCACCTCGAAGGTGATCGCGCGACCGACCTCTTCGCCGACGGAGCCGGTGAGGAGTGGATCGATGCCGAGCGGATCGACACGCCGCACACGCACGGGACCGGCTGCACGCTGTCGGCCGCGATCGCGGCATATCTCGCTCGGGGTTCCTCGTTGCCGGAAGCGGTGCGCGGAGGGAAGGCCTTCGTGACGGAGGCGATCCGGCATGCCCTCCCGCTCGGCGACGGGATCGGTCCGGTCGATCAACTGTGGTCGATCGACCGTCCGGCCGGCGGGGGCGGACTAGCGCTGGCGCTGCGGGATCCGGGTGACGCGACCGGCCTTGATGCAGCTCGTGCACGCGTTGACCCGGCCCGGTGTGCCGTTGACCAGCGCGCGGACGCGCTGCACGTTCGGGTCCCATCGCCGGTTGTTCCGCTTGTGCGAGAACGTCACCGACTTGCCGAACCACGGCTTCTTGCCACAGATGTCGCAGACCGCTGCCATAGGTGCGTCGAGGCTACCAGAGGGGCTACGCCGAGCCGGAGATGTCCTCCAGGTGCCGGCGCAGGACGTTCTCGGGGATCGGCCCCGCGTAGGCGAACTCGAAGGTCCCGTCCGTCCGGAAGAAGACCGTCGTGGGTTGCCCGAACTGGCCCAGCGAGGTCTTGATCTCGTCCGGGACGTCGAAGACGCTCGGGAACGTCATCCCGTACTCCTCCATGAACGCCTTCGCCTCGGCCCTGTCGTCGAGGATGTCCACGCCGAGGAACTGCACCCGGTCGCCGAACTCCCTGTGCGCCTCGACGAGGCGAGGCATCTCCTCCTTGCACGGTGGGCACCACGAGCCCCAGAAGTTGACGAGGACCGGCGTCCCTTCGAGCTGCGACAGCAGCCGGTCGAACGTGTCGGGGTCCATCGCGGGCAAGGCGTCTGCGAACCGGGGCAGCAGCGTGGCGGCGGCGGCGTTGCCCGCCGGGATGGTCCCGACAGGCGGCTCGACCGGTTCCGGGTCGCAGGCCCCGAGGGCCAGGAGCGCGGCCACGAGCACCATCCAGCGTCGAGAGGTCACACGTGGATGGTAGAACCCTTCCCGAACGTGTCCGGCTCTCCCTCCACCCTCGCGCTCGATTCCCCGGTCCTGCACGTGGACCGCAAGCTGGCCACTCGCCGGACCGGACTGCGTGAGAAGGGCGAGGAAGCGCACGAGATCTTGGCGGGGATGGGGATCACGTCGGTCGGCGATCTCCTCCGGCAGTACCCCCGCCGGTACATCGACCGCTCCGCGGTCGAGCGGATCGGGGACCTGCGGATCGGGCAGCAGGCGACGGTGATCGCCAGGGTGCACAAGACGTTCAAGCGGCTCACCCGCCGTCGTCAGTCGATGGTGACCGTCACGATCTCGGACGGCTCCGGCATGCTGGACCTGACCTTCTTCAACCAGCCGTGGGCGGCCGGGATCTACAAGGAGGGCCTCGAGCTCGCCGTCTCGGGGACCGTCACCAGGTATCGAGGCCGGCTCCAGCTCGCCAACCTGGAGGCAGAGATCCTGGGCGGCGAAGAGCGCGACCTCGTCCACACGGGGCGGATCACGCCGGTCCACCGGGCCTCGGAGGGGATCTCGACGCGAACCATCCGCGAGCTCGTGTTCTCCGCGCTCGACCGGCTGCCGCCGATCGCGGACCCGATGCCGGCGGATCTGCTCGACGCCGAGAAGCTCGACGATCTCGACACGGCGCTGCGGCGCATCCACTTCCCCGAAGACGCGGAGCAGCTCGCCCGCGCGGTCGAACGACTGAAGTTCGACGAGCTGTTCACGCTCGAGCTCGGCGTGGCGTTCCGGAAGCACCGGCTCGAGTCGGATCGCACGGGCGTCGCACACGTCGCGGAGGGCGAGCTCTCCGACCGGTTGCTCGCGACGGTGCCGTTCGAGCCGACGAAGGCGCAGACGCGAGCGATCGAGGAGGTCGGAGCGGCGATGGCGGCGGGTCGACCGATGAACGTGCTCCTGCAGGGAGACGTCGGCTCCGGGAAGACCCTCGTTGCCGTCTACGCCTGCGTCGTCGCCGTCCAGTCGGGTCATCAGGCGGCGATCATGGCGCCCACCGAGGTCCTGGCCGCGCAGCATGCGCGCTCGGTCGCGGCGCTCCTCTCGGGCATCGGCGCGACCGATCTCCTCGATCGAGCCCCCGCCGCCTCGCCGGCACCGCGTGGGCAGGGCTCCCTGCTGGAGCCTCTCGACCCGCCGCCGGCTCCGACCGAGGGGTCGCTGACGTACGCGCTCCTCTCGGCCGCGGTCACCGGGAAGGATCGTGCCCGCATCCTGGCCGGGATCGCCGACGGGAGCGTGGACCTCGTGATCGGCACGCACGCGCTGGTGCAGGAGGCCGTTTCCTTCCTCGACCTGTCCCTCGCCGTCGTGGACGAGCAGCATCGCTTCGGCCTCCACCAACGCATGGCGCTCAAGGGCAAGGGCGACGGCGACGTCGACGTGCTGATCATGACGGCGACGCCGATCCCGAGGACGCTGGCGCTCACGTACTACGGCGATCTCGACGTCGTCGTGCTCGATGAGATGCCGAAGGGTCGCCAGCCGATCGGGACGGCGGCGGCCCGCTCCGACGAGGAGCGCGCCGCCGCCTACGACCTCGTCCGGCGCGAGGTTCGCGCCGGCCGGCAGGCGTTCGTCGTATGCGCCGCGATCGACGAGGGGAACCGCTCGCAGGTGCGAGCGGCCGAAGCGGAGGCGGACCGGCTCGCCACGGAGATCTTCCCCGATCTCCGGCTCGCGCTGCTGCACGGGCGGATGCGGCCGAAGGACAAGGACCGCGTGATGGAGGACTTCCGGACCGGACTCGCCGACGCGTTGGTCTCGACCACGGTGATCGAGGTCGGTGTCGACGTCCCGAACGCGACCGTGATGCTCATCGAGAATGCGGAACGGTTCGGATTGGCCCAGCTCCATCAGCTGCGGGGACGGATCGGCCGGGGCGCGCACACCTCCTTCTGCGTGCTGTTCGACGAGTCCGATGAGGCGAATCTGGACGCGCGCGCCCGCATCGAGGCGATGACGCGCACGGTCGACGGGTTCGAGCTCGCCGACGAGGACCTACGGCTCCGCGGGGAGGGCACCTTGTTCGACACGAGGCAGTCGGGGATGCCCGACCTGAAGCTCGCTCGCCTCGCCGATGACCTCGACCTGGTGAAGCGGGCGCGGGCCCGTGCGTTCGAGCTGATCGACGGCGATCCCGACCTGGCCGGATCATCCGACCCTGCTCGACGAGCTCCGCGAGCGGTTCGAGGACTCGATCGACTGGCTCTTCAGCGCCTGACCCAAGGAGCGTAGCTCCATCGCACGTTCCCGGCATCCGTATCCTCGACTCGATGCGGGTCATCGCGGGCAGCGCGAAGGGGACACGTCTGGGTCGCGCGCCGGAGGGCGTCCGGCCCGTCTCCGATCGGGTCCGGGAGGGGCTCTTCTCCAGCATCGAGCCGTGGATCCCGGGGTGCGCGTGTGCTGGATCTCTACGCCGGGACGGGCGCGGTCGGCATCGAGGCGCTGTCCCGGGGCGCGGAGCACGCGACGTTCGTCGACCGCGCGCCGGCGGCGATCGCGGCCGTGCGGGACAACCTTCGGCGCGCGGCCCTCGAGGACCGGGCCGCCGTGCAGCGCTCGGACGTCCGGAGGTTCCTCGAACGAGCGCAGGGGCACGGACCCGGATTCGACCTCGTGTTCCTCGATCCGCCTTACGATGCGGGTCCCGCCGAGCTCGATCCCGTGCTGGCCGCTCTCGACGGAGATGCCCTGCTCAGAGAGGGTTTCACCGTGGTCCTGAGCCGCGGGTCCAGGAGTTCCACGGGTGTGATTCCGCTACACTGGGCGGTCGCGAGACGACTCTCCTACGGAGACAGTGTCGTCACGCTGTTCCGGTCACGAAGCCTGCCAGCAACGCCGGGAAACATGGAGGTGTGATGGGCCTGACCGCCCTGTGTCCGGGGACGTTCGACCCCGTGACGAACGGTCATCTCGACATCATCGGAAGGGCATCGCAGACGTTCGAGCTCGTCGTCGTCGCGGCGCTGGAGAACCCCTCGAAGGAGCCGATGTTCACGCTCGAGGAGCGGGTCGCGATGCTCAAGGAGGCATGCTCCGGCATGCCCAACGTCACCGTGGTCTCGTTCCGGGGGTTGCTCGTGGACCTCGCCCGATCCCACGGGGACGCTGCCATCGTCAAGGGACTGCGAGCCGTCTCCGACTACGAGTACGAGATCCAGATGGCGCAGATGAACCATCGGCTGGCCGGCGTCGAGACCCTGTTCATGCCGACGAGCCCGAACTGGTCGTTCCTGTCCTCGTCGCTCGTGAAGGAGGTCGCCCAGCTGGGGGGAGACGTCTCGGGGCTCGTGCCCGCGCACGTCCGGGTCGCGTTGGATGACCGGCTGGAGGAACGCTGATGGACCTCGCGGCGCGCCTCGAGCAGCTGGAGGAGCTCGTGCGGGAGGCCAAGTCGATGCCCCTCTCGTCATCGGTCTTGGTCAACCGTGAAGAGATCCTCGAGCTCATCGCCGAGATGAAGGAGGCGCTGCCCGAGGAGATCAAACGCGCCCGCTGGATCGTGCGCGATCGGGAGGAGCTGCTCACGAAGGCACGTGAGGACGGGGAGCGGATGGTGGAGCAGGCGCATGAGGAACAGCTCCGCATGGCTCGGAAGGAGGAGATCGTCGCTCGAGCCACCACCGAGGCCGATCGCGTGGTCTCGCAGGGGGAGGAGCGCGCCCGCGAGATGGTCGCGGAGGCCGAGGACTACGTCGACGGCAAGCTGGCGCAGTTCGAGAACTCGATCCGCAAGATCCTGGAGGCATCCCAGGCGTCGACGAAGTCGCTGAACCGGACGCTCGACCAGGTGGAGCTCGGTCGCGAGCGCTTGCGCGGGCCCGCGACGGCCGCGGAAGCGGAATTCGCGCGGCCGGAGAGCGAGCTCTTCGATGAGGAGGAGGATCGATGATCGGCACGATCGACGTGCGCGATCTCGTGGGTCGGCCGGGGGTGTGGCGATCCGAGCAGGTCTCCGGCACGATCGACGACCTCGCGACGGAGCTCGCCGGTCTGCCCGCGGACACGCCCGTGACGGCCGATCTGATCCTGGAATCGCTCGACGAAGGCATCCTCGCCAGCGGGAAGCTGCAGGGCGTCCTGTCGATGCGATGCGCACGCTGCCTCAAGGGGTTCGAGCAGGAGCTGACGGTCGAGATCCGCGAGCTCTTCGTGCCGTTCCCGCACGAGGACTCCGATGAGTACCCGCTCGAGCCCGACGGCTTCCTGGACCCCGACCAGATGTTCCGCGACGCCGTCGGCGTGGAGCTTCCCTTCGCTCCGATCTGCCGTCCGGACTGTCGAGGGCTGTGCGGTCGATGCGGCGGTGACCTGAACCTCGAGGGATGCACGTGCACCGAGCCCGAGATCGATCCCCGCTGGGACGGACTCGAGGTGCTGTTCGAACGATGGAATCGTGCGGCGAACGAACAAGCGCCGGAACAAGGACCGAACACAGGAAAGGGATGACCAGATGGCAGTTCCCAAGAAGAAGCAGAGCAAGACGCGCGGCGACAAGCGCGCGGCCAATTGGAAGGCGAAACCGCCTCCGTACTCGGAATGTCCTCAATGCCATCAGCCCAAGCTTCCCCACCGCGTCTGCGGCAATTGCGGCTACTACGCCGGCCGGCAGGCCGTCGAGGTCGAGTGACGGCGTGACGCAGATGGAAGCCTCGTCGCTCCCCGGTCCCGAGGCGCTCGACACCGCCCTCGGCATCCGATTCAGGGACGAGGAGCTCCGCGAGACCGCGCTCACGCATCGCTCGTACGCCTTCGAGCACGGTATCGACACGACGAACGAACGGCTCGAGTTCCTCGGCGACTCCGTGTCGGGACTCGTCGTGACCGACATGGCCTTCGAGACCTTCCCGCTGAAGGACGAAGGCGAGCTCGCGAAGCTCAGGGCCGCCATCGTGAACGCACAGGCCCTCGCCGACGTCGCGCGATCGCTGGGGCTCGGATCCCTGGTGCGACTGGGGAAGGGAGAGGAGCAGAGCGGTGGGCGTGACAAGGCGAGCATCCTCTCGGACGCGCTGGAGGCAGTGTTCGGCGCGGTCTACCTCGACCTCGGCCTCGACGAGACCCGTCGCTTGCTCGAGCGGCTGTTCCGACCGCTGATGGAGGCCTACGACCGGGGCGAGCTCGAGCGGTGACTACAAGACCATCCTGCAGGAGCTCGCCTCGCGTGACCTTCACGGGATGCCCGAATACCACCTGGAGGAGCGGGGACCCGATCACGAGAAGGAGTTCACCGCGACCGTCTTCCTGGGCGGCGAGGCGTTGGGTGTGGGGGTCGGGCGATCGAAGAAGGAGGCCGAACAGCGCGCAGCTCGCGAGGCGTTCGACCACATCTCCGAACGGGTCGAGGCGTAGGGGGCGGCGTGGAGCTACCGGAGGTCGAAGTGATGCGCCGCGACCTGGAGAAGGACGTCGTGGGTCGCCGGGTCAAGACGGCGGAGGTGAAGAGCTCGCGCAACGCGATGCGCGTGATCCGTCGGCATGGGAAGCGCAAGGACTTCACGTCGCGCGTCGAGGGCCGGAAGCTCACGAAGGTGGAGCGCCGCGGGAAGTACGTCCTCCTGCATCTCGACTCAGGAGACGTGCTGGTGGTGCATTTCGGGATGAGCGGACAGTTCCAGCGGGGGAACGGCAGGGTGGTCATCGAGCCGCATACCCACGTGGTCCTCACGTTCCAGCAGGGAGGCGACCTCCGCTTCATCGATCCGCGCACCTTCGGCGAGATGTTCGTGACGTCTGCGGACGAGCTCGGCAAGGTGAAGGAGCTCCAGCACATCGCGATCGATCCCCTGGATCAGGTCTTCACGTGGCCCACGTTCCAGTACCTGCTGGCGGAGCGCGGCGCGAAGATGAAGCAGCTCCTCATGGACCAGAAGTTCATCAGTGGGCTGGGCAACATCTACTCGGACGAGGTCCTGTTCGCCGCGGGGCTGCGCTACGACCGGCTCTCCGACACGCTCTCCTCGCAGGAGGTCCGCCGCCTGTACCGGGCGATCCAGGAGACGTTGCAGGAGGCGATCAAGCTCCGCGGCACCACGCTGGACGACGAAGCCTACGTCGACCTGTTCGGCAAGCCCGGCGAGTACCAGGGGGAGCTCAAGGTCTACGGCCGGGAGGGTGAGCCGTGCCGCCGCTGTCGCACGCCGATCCAGACGGTCAAGGTCGCGCAGCGGACGTCGTACTTCTGCCCGCAGTGCCAGAGCTGACGGGCGCCCCGAGGGAGCCCGTGGCGAGGGCTCAGGCGAGGACGGCCCCGGCATCGAGCATCCGACGGATCGCTCGGTCGCCCGCACCCGCCTTGCGGTCGACCGCACGGATCCCGTCGCGGACCACGACGACGGGATACTCGAGGTCCCGGGCATCGGTCACCGTCTCCACCACGCAGAAGTCCGTGGCGAGTCCGCAGATCACGATCCTGCGGACGCCTCGTTCCGCGAGGAGGCCATGGAGGATCGTGGGTGCCGTGTCACCACTGCGCGGGTCGCGGACGCTGAACGCGCTGTAGCCGTCCTCGCCCTGCGTCCCCTTCTGCACGACGTCACCGATCACCCTCAGGTCCGGGTGGAACATCGCTCCCCATGTGTTCTGGACGCAATGGGCCGGCCACAGTCCGCCGTCCTTCTCGAAATGAAGGGTCGTCTCCGGATGCCAGTCCTGCGTGTACACCACGAGCGCCCCGGCCGACCACGCGTCCGCGATCTGGCCGTTCGCGACCGGAACGACGGCCTCTCCTTCCCGGACGTACAAGGAACCTTTCGGATCCGCGAAGTCGTTCTGTACGTCGACGACGATCAGCGCCGTCTCCTGGTCGTAGCGGTCATCGCTGCCCTGCATCGCCCTCAGGGTAGCGCCGGCACCGGGTGGTCCCTCGCTCTCTGCGAGAGTCGGCCGCCGGCATGGGGCCATATGGGACCATCGGCCAGGCGATGAGAACCGTGCGCGTGAGCATCTCGGGACGCGTCCAGGGGGTGTTCTTCCGAACGTCGTGCGCCCGCGTGGCGGAGGACCTGGGCATCGCGGGGTGGGTTCGGAATCTCCCCGGCGGGGACCTGGAAGCCGTCTTCCAGGGCGCGGATCAGGCCGTCGAGGACATGCTCGCGTGGTGCCGGGAGGGGCCGCCGCATGCCCGTGTGGAACGGGTCGACGTGAAGGACGAGCCCGCCTTCGCGGAGGCCGGTTTCCGGATCGAGCGGTAGCAAGAAAGGCGCCCGCCTACCCGGTCGAGCACAGAGACCACTGTTAGCATCGCGCCGCATGTTCTTGCGTCAGATCCAGATCCGCGGCTTCAAGTCCTTCGCGGACAGAACTGTGCTGGAGTTCATCCCGGGCGTCAGCGTGATCGTCGGTCCCAACGGTTCCGGCAAGTCGAATCTCGTCGACGCGATCAGCTGGGCGCTCGGGGAACAGGGTCCCCGCGCCCTCCGGGGCGGGCAGATGGCCGACGTGATCTTCGCCGGCACCCCCAGCAGGCCCGCGCTCGGGATGGCCGAGGTCAAGCTCGTGATCGACAACGAGGCCGGTCTGATCCCGGTCCCGATGACCGAGATCGAGGTCAGCCGCTCGATCTTCCGTTCGGGAGAGAGCGAGTATCGGATCAACGGCAAGCTCGTACGGCTCCTCGACGTGCAGGAGCTCCTGTCCGAATCCGGCATCGGGCGAGCCCTCCACACCGTCGTCGGGCAGGGCCAGCTCGAGGAGGTGCTGCTCTCGAGGCCGGAGGAGCGCCGGAAGTACATCGAGGAGGCGGCGGGGATCGCGAAACACCGCCGGCGGAAGGAACGCGCGGAGCGCAAGCTCTCCGGCCTCGACCACGACCTCCTTCGCCTCTCCGACGTGATGACCGAGCTCCGCCGCCAGCTGAAGCCGCTCCGGCAGCAGGCGGAGATGGCGAAGAAGCACGAGACGTTGAGCGCGCAGGCGGAGGAGCTCTCGCGCAAGCTCGCCGCCGCCCGGCTCCGCGGCCTGTTGGCCGAGCGCGAACGGAGGCGGGGTGGCTGGGACGAAGGGCTCGCACAACGAGAAGAGGCGCGCGCCCGGCTGGACGCCCTCGACTCCGAGGTCCTCGCGAGGGCCGATGCGCGCGCGGCGGTCGCCCGTCGCCTCGCCGAGGTCGAGATCCGGTTCCGGAACGCGGAAGCGGACCGGGCGGAAGCGGATCGAACGTTCCGGTTCGCCCTCGATCGGGAGAGCGAGGCGCGACAGGCGCTCGCATCCCAGGCGGGCCGTGCGGCGCGGCTCGACGCGATCCAGGCGGAGCTCTCGCGCGTCGAGGCGGACCTCGACAGGACGGTGGCCGAGCTCGCCGATCGGGAGCGCGAGCTCGAGGATGCCGAAGCCGCGTTCCGGCAGGCGGATCAGCATCGGCGCGAGGTCGACGAGCTCCGGCGGCGAGCCGGCGAGGAGGCCGTGGGACGTCGCGTGGAGATCGAGGCACTCGAGCGCGCGATCTCCTCCGGCGAGCGGGAGGGCGACCGACTCGAGACGGAGCTGGGAGCCGCCCGGGATCGGAGCGCGGCGCTCCACGGCGAGCGCGAGGAGATCGAGGCGGACATCGAGCGTCTCGACGGACAGACGTCACCGTTGGCGGAGCGCCGCACGCAGCTGGAGACCGAACGCCGTCGCGCGATCGAGAAGGTCGAGGAGCTCGACGACATCGAGCGCCGGCAGCGAACGCGCCTCGAGCTCCTGGAGGCTCGCCGGCGCGACATCGAGGAAACGGCCGGATCTCGTTTCCTCGGCGCGCATCGAGGCCGCTCGGCCGGTGTGCTGAAGGATCTCGTGCGCGCCGAGCCCGGTCTCGAGCGGGCGCTCATCGCCGCGCTGGGGCCGTTGGCGGACGCCGTCGTCTTCGAGGATCGCGCGCAGGCGCTGGCGGCGGCACCGGACGGCGACGGCGCGATCCTCGCGATCGCCGCCGGCGGTCCGGTGCCGCAAGGTCTCTCCGGTGAACGTCCGTTGCTGTCCGCGGTCGATGCGGAGCCGGCCGCTCGCGGGATCGTCAGCACCGTCCTCCGGGACGTGTACCTCGCCGGTTCCATCGAGGAGGCGGCCGAGAAGCAGGACGCACATCCGACCGCGTCGTTCGTGACCCCGGACGGGACCCTCGTCGGGCCCGCGGTGATCCACACGCCGCGGGAGAACCGACGACCGTGTCCGGGAGATCAAGGCGGAGATCCAGGTGCTCGCGCACGATCTCGCGGGCACCCGGAGCCGCTTGAAGCCGCAACGACAGCGGATGGAGGAGACGTCCGGCGAGATCGAGTTCCTGAACCAGCAGATCGAGGCGGCCGACACCGACATCACGACGGCTGCCGAGCGCCTGGCGGCCATCGAGCGCGACCTCGCCGCTGTCGGCAAGGAGGACGACCTGTTCACCGAGCGCCTGCGGAGCGTGCGCGAAGGCCAGACCACCGCACGGGACCGTCTCGCGGAGCTCGGGCCGGCCGGCCTCGAGGAGATCCCCGAGCTGCCTGCGCTCCCACAGCCTCCGGTCCAGGCCCGCGTGATGGTGGAGACGCTCCGGCGCGATCGCGCGTCGTTGGATGCGCGGCTCGCGCGGCTGCGCACCGAACGGGACGAGGCCTCCGCCCACGATCCGCAGCAGCTCCGCTCGGAGCTCGAGGGAACGGAGGCGGCGCGGAGGTGCGGCCGAGGAAGCGGCGGCCGCCGCCGCGGCCCGGGCCGCGCGAGGCTGCCGAGGAACGGGATGCCGCCACGCACGGACGAGCGGGCCGCCGCGTCACGGGAGGCCGAGATCAACAAGGCATGGCGCGAGGCGTCCACGGAGCTCGATCGACTGCGGGAGACCTACGAGGACGACGACCGGCTCCGCGGCGACATCGAACGGCGGGTGCGCGACGCGGAGCGGCTCCTTCGTGAGGGATACGGACTCGAGCCGGACGCCGCCCTCGCGATGGTGACGGACGACGATTCGGTCCAGTCGCTGGAGAAGGCCAGCGAGCTCGTCCAGCGGCGGCTCGGCCTCCTCGGGCGCGTGAACCTCCTCGCGACCGGCGAGTTCGAGGTCGTCCAGGAGCGCCACGACTTCATGCAACGCGAGCTGGACGACGTGCGGAAGGCTCGGCGCGATCTGCTGGAGCTCGTCGCGCAGGTCGATCAGGAGATCCAGGAGACCTTCGACGGGGCCTTCCGCGACGTCGCGACCCAGTTCGAGCGGCTCGTGAAGGAGCTCTTCCCGGGGGGCGAGGGCCGCCTCGTCCTGACGGATCCCGCGAACCCGCTCGAGGCGGGGATCGAGATCGAGGCGAGCCCCGGCCGCAAGCGCGTGAAGAGGATCTCTCTCCTGTCCGGTGGTGAACGATCCCTCGCGGCCCTCGCGTTCCTCTTCGCGATCTTCACGGCCCGACCCTCGCCCTTCTATCTGATGGACGAGGTGGAGCCGGCGCTCGATGACCTCAACCTCCACCGGTTCCTGCGGCTCGTGGCCGGCTTCGCGCGGGACGCGCAGGTGATGATCGTGACGCACCAGAAGCGCACGATGGAGATCGCCTCGATGATGTACGGCGTCTCGCTCAACAAGGACGGCACGACGAAGATCCTGTGCCAGCGGCTGGAGCACTCGGATGAGGCGCCGGAGAGCGAGCCGGCGGGGGACGAGCGGTCGGAGCTGGTCGAGGTGCCAGAGAGCGAGCCCGTCGGCTAGCGTCCAGCCGTGGTCGAGATCATCGTCGCCTTCCTGTTCGTGAGCGTCGCTGTCGCGTTCATCTTCATCCGGCTCACCAAGGCACGGAAGGAGGCCGAGCTCCTCCGCGACGAGCAGCCCGACATCCTCCCGGCTCCGTCGATCGAGGCAACCGCACCCGAACGCCGCGAACGGCTTGGGACGCGCGTGCGCACCCTGCTCTCCCGGGGCGGCGCCGATGCCTGGGAGACGCTCGAGGACCTCCTGCTGAAGGCGGACGTCGGACCCACCGCAGCGACACAGCTCGTGGAACGGGTCCGCGCACGCTGGACGCGCGACGCGGACGCGGAAGCCCTGCTCCGCGAGGAGATGGTCGAGATCTTGGGCCCGGACGCGCGTCTCTCGCTGCCTGACGAAGGCCTCGGCGTGATCATGGTGGTGGGGGTCAATGGCTCGGGCAAGACGACCACGATCGGGAAGCTCGCTCGGCGTCTCGCCGGCGAAGGCCGGAGCGTGAGCATCGCCGGGGCTGACACGTTCCGTGCCGCCGCGGGGGAGCAGCTCGAGGTGTGGGCGGTGCGGGCCGGCGCGCATCTCATCTCGCAGGAGCGCGGGGCGGACCCCGGCTCGGTCGTGTTCGACGCGGTGAAGTCCGCGACGGCGAGGGGCTCCGACGTCCTGATCGTGGACACCGCCGGCCGACTGCACACGAAGGCGCCGCTCATGGACGAGCTCCAGAAGATCGGCAGGGTGATCGAGAAGGCGGGCGCGAGGGTCGCGGAGACCCTGCTCGTGCTGGACGCGACCACGGGGCAGAATGGGATCGCCCAGGCGAGGGCATTCACGGAGGCGGTGCAGGTGTCCGGGATCGTGCTGACGAAGCTCGACGGAACCGCGAAGGGCGGCGTCGTGCTCGCGGTGCGTGAGGAACTGGGCGTGTCGGTTCGACTCGTGGGGACGGGTGAGGGTCTCGACGACATCCAGCCCTTCCGCGCGGAGCTCTTCGCCGAGAGGATCCTGGCCTCGTGAGCGCGCGGATCCTGATCGTCGAGGACCATCCGACGATGCGGGAGGCGATGCGCCTCGTGCTCGAGGGCGAGGGGTTCGACATCGCCGAGGCGTCCGACGGCGACCAAGCGCTCGCGGCGGTTCGCGAGGATGCCCCCGACCTGGTCTTGCTGGACATGAGCATCCCCGGCGTCGCCGGCCCGGACGTCCTCGCGGCCCTGAAGAGCGACCCGGCGACCTCGGGCGTGCGCGTGATCGTGGTCACGGCGATCGGGGAGGAGGGGCGCGCCGCGGCGATGGCGAGCGGCGCCGACCACTACTTCACGAAGCCGTTCAGTCCGATCGCGCTGCTCCAAGCCGTCGAGGAGGTCCTCGGACCGAAGGCATCGGCCCCCGGCGAGTAGGATGCCGGGTCTCCGCCGGGGCCGTGGCCGGGCGCCCGGCTTCCCCGAGGGGCCACTGGAAGATCGCACACGATGTTCGACACGCTGACCGCCAAGCTCGACGGCACGTTCAAGAAGCTGCGCTCGCGCGGGAAGCTGCATCCGAAGCAGGTCGACAACGCCCTCGACGACATGCGCACGGCGCTGCTGGAGGCCGACGTCGCGGTCGAGGTGGCCGACGGATTCCTCGAACGGGTCCGCGCGCGCGCCCTCTCCGCGGAGGTGATGAAGAGCCTCACCCCCGCGCAGCAGGTGATCAAGGTGGTCCGGGACGAGCTCCAGGAGACGCTCGGCGGCGAGCACGTCCGGTTCGTGGTGCCGTCGGCCCGCACCGCCGTCGTGATGATGGCGGGCGTCCAGGGTTCGGGGAAGACGACCGCCTGCGCGAAGCTCGCCTTCCGTCTCAAGAAAGCCGGTCGGAGGCCGTTGCTCGTGGCGGCCGACCTCGAGCGCCCGGCTGCGATCGAGCAGCTGTTCACCCTGGGGGCGGAGATGGATGTCCCCGTGGTATCCGAAGGTCGCGATCCCGTGAAGGTCGCGAAGGCTGCCTTGAAGGAAGCGGAACGGAAGGGATACGACGTGGTCATCGTCGACACGGCAGGTCGGCTGCACGTCGACGACGAGATGATGAAGCAGGCGCGGCGCATCCGCGACGCCGTCAAGCCCGATCACGTCCTGATGGCCTGCGACGCGATGACCGGACAGGACGCGGTCGTGCAGGCTCGCGCGTTCCTGAAGGACGTCGACACGACCGGGTTCATCCTCACGAAGCTCGACGGCGATGCGCGCGGCGGCGCGGCGCTCTCGATCACGGCCGTGACGGGTCGTCCCGTGTTCTTCGCGGGCGTGGGGGAGAAGCCCGAGGATCTCGAGGAGTTCCATCCCGATCGGATGGCCGGGCGGATCCTGGGGATGGGGGACGTGCTGAGCCTGATCGACAAGGCGACCGACAAGCTCGACGCGGACGAGGCACAAGCCTCTGCCGAGAAGATGCTCCAGGGAGCGTTCACCCTGGAGGACTTCCTCGGGCAACTCCGTCAGATGCGACAGCTCGGACCGATCCAGGATCTGCTGAAGCTGCTCCCGGGGATGCCGGGCGGGAAGAACGCCTTCAAGGACATCGCCGATCAGGTGGACGAGGGGAAGCTCCGGCAGGCCGAGGCCCTGATCCTGTCCATGACTCCGGACGAGCGTCGGAATCCCGGTATCATCTCCGGGTCTCGCCGCCTGCGGATCGCCCGCGGAGCGGGCTCCACCACTTCCGACGTCAACACGCTCCTGAAGGATTTCGAGGGCGCGAGGAAGATGATGCGGTCGATGATGGGCGGCGGGAAGGGACTTCCGGGCATGTTCTCGATGCCGAAGATGCCCCCGAAGATGCAGAAGAGATAGCGAGAGGACACGCGGACATGACGACCAGGATCCGGCTCCGGAGGATGGGCTCGAACAAGCGCCCGTTCTTCCGCGTCGTGGTGGCGGACCAGCGGAGTCCCCGCGACGGCCGCTTCATCGAGAACATCGGCAAGTACCACCCCCTCGACGATCCGAGCGTGATCGAGATCGACCAGGATCGCGCGCTGCACTGGCTGCGCGTGGGTGCCCAGCCGTCGAACCAGGTCCGGAACCTGATGAACAAGATCGGGATCTGGGACGAGTTCGTGAAGGAGCGCCCGTCGGCCGCGCTCGAGACCGGCAAGGCGCGGCCGGAGAAGCCGAAGGTCTCGAAGAAGGCGAAGCAGAAGGCCGAGGCGTCGGCCGCCGAGCCCGAGGCACCACCGGCTCCCGAGCCCGAGACCCCGCCCGCGGCCGAAGTCGAGACGCCCGACGGCTCCCGAGCCTGAGGTCGAGCGCCGAGGTCGAGCCCGCCGTGGCCGAGGCGGACGCGGCAGAGGCGATCGAGGCCGTCGACGAGACACCGGCGGAAGAGACACCGGCGGAAGAGACACCGGCGGACGAGACACCGGCGGACGAGACACCCGAGGGATCGTGAAAGAGCTCGTCGAGTTCCTCTTCCAGGAGCTGGTCGATGAGCCCGACGCGGTCACCGTCGAGGAGTCGTTCGACGACCGGGGACCTCGCTACACCGTCCGGGTCGCTCCCGATGACATGGGCAAGGTGATCGGCCGCGGGGGTCGGACCGCGAAGGCGATCCGGACCGTCGTGCGTGCCGCCGCTCAGCGCGATGGACACGGCGCCATGGTGGACATCGAAGACTGAGGTGGACGAGCCGACCGTCGTCGTCGGCGTCGTGACCGGCGTGCACGGTCTCCGCGGCGAGGTCTCCATCCAGAACCGTTCCGACAACCCCGATCGGTGGGCCCCGGGCGGCACCGTGCTGCGTGAGGACGGCGCCGCGCTCACGATCAGTGCGAGTCGCCGGCACGGTCGCCGGCTCCTGGTCACGTTCGCCGGCGTCGCCGACCGCGGTTCCGCAGAGGCGCTCCGCGGCGCCGTCCTCGTCGTCCCGGAGAGCTGGCTGCCCGCGCTCTCGGAAGGAGAGTGGTGGGCGCACCAGCTCGAGGGGTGCGAGGTGCGGACGGCATCGGGACGGATCCTCGGGGTCGTGAAGGAGGTCATCCCGAACCCGGCGAACGACCTCTGGGTCGCCGTCGACGACGAGGGTCGCGAGACGCTCGTGCCGGCCCTCGCCGACCTCCTGATCGACGTCGACGTCGAGGCGCGGATGATCGTGGTCGACGACGTGCCCGGGCTCACCGCGCCCGAGGAACCCGACTAGAGGTCGGCGATCTTCGCCAGGCCGGCCACCTTCTTGAGCACGTACCGATGCCCGTCCCGCTCGATCAGGCCTCGCCGCTGCCATTCGGTGAGGATCCGGGTCACGTTCTCACGGCTGCCGCCGCAGAGGCTGGCGAGGTCCGCGTGGGTGACCGCCGGGACCAGCACGCCGTCGGTCGGGAGGTCGTCCAGGGTGGGCGTGACCAGCTGGAGGAGTCGTTTGGCGACCCGGCCCTTGAGGTCGAGGTGGAGGAGGTCGTCCGTGAAGGACTGGTGCTCGCGGACCTGCCGGGCGAGCGCCTGGAGGAACCCGCGCGAGGCCGTCGGCTCCGCCGTCACGAACTCCAGGAACGACTCCGGGCCGATCGACCACACGTCCGAGTCGTCGAGGGTGAGGACGCTCGCGGTCCGCGGCATCTTCCCGAGCGCGGACAGCTCGCCGAGGAAGCCCGGCGTCGTCGAGGGTCGCATGCAGGACGCGGATTGCCGTTCGCGGTCTCGGAGCTGATCTCGACCCGGCCGGCGACCAGGAAGAACACGTCTCCATCGGGATCCCCTTGGTGACAGAGGTACGTGCCTCGGCGGTACCGATGGACGGCGCCCTGCGACGCGAACCGGTCGAGCGCCTGGCCAGGGACCTTCTCGAGGAACGGCGCGCTCGTCATCACCTTCCCACCTGGAGGTCGTCGGCCCGCCGCATAGCGAGAGGAGCCTACCGGTCCCCCGGTCAGGCCAGGAAACGCAAGGGCGGGGGCCGAAGGCGCCCGCCCTTGATACGCAGATGTGTGGAAGATCAGATGTTCTTCTTGCGTCTGCCGCTTGGTCTGACGCTTGGTCGCTTCGACGCCTTGCCGTCTTCTTCAGCGAAACGCGAGCCGCTGCGCGGTCGCCCGGCTGCTTGTCCTTCGGAGCTCGCGGCCTTCGGGGTGATCTTCTTGTCCGCCATCCCAGGGTCCTCCTCCTGAGTCCTGGGGCCCCGGGTCGGGTCCCCCTGTTTTCGACACCCGGAGCTTGTCACGTGGGTCACGGAGAGACGGTGAGCGCGGTCACTCTTCGCGCGTGTCGTTCGTCACCGTCGCGGTTGTGACGCCCACCCGATCGGCGGTGTGACGTGCGTCACATACGCCGACCATGCTCGGGCGCTTCGACCTAGGCGTCGAGCTCGGGCAGGTCCACCGGGTCGGGGCGTGGAGTGCAGACCGCGCACCAGAGCGCGTCCTCGACGACGAGAGCCCGGGTGACGTCCTTCGCCTCGGTAGAGCTCGAGGACGAAGGGCTGGGTCTTCGCGTGGTCCTCGCACACCCCGCGTCCACAGAAGCGGCAGGCTCCCGACGGCGTTCCTGCGGCAGTGCCAGCAATCCACGCGATCCCCTCCTCAGTGCTGCCAGATGCGGTCGGCGGCGGGCCGGAGCGTACCGCGCCGGAACGCGTCGGCGACGACCAGCTCGAATCCGTCGCGACCGAGCGCGAACAGACGCATCGGGGTCGATGCCGTGACCGTCGCGGTCCTGGGCACGTCGCGGAGCAGCGCCACCTCCCCGAAGTACCTGCCCTTGCCCACGGAGCCCACCGCCGTGCCGTCGCGGATCGACCTCCGCCCGCCCGGATGCGACCACGTAGAACCGGTCACCCGCCTCGCCCTGGGTGACCAGCGCCTCGCCCGGGGTTGCGCGTCATCCACCCCCATGCTCGAGGATGTGCGTCAGCCGCTCCGAGTCGAGACCGCTGAACACGGGCAGCTCTCGCAGTTCGGCGAGAGCCTGCATCGTGTGGCTGAACTCCGGTGCACGCATGTCCTCGGCCAGCAGGCGATCGAACGTGCCCTTGTCCACCTCGAACAGCTCGACCTCGTCGACCGCGCGAACGGTCGCCTGGCGGCGATGTGCCCCGAGGAGACCCATCTCGCCGAACGACTCACCCCGGGACATCGTTCGCAGGACCCGGGTATCGCCGGTCTCGGGATCCTCGTCCTCGATCTGCACCGTTCCCCGTCCGGATCACGTAGAAGGCGTCGGGCTGGTCGCCCTGGCGGAAGATGGGCTCGCCGGCGTGGAGGATCCGGAGGCGCACGCGTCCCGCGAGGTCCGAGAGGACATCCTCGGGAAGATCGTCGAACGCCGGGAGCTCGTCGATCAGCTGTGCCGCCTCGACTCGCCACGTGGTCTCGAGACGGAATCGGACGGCTCGGACGAGCCCGCCCACGCGCCGGACGAGGCTCCGGAGCGAGCTTGAGCAGGCCGCGGATGATCGGTCCCGCGAGGAACGCTCCGAGGAGCACGAGGAGGACCCTCGAGCCTGTGCCGCCGTTCCAGAGGCTGGTGATCAGCTCCTCGAAGATCACTTCCCAGAAGAAGTACCCCGTGTAGAAGGAGAAGATCGTGAACGCGATCCCGGCGAAGCCGTAGGCGCCCAATCCCCACTCCTGCGGCGTCAGCTTCTCCCGCGCGCGAGCTTGTGCCATAGGTCGTGCTGGATGAACTGGAGCGAGCGGGGCCGGAGATCGGGGACCTGGATCAGGTCGGAGAGGATCCAGTAGCCGTCGAGCTCAAGGAGCGGGACCAGGTTCAGGAAGATGACGATGTAGTTGAGGAGCGCGAACTTGTAGAGCAGGTTGGCGAGCGGACCATCCGGGAAGACGAAGACCGCGATGGCCGCGAGCCCGGCGATGACGAGCTCGGTGAACGGCCCAGCGGACGACTTGAAGGATGCGTTGTCTTCGTTCGAGCATGAGGCTGTCCGTCGCCTCGACGAAGAACGCGGGCGAGCCGAAGTAGATCAGGAAGCCGGCGCTCTTCACCTTCCTGTCGTAGTGCGAGATGACGACCGAGTGCCCGAGCTCGTGCATGAACGTCAGGAAGAAAGCGAGGGCGAGCAGGATCGCCGCTTCGGCCGGGGCGCGATCTCCTCATGGAGCGAGAATTGCCCGGAGGCGGCGACGTCGACGAACGCTGCCAGCCCGGCGAGCGCGACGAGGCCCGAAACCAGAGCGACGGGCCACCAGAAGAACGGCCGCAGGAGAGTTCCGGTAGCAGAAGCGGACGAGCCGATCGGCCCCTTTCCACTCGATCGAAAGGGTCTTGCCGAATCGTTTCAGCTTCTTCCGACCGGGAGAGGAAGGATCGAGCCGATCCGCGATGAGCTCGTCGGTCGCGAGGGGAGCGGGATCGAGGAAGCGTCCCCCGTACAAGGCGAGGACGAGATCGGTCACGAGTTCGGCGTCGAGCCCACCGCCAGCGTCCATCCTCTCTACGACGAGATCACCGACGGTCCTCGTACCGTCCATCTTGGGGAGCAGCTCCGCCTCCCAGACCTCGAGCCGATAGTGGAGCTCGCGGTCGTCCCGAGCGAGCATCGCGAAGTCGTTTCCCCAACGGAGCCGGAAGACCTTCACCTCGCACCCGTCTCGCATCCGAGGGCGGAGATTGGCGATCTCGAGGGAATCGGTGAGACGCTGGTAGACATCGACCGCCGCCACCGGGGGAGTCGCCAGCGCGCGCGAGAGCGCGATCGAGAGGATCGGTTCGGTCGGTTCGACCAGCCGAGCCGACACGAGTCCCCGGAGGTCGATCGCCCGGCTCGCTCGGATCCGACGCTGCCGGACGCTGTCCACGGCGATCACGATCCCGATCGTGAAGAGCACCACCAGGACGATCGGCGTCATCGGCTCCCCCCGACCGGCCCGGTGCCGGTCCGCCGGCATCCTGCCTCGCGACACGCACAGACGCAACGTTGCTAGCCTCGCCGGGTGCGGATCGACGTATTCACGATCTTCCCCGCGATCATCGAAGCGCCTCTGCGGGAGAGCCTCCTGGGTCGTGCGATCGCGGAGGGACTCCTCCACGTGCGGATCCACGATCTACGGACCTGGTCGAGCGATCGTCACCGGAGCGTCGACGACGAGGCGTACGGCGGCGGCCCGGGGATGGTCCTGAAGCCCGAGCCGATCTTCGCCGCCGTCGAGTCGCTCGATCCGGATCGCGGTCGCGTCCTGCTGCTCTCACCCGCCGGCCGGCGTCTCGAGCAGTCCTTCGTTCGTGAGCTCGCGACCGAGGAGCATCTGACGCTCCTCTGCGGACGCTACGAGGGGGTCGACGAGCGGGTCGTCGAGGGGCTGCCCGCCGAGGAGGTGTCGATCGGCGACTACGTGCTCGCAGGAGGAGAGGTCCCCGCGCTGGTCGTGATCGAGGCGGTCACCCGGTTGCTTCCGGGCGTGATCGGGAAGGAGGAGTCGCACGAGCAGGACTCGTTCGCGGAGCCGGACGTGCTCGACCACCCCCACTACACGCGGCCGGCGGAGTTCCGCGGCATGGCCGTGCCCGAGGTCCTCCGGTCGGGCGATCATGGCGCCGTCGAGCGATGGCGCCGTGAGGCGGCGCGTGAGAAGACGGTCCGCAATCGTCCCGATCTCTCGAGGTAGTGGGCTAGCAGGAGGGAAGTGCCAAGCGGTTCAATTCCTCGAGGGCGATGTTTCTCGCGACGTTGAACGAGGCCCATCCGAAGCGCTCCACCTCGTCCCTCAGCTCCTCCCGGAGGCAGGAGAGGTTCTGCTCCACCACCGCACGCGTCGTCGGATCGAGGGTCGAGAGCGCGGCCACGGTCGCGGGAACGGCGTCCGCGGACAGGGAGGCGAGCTCGGACGTGTCCAGTTCGACGCTTCGCTCGAGGCGGGCGATGTTGCGGTCCGCGATGAACGCCTCGGGGTCGAAGAGATTCAGCCCGATCAGCGCGACGAAGCCGAGACCCAGAGCCGCCGAGGGCAGCCACGCGGTCCGTCCGCTCACGATCGCGATGACGCCGCACGTGAGGAGCGCGGCGGTGAGCAGGATCGCCAGGTGAGGGATCAGGCGAGGCCACGTGTAGCCGAACGTGCGCTCGTAGAGCACCAGGCGATGGAACGCGCTCGCGAGGACGACCAGCGAGAGCGCGACGAGGATCGTCGACAGGACGACGAACCACGCCCGGCCGCGGCCCTGCGCCGGACGCCCGCCGATCCAGGCGGCAGCGATCACGGCGCCGGTCAAGGTCGCCGCCGCGAGCATCTGCCAGAAGCCGGATCGCGCGTACTCGGCGAAGGAGAGACCCGTCTGCTCGAGGACGTAGCGTCGTCCTCCGAAGAACGTGAACGCCTGCACCCCGACGAAGAGGGTGAAGACGGCGTTCACCGTCACCAGGAGCGAGGTCCAGTCCGTGGACCGCAAGCCCCCTCCCGCGATCGGCCGAGCCGCCCTCGAGAGCGGTACCGGCGCCAACGCGCGTACCGCGATCGTCACGAACGCGGCTCCCGCCACCCCGACGACGACGAGATGCCTCGGGAGGTCCGGGAAGGGGACCCGTTCGAACGGTGACCGGAGGAGTTCGGCGAAGACCGCATCGGCGGATCCGAGCAGCAGCGCGAAGACGAGTCCGACGGGCAAGGAGATGAGGAGCGCTCTCGACACGACCGGCAGCAGCCGGCCGCCCGCAGGCCGGAGCCCCGTCATCGGTGCCGCGATGACCGCGAGGGCGGGGCGCGCGGACGCCACCCACGCGAGGCTCCGGGCAACGTAGGAACGAAGGCCCGTCCTCACGGGGTCGCCCTCGCGAGCGAAGGCGGCCGCCAGGGCGAACAGGCCGATCCCCGATGCGACGTCGAGACCGGTGAGCACGGGGCTGGCCCGGACCACGACGAAGGAGACGGACACCATCGCTGCCGCCAGGAAGGTCAGCGATCCCCGTGAGGGGCGAGTCGTCAGCACGAACCCGCCTGCGGCCACCGCGGCCGCGATGAGCACCCCGATCCCGGCGGGGCCGTCCGACCAGGCATCGATCACGAGACCGAAGACGACCGCCCACAGCAGGATGTGTGCGGCGCGGGTTGGTCGCGGCGTGGACCTCACGGGAGCATCCTGCGCACCCGTCCGAGTGGCTCTCAAGGGCTCGGCGACGAACACCATCGGGCCGCGACACGGTCGTCACCACCCCGCAACGGGCCCGGACCTGCGCCGATGCTCGGGCGGGCGAGGGCTCGCTGGTATCCTTGCTCGCCCGCCATGAACACCACCGATCTCGTCGAGCAGTCGTACCTGCGCAAGGGACTTCCGCGATTCCGTCCGGGTGACACCGTCAAGGTCCACGTCCGGGTCGTGGAAGGGAACCGGGAGCGCGTACAGGTGTTCCAGGGTGTCGTGATCCGGCGCTCGGGTGGCGGACTCCGCGAGACCTTCACCGTCCGCAAGATCTCGTTCGGCGTCGGGGTCGAACGCACGTTCCCACTCCATTCCCCGTCGATCGCCAAGCTCGAGATCGCGCAGCACGGCCATGTCCGGCGAGCCAAGCTGTACTACCTCCGCGATCTCCGAGGGAAGAAGGCTCGGATCAAGGAGCGGCGGATCGACGAGTCCAAGCTCGCCGCCATGGAGGCCATGCGCGCCGAAGAGGAAGCGATGGGCGAGGCGCCCGAGGAAGGATCCATGGAGACCCTCGAGGAGGCGGAGACGCTCGCCGAGCTGGATGCCGGCGCTGAGTCGGACGCGGCCGCCGAGGATGAAGCCGTCGAAGACGAGGCGGATCCGGACACCGAGCCGGAGCCGACCGTGGCCGCGGACGCAGAGGCCGCACCCGACGCATCCGCCGACGAGGCGGAGGAGCGGGCAGAGGCCTGAGTGACCGAGACGCGGGACCCGGCCGACCCGGCCGGGCCGACGCGCCCCGGAACCGATCCTCCTGACAGCGACCCGAGCCCGCCGGGCGAGTCTCAGGAAGCGACCGAAGAAGCGACCCAAGAAGCGACCAGAGGAAGAACGCCGGCTCGGGTCGTGACCGTCGCGAGCGACAGAGCACGGGTGGCTCGCTCCGTGAGCTGATCGCGCTCGTCGTCATGGCATTCGTGCTCGCGATCTTGATCAAGAGCTTCCTCATCCAAGCCTTCTTCATCCCCTCAGGGTCGATGGAACCCACCTTGGTGCCGGGCGACCGGATCCTGGTCTGTCGTGTGTGCAAGGCGTTCTCCGACGTCACGTACGGCGACGTGATCGTCTTCTCCGATCCCGACCCGGGTCCCCACGAGGACCGAGGGATGCTCGGCGGCTTCGTGCACTGGCTCGAGGAGGGGATCGGCGTGGCGCGACCCGAGGACGACGACTTCATCAAGCGGGTGGCGGCCCTCGAGGGCGACACGTGGGAGATCCGGCGAGGCGAGCTCTTCGTGAACGGCAGCCGTGTCGAGGAGCCCTACCTCTCCGCGGAACAGGATCGGCGCGATTTCGGCCCGGAGACGGTTCCGGATGGCATGCTGTTCGTGCTGGGTGACAACCGGCTCCACTCGGGTGACTCGAGGTTCCCGCCTCCCGGCGGGCTGGGCTACGTCCCGGAGGACAAGGTGATCGGAGAAGCGTTCGTGATCGCATGGCCCCTCGGGAGGATCGGAGGGATCGACTGAGCGGCGACCTCGTTCGGTACGAACGCGCGCTGCGCGAGCAGGGGTTCTCCCGGGTTGCGGGCGCCGACGAGGCCGGCCGCGGGGCGCTGGCGGGGCCGCTGGTGGCGGCGGCCGTCGTGCTCCCGGACGGGTTCGATCCCGAGGGGATCGACGACTCGAAGGTCTTGACCCGCAACCAGCGGGAGTCCGCGTACGACCGGATCGTCGCGGTCGCGACGTTCGCGGTCGCCAAGGTGGAGCCCGGCGTCATCGACAGCCGTGGGCTCCATCGTTCGAACGTCGCGCTCCTGCGCCGTTGCGTCCGCGCTCTCGATCCGGCGCCCGAATACGCGCTCACCGACGGGTTCCCCGTGCCCCGGATGCCGTGTCCCTCGCTCGCGATGAAGAAAGGGGACGCCGTCGCGGTCTCGGTCGCGGCGGCGTCGATCGTCGCGAAGGTGACCCGGGATCGGATCATGGTCCGCATGCATCGCCGGTACCCGGCGTTCGGCTTCGATCACAACGTGGGCTACGGCACGCCGGAGCACCTCGAGGTGCTCGATCGGCTCGGGCCGACGCCGATCCATCGACTCTCGTTCGCCTGCGTGGGCCAGCCGCTGCTCCCGGGGATGGATCGGTCCGTCGGCCTGCCGACCTGGGAAGCGACCCCGCATGAGAGCATGACCCCATGAACGAGGACGACATCGAGCGCTTCGAAGAGGAGCGAGAGCTCGAGCTCTATCGCGAGTACCGCGACGTTCTCCCGATGTTCGCGTTCGTGATCGAGACGGAGCGACGCTTCTACCTCGCGAACAAGGTGGACCTCGAGCATCTCGACGGCGGCTGGGTACGTCTCGAGCTGAGCGACGCCTGGGTCTGGGACATGTTCCGGCCGGCCCGTTTCGTATCGTCCGTCCGCGTGGTCACCCGGCACGACGTCAACGTCGAGGAGCTCCGGCAGGACTCCACGACCATCCCGGACGCGCCCGAGGTCTGATTGCCGTCGCCGGAGGTCTTCGCGGCGTTCGCGGTCGCATCGCTCGCGCTGTTGATCGTTCCCGGCCCGTCCGTGCTCTACATCGTCACGCGATCGATCGATCAAGGGAGAGCGGCGGGCCTCGTCTCGGTCCTGGGGATCCACACGGGCTCGATCGTGCACGTCGCGGCGGCGGCGCTCGGATTGTCCGCCATCCTCGCCTCCTCGGCCGTGTCGTTCGGGATCGTGAAGTACGCGGGTGCGGCGTATCTGGTGTGGCTCGGGATCCGGGCCATCCGTGACCGAGGCGAGGAGCGACCGGACGGCCCGCGCAAGGAGCATTCGCTGGCTCGGATCTACGCGCAGGGCGTCTTGGTGAACGTCCTGAATCCGAAGACCGCCCTGTTCTTCCTCGCGTTCCTGCCGCAGTTCGTCGATGTCTCGAAAGGGTCCGTGCCTCTGCAAGCGGTGATCCTCGGAGCGACGTTCATCCTGCTGGGGTTCATCTCGGACGGCACGTACGCGGTGGTCTCCGCGCGGGTCTCCCGGGCTCTCGGAGCTCGACGGCGTTCCGGGGTCGCGCGCCGGTGGCTGCCCGGCTTGACCTTGATCGGCCTCGGGCTGGCCGCCGCGGTCACGGGTCGTCGCCCCGCCGTCACCTAGCGCTGTCGGCGACCCGAGCTACCGTCCTCCCGTGGCGACGGGACCGCTCGGTGCGAGGGGAGAGGACGCGGCCGCCGATGCCTATCGCCGCCGCGGCTATCGGGTCGTTGCGCGCAACTGGCGATGCCGGATCGGCGAGATCGACCTCGTCGTGGAACGTGCCGGCGTGCTCGTGTTCTGCGAGGTGAAGTCGCGCCGTGGCGTCGCGTTCGGCGGCGGGTACGAGGCCGTCTCCCGGCGCAAGCAAGCCAAGATCAGAGCGCTCGCCGAAGCATTCCTCCAGGCACACGGCTCGCGACCGGATGGCGTCCGGTTCGACGTCGCGAGCGTCGCCTTCCTCCGTGACCGGTCCTCCGTCGAGGTGTTCGAAGAGGCGTTCTGACCCGGAGCCGGAAGAGGTCTGGAACGTCCTGGCCCCGTCAGGCGTACTACGCGCATGCGACGCAGTTGCGTTCCGTGGTTGCTCGGCCTCCTCCTCCTGGCTTCGTGCCAGGGATCCGCAGGGACGCCGCCCTCGGAGACGCCCTCCACGAGATCGACCTCGACCGGGGCAAGTCCGGTCGCGCCCGTCGCGCCCTCGGGGCCATGGATCGTGTTCCACTCCGATCCGGTCGGTGACAGCCGCCTCTCCTTGATGCGGCCCGACGGGTCGGACCTCGCGCTTCTCACGGACACGGTTGCCGGGTATCCGTTCGGGGCGTGGTCCCCGGACGGATCGCGCGTCGCGTTCCTCACGGGCTCGTTCGGGGTAGGTGCTTTGCTCGTCATCGAAGCCGACGGCTCCGGCGAGTCGCACGTGACGGACATCGAGGCCCGAGCGCCGGAGTGGTCTCCCGACGGAGCGAAGCTGGTGTTCGAAGCCGTGGAGGCTGGGATCTTCTCGGTCGGCGCGGATGGCTCCGGCCTGACCGAGATCGCGAAAGACGGACATGGCCCGAAGTGGTCGCCCGACGGCACCCGGATCGTCTTCTTCGCCGAGGTCGACGGGAACGTCGACGTCTACGTGGTGGACGCGGACGGTGCGAACCGCTCGCGCGTCACGAGCGACCCGGCAGACGATGTCTCGCCCGCCTGGGCGCCCACCGGCGACAGGATCGCCTTCGTCTCCGAGCGACGCGACAACACGGACCTGTACGTCATCGATGCGGATGGCACTCACGAGATCCGCTTGACGGAAGACCCCGCCCCGGATGAAGCCTTCGCGTGGGATCCGTCCGGCGACCTGATCGCCTATGTCTCGTACCGGCATGGCGCGAACCCGGAGGAGATCGGGATCGGCGACGCGGAGATCTTCGTCGTCGATGTGCGGACGGGCGAGACGACGAACCTCTCTCGGGATCCCGCGTGGGACGGTGATCCCGACTGGTCGCCCGACGGCACCCGGATCGTGTTCACCCGGCGGACGGATCACGGGGAGATCTACGTGATGCGGTCGGACGGATCGGAGCAGGAGCGGCTGCCCGGGTTGCCCGGGGACCTCGTGAACGACTGCTGCCCTCGGTGGCGACCGTAGCCGGTCACTCGTCGAGATCCTCCATAGCTGCACCCGACGCTTCGATCAAGGTTTCGAGGACCTGGTCGACGTCCTCGTTGGTCGAGAGGTAGTTGATCACTCCGGCGCGGAGCCACGTCTGGCCGCGGAGCGTCGTCGTCGAGAGCCAGCCGGTCCCGAGACCTCGAGCGCGCGTTGCAGGCGCCGCTGCAGCTCATCCGTCGCCGACGGGTCCAGGTGGGACGGCGCGAGCCGGAGGCACACGACGGCGAGCTCGGGTTCGATCACCTCGAAGCCGAGCTCTCGGGCTCGGCCGGCGAGATGCATGCGCGAGGTCGACGTTGCGTTCGATCAGGTGCGCGAACCCGTCGGACCCGAGGTGCTTCCAGGAGAGCCAGAGCTTGAGCGCCCGGAACGGACGCGTTCCCTCGAGCGAGTACTGGTACCAGTGCAGCGGCTGCTCCTCCGGGCCCCAGACGGCGTAGTACTCGGGCTCGCGATGGAACGTGCGGAGGAGATCCTCGCGCCGCTTCACGAGCAGCCCGCCGATGTCGTACGGCTGGAACAGCCATTTGTGGGGATCGACGGTGAGCGAGTCGGCTCGCTCGAGAGCGGGGAGCTTGTGGGCTTCGCGCGGCGACAGTCGCGCGGCGGCTCCGTACGCGGCGTCGACGTGCAGCCAGAGGTCTTCGCGTGCGGCGAGGTCCGCGAGCGCGGGGACGTCGTCGATCGCGCCCGTGTTGGTCGAGCCGGCGACCGCGCAGATCGCCAGCGGCATCAGGCCGGCATCGCGATCCCCCGCGATCGCGGCGGCCACGGGTGCTGCCTGCAACCGGAAGTCGTCGTCGGAAGGGACGATCCGGAGTGTGCCTTCGGGGAAGCCGAGCAGATCGATGGCTCGCTCGACCGAGAAGTGCGTCTGGTCGGAGGCGTAGACGCGGACGCCTTCGAGCGCCGCGGCGCGGGGGAGGCCGCCCCGGAGCTTCGCGAGGTGAACGTCGCGGGCGACCGTGAGCGCCATGATGTTCGCCATCACGCCGCCGCTCGTGAGGACGCCCCAGGCGCCGGCGTCGAAGCCGCAGAGATCGCAGAGCCAGCGGACGACCTCCTCCTCCACGAAGGGGCCGGCCATCCCCGCGAGCCAAAGGTCGATGCCCTGGTTCAGCCAGCGGGAGAGGGTCTCCCCGGCGATCGACATCGCGCAGCGGCGGCGGGGTGAAGTAGCTGTTCGAGCCGGGGTGCTGCGCCGCGTAGGCGAACGGCGCGAGTCGCTCGCGGAACTCGGTCAGCACCTCGTCGGAGCGTGACCCCTCGTGACGGCGCGGGACCGGGCCGGCCGCTCTCTCCGAAGAAGCGTCCGACGCATCTGCGGGTAGAGGTCGGGCGCGGTGGGGCGGTCCGCCGCCGGGCCGTAGAGCCAGTCGAGCGCTTCCTTCCAGGTGCGTTCCCCGAGGCGTTCGAGCGCCGCGCGCGAGCGCTCCGGATCGCGGACGTCGATCAACTCGGGCTCGGGATGGTCGAGCGGCTCCGGCATCGGCGGGATGCTAGCGCGGTCGCGCACCGGGACCCTCTCGTGTCGGTGGTCGCCGGTATCGTCCGGCGCCCATGTACGGGCGGGTCCTGGGGGTGGCGGTGCTCGGCGTCGGGGGGCACCTCGTGACCGTGGAGGCGCACGTCGGTCGAGGGCTTCCCACCCTGATCGTCACGGGCCTTCCGGGCGCGGGCGTCCAGGACGCGCGTGAACGGGTCCGTCCGGCGGTCGAGGGCGCCAAGCTCGAATGGCCGCTCCGGCGTGTCGTCGTCAACCTCGCTCCCGCGAACGTCCGCAAGGAGGGGCCGGGGCTCGACCTGCCGCTCGTGATGAGCGTGCTGGCAGCCACCAGACAGATCCCGCACGATCGGCTCCGGACGTTCGCGTTCGCAGGCGAGGTCTCTCTCAAGGGTGAGCTCCTCACCACGCCGGGGATCCTCACGGTGGCGATCACGGCCGCCAGAGCCGGCCTGGCCGGCGTGGTCGTCCCCGCTGCCAACGCCGTCGAAGCCGCCCAGGTCGAGGGGCTTCGCGTGATCGGCGCTGGGACCCTCGCCGATGCCGTGGGATTCCTTCGAGGGACCTGGACGCCGCCGGAGGTGGCGCATCCGCGCGACGACGCGCCGGCCGCCGCGACCGTCGACCTCGCGGAGGTGCGCGGCCAGACGCAGGCGCGCCGCGCCCTGGAGGTCGCGGCGGCCGGCGGCCACAACCTTCTGATGGTCGGTTCTCCCGGCGCCGGCAAGACGATGCTCGCTCGGCGCCTGCCGACGATCCTCCCCGAGCTCTCGCGGGAGGAATCGCTCGAAGCGACGCAGCTCCATTCCGTCGCGGGATTGCTCGGCGCTTCGCGGGGGCTGCTTCGCGCTCGCCCGTTCCGCTCGCCGCATCACTCCGTCTCCACCGTCGGGCTGCTCGGCGGGGGAAGCACCCACGTGCGGCCCGGAGAGGTGAGCCTCGCGCATCACGGCGTCCTCTTCCTCGACGAGCTCACCGAGTTCCGCCGCGACGCCGTCGAAGGATTGCGACAGCCTCTCGAGGACGGCCGCGTCGTGATCACGCGCGCCGTGGGATCGGTGGAGTTCCCGGCGCGGTTCACGCTCGTGGCCGCCGCCAACCCATGTCCGTGCGGGTTCGAAGGCGACGGGATGCGCCGATGCGTCTGTCGAACCGACCGGGTGCAGCTGTACCGCAACAAGCTCTCCGGTCCGTTGCTCGACCGCATCGACATCCGACTCCGGATCCCACGGCTGACCAAAGAGGAACTGCTCGGCTCGTCCCCCGGGGAAGGCTCCGCGGCGGCGCGCGCCAGGGTCGAGGAGGCGCGCGACCGGCAACGCCGGCGGTGGGCCGAACTGGGAGTGACCTGGAACGCGCACCTTCCGGGGCCGGTCGCGCGCCGGACGTGTTCGCTGTCGTCCGGCGCCGAGGCCTTGCTCACGAGGGCGGTGGAGATGCTCGCGCTCACCGGTCGTGGGTTCGACCGCGCGATCAAGGTCGGTCGGACGGTCGCCGACCTCGTCGGCTCCGAGCGCATCGAGACCGAACATCTCGCCGAGGCACTCTCGTATCGGAGCGGTTTCGGCACGGAGGAGCTCGCACGTGCCGGATGAGGCGCACCCGCCGCCGCCGAGGGGGTGGCCTCCCGGGTTCGGGGCCGGACGTGACGAGCGTGCCGCGGTCCTCACGCTCTCGGAGCTTCGGGGCCTGCGGCCGCTCGCCGTCTACCGGGAGGCGTGGGACGAGGGGTTCGGCAACGGGCTGCGTCGAGTCCGTCCGACGGGGGCGGCTCGGCAGCGACGCCGATCGCGAGTGGTTGCCGCGGATCGACCCGGTCGTGACCGCCACGCGTATCGCGGATGCAGGCGCGAGGCTCGTCACGCCGGCGGATCCCGAGTACGAGGACAGGCTCCTCGACCTCCAGGATCCGCCGGCGAGCCTCTTCCTGCGGGGGGATCCGCTCCGCGGCCTCCCCGAGCGGGTCGCGATCGTCGGATCCAGGAAGTGCTCGGACCTCGGGCGCTCCGTCGCGGAGGACCTGGGACGCGCGCTCGTCGCGGTGGGTCTCGCGGTCGCCTCCGGTGCCGCGCACGGGATCGACGCGGCCGCGCATCGAGGGGCGCTGCAGGCCGGGGGACGCACCATCGCGGTGCTCGGTTCCGGGATCGACATCGCCTATCCGGCGAGCAGCCGGGACCTGCTCGGCCGGATCGTGGAGAACGGCACCCTCGTGAGCGAGTATCCGCCCGCCACACCCGCCGGTCCTCACCATTTCCCCGCCCGGAATCGGATCGTCGTTGCCCTCGCGAGAGCGCTCGTCGTCGTGGAGGGAGAGGCGAAGAGCGGATCTCGGATCTCCGTCGACCACGCGCTGGACCTCGGCCGGGAGATCTTCGCGGTCCCCGGCCCCGTCACGAGCCCCCTCGCCGAGACGCCACTCGAGATGATCCGCGACGGCGCGACGCTCATCCGAGGGGCGGAGGATCTCCTCGACGATCTCGGGCTCGACCGCATCCCGCCCCCTCCACCGCCGCCGGATCTCGGGGACGACGAGCGACGGGTCTGGGACTCGCTCGCGGGCCGGCTGCTCCCCGACGCAGTCGCCCGCCGGGCAGGGATGTCCGTCCCGGCGGTGGTCACCACGCTCATCCAGCTCGAACTGCGCGGATTGGTGGCGAGCGCAGGCGGACGGTACGAGCGGCGCTATCGCCCGAAGACGTCCGGGGGAGCGACGGGCAGCTGACGCCGTCTATCGGCTCACTGGGGGGGTGCGGGTCGCGGCCGGGGGATGGATGCGCCCTCACGAGGAGCCTTGCGCACCACCCTTTCGGTTGATACACACAGGGGACATCCATCCATCCTGGCCTGGAGCGTGCATGCCCCAAGGACTTCCCCGAACCGAGATCGACCTGCTCGCCGGATTCGAGGACCATCTGGCCCTCGAACGCCGCCTGTCGCCCCATACGGTGGCTGCCTATCGAGGGGATCTCGAGCAGCTCGGCACGTTCCTGACGAGGAACCGCGCATCCCTGGCGAGCGCGCCCTACCCGCTCCTACGCCGATTCCTCGCGCAGCAGCACACGCTCGGGTTCGCGCGCGCCACGATCGCGCGGCGCGTGGGTGCGATCAAGACGTTCTACCGCTGGATGGCCTCCACCGGACGGATCGAGGCCGACCCGTCCCTGCTCCTCGGCAGCCCGAAGGTCGTGAATCGACTCCCGAGCGTCCTCCGTCCGAAGGAGGCCGAGATCCTCGCGGAGGGGCCTGTGGTCGTGGGAGAAGGTCTCGAGCGCGCCGTCGGCCTGCGCGATCGCGCAGCGCTCGAGTTGCTGTACGGCTCCGGTCTCCGCGTGGGAGAGGTCGCGACCCTCACCCTGGACCGCGTCGACGTCGAAAGAGGCCGCGTCCTGGTGCTCGGGAAAGGATCGAAGGAGCGGGAGGTACCCATTTCCGAGTACGCTGCAGATGCCCTGCGCGATTACCTGGAGCACGGACGGTCACGGATGGCTCCGGGAGGATCGCGTCAGCTCTTCTTCAATCGGCGGGGCAAGGCCTTCAGTGAGCGGGACATCCGTTCGATGGTTGAGCGGTATGGCGCTACCCTGCTGCCGGGGAGGCACGTGACACCGCACACCCTGCGGCATTCGTTCGCCACGCACCTTCTGGAAGGGGGGGCCGACATCAGAGCCGTGCAGGAACTGCTGGGACACGCGAGCGTCGCGACGACGCAGCGGTACACGCATGTCTCGCGGCGTCGGCTCTTCGAAGCCTACGAGCGCGCGCATCCGAGGGCCTGACGTGGCGACGGCGAAGAAGGTGGCGACGAAGGTGGCGACGAAGCCCGCCGTCCGCGCCCGGAAGGCTCCGCTGAAGGCCGCGTCCAAGGACCTCCAAGACGGTCACGATCCCGCCGGCGGTCGACGACGAGCTCGGGATCGCTTTGGGAAGTCTTCAAGCGGACCGCCGACGGCGGGGCCCGCGAGAAGCTCATCCTTCACTACGCGCCGCTCGTGAAGTACGTCGCGAGCCGCGTGGCGACGGGTCTTCCCTCCAGCGTCGACCAGCACGACCTCGTGAGCTACGGCATGTTCGGTCTGATCGACGCGCTCGAGAAGTTCGAGCCCGGCCGCGGCAACAAGTTCGAGACGTACGCGATCCCGAGGATCAAGGGCGCGATCATCGACGAGCTGCGCGCGATGGACTGGGTCCCCCGATCGGTCCGATTCAAGGCACGGGAGCTCGAGAAGGCTCAGGCGGATCTCGAGGCGATGCTCAAACGGCAGCCTTCCGAAGACGAGCTGGCCGATCGGCTCGGGATGAGCCGGAGCGAACTCCACCAGATGGTGTCCCAGATCTCCTTCGTCTCGGTGCTCGCCCTCGACGAGGTCGTCGGCTCGGGCAGCGACCGGGGCGAGTCGGTCGCACTGATCGACACCCTCGCCGACAAGGGCCTGGATCCGACGTGGGGACTCGAGAGCCAGGAGACACGCGGCATGCTTGCCGCGGCGATCAACTCGTTGTCGGAGCGGGAGAAGATCGTGGTGACGCTCTACTACTTCGAGGGCCTGACGCTCTCCGAGATCGGCGAGATCCTCGGCGTGACCGAGTCCCGCGTCTGCCAGATCCACACGAAGGCCGTCGGCGGTCTTCGGGGTCAGCTCTCCGAGTTCGACTGATGCCGACTCGATGTGACGCGCTTCACTGCGCGTGCCGGCCCGACCACCTAGCGTCGCTCACGTGAAGAAGCTCGTCCTCGTCTGCGCGGCGTGGAGTCTGGTCTTCGCGTTCGCGTCGCCCGGGCCGGCACGCGCCTCGGGGGATTGGACCTGGCCGATCGTGGGTTCCGTGACCAGCGGCTTCGATCCGCCCGATTCCCCGTTCGGGTCGGGTCATCGCGGCATCGACATCGCCGCGGCCGTCGGCACACCCGTCCGTGCGGCGGCTGCGGGCACGGTCGCGTTCGCCGGTCCGGTGGGCGGGCGTCTCTTCGTCACCGTGGACCACGGCGCCGGCCTCGAGTCGACCTACTCGTTCCTGAGCTCGCTCGCCGTGCGCAGGGGCGACGTCGTGTCGCAGGGGCAGGTCATCGCTCGGTCGGGGACGGGACACGCGGGCGACGTCGTCCCCGCATCTGCACTTCGGCGTGAAGCTCGCGGACGCGTACGTCGACCCGCTGGAGTACCTGGGTCCGGTCGAGGTCTGGCGGTTCATCCGGCTCGCGCCGCTCGCTTCCTGAGCACCCGGTTGCGAACGACCGGCTAGGATGACCCGCCTTGCGCGCCTCCCACCGTTCCGGTGCATCTCGTCGCTCCTTGACCGTGGCCTGGCTCACGCTCGTCGTGGTGTTCGGCATGCCGCTCGCCGCCCTGGCCGAGTGGACCCAGTTCCAAGGCGGGCCCACGCACGAGGGTCTCTCCGATGGTCCCTCGGTGCCGCTGCGGGTGGCGTGGAGCAACGACGAGATCGACGTCGAGGATGCCGCCACCACCGGGGGACTGTCGTCGCCGGTCGTGGGTGAGGACGGCACGATCGTGGTCGTCGGATCCAACGAGGTCTTCGTCTTCGACGGCGACGACGGGTCGGAGGTGTTCTCCGTGGAGCGAGACCTCGGACTCTCCGCCCAGCCGGCGATCGGCCCGGGGGCAGATGGCCCGATCGTGGTGTTCGCGGAGGGCTTCGGCGACAGAGGCCCGTCTCCGACGGCTTCGCCATCGGCTTCCCCCCCTTCCCCATCCCCATCGCCCTCCGATGCGGCAGGGGACGACGGGCTCGATGCCCACGTCGGAGCGATCGATCTGCGAACCGGTGAGCTCGCGTGGTCATCGCCCGTCCAGCTCGACGACATCGTGCGAACCCCGATCACGACGGATGAACCACGGCCTACGTCGGTGACCTCGGCGGGCACGTCACCGCGATCGAGCTCTCCTCGGCGCAGGTTCGCTGGTCGGAGGATCTCGGCAGCCTCGATCGCCGGGGCGGTGACCGTCGACGGGGAGCGAGCGCTCGTCGCGACGGTGGGGGAGCAGCAGACGCCGGGGAACGTGGTGGCCCTCGATCGCTCCACGGGCGAGGAGCTCTGGCGGAGCGCGGAGGATGTCGTCCGCGGGCAGCTCGTCTCCGCCCCGGTGGTCGCGGACGGACGGATCCTCGTCCTCGAGCCCGGGTCGGTCCTTGCCCTGGATGCGGCGGACGGACGCCTCCTCTGGCGGCGGGAGATCGTGAACCCGTTGGCGCCGTATCCCTTCTCTCCACAGGGGATCTCGTCGGTGGCGCCCGTGTCGGCCGACGGCATGGTCTTCGCCGTGGACGTGACCGGGCGCGTGTACGGGCTCGACGCCGAGACCGGCGCCGAGGTGTGGGATCAGGCGCTCAACGATCCCTCGCCGCTGACCCCTCCGGTGCTCGCCGGAGATCATCTGCTCGTGCCGACGAACTCCGGAACGCTCTCCGCGGTCGATCCGGCGACCGGGCACCTCGTGTTCCGGATCGACTCCGGCGGCTCGTTCCTGCGAGGTCTCGCGGGCGGGGGAGATGTCCTGGTCGGGGTCACCGGTGGAGATGACGCCGGGCTCGTCGCGTTCGCGGAGGACCCGGGCGGTGTGCTGATCGACGAGCCGTCGCCCACCACCGTCGACATCGCGAAGCTGCTCGCCGGCTTCGCGCTGGGCGCGCTCCCCGTCGCGATCGCCGCCCTGGCGCTCGCGCGGCCCCTCCGCGGCGGCTGGGGCCGAACCCGACTCCGATCCTCGCATCCGACGGCGATGAGGAGGCCGGATGAGCGCCGCCACCCGCGGAACGCGAGGGCGGCCGGCTCCCGCTCGGGGCGGGGGGATGCTCTCGCGGATGTCGGTTCCGCCGATGGACTCGATGCCGCCGATCCGCACCTCGTTCACCCGCGGCCTGGCCGGAACCTGGTCCAGCCCGGTGGTCATCGGGGGAACGGTCGCGTGGCTGCTGGTCGAATGGCTGATCCTCGTCGCGCTCGGGTATCCGGGGCCGTTCGCGCTCCTCGCGCACATCGTGGCTCCGGCTCCCCTGAGCACCCCCACGGACCTCTCGATCTCGATCGGGGTCCTCGGCATCGCGAGGGGCCTCCCTCTCGTCTTCATCACCTCGGGCTTGGTGCATGCCCTCTGGCACTCGATCGTGGTGGGGCTCGCGGTGGAGACGCTCGAGACCGGGCGCGCCAGTCGGTGGGGAGCGATCCGGGGGCTCCGCGCGTTCCCCGTCACGTTCGCGATCCACGCGTTCGGCGTGGCGGTGTACATCACTTCGGGGATCGTGGGGGGGTTCGGGGGGCCAGGGCTCTCCCAGCTGCTCCAGATCGCGATCTTCGTCGTCGCGGTGTGGGCGTTCGCGTTCGCGCCCGCGATCGCGGTCACCGAGGGGCGCGGACTCCGGGACTCCCTCGGTCGAGCCCTCAGGGCGGCCCGGCTCCCGGGGTCGGGGAACCTGACGTTCGCGGTGCTCTACACGATCCCGTGGTTCGCGACGTTCCTCGCGACGGGCGTCGGCGCCGCGCCGGGCTCATGGCTCGATGCGAACCCCGCGTACTCCGCTTGGATCTTCGTCGTCGTGGTGAGCCTGCTCCACGTGGCGGTCATCGCGGCCCTCGCGATGCGCTACCTGGCGATCGCCGACGAGGTCCCCGACGCGCCCGTCCGTGCGGCACCGGCGCGCGGCGGTTCGAGGTCGCGCCCCCCGGCCCGGAAGAAGCGTTAGCGCGCAACACCGCTGGTAGACTGCCTCGCGCCGGCGCCGGAAGGCGCCGAGCACGCACGTCCGAGGACCGCGACGGCGGGGTTCCCAGGCCCCAGAACCAGATGGGCTTGGGCCGCCCGCGGGGAGATCCGGACGGAGGAAGAAACCAACACCAGGAGGGTTACGTGCCTGTCGTCACCAGGCGGGAGCTTCTCGAGGCCGGCGTGCACTTCGGCCACCAGACCAGACGGTGGAACCCGAAGATGCAGCGGTACCTGTTCGGGGAGCGCTCCGGCATCTACATCATCGACCTCGAGAAGTCCCTCGCGGGCATCGAGGAGACACACGAGTTCGTCCGCGACCTCGGCCGACGCCGGGGAACGGTGCTGTTCATCGGGACGAAGAAGCAGGCCCAGGAGGTCGTGGAAGAGCACGCGAACCGGGTCGGGATGCCGTTCGTGAACAATCGATGGCTCGGCGGCATGCTCACGAACTTCGCGACGATCTCCAAGCGCTTGGTCCGGCTCCGAGAGTTGCGCGAGATGGAGTCCTCCGGCGCGATGAACAACCTGCCGAAGAAAGAGGTGATCCGTCTCCACCGCGAGCGGGAGAAGCTGGAGCGGAACCTCGGGGGCATCCAGTCGCTCGAGCGCCTTCCCGATGCCGTCTTCGTCGTGGACACCAAGAAGGAACAGATCGCGGTGACCGAGGCGCGGAAGCTCGAGATCCCGGTGATCGCGATCGTGGACACGAACTGCGACCCCGACGAGGTCGACTACGTGATCCCGGGCAACGACGACGCGATCCGCGCGGTCAGCCTCGTCGCTCGCGTGGTGGCCGATGCCCTCGCCGAGGGGTACGGCATGGCGAAGGAAGAGGTCATCGAGAAGTCGGTGTCACGGCGACCCACGGCGGCGCCGCGGCGTTCCACTACCGCCGCTCCGGCTCCGGCCGACGAGGACGTGCCGTCGCCCGAGGACGCCGCGGCGATCGCGGCCAGCACGGTCTTCGAGCCCGACCTCCCCACCGAGGAGCCCGAGGTCGTCGTCGAAACCGAGGCGGCCGACAGCGACGAGCCCGCCGCGGTGGCGCCGTCGGGGGACGGAGCATGATCGACATCTCCGCCGATCAGGTGAAGACGCTCCGCGACCGAACGGGCGCAGGGATGATGGATTGCAAGCGGGCGCTGCAGGAGACCGATGGCGACATCGACAAGGCGATCGAGCTGCTGCGCGAGAAGGGTCTGGCCTCCGCGGCGAAGCGGGCCGGCCGGACGGCCGATCAGGGCCGGATCGGCAGCTACATCCACTTCAACCACACCGTCGGTGTCCTCGTCGAGATCAACAGCGAGACCGACTTCGTCGCGAACACGGATGAGTTCCGAACAACTGGTGAAGGACGTCGCGCTCCATATCGCGAGCCCGGCGTCGCCGCGCTGGCTCGCCCGCGAGGACGTCCCCCCCGAGATCCTGGAGCAGGAGGAACACATCGCACGCGCGCAGGCCAAGGAAGCGGGCAAGCCCGAGAACGTGCTCGACAGGATCGTCGAGGGCAAGCTCAACGCGTTCTACAAGGACTCGGTGCTGCTCGAGCAGCCCTACGTCAAGGACGACTCGAAGACGATCCAGCAGCTCCTCGACGAGGTGGCGGTCAAGGTCGGAGAGAAGGTTGCCGTTCGCCGGTTCGTCCGATACAAGCTGGGTGAATCCACCGAGGCCTGAGGTCCAAGGAGAGCGCCGCCACACGGCGATCACGAGGGGAGCGCACGCGAACGTGACGGACGGGAGACCAGGGAGGACCGAATACCATCGCGTCCTCCTCAAGCTCTCCGGCGAGGCGTTCGCTCCGACCGAAGGCTCGGGGATCAGCACGGAAGCGACCGCGCTGATCGGCCGGCAACTCGCGGAGGTCCTGGATCTCGGCGTGCAGATCGCCGTCGTGGTCGGTGGGGGGAACATCTGGCGCGGCCGGCAGGCGCCGGGGATCGAACGGAGCCGAGCCGACTACATGGGGATGCTCGGCACCGTGATGAACGCGCTCGCGCTGCATGACTCCCTCGAGAAGCTGCACGTCGCGACGAGGGTGCAGACCGCGATCCAGATGACCCAGCTCGCCGAACCGTTCATCCCGTTGCGGGCGCGGCGACACCTCGAGAAGGGCAGGGTGGTGATCTTCGCCGCCGGTCTGGGCGTCCCGTACTTCTCCACCGATACGTGCGCTGCGCAGCGGGCGCTCGAGATCGGAGCCGATGCGCTCCTCAAAGGGACCAAGGTGGACGGCGTGTACACGGCCGATCCCAAGGTGGTCCCGGGCGCCTCGCGGCTCGAGGAGGTCGAGTACGTCGACATCCTCCGCGAGGGCTACCAGGTGATGGACGCCACGGCGATCTCCCTGTGCATGGAGAACAAGCTGCCCATCATCGTGTTCGACCTCTGGGAGGAAGGGAACATCCGGCGCGTCGTGACGGGGGAGCCGGTCGGTTCGCTCGTGCACGGAGGCTCGGCATGACCATCGATTCCTCGTTGAAGGACGCGGATCACAAGATGGAGCAAGCCCTCGCCCACCTGCGAGAGGACCTCTCCTCGGTCCGGACGGGCCGAGCCACGGGTGCCGTGCTCAACCGGATCACGGTCGAGTACTACGGCACGCAGGTTCCCCTGATCCAGCTCGCCTCCGTGAACGTGCCGGAGCCACGCTTGCTGGTGGTCCAGCCGTTCGACAAGACCTCGATCGCGCAGATCGAGAAGTCGATCCAGCTGAGCGACCTCGGGATCACCCCGTCCAACGACGGATCCGTGATCCGGCTCGTGTTCCCGCCGCTCACGGAGGAGCGTCGGAAGGAGCTCGTGAAACAGGTCCATCACCGGGCGGAAGAGGGCCGCGTCGCCGTCCGCAACGTCCGACGGCACGCGAAGGATGATATGGAGAAGCTTGAGCGAGAGCATTCCATCTCGGAAGATGAGCTCTCGAGGGGAGAGAAGGAGCTCCAGAAGCTGACGGACCGATACGTGGCGTCGATCGACGAGGCCCAGCGCCACAAGGAATCTGAGCTCATGGAGGTCTAGTGCCCGACGACGAGCGTGAGAGCGACGACCTGTTCGAGGATCTCGACAAGTTCTTCGCCCCGATCAAAGACGTCGACTGGGACGACCCGGAAGAAGCTCCGCCGACCGCAGGACCCTCGGAGGAAGAGCACGTCGTCGTCCGGACCGAGCCCGAGCCCGTCGTCGACGTGCCCGCGGCCGAGGCGGCCGACGAGGTGCCGGCGGCGGTCTTCGAAGACGAGGATGGCGACGACGGCGACTGGTACGACACCGCTTCGCTCGAGCCGGTCGGGCAGGCACTCGGGGCCTCGGTCGACGAAGACGAGCACGACCAGCAGGTCGCGGCTCGGGCGGAGCTGCAGTCTCCGGACGACGAGCAGGCGGATCTCTTCGGCCCGCCCGCCGCGGGCGAGGTGTGGCCTCCGGGGGGCGAAGAAGGAGCACGCCCGTCGGAGGCGGAACTGGAGGAGGCGGCGGCTCACTTCGCCGACTCCCTCGGTGAAGAGGGCGGCGTCGCCGCGCCTCCGCCCCGGGTCGTGCAGATCGACGAGGACAGCGCGGATGACCTGATGGAGGAGTTGGGCGCCGAGCCGTACCCCGCTGAGGAAGCGGAGGACGAGGACGTGTTCGCCGCCATGGCGGAAGAGGACCCCTCCCGGACGATCGTCGTCGGCACGGAGGGACTGGGAGGACCCAGCTGGCAGGAGCCGGCCGCGGTCGAGGTCGGAGCCGACCTCGACAGGCGCGGGACGGAACGAGACGTGCCCGCCGCGTTCCTCACGGGCATCGTGCTGGCCGGGGTCGCCTTGGTGGCCCTCCTCATCGGCGAGGGCGTCTTCGCGATCTTCGCGGCCGTCGTGGCGCTGGTCGCGCAGGGTGAGCTCTACGGCGTGATGGCGAAGCACCACCGCCAGCCCGCGACCGCGGTCGGCCTCGTGAGCGGCGCGCTGATCCTGGCCGGTGCCTACTATCACGGCGAGGCCGGGCTGGTATCGATGCTCTCCCTCGGTTTGCTCGCCACGTTCCTCTGGTACCTGACGGTTCCCGCGCCGCATCGCAAGGACCTGGTCGGCAACATCGGCCTGACGTTGCTGGGAGTGGTCTGGATCCCCGTGCTCGCGGGATCGCTGCTCATCATCCTCACGACGTTCGAGACGCAGGTCGTGGTCGCCGTGATCGCCCTCACGTTCGTGTTCGACACCGTGGCGTTCGTGATCGGCTCCGTCTGGGGCGGTTCGTTCGTCCAGCGTCCGCTCGCGCCCGCGACGAGCCCCAAGAAGTCGATCGAGGGGCTGATCGTCGGGACCCTCGGAACGGTGATCATCTCGGTCGGTTTCGTGACCGCGCTCGTCGACGCCGGACCCGGCATCTTCCAGGCGAGCCGGTTGAACGCCGTGCTGCTGGGCCTCGTCGTTTCGTTGGCGGCGACGTTCGGTGACCTCGCGGAGTCGTTGATCAAGCGCGACGTGGGCGTGAAGGACATGGGGAGCGTCCTCCCCGGACACGGCGGCGTGTTGGACAGGATCGATTCGTTGCTGTTCGTGGCGCCGGCCGCCCTCCTCCTGCTGCGGATCATCGCCTACCAGTAAGCGTTCTGGTCGGCCGTCGCTTGTTCCCTTGCACTCGGGGGTAGTCTGTTGCCATGCGGAGCGTCACCATCCTCGGATCGACGGGCTCGGTCGGGACTCAGGCTCTGGATGTGATCCGTCGCAATCCGGAGCGATTCAAGGTCATCGGCCTGTCGGTTGCCGGCACGAACCAGGAGCTGCTGGCCGGTCAGATCCGCGAGTTCCTTCCGCCGGTGGTCGGGATCGCGGACGAGACCGCCGCCGAAGAGGTCCGGCAGAGCCTCGGCTCGATCCGCGGCGTGGAGTTCGTCGTCGGACCCGATGCGGCGGAGCGTCTGGCATCGGAGGCCGACGCGGACATCGTGCTGAACGCGCTCGTGGGGTCGTCGGGCTTGGGCCCGACCCTCGCCGCCCTGCAGAGTGGGAAGACCCTGGCCCTCGCCAACAAGGAGTCGCTCGTGGTGGGCGGTGAGCTGGTGATGGACCTCATCAAGGGGGAGCCGGAACGGCTCCTGCCGGTGGACTCCGAGCACGCGGCGCTCGCGATGGCGCTCCGCGGCGAGCGCCGTGAGGACCTCAAGCGCGTCGTGATCACCGGCTCCGGAGGCCCGTTCCGGGGCTGGACGGCGACGGAGCTGGCGAAGGCCTCGATGAAGGAGGCGCTCCAGCACCCGGTGTGGTCGATGGGCCCCAAGATCACGATCGACTCCGCGACCCTCATGAACAAGGGCCTCGAGGTGATCGAGGCGCACTACCTGTTCGGCCTGGAGTACTCGCAGATCCACGTGTTGATCCACCCGGAGGGGCTCGTGCACGCGATCGCGGAGTTCCGCGACGGATCGATGCGCGCCGAGTTGGCGACGGCGGACATGCGGCTGCCGATCCAGCAGGCGTTGGCCTGGCCGGAGCGGCTCCCCACCGGCGTCGCCCCGCTCCCGCTCACCGAGTCACCGCTCACGTTCGAGCCCGTCGATCACGAGGCCTTCCCCGCCGTGGACCTCGCGTACCGCGTGGGCGGACTCGGGCTCACGTTCCCCGCGGTGATGAACGCCGCGAACGAGGTGGCGGTGATGTCGTTCCTCGACGGGAAGATCCCGCTCCCGCGCATCGTGGAGATCGTGCAGACGATCGTCGATGAACACGAACCACCCTCGGTCGTCTCGGTCGTGCACATCGAGCGGGCGGATACCTGGGCTCGCCGTCGCACGGTCGAGATCATCGAGGATCGGTAGGTGGGCGGTCCCCTCGCGATCGCCGGGTTCCTCGCACTGATCCTGCTCGTCGTGATCCCGGTCCACGAGCTGGGTCACCTGCTGGTCGCGAAGCGGTTCGGCTTCAAGATCCAGGAGTACTTCGTCGGGTTCGGGCCGAAGCTCTGGTCCGTGAAGCGAGGCGAGACCGAGTACGGGATCAAGGCGATCCCGGCGGGCGGCTACGTGAAGATCGCGGGGATGAACCCGTACGAGACGGTCCCGCCGGAGGATGTCGCACGCGCGTACGGCTCGAAGCCCATCTGGCAGCGCGCGCTGGTGATCCTCGCGGGTCCGCTGTCACACGTCCTGGTCGGCGCCGTCCTGTACTTCACGCTGTTCGTGACGTACGGGGACCCGAACACCGACCTCGTCGTCGTGGGAGAGATCGCGCAGACGCTCGACGGCACGACGTCGCCGGCGGCCGCGGCGGGACTCCAGGTCGGCGACGTGGTGATCAGGGTCGGCGACCTCGAGAACCCGACGCCGGATTCGCTCGGAACGTTCGTGACGCGATACGCGCGCGATCATCCCGAGGAACCCCTCACCTACGTGATCGACCGAGACGGACGTCGCCTCTCGCTCGAGATCGTGCCGCTCCTCGTGACGGAGGACGAGATCACGAAGGGACGCATCGGGTTCACCCTCGGGGCCGAGCCGTTGTCGATCCCGAGGTCCGCCGTCTTCTCGGGCGAGTGGGTCGGCAGGGCGGCGTGGAACAGCGTCACGACGATCCCGAAGATCTTCACGGTGGGTGTGGGCCGGACGTTCTCCGTGCTCTTCACCGACGAGCCACGGCGCGGTGACGACGTCACCAGCCTGGTGGGGGTGAGCCGCCAGATCGGGGATGCCGGCGAGCGAGGCGACTGGGGGTCTGTTCCTGGGCTTCGCCGCCTACGTCACGATCTTCATCGGGGTCGTGAACCTGATGCCGCTTCCACCGCTGGACGGTGGTCACCTGCTGCTCCTGGCCTGGGAGAAGATCACCGGCCGCCAGGCCGACTACCGGAAGCTGGTCCCGGTCTCCGCGGCGGTGATCGTCTTCCTGTCGATCTTCGCCATCGCGACGGTCTTCCTCGACATCACGGAACCGCTGCCGCTCATCTAGCGCCCGCTCAGCACGATTTCTCCATCCCCCTGGCACCGGCCGGCCTGGGTGGGTAGATACGATGACCCCGTGGCTGCACAGACCGTGCTCGTCGTCGAGGACGAGGAGGCGATCGCCGAAGCCGTTCGGGCCCGTCTCCAGAGCGAGGGCTATCAGGTCGTCGTCGCGTCCGACGGGCCCGACGCCATCCGGCAGCACGCCGAACACCATCCCGACCTGGTGGTCCTCGACCTGATGCTGCCGGGGATGGACGGGCTCGAGGTCTGCAAACGGATCCAGCGGGACGGGTGGACGCCGGTCCTGATGTTGACCGCGAAGGCGGAGGAGGCGGACAAGGTGGCGGGGTTCGCGGTCGGCGCGGATGACTACCTCACCAAGCCGTTCAGCCTGCGAGAGCTCGCCGTGCGCGTCCAGGCGATCCTGCGTCGGCGGGAGCGGATCGAGACCTCGCCCGACGGCGAGCCGATCGAGCACGACGGTCTCGTGATCGACGCGAAGCGCCGCCGCGTCGAGGTGGACGGGTCGGAGATCCCGCTGACGCCGCTCGAGTTCGAGATCCTCCTCACCCTCGCTCGCGAACCCGGTGTGGTGCTCGCCCGGGATCAGCTGATGGACCGGATCTGGGGCTATCGCGACCATGCCGGCGGCCGGGTCGTGGATTCGCACGTCGCCAGGTTGCGTCGCAAGATCGGCGAGGACGGCAACGACCCGCGCTTCATCCGCACCGTCCACGGTGTCGGGTACGCGTTCAAGGAGTGAGGATGGCGACCCGCCCGCTCGACAGGCTCACGTCGATCCGAGCGAAGCTCGGATCGACGGTCGTGATCGCGGTCGGCCTCGCGCTGCTCATCAGCTACGTGCTGATCGCGTTCGCGCTCCGCAACTCCCCGCGCGATTCCGAGGCGATCGACGCACTCAGCCTCGCGCGGAAGGCCGCGACCGGTCAGTTGGATGTCGTGCCGGCCGAGACGATGGTGGTGATCCTCCATCCGGATGGCTCCACCGAGACCCGTGGGACGGATCTCGGTCGAGCTGCCGCGGCTCCGCGTCGAGGCGCCGCGGTGGGGAGTGGTCGGCGCGAACGTGTTCGCCACCGTGCCCACGGCGGACGGTGGCTCCGTCACCGCGTTGACGCGGTCGCCGTCCAGGGGGTTCCTCGGTCGCCTGTCGGCGACCACCGGCTTCCTCCAGAGCGTGTGGTGGCAGTTCCTCCTCGTGGGTCTCGTCGCCGCCGAGCGTCTCGCTCGTCGTGGCGCGGCTGATGGCCCGAGGGATGACGCAGCCGCTCCGCGACATGGCGGAGGCCGCCCGGCGGATGGAGATCGGGGGACTATTCCGTGCGGGTGCAGACGAGGAGCCGGGACGAGGTCGGGAAGCTCGCCACGGCGTTCGACCGGATGCGCGGCGAGCTCGAGCACCTGGAGCAGAGCCGGCGCGACCTCGTGGCCAACGTCTCCCACGAGCTCAAGACGCCGATCACGGCGATCCGCGCCCACCTCGAGAACCTCCTGGACGGTGTGGAGCAGCCCGAGCCGGCCACGCTCGGGGTGATGCTCGCGCAGGTCGAGCGGCTCGGGCGTCTCGTCGATCAGCTGTTGGACCTGTCGCGCCTCGAGTCGGGTGAGGTGCCGCTCCGGATCGAGGAACTCCCGCTGCAACCGCTGGTGGACGACCTGATCTCCGAGATCGACGTCGCGCTGCCGGGCCGGGGCGTCCACCTGTTGAACCACGTCTCCGCGGATCTGCCCGACCTCTCGGCCGATCGGGAGCGCGTGCACCAGGTCCTGTTCAACCTCGTCGACAACGCGGTTCGGTTCACCCCTGACGGGGGAAGCGTCACGGTCTCGGCTCGCCGGAGGAACGGATCGGTGGAGGTGGCGGTCTCCGACACCGGGGCCGGCATCCCCCCCGAGCACCTCCCGCGGCTCTTCGAGCGCTTCTACCGTGCCGACCCCGCGCGGGGGCGCGGAGAGGGCGGGACCGGGATCGGGCTGGCGATCGCCCGGTCGGTCGTGGAAGCGCACGGCGGTCACATCAGGGCCGAGAGCCAGCCGGGCCATGGGAGCATCTTCACCTTCGACCTTCCCGCGGCCGAGGCGAGCGACCGATGAAGACGTCCACGACGACCCTGACGGTCAATCCCCCCGAGCGATACGCGTTCCTCGATCTCACCGACGACCTCCGTCGTGCCGTCAAGGACGCGGGGATCACCGACGGGCTCGTGGTCGCGTTCTGCGCTCACACCACCTGCGCGCTCCTGATCAACGAGTGGGAGGACGGCGCGCTCGACGACTTCCGCCGCCACCTCACCGAGCTCGTGCCGGATCAGGGCGCGTACTACCGGCACGACGACTTCGAGCTCCGGACCCAGAACCTGCATGCCGACGAGCGCAAGAACGGACACGCCCACGTGAAGGCGATGCTCCTGTCGGCCACGTCGCACGCGATCCCGGTCGCCGCAGGTGAACCGTCGCTCGGGACGTGGCAGCGGCTGCTCTTCTTCGAGATGGACGAGCCGAAGGACCGAACCATCACGTTCCAGGTGTTCGGGAGCTGACACACTTGACCGTGATGACCCCCCGCCGCGTCAACGAGACAGCTCCACGTGGGCAGCGTCGCCGTGGGCGGCGACGCGCCGATCTCGATCCAATCGATGACGACCACGAAGACCTCGGACATCGATGCGACGTTGCAGCAGATCGCGTCGCTCGTGGCCGCGGGTGTGGACATCGTGCGCGTCGCCGTCCCGCATTGGGAGGACGCCGAGGGCGTTGGAGGCGATCGCGGCGAAGTCGACGGTGCCGGTCATCGCCGACATCCACTTCCAGTGGAAGTACGCGATCGCCGCGCTCGAGGCCGGGATCCAAGGCCTGCGGATCAACCCCGGGAACATCAAGTACCAGGACAAGGTGCGGGTGATCGCCCGGGAGGCGAAGGCGCGGGGGGTGCCGATCCGGATCGGCGTGAACGCCGGCTCGCTCGAGAAGGATCTGCTCGCGCGCTACGGCGCGCCGACCCCCGAGGCGTTGGTGGAGTCCGCTCTCGACGAAGCCCGGATCCTCGAGGACGAGGACTTCTTCGACATCAAGATCTCCGTGAAGCACTCGAACGCGAGGGTGATGATCGAGGCGTACCGGCAGCTCGCGGAGAAGTGCGACTACCCGCTGCATCTCGGCGTCACCGAAGCGGGCCCGATGCCGATGGGCGGCGTGAAGAGCGCGGTCGGGATCGGGGCGCTGCTCTCCGAAGGGATCGGCGACACGATCCGCGTCTCGCTCACGGACGATCCCGTCGAGGAGGTCAAGGTCGGGACGACGATCCTGCAGTCGCTCGGACTGCGGAAGCGCGGGCTGGATCTCGTGGCCTGCCCGTCGTGCGGCCGCGCCGAGGTCGACGTGCTCGGGTTGACGAAGCAGGTCAACGAGGCGCTCGAGCGCGAGGGACTGAAGGTGCCGATCCGCGTGGCCGTGATGGGCTGCGTCGTGAACGGGCCGGGCGAGGCGCGCGAAGCAGACCTGGGGATCGCGGCCGGCAAGGGCCAGGGATTCCTCGTCGTCAAGGGCGAGGTGGTCGACAAGATCCCGGAGTCCGAGTTCGTCTCGCGCCTGGTGGCCGAGGCCAAGAAGATGGCCGCGGACGCTCCCTCCGGCTCCGACTGACCCGATCGCGCTTGAGCCCGGGGCCGCGGCGGCCGATATCCGGGAGGTGAAGCGGATCCTCGCACTGTCGGCCGCCGCGGCGGCGCTCCTGGTCTTCGTCGTCCCCGTCACGGCCGGCGCCGCAGACGTGCCGGGCACCTCGTGCTCGGTCTTCCCGGCCAACAACGTGTGGAACATGGACATCCGCAGGCTCCCGATCCATCAGAAGAGCAGGACGTGGAAGCAGGCCACGCACGCGGGGTCGACACGACTGCACCCGGACTTCGGACCCCCTTCCTACGGGATCCCCTTCGACGTCGTTCCTTCCTCGCACACGAAGGTCTCGATCGACTTCCAGTACGAGGACGAGAGCGATCCCGGTCCCTACCCGTTCGGCGGCGACGTGCAGATCGAGGGCGGATCCGACCGCCACGCGATCATGATCGACGAGGGCACGTGTCGGCTCTACGAGCTCTTCGGCGTCCGGCGGAACGGCGGGAACCCCCGGGCGGGGAGCGGGGCCATCTTCGACCTCGGTTCGAACGCGCTCCGCCCGGCCGGTTGGACGAGCGCCGACGCCGCCGGTCTGCCGATCTTCCCGGGGCTCGTGCGGTACGACGAGGTCTTCGGACCGAACGCCGGGATCCACCATGCGCTGCGCTTCACGGTGGGCTGCACCCGTCGGAGCTACGTGTGGCCGGCTCGCCACCAGGCGGGCGTCGCCGATCCGACCTGCCCTCCGATGGGAGCGAGGTTCCGGCTCCGCGCCGGCTTCGACATGAGCGGCTACTCGTCCCGCGCGCAGATCGTTCTCCGGGCGATGAAGCGCTACGGGATGATCGTCGCCGACAACGGGAGCGACTGGTACTTCCAGGGCGCCGTGGACCCTCGCTGGACGTACGCCTTCGTCGATCAGCTCAAGCGGGTGCCCGCAGGTGCCTTCGTGGCCGTGGACGCCTCTGCCTGCAAGGTGTCGTTCAACTCCGGGGCGTTCGCCTACGGTCCCGGCTGCCCGGCGCCGTAGTCAGCCCGCGAGCGCCAGGAAGTTCTCGACGATCCTCGGTCCCTCCGGCGTGAGGATCGACTCCGGATGGAACTGGACCCCGAACCGTGGGAGCTCGCGATGCTGCGTCGCCATCACCAACCCGTCCTCGGTCCACGCGGTGAGCTCGAGCTCGGCGGGCAGGTCGTCGCGGAGCACGACCAGCGAGTGGTACCTGCCTGCTTCGAACGGGTTCGTGACGCCTTCGAGGATGCCGTGGCCCTCGTGGTGGACGAGGGAAGCCTTCCCGTGGAACGGCGTCGTGCGGTCGACGGTTCCACCGCTCGCGATGCCGAGCGCCTGATGTCCGAGGCACACCCCGAGGACCGGGGTCCGATCGGGCAGCAGGCGGAGCAGTTCCGGGAAGGCGCCGGCGTCCCTCGGGTGGCCGGGCCCGGGGAGAGCACCACCGCCTCCGGCTCGCGGGCGACGAGCTCCTCAGCAGACGCACCGTCGGACTTCACGACCTCGGTCGTCCGACCCAGGCCCTCGATCAGCTGGACGAGGTTGTAGGTGAAGCTGTCGTAGTGGTCGACGACGAGGATCACGACGGGATCGGCACCCCCTCGGCTGCCGGGGATCCCGATCGCCGGCAACAACGCCTCGGCCTTCGCTTTGGTCTCGGCGAGCTCCGTTTCCGGATCCGAGTCCGCCACGACGCCTGCCCCCGTCTGTACGTGGACGCGACCATCCGTGATCACCGCGGTTCGGATCGTGATGCAGAAGTCGAGGTCGCCGGCGAACGTGAGGTAGCCGACGGCGCCGGCGTACGGGCCCCGAGGCGTCGGCTCGCGCTCCGCGATCAGCTCCATCGCCCGGCGCTTGGGCGCCCCGGTCACGGTGCCGGCCGGGAACGTCGCGGCCAGCGCGTCGAGCGGGTGCCGGTCCTCCCGGAGATCGCCCTCCACGGTCGACACGATGTGCATCACCTTCGAGAACCGCTCCACCTGCATCAGTTCGGTGGGGCGGACGCTGCCGGGCACGCACACTCGGCCCAGGTCGTTGCGCGCGAGATCGACGAGCATCGCGTGCTCGGCCTGCTCCTTCGGGTCCGCCAGGAGCTCGTGCTCGAGCAGCCGGTCTCGTACCTCGGTCTGACCGCGGGGACGGGTGCCGGCGATCGGCCGGGCAGACACCCGCCGGCCCTCGACTCGGACGAGCGGCTCGGGTGAGGAACCCGCCAGCTCCATGCCGACCATCCGGAGGAAGAACATGTAGGGCGCCGGGTTCGAGACGCGCAGGCGGCGGTAGATCGGGAACCCGCCGCCCGCGGCCTCGAAGGAGACCCGCCTCGACGGGACGCCCTGGTAGATGTCGCCGGCGAGGATGTGCTCCTGGAACGAGGAGACGATCTCGCGATACTCCTCGTCCGACATGTTCGCCTCGCCCTCGCCCACGGTCTCGGGACTCTGCACCGACGCGAGCGGGGGCGTGGCCGCTTCCGCGATCCGGCCGGCGAGCTCCTCCAGTGCCGCGACGCCCTCGTCGTAGCCGCCCGCGGGCACGTGTGCCACCAGGATGAGCCGTTGCCGCCAATGGTCGAAGACCACCGCTCGATCGATCACCAGCAGTCCGATCGGGGGGCACGGCGCATCGGCGGGGTGCGGCGACGGGTGTCCGTCGAGCAGCGCGGCCGCCTCGTACGCGAGATAGCCCATCAATCCTCCGGTGAGTGGCGGCAGATCGGGCAGCCGCGGGCCGTGGAGCGACCTGGCCGCGGCGATCAGCGCCTCCCGCGCCGCCCCGCGCTGCTCCACCGTGAGTGGCAGCTCCCGTCGCGCATCCTCGACCCGGAGGCCGTCACCGTCGAGCACCAGGGTCGCGGCCGGGTCGCCGGCGACGAAGGAGTAGCGACCCCAGCGCTCGGAGCGCTCCACCGACTCGAGGAGGATCCCCGGACCGTCGCCGGCGACCGCGGGGAAGAGGCCGACGGGGGTGGACACGTCGGCGAGCAGCTCCGCCCACACGGGGACCAGCGCCCAGTCACGCGCGAGCGCGTCGAACGCGGCTCGGTCGGGCCGGATCTCCAGGCTGGGTCTCAACGGAGGCTCCTCATCGTTCCCTCAACGGAAGAGCCCCGGGTGGTTGCCCGGGGCTCGTCGCGGTGATGTGCAGAGATCAGCGCGGCGGCCCCAGGGTCCGAGGACGCCGAAGGGTCCTCGTGCCCCTCGACCACGCCCAGGCGATCTTCGCCGTTGCCATCGTGGCGCCGATGGTATCTCGATTCCTTCACCGTCAACGGCCTGCTACGTTTGGCGGCTCATGCGGCGGGAGGGCGTCGCACAGGATCAGGGGAGGATGCCTGATGCGTCGTCGCGTCATCTGGGGACTCACCGCGCTCGTCACCGTGCTCGCGATCCCGGTTCCCGCGCGGTCCGGGGCTCCGTCCGAAACCGCCCCGAGGATCCACGTCGCGGGGATCGATCGAGCGGTCGATCCCGGCGCGCCCGCGCCGACGGAGGTTCCCCGACTCGTGCGTCCGGGGAGCGACCAACGACCGGAGCAGGGAAGCGCCGCGGGATCCAGCTCACTGACCAGATCCGCGGGCGGCCCGCTCGCGCCGATCGTCACGGTGCCCGCCTTCGACGGCGTTCCTGACCTCGATGTCACCTCACCCGGAGATCCCACCGGCGCGCTGGGCGAGATCTACCACCTCGCCGCGGTCAACGTGCACATGGCCTTCTACGACCGAGCCGGCGTCGAGCTCGACCCGCCGAGGCCGCTCGAGAACCTCGACGGAGCACTGCCGGGCGCAGCCGAGGCGTTCGATCCGAAGGTGGTCTACGACCCGTACCGGCAGCGCTTCATCCTGGTGTTCCTGTCGGCGACCGCCACCCAGTCGTTCATCTCGGTGGTCGTGATCCCGGAGGGGTCCGAGGACACGACGAACGATTGGTGCGTGCTCCACATGTCGGGGGACCAGGTCGCGAACAACGGGAAGCAGTTCGCCGACTATCCGATGATCGGGTTCACGGAGGATCGTGTCACGCTGACCACGAACCAGTTCGACTTCTCGCACGCCCCGGCCATCGGAGGGTTCAGGTACGTGCAGGTGGTCTCCATCCGGAAGACCCCGTTGTACGACTGCTCGGTGCCGGTCGTCCCGATCAAGGTGTTCAGCCGGGTCCAGACGAAGGATCCGGATGGGTCGCAGGCATTCACGATCGTGCCGACGGTCTCCTTCGGCGGTTCGCCCACGGTCCAGTTCATGACCTCGATGGACTTCAACGGGTCGACCGGCAAGCTGATCCTGTGGCGCCTGAAGGTGGTCAACGGCGTCCTCAAGCTCACGCGAGCGCAGGTCGCCGGCGGCCCGATGTCGTATCCGCGATTCGGACGGCAGTGCCCCGCGAACCCCGGAGGTCTCAACGACAATTGGGATACCGGTGACCTCCGGCTCACGTCCGCGTTCTGGGACGGCGATCTCGGGCGCCTGTACACGGTGATCGCGCGGGACGGAAACGTCGGCGGCGGCGCGGCCGAATCCGTGATCCGGTGGTGGGAGGTCGACCCCGCCTCGGCGCTCGCTCAGTCCGATGTGTCGCGGGCGGGCACGGTCGGTGCCGTCAACCGAGATCTCGGGTGGCCGTCGATCGCGACCGACGGCGACGGGAAGATCTGGGTCAACTACGCGCGGGCGGGAGCGGGCGAGTGTCTGGCTGCCTACGCGAGCGCGATCCAGCCGGGTGCCCGCGGCTCCTCGTCGGTGCTCATCCAGTCCGGCGTCGGGCGGTACGAGTTCGGGTCCGGCCTCGAGCGCTGGGGCGACTACACCGCGATCTCCCGAGATCCGCTGACCCCAGCGCAGATGGCCACGTACGGTGCCTATCCCGTGGACGACGGTGTGGGCGGGACCCAGACCCACCTCTGGCAGCAGGTGATCGCCTCGGTCGGGGACGTGTAAGAACCGGCGGGCGCGAGCCCGCCGGTATCCTTCCCCCCATGCGGGTATCGAGGCTCTTCGCGCGCACGCTCCGGGAGGATCCGGCCGAGGCCGAGGTCCCCTCGCACCGGCTGTTGCTGCGCGCCGCCTTCATCCGCAAGGTCGCGGCCGGCATCTACACGACGATGCCGCTCGGGCTCCGCACCATCGCGAAGATCGAGCGGGTGGTGCGCGAGGAGATGGACGCGTCGGGTGCGCAGGAGCTCCGCATGCCGATCGTGCTGCCCGCCGAGCCCTGGAAGCAGACCGGCCGCTGGGACGCGTACGGGGAGGAGATCTTCCGGATGGAGGACCGCCACGGTCGGGAGTTCCTCCTGGGACCGACCCAGGAGGAGGTCGTGGCCCCCCTCGTCCAGCAGGAGTTCCCGTCGTACAAGGACCTGCCCGTCAACGTGTATCAGGTGGAGTGGAAGTACCGGGACGAGCGCCGCCCTCGGTACGGGCTCCTGCGCGGCCGCGAGTTCCTGATGAAGGACGCGTACACGTTCGATCGCGACGAGGACGGGATGCGCGAGTCCTACCGCGTGATGTACGAGGCCTACGAGCGCGTGTTCGACCGCCTGGGCTTGGACACCGTGATCGTCCAAGCCGACCCCGGGACGATCGGTGGTGGGGTGAACCACGAGTTCATGGCGCTCGCCGAGGTCGGTGAGGACCTCTTCGTCCGGTGCGAGAACGGCGACTACCTGGCGGATACCGAGGCCGCGACGCCGCGCGCACCCGAGCCGACGAGCCCCGGAGAGCTCGAGCCCCTCACGGAGGTCGAGACGCCCGGTGCGGTGACGATCGACCTGATGGTCGAGCAGATGGGCGTGCCCGCCGAGTCCACGCTGAAATGCATCCTGTTCGACGTCGAGGGCCGAGCCGTCGCGGTGTTGGTCCCGGGAGACCGCGAGGTGGGGGAGAAGAAGCTCGCGCGCCTGCACTTCCCCGAACGGGTGCGGCGCTTCGAGGACGAGGACTTCGCCCGGCTCGGGTTCGCGAAGGGGTTCGTGGGTCCGCAGGGGCTCGGCTCGGACGTCACGATCTTCGCCGACCCATCGGTCCGGGGGCGCGCGAACTGGGTCACGGGCGCGAACCGGCCCGACGTCCACGTGACGGGCGCGAACGTGGACCGTGACTTCCGGGTCGACCGATGGGAGGACCTCGTCCAGATCCGCGAGGGCGACCGATGCCCGATGGACGGCGGCGAGCTCCACATCGGACGCTCGATCGTCGTCGGGCACATCTACCAGCTCGGGACCTACTACTCGGAGCCGCTCGAGGCGACCTATCAGGCCGAGGACGGGTCGCAGCGTCACTACGTGATGGGGTCCTACGGGATCGGTATCAGCCGGATCATGGCGGCGGTCGTCGAGCAGAACCACGACGACGCCGGCATGATCTGGCCGAAGCGTCTGGCGCCCTTCGAGGTCGCGATCATCATGGCGAACGCCGATGCGCCCGCGGTGACCGAGCAGGCCGAGCGGATCTACCGAGAGCTCGGCGAGCGCGGGATCGAAGCCGTCCTCGACGACCGGGAGGAGCGAGCCGGCGTGAAGTTCGCCGACGCGGACCTCGTGGGCTACCCGGTGCAGGTGGTGGTCGGATCCCGCGGGATCGAGGCCGGGACGGTCGACCTGAAGGTTCGAGCCACAGGAGCACGAACCCAAGCACCCCTGGCCGAGGCGACGCGAGCCGTCGAAGACCTGCTCGCCGGCGTTCCCTGAGCCCTTCCGCTCCGTCGGTTCGGGAGTCCCTGTCTATACTTGGAGTTCGAGGACCAACTGCACGGCCGGAAGTGGGCTCGCCGCCCACTTTCTTTGTGGAGGAGCGAGATCGGCGGAGACCGACAGCCGAGAGCGAGAGGAGGGGAACGTGGACGCGGAGACGCTGGTCAGACCCGTGATCGAGGGCGAAGGCCTCGAGCTCGTCGACGTGACCTTCGGGCGCGAGAGCGGTCGCCGCATCCTCCGCATCACGGTCGACCGTGAGGGCGGCGTCGACCTGGACACGATCTCGGAGATCTCCCAGAAGGTGTCTCGCCGGCTCGATCTCGAGGGCTTCGAACCCGGTCCCTACGCCCTCGAGGTGTCCACGCCCGGCATCGAGCGGCCGCTGCGCCGCCCCCAGGACTTCCGTCGCGCCGTCGGCGAGCGGGTGCTCGTCAAGACCGACGAAGGCGTGCTCGAGGGTGAGCTCCGTGCCGCGGAGGACGACGCGATCCGGATCGCGGCCGCGGAGGGCGAGCGTCTCGTCGCCCTCGCGAAGGTGGCCGCGGCCAAGACCGTGGTCGACTGGGAGGAAGAGTTGAAGGGGGGCGACCGATGAATGCGGAGATGATCGCCGCGTTGCGGGAGCTCGAGCGGGAGAAGGGCATCGCCTTCGAGACGATCCTGGGTGGTTTGCAGGAAGCGATGGCCTCCGCCTACAAGGCGCACTGGAAGCAGGAGCACCCCGACGCCGACGACGAGTTCGCCGGGTTCCGAGCCCTGATCGATCCCGAGACGGGCGATCTCCGCATGTGGCAGCAGGAGCTGGAGGAGGTCGACGTCCCGCCGGCCGAGGGGAGCGACGAGCCGCCGGGTCTCGAGATGAAGGTGATCTCGGAGGCCGAGGTGGAGGTCACCGACGACTTCAAGGGTCGGATCGGCGCCCAGACGGCGAAGCAGGTGATCTTCCAGAAGCTGCGCGACGCGGAGCGGGAGATGACCTACGAGGAGTTCGCCGGCCGGGAGGGCGACGTCGTCACCGGCATCGTCCAGCAGCAGGAGCGGCGGTACACGCTGCTCGACCTCGGCAAGGTCGAGGCGCTGCTGCCGCAGGGCGAGCAGGTCCCGTCGGAGCCGCTGCGGCACGGGGAACGGCTCAAGGCCTACATCACGGAGGTTCGTCGCGGGACGAAGGGTCCCCAGATCGTCGTGTCGCGGACGCATCCGGGCTTGCTGAAGTCGCTCTTCGCGCTCGAGGTGCCCGAGATCGACGAGGGGATCGTCGAGATCATGGCCGTGGCTCGCGAGCCGGGCCACCGGTCGAAGATCGCGGTGGCCTCGAACGAGCCCGCGGTCGACCCGGTCGGCGCCTGCGTGGGGCCGAAGGGCTCGCGCGTCCGGATGGTCGTCAACGAGCTCCGAGGCGAGAAGATCGACGTGGTGCCGTGGTCCGACGAGTCGGCGACGTTCGTGGCGAACGCCCTGCAGCCGGCGAAGGTTCGAGAGGTGACGGTGAACCCCGAGACGCAGACCGCCCTCGTGATCGTGCCGGACTATCAGCTCTCCCTCGCGATCGGCCGGGAGGGGCAGAACGCCCGGCTCGCGGCGAGGTTGACGGGGTGGCGGATCGACATCAAGTCGGAGAGCCAAGCGGCCGAGCCGCCACCTGCTCCGACCCCCGCACCGCCACCGCCCGCTGAGGAGGTTCCGGCGGCGGACGACGCTCCGGTGTCCGAGGTTCCGGCGGCAGATCAGGAGGAGACGGTGGAGGAGGTGGCCACCGGCGCAGGAGCCGAGCCCACGCCTGAGGAAGCAACCCCCGTCGAGGCCGAGCCGGTCGCACCGGAGCTCGCCACGGCACCGGCGGAGGTCGCGCCCGCGGAGGCGCCGGCGGAAGGATGATCGGCCATGGCGGGGGCGCGGCCGGAGCGCACGTGCGTCGGATGTCGGAGACGCGCGCCGAAGGCTGACCTGCTCCGGGTCGTCCGGACGCCGTCGGGCGTGCAGGTCGACTCGCTCGGCACGGCGCCGGGACGAGGCGCGTACGTCCATCGCGATCGCGCGTGCGTGAGCGCGGCCGTCGGGCGGGGCGCGCTGGTCAGAGCCCTGCGCGTGGGGTTGGCCGAAGAGGAACTCGCTAGGCTTAGGAACGACATCGAGGAGGCGTTTCCGGCGATATGAGGATCCACGAGCTCGCGAAGGAGCTCGACGTGTCCAGCAAGGAGCTGCTGGAGACGCTCGAGAAGATGGGTGTGGTGGGGAAATCCGCCTCCTCCAGCGTGCCCGAAGACCTCGTGCCTCGGCTCCGTGCGTCCGGCGGCAAGGTGACGAAGCCCGCCAAGCCTCGCCAGGTCATGGAGCCGCCGCCGAAGCCGCGCCCCAAGGCCAAGCCCAAGAAGGCTGCCCCGAAGGCGGCGGCTGCGCCCGTCGAGGAAGCCGCGCCGCCCGCTGAGAGCGAGGCCGTCGCGCCGGCGCCCGAGGTCCCCGCGCCTGCTGCCGTGCCCGCCGCCGTCCCGGCTCCCGCCGTGGCCGCCGTACCAGCGGTCCCCGAGGGACCGGTCCTGCAGATCGTCCGGGGATCCACCCCGCAGATCTTCGCGGAGAAGACCAACCGGTCTCCCGTCGAGATCGTGAAGATCCTGTTCCAGTCCGGGGAGATGGTCACCGCGACCACGTCGCTCTCTGACGCAGCCCTGGAGACCCTCGGATCCGAGCTCGGATATCACGTGGAGATCGTCGGCCTCGAAGACGAGCTCCAAGCGGAGGAGCGCGAACGCGAGGACGAGGTCGACGAGTCCAAGCTCGTGCCGCGCTCCCCGGTGGTCACCGTCATGGGACACGTCGACCACGGCAAGACCAAACTCCTCGACGCCATCCGTACGACCGACGTGGTCTCGGGCGAGTTCGGCGGGATCACCCAGCACATCGGGGCGTACCAGGCCCATGTCAACGGCCGGGAGATCACGTTCATCGACACGCCGGGTCACGAGGCCTTCACCGCGATGCGAGCGCGGGGCGCCCAGATCACCGACATCGCGGTGCTCGTCGTCGCCGCCGACGACGGCGTGATGCCGCAGACCGTCGAGGCGCTCGACCACGCGAGGGCGGCGGGCGTGCCGGTCATCGTGGCGGTCAACAAGATCGACAAGGAGGAAGCGGATCCGAACCGCGTCCGCACCCAGATGGTGGAGCGCGGGCTCGTGCCGTCGGAGTGGGGAGGCGACACGGAGTTCGTCGATGTCTCCGCGAAGACGAGCGCCAACCTCGAGGGCTTGTTGGAGACCGTCCTGATCGTCGCGGACCTGGCGGAGCTCAAGGGTGATCCCACCGGCCACGCTCGCGGCACCGTCCTCGAGGCGCATCTGGACAAGGGGAGGGGACCGGTCGCCACCGTCCTGGTCCAGAAGGGCACGCTCGACGTGGGCGACGCCCTCGTCTGCGGCACGACGTACTGCAAGGTGCGCGCGATGGTCGACGAGAACGGGGTGACCGTCGACGTCGCCGGCCCGGCGAAGCCGGTGCAGGTGCTCGGGTGGCAGGGTGTTCCCAACGTCGGCGACGAGTTCCGTGAGGTCGAGGACGAACGCGAGGCTCGCCACGTCGCGGCCGAGCGCGAGTCGCGTGTCCGGTCGGCCGAGGTCGTGAACCAGCGCCCCGCCTCGCTCCAGGAGTTGCTCCGTCGCCAGGAGCGCCAGGACATCCCGGAGCTCAATCTCGTCGTCAAGGCCGACGTCCAGGGTTCGCTCGGTGCGTTGACGGATGCCTTCCTGAAGCTGCCGCAGGACGAGGTCCGCGTGAACCTCGTGCACTCCGGCGCCGGCGCGATCACCGAGCACGACGTGGACCTCGCGAAGACGGCGTCCGCGATCGTGGTGGGCTTCAACGTCCGACCGAACGCGAACGCGCGCGAGCTCGCGGAGAACGAAGGCGTCGACATCCGGTTGTACCGGGTGATCTACGACGCGATCGACGACGTGAAGGCCGCATTGTCGGGCATGCTGAAGCCGGAGGAGCGCGAGTCGATCCTCGGTGAGGCGGAGATCCGGCAGACGTTCCGGGTCCCGAGGCTCGGGGTCATCGCCGGGTGCTACCTCACCCGAGGCACGATCCGCCGGAACTCGCAGGTGCGGCTGATCCGCGACGGCGTCGTCGTCTACGAGGGCCGCGTGGGATCGCTCCGCCGGTTCAAGGACGACGTCGCGGAGGTCCGCGAAGGCTTCGAATGCGGGATCGGGCTCGAGAACTTCCAGGACGTGAAGGAGGGCGACGTGATCGAGGCCTTCGAGGTCGAGGAGGTCGCCCGCCAGATCTCCTGATGCTGGTGGCGGCCCTTCGCCTCGATCTCCGGATCCCGGCCTGCGGATCGTTGAAGGAGAAGCGTCACGTGATCAAGACCCTCAGCAACGGGATCCGCTCCACGTTCCAGGTGGCCGTGGCCGAGACGGGATACCAGGACCTGTGGCAGCGCACCGAGCTCGGTGTCGCGGCCGTCGGCTCGGAAGGTCATCACCTCAAGAAGGTGATGCACGGCGTGGAACGGTTCGTCGAGCGTTGGGCCGAGGTGGACATCATCGACACGGACATGACGCTGCATTCACCGGACGACTAGGACGAGAGAAGGCAGGGATCGAGACGTGACGCAGGGAGCCAGGACCGCCCGGGTGGCCGAGGAGTTCCGCGAGGTCCTCGCGGAGCTGATCCAGAAGCTGAAGGACCCTCGGATCGGCTTCGTCACGGTCACCGGCGTGCAGGTGACCGCGGACCTGCGGCGGGCATGGGTGTCCTACACCGTCCTCGGGGACGACAAGCAGCAGCGTTCGACGGCCGCGGGCCTGCGGTCGGCGACGCCACATCTGCGGCAGGCGCTCGGCAAGCAGGTCCGGCTGCGGATCCTCCCGGAGCTCGAGTTCCAGGTGGATCAGACGCTCGCGCAGCATCAGCACATCGAGGAGATCATCGCGCGCTTGCATCGCCCAGAAGGAGAGCAGCGGGAGGGGCGGCCCGATGCCTGAGACGAGCGAGCAGGAGGCGCTCCGCCGGGCCGCGGAGGTGCTCTCGGCGGAGCCCAGGAAGTGGCGCTCGCGTGTCACCTGAACCCCGATGCGGACGCCCTCGGGTCGATGCTCGGGCTCTCGAACTTCCTCATCGGCCGTGGGGTCACGACGGTGTGCTCGTTCGCGAACGAGCCGTTCGACCTCCCGCGCTGGATCACGTTGCTGCCGGGTGCCGAACACCTCGTGCCTCCCCGGAAGTTCCCGCCGAAGCCCGGGGTGATGGTGACCTGCGACTGCGCGTCGTTCGACCGCCTGGGCATGCTGGGCGAGGCCGCCTCGAGCGCCGGCGAGCTCATCTGGATCGATCACCATCGTTCGAACGACGGCTTCGGCACCGTGCGTCTCGTGGACCCCGACGCCTCGTCGACGTGCGAGATGGTCTTCCGCCTGATCGAGACGATGGGCGGAGACTTCGATGCGGACGTGGCCGTGTGTCTCTACGCCGGATTGGTCACGGACACCGGGCGCTTCCAGTACCAGGCGACCACGCCGGAGACGCTCCGGGTCGCCGCGCGGCTCCGCGAGCACGACTTCGATCACGCGGGACTCGTGCGCGCGATGTACGAGGACAACGACCCCGGGTTCCTCCGCTTGCTCGGCACGGCCCTCGGCAGGATGACCGAGGTGCCCGGCGCGAGCGTCATCTGGACGTACCTCACGCAGGCGGACCTCGCCGAGGCCGGCGTCGGGCCCGGCGACACGGACGACGTGATCGACGTCCTCCGCACCGCGCGCGACGTGGACGTGGCCGCCGTGCTGAAGCAACAGCGGGACGGACGCTTCAAGGTGAGCGTGCGGTCCCGGGGCGGACACGACCTCTCGGCCGTGGCGTCCGCGTTCGGCGGTGGAGGACATCGCCTCGCCGCCGGCTACACGTCGGAGCACGGGCCAGAGGGGACGATCGAACGCCTCGTCGCCGCTCTGCGCCAAGCGCCCGTACCGTCGTGACTCCGGTCGAGGGCCTGCTCCTCGTCGACAAGCCGGCGGGAGTGACCTCGCACGACGTCGTGGATGTCGTGCGTCGGCGCCTCGGCACCCGGAAGGTGGGCCACGCGGGCACGCTCGATCCGATGGCCACCGGGCTGCTCGTGATCGGGGTCGGTCGCGCGACCAGGCTCCTCCGCTTCCTGGGCGACCTCCCGAAGACCTACGAGGGGACGCTCCGCCTCGGCGTGGAGACGGACACACTGGACGCCGACGGCGAGGTGGTGCGCGAGTCCCCGGTCGACGTGACGGAGGCGCAGGTCGCGGACGCGATGCGATCGCTCGAGGGCGAGTCGCTCCAACGACCCCCGGCGTACAGCGCGGTCAAGGTCGGCGGGCGCAAGCTCTACGAAGCGGCGCGTGAGGGCGAGCGTCTCGAGGCAGAGCCACGCTCGATCCGCGTCGACTCCTTCGATCTCCTGTCGTTCGATCCGCCGGAGGTGGGGTTCCGCGTCGTCTGCTCCGGCGGCACGTACGTGCGCGTGCTCGCCGCCGACGTGGGTGCCGCGGTGTCGTCCGGCGCGCACCTCACCGCGCTCCGCCGGACGGCGATCGGTCCCTACCAGGCGGAGGATGCGGTCACGCCCGATTCGGTGAGCGACCCGTTGCCGATCGAGGCCGCCGTCGGCCATCTCCCGCGGCTCGACCTGGAGGCCGACGAAGCCGCCGCCGCTTCGCACGGGAGGCCGCTCGGACCGGCCGGCATCGCGGGCCCCTACGGCGTGTTCGGGCCGGACGGCCGTCTGATCGGCGTGTACGAGGACGACGGACCTCGCTCTCGGCCGCAGGTCATCCTGGCCGGCTGAACGGCCGGTACCCTCCATCGCCATGGACATCGTCCGAGGTCTCGAGGCGCTCCCGCTTCCGGACGGACCGTCGGTCGTGACCGTGGGGTTCTTCGACGGCGTCCACCTCGGTCACCAGGAAGTGATCGGGCGGACCGTCGAGGCCGCGAAGGAGCGGGAGGCGCGAAGCGTGGCCGTGACCTTCGACCGGCATCCACGAGAGACGCTGACGCCGGGTCAAGAGCCGCGCCTGCTCACCACCGTGGAGCGCAAGGCGTCCTTGATCGAGGCGTGCGGGGTCGACGTCTGCTCGTCCTCGCGTTCACGAAGACGTTCTCTCAGGTTCCCGCGGAGGACTTCGTCCGCGATGTCCTGGTGGCGGGGTTGCACGCGATCCACGCTCGGGTCGGCGCGAACTTCACGTTCGGTCACCGCGCCGCGGGAACGGTCGCGACGTTGGCCGAGGTCGGCGAGCCACTCGGGATGACCGCGGACGAGGTCGGCCTGTTCGAGCTCGAGGGGCGCGTCGTCTCCTCGTCCTCGATCCGCGAAGCACTCGCCTCGGGCGACCTCACGTGGCCGCGCACGGCGACTTGGCAGGCGATACGTGGTCGATGGGGAGGTCGTCGCGGGTGCCGGCCGCGGGAAGGGCCTCGGCTATCCGACGGCGAACCTCCGCACGTGGCCGAGGCTCCTGCTGCCGGGCCAGGGGATCTACGCGGGCGTCGCGGAGCTGCAGGACGGGGGTCGCTACCTCGCGGCGATCGACGTCGGGACGAACCCGACGTTCGGGACGGAGCCGCTGCACGTCGAGGCGTTCCTGCTGGATTTCCCCGACGACGAGCTCCGCGGCGACACGCTCACCGTGGAGTTCTGGGAGCGCCTCCGGGACGAGGTGAAGTTCGACTCGGTCGACGAGCTCATCGCCGCGATCGCCGACGACGTCGATCGCACCCGCTCGATCGTCACGACACCGGGCTAGCGACCGGGCGCGCCGTTCCGCAGCATCCGCAGGGCGAGCCGGGCCATGAAGACGAGCGGGATCGTGACGTTCAGGCGCTGGATCAGTCCGTTGCCGGGTCGGACCACATCCCGGACGAACCAGGCGGAGATACCTGCGCTCGAGGAGGCGGCGCCCAGCGCGGGTTTGGCCAGATCCCGGAGAGCGGGCTCGCGGGCGAGTGCCGGTGCGAGCGCGATCAGACCCAGCGTGCCTGCCGCGCCACCCACGACCGCGGCCGCGTCGTGCACGTCGTTCACCCATGACTGACCTGCCGGCTCACCCGGAGGAGGGAAGTTCGATCGCCGATCTCGACGGAAGACGCCCGCTGCGATCGTCGCGAGGCCTGCGACGCCGATCAACGCAGGCCCGAGACCGGGCCGCGGGCCGAGCCGGCGCTCCAACGCGGAGGCGAAGGCGACCGTGCACGTGCCGAGCGCGAAGAACCCCGCCGTCATCACCTGTGGATCGGTGGCATCGCGGGCGGCGAGCCCGCTGATGTGCTCGTGTCGCACCTGGTACTCGTCCTGCCGCCGCTGGGCCAGTAGCCATGCCGCCGTGAAGGCTGCGGGCCCGAGGATACCCGCAGGTCGTCCTGAGACGGTCGGATCTCCGCACAGCGCCATGGTAGGCGGCAGGACCCCCGGGTTCCGAGCTCGTTCCTGCTGGTAGCCTTGGTCTTCGACCATGACGCTGACCAAAGACGCCAAGCAACAGATCATCCAGGAGCACGCCCTCTCCAGCGGTGACACCGGCTCTGCCGACGTGCAGGTAGCCGTGTTGACAACCCGCATCGCGGAGCTGACCGAGCACCTCAAGACCCACAAGATGGATCACGCCTCACGGCGCGGTCTGCTGAAGATGGTGGGTCGCCGCCGGCGTCTCCTCGAGTACATCAAGCGTGAGGACATCGAACGCTACCGGGCGCTCATCGCGAAGCTCGGTTTGCGGCGTTGAGTGGAGCGCCGCTCGCATCAACAGAGGGGCGCCAGGGGGCGCCGAGAAGAGGAGTGATGCCAACGACCCACTGACCCGACCCGACCGGAGGCGGAGGAGCTCCATCACGGTCGGTTCTCAGTCGCGGACCCCCGGATCGCGCGCAGCGCCCAGCAACCCGCGCGCGCGCCGAACCTCGAAGCCGGAGGCCCACCACTGACAACCGGCCCCGCCGCCTCCCGCAGCTGCGGCGCCAACGAAGGCGCCGCCCACAACAGGAGGTACAGGCCTATGGCCACCAGCATGGCAAGACAGATCGGGAGCAAGGAACTGCTCCTCGAGTCCGGCACGTTCGCGAAACTCGCCGACGGCGCGGCCGTCGTGCGCTACGGCGACACGATGGTGCTCGCCACGTGCGTCAGCTCCAACCCCCGCGAGGGGATCGATTTCTTCCCGCTCACGATCGACGTCGAGGAGCGGATGTACGCCCGGGGGAAGATCCCCGGCAGCTTCTTCCGTCGTGAGGGGCGTCCGTCGGAGACGGCGATCCTCACCGCGCGGCTGATCGACCGTCCGCTGCGTCCCTCGTTCCGCGAGGGCTACCGGGACGAGGTCCAGGTCGTCATCACGGTCCTGTCGGTCGACATGGCCAACCCGTACGACATCCCGGCGATGAACGCGGCCTCGCTCGCGGTCGGGATCGCAGGCCTGCCGTTCGACGGTCCGGTCGGCTCGGTCCGCCTCGGCCTGGTCGGCGCGGACTGGGTCGTGAACCCCTCGTTCCCGGAGCTCGAGGAGGCGACGTTCGACATCGTCGTCGCCGGTTCGAGGAACGAGCAGGGCGGCATCGACATCTTGATGATCGAGGGCGAGGCGCCCGACGAGACCTGGCCGCTGCTCGCAGCCGGCGAGGGTGCCACCGCGCCCACCGAGGAAGTGGTCGCGCAGGGCCTCGAGCGGGCGAAGGAGGTCATCGCCGAGATCATCGATCTCCAGGAGGCCTTCCTGGCGGACGTCGGCGTGAAGCCTTCGGACTTCGTGCCGCACCCGCTCTACCAGCAGGACCTGTGGGACTCGCTCGAGTCCTTCGCGAAGGACAAGGTCCTCGCGGCACTCGTGCCCGACAGGAAAGAGCGCGAGGCCAACATGTCGGCGCTCAAGGACGAGGCGAAGGCGCACCTGGCCGAGACGCTGGGCGAGGACGTCTTCTCCCAGCGAGTCCAGCGAGTTCTCGCCGGCCTGGAAGTCCCTCGAGAAGCAGGTCATGCGGGCGCGCGTGATCTCCGACGGCGTCCGATTGGACGGCCGCGGGGCGAAGGACATCCGGCCGCTCTCGGCCCACGTGGCGCTGCTGCCGCGGGCGCACGGGTCGTCGTTGTTCGAGCGGGGAGACACGCAGGTCCTGAACGTCACGACGCTCGGGATGCTCCGGATGAACCAGATGATCGACACCCTCGACCTCGAGGACTCGAAGCGGTACATCCACCACTACAACTTCCCGCCGTTCTCGACCGGAGAGACGGGCCGCGTCGGCTCGCCTCGCCGCCGGGAGATCGGTCACGGGGCGCTCGCGGAACGCGCGCTGATCCCGGTGATCCCCTCGGAGGAAGACTTCCCGTACACGCTGCGGCTCGTCTCCGACGTGCTGTCCTCGAACGGCTCGACCTCGATGGCCAGCGTCTGCGCATCCACGCTCTCGCTGATGGACGCCGGGGTGCCGATCAAGGCGCCGGTCGGCGGCATCGCGATGGGGATGATCGCGGAGGGCGGCACGTTCGTGACGCTCACCGACATCCTCGGTGCCGAGGACGCGCTGGGCGACATGGACTTCAAGGTCGCCGGCACGCGGGAGTTCGTCACCGCGATCCAGCTCGACATGAAGGTCAGCGGGATGCCGGCCGACGTGCTGACCGGCGCGCTGGAGCAGGCTCGCGAGGCGCGCCTCACGATCCTCGACGTGATGGAGGCGGCGATCGCGGCTCCGCGTGACGCGGTGAACCCGATCGCGCCTCGGATCATCACGATCACGATCCCGGTCGACAAGATCGGCGAGGTGATCGGCCCCAAGGGCAAGCGGATCAACGAGATCATCGCCCAGACCGGTGCCGACATCGACATCCAGGACGACGGCACCGTGTTCATCGGCTCGCACGAAGGCGAAGGCGCGGACGAGGCGGCGAAGATGATCGACGAGATCGCGAACCCGCGTCCCGTCCTGCAGGGCGAGACCTACGAGGGCACCGTCGTGAAGACGACGACCTTCGGCGCGTTCGTCAACCTCGTGCCCGGCCGCGACGGCCTCGTGCACATCTCGAAGCTCGGCAAGGGCAAGCGGCTGAACTCCGTGGAGGAGGCCGTTCGGGAGGGCGACAAGCTCACGGTGCTCGTCGAGGACATCGACGCTCAGGGCAAGATCAGCCTGAAGCCGATCGGCCCCGACTGGGAGGTTCCGGAAGGCGAAGGGTCCTCGGGCGGCGAGCGACGGGAGCCGCGCGAACCGCGGGAGCCGCGTGAGCCTCGCAACGGCGCCGATCGAGGGCCGCGTCGGACCGGACGCCGGTTCCGCGACGCCGACAAGGGGTCGTCGGCCTAAGGCCGCGACCTCCGGAGGCGAAGAGTGGGGATCGAGCGAACCGAGTTCTCCTCGGGGCTTCGGGTCGTCACGGAGCGGATGCCTGGCGTCCGCTCCGTGTCGCTCGGCTTCTGGGTGCTCGCCGGCTCACGCGACGAGCCTCCGGCGATCAGCGGCTCGAGCCACTTCCTCGAGCACCTGCTCTTCAAGGGCACGAAGGAGAGGTCCGCCCGCGAGATCGCGGAGGACTTCGACGCCGTCGGGGGAGACGTGAACGCGTTCACCTCGAAGGAGTACACGTGCTACTACGCGCGGATCCTCGACGGTGACCTCGAGATGGCGGTCGACCATCTCTCGGACATGTTCCAGCACTCGGTGCTGCGCTCGGCCGACCTCGATGCCGAACGGCAGGTGATCCTCGAGGAGATCAACATGCACGAGGACTCGCCGGAGGAGGTCGTCCACGATCTCTTCACCGAGGCGGTCTGGCCGAACCACCCGCTGGGGAGGCCGGTGCTCGGGACCGCGGAGACGATCCGCGCGGCCACGCGCGACAAGGTGCACCGCTTCTACCGGCGGCACTACGTGCCGGGCGGTCTCGTCGTGGCGGCCGCGGGCAACCTGCGCCACGAGGAGCTGCTCGACATGCTCCGGAGCCGGATGGACACCGGGCGCATCGTGAGGACCGGCGATCCGCAAGGGTGGAACCTCCGCGCGAGCGGGATCGCGCCGGAATCCTCGGCCAAGCCGCTGGTCAAGCGGCGGAAGACCGAGCAGGCGCACATCTGCCTCGGCACGAACGGGCTCCCGCGGAGCGACCCGGATCGGTTCCCGTTCCTGATCGTGAACGGCGCGCTGGGGACGGGGATGTCCTCGCGCCTGTTCCAGGAGATCCGCGAGAAGCGCGGCCTCGTCTACTCGGTCTACAGCTACCACTCGCAGTACACGGAGGCGGGACTCTTCGCGTGCTACGCGGGGACGACGCCGGCCCGTGCCCAGGAGGTGATCGGGCTGCTCCGGCGCGAGCTGGAGGACGTCGCGGAGGGCGGCCTCACCGCCGAGGAGTTCGACCGGGCCAAGGGGCACGTGAAGGGCTCGATGGTCCTGTCGCTCGAGGACCCCGGGAGCCGGATGTCGAGGATCGGGAAGTCCGAGATCGCGCACGGCGAGATCCTCACGGTGAACCAGTCGTTGAAGCGCGTGGAGGACGTCTCGCTGGACGACGCGCGGCGGGTGGCCAAACGCGTCCTGTCGCAGCCGATGACGCTCACCGTCCTGGGGCCGTTCGCCCAACGCGACCTCGCCGGGGTCATGGCGTGATCCGCGTCGGCGTGATCGGCGCCACCGGCCGGGTCGGTGCCGAGGTGTGCCGCGCCGTCCACGCCGACCCGGACATGGAGCTCGTGGCCGGGATCTCCCGGTCCAAGGTGGGGGAGAAGGCCTCCGAGGTGCTCGGCCTCGAGGGCTCCGACATGGTCCTGGCCGAGAACCTCGACTCGTTCGTCGAGGCGAAGGTCGAGGTCGCCGTCGACTTCACGGGCGCGGAGTGGGCGCCGGAGCACGTCGAGTGGGCGATCGAGCACGGCGTGCACATCGTCGTCGGCACCACCGGGTTCGACGTGGACGACGCCTGGCGCGGGGCGCCGGTCGGCGATCTTCATCGCGCCCAACTTCGCGATCGGCGCGGTCCTGATGCAACGGTTCGCGCGAGAAGCGGCGAGACATCTCCCGGCGGTCGAGATCGTCGAGCTCCATCACGACGGGAAGGCCGACGCCCCCTCGGGCACGGCGGCCGCGACGGCCGAGGAGGTCGCCGCAGCCCGCTCGGAGTCCTGGGCGGGACCGTCGTCGGAATCCATCCCCGGCGTCCGCGGCGGCGAACGCGCCGGCGTCCGGATCCACTCGATCCGGCTCCCCGGCCTCGTCGCCCACCAGGAGGTCATCTTCGGCGGACAGGGACAGACGCTCACGATCCGCCACGACTCCACCGACCGAACGTCGTTCGTCCCCGGGGTGCTGATGGCGATCCGGTGGATCCCGAGCCATCCCGGCCTGACGGTCGGTCTGGACTCGATCCTCGACGCGTGAGCGCGTCGCCCGGAGCCGCTAGGCTCGCACGCCATGGACATCGAGATCCGCCCGATCACCTACGAGGAGCGTCCCGACTGGATCCGGGCGGTCGAGACCGCCTTCAGTCGTCAGGCGAAGGACGACGAGGTCGAGGCCACGCTCCCGGTCGTCGAGCCCGATCGATCCTTCGCCGCGATCGACGGCGGCCGGATCGTGGGCACGTCCGGCGCCGTGACGTTCCGCATGATGGTCCCGGGCGGTGCGAGGATCCCCACGGCGGGCGTCACGATGGTCGGCGTCCATCCCACGCACCGTCGACGTGGGATCAACACCAAGATGATGCGAGCCGTTCTCGACCAGGCGGCGGAACGAAGCGAGCCGCTCGCGGCGCTCTTCGCCTCCGAGGGGGCGATCTACGGACGCTTCGGCTACGGCCTCGCCGGCCTCTTCGGCGAGTTCCAGGCGGAGTCGGCCCGGATGGCGTTCGTCCGTGGCTACGAGCCGAGTGGCCACGTGGAGCTCGTGTCCAAGGAGGAAGCGCTTCCCGTGATCGACGAGGTGTACGACGCGGCGATGCGTCCCGGTGGGGTGGAACGCAACCAGGCCCTCCGTGATTCCAACTTCGCCACCGTCGGCGAGGACAAGGATCGGCCGTGGATGTACGCCGTGCATCGCGACGAGGGCGGACGGGCCGACGCGTACGCGGTGTACTGGATGAAGCACGACTGGCCGCGCTCCGTGCCGGCCGGCACGCTCACGGTCACCGAGTGCGTCGCTTCCACGCCATCTGGCTACGCGGACATCTGGCGCTTCCTCTTCGACGTCGACCTGGTGGCGACGGTGGAGGCGTGGAACCGACCCGCCGACGAGCCGCTGCTCCACCTCCTCAGTGAGCCCCGGCGCCTGAAGTTCAGCGTTGCCGACGGGCTCTGGGTCCGGCTCCTCGACATCGCCACTGCGCTCGAGGCTCGGAGCTACCGCGCCGACGGCCGGATCGTGTTCGAGGTGACGGATCCGTTCCGACCGGACAACGACGGCCGATACGAGCTCTCCACGGATGGCGGAGCCGGCCGATGTGTGCGCACGGATGCCCCCGCGGATCTCTCGGGAACGGTCAACGTCCTCGGAGCGACATACCTCGGCGGGACGAGCTTCCGACAGCTCTGGTGGGCCGGTCAGGTCGAGGAGCGGACGCCCGGCTCGCTCGATCTGGCGGACTCGATGTTCGCGTCCACGCCGGCCCCCTGGTGCGTCGTCGACTTCTGAAGGCGAGCCGCTCCCCTCGACCCTTGCGCGAGCGCGCAACGGCGGGATAGGGTCCGCCCACTCACCCGACGGGAGGACGCGATGACCCGGCACCAGCGGTTCCACGGCGCATCGAGGCGGTCGTTCCTCGCAGCGGTCGCGTTCCTCCTTCTCGCCGGGATGCTGCTCGGCCGGGCCGGCCGCCGGCGCACACGTTCACGAGGAACGACGCGAACGACTCCCCGAGCAAGATCGACCTCCGATCCGTCTCGGTCAGCCACACGTCGACGAGCGTCGTGCACACGGTCAGGACGTGGAACTCGTGGACGCCGGCGAGCCTCCAGCACGATTCGTTCTTCGTCGATCGGGATCAACAAGGACGACGACGCCGCATTACGAGCGGTGCGCGTTCATCTACTACACGAGCCGGCTCCGGGGTCAGCTTTCGAACTGTCGGGGCGCAGTTCATCCGGTTCCTGACCGTCGCGAAGGTGAACGCAACGACCGCGAAGATCACGATCCCGAAGAGCCAGATCGGCGGCGTCTATACTGGTACGGGAGCGAGCTTCTGGGACGGGAGCCGCTCCGTGCCAGAACGTGTGTCGTCGACTTCGCGCCCAACAAGTTCCCCGACATCCTCCACGACCTGAAGCCTCCGGCGATCGAGATGACCACCACGCCGCTCCGAACATGGCAGTCTTCGACGTCGCCGGACTTCTGTTCCCGTTCTCGGTGTTCGATGTCGATTCGGGCATCGATTCCTGGCGGGTCGGAGCGTCATAGCTACGAGACGACGGCCCTGGAGAGGTGGTCTCGTCCGGCGGGGGCGGCGGTGACAGAGCTCCGACGATCATCGGCGAGCCCGGCCACTCGCTTCTATCGCGTCGTCGCCGTCGACAAGCACGGGAACGTGAAGGTCGGGCCCGAGCAGGAAGGTGTTCGTTCCGGACGACGACCGCGATCTCGCGCCAGCAGGGACGTTCAACGACACGACACCCGTTCAGGTTTCGAATCCGGGGGCCTTCGCCGGCACCTTGACCTTGCTCGGGGACGGCGACTCGCTCCAGTACGACTACACGCAGACGGGCGGTCCCTGCAGGCCGTTCGAGTTGGTCGGCCCCGGTGGGAGTGATTGGACGGTCGACGTCGAGGTGAATGGTCTTCCGCACTCGACCATCAACGGCGCCACGTTCGCGGCGGAGGATCGCCAGATCCTCTTCGACCTACAACATGTGCGATTCGACTGCGTCTCCTGTTCACCGTGACGTGCCGCCACCTTCGAGTTCGCCGTCGACGCGATCGTGTCGAGTCTATCGGCTCGAGGGTTCGTCCTCGCCGGCCCGGCGGCGGGCGAGGACGAACACGAGGTCGCTCAGCCGGTTCAGGTAGCGCCTGACCTCGGGGTTCACGTCGCGGCCCTCGTGTTCGAGGGCCACGACGTGACGCTCCGCGCGCCGGATCACGCTCCGGGCCAGGTCGAGCGCCGCGCTTCCCTCGTTGGCCCCGGGGACGATGAACGCCTGCGGCAGCGCGCGCTCGGCCACCAGCTCGTCGATCCGCCGCTCGAGGCGCTCGGTCATGTCGGCCGTGACGAGCGAGACGCCGGGCTCGAGCTTCGCGCGCTCGGCCGGGTTCGTGGCCAGGTCGGCACCCACCACGAAGAGGTCGCGTTGCAGGGCAAGGAGCTCCTCCGCCATCATCGGCTCGGACGACGCCCGGGCGAGCCCGAGCACGGCGACGGCCTCGTCCGTCGTTCCGTAAGCCTCGGTCGCCGCGTCGTCCTTCGAGACCCGTCCTCCGTACAGGAGCCCCGTGGTCCCGTCGTCGCCGGTCTTCGTGTAGATGCGCGGCATGGGGAGCTAGCATAGGGCGTCGCTGCGGACGCCCCGCAGATCCGCTCGGATCGCGAGGACCGCCAGACCAAGGAGGCTTCGCGTGGCCGGAAGGTTCGGATCCGTCGTCACCGCGATGGTCACGCCGTTCCGTGCCGACCACGGCGTCGACCTCGATGGCGCCCAAGAGCTGGCGTCCTGGCTCACGGACAACGGCTCGGACTCGGTCTTCGTGGTGGGTTCGACCGGCGAGTCACCCACCCTGTCGCACAACGAGAAGGCGGACCTGTTCCGCGCGGTGGGCGAGGCCATCCGAGGCAAGGGCAAGATGATCTGCGGGACCGGGACCTACTCGACGGCGGAGACCCTCGAGCTGACGCAGGCGGCCGAGGACGCCGGTGCCGACGGAATCGTCGTCGTCACGCCGTACTACAACAAGCCGCCGCAGCGCGGGCTGGTGGCCCACTTCGAGCACATCGCCGAAGCCACCGAGCTCCCGATCATCGTCTACAACATCCCCAGCCGAACCGGCACGCGCATCGAGCACGAGACGATGCTCCGGATCGCCGAGAAGCCGAACATCGTCGCCGTCAAGGATTCCACGGGTGACTTCAAGGCCATCTCGAACCTCATCTCCGAGGCTCCCGACGGGTTCGAGGTCTATTCCGGTGACGACTGGGCGGCGTTCGGCTACGTGTGCCTGGGCGCCGTGGGCGTCGTGAGCGTGGCCTCCCACCTCGTCGGGCTGCAGATGAAGCAGATGATCGACCTGATCGAGACGGGCGACGTCCCGGCCGCCCGCAAGCTCCACGAGGATCTGTCGCCACTCTTCAACGCCCTGTTCGTCACGTCGAACCCGATCCCGGTCAAGGCGGCGCTGGAGATGTTGGGTCGACCGGCGGGCCCGCCTCGGCTCCCGCTCGTCCCCGCGACCGAGGACGAGCGCGATCGGATCCGGAGAGCACTGGAGGACGCCGGTCTCCTCTGAGTCCTCCGCGCGACTCGTCTTCCTCGGCGGGGTCGGCGAGGTGGGGCGCAACATGGCCTGCCTCGAGCTCGACGATCGCATCCTGATCATCGACGTCGGTCTGTCGTTCCCGTCCGGTGACATGCCGGGGATCGACCTCGTCCTTCCGGACTTCGACTACCTCCGCTCGCGGGCGGATCGGATCCAGGCCGTCGTCCTCACGCACGGGCACGAGGATCACATCGGTGCGCTGCCGTATCTCCTCCGGGACATCGAGCGCCGCCTCGAGGTCTACGGCACGCCGTTCACGCTCGCCCTCCTGCAGAGCAAGCTCGAGGAGCACGAGGTGACGGACCTCGTCGATCTGAAGACGGTCACGCCGGGGGAGCAGGCGAGCACGGGGCCGTTCACGATGCGCTTCCTCCGGGTGACGCACTCGATCCCGGACGGGATGGCGGTCGTGGTCGACACGCCGTTCGGATCGATCCTCCACACGGGCGACTTCAAGATCGACCAGACCCCGCTCGACGGGAAGGCCACCGATCTCCACGGCCTGGCCAAGGAGGCCGGTCGAGACAAGGGCGTGCATCTGCTCCTGTCGGACTCCACGAACGCCGAGGAGCCTGGCTACTCCGTCAGCGAGCGAACGGTGGGGCCGGTGCTCCACGATATCGTTGCCGGCGCCGGTGGGTTGGTCGTCGCGGCCTGCTTCTCCAGCCACATCCACCGGGTCCAGCAGATCGTGAACGCCGCGCGCGCGAACGAGCGGGTGGTGGCGTTCCTCGGGCGATCGATGCTCAAGTCCGTCGAGGCCGCGAGGCGCTTGGGTCACCTCCACGTCGACGACAAGGACGTCGTGGACATCTCGGAGGTCGACCGGCTCGATCCCGGCCGCGCCGTGGTGATCTGCACCGGCTCCCAGGGGGAGCCGTACTCCGCCCTGTCGCTCATGGCCCAGCACCAGAACAAGTGGGTCGAGATCGGGCCCACCGAGACGGTGGTCCTTTCCTCGTCGCTGATCCCGGGGAACGAGCCGGCGATCCATCGTGTGGTCGACGCGCTGTATCGGACAGGGGCCGACGTGTTCCACATGCCGTCCGACCCCGTCCACGCCTCCGGTCACGCCGCCCAGGAGGAGCTCCGGTTGATGCTCTCGCTCGTGCGGCCCCGCTGGTTCATCCCGGTCCACGGCGAGCGGCGCCATCTCCAGCATCACGCCCGGCTCGCCCACGAGGTCGGGATCCCGCCCGAGCGCACGCTCATCTGCGAGGACGGGGACGTCGTGGAGGTAGGCGAGGAGTTGCGGCAGCTCGACCGCGTCCAGGCGGGGATGACGTTCGTGGACGGTCTGGGGATCGGCGACGTGGGCGGAGAGGTGCTCCGGGACCGGCGCAAGCTCTCGGCCGACGGTGTGGTGGTGGTCGTGATCATCGTCGACTCGCAGACCGGCGAGCTGGTCGGCGGCCCGGATCTGGTGAACCGGGGCTTCGTGCACGAGGAGTCCTCGGCGGACATCCTCGAGGAGGGCCGCGTGCGGGTGATCCAGGCCGTGAAGGAGTCCGCCGCCGCGAACGTGACCGACCCGTCCGCGTTGCAGCAGAACGTCCGCCGCGTCCTCAAGCGGTACTTCAACGACGTCACACAGCGCAAGCCCGTGATCCTGCCCGTGATCATGGAGGTCTGAGCGCGAGGGTCCTTGCAGCGTCCGCCTCACGCGTCATGCTTGTCCGCACATGGCAACGAAGACTTCCCCCTCCCGGAGGTCCGGGGGCAGCGGGTCGCGTTCGCGTCCCTCGAAGAAGGCTGCCTCCCGGAACCGCAAACGGAAACCGAGCGCGAAGAAGCCGGCGAAGACCCCCGTCCGCACCGTGCTCTCGCCCTGGGCGCGCGACGCCCTGGGCATCGGGCTCATCGTGCTGTCGCTCCTGGCCGCCCTGTCCCTGTGGCTCGAGGCGGGCGGACCGGTCGGCCGGGGGATCACCTGGCTGATCCGCGGGCATGTTCGGGGTCGGGGCGTACGCCTTCCCCGTGCTCGGCGCGTGGTGGGGGTTCGTGCTCCTCCGCGACATCGCGCGGGAGGACCGGGTCCGCATGGCCATCGGGTTCGCGATCCTCGTTGCCGGTGTCCTCGGACTCGTGTCCCTGTTCATGGGGAACCCGTCCTTCTCCGAAGGCTGGAGCGCCGACGGCGGGCTGGCGGGGGCCGGCGGCGCCGTCGGGGCGCTCACGGCACGGCCCCTCGCGCGGGTCGATCTCTCCGATCGGTGCCGCGATCGTGTCCGCGGGCCTCGCGAGCCTGGGTTTGCTGATCTTCACCGGCACGCCGTTCGCCGCCGTCAAGGAGAAGATCGACACGTTCCGGGAGGAGCGCGACGAACGGGATCCGGTCTCGGCGAAGGCGGGGGAGGCAGAGGGGACGAAGCCGCGCCGCCGGTGGTCGCTCCGCGAAGCCTTCGGCCTCACCGACGACGTGATCCAGCTGCCCGACGTCGACGATGAGGACGGCGCCTCGACCGAGACGATCCCGGCGGTCGCACAGGGGCCGGAGTTCCCGACGGAGCCCGCCCTCCCCGCGACGAGCGGGTCTCGCTCGCGGACCGTGAAGACGCCGTTCGGTCCCTATCAGCTCCCGCCGCTCGACCTGTTCCGGACGGCACCTCCGTCCAACGCGGACGCGCGCGCGGAGAAGGACACGCTCGCCGCACTCGAGCGGACCCTGCACACCTTCGGTGTCGACGCGCGCGTCGTCGGCGCCCACCGGGGTCCCACCGTCACGATGTACGAGGTCGCGGTGGCATCCGGTACCAAGGTCCAGAAGGTCGTGGGACTCTCCAGCGACATCTCCTACGCGCTCGCCTCGCCGGACGTCCGGATCCAGGCGCCGATCCCCGGCAAGTCGGCGATCGGGATCGAGGTCCCGAACACGCACCGGGACTTCGTGATGGTCGGCGACGTCCTGCGTTCCCCGCGGCGAAGCAGGCCACCCATCCGCTGGAGGTCGCGCTCGGCAAGGACGTCCACGGCCGCGCGCGGATGGTCAATCTCGCGGACATGCCGCACCTGCTGATCGCGGGCGCGACCGGCGCCGGGAAGTCCTCGCTCGTGAACTCCTTCATCACCTCGTTGCTCGCGCGGACGACCCCCGAGGACGTCCGGCTGGTCCTCATCGATCCGAAGCGCGTCGAGCTCAGCCACTTCGGCGACGTGCCGCACCTGCTCTCCCCGGTGATCGTCCATCCGAAGCGTGCGGCCGAGGCGCTCCAGTGGATCGTCCGCGAGATGGAGATGCGCTACGAGCTCCTCGCGACGGTCGCGTTCGGGACATCGACTCCTACGAGGAGGGCCTCCGGGACGGCACCCTCCGGATCCCGCCCGGCATGGAGGAGAAGTTCGAGCACATGCCGTTCATCGTCGTCGTGATCGACGAGCTCGCGGACCTGATGATGGTGGCGCCCCGCGCCGTGGAGGATGCGATCTGCCGCATCGCCCAGATGGCGCGCGCCGTCGGGATCCATCTCGTCGTCGCGACGCAGCGCCCGTCGGTCGACGTGGTCACCGGCCTGATCAAGGCGAACATCCCGTCGCGGATCGCGCTGATGACCTCCTCGCAGGCGGACTCCCGGGTGATCCTCGACATGAACGGCGCCGAGAAGCTCGTGGGCCACGGCGACATGTTGTTCGCGCCGTCGAGCATCTCCAAGCCGGTTCGCATCCAGGGCGCGTGGGTGACGGAAGCGGAGGTCCGCGCGATCTGCGAGTTCATCCGCGGACAACGCGAGGTCATCTACGAGAACACCGTGGAAGGGCTGGCGCTCCCGCCCGGCGAGGGCGCCGACGAACACGGGCTCGGGGACGACGACGACCTGCTCGAGCAGGCAGCGGAGCTCGTGATCCGATCCCAGCTCGGATCGACGTCGATGCTGCAGCGCAAGCTCAAGGTCGGCTTCGCGCGCGCCGGCAGGATCATGGACCTCATGGAGGAGAAGGGTCTCGTCGGGCCCTCGCAGGGCTCGAAGGCCCGCGACGTGCTCCTCACGTGGGAGGAGTGGGAGGAGCGCCGCTCCGCGTAGCTGACGGCCGGGAGCTCAGATCGCGCCGACGCGCCTCGCTACCTGGAACAACGTGTCCGCGTGCTGCTGCGGGTCGATCATGAGGCGGCCGGTGACACCGACGTGTGCCTGCCAGTACGCGTAGATCCGTTCGATCGTCCATCCTCGGGCCTGCGCGCTCCGGAGGCTTCGTACCATCTCGCTCCCGGCCCAGATCGCGTCGGGGCTGACGATGAACCCGCCCTTGCCGCTGTCGATGGACCGCCAGTAGGCGCCGATCGATCCCCACAAGCCGTCGTCGCGCTCGCCGGCGACGAGGAGGTAGCGGACGGGACCGTCGGACAGGATGTAGGCCGATGGCAAGACGTCGCGGACGGTCGCCAGCGGCGAGTCCTCCGAGGGGTCTTGAGACATGCGTCGTTCCATCGTGTGCCTTCCTGGCCGATTTCCCTCCCTGCGGCGCCAACTGTAGTCCCCCGCTCGGTGGCAACCACCGTCCGGACGGCCGATTCCGAACGAGACGTTCGACCTAGGCCGGTCGGTGCGCGCTGCGCCGGTCCTCGAGAGTGATGGCCCAGTGCTCGTGGTCGCGCCAGCGCCCGCCGATCTTCAGGTACCGGAGGGCGAGGCCCTCGTAGCGGAATCCGGCCGCGCGCACCAGCGCGATCGAACGCTCGTTCTCGGGTTGGATGCTCGCCTGCACGCGATGGAGCCGCAGGGACCCGAACGCGTGGCGGAGGACGAGCTCGAGCCCCTCCCGCATGAACCCCTGGCCCGCGTAGGGCTCGAACGCGTAGTAGCCCAGGTAGGCGTTGCGGAAGTGGCCGTAGAAGATCTGGCCCAGCCCGAAGTAGCCGGCGATCGCGCCGTCCTCGTTCCGACAGATCACGAGCCGGGCATCGTCCGGCCTCACCTCGGCGAGCTCGCGGAACCCCTCCGGCGTTGCCGGCGGGTGCGACCACGGCCGATGCAGGGCGCGAGAGGCACGCACGTTCCGGAGGAACTCCGCCTCGTCCGATGGATCGAGCGGCCGGAGATGGACGCGGCGCCCGCTTCGGAGAGGTTCTGGCATCGCGGGAGTGTAGGTCCGCGACGGCTATCCTTGCGCTCTCATGGCCGGCTCTGTGACGGATCCCCGGACAGGGGTCGGCTCGGCCCTGCAGCGTGCTCGTGAGGTGCGAGGGCTCTCGCTCGACGAGGCGGCGCGCGACACCAGGCTCCGGGTCGATCAGCTGGATGCGCTCGAGCGGGAGGACTTCGAGGTCCTCCCGGGCGAGGTCTACGTGCGGGCTTCGCTCCGCACCTACGCGAGCTACCTCGGGCTCGACGCGGACAAGGTGAGCGATGCCTACGCCCGCACGGCGCAGGCGCTCGAGCACGGTCCGCCGCCCGGCAGGCTCGGTCCGGTCGAGCGGATGATCGCCGCGAGCCGCATCAGGGACAACCAGCGGTTCCTCCTGGTGGCGGCGGTCACGATCCTGCTGATCCTGCTGGCGCTCGGCTTCCTCTCACGGGGCGAGGCGGCGCCGCCGACCGCCGACATCCCCGCCGGCACGGCCTCTCCGGCGCCCACCGACCCCACCATCAGGGTCGTGATCGTGGCCAGGAGCGACGTGGCGGTGGAGTCCGAGGCAGACGGAGTGCGCGCCATGCAGCAGCTCCGGCCCGGGGAGACCATCACGCTCGTGGCGCTGGAGCGTCTGGTCGTGACGGTCGAGGACGCAGGGTTCGTCGAGGTCAGTCTCAACGGGACGGATGCGACCGAGGGCGTATCCGGTTCGCCGCACACGTACCGCTTCACGCTCGGCGACGACGGAGGGGACCTATCGCCGAACGGGTGAGACCCCTCGGGTTGGGCTGGCCGAACGTCCTCTCGATCGGACGGATCGCCCTGATCCCGGTCGTCGTTCTGCTCCTGTCGACCGAACGCACCGAGACGCGATGGCTCGCGGTGGTCGTGTTCGTGGTCGGGGCCCTGTCCGACCTGGTGGACGGCTACCTCGCGAGGCGCCACGAGATGACGACCGCCGTGGGCGCGTGGCTGGATCCGCTCTCGGACAAGCTCTTCGTGATCGTGCCCGCCGTGGCCCTGACGGCGAACGACGAGTTCCCGTGGTGGGCCACCGCGGTGATCGTCCTGCGCGAGGTGGCGGTCTCGTTGCTCCGGTGGCGGTTGGATCAGCGAGGGATCTCGATGCCGGCGTCTCGCGCCGGGAAGGCCAAGACGTTCAGCCAGATCGTGGCCGTGGGGCTGTCGATCGCCCCGCTGTCCTCGACGTTCGATCCGCTCGTCATGGCGGTCGTGGTGATCGCCGTGGTCCTGACCGTCGCGAGCGGGCTCGAGTACCTGTTCACGCGGCGTCATCGCATGGAGACGGGGTGAGGGCGGAGGTCCTCGCGGTCGGGACCGAGCTGCTGCTGGGTCAGATCGCGAACACGAACGCCCGATGGATGTCGGAGGCGCTGGCCGCGATCGGCGTGGACGTCCTGCATCACCAGGTGGTCGGCGACAACCTCGAACGCATCGTCGACGCGATGCGGGTCTCTTCCGGACGCGCGGACATGGTGATCGTGACCGGCGGGCTCGGGCCGACCCAGGACGACATCACGCGGGATGCGCTCGGGGTGCTTCTCGATGTGCCGATGGTTCGCCATCCGGAGCTGGAGGTCCTGCTCCGGGAGAAGTTCCGGTCGTTCGGCCGGCGCGAGATGCCGGAGAGCAACCTCCGGCAGGCGGATGTCCCGGAGGGGACGAGGTACATCACGCCGTCGAGAGGCACCGCGCCCGGTTTGGTCGCGGAGCTCCCCGGCGGCACGCGGATCTACGCGGTGCCGGGCGTGCCGGAAGAGATGGTCGAGATGATGGAGGGCACGATCCTGCCGGAGCTCGCGTCGGAGGCGGGCGAGGCCGTCGTCCGATCCCGCGTGCTGCGGTGCGCCGGGATCGGCGAGTCGGCCCTCGCGGAGCGCGTCGACGACCTGTTCTCGGGCTCGGCGAACCCGACGATCGCGTTCCTGGCGTCCTCCGGGGAGGTGAAGGTCCGGATCACCGCGAAGGCGGCCACCGCGGAAGCGGCGGAGCGGTTGATCGAACCGATCGCCGAGGAGGTTCGAGGGCGTCTCGGCGACGACGTGTTCACCACCGAGGACGAGACGCTCGAGGGAGCCGTGGTCCGCCTGCTCACCGACGGCCGGCACGACGCTCGCGTGCGCCGAGTCGATCACGGGCGGGGGAGTGGGAGCGCGCATCACGAGCGTGCCGGGCGCGTCCGAGGCGTTCGTCGGGTCGGCGGTGGTGTATCGGAACGACGCCAAAGCGGCGGTGCTCGGGGTCTCGAAGGAGACGTTGGAGGGGCCGGGGCCGGTGAGCGAGGAGTGCGCCCGCGAGATGGCGGCCGGGGCCCGGCGCGTGTTCGGGTCGGACCTGGGGCTCTCTCTGACGGGTGCGGCCGGCCCCGAGTCCCACGGTGGCGCGCCGCCCGGCGTGATCTGGATCGCGTTGGAAGGCGACGACGTCGCCCACGCGCGTGGCTTCCAGGTGCCGGGGGAGCGCGATCGCGTCCGCCGGTGGGCGGAGCAGGCCGCGTTGGACCTCGTCCGTCGGCACCTCGAGGGCCGGCCGCTCCCGGCCTCTGACCGCCTGATCTGACGATCCGCGCCGTTCCGTCGACAGACGTCGTCGATCCCGATACCAGATCCGGCATGGCTGCCGTACCGCCTGCGTCCTTGGTCGGCCCCATGCCGGCGACGTCATGGGGAGACTGGCCGTGGAGCTCGTTGGGCGGGCCATCACAGAGATGGCATGGATCACGTCCGCGCGATGTACTGGGCGCATGGCTCGCGACCGCGCCGCCCGTCCGGAGGCCAAGCCGCTCCGGCTCTTCGTCGCCATCGAGATCCCGGACGAGGTGAAGGACGCCGTCGAGGCGGCGTTCGCTCCGTGGCGCGAGGCGTTCCCGAAGGCTCGATGGGTGCCTCGAGAGAACATGCACGTCACCTTGAAGTTCCTCGGACGGACATGGCCGAGGCTGACCGAGTGGGTGCCTGAGCGAGTCGGGGCAGCGGCCGCCGACGTACCGCCGTTCACCGCGAGACTCCGGGGCGTCGGGAGCTTCCCGTCCGCGAAGCGAGGTCGGGCGCTCTGGGCAGGATTCGACGACACGGCTCCGATCGGAGCGCTCGCTGCGGCGATCGAGGAGGCACTCGTCGACGAGTTCCCTGCCGAGAAGCGGCCGTTCCATCCGCATCTCACCGTGGCTCGATCGGATCCGCCGCTGAAGCTCCCCTCCAGCTACACCGGCACGGAGCTGGAGTCCGACGGGTGGGACGTGGACCACGTCGTCCTGTTCCGGAGCCACCTCGGGCGGCCGGCGCCCCGGTACGAACCGCTCGCCCGATTCCCGCTCGGCGGATAGACTTGCCTTCGAACACCTGTTCGACTAGCCTCGTGCGTCGAAGCCGCCGCCGGACGGCACGAACACCAAGAATGACAGAGGTGTAAGTTATGTCGGAGTCGCGCGCTAATCTCCACTCGTCGCTTGCACATGCACTCTCCCGGCCCCCCTCCGGGCAGGGCAGGGGTACGAAGGAGGGGAACGTGGACCGGGACAAGATGTTGGACGTCACGCTGCAGCAGATCGAGAAGCAGTTCGGACGAGGCGCCGTCATGAAGCTCGGCGAGCACCCGATGGGTGCGGGGATGACCATCATCCCCACGGGCTCGCTGGCGCTGGACATCGCGCTCGGGGTCGGAGGGATCCCGAAGGGTCGCGTCGTCGAGGTCTTCGGCCCGGAGGGCTCGGGCAAGACCACCGTGTGCCTGCACATCATCGCGGAGGCGCAGGCCAAGGGCGGCATCGCCGCGTTCATCGACGCGGAGCACGCGCTCGACCCCACCTACGCGCGCGAGCTGGGTGTGAACATCGACGAGCTGCTCGTGTCCCAGCCCGACTCCGGCGAGCAGGCGCTCGAGATCGCGGACATGCTCGTCCGCTCCGCGGCGCTCGACCTCGTGGTGATCGACTCGGTGGCGGCGCTCGTGCCGCGGGCCGAGATCGAGGGTGAGATGGGCGACACCCACGTCGGCCTCCAGGCGCGTCTGATGTCCCAGGCGATGCGGAAGCTCTCCGGCTCGCTGTCCCGCTTCGACACCACCGCGATCTTCATCAACCAGCTGCGCGAGAAGATCGGCGTGATGTTCGGATCACCGGAAACCACTCCGGGCGGAAGGGCGCTGAAGTTCTACTCGACCATCCGGCTCGACGTCCGCAAGATCGAGAACCTGAAGGACGGGACGGAGGTCGTCGGTTCCCGCACCCGGGTCAAGGTCGTGAAGAACAAGGTGGCGCCGCCCTTCCGTCAGTGCGAGTTCGACATCATGTACGGCAAGGGCATCTCCAAGGAGGGCTCGCTCCTCGACGTCGGCGTCGACCTCGAGATCGTGAAGAAGTCGGGGGCCTGGTTCACCTACGAGAACGAGCAGCTCGGGCAGGGCCGGGAGAACGCGCGGCAGTTCCTCGCCGAGCACATCGACATGCGGGACGAGATCGAACGGAAGGTGCGCGAGGCGGTGGGGCTCACGTCCTTCGGAGAAGGCGACGACGAGCCGATCCGCATCGGCGAGGCCGAGGCGCCACCGCCGCCCGAGGAGCCGCCGATGGAGGATGAGCCCGTCACGGCCGCCAGCGGCAGGTCGAAGGCGAAGTCATCCGCGTAAGCGCGGCCGTGCCTCGGCAACGAGCGCCAGGCAAGACCAAGAACCCCAAGAGCTGTCACGAGCGCGCGCTCGGGCTCCTGGCCGTCCGACCTCGGAGCCGACGGGAGCTGGAGCGGCGCCTCCTGGCCGCGGGCTTCGAGCCGGACGAGGTCCTGGACGTGCTCACGCGGCTGGAGCGGGTCGGCCTGGTGGACGACGAAGCCTTCGCCCGGCTGTACGCGGAGCAGCGCTTCAGCTCCCGCAAGGAGGGGAGTCGGGCGGTGGCGCAGGGCCTGCGAGCCGCCGGGATCGCGCCGTCGCTGGCGGAGGCCGTCTCCCAGGAGGCCCCGGAGGACGAGGAAGAGCGAGCGGCCGACCTGGCCCGGTCGCGTGCATCCAGGCTCGCCGGGGTGGCCCCCGAGAAGGCCTTCGCGCGCCTGTCCTCGCTCCTGATGCGACGGGGGTACGGCCCCGAGATCGCCCGCAGCGCAGCGCGGAAGGCCCTCGAGATCCCGTTCCGTGACGACTAGGCGCCTTGTGTCTCGCGAGCCCCGGCCGTAGCATCCGGGGAAACGAGAGGAATCGATCTCCCGAACTTTTCAGCGAACGATCGAAGGGCACAGTGACCGAGTTCGAAAACGACCCGACCACCCGTTCCGATCCCGCACGCGCTCGTTCAAGGGGTCGGGACCACTAGCCTTCGCTCGCACCCTGGATAGGGGACCGAGATCCCTCTCCCGAGACATCGGGAGGAACGATGGGGACCGTCATCGCCGGCCTCGTCGGCCTTTTGGTCGGCGCGGCCGTGGGATTCGTCGTCCGGAACGCGATAGGAGCGTCCAACGCGCGCTCCGCCGAGGCACAAGCCAAGAAGCTCCTGCTCGAGGCGGAGGAAGAGGCCGCCAGGACCCGGGCTCTGGGACTCCAGGAGTCCAAGGACGAGTCCGCGCGGATGCGCCGCGAGACCGAGGAGGACCTCAAGCACCGCCGCGAGGAGGTCGGGCGCCTCGAGCGGCGGATCACCGAGACCGAGTCGGACCTCCGGGATCGAGGCCAGCGCATCGATGCCCGTACCGCCGAGCTCAGGGAGCGGGAGGACAAGCTCACCTTCGTCCGTGAGCAGCTCGAGAAGGCCACCGAACAGCACCGGGCGCAGCTCGAACGCATCGCGGGGATGACGTCCGCCGAGGCCCGGGACCATCTCGCGTCCCAGGTGATCGACGAGGCGAAGCGGAGCGCGATGACCCAGGTCCGCGAGATCGAGCAGCGAGCCCGGGAGGAGGGGGAGGAGCGCGCCCGCAAGATCGTGACGATCGCGATCCAGCGCGTCGCCTCCGAGCAGACCGCGGAGTCGAGCGTCAGCGTGTTCTCGCTGCCCAGCGAGGACATGAAGGGACGCATCATCGGCCGGGAGGGTCGCAACATCCGCGCGTTCGAGGCCGCCACGGGCGTCAACATCATCATCGACGACACGCCGGAGGCGGTCGTGCTGTCGTGCTTCGACCCGGTCCGCCGCGAGGCGGCGAGGATGACCCTCGAGAAGCTCGTGCAGGACGGGCGGATCCAGCCCGCGCGGATCGAGGAGGTCCACGAGCGGTCCGTGCGTGACCTCGAGGAGCAGATCCGGAAATCGGGGGAGGACGCGGTGGCCGAGGTCGGCCTCACCGACGTGCATCCGGAGCTGATCAAGCTCCTGGGGCGGCTCCAGTACCGCACCAGCTACGGCCAGAACGTGCTGAAGCATCTCGTCGAGTCCGCCCACATCGCGAGCGCGCTCGCCGCCGAGATCGGGGTCGACCCGACGATCGCCAAACGCGGGCGCGTTCCTCCACGACATCGGCAAGGCCGTGACCCACGAGGTCGAGGGCTCCCACGCGATCATCGGGGCCGAGATCGCCCGGCGCCTGAAGGAGGACCCGGAGATCGTCCACTGCATCGAGTCCCACCACGGTGAGGTCGAGCAGCGGACGGTCCACGCGGTGCTCGCCCAGATCGCCGACTCGATCAGCGGTGGGAGACCCGGCGCCCGCCGGGAGTCGCTCGAGACCTACATCAAGCGTCTCGAGCGGCTCGAGGAGATCTGCACGGCGCACGAAGGCGTCGAGAAGGTCTTCGCGATGCAGGCGGGTCGCGAGGTGCGCGTCATGGTGACCCCCGGCGACGTCGACGACATCCAGGCACAGACGATCGCACGCGACATCGCCAAGCAGGTCGAGGAGGAGCTCCAGTATCCGGGGCAGATCAAGATCTCCGTCATCCGGGAGACGCGGGCCACCGAGTTCGCGAGGTAGCCTCGGACACGTGGATGGCGACTTCCTGATCCGCACCTTCGGGTGCCAGATGAACGAGCACGACTCCGAGCGGATCGGAGGCATGCTCCGCGCCGACGGGATGACGCCGACGGACGACGTCGCGTCCGCCCGCGTGATCGTATTGAACACGTGCGCGATCCGCGAGAACGCGGACAACAAGCTCTACGGCAACCTCGGGCACCTGAAACCGCTCAAGGCGACGAACCCGGACCTCCGGATCGTGGTCGCCGGATGCCTCGCGCAGAAGGACCAGGGTGTGATCCAAGAGAAGGCGCCGTGGGTGGATGTCGTGGTCGGGACGCATGCCCTCCCGCACCTGCTTGGACCTGCTTCGGCGCGCGGAGGATGAGGGCCCCCAGATGGACGTCGCCGAATACACGGAGCTGTTCCCGTCGGCCCTTCCGGCAGCCCGGGGGGATGCGTTCCGCGCCTGGGTCTCGATCGCACCCGGGTGCGACAACGCCTGCACGTTCTGCATCGTGCCGTTCGTTCGGGGCCCGCAGCGCTCCCGGGCGATCGGCGACGTGCTCGCGGAGGTGCAGGGGCTCGCCCGCGACGGCGTCGTCGAGGTCACGCTGCTCGGACAGAACGTGAATACGTACGGCCGCGACGTCACCGTGCCGGGTTCGTCGCGCCGGCCGCTCTTCGCCGAGCTGCTCCGCCAGGTGAACGACGTCGAGGGCCTCCGGCGGATCCGGTTCACCTCCCCGCATCCGCACGACTTCACGCCCGACGTGATCGACGCGATGGCGGAGAGCGAGAAGGTCTGCGAGCACATCCATTTCCCCCTCCAGTCGGGATCCGACCGCGTGTTGAAGGCGATGCACCGCTCCTACCGCCGGGACCGATACCTCGGGTGGCTCGACGAGATCCGGCGGGCGATCCCCGAGATCGCGGTCTCGACCGACATCATCGTGGGCTTCCCGGGCGAGACCGAGGAGGACTTCGCGGAGACGCTCGACGTCGTGGCGCGAGCCCGGTTCGATTCGGCGTACACGTTCCAGTACTCGCCGAGGCCGGGGACACGGGCGGCCACGCTGCCGGACCAGATCCCGAAGGAGGTCGTCCAGGAGCGGTTCGACCGGCTCGTGACGCTCCAGCAGCAGATCTCGCTCGAGAACGCGCGCGCACAGATCGGGACCGAGGTCGAGGTGCTCGTCGAAGGCGCGGGCCCGCGGCGGGCGTCGACGCAGTCCCGGACCCGGACGAACCGGATCGTCCACCTCGTCGAGCCGTTCGATCCCGGCACGTTCCTCACCGCTCGTATCACGGACGCCGCCTCGCACCACCTGGCCGGCGAGGTCGTGCCGGCGCCCTCGCTGGTCTGAGGGAGGGTCGCAGGCGTGGCGCCCTTCCTCGCCCTCGTCGGCCCGACCGCCTCCGGGAAGACCGAGGTGTCGCTCCAGATGGCCGAGGCGGTCGGTGCGGAGATCCTCTCGGTCGACTCGATGCTCGTGTACCGAGGGATGGACGTCGGGACCGCGAAGCCGACGGCCGAGCAACGTCGGCGCGTGCCACATCATCTCCTCGACCTGGTGGACCCGAGCGAGTCGTTCAACGTGTCGGCGTTCCAGTCCGCGGCCCACGAGGCGACGGCGGACGTCCGCGGCCGCGGAGCGAAGCCGCTCCTGGTCGGGGGCTCCGGTCTGTACTTCCGGGCCGTGGTGGACGACCTGGAGTTCCCCGGCACGCAGCCGGAGACGCGGTACGAGCTCGAGGAAGAGGCGTCGGCGCTGGGAGCGATGCGGATGTACCGGCGCCTGGCCGATCTGGATCCCGTCGGGGCGTCCAAGATCGAGCCGGGGAACGTACGCCGAACCGTTCGCGCGCTCGAGGTCGCGGCGATCACCGGCAAGCCGTTCAGCCACTTCGCGGCGGCGTGGGAGTCGTACTGGCCGGACCACGTCCGAGCCGTGGGCCTGCGTGTCGGGCGCGAGGCGCTCGTGGAACGGGTGGAGCAACGGGTGCGGGCGATGATCGCCGCCGGATGGCTCGACGAGGTCGAGGGGCTGGTCGCCCGAGGGTTCGGCGGCTGGCTCACCGCGACCCAGGCCATCGGCTACGCTGAGTTGGCCCGCCACGTGGCAGGAGAGCTCAGCCTGGAGGACGCCGTCCAGCAGACCGTCAAGCGCACCCGCACCCTCGCGCGGCGGCAGATGGCGTGGTTCCGGCGCGATCCGCGCATCCGATGGTTCCAGGTCGACATCGACGGCCCTCTCGGTGTGCTGGACGAGATGATCGCGTACCTGGAGGGCGCGTGAGCGAGACCCGCGTCTGGAAGTACCAGGGGACCGGGAACGACTTCGTGATGACCCTGGACCTCGACGATCGGCGCCGGATCGATGCGGACGACGGCCGGGCGCTCTGCGACCGCCGGTTCGGGGTCGGCGCCGACGGCTCGATCCGCGTGACCCGACGGACCGACGGCCTCCCGTTCATGGACTACCGGAACGCCGACGGGAGCATCGCCGAGATGTGCGGTAACGGCCTCCGGTGCGTCGCCGTCTTCCTGCGGGATCTGGGCGAGGAGACCGGCCCGTCCTTCGACGTCGGGACCAGAGCCGGCGTGCGACGCGTCACCTTCCAAGACGACGGCCGGGTGAGCGTCGACATGGGCGAGCCGAACTTCACGAAGGCCGCGATCCCGATGCGGGGGCCGGCGTGGGAGACGTACCTCGATGCGTCCCTCGAGCTCGGCGGCGGCGTCGTCGTCCGGGCGACGGCGGTCTCGATGGGCAACCCGCACCTGGTGCTCTTCCTTGAAGAGGACCCGGATCGGTTCCACGTGTCCCACATCGGGGCCGTGTTGGAACGGGACGACCGCTTCCCGGAGGGGACGAACGTGGAGTTCGCCCGCATCGGAGCGGACGAGATCGCGGCGAGGGTCTGGGAGCGGGGGAGCGGCGAGACGATGGCGTGCGGGAGCGGTGCGTGCGCGATCGCGGTGGCCGCGCACGAGGCGGGCCTCGCGGATCGGCGCTCGCTGATCCGCTTCCCGGGCGGCCTGCTCGAGGTCGAACGGCAGGAGTCGGGCTCGGTCAGCCTGACGGGGCCCGCCACGAAGGTGTTCGAGACGACGATCGACGTCGAGGCGCTCGCGGAAGCGCTCATCCCGTGACCGACGTCTCCGAGCGGCTCGCGGCGAGGACGGCGGCCCTCGTCGAGATCCCGTCCGAGAGCCGGGACGAAGCCGCGATCCTTGACCACCTCCGGGCCGAGCTGCCTTCGGCGTACTCGGTGATCGACGAGGACGACTCGGTCGTCTTCGCTGTGCCGGAGCGGCGGCCGGGCGCGCCGCTGGTCCTGCTCACCGGCCACGTGGATACGGTGCCACTGGGTGCGAGCGCCCTCGGCCGCCGCGAGCGTGACGCGATCCACGGACGTGGTGCGGCCGACATGAAGGGCGGGCTCGCCGTGATGCTCGAGCTCGCCGAGGCACTGGCGGGGGACGGCCTCAGCTCGGACCTGGACGTCGCCTTGTTGTGGTTCGGGCGGGAGGAGCTCCCGTTCGCCGAGAGCGCGCTCGTCCCGCTGTTCGACCGCCGCCCGGAGATCCGCGACACCGCCCTCGCGATCGTCCTGGAGCCCACGGCGAACCGTCTCGAGCTCGGGTGCCTCGGGAACCTGAACGCCACGGTGACGTTCGAGGGGGAGGCAGGCCATACCGCGCGCCCCTGGCTCGGCCGGAACGCGATCCATGCGGCCATCGCCGCGCTCGCGCCGGTGGCCGACCTGCCGGTTCGCGACGTAGAGGTGGACGGTCTCACCTACCGGGAGGTCGCGTCGGTCACGACGATCGAGGGCGGCGTCGCGAGGAACGTCGTGCCCGATCATGTCTCGGCGCACGTCAACTTCCGCTACGCCCCCACCCACACGCCGGAGGACGCCGAGCGCCGGCTCCGAGACCTGCTCGGGCATCCGGCCGCGATCGTCGAGATCGTCGGGAACGCGCCAGCCGGCCGGGTGCCCTCCGAGAGCGCGCTCGTGGAGCGGCTCCGGGCCGCAGGCGACCTCGCCGTCGGCCCCAAGCAGGCGTGGACCCCCGTGGCCGAGTTCGGCCTGATCGGCGTGGACGCCGTCAATCTCGGTCCCGGCGACCCGCAGTACGCTCACAGGGACGACGAGCGCGTCGAGGTCGCCGCGCTCGTCCGGTCGCACGACGTGCTGCGCGCGTTCCTCGAGAACGTGGCGCTCGAAGAGCCAGAAGAGTAAGGACTAGAGAAGTAAGGACGAGGAAGGAAGAGATGGTCCACCTGTCACCGGGTCTGCGAACGTCGGATCCGTACCCGTTCGAGGAGCTGTATCGCCGGAAGGAGGAGGCGATCGCGGCGGGTCGTTCCATCGTCGACTTCGGCGTCGGCGACCCCCGAGGCGAGACCCCCGCGTTCATCCGTCAGGCGCTGAAGGACGCGATCGAGCCGACCTCTTCGTACCCTCGCGCGGCCGGCCTGCCTGAGCTGCGCGCCGCGATCGCCGCATGGGTGGAGCGGCGGTTCGGCACCACCCTCGACCCCGACGTCCACATCCTGCCCACCCTCGGCTCGAAGGAGCCGATCTTCCATCTCGCCCAGGCGCTCCTGGACCCGGGGGGCGGCAAGCACCTCGTCACCGTCACGACCCCCGGCTACGCGATCCCCGAGCGCGGCGCGGAGTTCGCCGGTGGCGACGTGGCGCGCCTGTCGCTCACCGAGGCCAACGGGTTCCTGCCGGACCTCGACGCGGTGGACGCCTCGACCTGGGATCGCACCTCGATCCTGTGGCTGAACTATCCGAACAACCCCACGGGGGCGACCGCTCCGCCGGACTTCCTCCAGCGGGCGGCCGAGCGATGCCGGTCCCACGACGTCCTGCTCGCGTCGGACGAGGCGTACAGCGAGCTCTGGTTCGATGGCGAGCCACCGGCCTCCGTCCTGCAGGTCGGTGACCTCACGAACGTCCTGGCGTTCCACACGCTCAGTAAGCGTTCCTCGATGACGGGCTATCGCTCGGGGTTCGTCGCCGGCGACCCGGAGCTGATCGCGGCCCTGAAGGCACTCCGACCCTCGGTGGGCGTGACGCCCCAGGAGTTCGTCCAGCGCGCGTCGATCGCGGCGTGGAGCGACGAGACGCACGTGGCGGAGACGCGAGCGGCGTACGGCAGGAAGCGGAAGCTGTTCCTCGACCTGTTCGCCTCGCGCGGGATCCGTGTCGCCGGGAGCGCAGCCACCTTCTACCTGTGGCTGGCCGTCCCCGGCACCGACACGTCGCTCGACTGGTCGCTCCGTCTCCTGGACGAGGCCGACGTCCTCGTGGCGCCCGGCTCGTTCTTCGGGCCGGGCGGCGAGGGGTACGTGCGGATGGCGATGGTGCCCACGATGGAGGAGTGCGAGCGCGCGGCCGATGCCCTCGACCAGGTCCTGGGTGCCGCGGCATGAGCAAGGCTGAGCTCGCCGAGCGGATCGAACGGTCGTGGGCCGAGCCGGAGCGGCTCGATGCCGACGCGGTCGAGGAAGCGGTAGCGATGCTGGACCGGGGTGAGCTCCGCGTGGCGGAGCCCGCCGGCGACGACTGGACGGTGAACGAGTGGGCGAAGAAGGCGGTCCTGCTCTACTTCCGCGTCCGTGACCTGGAGACGACCGAGGTCGGGCCCTTCGAGTATCACGACCGGCTGCCCCTGAAGCGCGGCTATGAGGAGGCGGGGGTACGTGTCGTGCCCCCGGCCACGGCCCGCCACGGCGCGTTCCTCTCGCCGGGCGTGGTGCTCATGCCGAGCTACGTGAACATCGGCGCCTGGGTCGGCCCGGGCACGCTCGTCGACACCTGGGCCACGGTGGGATCGTGCGCGCAGATCGGGGCCGACGTGCACCTGTCCGGAGGGGTCGGGATCGGGGGTGTCCTCGAGCCCGTCCAGGCGAGACCGGTGATCGTCGAGGACGGGGCGTTCGTAGGGTCCCGCTGCATCGTGGTCGAGGGCGTGCGGGTGCGGGCGCGAGCAGTGCTCGGCGCGGGATTGATCCTCACGGGCAACACCCCCGTGATCGACGTGACCGGCGACGAGCCGGTGGAGCACCGCGGCGAGGTCCCCGCAGGAGCGATCGTCGTTCCCGGCTCGCGCCCACGCGAGTTCCCGGCCGGCGGGTACGGACTGCCGGCCGGACTCATCATCGGCTACCGCACCGAGGCGACCGACTCCAAGCTCCAGCTGAACGAGATGCTCCGCGAGTTCGGCTCGTCGGTGGGTTCCTAGCGGTATGCCGGATCGGCCCGGAGTCAAACGAGGGGGAGTCGCCGCCCGCCAGAAAGGGACCGACCGGATCCTCGAGTCGCCGCTGTCGGCGACCTGGCAGCCTCGCGTTCGCGAACGGGCCGTGCTCGTCGGCGTCGGACCGGGGATCAGCGACGAAGACCTCGACGAGCTCGATGCGCTCGCGGACTCCGCCGGCGCCGAGGCCGTCTCCCGGATCGTGCAGAGCCGCCGAGAGCCCGACCCCGGCACGTTCATCGGCCGAGGCAAGATCGAGGAGCTCCACCGGACGGTGCACCGCCTCGGCGCGGAGTCGGTGATCCTGGACCAGGAGCTCACCCCGGGCCAGCTCCGGAGCCTGGAGGAGCGGCTGGGCGTCAAGGTGATCGATCGCACGGCGCTGATCCTCGACATCTTCGCGCTGCACGCCCGGAGCCGGGAGGGCAAGGCGCAGGTCGAGCTGGCGCAGCTCAACTACCTGCTGCCCCGGCTGCGTGGATGGGGTGAGGCGATGAGCCGTCTCGGCGGCGGGATCGGCACGAGGGGTCCCGGCGAGACGAAGATGGAGGTCGACCGCCAGCATATCCGCCGCCGGATCGCGAAGCTCAAGCGAGACATCAAGACGCTCGCGAAGACGCGCGACCTGAAGCGATCGCGGCGTCAGGATTCCGGGATCCCGCAGGTCGCGATCGTCGGCTACACCAACGCCGGCAAGTCGACGCTCATGAACCGCCTGACGGGAGCGGAGGTCGTCGTGGCCGACCAGCTGTTCGCGACGCTCGATCCCACGACGCGACGGATCGCGCTGCCGGGGCGGCGTCGGGCCGTGATCTCGGACACGGTCGGGTTCGTCGGGAAGCTCCCGCACGACCTGGTGGAGGCGTTCCGGTCCACGCTCGAGGAGGTGGCCCTCGCGGACCTGATCGTCCACGTCGCCGACGCCACGTCCTCGGCGCTCGACGAACAGGTGGACGCGGTTCGGAGGGTGCTCGGGGAGATCGGAGCCGGGGGGATCCCGGAGTTCCTCGCCCTGAACAAGATCGACCGTGTGGCCGGCTCCGCCCGAGCGAGGCTCGCCGGCAGGTTCCCGGGATCGGTGGCCGTCTCGGCGCTCACCGGCGAGGGAGCCGACGGCTTGCTCGAGGAGATCGGGGCGCGGGTGCCCCGGCCTCCCGTCGAGGTGGAGCTGCTCGTTCCGTTCGGTCGAGAAGACGTCACCGCCCGCTTGTACCGAGAGGCCGAGGTGCTCTCCAAGGAGATGGACACCGACGGCACGGTGATCCGTGCGCGCGTGGGTCTCCGGCTGTTGTCCGCGATCCGTGGCTTCGTGCGCGAAGAGGTCTGACCCGACTACCGGACGAGCGCGACCGGCTTGCCCACCCCGTGCGACGACGGCGTCGCGGCTCCTGCGTCGCGATCACCCAGACGCCGGAGACGGCGCTTGCGGATGACGAGCGGCGCGGCGATGCCCGCCAGCAGCAGGACGACGAGGCCACCTGCGACGAGGTACGGCGTCGCGGGCCGGAGGGGGGCTGCCAGCACCGAGGGCGACGCCCCCGAGGCGGGGAACGAGATGGTCGCTCGGGCGGTGCGTTCGAGCAGCCCGCTGCGCAAGGTGATCCGTGCGTCCCACGGGCCGGCGGGGATGGCATCGTCGAGAGCGATCGTGACGGTCTCTCTGCCTGCGATCGGCAGCGTGGTGCCGAGCGTGGCCGGGAACGGCCCGGCGCTGAGTCCACCGGGGCCGGCCAGGAGCTTCAGTGTCCCGCTCATGTCGAGCGCCCGGCCGCCGGTGTTGTGCACCGTGGCGAGGACGATCGGCTGACCCTCGGAGGAACGCTCCGCGGTGAGTGAGTCGATCGTGAAGTCTGCCGCCGGTGCCCCGCCGGGCCCCACGGAGAGATAGATGCGGATCCCGACGCGGCTTACCTGGAGCACGCCGCCGTCGGCGACGGGCTCCGAACGCACCTCGGCCCACACGACGCCGTACTGCTCACCCGGGGGCGCATCGACCGGCACGCTGATCGTCACGGTCGCGGTCACGCGCCCGCCGGTCGGGATGTCGGACGCCCCCGGATCGACGGATGTCCAGAGGGACACGTCGTTCGGCGTGCGTCCTGCCGCCCCGACGAAGGTGCCCTTCTCGATGGTCGCTGCGGAGGGATACAAGGCCACGTGCATCGTCGAGTCGGTCGTGTTCGAGACCTCGACCCGGCGATGGATGACCGTCCCCGGCGCGAGGTGATCCACGATGTAGAGCCGAGCTCGCGGGTCGTTCCCCGCGTTCGCGGGGGCATCGAGGAGGCGCAGTCCGATGCCACCTTGCGTCGCTCCACGTGGAGAAGCGGTCGCCGCGCCCGAAGGCGCGGCGACCATGATGATCAAGGCGACCGCCGCGAGGACCCATCGCGGAAGACGGATCGGCCGCGGTACCCACACCGAGTTAGACAACAGAGTGGGTGATGACCGCCGTGTAGGTGGTGGCGATGGTGCCGCCGGCGACCGCCACGTGGATCGTCGGGTTCCAGGTCGCGGAGTTGTCCCCCGTGATCCCGGTCGCCGTGACCGCGGCGGAGGCGCCGGTGAGGTTGCCCGGGTCATTCGCCGTGTAGGTGGCGGTACCCGTCTTCACGATCGTCCCGGCGCTGTAGCTGACCTCGCTCGCGGCGATCGTCGGTCCGGCCGAAGGCGTGAAGGCCGTCGAGATGACGCTCGCGACCCAGCCGGAGCCGGCTGCGGCGCTGCGTGCGTCGTTCACCTGCACCTGGCCGAGGGAGCCGTTGATGGTGCCCCCGCCAACGGTGTTGGCGATGCTTCCGAGGCTCCCGGCGGCGGCGGGCGCGCTGATCGTCAGGGTCCCCCCGGTCACGGTGACCGAGGCGGTGGTCGTGTCGGCTGAAGCGGGCAGCGCGATGCCGAGACTGAGCAGTCCGGCGGCAGCGGCCACGATCAGGCTGCGGATCCTCATGGGGAGCCTTCTTCCTTCGAGGTAGAGGGAGGCGCAGGTCGTGAGGCGCCTTCATCACTCGCATCGACCGGCCCGCGCCGCAACAGGAGCCGAAACCCACGATATGGTCCCCTGCCTGCGGAAGTGTGCGCGAATACCCTGCTCGAGGGTGCGCGAATACACGGAGTTCGTGCTCTCGCGCCGGATCAGCGGTCCGGACGACCCAACTGCCAGAGGCGCTCATCGGCCCAGTTGCCGGTGATCACGGTGTCGGGGTCCTGACCTCGTTCGAGCGCGACGCGGAGCGCGAGGAGCTGGAGCCGGACCGTGAGGGGGATCTGCGCGAGGAGCATCGGCAGGGGGGCCGGCTCGCCCAGGAGGGAAACGGGGATCCCTCGGCCGAAGCCGCAGCCGTCACCGCCGCGACGAAGCCGTCCGTGTCCGGCGTGGTGAGGCTGAGCAAGGCGTCACGACGATGAGCGGCACCGCGGAGCCGTGGAGCAGGTACTCGATGTCGTGCCCCTCGGACATCACGCGGGCGCCCTCCCGCAGCTTCAGGGCTCCCTCGCGAGCGGTGAACGCGGCCGGGCCGGCGCCCGCGATCACGAGGGTCCGCTCTAGGACCCGGACAGGACTCGATGCCCGGCGTGTCGATCGCGTTGCGGACCGCGCCGGGCACCAGCGCGAGCGAGTCCTCCATGATCGAGTCCGCGCCCATCTCCTTCGCGATGATCGCGAGGACGAGCAATGCGGTGGTGTAGCTCACCGTGTAGGTCTCGGCGGTCTCGGCCGGACAGGTCTCGACCGAATGCGGGAACCGAGCGCCCTGCTTGGTGACCGTGATGCCGTCGAGGCCGGCGGACATCGCGAGCGCTCGGGCAGCGAGGGCGTCGGGTCTCGCCCGTGTGGGTGGTCAGGACAATCGCGGCATCGGCTCCCACGATCGGGGCCCAAACGACGAAGCGCATCGACGACACGGCGACCGCAGAACGACCCGCGTCCTCGATCATGCCCGCGCCCAGGATGGCTGCATGGTGGCTCGTGCCCGTCCCAACCACCCGGTAGCCCGGGATCGCTGGAGAGCCTCGGCGGCGGCATGGGTCTGCTCCCGGGACTTCTCGGAGGTGAGCAATCGGAACAGCTCGTCCGGCTGCGACCGGTACCTGGTGTTCCAGCTTGGTGGTGGTGGGCTGTCGTGGACATGCGTCGGGTCCCCTCCGGCCTGTCGGCCCCATCGCTCGGGATGAAGCTAGCCCGACTCAGAGCTTCCTGAGGACGGCGACGACCT
>CAVQEW010000009.1:0-153390 GCA_963711655.1 uncultured Actinomycetota bacterium
CCGGGGCTGGCGATGAAGTAGCGCTCCGTAGCTTTCGCACGGCAGGCCTCAGGGATCCGGCCATCCGTGATGCCTTGAGCGGGTTCGAGGTCCATCCAGCCTCCGCCGAGCTGAACTGCCTCGCCGATCCTAGCGACGAGATTCCCCTCTCCGTCGACGACCTCCATACCTACGCTGCCCCGCTGGAGTTGATAGTTCAGTGGCCACAGGACGAACGAGGGAGGAGAAGAACCACGCTGCATCGCGACGCACCCATGCTCCACCACGAGTGTCCCCTGTCCGAGCGCCGCCGGGTACGCGTCACCGAGCTCGGACGCCCGGATCAGGATGACGTCATCGAGGGCGCCGTTCTGAGACGCCGTCTCCGCACATCCCACGATGGTTGACGTGAGGATCGCTGCGACAAGCCACGCTCTCATGACTGAATGATGCCCCATCGCACATGCGCCGTGACCGAGTAGCGCAGAAGGAGTGGCAGCGATCGCGGCGTCGACCTACGTGAACGCCTTGAGGCCTGTGAGCTGCTCCCCGATCACCAGCGTGTGGACCTCCTCGGTCCCTTCGTAGGTGATCACGGACTCGAGGTTCGTCATGTGGCGCATGATCGGGTACTCGAGCGTGATGCCGTTCGCGCCGAGGATCCCGCGTGAGGTTCGGGCGATCTTCAGCGCCTCGCGCGTGTTGTTCAGCTTCCCGACGCTCACCTGCTCCGGCGCGAGGCCCTTCTCGTCCTTCAGCCGGCCGAGGTGGTAGGCGAGCAGCGTCCCCTTGTACAGCTCGAGCGCCATGTCGGTGAGCTTCTTCTGCGTGAGCTGGAACGAGCCGATCGGCTTGTCGAACTGCTCGCGCGTCTTCGAGTACTCGAGCGCCGTCTCGAAGCACGTGCGCGCCGCGCCCATCACGCCCCAGACGATCCCGTAGCGGGCCTCGTTCAGGCAGGACAGCGGCCCGCGGAGCCCCTTCACCTCGGGCAGCATCGCGTCGGCCGGCAGCCGCACGCCGTCCATCACGAGCTCCGACGTCACCGACGCGCGGAGCGACATCTTCTTGTGGATGTCGTTCGCGGTGAAGCCGGGCGAATCGGTCGGCACGATGAACCCGCGGACGCCGTCGTCGGTCTGCGCCCAGACGATCGCGATGTCGGAGCAGCTGCCGTTCGTGATCCACATCTTCGTGCCGTTCAGGATCCAGTCGTCGCCGTCCTTCTTCGCGGACGTGCGCATCGAGCCCGGGTCGCTCCCCGAGTCCGGCTCCGACAGCCCGAAGCACGCGATCGCCTCGCCGCTCGCCATCTTCGGGAGCCACTCGTTCTTCTGCTCCTCGCTCCCGAACGCGTGGATCGCGTGGCCGCAGAGCGAGCTCTGCACGGACACGAACGATCGCAGACCGCTGTCGCCGGCCTCGATCTCGAGCTCGACCAGCCCGTACGCGACCGAGTTCAGCCCGAGCGTCCACTCGGTGTCGAGCTGCATCAGGAAGAAGCCGAGGTCGCCGACCTCCTTCGCGAGCTCGCGCGCGGGGAACTCGCCCTTCTCGTACCAGTCCTCGACCTCGGGGAGGATCCGGCGCTGCACCCACTCGCGGGCGACGCTGCGGATCTGCTTCTCCTCGTCGGAGAGGAGGTGGTCGATGTCGATCAGGTCCGTGGGCTGCAGGTCGGACGGGCTCACACCTCGAACGTACCACCGGAGCCGAGGGCCTCCGTTGGCTACTCCGCTCGGCTTCTCCCAGACCGACACGTGGGATCGGCTCTCGCTCGTGAACGGCTCCTTCGTCCACCCTGCCCAGCGCTCGCGCAGCGTCATCCCCGCGAGCTGCGCCATCAGGTCGAGCTCGGAGGGCCAGACGTACCGGAACGGCATCGCGAAGTGCTCGGCCCGACCCTCCTGGATCCAGAAGTGATGGGAGATCAGCCCCTGCCTCGCGACGTCGTACTCGTCGATCCCCCAGCGATCCTCCCCCATGTGGAAGACGTGGGCGGTCTCGCCGGGCGGGAGCCGTCGGAGCTCCGGCACGCCGACCTCGATCACGAAGGTGCCGCCGGGCTCGAGGTGCGCGGCCGCGTTGCGGAAGCACGCGACCTGGGCCTCCTGCGTCGTCAGGTTCCCGATCGTGTTGTAGACGAGGTAGACGAGGGAGAACGAGCCATCCACCCGGGTCGTCGCGAAGTCGCCGATCGTCACACCGATGTCGTCGCCGCCGGGCTTCGCACGCAGCCTCTCGACCATCGCCGTCGACAGGTCGATGCCGTGCACCGGCACGCCGCGCTCCGCGAGCGGAAGGGCGATCCGACCGGTTCCGATCGCGAACTCCAGGGCGGACCCGCTGCCGGCGAGCTCCGCCAGGAGATCGACGGCCTGCTCCACGATCGCGGGATCGATCTCCTCCGCGGAATCATCGTCGTACGTCGCGGCCACGGACTCGCCGAAGTACCCATCGTCATGCACGAGCCGGAATCTAGCGGCTAGGTGCCGACCACATCGGGAGTTCGATCGGCGACCACGGCGTCCAGGCCGACATCCGGCACCTGCGTCCCGGTTTCGAGACCGAAAGCCTTCGGGCTCCGGAGGTCGAGCCAGATCTCGTCACCTTCGCGGACCGCGCCGAGCTCCTCGTTGGGGACGTGGGCGACGAGGGTCTCTCCGCCGGGCAAGCGGATCGAGAGCCGCGCGAGCCAGCCGAGGGTGGCTTTCCGCTCGATCGTCCCGCGGACACCGGTCTCCTCGGTAGAGACACGGACGTCGTGGGGGCGGACGTAGGCGGCTGCCTCGGCGCCGTCCTCGAGGTGACCGGCTCCGGGGACTCGGAACGTGCCGAGGTGCACGTGGCCGTCGATCACGCGGCCATGGAGCACGTTCGCCGCTCCGACGAAGCCCGCCACGAACGCGGTCGCCGGGTCCTCGTAGACCTCGGCCGGCGAGCCGGCCTGCTCGACGCGGCCCTCGTGCATCACGACGACTTGGTTCGCCAGCTCGAGAGCCTCCTCCTGGTCGTGGGTGACGAGGAGGCTCGTGACGCCGAGCTCGCGGTGGAGCTCGTCGAGCCAGCGCCGGAGGTCCTGGCGGACCTTGGCGTCGAGCGCGCCGAACGGCTCGTCGAGCAGGAGCACCTCCGGACGAGGTGCCAGCGCCCTCGCCAAGGCGACCCTCTGTCGCTGTCCTCCGGAGAGCTGCTCGGGGTAGCGGTCCGCGAACCGGGACATCTGGACGAGATCGAGGAGCTCCTTCACACGGGCCTCGCGCGTGTCCTGGGCCTCCTTCCGCACCTTGAGACCGAACGCGACGTTCTCGGTCACGGTCATGTGCCGGAACAGCGCGTAGTGCTGGAACACGAAGCCGACCTCGCGCTCCTGCACGCTCTTGGCGGTGACCTCTTCCTCGCCGACCAGGATCCGACCGGACGTCGGGCGCTCCAGGCCGGCGATCACCCGAAGTACCGTGCTCTTGCCCGAGCCCGAGGGCCCGAGCAGGGCCGTGATCGAGCCGGCGCGAGCCGTGAACGACACGTCGGTCACCGCCTCGAAGTCCCCGAAACGCTTCGTGAGGTTCTCGACCACGATCTGCGTGCTCATACGTCGGTGCCTCCTGCCGTTGCCCGGCCTCGTTCGGTGCGCCTGCGGAACCCCTCGATCAGGACGAGCAGGACGACGGAGATGGCCGCGAGCGCGAGCGCGACGACGTAGGCCTGCGCGTCCTGTCGTTCCTCGAGGGCGTTGAAGATGTAGATCGTCGCTGTCTCGGTGCTGCCCTGGATCAGTCCGCTCACGATCAGCACGGCGCCGATCTCCCCGATCGCGCGCGCCACGGTGAGCGCGATCCCGTAGCCGAGCGCCCAGCGGATGTTCGGGAACGTCACGCGACGGAACGTCTGCCAGATCGAGGCGCCGAGCGTGCGCGCGGCGTCCTCCTCCTCGAGCCCGATCTCCTCGAGCACGGGCACGAGCTCGCGGATCGTGAACGGGATGCAGATGAAGATCGTGACCAGGACCATCGAGGGCAGCGCGAAGATCACCTGGATCCCGCGCGCCGCGAAGAAGTCCGCGAACCACCCGCCGGTGCCGAACAGGAGCACACACGCGAGGCCGACCGTGACCGGCGACAGAGCGAACGGGAGGTCGACGAGCGCGTTCATCAGGGCGCGGCCACGGAACCGCTGGCGGACGAGCACCCACGCGACGCACAGCCCGAAGAACGTGGTCACGGCCGCCGTGATCAGCGTGATCACGAACGTGAGCCAGAACGCGTGGAGCACCTCGGGGCGCGAGAACGTGTCGGTCACGATGGAGAAGCCCGGATCGAGGGCCGTGATCACGATCCCGATCAGTGGCAGGAGCAGGAGGACGGCCACGTAGGCGATGCAGGCGATGGCGAGGCCGGCGCGGAGGAATGAGCGACGGCTCCGCCGCTCGCGGTCGACGGCGGGGAACGGGGCGACGGGAGCCTCGGTGCTCATACCGCCTCCCTCCGCCGGAGCAGTCGCGCCGTGATCAGCACGAGCACGAACGAGATTCCGAACATCAGGGTGGCCACCGCGGCGGCCTCCTCCGGCCGGAACTGGCCCGTGAGCTGGAAGATGAAGACCGGCGCGGTCAGGGTCTCGCCCGGGCGGTTCCCCGACACGAGGACGACGCTCCCGAACTCACCGATGCACCGGGCGAACGTCAACAGCGTCCCGCCGACCACGGCGGGCCGGATCGCGGGGAAGACCACCCGACGGAACGTGGTCCATCCGCCGGCGCCGAGTGTGGCGGCCGCCTCCTCCTCCGCGGGATCGAGCTCCTGGAGGACCGGCTGGACGTTGCGGACGACCAGCGGCAGCGTGACGACGCACAGGGCCAGCAGGATCCCCACGGGCGTGAAGATGACTTGCAGCCCGATCGAGTCGAGCGCCCTGCCGATCGCGCCGTTGGGACCGTAGAGCGTGGCGATCATCAATCCCGTGACGAGGGTGGGGATCGCGAGTGGCAGGTCGACGAGCGAGGACAGGGTGTGCCGCCCGGGGAAGCGGAAGCGGACGAGCACCCAGGCAAGCGCCACGCCCATCACCGCGTTCAGGATCGCGGCGAGCCCCGAGGTGATCAGCGTGAGCCAGATCGCGTGCCAGGCGTGCGGGATCGCGAGGGCCTCCTGCAACGAGGCGAAACCGCCGCTGAACCCGCGGGTCACGACGGCGGCCACGGGGATCACGACGAACGCGCCCAGGTAGACGAACGCGGCGCCGCGCAGACCGAGGTGCCGCAGCGCGGCGACGGTGCGGTCGCGGGACCGCACCGTCGCGCTGCGTGACCGAAGCGCCTGCGCGGCGCCGTTCACTAGGCGCCGCCCGCCTGCGCCTGGGTGACGATCCCGGCGTCACCGAAGAGCTTCTCGGTCAGGGCGTCCCAGCCCCCGATGTCCTCGACCGTGAAGAGGTCCTCGATCTCCGGGAAGCCGTCGCCGCCCGCCTTGGCCTCGGCGACGTCCGTCGACCGGAGGAACCCGACGTCGGTGTACATCTCCTTCGCTTCCGGCGTGTGGAGGAAGTCGACGAACGCCTCCGCGACCTCGCGGACGCAATGCGCGTCCACGTTCTGATCCACGATCGCGACCGGGTTCTCGATCAGCACGCTCGACGGCGGGTAGACGGCCTCGTCCTCCAAGCCGGCGTCCTGGGCCGTGAGCACCTCGTTCTCGTACGTGATCGCGACGTCGCCGTTGCCGGACTCGAAGTTCTTGATCGACTCGCGGGCGCTCTTGTCGAACGCGACCACGTTCCCGATCAGGCCTTGGAGCAGCGTCGTGGCGCCGGCTTCGTCGTCCTGGGTCACGCCGGCGTGCCCGCGGAGCGCCGCACCCCATGCGGAGACGAGGTTCCAGCGCGCGCCGCCGCTCGAGGCCGGGTCCGGGGTGAGCACCTCGATACCGGGCGTCGCCAGGTCGTCCCAATCCGCGATCCCGGCGGGGTTGCCGGGACGGACGTCGAAGACGACGACCGAGGTGGACACCATCCCGCCGTCGGGCGCGTCGGTCCAGTCGTGCGTGATCAATCCGGCGTCGGCGATCTGGTCGACGTCCGGGCCGAGCGAGAGTGCGACGACGTCGGCCTGGTAGCCCGCGATCACGTTGGCCGCCTGCGAGGTGGACGCGCCGTAGGACTCCTGGAAGATCACGTCCTGGCCGTCGTGGTCTTCCTTCCACTGGTCACGGAAGGCCGGGATGATCTTGCCGTAGACCTCGCGCGGCGTGCTGTACGCCGCGAAGCTGATCACGGGGGTGTCGGGGATTCCGGCGCAGTCCGCCGCCGCGTCCGCGGGGTTCGAACCGCACGCGGACAGCGCGAGGACGGGCACGAGGCCGAGCACGGCCAGTCGGAGGGGCTTGGAACGGAGGAACATCGTGGCTCCTTTCGATCGGACCGGGATGCGAGACACCCACCGGCTTGCTGTGGGTCGGTCTCCGGTGGTCCGGTCAACCGAAAGGACATGCCCGCGTGTGCGGGCGGAACCGCTCTCCGGAGGTCCGGTCGAGCGGGATGTGCCCTGCATGGATACCGCCCCGAGAGGGGTGGTGTCAAACATCCGGCCCTCGATGAGCCCAACTCGTCACGTTTCCGTCACAACCTGTTCTGAGGACCCGGCGTTGCCCGACTCGAAGATCGTGGCTAGGCTTTGCCCGAGCAGCTGACCGGACGACCGGAGGCCGTGGCGCGAACGCGCTGCGGCCTCGACGCTTCTAGGATGCGAGCCGTGACCGACGACCAGACGACGCCACCCTCCCAACACGATGAGCCGGTCGACGGCGCGGATCTGACCGACGAGGAGCAGCGGGTCCTCGCGAACGTGGCGGGCATCCTGCGGAAGATCAAGTTCGGAACCGTCGTCCTCGTCGTCCAGGACGGCAAGGTCGTGCAGATCGAGATGGCGGAGAAGTTCCGACTCCGATGAGCCGCGCGGCGACGCACACGCAGGAACACCCGACCGGATCGTCGGTCTCCCCGACGATCTCGGTGCGTGATCTCGGCATGACACGCATCCGGCCCTCCGGCGAGCGGGTGTCCGCCTTCGAGCACCTCACGTTCGAGGTCGAGCGCGGCGAGTTCGTCAGCCTCATCGGGCCGAGCGGCTCCGGGAAGACCTCGACGCTCGCGGTGATCGCGGGCCTGGAACACCCGACCCACGGAGAGGTGCTCGTCGACGGCCGCCCCGTCACTGGTCCGGGCCCCGACCGGGCCGTGCTCTTCCAAGAGCCGGCGTTGTTCCCGTGGCTCTCGGTGCAAGGGAACATGGATCTCGCGCTCCGCCTGGCAGACGTCCCCCCGGGTGACCGTGAAGAGCGAGCGGCCACATGGCTGGCCCGGGTGGAGGTCGATCGGTCGGCCGACCTGCAACCGCACGAGCTCTCGGCCGGGATGCGTCAGCGGGTCGCATTGGCGCGGGCGCTCGCGTGCGACCCGCCGATCCTGCTGGGGGACGAACCCTTCGGGGCGCTCGACGCGCTCGCCCGTGAGCGGCTCCAGGACATCGTGCAGCGCGAGCGCGTCGAGCGCGCCGGCCGCACCACGTTCCTCTTCGCCACCCACAACGTCCGCGAGGCGGTGCTCCTGGCCGACCGCGTGCTCGTGATGTCGGCCGCACCCGGCAGGCTCCTCGAGGAGTTCCGGATCGAAGCCCACCGACCACGGAGACTCGACGACGTTCTGATCGCTCGGGTCGTGACGGAGATCCACGACCTCTTGATCGGCCAGCTCGAGGAAGGCGCCTCGTGAAGCGATGGGCGAGCGAGCTGGGGCCGCCGGTCCTCGGCCTGGGGGTCCTCGTCGTGGTCTGGACGATCGTCGCGGCCACGACGGAGACCAGCTCGATCCCGGGACCGGCGGATGTTTGGACCTCATTGCAGGACGGCTTCACCGACGGCGGCTTCGTCGAGGCGACGGTGAAGACCCTGATCCGGCTGGTGTTCTCCTTCGCCGCGGCGCTCGTGATCGGGACGGCGCTCGGGCTGTTCCTGTCGGCGTCGGAGCTCGCCCGCCGGAGCATCCGCCCGCTCGTCGTCGCCCTTCAGATCACTCCCTTCGTGGCCTGGGTTCCGCTCGCAGTGATCTGGTTCGGTGTCACGGAGCGTGCCGTCGTCTTCGTCGCGATCGCGGGCTCGTTCCCCGCGGTGGCGCTCGCGACCTTGCAGGGGATCCGCCAGGTTCCGCCGCTCTTCGTGCGGGCGGGTCGGACGCTGGGAGCGACGGGTTGGGACCTCCAGCGCTCGGTGGTGTTCCCTGGGGCCCTCCCCGCTTACATGGTCGGCGTGCAGCAAGCGTGGGGCTTCGCGTGGAAGGCGCTGATGGCAGGCGAGCTGATCGTCCAGGCGAGCGGCGCGAGCGGCCTCGGCCATCTCCTCGACCGCTCGAACGACGTCGCCTCGATCCTCGCGGTCGTGGCGGTGATCGCCGTGATCGGTGTGGCGGTCGAGTACCTCATCGTCGGCGCGGTGGATCGGCGGATCCGGGCGAGGCGCGGGTTGCTCGACCCGGCCTGATCCTCAGACGCCGCCGACGGTCTCCAGGCCGAACCGCTCGATCTCCGCGTCGATGTCGAGCGCCCGCATCCGGGCACGCTCGTCCTCGATCTCCGGCGTCTGGAGCTCCTTCGGCACGATCCAGCAGACCTCGAACTCGAGTCCGTCGGGGTCCCGGCCGTAGAGCGCCTTCGTCGTGCTGTGGTCGGTGGCGCCGGTGAGCGCGCCCGCCTCCTGGAGCTTCGCCGAGATCTCACGCAGGTCGCCGAGCGTCTGGACCTCCCAGGCGATGTGGTAGAGCCCGACCGTCGCGCGTCCGGCCTGCGACGGTCCCGCCGCGTCGCCGATCGAGAACAGGCCGAGGTCGTGATCGTTGTCGGAGTCGGGCGCCTGGAGGAACTTCGCTCCCGGCATCTCCATCACGACCCGGAACCCGAACACGTCGCGGTAGAACTCGTAGGTCTTCTCCGCGTCCCGCACGTACAGGACGGCGTGGTTCATCCGCTTGATCGCCATCAGTCGATCGGACCTCGGCCGAGCTTCTCCCGGCCCATCTTCATCCGGTAGCTCTCGTTGAACGCGAACAGGTACCGATCCTGACGCGGGTAGACGCCGGTCGTGAACGCGCGCGAACCGACGCCGATCTGCGCCCGCTCACACACGTCCCAGTCCTGCTTCGAGATCAGATCCCACAGCTCGACGACGGGCGCCGGCTTGAACACGTCCGGATCGGCGATCGTCTCGGGCCGGAAGAGGTACTCCGACACGACCGTGGTGTGACCCGGCCCCGTGGGGTAGCCCACGTAGTACATGACGCAGTCGGGGTGGATGTTCAGCAGGAGGTTCGGGAACTGGTAGGCGCCGTAATAGCGCGTCATGTCCTCGTCGAGCAGGCCCGGGAGGGCCGGCAGCTCGGAGCGACCGGTCATCGTGAACGACCGGGCGCCGTCCACCATCTCGTTGCCGCCGTCGCGGGTCTCGCCGTCCCACACCTCGCCGAACCGGAAGAGCGGGACCACCTGGACGAGCTCAGGGTGGACGACGGGGCAATGGAGGCACTCGTTGTAGTTCTCCACCACGATCTTCCAGTTGGCCTTCACCTCGTAGACGATGCGAACACCGACCCGGAGGTCTTCCATCCCGAACCGGTCGAAGGCCGTCACGCTCTCGACGCCGTCGTTGAGGGACTCCAGGAGAGGACGCGGCTCCCGAGCGAGGTTCACGAACAGGAACCCGGCATACGTGTCGACCGGGAAGCTGTGGAGCGGGTACTGCTCCCGTTCGAAGTGCTCGTCTTCCTTCACGTTCGGAGTGCCGATCAGGCGTCCGTCGAGGTCGTAGGTCCAGGAGTGATACGGGCAGACGAACGCCTTGCGCACGTTGCCCGATGCCGGCTCGTCGTCGAGGAACTTCGTCCCTCGATGGGAGCACACGTTGTAGAAGCCGTGGAGCTCATGCGCCGCGTTCCTCGTGACGAAGATCGACTCCCCCGCGAGCTCTCGGACGAGGTAGTCGCCGGGGTTCGCGACCTCCTCTGCGCGGCCGATGCAGACCCAGTCGCCGAACCAGATCCGCTCGCGCTCCTCCTCCCAGACCGCGGGATCCGTGTAGTCGCTCCCGCTCAGCGTGGGGCGCGGCTTCCAACGGCCCTCGCGTTCCCTGATCGTCTCCTGCTCGAGCATCGATGCGTCCTCCGTAGCCGGGAGCGCAAGGATAGGCGACGGCGCGACGACGGGGACCGGGGCTCGCATCCACCGACAGGCGGTCGATGCCGATCCTGTGATGGCCGTCCTTCCGTTCGATCGTGCCGTCGCGCCCATGCCGCCGACGTCATGACCTTTTCAATCGCGAGCCTGAGACCCGGCTCCATCGCGAGATCGGTATGTCTTGGCCGCGCAGCCCACGCCATCGAGACGGTACGCTCCGCCGATGTCCGAGCGGGTCGTGCAGGCGTCACCCGATCGTGTCGCCGATCTCGCGGCACTTCTGGGTCGCGCGTTCACGGACGACCCCATGCTGGTCTGGCCGTTCGGTGCGGACAAGACAGATCTGATCACGGACTTCTTCCGGACGTTCGATGAGCAGATCGCGAGCCTTGGTTGGCTCTGGGAAGTAGGTCCGGGCCTCGGCGTTGCGGCGTGGATCCCACCCGGGAGCGACCAGGTGATGATGGACATCGACCGGTCGATGCGCTCGACGCTCGCCGCGGCCGAGGCCCGTCATGAGGAGATGTGGGAGTGGATCGCGGACAACTTCCCGCGCGAGCCGTTCTGGTACCTCGATCACCTCGCCGTCGAAGCCGAGCATCGTGGATCGGGCTTGGGTGCAGCGCTGATCCAACAAGGACTCGACTTCGCCGATCGCGACGGCGTGCCGGCGTTCCTCGAGACGGCCCGGCCGGGGAACGTCGCGTACTACGAGCGACGCGGCTTCCGGACGATCACGGACGGCGATGCGCCCGGAGGCGGCCCGCACCTCTGGTTCATGCGCTACGACCCCCCCGACCGACCTCTGAGTGGGACACGCGCAGACCACGCGATAGGTTCGTGAACACCGAGCGTCTCATCGTTCCAGCCGAGGGAGGCGAGATGGGCAACGTGGTGATCGACATGAGCATGTCGTTGGACGGCTACATCGCGGCGCCGAACGACACTCCCGAGCAGGGGCTCGGCGAGGACGGGATGCGGCTCCATAACTGGGCGTTCGACGATCCCTCGGTCTTCGAGCAGGTCTACGGCGATCTGACCGAGAACACCGGTGCCGTGATCATGGGTCGCCGGTCGTACGACAACTCGATCGAGAACTGGGGTGGCAAGGGCCCGCTCGATGGAGTCCCGTGCTTCGTGGTCACCCACCGACCCATCGAAGGCGCCGACCCGATCTTCACGATCGTCTCCGACGGGATCGAGAGCGCGCTCGCGAAGGCCCAGGAGGCCGCCGGTGACAAGCGGATCGGGATCGATGGGTGCGAATCTCGACCAGCAGTTCCTGGCGGCGGGGCTCGTGGACGAGATCAGGATCCACCTGGTCGATGTCCTGCTCGGGGGCGGCCGGCGGTTGTTCGACCAGCTCCCTGAGCGGGTCGAGCTGGAGCAGACGGGAGTCAGTCAGACCGGCGGCGTGACGCATCTCGAGTACCGCGTCGTGCGCAGCCCTCCCAGCGGTTGACGAGGCTCATGCCTCACCCGAGGTGCGCGCTCTTACGTGAGGGCTACTTCTGCGGAACACCGAGGCTGTCGGCGAAGCGGCTGATCTCCTCGGTGTGCTCCTGGTAGTGGTCGAAGGTCTCTTCCTTGAACCACGACGCTGCCTCGTCGGTGACCTCGGGGAGCGCGCTCAACGCCTCGCGGGCTGCCTCCCGGTCGGCCAGGGCGCGCGCCATCGCCTCCTGGTACAGCATCGACTTCGACTCCGCGGCCCACAGCGCGTTCTTGCCCTGCCAGACCTCGTCGGGATCCTCCTCGCCCGCGCTTCCGGTGTCTCGGATCCGAGCCAGCTTCTCGGCGGCGACCCCCGCCCACTTCCCGTTGTGGAACACCAGGTCGTTCACGGACCAGTTGGGAACGACCCCCTCCTCCCCGCGCCGGTGCTCCGGCACGCGGCCCACCTCCCTGACGAAGTCGGCCCACGCGGTCTCCTCGGCCTGCAGCAGCTCCTCGGCCGACGGCATCAGCGTGTCCTCGGGAAGCCGAGGTCGACAGCGGACGTGGCCGGATCGGGCCATCGGGCCGTGACGACCTTCCCGCGCGTGTAGAACTGGATCCCCTCGGGGCCGTACATGTGGTTGTCCCCGAACAACGAGTTCTTCCAACCGCCGAAGGAGTAGTAGGCGACCGGCACCGGGATCGGCACGTTCACGCCCACCATGCCGACGTTCACGTCGAACTGGAACTGGCGAACCGCGCCGCCGTCGCGGGTGAAGATCGCGACGCCGTTGCCGTACGGATTGTCGTTGACCATCTTCAACGCCTCGTCGTACGTGTCCACGCGGACGACGGACAGGACGGGCCCGAAGATCTCGTCGCGGTAGGCATCCATCTCCTCGGTGACGTGATCGATGAGCGAGACGCCGAGGAAGAACCCGTCGCCGTCGAAGGCGGCGTCCTCGCGACCGTCGCGGACGAGGGTGGCGCCCTGCTCGGCGCTCGAGTCGAGGTACCCCGCGACCTTGTCACGGTGCTCGCGGGTGATGAGCGGGCCCATCTCTGCTTCCGGATCGGTCCCGGGACCCACCTTCACCTTGGGCAGGCGGTCGGCGATCTTCGCGACGAGGTCGTCGGCGATCCCGCCGACGGCGACGATCGCGGAGATGGCCATGCACCGTTCGCCTGCGCTGCCGTACCCGGCGGAGACGGCGGCGTCGGCCGCCATGTCGAGGTCGGCGTCGGGCAGCACGATCATGTGGTTCTTCGCGCCGCCGAGCGCCTGGACACGCTTGCCCGCCGCCGTGCCGTGCTCGTAGATGTACTTCGCGATGGGGGTCGAGCCCACGAACGAGACCGCCTGGATGTCCGGATGCTCGAGGATCGCGTCCACCGCGACCTTGTCACCGTGGACGACGTTGAAGACGCCCTCGGGGATGCCCGCGTCCCGGAGGAGCTCCGCCAAGAGCAGCGACGCGCCGGGATCCTTCTCGGAGGGCTTCAGGATGAACGTGTTCCCACAGGCGATCGCGTTCGTCAGCATCCAGAGCGGGACCATCGCCGGGAAGTTGAAGGGCGTGATGCCGGCGACGACGCCGAGGGGCTGGCGGATCGAGTAGACGTCGACGCCCGTCGAGGCCTGTTCCGTGAATCCGCCCTTCAGCAGGTTGGGGATCCCGCACGCGAACTCCACGTTCTCGAGCCCGCGCTGCACCTCGCCCATCGCGTCCGACAGGACCTTGCCGTGCTGCGCTGTGATCGCCTTCGCGACGTCGGCCTTCCGGTCGTCGAGCAGCTCGCGGACCTGGAACATCGCCTCCGTGCGCTTCGAGAGGGACGTCGCGCGCCAGGCCGGGAACGCCTCTGCCGCGGCGGCGACCGCCTGGCCGACCTCCTCCGTGGTCGCGAAGTCGACCTCGTGCGTCTGCTCGCCGGTCGCGGGGTCGTAGACGGGGCCGCTCCGACCCGACTCCCCCGGGACGACCTTCCCGCCGATCCAGTGGCTGATCCGTTCCATCGTCAGCTCCTCTCTCTCCGGGGGCTACGCTCGCTCGGCGCTCGCTCCTTCAGCCCCCAGTCCCCCGCGACCTCCCGCGGCCCGTCGGCCGTGACCAGGGGGCATCTTGGGTCCGGCGCGAGCGAGCCCATGAGCTCGCCGAGCCTCTCGTGTGCCGGGTCGAGGCAGACCCGCCATGCGCGCTCGGCCGGGCCGGCCATCACATTCAAGTAATACATCGTATGCCCTGGCGCCGCGACGCACGGCCCGTGGTAGCCCCGCGGGATCAGGAAGACGTCGCCGTCGCGGACCGTGACCGTTTCGTCGATCTCGCCGTCCGTCGTGTACGTCCGGTGCAGGCCGAAGCCGTGGTCGCCCCGGATCCGGAAGTAGTAGATCTCCTCGAGCGGGATCTCGTCCTCCGAGTGCTCGTCGTGCTTGTGCGGCGGGAAGGACGACCAGTTCCCGTCCGGGGTGAGGACCTCGACGGCGATCAACCGTTCGGCCTCGAACGCGTCGGCGGCAAGGAAGTTGTTGATCTGCCGCGTGGCGGGCCCGCCGCCGCGGACCTCGACTGCCACGGCGTTCGCGGGCACGTACGCGGCGTCGAGCGCTCGCGTGGCGGGCGCGTTCGGGAGCGCGAGCTCGCAGCCCCGTTCGCTCCGGACGGCGACCTCCGAGCCCGCCGGCAGGTACGCGAAGTCGGTCACGCGCGAGAACACGTCGGGGCGTCCCTCGAGGGCGAACGTCTCGCTTCCGACCTCGATGGCACACGACCCCGAGAGCGGCAGCGCGCACGCCTCGATCCCGTCGAGGCGGAGGAAGCGTCGCTCACCGGCAGCGAGCGACAGCACGCGGAGTCCGCTGAAGGACCACCCGGCGTCGGCGGGCGTGAGGTGCACCGGCTCGCCGTCCGCCGCCGCGCTTCCCGCCGGACGGAAGAGGTCAGTACCCACCGACGCCTCCGCGAGTAGCGTTCGGGGCGTGCGCAGGGCCGGAGTAGTGGGCGCGATCGTGATCGCCGCCGTCGCGGTGGTCATTGCTGTCGCAGCCGCGACCTCCGGATCGGGTCTGCGGTTCACGAACGGCACGCCGGACGACCTCCGGGCCTTGGCGTCGAAGGCATGGCGGCGCTTCTCGGACGCGGTCCCCGCGTGCTCGGGCCGGTTGGACGGCCTCACGGTCGGCGTCGCGTGGGAGCTGCCGGACCGGGCGCGCTACGAGCCCGTGCGGTCCCTGGTGCTCGTCCGGGCGCCGGGCACCGCCCCCAACCTGGAGGCGACCCTCGCTCCACGAGTTCGCGCACCACGCCGAGCGCCGATGCCCGCCGAGCGACGCCTTCCGGCAGCGGTTCACCGCGGCTGCCGGCCTCCCTCCCGGGACGCCGTGGCGCGGCAGCGCCGCGTGGGACCGGACCCCGTCGGAGCGGTTCGCCGAGGCGGTGATGAGGTACGCCCTCGGCCGCCCGCCTTCTCACGTTCTCGTCCATCTGCGCCCCGGCGAGCTCCGCGCGGTCGCGGCGTGGGCGCGCGGGAGCTGAGCCGGGCTCACGCATCGACGAGCAGCGCCTCCACCTGCGCCTCGTCGGGCATCGCGTCGGCGCACGCGAGCTGTGACGCGACATGGGCCCCCGCGCCGTTCGCGAACCGGATCGTCCTCGGCACGTCCCACTCCTCGAGCAGGCCGTGGCAGACGGCCGCCCCGAAGGCGTCCCCGGCGCCGAGGCCGTTCACCACCTGAACGGCGACAGGCGGGAATCGCTCGGCGCCGCCGTCCCACGCCGCCAGGACGCCATCCGCCCCGAGCTTGACGATCGCGAGGTCGAGGCCGAGGTCGAGCAGCCGACGCGCCTGGTCCTCGGGCGATCCGTCCCCCACCGCCACGGCGCACTCCTCGACGTTGCCCACGGCGACCGTCGCGAGGGCCAGGGCGCGCAGCTGGTGCGTCCGCGCCTCGTCCGGGCTCGGCCAGAACACCGGCCGGTAGTCGAGGTCGTGGACCGTGATCGCCTCCCGGCCGCGCGCCTCGAGCGCGGCCAGGGTCGCCGCCCGGCTCGGCTCCGCCGAGAGCCCGGTCCCGGTCGTCCAGAAGATCCGTGCGGCGCGGATCGCGTCGAAGTCGAGGTCGCCGGCCGAGAGCTGCATGTCCGGGGCGGTCGGCTGCCGGTAGAACAGGATCGTCGGGGACTCCGGCGGAAGGAGCTCGCAGAACACGATCGGGGTGCGGAGCTCCGGATCCGTGCCGACGAACCGGTCGTCGACGCCGAAGCCGCGAAGCGCGGCGTGCACGTAGTCGCCGAAGCCGTCGGCGCCGACCTTCGTGATCACGGCCACCCGGTGCCCGTAGCGGGCGGCGCCGACGGCGACGTTCGTCGGGCTCCCGCCGAGCGACTTCGCGAACGTGATGACCTCCGCGAGCGGGACGCCGCTCTGCTCCGGGTACAGGTCGACGCCGACGCGGCCCATCGTGACGAGGTCGTAGGGGCCGTTGGCGTCCACGTCAGCCCTCGGGCGTGGCCTCCCCGTCGGCGGCTGTGTCGGCCGGAGGCTCCGTCACGACGGGCTCGGCCGACACGGCCTCGACCTCCTGCTCGAGCACCGCGGCCGCCTCCCGCAGCTCCACGTCATCGCCGGCCTCCCGCTGGAGCTCGTGTGCGAGGTTCTCCAGCTCGGCGCCTCCGGCCATCATCTGCACGAGCTGATCGATCGCCAGGTCTTCCTTCGGGAACGTTCCGTACACCTGCCCTCGCCGGAGGATCACGAAGTGGTCGCCGACCGGATAGGCGTGATGCGGGTTGTGGGTGATGAAGACGACCGCCACCCCTCGCTGCTTCGCCCGGACGATGTAGCGAAGGACGACGCCGGCCTGCTTCACGCCCAGCGCCGCGGTCGGCTCGTCGAGGATCAGGACCCTGGCGCCGAAGTACACGGCACGGGCGATCGCGACCGACTGGCGCTCGCCACCGGAGAGCGTCCCGACGGGCTGCTCCGGATCGCGGACGTCGATGCCCATCTTCGCCATCTCTTCGCGCGTGATCTCCTTCGCCTTCTGCACGTCGAACCGGCGGAACGGGCCCCATCCCTTCGTGGGCTCCGAACCCAGGAAGAAGTTCCTCCAGATCGACAGGAGCGGGATCATCGCGAGGTCCTGGTACACGGTCGCGATCCCGCGCGCGAGCGCATCGCGGGGCGACTTCAGATGGATCTCCTCGCCGTCACAGAGATAGTCGCCGTCACTCGGCTCGTACACGCCCGAGAGGGTCTTGATCAGCGTGGACTTCCCGGCCCCGTTGTCGCCGAGGAGGCACGTCACGGTCCCCGGCCGGACGAGCATCGAGATGTCCTTGATCGCGATCACGCTGCCGAAGTACTTCGAGAGCTGTCTGGTCTCGAGCAGGGCCTCGTCCGTCTCGCGCACTCATCGCGTCGCCGCCTTCCTCCTGATGAAGTTGTTGAAGATCACCGCGACCACGAGGACGCTGCCCGAGCACCACCTGGTACCAGTCGCCGTCCACGCCGGTGATCACGATCCCCTGCTGCACCATCGCGAAGATCAGCGCGCCCAGCGCGGCGCCGACGACGGAGCCGTAGCCCCCGGTGAGGAGGCACCCGCCGACGACCGCGGCGATGATCGCTTCGAACTCGAGGCCGGTGCCCCGGAGCGCGTCCGCGCTGTTGACCTGGACGACCTGGAGCATCGCCACGAGGAACGCGGCCAGGGCCGTCGTGACGAAGAGGGCGAGCTTCACCCGGCTGACCGGGACGCCCACGTTCCGCGCCGCGTCTACCGCGCCGCCGGTCCCGAAGATCCAGTTCCCCGTCCGCGTCCGGAGGAGCACCCAGGTCGCCACCACCACGAGGCCGACCCACCAGACGATCGTGATGGAGAAGTTCGCTCCGAGGAGCTCGATCCTGGTGCCGAAGAGGGTGCCGGCGAGGTCGTATCCGGGCGACCTCGTCGATGCCGCTCAGCTGCGTTCGAGAGGTCAGCGAGCGCGGTGACCGCGATCGTGAGGCCCCGGAAGATGAAGAGCGTGCCGAGCGTGATGATGAACGACGGGAGCTTCGTCACGTTCACGAGCAGCCCGTTGATCGACCCGGTGAGCGCGGTGAGCAAGGCCGCGAAGCCCACCGCCGGCCAGAGCGGCCAGCCGAACCCCCCCGCGTCGGGCGGGGAGACGAGGATCATGACCGCCATCCCCGAGAAGCCCAGGAGCGATCCGATCGAGAGGTCGAACTCGCCGGCGATCATCAGGAGCGCGACCGCGATCGCGAGGATCCCCAGCGGGCGCTGCCCTGTTCAGGATCGACGCGAGCGTCGTCATGCTCACGAAGTTGTTGTCGGCGGCGACGATCGCGAAGAAGACGTACACGAGCACGACCCCGACCAGCGCGCCCAGCTCGGGACGCGCGAGGAGGCGCGATGCCACGCCGGTCGCACGGACCCTCTCGTCGGCCGCCTTCGGCGGCGCTTCGACTTCGGTGGCCATGCCTCCTCCTGGTCTCTCCGCTCGCTCCGCTCGCGCGTGAGCCTAGAGCGGAGGGCCCTCGCGCGCGACCTCGCGCGCGAGGGCCCCGCTCATCCCGCTACCGCAGTCCGTCCGCGGAGTAGTCAACGACGTCCAGCGCCGTCTCCGCCGTCACGATCTGCGGGCCGGTCAGGAGCACGCGGTCCACGCTCCCGAGCGGCAACGCGCCGGTCTCCAGGTACTTCGTGAGGAACACGATCGGCAGGTACCCCTGCAGGTACTGGGCCTGGTCGATCGCGAACAGCATGTCGCCCGCGTCGATCGCCTCGAGCACCTCCGGCGAGAGGTCGAACGTCGCGAACGCGATCTCCCCGAGCGTGCCGGCCTCCTCGAGCGCCGCGAGCGTCGGCGTGGGCGCCCGTCGGGCCGAGCGTGAGGATCCCGTCGATGTCCGGGTTGTTCTGGAGCGCGCCGGCCACCGTCTCGGTGGTCCCCGTGGGATCGTCCAGGTCCACGGCGATCACTTCGCCCTGCACCCCGAGCCCCTCGAAGAACCCTTCACACCGAAGGTCGAGCGCAGCGTTGCCGACCTCCTGGTTCAGGCAGATCGGGTTCTGGACGCCCTCCTCGGCGAACCGCTCCCCGGCGATCAGGCCGGCCTCGAACTCCGTCTGCCCGACGTGCACGAGCACGCCGAGGTCGGCGAAGGTGTCCGATCCCGAGTTCATCGTGATGACCGGGATCCCCGCGTCGACGGCCGCCGTGATCGACGGACCGAGCGCGTCGGCATCCGGGAGGCTCACGACGAGCCCGTCCGGCTCCGAGGCGACCGCGGCGTCGATCAGCTGCGACATCTCCACCATGTCGAACGTGCCGGGCGCCTGGTACTCGACCGTGACGCCCATGTCCTCGGCCGCGGCGTCGACGCCGTTGGCCGCGACGGACCAGAACGGGTCCGACGCCTGCCCGTGCGTGACGACCACGAAGCGGAAGTCACGCTGGGTGACGCCGCCGTTGCCATCGCCGTTGCCGTCGCCGTTGCCGTCGCCGTTGTCGTCGCCGGTGCACGCGGTCGCTGCGAGAGCGAACACGAACGCCAGCACGGCCAATCTCTTCACCATCGAACCAACCCCCTCTCGCCGGGCCCTCGCCCGGTGCTCTTGGGACTACCTCCCCGTCGGTGAGCCCACCTCCTCCCACGCCCGCTCCAGGAACGCGAGGCTGCGCCTCACGTGCAGGAGCGGGCCAGACCCCGGCTCGGGCTCTCGATCGAGCACCTCGTCGTGTTCGAGTACGTACCAAACGGCCTCCCCGGACTCCTCCACGGCGCGGAGCACGGCGCGGATGTCCACGTCACCGTCTCCGAGCGGTCGGTAAAGGCCGGCGCCGACCGCCGCGTGATAGCCGAGCTCGCCGGAGTGCACACGCCCGGCGATCGTCGCATCGACGTCCTTCAGGTGCACGTGGATCACCCGCGATCCGGCGGTGCGCGCGAGGGCGACGGGATCGCCGCCCCCCACCACCACGTGACCGGTGTCGAGGCACACGCCGACGTCGGATACCTCCAGCAGGCGCTCGACGTCTTCGGGCCGCTCCACGACCGTGCCGTGGTGCGGATGCAGGGCCACGCGGAGCCCGCGTTCGCCGGCCGAGGCCACGACGCGGTCGATCCCTCGCCCGAGCGCGGTCCACCCCGCGGCGTCCAGCCGTGCGGCCGCCTCGTACCCTCTGCCGCCGGTCGACGCCGCGAGGACGAGGACGTCCCCGCCGAGGGAGGCGATCGTGTGGGCCGCGGCGTCGACCCTCGCGAGCTCTCCATCGAGGGAGGACGGGTCGTGCAGGACCGCGGGGACGAACCCCGCCACGAGCGAGAGGCCGTTCGCCTCGAGGAGCGCTCGCTCCGAGCCGCGGGGGAGGAACCCGTCCGGGCCGAGCTCCGTCGCACGCAGCCCGAGGGACCGCATCTCGGAGAGCACGCGGTCGGCCGGCATCTGATGGCCCCATCCGGGCACCTCGCAGACCCCCCAGGTGATCGGCGCGCCTGCCACGCGCTCGGCCAGGTCGGTCACGCGACCTCCTCGAGCCGCACGGGCCGGTGCTCCTCGCGCGAGCGGTCGCATGCCACGGCGACCCGCATCGCCTCCAACGCATCCTCCGCCGTGCAAGGACTGGGCCGCCGGCCCGCCGCCACCTCCACGAACGCGTGCATCTCCGCACGATAGGCCTCGGCGAAGCGCTGCTGGAAGTTCGCGTACGCCTCGGCCGGCGCGGGAGAGGCGCCCGGCTCGATCGACCGGAGGGGAAGACGGTCGTCCCACCCCACCACGACGCTGTCCCCGGACCCGAGGAGCTCCATCCGGATGTCGTAGCCGAGCGGATCGTGCCGCGTGACCGAGAGGATCCCGAAGCTCCCGCCGGACAGCCGCAGCGCGACCACCCCGGTGTCGACGTCGCCGTATCGCGCGAACTGCGGGAAGTTCAGGACCGCCCCGTCGGCGTAGACCTCCACGGTCTCCTGCCCGGTGACGAACCGGAGCGCGTCGAAGTCGTGCACGCTGAAGTCGCGGAAGATCCCGCCGGACGCGGGGATGTAGTCCTCGTGCGGCGGAGCGGGATCGTGGCCCGCCATCCGGACGACGTAGAGCGTGCCGATCGAACCCCCGGCGACGAGGTCCCGGGCGGCCGAGAAGCCGGCGTCGAACCGGCGCTGGAACCCCATCTGGAGCTGGATCCCGGTGGCCCGCACGTGCTCGACGACCGCCGCGGTGCTGGCGAGGTCGATCGTGATGGGCTTCTCGCAGAACGTCGGGAGCCCGGCGTCCGCGCACGCGTGGATCAGGTCGGCGTGGGCGGAGGATGCGGCGGCGATCACGACGGCATCGACCGAGCCGAGCAGGTCATCGGTCGTGGCGACGGTGTTCGCGCCGGCGTCGGCGGCGACCTGCTCGGCCCGATCGGTGTCCACGTCGGTGAGCAGGACCGAGTCCACGCCGGCGATCGACCGCAGCGTGCCCGCGTGGGTCTGGCCCATGCGGCCGACCCCGATCACCCCGACGCGCATCCCGCTCCCGATGGTCCGTGGACGAGCGTGCGAACCGCCTCCCCTTCGCGTATGGAACGTTCCAAAGATCCCCTCCGGCGAGCGACCGAGTGGAACGTTCCAATGAACGCGGCGTACGATAGGCGCCGCCCCGATGGGCTGTCAAACCCGACGTCGCGACGGGAGGGAGAGCACCGTGGAGACGATCCGCCTCACCACCGCCGGCGCCATCGTCCGGTACCTCATCGCGCAGCGGACCGAGCTCGATGGGACCGAGGTCCCGCTCTTCCCCGGCGTGTTCGCGATCTTCGGCCACGGCAACGTCACGTGCCTCGGTGAGGCGCTCGAGGCCGTCCAGGATCAGCTTCCGACCTGGCGCGGCCAACACGAGGGGTCGATGGCGATGGCCGCCGTCGCGTTCGCGAAGGCCAAGCGGCGACGCCAGATCATGGTCGCCACGAGCTCGATCGGGCCTGGGGCGTTGAACATGGTCACCGCCGCTGGCATCGCGCACGCGAACCGCCTCCCCCTGCTGCTCCTGTCCGGCGACACGTTCGTGAACCGCGTCCCCGATCCGGTGCTCCAGCAGGTGGAGCCGTTCGGCGATCCGAGCGTCACGGTGAACGACGCCTTCCGGCCGGTGACCCGCTACTGGGACCGGATCACGCACCCGGCGCAGGTGCTCCAGTCCCTCCCGCAGGCCGTCGTGACGATGCTCGATCCCGCGGACTGCGGCCCGGCCTTCCTCGGCCTGCCGCAAGACGTCCAGGCGGAGGCCTACGACTTCCCCGCCGCGTTCTTCGAGCCGCGCGTGCATCGGATCCGCCGGCCGGGGCCCGATCCGGCAGAGCTCGCGGAGGCGGCGGAGGTGCTCAGGACGGCGGAGCGACCCCTCCTGATCGCCGGAGGAGGCGTCCACTACTCCCTCGCGACCGAGCAGCTCGCCGCGTTCGCCGAGCGGCACGGCGTGCCGGTCGTCGAGACGGTCGCGGGCAAGTCGTCGCTCCCGTGGGACCACCCGATGTTCGCCGGCCCGATCGGAGTCACGGGGAGCGCGTCGGCGAACGCGCTGGCCGGCGACGCCGACGTGGTCCTCGCGGTCGGCACGCGGCTGCAGGACTTCACGACCGGCTCCTGGAGCGTCTTCGGTGACGAGCGGCTCCGCCTCGTCGCGCTGAACGCCGCGCGTCACGACGTCGCGAAGCATCGCGCCGTGCCCCTCGTCGCCGACGCCCGGCGCGGCCTCGAGGAGCTCGGCGCCGCCCTCGCCGAGTGGCGCGCGCCGGCCGAGTGGACCGCACGCGCCGACGGGGAGTACGCCGCCTGGAACGCCACCCTGGACGAGACCGCCGCCGCACCCACGTCGAGCGGCCTCCCCTCCTACGCCGGGGTCATCCGCCGCGTGAACGAGCTGGCCGGCCCGGAGGACTACGCGCTCGCCGCGGCCGGCGGTCTCCCGGGCGAGCTGAACAAGCACTGGCGATCCCTCGACGTCGGCACCTTCGACTGCGAGTACGGCTTCAGCTGCATGGGCTACGAGATCGGAGGCGCGTGGGGCGCGGCCATGGCGATGCCCGAGCGGACCGTCCTCTCCTTCTGCGGCGACGGCTCCTACCTGATGTCCAGCGCCGACGTCTACGGGTCGGTGCTGGCCGGCCACAAGTTCATCCTCATCCTGTGCGACAACGAGGGGTACGCGGTGATCGATCGCCTCCAGGTGTTCACGGGATCCGCCTCGTTCAACAACATGCTCGAGGACGTCCGCTCCGAGCGTCCCGCCCGGGTGGACTTCGCCAAGCACGCGGAAGCGATGGGGGCCTGGGCCGAAGGGGTGGACGATCTCGATGAGCTGGAGGGAGCGCTGGCGCGAGCGCGTGACGCGGATCGCACCGCCGTGATCGTGATCAAGACCGATCCACGCGCGTGGACGGGGGGTGACGCCTGGTGGGACGTCGGGGTCCCCGAGGTGTCGGATCGCGACGAGGTTCGGGTGGCGAAGGCCGCGCACGAAGCCGGCCGGAAACACCAGAGGCCGGGGGTGTGAGCCCTCGGCCGACCGCCGGAGACGGCCGAGGTCCCCGACGCCGGCACCCCACGATCGTCGACGTCGCGGAACGGGCCGGCGTGTCGAAGTCCCTGGTCTCGCTGGTGCTCCGCGACGCCCCGAACGTGAGCGACGAGAAGCGGGCCGCCGTGACGAAGGCCGCCGAGGAGATCGGCTACCGCCCCAACGCCGTGGCGAGGAGCCTCGTCCGCCGCCGCAGCTTCCTGATCGGCGTGATGGTCTCCGATCTGCACAACCCGTACTTCACCGAGGTGATCGACGGGATCCAGGCGGCGGCCCGCGGTTCCGGCTACCACGCGTTGTTCAACACCGGGGGTCGAGACGCCGCCGGCGAGGACCAGGCGCTCGACACCCTGCTGCAGCTTCGGCCGGACGGCATCGTGATGGCGGGACCGGTGCTCCCTCCCCGCCGGATCGCGATCGTCGCCTCGTCCGTGCCCGTCGTCGTCGTCGCGCGACATTCCCGCTCGCCGGCACACGACTCCATCACGAACGACGATCGCATGGGTGCGCGTCTGGCCGTGAACCATCTGATCGCGCTCGGGCACAGCCGCATCGCCCACGTCGACGGGGGGAGGGGTGCAGGGTCCACGCAGCGCCGCGCCGGGTTCCTCGACGCGATGGCCGAGCACGGGTTGCGATCGTCGGCCCGGGTCGTCCCCGGGACGTTCACGGAGGAAGGCGGGCGCGACGGCGTGACCGGCCTGCTGCGCGATCGACGCGGCGTCACCGCGATCTTCGTCGGCAACGACCTCGCCGCGGTCGGTGCCCTCGACGCACTCGATCACCACGGGATGCGGGTGCCCGACGACGTCTCCCTCGTCGGGTACGACAACATCGCGCTGGCAGGGCTCGGGCACATCGACCTCACCACGATCGACCAGCCGCGCCGCGACATGGGCGTGACGGCGGTCCGGCTCCTCCTCGAACGGCGCGACGAGGATCGCAGGTCGGCTCGTCATCTCGTCGTCCCGCCCTCCCTCGTGATCCGAGGATCGACGGGACCGCCCCCCTCCTCGCGTTGAGCCCCGGTTGACGTCCTGGCCGACGGCAGCGGAAGCTGGGGCTTCCATCCCCCGAGGAGGATCCATGGCGCGGTCCACGCGGAAGCGGCTCCCCACCGTCCTGGCTTCAAGCCTGATCGCCTCGCTCGTGCTGACAAGCGGCATGCTGACGAGCCCCAGCGCGGCGCAGGCGGCGTGTCATCCGATCCAGACGACGCCCGAGTTCACCGGGGTGATCCCCACCGCCCACGAGGTGCTCGGCTTCGACCTCGGCGATCAGGAGGTGTCGGCGGCGGAGTCCGACGCGTACCTCGGGGCGATCGACGACGCGAGCGACCGGGTGACGAGCGGCACCGCCGGGTTCTCCGTCGAGGGACGTCCGCTGCGCTACGCGATCGTGGGCGCGCCGGAGCACGTCACGACCGACGGCTTGACCGCGGTCGAAGCCGCGATCGATCAGCTCCGCGATCCCGCGACGCCGGACGACCAGGCCGAAGCGCTCGCCGCCTCGACCCCCGCGATCCTGCTGGTGCAGGCGAACGTCCACGGCGGCGAGGAGAGCGGCACCGAGTCGTCCCTCCAGCTGCTCTACGAGCTGGCCGACCGCGACGACTGCGTGTCCGAGACGATCCTCGACAACACGATCGTCGTGATCCTGCCCGATCCAGAACCCCGACGGCCGCGAGGCGGACACGCGTCGCAACGCCTACGACATCGACATGAACCGCGACTGGTTCGCCCGGACCCAGCCGGAGACGAACGCGAAGCTCGAGCTCCTCCGACAGCTGCCGCCGGTCTTGGACCTCGACGTCCACGAGATGGGTGCGGCCAACTACTTCTTCCCGCCGAACTCCGACCCCGTCTACCACGAGATCGCCGACATCTCGAACGACTGGATCAACGGCATCTACGGGCCGGCGATGGCGGCCGAGTTCGACCGGCAGCGGATCCGCTACTTCAACTACGAGCCCTACGACTTCTTCGGCACGTTCTACGGCGACACGGTGCCGACGGTCGCGTTCCACGCGGCCGGTATGACGTTCGAGAAGGAGAGCGGCGACCCGCTCCCGGTTCGGATGTACGAGCAGTACGTGACCTCGATCGTGTCGGTCTTCGAAGCCGCCTCGAACAAGGAGGAGATCCTCAACGACTGGCATGCGTCCTGGGTCGAGGCATTCGATGAAGGCGTCGCCGGAACCCTGGAGCGCAACGAGATCTTCCAGCGGGGCCACCGGTTGCTCGAGCAGCCGCCGACGGGAGCGGTGGTCCGCCACTACTTCCTGCGTGACGACCCATCCAAGGCCTACGAGGTCCAGCGCTTGATCCGGCGGCTCCAGCGCATGGACGTGGAGCTCTACCGCCTCTCGGAGCCGCTCACCGTCCCGGACTTCCGCGCCTACGGCCGAGCCGCAGCGAACACGACCCTTCCGGCCGGGACCTACTGGATCCCGCTCGCGCAGGCGCGCAAGCACTGGGTCCAGTCGATGCTGCACGAGGACACCTACATCCCCCACGACGTCACCTACGACGTCACCGGGTGGAGCAACCCGTTGCTGATGAACGTGCCGGGCGGGTTCACCGCGTCGGATCTGGATCCGGTCGGCGTGCCGGTCGAACCGCTCGCCGAGCCGGCGTGGCCGTTCGACGCCGCGGGAGCGCCGTCGGTCGCGCTGTTCGAGGGACCAAGTACCACGGCGCTCGAGTCCCGCGGCGCGGTCCGGTGGCTCTTCACCGAGGTCTGGGGCCTGCCGTTCGACACGGTCACCGGCGGCGACATCGTCGCGGGAGCCCTGTCCGACTACGACGTCGTCGTGATGCCCGACGGCTACGCGAACTACGCCCTGCAGGCGCTCGGCGCCAAGGGGAAGAAGGCGCTCGTCGCCTGGGTGAACGGCGGCGGACACGTGATCGCGTGGGAGGGGAGCGCCGAGGTCGCCACGCGGATCGGCGCCTCCACCGCCGTGCTGCAGACGTCGCACACGAACATGCCGGGAAGCCTCGTCCGGATCGCGCTGGACGAGACCGGTCCGCTGGCCGACGGCGTCGGCCCGTTCGCGTGGGCGATGTTCGAGGACGATCCCGTGATGACGCCGGGCAGAGGCGACGAGGCCGCCGTCTTCCCGGATGCCTCGAGCGAAGACTTCTTCGTGTCCGGGCTCGACAGCGGCGCCGAGCAGCTGAGCGGGACGTCCGCCATCGTCGACGAGGCAGTGGGCCAGGGCCGGGCGACGGTCTTCACGTTCGACCCGGTGTTCCGTGGATGGACGGACGGGACCCAGCGGATCCTCTGGAACGCGATCGTCGGTCCGGACCCGTTCCCGGGTTCGGCCGCGCGGGCCGGGTCGCCGGCGCGAACGGACGAGGAGCGGGTGGCCCGATCGGCGGCCCTCCGACTGCCGCAGGTCGCCGCGCCGTTCCGGCTCACGGTCGCCCGGAGCGATGCCCGGACAACGGTGAGCGTACTCAACCGACTCGGCGCCCAGTGGGTCCGGGTGCGGGCGCACGGCGACGTGCTCTTCCTGATCGCGAACCCGCGGGAGCTCTCCGCCGAGGAGCACCCGTTCGTGGCGGGGCTGGCCGACGCGCTCGCGGAACGGGGCGTGGCGGTGCGTTCGCTCAGCCTGCGGTAGCCCCTCGGTCGGGCGCGGGCGCTCATGGGGCCCGCGCCCCGGGACGATGTGTAGGGAAGTCCCTCTGAGGGAAAGTGGTGCTGGATGTCCTCCACGAACCAGATGGAAACCGTCGGCGGCCGATACCGGCTGGGCGAACGCATCGGCCACGGCGGTATGGGTGAAGTCTTCGCAGCCCATGACCTGCGCCTCGACAGAGAGGTCGCCCTCAAGCTCCTCCGCCTCGACCTCGCCGACCAGGACGGGATGCGCGAACGGGTCGTGGCCGAGGCCAGACTCGCCGCTCGCCTGACCCATCCCCACGTCGTGGGCGTGCTCGACACCGGCGAGCAAGATGGGCGCCCGTTCATCGTGATGGAACGCCTGTCGGGTCGAACGCTCGGTGACGAGCTCGCCGACGGTCCGATGCCCGCCGAGCGCGTCCGGGACGTGGGTCTCCAGGTGCTGCGCGCGCTCGCAGCTGCGCACGAGCTCGGGATCGTGCATCGCGACGTGAAGCCCGGGAACGTTCTCGACGCGGGCGTGGGGACCTGGAAGGTCGCGGACTTCGGCATCGCCAAGTGGGTGCACGCCGACGAGACCCTCACGGGAACCGGGGAGTTGCTGGGAAGTCCCTCCTACCTCGCACCCGAGCGCATCGAAGGAGCGCAGGCGGGACCGGCGAGCGACCTGTACGCGGTCGGGGTGCTCCTGTACGAGGCGCTGTGCGGGCGGAAGCCGTTCGAGGGCGACGACCCGTTCGCGCTCGCCACCGCGATCCGCGAGGGAGCGTACGAGCCTCCGTCCTCGGTCTTCCCCGAAGCCGACGCGGAGATCGTCGCCGTGATCGAGCGCGCGATGCAGCGGGACCCGGCGGAGCGTTACGAGAGCGCGGAGGCGATGGCGGGGGCGCTGCTCGGGGAGGACGCCGATGACGACACGGCCGTCATCGCCGCGCCGGCGACCACACCGCTCCCGATGACCGAGAGCGAGCCGGAGGCCGAGGCCGCCGCAACGCAACCGGAGGTGGACGGGAACGAGACCGTGCGCATGCCCCCGATGGACCAGACCGCGCGACTGCCGTACCAGCCGTCTACGCCGCGGGCGGAACGGCCGCGGCGCGTCTCGAAGGCGGCGCTGATCGTCGCAGGTGCGATCCTCGCCGTGGTGGTGATCGCGGTCCTCGCGCTCGTCGTGTTCACGGGACCGGACGCGCCGGCCGGGCCCGCCGGGGGCGCGGGTCTGCCGCCGTCGCTGGAAGACGCTCTCAGTCGGCTCGAGGAGTCGGTCCGGACATGAGGCGAGTGGTGATCGCGCTCGGCGTCGTCGCGATCTTGGTGAGTTCGTGCGGTGGCGGGGAGCTCCCGGCGCGTCTCGCGACCTCGCTCGAGGATCGAGTGGCCTCGATCCGCGGCTTCGCCGAGGCCGGCCGGCCCGGCCTGGCACGGAGCGCCCTCCGGAACCTCGTCGAGCTGGTCACCGCACAGGTCGAGGCGGGGCGCATCGACGAGGGGCGGGCGACGGAGATCCTTGCGGCGGCCCAGGCAGTCGCCGACCAGCTCGTGCTGGTGCCTCGTTCCTCGCCGTCGGTGACCCCGAGCCCATCCCCGGCGGACGAGGGCGACGAGGGCGACGAGGGAGAAGGCCACGGCAAGCCCGACAAGGACAAGGGGCACGGGAACGGGAACGGCGACGAGGGCCACGGGAACGACTGAGGCACGCTCGACTCAGTACTCGTGCTCGCGGAGCCACTCCACGTAGTCCGGAAGTCCTCGCTCCAACGGGTGCTCGGGCTGGTAGTCGAGATCCTCCGACGCCGCCGAGATGTCCCACGGGCCCTGTCTGTCGAGGTGCCAGAAGCCGGGCCCGATCTCGATCCGCGACCCCGGGATGAGGGCGCCGAGCATCGCACCCGCCCGATCGAGCGTGACCTGTGACCCGCCGGTGATGTTGAAGACGGAGCGTTCCCGTCGGACGCGGTCGGCAGCGAGGATCGCCGCTCGAGCCACGTCCTCGACGTGCACGAAGTGGAAACCGTGGTCGCCACCGCGCTCCATGGAGAAGGCATGACCGTCCAGCGCGGCCCGGATGATGTCCCGAAGGACCTCGGGCATCTTGTTGCCCGGACCGTAGATCTCGGTCACCCGCAGCGAGACGATGTCCTGCCCGTACAGGTCGTTGTACACGTGGCTCAAGAGCTCCGTGGTGACCTTCGTGACGCCGTACGGCGTGGTCGGATGGAGGGGCGCGTCCTCCGTGACCGGACCGTCGACGTTGCCGTATGCACATTCGGACGAGAAGTTCACCACGCGCTTCACGCCCGCCATCCGGACGGCCTCGAAGAGGTGCAGGGTCCCGTCGACGTTGGCCGTGAACGTCGTGATCGGCAGATCGATCGAGAGGTCGGGATGCGACATCGCCGCGGTATGGATCACCCGGTCGACCTCGTGGCGGGTGAACGTATCGACGAGCCGTGGGATGTCGTAGAGCTCGCCTTGCACGAACTCCACGCCCGAGGGCGAGCCCTCCGCGTAGTCGCGGTTGTAGCTGACGACGCGATCCCCGCGATCCGCGAGCGCCGCGACGAGGTGACGACCGACGTAGCCGAGTCCGCCGGTCACGAGGACCGACCCGGCCATCAGATCCCCCACACGCGGGTGGCGCCGCCGTTCGGGTGCAGGACCTGACCCACGAACGCCTCGGCGTTCGTCGAGCACAGGAACGCGACCGTCGCGGCGATCTCCTCGGGCAGGCCCACCCGGCCGAGGGGGATCTCCTCGCCGTACCGGCGCACGATCTCCTCGTGCGAGACGCCGGCATCGAGCGCGTCCACATCGAGCTGGGGCGTGTCCGTCACGCCGGGAGCGATCGCGTTCACGGAGACCCCCCGGGCCCCGACCGCGCGAGCCACGCTCTTCACCATGCTGATCAGGCCGCCCTTCGTCGCGGCGTACGCCGTCGCGTTCGGCCAGCCGATCGCGCCCCATTCGGACGCGATCACGACGATCCTCCCGAACCCCCGATCCGCCATCCCGGGAGCGCAGCGCTCGATCAGGATCCCGTTCCCGAAGAGGTTCACGTCGAGGATGCGGCGCCAGTTCTCGGGTGACTCTTCCAGGAAGGGCGCCATCGTCATGAACGCGTGGTTGGCCACCAGGAGCTCCACGGGACCCAGGTCGCGTTCGACCGCCGTGACCCCCGCATCGACGGCCTCCGGGTCCGCGACGTCGAAGGGAACGGCGATGCCGCCGACCGCTTCCGCGGTCGAGGTCGCCGTCTGCGGATCCAGGTCGTTGGCGGCGACCCGGGCACCTTCCGCCGCGAGCCGCTCGGCGATCGCTCGCCCCATCCCCTGCCCGGACCCGGTCACCAGCGCGACCCTGCCCTCGATCCCCTCGGAGCGCATCTCAGACCACCGCCCCCGCGTTCGGGGACAGCACGGCGCCCACGAAGTTGTGGCCCTCCAGCATCAGGAACGCCACCGTGTCCGCGACCTCCTCGGGCTTGACGATCCGCTGGAGCACGAGCGTGTTCACGTACTCCGGCGATCGCATGTCCTGCTTCAGCAGCGGCGTGTCGGCGGGACCGGGGGCGACGCAATTGACGCGGATGCCGTGGGTCACGGCCTCCATCGCCAGGCTCTTCGTGAACGCGTGGATCGCGCCCTTGGCCGCGGCGTAGTGGGCCGCCTCCGGGTCCCCCATCAGACCCAGCTCGCTGCCGATGGTCACGATCGACCCCGATCCCCGCTCGAGCATCCGGCGATAGACGCTCCGGCAGGCGTTCGCGGTGCCGTCGATGTGGATCGACAGCATCCGCCGCCATCGCTCGGGCCCGATGGTTCCGAACCGGAACAGTTCGTACACGCCAGCCGAGGTCATCAGGAAGTCGACGGGACCGAGCTGCTCCTCGGTCCGCGCGACCGCGTCCTCGACCGCGTCGGCGTCGGTGACGTCCAGCTCGAACGAAGTGTCGGCGTCGGCCGCGGCATAGAGGTCGAAGCTCGCGATCGCGAGCCCCTCCTTCCGGAGCCTCCTCGCGGTCGCCGCCCCCAGACCGGAGGCCGCACCGGTGATGACTGCGACGCCGACCACGTCAGCGGACGCTGGGCCGCTGCGCCCGGTCGAGCGGGATGAAGACGGCGAGGGCGACCACGGGCCCGGCCAGCCACGACAGGTCCGTGAAGTTCAGGAGGTGCTCGGAGATGGGCCCTGCGTATCGCGGCACGCTGATCGTGGCCCACGCCGCCACCATCCCGGCGATCAGCGCGATCGCGCCCGGCCAGTAGATCCCACCGGAGCCCCAGTACGGACTCTCCGGCCCCCCGTGCGCCGCCACCGGATCGATGTTCCAGTTCCGCCGCCACGCGTCGTAGATCCAGATCACGCCCCAGGGACCGATCCAGATGATCGTGTTCACCACGATGTCGTTGATCGTCGTGAGGAGGGCCTCGTCGAAGAAGAGCACGTAGATCAGCCCGATCGTCGCGAGGGCCGCGTCGACCATCACCGCGTGGTACCGCTTGATCGGGAGCCCCGCCGCCTGTGCCGCGAGACCCGCCGAGTACATCGTCAGCATCAGGTTGGTCAGCGAGCCTCCGATCGCGGCCAACAGGAACGGGACGTACAACCACGACGGCATCAGGGACTTCACGCCACCGAAGGTGTCCACGACCAGGTCGGCGTCCGTCTGCGAAGCGAGGAGGATGCCGACGATCCCGAGGAGGAGCCCGGAGCCACCCGCGGACCACAGGACCGTTCGAACGATGCTCTTCGCGGGCGTGTCGCTCGGGAGGTACCGGGGGTAGTCGGCGGCCGCGATCACGTACGCGACGTGACCGGCGATCGCGATCCCGAGGATGATCGCCATCGCCGACAACGTGCTCCACAGGTCCCCGCCACCACCCAAGCTGGCGCCGAGGTCGAGGTCGGGGAGCGCTTCGAGGAGAACGACGATCGAGATCACGCCGAGCGCGATCGAGAAGAACCGCTGGACGTGGACGACCGTGCCGTGCCCGAGGAACGCCAGGAGCACGGACAGCGCGTACACGAAGGCGAGGCCGATCAGCTTGCCCGGTGTCCCGGAATCCTCCCAGCCGAAGAACGCGAACAGCGCCAAGACGGCGAACACGCCGATCGACGCGTTGATGATCTCGAAGAAGATGCCGACGAGCCATGCGAGCGCGGCGTTGATCCGGGCGAAGCGCAACCCGAACGGAGCGCGGCTCACCGCCATGGTGGGGATCCCCGCCCTCGCGGGGGGGATCGACGTCAGCCCGACGAGCCAGTAGCTGAGCAAGATGCCCGCCGTGAGCGTCAGGAGCGTGAGCCAGACGGAGAGGCCGAGCGTGTACGCCAGCACGCCCAGGACGATGTTGAACGGGTACAGGTTCGTACCGACCCAGAAGACGGCGAGGTTCCGCAGCCCCATGTGCCGCTCGTTCTCAGGGACGTAGTCGACGCCGCGGCGTTCCAGACCGTAGACGGGGTTGCCGCTCTCGCCCTCATACCCCAGGTGTTCCTCGTGATTCGTGTCCACGTGTCTCCCCTCTACGAGCCGGGGACCGGCTCGGCCGGTCCCTCTCCGATGGTGGGCAAGGACAGGGTTCGTGCCGGCACGTCCGAAGCGGCGGTGTGCGCGGCGATCTCTCCGATGGTGGCGATCCACAGGTCCGGCAGCGCGAGCGCCCGCTCCAGCAGACGGCGCAGCGCGATCGCCCGCGCCGGGCGCCCGGACAGGAACGGATGCATCGTCAGCACGCAGCAGCCGCCCACCTCGACGTAGGCCTCGATCTCCTCCCACCAGGTCTCGAGCACACGGGCGGGCGGCTCGATCACGCCGGAACCGGTCGGCGGGTCAGGCAGGAAGGCGTACTTCTCCCAATCGTCGAGGGCCCACGAGATCGGCACCTCGATCAGCTCCGACGAGCCCACCGTCAGTCGGTACGGCTCGTCCCGGTCGAAGAGGCTCGAGTCACACGTGAAGTCGTACTCGGCCAGGAGGTCGAGGGTGGCGTCCGACGTCTCCCACCAGGGTGCCCGGAAGACGCTCGGACGGATGCCCGCCGTGCGGTCCAACGCCTCGAGTCCACGCTCCAGCTCCGCCCGTTCGGTCGCCGCGTCGATCAGGCCGGGCGGGCGATGGAGGTAGCCGTGGTGGCAGATCTCGTGCCCAGCCGCCACGATGGCCTTCACGGTCCACGGATGCCGCTCCGCCGAGAAGCCGGGGATGAAGAAGCTGGCCCGTATCTCGAGGGCCTCCAAGACCTTGAGGAGGCGAGGCACCGCCGTGACCGGTCCGTACTGCTGGTGGGTCATGATCGACGGACGCCGGGCGTAGTTCTCGTCCACCGCGAGGACGGCCGCCTCCGCGTCCATGTCGAACGTGACCGCGAGCGCGGCGCGCTTCCCCTCGGGCCAGGGGAACATCTCAGCCCTCCCCCGTGGTGTCCGTCGTGCTCGCGACCGACGGGCTCCGGGCGAGGAGGCACACGAGCTCGTAGACGACCGTTGCCGCGGCGAGCGACGTGAGCTCCGCGTAGTCGTAGGGCGGGGAGACCTCGACGACGTCGGCCGATACGAGGTGCAAGCCGGCGAGCCCGCGCAGGATCATCAGCAGCTCCCGCGACGTCAGCCCACCGATCTCCGGCGTGCCGGTCCCGGGCGCGTGGGCCGGATCGAGCGAGTCGATGTCGATCGAGATGTAGAGCGGGCGATCCCCCACCCGCTCGCGGATCCTCTGGACGACCTCCTCCACGCCGTCGCGGTGGACGTCCTCCGTGCGGATCGTTCGGAAGCCGAAGCTCGCGTCGTCGACCATGTCCTGCTTGTCGTAGAGCGGCCCGCGGATGCCGACGTGCATCGAGGAGTCATCGAGGAACCGTCCCTCCTCAGCCGCCCGCCGCAGGAGCGTGCCGTGGGTGTACGGAGCTCCGAAGTACGTGTCCCACGTGTCGAGGTGCGCGTCGAAGTGGACCAGAGCGACGGGACCGTGCGCGCGGTGCATCGAGCGCAAGATCGGCAGCAAGACCGTGTGATCCCCCCCGATGCTCACGATCGAGCTCGCCCGCTCGCGCACCTCGTCCACACCCCGCTCGATCTGCACGATCGACTCCGATGATGTCGAAGGGGTTGCAGGCGACGTCGCCGGCGTCGGCGCCCTGCAGGAGGGCGAACGGCTCCATCTCGTGGATCGGGATGGAACTGTGGCCGGAGCATCCGGGAGGCCTGCCGTATCGCGCTGGGACCGAAGCGAGCGCCCGGGCGGTAGCTCACGCCCGAGTCGAACGGGATCCCCAGGATCGCGACGTCGCATCGGTCGAGGTCACGCAACTCCGGGAGCCGCACGAACGTCGAGGGCCCGGCGTACCGGGGCACGACCGTTCCGCTCGTGGGCTGGATCGTGGGCTCGCCGTTCGAGATGTCGCGCCCTCCCTGGATAGCCGCTCGCGGATGCTAGCGCCGGGCTCACGGTGGCGTCGAGTTGCGCGAGACCGCTACCTGGCGACCCTAGGGTGTTTCGTCAGAGGAAAGATGCTCGTGGATCGCGAGCCAGGCGCCGTCGTCCTGGCGCTGGTAGACGATCGACTCGCGCTCGTGCAGGGCCGCCTCCTCGCCGTCCCACAGCTGGGAGGTCGTGACCCGGTGGGTGAGGATCGCGGTGTCCTCGAACACCCGGATGTCGGCGTCGTGCGAGGTCGAGGACAGCACCCGGAAGCCGTGCTCCTCCTTCCACGTCCGGACGAGGGCCCGATACTCGGCCCGAGAACCGATCGGATCCACACCGTGGAACAGGAACGTCGCATCCGGATGGAAGCAGTCGAAGTAGCCCTGCTCGTCCCCGGTGGAGAAGGCCTCCATCAGCCGATCGGCCGCCGCCCGCACCTCGTCCTTCGCTATCCCTGGCGTGATCTCTGGCGTCGTCCCTGGCGCATCCGTCATCCCTACTCCTCCCCCAGCAGGTGCCGGGCGCCGCGCTTCGCCAGCTGGTCGGCCACGATGTTGCGCTGGATCTCCGACGTGCCCTCCCAGATCCGGTCCACACGCAGCTCCCGGAAGAATCGCTCCGCCACGTTCTCGCGCATGTAGCCCCGGCCGCCGAAGATCTGGACGGCGCGATCGGCGACCCGTCCCGCCGCCTCGGACGCGTACAGCTTCGCCATCGAGCACTGCGCGTGCTGGATCTTGACGTCGATCCCCGCGTCGATCCCCCGTGCGAGTTCGTAGGTCATCAGCCTCGATGCCCACAGGTCCGTGAGGGAGTCCGCCAGCATGTGCCCGATCGCCTGGAACTCGATGATCGGCTGCCCGAACTGCACCCGTTCCTTCGCGAACGCGGTGGCCTCGTCGATCAGTCGCTCCATCGCTCCGCAGCAGCGCGCCGCGATCATCAGCCGCTCGTAGCGGAACCACTCGTGCGTGAACGACATCCCGTCGCCCTCGGCGCCCACGAGGTTCGCGGCGGGCACCCGCACGTCCTCGAACGCGAGCAGCGCGTGGGTGTCGGGATAGGTGTGTGAGTAGCGCGGCTCGCGAACCAGCCGCACGCCCGGCGCGTCCTTGTCGACGAAGAAGAGCGCGTGCTCCCCTTCGTGCTCGCCGCCCGCGAGCTTGGCCTGGAAGAAGATCCAGTCGGCCGTGTTGTACGAGGTCACGTGCATCTTGGTGCCGCGCAGGACGTACTCGTCGCCCTCACGCGTCGCCGTCGACTCGATCGCGTCGACGTCCGAGCCCGCGCCCTCCTCCGTGATGGCGTAGCACTCGTGGCGCTCGCCCCGGACGGCGGGCGCGATCCACCGCTCGATCTGCTCGGGCGTGCACACCGCGGGAGCCCATGCCGGCGGCGTGTGGACGCACCAGCCGAGCGCGTTCGTGACCCGGCCGATCTGCTCCGAGACCAGGACCTGCCGGAACATCGTGAATCCGCCGCCGCCGAGCTCCTCCGGCATGTTCATCGAGGACAGACCGAGCTCTCGGGCCTTGGCGACGTGCGCGTCGTGGACGTCGTGGGGGATCCGACCCTCGTGCTCCTCGGCATGGGCCTCCCAGGGGATCAGCTCCTCGTCGACGAACCGCCGGGTGCGCTCCTGGATCTCGCGGTCCTCAGGAGTGGATCCAAGATCGTGCATCGCCCGAGGATACGGGTCGGCGACGCGAAGCTCTACGCCTTTGGTCCCATGCCGCTCGCATCCGATGGCTTATGCCCTTCTCCCGTCCAGGGATCGCCACAGACGGCCGAAGACAGTGAAGGAACGACCGACCTGGGATGCAGTGCCGCGAGGGGACCCCCGATCATGCCAGCCCGAACGCACGCCGTACCGACGAACCCTCGACTCACCCCGTACCGCCACGTCCTTGCCGGAGGTCCACCCCGCGCGCACCCGGAACGGCCACCGGTCGCCCGTGTCGTCCGATGGGTCGTGCTGCTGATCGTCCTGGGCCTGACGGCCCTCTCGCTCCAGGCCGCGATCGGGGAGGACGAGGGTCTCGTCCATGTGCAGGTCGCCTGCGGTCCAACGCCTGTCGGGATCGCGACCGACTGCACGGCGACGATCATCGGCGCGGCGGGTACGAACCCCACGGGTGACGTTCCCGCCGCGGGTGACGCCCCTTCGTTCCCCGTGAAGATCGGCACATACGACAACGAGCAAGGCGGTCAGCCCACCAGGGCGCAGGCGGTCGCGCGCGCCGAGCGATTCGATGTCATCACCGCCGGGGCGTTCCAGTATCGGGGGAACGTTGCCGCCATGAAAGCGGCGAATCCGGACCTGGTCCTGCGGACCTATGTGAACGGCACGCACTCGCGCGACACGGGACTCCCCGAGGCCCAGTACTGCCACGATCAGGCAGGGAGGCGGATCACGACCAACGGTCTGTGGTCCGGCAACATCCTGATGGATCCGGCGAACGCCGGTTGGCGCACCACCTTGCTGGCCGAGGTGAACGACGTGCTGTTGACGTCCGGGTACGACGGCGTGTTCCTCGACGTGCTGGGTCGCGGCGCACTCCAGTACAACGTCACCGGACACTGCATCAACCCACGAACAGGGGGCGCAGTACACGACCGCCGCCTGGGAGCGAGACACCTCGGAGCTGGCTCGATCGATCAAAGAGCGCAGCGCGCGTTCCCTGGTCGCGAACGGCGCGTCTCGCGGAGTCATCTACTTCTCCCCGCCTCCTTCCTCCGTGATCGCGCAGTACGCCGACGGAGGGCTGGCCGAGGGATTCACGCGCAACGGGGCGTTCTTCGAGGGCCACTACTCGGAGTCACAGCTCCTGAAGGACGTCGCCATGGTCTCGGATGGACCGGTCATGCACGTCCTCACGAAGGATTGGCGAGCGGTCTCGCAGGCCGTCAAGGATCGGGAGATGCGATACGCCTTCGCGACCTTCCTCCTCGGGACCGACGGGAACGACGTCTTCGGATGGACCGGGAGTCAGGGCACGATGACCCCGTTCGATCCGCTCTGGGATACGGATCTCGGTGCACCCGCGGGTCCCTACTACTCGGTCGGCACCGGCGCGTTTCGCCGCGACTTCGCTCGAGGCCATGTGCTCGTGGACACCGTGTCCCACATCGGTTCGATCGTGGTCGCCCCCACGGGCGACCACACCGTGACGTGGAGCTCGAGCGGTGCTGGCGCGTTCGGAGCGTCCAGCTGCACCTCCGACGGAGGTTCGACGACGACGTGTCAGGTCACCTACACGCCCGGGGCCGGGTCGGCCGGTCCCCACGCGATCACCGCGACCGACGCTCCGGAGAGCGGATCCGTGGTCGCCACCGGCACGACGACGATCACGGTGGGTCGACGCCAGTCGACGACTACCGTCTCGTGCGGAACGCCAGTGACCCTCCCTGCTCCGTCAGACTGCACCGTGACCGTGCGCGACACGAGTGGTGGAACGCCCGTGGCACCGACCGGTGAGGTCACGTTCTCGGCGGTGGGTGCGGGCGCATCCGGATCGCCGAACTGCGCGCTGGTGCCGGGCTCGGCGACGGCCTCCAGCTGTTCGGTCGCGTACACGCCGACGGCCTCGGGTGACCACCAGGTCGCCGCCACCTTCCCCTCGGACGTGGATCATGTGGCGAGCTCCTCGGCACCGGTGGTCATCACCATCGAACCGGAGACCGCGACGGACGTCACGCCCCCGGTGGTCCGGATCGTCTCTCCCGCCGACGGGACGGCGATCAAGAAGGGCCGCCCGATCAGGGTCGTGGCGACCGCGACGGACGACGTCGGCGTGACCCGGGTCGAGTTCGCGGCCGACGGCGTCGTGATGTGCAGCGACGTTGCGACGATGACGTGTGTCTGGTCGGTCCCGAGGGATGGCTCGACCGGCTTCACGGTCACGGTGACCGCCTGGGACGCGGCCGGCAACACGGCGGCGCAGCAGATCTCGATCACGGTCGTCGTCCCCGGCCGAGGCTGAGCCACCGCGGTTGACCATCGGCCTCTCGTCGCGGAGGCTCTCGTTCCGATGGAGAGCCGCTACTGGCGAGCCGCCGAGCCGAAGCCGTCCTACGAGGTCGTGATCGTGGGCGGAGGCGGCCACGGCCTCGCCACCGCCTACTACCTCGCGAAACGCCATGGCATCACCGACGTCTGCGTGGTCGAGAAGGGCTGGCTCGCGGGCGGCAACATGGCGCGCAACACGACGATCATCCGCTCGAACTACCTCTGGGACGAGTCCGCGGCGATCTACGAGCACTCCCTGAAGCTCTGGGAGGGGCTCGAGGAGGAGCTCGGCGTCGACGTCGAGTTCTCGCCGCGCGGCGTCCTGAACCTCGCGCACGACCTCGGCGAGGTGCGGTCGTCGATGCGGCGCGTCCACGCCAACCGCCTGAACGGGATCGACGCCGAATGGCTCACGCCCGACGACGTCGCGGCGTTCTGTCCGTTGATCAACGTCTCGCCGTCGCTGCGCTACCCGGTCCTCGGCGCCACGCTCCAACGTCGCGGGGGGACGGCCCGGCACGACAAGGTGGCGTGGGCGTACGCGACCAGGGCGAGCGAGCTCGGCGTCGACATCGTCGAACACGCCGAGGTCACCGGATTCCTCCGGGGACCCGGGGGTCGGGTAGAGGGCGTGTCGACGACGCGCGGCGAGATCCGGGGAGCGAAGGTGGCCCTTGCTGCCGCGGGTCACACGAGCGAGCTGGCATCGATGGTGGGGCTGCGTCTGCCCCTGCAGTCCCATCCGTTGCAGGCGCTGGTGAGCGCCCTCTACGAGCCGGTCCTCGACTGCGTCGTGATGTCGAACAAGGTGCACGTCTACGTGTCGCAAGCCGACAAGGGCGAGCTCGTGATGGGCGCCGGGATCGACGCCTACAACGGGTACGCGCAGCGGGGCTCGTTCCACGTGATCGAGCAGCAGCTGGCCGCGGCCGTCGAGCTCTTCCCGATCTTCGCGCACGCGAAGCTGCTGCGCACCTGGGCGGGGATCGTCGACGTGTGCCCGGACGCGTCGCCGATCGTCGGGGTCTCGGGGATCGACGGCCTGTTCCTGAACTGCGGCTGGGGCACGGGTGGGTTCAAGGCGACGCCGGGCGCCGGATGGGCGTACGCGGAGACGATCGCGACGGGCGAGCCGTCGGAGCTCGTGCGGCCCTTCTCGCTGGACCGGTTCACGACCGGCGCGCTGATCGACGAGCACGGCGCGGCCGCGGTCGCACACTGATGGGCGTCCGGAAAGACACCGTTCGGGGCATGGCGCTCGCACTCCCCGAGGCGATCGAGCTGGAGACCTGGGAACAACCGACGTTCCGGGTGCGCAAGAAGATCTTCGTGATGTTCTCCGACCAGGAGCGGGAGGCGTGGGTGAAGAGCACCCGCGACGAGCAGCAGGCCCTCGTCCAGATGGATCCCGAGACGTTCTTCGTCCCGCCCTACGTCGGACCGAGTGGCTGGGTGGGCGTGCGGTTCCGGACGGTGGACCGCGACGAGATGCGGGAGCTCGTGACGGAGGCGTGGCGCATGACCGCGCCGAAACGGCTCCTGGCCGCGTTCGAAGAGGACGAGGGAGTAGCGCGGATGCTGCTGATCCGGTGCCCGTGGTGCGGTCCGCGCGATGAGATCGAGTTCCGGTACGGCGGCCAGGCGCACGTCGCGTATCCGACCGATCCTGACGCGTTGTCCGACGCGGAGTGGGCGGACTTCCTGTTCATGCGCGACAACCCACGCGGGCCGTTCCGCGAGCGCTGGTACCACGTGCACGGCTGCCGTCGGTGGTTCAACGCGGTGCGGGACACGGCGACGCATCGGTTCATCGCGACGTACCGGATCGACGAGGAGCCGCCCGCATGACGTCTCGACGCCTCGCCGAGGGTGGCTCGTGGATCGATCGTTCGAAGCCGATCACGTTCCGGTTCGACGGCGTGGAGTACGAGGGCTTCGAGGGCGACACGCTGGCGAGTGCGCTGCTCGCGAACGGCGTGACCGGTGGGTTCCGCAGCCCGATCCTCGGGACGGCCCCGCGGGATCATGACCGCCGGGCCGGAGGAGCCGAACGCGTTCGTCGAGGTCAGCGAGCCCTGGTTCGACCCGATCGTCGCGGCGACGATGGTCGAGCTCGTGGACGGGCTGGTGGCGGAGTCGCGGGCGGGCGTGGGACGCCTGCCCGCTGCGGGAGCGACGGCCGCGGCGGCCGATCGCCGGCATGTCCACGTCGAGACGCTGGTGATCGGTGGCGGTCAATCGGGCCGCGCCGCTGCCGAGGCGGCGGCGAGCCGCGGCGATCGGGTGATGCTCGTGGACGAGCGTCACCGGGTGGACGACCCACCGGACGGAGTCGCCATCCTGCCGAGGACGACGGCCCTCGGGGTCTACGACGACGGCTACGTCGTGGCGCACGAGCGGCTCGCCGACCGAGATCGGCTCTGGCACCTGCGGGCGGGAACGCGTGATCCTCGCGACCGGCGCGACCGAGCGTCCCATCGCGTTCGCCGGGAACGACCGTCCCGGCGTGATGCTCGCCTCCGCCGCTGCGGCCTACGTGGACCGGTTCGGCGTCGGTCCCCGACGATCGCGTGACGGTGGTCACGACCAACGGAGAAGCGGTCGACTCCCTCGAACCACTCCGCGCTGCGGGTGTCGACGTGCAGGCTGCCCTGACGGATGCACCGCCCGAAGCGGACGAGAACGACAGCCTTCTCGTCTCAGGTGGCTGGAACCCGAACCTGGGGCTCTGGCGAGGGATCGGCGGATCGGTCCGATACGACGACGAGCGCGCTTGCTTCCTCCCCGGCGAAGGCCCTCCGTGGCTCGAAACGGTGGGCACGGCGGGCGGCGACGGCCTGCCGGCGGTCGACCCGGTGTGGTTCGTCGAGGGTGATCGGTCAGCCTCGTTCGTCGATCTGCAGCGGGACCAAACCGTCGCCGACATCGCCGAGGCCCTCGACGCTGGGCTCACGTCCGTGGAGCACGTGAAACGCGCGACGTACATCGGGACCGCGATCGATCAAGGTCGAACGAGCGGCGTGCTGGCCGCCGCGATCGTGAACCAGCTGCTCGGCGCCGGTCCCGACGCGCAGGGCCCGACGAGCGCCCGTCCTCCCGCGATCCCCGTCTCGTACGCAGCCATCGCTGGTCCCGACCGGGGGAACCTCCTCGATCCGATCCGCGGGACGAGGATCCATCGGTGGCACGAGGAGCACGGAGCCGTCTTCGAGGATGTGGGCCAGTGGAAGCGGCCGCGGTACTTCCCTCGCGACGGAGAGGACATGGACGCCGCGGTCGCGCGCGAGTGTCTCGCGGTGCGGAACGCGGCCGGCGTGCTCGACGCCTCCACCCTCGGGAAGATCGAGGTGGTCGGGCCGGACGCGGCGGCCTTCCTCGATCGGATGTACACGAACCGGATGAGCACGCTCGCCGATCGGCTCGATCCGCTACGGGTTCATGCTCGGGCTCGACGGCATGGTGGCCGACGACGGGGTGGCGATGCGCCTCGCGCGAGGATCGCTTCTTCGTCACGACGACCACCGGGAACGCTGCGATGGTCCTGGATCGCTTCGAGGAGTGGCTCCAGACCGAGTGGCCGGAGCTCCGCGTCTACTGCACGAGCGTCACCGAGCAGTGGGCCGACGTCGCGATCGCGGGCCCGAAGGCGCGCGACGTCCTCGCCGCGCTCGGGACCGACCTCGACCTCACGACCGACGCCTTCCCGTTCATGACGTTCCGCGACGGGACGGTCGCGGGGATCCCGGCGCGGGTCGCCCGCGTGAGCTTCACCGGCGAGCTCTCCTACGAGATCCTCGTCGACGGCCGACGCGGCCAGGAGCTCTGGGAGGCGGCGATCCGCGCCGGCGAACCGTTCGACCTCACTCCGTACGGAACCGAGGCGATGCACGTCCTCCGCGCCGAGAAGGGGTTCGTGATCGTCGGGCAGGATACCGACGGCACGGTGACCCCCGACGACCTCGGCATGGGGTGGATCGTGCGGAAGGACGACTCGGACTTCATCGGACGCAGGTCGCTCCGGCGCACGGACACGGCCCGGCCCGGTCGCAAGCAGCTCGTCGGACTGCTCTCGGATGAACGCATCCCCGAAGGAGCTCAACTCGTCGAGGAAGACACGGGTCGGATCCCGATGGCGATGATCGGTCACGTCACGTCGTCGTACCGGAGCCCGTCCCTCGGGCGGTCCGATCGCGCTCGCGATGGTCGAGCGCGGTCGCGACCGGCATGGCCAGACCGTCTTCGCGCCGCTGCCCGACGGCACCATCGCCGCGGAGATCGTCTCGGCCGTCTTCTACGACCCGGAGGGGTCACGCCATGACGGCTGAGGCCCTGCTGCCGATCGATCTCGCACAGATCGACGTGCGGGCCGCCCCTGATCTCGTTCCGTTCGCCACTCCAGCCGAGAACGCCGCCGCCGACTGGGACGACCGGGACGTCCTGTGGCTCGGCCCCGACGAGTGGCTCGTCGTCGCCGAGCCCGGAGCTGCACCCACGATCGCCGGCGAGCTCGAGGCTGCACTGGCGGGACACCATCACTCGATCCTCGATGTCAGCGCGAACAGGATCGTGTTCGAGCTGGTCGATGGTCTCGAGGCGCTTTCCTCCGGCTGCGGGTTGGACCTGCATCCGAGCCACTGGATGCCGGGGATGTGCGCGCAGACCCTCTTCGGAGGCGCGCAGGTGATCCTCCACCAGCGCGACGAGCGAACGACGCGCGTCTTCGTCCGCCCGTCGTTCGCCGGCTATGTCACAGGGCTCTTGGCCGTTCGGCGCTCGTGAGCTCCGCCAGCACCCTCTGTTGCCAGGCCACGGTCTCCTCGACCTGGTTGAACGTGAAGACGTGGAGTCCGGCGATGTTCGCCTCGGGGTCGGTGAGCGTCGGCCCGAGCGATCGGAGCAGCCGATCGGCGGTGAACGTCCTGCGGAAGAGGAGCTGGATCAGCTGCCGGTTCTTCCTGAGGTAGCGGAGCGAACCGCCGACACCGATGCGCGCCGCGATCCGGACCAGGCGCCTGACCTTCACCGCCCCCGGCACGCCGACGTGCACGGGCAGCGTCACGCCTGCGTCCCTGATCCGGCCGATCCACGAGGAGATCGCCTCGCCGTCGAACGTCATCTGCGTCGTGACGTGAGTGGCGTGCTCCTGCTTCGCGAGCAGGGCGTCGATCAGTTGCTCTTCCGGGATCGCCGGGTGTCCCTCCGGGTAGCCCGCGACCCCCACCGACGTGAACGGGTTCCCCAGCTCTTCCATCGCTCGGAGCAGCGCGAGCCCGTCGTGGAGCTCGCCCCGGTCCTTGGCGTCGCCGCCGATCACGAAGGCGCTCGTCATCCCGGCGTGGCGGCACCGGTCGAGCACGTCCTTCAGGTGAGGCCGATCCCGGAACATGTGGGCTGCGAGATGCGGCGTCGCGTCGTGACCGGCCGCGATCAGCTCCTCACAGAGCGAGATCGTGGCCTCGATCCCGTGGCTCGGTGACGCGGTCACCGTGGTCGCGGCCCCCGCGGGCAGCGCTTCGGCTCGCTCGACGCGCATCGCGCAGAGGGATCAGCTCGAACAGAGGGCGCCGGAGGAGTGCCGCGACGGCGCTCTCCCGTTCGCCGGTATCGAGATCCGGAACGCGCCCGCGACGAAGCATCTCCATGACCATCGTCCATCGTGAGGCCCCAGGTGAACGGGGAGCAACGCGAGATGGCGACCCGGGGTCAGGCGTCGAGCAGGAAGGAGCTCCCTAGCCCTTCGGGATCTCCTTCGTCGGGTCCCAGTGGGGCATCTGGACGACCGTTGCCGCCGACCTTCCCCTTCGGCGTCTCGACCTCGAGCGACGTTCCGAGCTCCGTGTGCTCGATCGGGAGCATCGCGAGGCCGATGTTCTTCTCCATCCGCGGGGAGTAGCAGGCGGACGTGACACGACCGACCACGCTCCCGCCGGCCGACGCCGGGAAGAAGTCGAGCATCTCGTTGTCGATGTAGGTCCCGAGCGGCTCGCCCTCGATGTCGACGCCGACGAGCTTCTGCTTCACGCCCTCGGCCTTGATCTTCTTGAGGGCTTCCTTGCCCATGAAGTCGGCCTCCTGCTCGAGGTCCACCATCCACGTGTAGTGGTAGCCGACCTCGAAGGGGTTGTTCTCGTACCACATGTCCGCGCCGAAGGCCAAGATCCCTCCCTCGATGCGGCGGATGTGACAGGGGCCGATCACCTCGGAGGTCGTGCGGCTTGCCCGCCTCGAGCACGCGGTCCCACAGCGCCACACCGTGTTGCGAGGCATCCCGCAGGTAGATCTCGTAGCCGACCTCGCCCGTGTAGCCGGTGCGGGAGATGACGACCTGCATCCCGTCGAGCTCCGCCTTCATCAGCCCGTAGTAGGGGACGTCGAGGACCTTGTCCCCGAAGAGGTCGACCAACACCTTCTTCGCGTTCGGGCCCTGGATCTGGACGGGCGCCACGTCGATCTCCTGCACCGTGACGTCCATCCCCTTCGCCGCCGCGATGCCGAGGGCGTAGAGGTTCACGTCGGAGTCGGCGAGGGAGAGCCAGAACTCGTCCTCCTCGACCCGGAGCAGCACGGGGTCGTTCAGGATCCCGCCGTCGGGGGCGGTGATGAACACGTACTTGCACTGATCAACCGCGCACTTGTTGAGGTCGCGCGGCACGATCATGTTCGTGAGGTCGAACGCGTCGGGGCCCTTGATCTGGATCTGCTTCTCGACGCCGACGTCCCAGAGCGTCACCGCGTTCACGAGGTGCCAGTACTCCGCGACCGGGTCGCCGTAGTGGCGCGGGTGGTACGTGTGGTTGTAGACGCTGTAGCGGACCACGCCGTGCTTGCGCGAGGCGTAGAAGTACGGCGACTTGCGGATCCTCGTGTAGAGCAGGATGCCCGGGTCCTCGTGCACGGTCATCGGTCCGTTCCCCTCTTCCTCGCTCGGTCTTCCTCTCTCAGGCCCGCAGGCGCTCGCCCTTGGGGTCCCACAACGGCTCGGCGGCGACGGTGGCCGCCAGACGGTCGCCGAAGTATTCCACCTCGACCGGCGTCCCCTCCACCGCAACGTTGACCGGCAGGTAGCCGTACACGATGCACCGGCCGATCGAGTAGCCGTACGCGGCGCTCGTCACGTAGGACACGACCCGGCCGTCGTGGCGGATCGGCTCCTTGCCCATCACGACGGCGGCCGGGTCGTCGAGGGTCATGCACGCCAGCTTCTCGGTGGGGCCTTCGTCCAGCTTGCGCTGCAGCGCCTCCCGACCCTGGAACTCGCCCTTGTCCATCCGGACGGCGAAGCCGAGGCCGGCCTCGAACGGGTCGTGCTCGGTGTGGATGTCCTGGCCCCAGAGGCGATAGCCCTTCTCCAGGCGCAGTGAGTCGAAGGCACCGCCGCCGGCCGCGACGATCCCGTGCTCCTGCCCGGCCTCCCACAGCACGTCCCAGGCGCGCTGGCCCATCGCGATCTGGCCGTAGAGCTCCCAGCCGAGCTCGCCGGCGTAGGAGATCCGCTGCGTCCAGACGGGATCGACCTCGCCGACGTTCAGGTACCGGGCGGTCATGTACGGGAACGCGTCGTTCGACACGTCGACGTCGGTCACCGCTTCGAGGACGTCGCGCGCCTTCGGGCCCCAGAGGCCGAGGGCGAAGAGCGAACCCGTGCGGACGGCGAGGTTGACCCGTTCGCCTTCGCGCCGCTGGGCGAGCAGCCACGCGCGGTCGTGCTGGCCCGAGCCGCCGCCGGTCACGACGCGGAATCGATCCTCGTCCTTGCGCGTGATCGTGAGGTCGCACCGGATCCCGCCCGACGGGGTCAGCAGCGACGTGTAGACGATCGTGCCGACGGGACGGTCGATCCGGTTGGCGCTGAGGCGCTCGAGGAACGAGAGCGCGTCGGCGCCGGTGATGTCGAACTTCGCGAACGGGGTGATGTCGAACATCGCCACGCGCTCGCGCGTGGCGATGTGCTCCGCCCCGACGCACGGCGACCAGTTCTGCGCGGCCCAGCCTCTGCGCGACTCCCACGGCGCGCCGGTCAGCACGTGATTCGCCTCGAACCATTGCGGCCGCTCCCAGCCGGCGCCCGAAAAGAACTCGGCGCCGAGCTCCCGGTGGCGGGCGTAGAAGGGCGTCAGCTTCAGCTCGCGCGGGTGTGACATCTGCTGGAGCGGATGGAGGATGTCGTAGACCTCGCGGTACTGCTGGGCGCCGCGCGCGCGGACGTACGGCTTCGTCGTCATGAACGGGTAGAAGCGGTTCGCATCCGCTTCGGCCATGTCCATCGAGGGCTCCCCGCCGGCGATCCACTCGGCGGCCATCCGCCCCATCCCGCCGGCGTGCGTGACCCAGACCGCCTCACAGATCCAGAAGCCGCGGACGTCCGCCGACTCGCCGACGACCGACCCCATGTCCGGCGTGAACGAGAACATCCCGTTGATGGCGGTCGTCTCGTCGACCATGTCCTTCACGGGTGGGAGCAGTCGAATGCTCTCCTCGTAGGCCACCTCGAAGTGCTCGGGGGTGAACGGCTCGATGCTCGGCTGCCGCTCACCCTCCCGATAGGGGCGCAGATCGTCCGGCTCGAACAGGATCGGCTCGTGCCGGTAGTTCCCCAGGGCGTACCGGTCACCCCCTTGCCGGAAGTAGAGCGAGACGTCCTGGTGGCGGAGGATCGGGTGCACCACCTCCTCGGAGGCATCGGCCGCGAGCTCCGCCAGCGGGTGGGTCCAGACGAGCTGGTGCTGCACCACCGCGAGCGGGATCGGGACGCCGGCCATCCGCCCGAGCGCGGGGCCCCAGATCCCGGCGCACACGAGGACCTGCTCGCACTCGACATCGCCCTGGTCCGTGTGGACGCCGTGGACCCTGCCCGTCCCGGATGTCGAACCCGGTCACACGGACCCCGCCCTCGAACGTCGACGCCGTTCGCCTGCGCCTTCGCACCCAGCGCCGCCGCCACGCGAACACCCTTTCGCGATGCCGTCCGAGGGGACGAGGTACGAGCCCAGGATGTGGCCGGGATCGAGGATCGGGATCCGCTCCGCCGTCTCGTCGGGGGAAAGCAGCTCCGTCCCTTCGATCCCGTACGCGAGCGCGTACCCGCGTCGACGCTTCAGCTCCTGCATCCGCTCCGGGGTCGTCGCGACCTCGATGCCGCCGACCCCGAACCACGCGGGCCCGTCGTCGGTCTCGAGCCCCGAGTACAGATCGACGGAGTACCGCGCGAGCCGGCACATCGTCCGCGAGCCGTTCGTCTGGAACACGAGCCCGGGCGCGTGCGAGGTCGACCCGCCCGTCTCGAACAGCGGCCCCTGATCGAGTACGAGGACGTCCGTGATCCCGAGCTCCGCGAGGTGGTAGGCGGCGCTCGCGCCCACGATCCCGGCGCCGATCACGACCAGCTGCGCGCGATCCCTCATGCGGAGGCCGACACTACCGAACCCATCTAGCCCTGCGTGTGCTGGTAGGAGACCAGCCGCCCGCCTCGGAGCGACACGATCACTCCCTGCAGCACGCCCTGGACGTATTCGCTCCCGGGGTTGAACGTCTGCGTTCGGCCGATCCGGAAGCGCCCGCCCGACTCGTGGATGTGCCCGTGGAGCCCGACGAGAGGCTGGTACTGCTCGATCGCCTCGCGCACCGCTCGGCTCCCGCCGCCGGTCGTGACGAACCGGCCCGCCTCCCGGATCGGCCGAGGCATCTCTCCCGGTCGGACCTCGAGCTTGAGGCAGGTGTCGATCGGGGTGTCCTTCGGTGGGCAGTGCAGGTTGAACACGCACCTGCCGACGTCGGGCACCGTCGCCACTTCCGCCTCGATGACGCGGGCGATCTCCTCCTCGCTCGCCTCCCGGGGGGTGTCCCACGGTGTGGGTGTCGAGAGTCCGACCGTGATCATCGTGTGCTCGCCGTCGAGGTCGACGAGGCGACCCTCGCACGGGACGACATGTTCGCCGTCGTGCCGGTGGAGCCTCTCCAGGACGGCAGGCTCGTCGTCGTTCCCGCCCGTCAGGTAGAGCCGGACGCCCGTTCCGCGCAGGGTGTCCTCCGCTCGCTCGATCCAGCCGGCGAGTCGCTCCGAGGCCAGCTCGTGGAACAGCGCGTGCTTGACCATGGGATCGCCTTCTGCGGCCTCGAACTCGTCGCGCTCGAAGACCTTCCAGTAGAAGCCCGGTTGCTCGACGGCGCGGGTGAACGCGTCGAGACCGTCGGCGTCGAACTCCTCGTCGCGTCCCTGGAAGGACGCGTGGTACCCGCCGTTCGCCCGGACGATCGGCACGAGCGCCTTCCCCATCAGGTCGCCGCCGAACACCAGCGCGTCGACCCCGTAGAACTCCGCGGCAGCGAGGAACTTCCGGAACGTCACCTGGGAACCGTGGATGTCGGCAGCGAAGAAGACCCGCGTCGGCGCGTCGGCCATCGGCTCACCTTCCCCCGGGACACGGGAGGCGGCCTCGAGAGGCCGCCTCCGCGCTGCCGTCGTATCCCCGTTCGCTACTCGACCGGGATCTCCTTGTGGATCGCCCCGAGGTCGATCCCCTGGCTCTTCCGCACGACCTTCGCGACCACGTAGACCACGAGGGCCAACAGGTACATCGACCCCATGAAGACGAGCGAGTCGGGGTCGTTGATCGCGTACAGGTCGTTCGTGAACCAGTGATACAGGTTGAAGATGAGGAACCCGGCGGTGAGGAAGCCCGACACGGTGATGAGCGGGATCCCGCCGATCTTGTATCGAGCCATCGGAGAGCTCTCGTAGAGCCTCTTCTTCCTCCAGGGCAGGATCATCGCCGCGATCGCAGAGCCGAGGAACGTCACCGCGATCACGAGCGTCGCGTCGAGGATCCAGGTCCGGAACGTGGATGTGTACGCGTAGAACGCGCTCACGATCAGCGCCGGCACCAGCATCAACACGAGTGCCCAGACCGGCACATGGCGTCGCTCAGACACGTCGGCGACCTTCTCCGGCAAGATCCGGTCGAACGCCGCCGCGAAGATCACCCGGGTGGACGACAGGAACAGCGTGCCGGCCCATCCCAGGAACCACGCGCCGAACGCCAGGATGATCAGCGCCGAGATCAGCTCGCTGTGGAAGTAGAAGCTCGCCAAGCAGCGGCGGATAGGACCACACGGGGATCGTCGCTTCGCCGAAGCCGTAGACCACCGCCCAATAGTTGAGGTTCGCGGCGTTGAAGAACTCCCAGCCGAAGAACTTGGCCGAAAGGAGGACGAACACCAGCGCCACGGCGACCGTGATCCAGAGGCCCCACATCATGCCGCTCATGACGCGCTTGAAGTCGCTCGCGCCGCGGACCTCGCCGTAGAGCGTCGCGCCCCAGTTCGGCCACAGGATCCAGAAACAGAGGAACGGGACCAGCAGCAGCGTCGGACCGAAGAAGGGAGTCAAGCCGAGCTCCGGCACGATCGGCCCGGCGTTGTTCACGGTGCCCATCTCGATCGTCTGGGTGTACACGTCACCGCTCGCGCCGAAGAGGTTGGTCGCCTCCTGGTTGAAGGCGTTCTGGAACCCGCTCTGGGAACCGAACAGCATGACCAGGAAGACGGCGGCGAGCGCCGCCATGCCGATGTAGAAGCAGTACTTCTGCACCTTGGCGTAGCCCTCCATGCCGAGGGACACCAGATAGCCGGCGAGGAGCACCGTCACCGCGCAGACGAAGAACAGGCCGTTGTTCGACGCGAGGAACTCGCTGACGCCGTCGAGCTTGAAGACCGCCGCGAGCGGCTGGAACACCTCGACGTTGAGGATGTTCCCGTAGATCGGCGCCCAGTACCAGAGGATGAACCACCATCCGGTGATCGCCAGCACGAACGCGATGCCACCGCCGAGCACCCGGCTCTGCCAGACATAGTCCCCGCCCGCGCGAGGCATCACGGAGATCAGGCCCGCGTACGTGACGACGAGGAACGAGACGAACACACCGCTGATCAACAGCGCCGGCAGGATCTGGCCGGTCGGCACGAAGGCGAGCACCGAGAACGCGAAGAACAAGCCGAGCGTCACGAAGTTGACCGACATGAACGAGTACAGGAAGGCGTCGAACTTCGACCAGCCCTTCACCAGGCCGGTCGCCTTCCGCAGGAACAAGGTAGGAGCTTCACCTACCGTTGCCATCTGCACCCCCTCCCAGGGTCGGAACGGCCGTCTAGCCGTTCACCAGTTGGTAGTTCTTGACCTTCCGCTTCTTCTCGTCGATGTTCACGACCGCCGCCTGCAGGATGCCCTCCTCGTAGGAGCTGCCCGGATTCAACGCCAACGTCTTGCCGATCCTCGTCGAGCCCTTGCTCTCGTGGATGTGCCCGTGCAGCGACAGCAGCGGCTGGTATCGCTTGATCGACTCGTGCACGGCGGTGGATCCGACCGGTCGGATCGCCTGGCCACCCGACACGTACGTGAGGTCGGGGTTCAGCGCCGGCGCGTTGTCGAGCTTGGACCCGTACGGCGGCGCGTGGAAGTTGAAGATCGTCGTCTCGGGGTCGGTGGCCGCCTCGAGCGCTCGATCGATCCGAACCGCCAACTCGGGCTCCTCGGCCTCGCGGAAGGTGTGCCAGGGCGTCGGGTTCGTCCAGCCCATCGAGACCATCGTGAAGTCGCCGAGCTGGATCGGGTGGTCCTCGTCACCGGTCTCCACGACCTGGGCACCGGAGAGCAGATCGTCGATCTCGAACATGTCGTCGTTCGCGGGACAGGCGATGACGCGGATCCCGGTGTTGGCGAGCTTCTCCTCGGCCATCGCGATCCAGCGTTCGGTGCCGTCGAGCATGACCTCCTTGAAGCGCTTGTCGACGAGGACCTCGTCCTCCTGCATCGCGACGTACTCCTGGTCCGAGACCCTGATCGGGTAGTAGCCGCGGTTCATCACGCGCTTCTCGAACTCGACGATCGCGTCCTCGGACTCGAGGGTGTCGCGATGGTCCTGGAGGGAGGCCTCCCAGGTGCCGTTGGCCCGCTGGACGATGGGCACCATGGCCTTGCCCGTCACGTCGCCCCCGAGGATGACGACGTCCGCGCCGTAGAACGACCCGGCGTTCAGGAACTTCTTCCAGCAGATCTCCGACCCGTGGAGGTCGGTCACGAAGAAGATCTTCACCGCGAGAATCTTGACCTCGCTCGCCGCACTGCGCAAGCCAGCCCCGCTTCGCCGGAAGGAAACCCCAGCCGGCGGAAGGTGATCTCCGACGCGGTCGCCTCACGTTCAGCAGGTCGTTTGCGGACGTTCACGGAGCCGTGATAGTCCAGTCCATCGGGGGGTGGCGTCCGACGAGGAGGTCCGTCGATGGCAACCCGGACTCCCGCGATCCGAGATCCTTCCCAAGATCGACCGCCGCCGATTCCTGCAGCTCACGGCCGGCGTCGGCCGCGACGCTCGGCCTGTCGCAGCTGCCGGCCGGGATCGCGCGGGCAGCGCGACCGCCGCGCGCCTACCCGTTCACGCTCGGCGTCGCCTCGGGCGACCCGAGCCCGGATGGCGTCGTGCTCTGGACCCGGCTCGCGCCGAGCCCTCTGGAGTTCGACGGCGGGATGGGCGCCGGCGCCGTGGAGGTCGACTGGGAGGTCGCCTCGGACGAGGCGATGTCGAGCGTCGTGGCGTCCGGGACCGCCGTCGCGCCGCGGGAGCTCGCTCACTCCGTGCACGTCGAGGTGCACGGACTCGAGCCATGGAGCGAGTACTTCTATCGGTTCCGCGCCGGCGACCACGTGAGCGCCGTCGGTCGAACCAAGACGACACCGGCAGCGGGCACACCTCTGGGTGCGCTCACGTTCGCCTTCGCCTCGTGCCAGGACTGGCAGGCCGGCTACTACTCCGCCTATCGCCGGCTCGCCGAGGAGGACCTCGACGTCGTCGTGCACCTCGGCGACTACATCTACGAGTACGGGATCGGACCCACCGGCGGGGCGCGGAACGTGGCGGTGCCCCCACAGTTCCGCACCGAGACGACGAAGCTCAAGGAGTACCGGATCCGCTACGCCCTCTACCGGAGCGATCCCGATCTTCAGGAGGTCCATCGGTTGTTCCCGTGGGTGGTCACGTGGGACGACCACGAGGTCGAGAACGACTACGCGGGCGACGACCCGGAGAGCGTGCCCGCCGGCGCACTTCCTCGCCCGGCGCGCGGCCGCGTACCAGGCCTACTACGAGCACCTGCCGCTGCGTCTGTCGTCGATGCCGAACGGCCCGAACGCGCTCCTCTATCGGCGGGTGACGTACGGCGACCTGGCGGAGTTCAGCGTCCTCGACACGCGGCAGTATCGGAGCGATCCTCCGTGCGGGCGTGGGGAGCAGCCGAGGTGCGAGCTGGCGCTCGACCCCGCCACGACGATGACCGGGCCCGCGCAGGAGCAGTGGCTCCTGGACGGCCTCGACGCGTCGGGAGCGACCTGGAACGTCCTCGCGCAGCAGGTGATGATGGGTGAGCTCGACCACAAGATCTACTACGACGGGAACACCGTCTACTGGCAGGACGCGTGGGACGGTTTCCCGGCGGCACGCGCTCGGATCCTCGATCATGTCGCCACCCACGGCACCCGCAACCCCGTCGTGATCACCGGGGACTGGCACTCGACGTTCGTGAACGACCTCAAGGTCGACTTCAAGGATGCGGACTCGCCGGTCGTCGCGACCGAGTTCGTCGGCACCTCGATCAGTTCGAACGGCGATGCGATCGTGTACGGCCCGTACTACGGGCCGATGGTCCCGGACAATCCGCACATCCGGTTCTTCGACGGGGACCGGCGAGGATACGTCCGCTGCACCCTGACGCCGGACACATGGACCACGGATCTCCGCATGGTGTCGACGGTGTCGACGAGCGATGCGCCCGTGTCGACGTTCGCATCGTTCGTGGTGCAGGACGGGATACCGGGGGCGACGCAGGTCTAGGGCGTCAGTGCCCGACCTCCTCGGGCAACTGGTACCACTGCACGCGGTCACCCACCTTCGCCCGGAGCTTCCACTTCAACGGCTTCGAGCACCTCGTTCGCAGCATCCGCGAAGAGGGCGACGGCCTGCTCGGCGGGTCGTAGACGCGGGCCTCGGGACCAGGTCGCCGTGCTCGTCCTCCGCGAAGTGGACGACCTTGTCCAGGTTCATCGTGACGGTCCGCCACCAGCCCCAGTCCCGCCGCACGAGCTTCCCCATGCGGTCCAATCCCGAGCGTCCCGGCTCGTCGCCGGCCGCAACCGAGAAGCCGGAGAGCAGGTGGAGGATGTCGTGCACGTCCTTCTCGGTTCAGCTCCAAGACCTGAAGCTTCGTCAGGAGGAGATCGGCGACGTCGAGCGTGTCGGGCAGGCGGTCGATCCGGTCGCGGAAGTCGAGCACGTGACACATGTTGAGCCGGTCCATCACCACGTCCACCGACGTCTTGCCGTCGGCGGTGGTGAAGTACATCTGCCGGTCGCCGTGGAGGGTGTTGAAGCGCTGGTCGCCCAGGAAGCCCTGCTCGGCGAAGAACGCGATCACCTCGCGCTTCTTGGACGAGATGCACGCGAAGTCCATGTCCTGGTCCTTCCGGGCGCGGTGGGGGAAGAGTGGGCAGAGGAGTCGCACCGCCTGGCCGCCGAGGAGCTTGAGCGGGATCCCGCGAGCGTTCGCCTCCCGGACGACGCCAACCGAGACTTCGAAGGGATCGGCGGCGTCAGGAGTCGGCCCGTCCATGCCGGCAGGACGCTAGCGCAGTTCCTCCGCGAGCGCGCCACGGTCCATTTGGGACAGACTGTCCACCGATGGATCGGGCCTTCGACTACGTGATCGTCGGCGGCGGTTCGGCCGGCTGCGTGCTCGCCAACCGGCTCACGACCGACCCTGCCAACAAGGTGCTGGTCCTGGAGGCCGGCCGCCCCGACTACCTGTGGGACGTCTTCATCCACATGCCCGCGGCGCTCACCTACCCGATCGGTTGGAGCTGGTACGACTGGAAGTACGAGTCCGAGCCGGAGCCCCACATGGGCGGACGACGCATCTACCACGCGCGAGGCAAGGTCCTCGGGGGATCGAGCAGCATCAACGGGATGATCTTCCAGCGGGGCAACCCGCTCGACTACGAGCGGTGGGCGGCCGACCCGGGCATGGACACGTGGGACCATGCCCACTGCCTCCCCTACTTCCGTCGCATGGAGAGCTGCCTCGCGGCGGAGCCCGCCGATGAGTACCGAGGCCACAGCGGCCCGCTCGTGCTCGAGCGCGGTCCGGCGAAGAGCCCGTTGTTCGGCGCGTTCTTCGAAGCGGTCCAGCAGGCCGGGTACCCCCTGACCGACGATGTGAACGGGTATCGCCAGGAGGGCTTCGCGCCGTTCGACCGGAACGTGCATCGCGGGCGCCGGCTGTCTGCCGCCCGCGCCTACCTGCACCCGGTCTCGAGCCGGCCGAACCTCGACGTGCGCACCCGGGCGTTCGTCAACAGGATCCTGTTCGACGGGACGCGAGCGGTCGGGGTCGAGTACACGCGTGGGAAGGGTCCGACGCGGACGGTTCGGGCGGGCGAGGTGATCCTGTGCGGCGGCGCCATCAACACGCCGCAGATCCTGCAGCTCTCGGGGGTCGGCAACGCGGACGAGCTCCGCGCGCTGGGCGTCGACGTGGTGCAGGACGTCCCCGGGGTCGGCGAGCATCTCCAGGATCACCTCGAGGTCTACGTGCAGCATTCCTGCACGCAACCCGTGTCGGTCGCCCCGGGCCTGAAGCTGTGGCGGAAGCCGTTCATCGGGGCCCAGTGGCTGTTCTTCCGTTCGGGCCTCGGGGCCACGAACCATTTCGAGGCGGGCGGCTTCGTCCGGAGCAACGACGAGGTCGCCTATCCGAACCTGATGTTCCACTTCCTGCCCGTCGCCGTTCGCTACGACGGGTCGGCTCCGGCCGGGGACCACGGCTACCAGGTGCACATCGGACCGATGTACTCGGACGCGCGGGGGTCGGTGAAGATCGTGAGCACCGATCCGCGGGTGCACCCGGCGCTCCGGTTCAACTACCTGTCGACCGACCAGGATCGGCAGGAATGGGTGGAGGCGATCCAGGTCGCGCGGACGATCCTCTCGCAGCCGGCGTTCGGTCCGTTCGACGGCGGTGAGCTCTCCCCGGGCGAGCAGGTGGAGACCGACGAGCAGGTCTTGGACTGGGTGCGCCGGGAGGGCGAGACCGCGCTGCACCCCTCGTGCACGTGCCGGATGGGGTCCGACGACCTGTCCGTCGTCGATCCCCTCACGATGAAGGTGCGCGGGATGGAGGGATTGCGCGTCGTGGACGCGTCGGCGATGCCGTACGTCACGAACGGCAACATCTACGCCCCCGTGATGATGCTGGCGGAGAAGGCAGCAGACCTGATCCTGGGGAACACGCCGCTCGAGGCGGAGAAGGTCGAGTTCTACCGACACCAGGGTTGAGCGGCCCCCGGAAGGGCATCGCAGACGGTCAGCCGAGCCCGAGCAGGAGCAGGCCTCCGACCACGAGCACCACACCGACGAGCTGGTTCGCGACGAGCCGTTCCTTGAAGACGATCACCGACAGCGTGACCGCGATCAGCGGGAAGACGGCGCTCGAGGCCAGCACGATCGAGTTGAGCCCTCGCTCCGAGCCGGCGGAGAACGTGACGACCCCCAGGATGTCGGCGGCGCCGGCGAGGAGCGCGACCCACAGACCGAAACCGGGCCGCACGCGGGAGAGCTCCTCGCGGAACACGACGACGAGCGGCACGAAGAACGCGACCTGCGCGACCCGGGAGCCCCAGAGCCCGGCGATCCATCCGGCACGGTCCGAGATCCACCCGAGCAGGAACCCGCGACCCCGAATCCGATCGCCGCCGCGACCGCCCACGGCAACCCGGGGAGGTGATGGTGCGATCCCTTCCCGGAGCTTCTTGAGATCGGTGGAGACGAGCGCCACCCCGACCACCGCGATCCCGGCACCGATCAGCGCGAGGCCCGTCGGGCGCTCACCGAGGATCAGGATCGCGAGCGCGACGCCCACGACGCGCATACCCGGCGCCGATCGGCGAGACCACCGCGACCGGACCGAGCTCGAGCGCCTTGTAGTGCGTCACGTAGGCGAACGCCGCGGCGGCGCCGTTCAGGACGAGCGAGCCACACATCCGGCCCGAGCGGCGCCAGCGACGTCCCGGTGGCGATCAGGACGACCGTCATGAACACCGCGGACAGGAGCTGCCCGCTCATCACGGCGCCGATCGAGCCGATCCGCCGACCCGAGAGCGCTCCGAAGAAGTCGGCGAGACCCCATCCGAGGGCGGCGGCGAGACCGAAGATCACGCCGAGCGGCCGCATCAGGCGTCGCCGCGGAACCGGGCGTCGCGCCAGGCGATCGCCGCCTTCAGCCCTTGCTCCGCGGTGATGCGGCGGAACTCATCGCGTGCGGGAAGGTTCGCCGTCTCGATCATCACGTCGAGCTCGGTGTTCGCCGCCATCGCGGCGCGGAACCCCGCCACGTCCCACGCCCGGTTCACCGCCCGCTTCGTCGTCTGCACGACGAACGGCTCGTTCTTCGCGATCTCCTCCGCCAGCCGAAGCGTGGCATCGTCCAGCTCGTCGCGAGGCACCACCCGGTTGACGAGTCCCAGGCGAAGCGCCTCGTCGGCGGAGACGCGATCCTCGCCCGTGAAGAGCAACTCCTTGGCGGCACGGACCCCCACGACCCACGGCAGGAACATCGAGACGACCCCGGAACCGAACCGGACGTCGACGTAGCCGAAGTACGCGTCGTCGGCCGCCACCGCGAGGTCGCACGCGAGCATCAGATCGGTGCCCCCCGCGAGGCAGTAGGAGTGCACGCTGGCGATCACCGGCTTCGGATGGTCGAGGAACTTCAGCATCTCCTCGGTCGAGTGACGGAGGTCTTCGTGCCAGCGGCGCGCGTCGAGCACGCCCCCGGACGCGTCCTCGTTGAGGTCGTATCCGGCGCTGAAGGCTCTCCCCGCGCCCCGGAGGATCAGGACCCGGACGTCCTCGTCCTCGGCCGCCTCGTCGAGCGCTCTCGACATCGCGCCTACCAGCTCCCGGTCGAGGGCGTTCAGGGACGCGGGACGATTCATCGTGAGACGTCGGACCGAGCCGAGGTCCTCCACCAACAGCACCGGTTCGCTCACGTCGCCTCCCATCCGATGGACGGCGCGGATGCTAGCGGAGTCGATGCTTCCGGGGCCGAGGAGGGCCTCGCGACGAGGTCGAGGGCCAACCCCCGCCGCGACCTCGGACGTATCCCCCAGGGAGGCCTGCCTTGCGTGTGCCGTCGCGCCTGGGATAGCCTTTGAACCGGCGTTCAAACATCTACCGAGGGAGGCGTCATGGTCTACCACCCGAGGGATCCGGCTCACCGCAGCCTTTCACGACGGGACTTCCTCCGCAGATCGGTCGCCGCGGGCGTGGCCCTCCCGACGTCCGCCGCGATCCTGGCGGCCTGCAGCGACGACGGTGGAGGCCCCACGGAGCCGGATGGGGATGACCTGCTCCCCCGCTTCGGCACGTTGGACAACCCCGTGACGCTGCAGACCTACGACGACAACCCGTCCATCGCCTCGGACCTCGAGCCCGAGGCGGGCCCGCTCGTGATCTACAGCTGGGAGCAGTACTTCTGGAAGCAGGTCCTCAGGGACTTCGGCAAGAAGTACGACGTCGAGGTCAAGTACGAGACCTTCTACAACATGGAGCAGGCGATCCAGAAGTTCCAATCCGGCGAGGTCGATTACGACGTCTTCTTCCCGACGATCGACTACATCCCGAAGCTGGTGGCCGCCAAGCTGCTCCAGCCCCTCAACCACGACTACCTTCCCGACACCACGAACCTGTGGCCCGAGCTGCAGGACCCGTACTACGACCAGGGCTCCCTGTACTCGCTCCCCTACACGGTCTATCACACCGGCATCGCGTGGCGGACCGACATCGTGCCGGTGGAGCCGGAGGAGCTCGCGGCGGGGTCGAACCCGTACGAGATCTTCTGGAACGCCGACTACGCGGGCAAGGTCGGGATCTACGACGCCTACCGGGAGGCGCTCTCGCTCGGGATGTACCGCGATCACCTGAACGACACCGACCTGAACACGTCCGACCCGGCGGTGATCACCGCCGCGAAGGACCGTCTGATCGAGCTCACCAACCTCGTGGACGTCAAGACGACGATCGACGGCGCGTACTCAGGCGTCCCGGAGGGCAAGTTCGGGCTCCATCAGTCTTGGTCGGGAGACATCCAGGCCGGGCCGTGGTACGCGAACCAGCCTCGCCGTGAGGCGCCGCTCCTTCGCTACTACTGGCCGGCGCGAGACGGCTTCGGGGGGACGATCGACAACGACACGTACGCGATCCCCACGAACGCGAAGAACCCCGTGCTCGCTCACCTGTTCCTGAACTACATGATGGACGAGTTCAACGCGATCAAGAACTGGACGTGGCTCGGCTACCAGGTGCCGTTCACCGCGGTCAACCCGGACACGATCTTCGAGGAGAGCTACCCCGGCCTCGAGGGCTGGTTCGTGTGGGACTACGCGGCGCCGGCGGGCAAGCACTGGGACAACCTGAAGTCGACGATCGTGAGCGAAGAGGACTTCCGCATCGGCAAGCGAGCCATCGGACTGCCGGTCGAGGTCGACACGCTCTGGCAGGACGCCTATTCGGAGTTCAAGGGCGGAGGCTAACCTCCGGGGGATGGCGACCACGGCGGGCGGGACCGTCGGGCAGCGGCGCTGGTACTACCCGGCGCTCGCGATGCCCGGGATCGTCTGGCTCCTGCTGCTGTTCATCATGCCGTTCTACGCGATCGCCGCGGTCGCGTTCGGCACGCGCGACCTGATCTTCGCGCTGCCGGTCCCGGCGTGGAACCCGCTGGAATGGCAGTACCAGACGTTCACCGACACCGCCCGCGAGCTCTTCGAGTCCGGCGGATTGCAAGCCCAATTCGTTCGGACCTTGTACTACGTCGGCGTCTCCGTCGTGCTCTGCCTGCTCGTCGGCTACCCGGTGGCCTACTACATCGCCCGCTACGGCGGCCGGCTCAAGGTGCTCCTGCTCACCCTGATGATCGCGCCGTTCTGGATGAGCTACCTGATGCGGATGCTCGCGTGGGTCAACCTCCTGTCCGTGAAGCCGGAGGACCCCGGGTTGTTCAACCGCCTCCTGCTCCTGACGCCGTTCTTCGACCATCCGATCGCGTGGAGCAGCGGCGCCGTCTCGCACATGACGGTGATCCTCGGGTTGGTCTACGGGTACATCCCGTTCTTCATCCTGCCGCTGTACGCGGCGCTCGACCGGATCGACAAGTCCCAGCTCGAGGCCTCCCGTGACATGGGCGCGAGCCCCGCGAGCACGTTCTGGCGGGTCACGCTGCCGCTTTCGAAGCAGGGGATCCTCGCCGGAGCGGTGATCATCACCCTGCCGATGTTCGGCGACTACTACACGCCGAACCTGATGACCGCCAGCCCGGAGAACACGATGATCGGCAACGCGATCGACTTCGCGTTGCAGGGCGGGCAGGGACAGCAGCCGAAGGGTGCGGCGCTCACGCTGCTCCTGTCGGCGTTCATCGGCGCCCTGATGATCTACTACCTGGTGAGCGTCTCCCGGGCCGCCAAGGAGGCGCAGCGGTGACCACGGCCGAGGCGACGATCCCGCGAGCCACCACCGCCCCGCAGGTCGGGCGACTGCGCTCCTTCTTCTCGAATCCCTGGGGCAAACCCCGGTTCCTCTCGGTGTGGACGTGGCTCTACATCATCTGGACGATCGCGCCGGTCGCGATCGCGGTGCAGTTCTCGTTCAACGCTGGCCGATCCCGCAGCACGTTCCAGGGGTTCAGCATGCAGTGGTACGAGGCGATCTGGAACGAGGCATCGGAGGGCTTCGACGACACGCTCCTGCCCGCGCTGATGCAGAGCCTCAAGCTCGCGTTGCTGACGATGCCGATCGCCACGGTGCTCGGGGTGGGTCTCGCGATCGGACTCGCGCGATGGCGCGGCCGGGGTGCCGGCGTCGGCGAACTTCCTGATGCTGTTCCCGCTGGTGACACCCGAGATCGTGATGGGCGCCTCGATGTTCCTGATCTTCTCGAACCTGTACCACTTCCGCTTGGGCACGACGGCGCAACTGCTCGGTCACGTGACGTTCTCGCTCTCGTACGTGGTGATCGTGACGCGAGGGAGGCTGTTCGCGATCGGGAGGGACTACGAGGAAGCCGCGATGGACCTCGGCGCCTCGCCCGCGGGCGCGCTCCGGCGGGTCCTGCTGCCGCTGCTCGCCCCCGCGATCCTGTCGAGCTTCTTCATCGTGTTCGCGATCTCGATCGACGACTTCGTGATCAGCCAGTTCCTGTGCGCGCAGGACTGCACCACGATCCCGATCAAGATCTACAGCGCGGCGCGCAACGCCGGGAACCCGAGCCTGAACGCGCTGGCGACGATCATGATGCTGCTGTCGCTGGTATCGATCACCGTCGCGGTGCTGATCCTCCGGGTGTTCAACAAGCGGCAGGGAACCGGTGGCTCCGCCGTCGAGGACTTCGCCCGGTTCGAGATCTGACGCGGGCTCAGCGCGCCGCCTTGGCCGCGGCCGAGAACCCTTCCTCGGACACCTCTCCCTGCGGCAGCACGCGGAGCGCCTCCCGCGGGAAGTGCACGGAGACCGCCGTGCCCTGCGCGAACGGGATCGCCTCGCCCTCGTTCGGGACGAGCGCCTGGAGCTTCTCCCCGGGGGCGAGGTTCACGATGACCTGCATCGTCGACCCCACGTAGACGAGCCGCTCGACCATGCCGGGGATCCGGTTGGGACCGGTGGTGTCGGACGCCTCGAGGTCGACACGCTCCGGCCGGATCGAGAGCTTCACCTCGCCGTGGGCATCGGGTTCCCCCTGGCCCGCGACCAGCTCGAACTCCCCGAACCGGACCTTGCACCCGCCTCGGTCGGCCCGTAGGCGATGGCATCCATCAGGTTCGAGACGCCGAGGAAATCCGCGACGTAGGCCGTCGACGGCTCCTCGTAGACCTCCCGCGGGGGACCGATCTGCTCGATGCGGCCGTTCGACATCACCGCGAGCCGATCCGACATCGTCAACGCCTCTTCCTGATCGTGCGTCACGTAGATGAACGTGATGCCGACCTCCTCCTGGATGGCCTTCAGCTCGATCTGGAGGGCCTTCCGGAGCTTCGCGTCGAGGGCGCCGAGGGGCTCGTCGAGGAGCAGGAGCGCGGGGTTCAGGATCAGCGCTCTCGCGAGCGCGACCCGCTGCTGCTGGCCACCGGAGAGCTGGTTCGGACGTCGCTTCTCGTAGCCGCTCAGTCGCACGAGCTCGAGGGAACGGCCGACCATCCGCGCGCTCTCGGCCTTGGAGCTGTCCTGGTAGCGGAGGCCGAAGGCCACGTTCTTCTCCACGTTGAGGTGGGGGAACAGGGCGTAGTTCTGGAAGACGGTGTTCACGTTCCGCTTGTGCGGCGGGACCGTCGCCACGTCCGTGCCGTCGAGGACGACCTGACCCTCCGTCGGGCGCTCGAACCCGGCGATCATCCGCAGGGTCGTGGTCTTCCCGCATCCCGAAGGACCGAGGAGGGAGAAGAACTCTCCCGAATCGACCTTCACGTTGATCCCATCGACGGCCGTGAAGTCCCCGAAGCGCTTCACGAGGTCGACCAGCTGCACCTCTCCGCCCGCCATGAGGGCCGGAGTGTATCGCGGTGATCGCCGGCCCATCGCGAGATGGCCCTCGCCGACGGCGCCTGCCATCATCCCCCGCATGGCGCGCGCCGCGGCGGCAGCAGACGGCGGGGAGCCGCTCGTTCGGAGCCGGACCCTCCCCCTCCTGGCCGGGTACTGGAGCTTCGGGCAGTTCTGGGGCGTGTGGGTGATCCTCGTGCTCGAGTTCCAACTCCAGCACGGCCTGACGGACAGCCGGCTGGGTCTTCTCTACTCACTCCTGTCGGTGGCCGCGATCGCGACGATGCTCGCCGGCGCGCCGCGGCTGCAGCGACTGTCCCTCCGCGCGAGCGTGCCGGTGTCTCTGGCGAGTCTGGCCGTCGCCTCCCTCGCGCTCGCCGTGGGGCCGACGTCCGTGGTCGCTGATCACCTTCGTGCTCGTCGGCGTCGGCAACGGACTGATCGATGTCTACCTCAACGTCGCCGCACAACGCGAAGAGACCCGGACGCGGCGGCCGGTACTGCAGTGGCTCCATGCGAGCTACGCGCTCGGAGGCGTCACGGGGGCCGCCGCGGCCGGCGCCCTCCGGACCGCCGACATCGACCATCGGCTCGGGCTCGCGGGCGGCCGGCGTCGCGCTGCTCGATCGACGGCTGGATGGAACGCGCGGCGCGCCGCTCGACGAGCCGGCCGCCGAAGGTGCCACCGCGTCTCCTGTCGGTCTCGGCGCTCCGACGGAGCCCTGCGCTGTGGATCCCAGCGATGACGGTGCTGTTCTGCTTCCTCGTCGAGGGGTCGATGGACATCTGGTCGGGTCTGTATCTGCGTGAGGAGCTCGGCGCGTCGGCGGCCGCGGCCGGGGCGGCGTTCGTCGCGTTCGCGGGCGCTCTGTTCATCGGTCGGCTCTTCGCCGCCAAGGTCCTCTTCGGGTTGGGCGCCAGGCGGACGATCATCATCTCCGGGATCGGTGGCGGGATCGGAGGGACGATCGCGGTGCTCTCCGAGTCCACGCTGGTCGTCGCGGCCGCCTTCCTCCTGATGGGGTTCGCGATGTCGGCGGCTGCCCCGGCGGGCTTCAGCCTCGTCGAAGGGTCGACGGACGATCCGTCGAGCGCGATCGCCGCGGTCGCGACGGTGGGGTACACGGGTTTCGTCTGGTCCCCTCCGCTGCTCGGCTGGGTCGCCGACACCGTCGACCTGCGGGCAGCGATGGCGGTGATCGTGCTGGCGACCGCCGGGATCACGGTGACCGGGCTCTTCGCTCGAAGGACGTCTGCGAAGTGAGACCGACGCGCGATCGCGATCGCCGCCGTCGGGGTCGTCGGGGCGGTCGTCGCGACCGTCACGATCCTGGCCGATCCGCCCGATCCGTACGCAGCACCTTCGGCAGTCGACCAGGCAGGAGATCCCCGGCGCCCTCGGTTTCGAGCTCGAACCGCCGCCTCCGGATGCCCGTCCCGAGCTCTCGCCCGGAGAGGTCCTGCGCAGGTACCCGGCCGATGGCGGGGAGGTCTGGATCACGTTCGCGTCCGTGCGCGACAGGCTGGCGGGCCGGTCGATCGGGCCGGCGTGGGTCCTGTTCGCTCGCGGCGTGTGCCTCCGCGATTCCAAGGGAGAGCTCGTGTCGGATGCCAGGGGCAACGATCCGAACAACCTCGAGTGCACCGATGCCACGATCTGGATCCTCGGGGTCGACCCCGTGACCGCGGAGCCACTCGTCGCTCTGACGGCCTACGACCCGCTCGGGACATGGGGAGCCGAGACATCCAAGCCGTGATGCAGGACGGCGCCGACAGGAGCTCAGGGAGACGGAAGCGCCGAGAGGAACCGCTGCCACCCCACCTGCCACCGCGTGTCGGCTTCCGGCCCGAGCGGCCGGAGGAACCGGCCCTCGGTGAGGTCGTCGGGGCGGAGGATCGCCTCGCCGAGGTGCGCGGGGACCTCGGGCAGGTCCTCACCGACCGGCGGCTGATAACCGTTCCACCGGAAGTTCCGGAGCGCCACGCCCACGTCGAGGAGGTGATCGAGGAAGGCGTGGGCCAGGACGGGGTTGCGGCCCCGGGCGCAGATCGCCGTGAGATCGCAGCCGACGATGCCGCCGTGCGGCCACGTGAACGCGACCTCACCGGCATCGTCGGCCGCGGCCGCCCCGAACCGCTTCGCGGACAGGAGGTCGCCGGACCACGACTGCTGGAAGGCGTACTCCCCCGTCTGGAGCTCCTCGTACGCGCCCTCGCTCGAGACCTCGACGTCGACACCCTCGGCGAGCGCGACCAGATCGTCCACGGCCCGGCCCACCGCGGCCCGTCGCCGGTGTTCGGGTCCTCGCCACGACGGAGGAGGGCCATCGCGATGGCCTCCCGGTAGTCGTCGTAGATGCCGACGGCACCTCGGTACCGCTCGTTCCAGTACGCGTCGTAGGGATTGGCCAGCTTCCCCGGCGCGTCCCCGCTCGCGACGAGGTCCCGGCGCCAGCCGATCCCGGTCGAGTACACCGTGTACGGCACGCTGTAGCGCTGGCCCGGGATCGTAGAACGGGCTCTCGTGCCCGAGGAAGAACGGCCAGAGGTTGGATCGGTTCGGCAACAGCTCGTGCGTCAAGGGTCGCAGCAGGCCCTCGGCCGCGAGCCGGGGAAGCGCTCCGATCGTGGGGAAGAACACGTCGAAGTCCCCGTCGGGCCGGCGCAACCGTTCGACGGCCTCGGCCATCGTCGTGAAGCTCTCGACCTCGAGCTCGACGTCTGCTCCGGCGTGGCGCCGGGCGAAGCTGTCGAGGACGTCGCCCGCGAGGTAGTCGCGCCACTGGTAGATCCGGAGCGTGGCACTCCGCTCGATCGCGGCGGCGGGGTCGACCGGCAGGTTACCTTCGTGGATCGGCAGCGAGCCCGCCACCCGCGACGAGCCTCGCGGATCGCGCGCGCACGCTCCGAGCACGGCGCCTCCCGCGACGACACTCGCCGCTCGGAGGAACGTCCGGCGCGAGAGCGGCGACATGAGGCGGGAAGGCTATCGGTTGGACAGGAACGACACCCATCCGCCGTCGGTCCAGTCGGGGTCGTCCTCGAGGAGCGCGCGGAACCTGCCGTACCACGCCTCGGTGGCCGGATCGTGTGCGTTCGCCGAATACGTCTCCTGATCCTCGAAGATGACTCCCGCGACGACCGCGTCCTCGTCGTCGTCGGGCAGCAGGACGTAGGTGGCATGGAACCCCTCGGTCATCGAGGCTCTCGCCCATCATCGCCACGACCGCTTGACGGCTCCCGGGCTTCGCCTTCGCTCGCATCACCGTTCCGTACATGTCGCTCCCTTCCTCCGTTGCTCCATCGAGCCGTGGTCACTCCGGGCGAGGTGGAGGTCCGCCGATCCCCCACGCATCGGCGCCTCCGTCCACGGCGATCGTGGCGCCCGTCACGTACGCGCCACCGTCGCTCGCGAGGAACGCGATCGTCGACGCCACCTCCTCCGGTCTGCCCGCCCGTCCCATCGGCACGGTCTTCGCGTACTCGTCCACCAGCTCCTGTCCGCCGTACTGCAGCATCCCTTCGGTCTGGATCAGGCCGGCGGCCACGCACACCGCACGGATCCCGTACTTGGACCACTCGATCGCGATCGTCGACGCCATGTTCTCGAGGGCCGCACGGGCGGCCGACGAGTGCGCCATCAGCGGAACGCCGCGCCGAGGGCTGAAGCCCACGAAGCAGACGAACCCCCGACGGCCGGGGATCATCCAGCGCTCGGCGACGCGGTTCGTCAGGTGCCACGGCGCGTCGACGTTCAGCCGATGCACCGCCCGCAGACCCTTCAGCCCGATCTGCTCCAACGGGGCGGCGAACTGTCCGCCGGCGTTGTTGACGAGGACGTCCACCGGGCCGAGCCGCTCGCCGACGGCGTCGAGGAAACCCTCGACCTGTTCCGGCTCCCGGACGTCGCAGGGCATCGCGAGCACCTCGCGGCCGGCGGCCTCGAGCTCTGTCCGCACGGCCTCGAGCGGTTCCGGACGCCGTCCGCAGATCGCGACGCTCGCGCCGGTCCGGGTCAGCTCTCGGGCCGTGGCGCGCCCGATGCCCGTGCCGCCGCCCGTCACGATCGCGACCCGGCCGGCGAGGGCATCGTCCGCGAGCGGGGACCGGAACTCCTCTAGCATGCGCGTCCGAGTATGCCGGAGCCCACGGTGAAGGACATCGACGTCCGCGGAGCTGGTGAGGTCAGGCTCGCCGTGCGCGTCCACGACGCGCCTTCCGCCGCGGCGCCGGGGCTCCTCCTCCACCACGGACTCGCCTCTTCGCAGCGGATCTGGGACCTGATGCTCCCGCGCCTCACGCGGACGTTCCACGTGGTGACGTACGACGCTCGCGGACACGGGCTCTCGGCGAAGCCGTCGAGCCGCTACGGGTTCGACCCCGTCGTCGCCGATGCGATCGCCGTGCTCCGCGCGACCAGGCTGCGCCGGCCCGTCGTCGTGGGGCATTCCTGGGGCGCGTCGGTCGCCCTCGATCTCGCCGCTCGTCATCCGCGCTCCGTCGCGGGAGCGGTGCTCGTCGACGGGGGCATCAACACGCTCCGCGGGACGATGGGCTGGGCCGCGGTGAAGGAGCAGCTGGCGCCGCCGCGCCTGGCCGGGATGCCGGTCGAGCAGTTCCGCGGGATGATCCGGACGTTCCTCGGGGCGTCGGTCGAGATCACGCCGCAGATCGAGGAGATCGTCCTGTCGGTGATGCACGTCGATCGCCTCGGCCGCATCCGACCGCGGCTCTCGAGGGCGAACCACTTCCGGATCCTGCGGGCGATCTGGCAACACGATCCGGATGAGGCGCTCGGGCGCCTGCGCGTTCCGACCCTCGCCGTCCTCGCGCACGGCGCCGGCGACCCGGCATGGGACGAGCGCAAACGCGACGCCGCCGAGCACGCTCGCCGATCGGGGGCGCCCATCCGCATCTCGTGGTTGGAGGGGATCCACGACCTGCCGATCCAGCATCCGGACGCGCTGGCACGCCGCATCCAACGTTTCTCCGACGGACTCGTACGATGAGGACATGGGTTGGGTCATCCTGCTCCTCGTCCTGCTGGCGGCGGCGTTCGGCGTGCTCGGCGCCGTGGTCAAGGTCGCGGCGTTCCTCGTCCTGACGATCCTCCTCACGATCACCGCCCTCGTCGCGATCGCGTGGTACTCGTTCAAGGGACAGCTCCGGCGATGGGAGCGGGACGGGGCCGGCGGGGGTCCGCAGGTCCGCACGTGGTCCTGGGGTCAACGACCGCAGCCCCCGCGGGATCTCCCCTCCCACGACGACCGCTACTAGGCCTCGAGCGACCTCACCGCGCGCGCGACAGGAGTCGCGCCAGCAACCGCCCGAGCACCAGGAACAACCCGGTGAATGCCAGCCCCACCGCGAGGAACACGAGGATCTTCGCGCCCCTCGGCGACCCGACGATCAGCGTCCGGACGAGGAGCCCGATGGGGACCGCGACGATCCAGTTCCTGAGGAGGCTCCGCCATCCCGGTCGCCGATAGGTGTGCGCGAGCCAGGCGACCAGGAACCAGACGCCGAGCAGAGGGACCGCGTTCTTCAGGAAGCCCTCCACCGTGCTGGCGCGATGCCCACTGATGCCGACGAGCACGAAGACCACCAGCGCCGCGACGTCGGCGAGCACGTACCAGACCGTTCCACGGCTTCCCGGCAGCAGTCTCCGCATCACACCGGTCCCGTCACAGGAGAGCTCCGGCGAGGTCCCGAAGGGCCGGGAGACAGGCGTCGTCGTCCCGTCCGGAGATCACCTGGACGCAGACGTGATCCGCGCCCGCGTCCAGGTGCTCGCGCACGCGGCTCGCGATCGAGGGCACGTCGCCCCACGCGAACGCGGCGTCGATGAGACGGTCGCTCCCCCCGTCATCGAGGTCATCCTCGTAGCCGAGCCGGCGCCAGTTGTTCGCGTAGTTCGGGAGGCCCAGGTAGTCGGCCGCCCAGGGGCGGGCGATCCCGCGCGCCTCCGCGGGATCGGCCGACACGACGGCGGTCTGCTCCACGGCGAGCACCGGTTCGGGCCCGAGCAGCTCGCGGGCCTTCGCCGTGTGCTCGACGGGAACGAAGTACGTGTGCGCGCCGAGCGCGCGCTCCGCCGCCACGCCGAGCATCCGCGGACCGAGGGCAGCCAGAAGCCGGCGCACCGGCACCTCCGGCGGAGGCCCGGGCGATGCCGCGTCCATCGCGTCGAGGTACGACCGCATCCGCCCGATGGGATCCGCCCACTCCTGACCGCGCCGACCCGCCGTGTACTGATGTCCGATCCCGATGCCGAGGACCACGCGCTCGCCGAACGCATCGGCGAGCGTCCTGGCTCCGCCGGCCATCGCTTCCGGATGCCGCGCGGTCACGTTCGCGATCCCCGAGCACACGGTGATGTCCCGGGTGGATGCCCCGAGGAGCGAGAGGTGCGCGAAGATCTCCCTCGACGATCCGCCCTCGGGAACCCAGACCGACGGGTAGCCGAGGCCCTCGATCTCGGCGACGGCTTCGCGAACGTCCGCGGCCCCGAGCGCGTCGAACGCGAAGGTCCACACGCCGACCCGTCCGAGCCGCGCCCGCACCGCATCGTGCTCCGCTCCCACCGGCGAAACCCTATCGCCCGGCTCCGCCGTAGGGTTCGGGCACATGGACGCCCACGCGGTGGTCGGCGAGCTGCGCGAACGAGCGGATCCCTCCCGGAAGCCGGGGATGGCGCGTGTCGGGATCGACGTCTCGCAGGCGCTCGGAGTGAGCATGCCGACCATCCGGGCGATCGCGAAGACGTGTGGCGTCGACCACGCCCTCGCCCTCGGACTGTGGGAGACGGAGATCCACGAAGCGCGCATCCTCGCCACGCTGGTCGCCGACCCTGAGGCGTTGACCGAGGTCCAGAGGGAGCGATGGGTCCTCGACATCACTTCGTGGGACCTCTGCGATTCGGCGGCTGACCTCTTCGGCCGCACACCGGCCCAGGCCGATGCGATCGAGGCGTGGGCTCGAAGACCGGAGGCCTTCGTGAAGCGCTGCGCCTTCTCGATGATCGCTCGACGAGCCGTGTGGGCGAAGCAGGCCAGCGACCGAGAGTTCCTCGGCTACCTGCCGTTGATCCGACGAGCGGCGACCGATGATCGGAACGAGGTCAAGAAGGGCGTGTCGTGGGCGCTCCGGCAGATCGGGAAACGGAACCGGGCACTGCACTCGGCCGCGATCGACGAGGGCGAGCGGATCCTCCTCCTCGAGACGCCTTCCGCCAGGTGGATCGCGCGAGACGTCCTCCGGGAGCTCGAGAGCGAGAAGACCCGCTCCCGGCTCCCGGATTGACGTCCTCTATCCGAACTCTCCGGGACGATGCCCGCTCTCGCCGGCTTCGACGAGCTCGGCCGGCGTGTCGGGGATGTCGACACGCCGCTCTGCGGCCTCGTGCCCTTCGATATCCAGCTTGGGAAGCCAGTGGAGCCACCTGGGCAGGTACCAGTTGCGATCCCCGAGCAGCTTCATGGCCGACGGGACGAGGATCGACCGCACGATCGTGGCGTCCATGAAGACCGCCACGGCGAGCCCGAATCCCATCTCCTGCAGCGCCGAGAGCCGCCCGGAGGCGAAGCCCGCGAACACCGCCACCATGATGACCGCGGCCCCCGTGATGATGCCTCCCGTCGTCCGCAGCCCGTAGGCGACCGACTCCGTGTTGTTCCCGGTCCGGTCGTAGTGCTCGCGGATCCGAGTCAGCAGGAACACGTGGTAGTCCATCGACAGCCCGAACAGGATCGAGAACAGGAACAGCGGCAGCCAGGCCTCGATGGCCTCGACCTGTTCGAATCCGAAGAAGTTCGCGATCGATCAGCCGATCGCGGACCGCCCTTCTGGAAGACCAGCACGATCAGTCCGTAGGCAGCGCCGACCGACAGCAGGTTCATGAGGATCGCCTTCGCGGGGACGACGAGCGACCGGAAGACCACCGTCAGGAGCACGAAGGAGAGCGCGAGCACCAGGGCGAGGATGATCGGGTTGTACTGGTCGGAGACGTCGAAGAAGTCCTTGATGAACGCGCGTCTCGCCGCCGACCAGCACCTCGGCGTCGGTGCCTTCGAAGGCCGTCGGCACGTAGTCGGTCCGCAGCTGCTCGATCACGTTGGTCGCGGCCTCGCTCTGCGTGTCCACGGCCGCCCCGGCGAGCGGGATCTCCACGAGCGCGACCGTGCCGTCCTCGCTGATCTGCGGCCTCGGCCGGCACGACCGAGCGACGGATCGTCGCGTCACCGCCGTCCCGAGCTCCCCGATCGGCCGACACCACCGCGGGGTCCGTGACGTCGTCGGCGACCACCACGACCTGAGCGGGTGTATCGATCCCGCTCTCGGGGAAGTTCGCGACGAGAGCGTCGAAGGCCTGCTTCGTCGCGAATCGTCGGGCAGCGTGCTGATGCCGGCGAGCCCCTGCTTGATCCCACGTCCCTCTCCGTCCGGCTGTGACTGGAAGAAGTACGGCAACGCCAGCACCGCGAGCAGGGCGGAGGCCCCGATCGAGACCGACAACAGGTCGGCGCATCACGGCGCGCGAGGCTCGATCCAGAAACCCCCGGGGCGGCCATGCTCGAGGTCGGCGCGCCGCCGGCCGACGGAATCCGCCCGGCGTTGAGCTTGTCGCCCAGCAGGCCGATCACGGCCGGAAGCAGCGTCATCGAGGCGGCGACGGAAACGAGCACCACGACGATCGCTCCCCCGGCGAGTGACCGGAAGATCGTCGTCGGCACGATCAGCATCCCCGCCAGTGCGAGCACGACCATCATGCCGCTGAAGAACACGGCGCGGTTCGCCGTGGCGCCGGTCGCGCCGATCGCGTCGAGCTTCTCGCGGCCGCGCTGTCGCTCCTCGCGGTAGCGCGACACGATGAACAGGGAGTAGTCGATCCCGACCGCAAGGCCCATCATCGAGATCATGCTGAGGAGCGAAGAAGCTGAACTCGCCACACCTGCCCGATCGATCCGACGATGCCCGAGGGTCACCACGATCGCGAAGATCGCCATGATGATCGGAGACACGCCGGCGACGAGCGCGCCGAACACGATCACGAGCACGATCAGGGCCACGATGATGCCGACGGACTCTCCGACGCGGATGTCCTCTTCGGAGATCCGCTTGAACTCTGCGAACGAGGTCGCCTGTCCGAGGATCAGGGTCTCGAACCCGTCGCCGGTGGCGCCTCGCGGATCGCCGCGAGCTCCTCGACATGCTCGGCCGCGTCGTCGACTTCGCCCGACGGGACCACCGTGAAGAGCACGGCGTTCCCTTCTTCGGACGGGAACGGCCCGAGGGCCGCTTGCAGCGGGTCCTGCTGCGCGCTCTCCGGCGGGGGGAACGACGTCGGGCGCCGCCTTCACGGCCGCCGGGCCGAGCGCGGCGATCTCCTCGAGCACGCCGTTGACGTGCTCCGCGAACGCCGGATCCTCGACCGTCGTGTCTTCAGCCACCACGATGAAGGTCTCGGTGACCTGCTCGGGGCCGGTCAGCTTGCTCTTCGAGGATCTGCTGCGCTCGCTTGGCTTCGGGCGAGTTCGTGAAATCGAAGTCCGTGGTGAGGGTCGGCCCGAGCAGGGTGAACGTGGCTGCGATCCCCGCGGCCAGCACCACGAGCCAGATGCCGATCGTCCTCCACGGGTGCTGGCTGCTCGCTCGTGCGAGCGATTCCGGGTTGATCCTCATGTGCGGCTCCCCTCTGTTGCGCGATCGTGGCTCTTGCCGAACGTACGGCGTACGCTTACGATGTACGGAGGGTAGGCGTACATCGTAAGCCTGTCAACCCCGACGATACGACCTCCGAGCAAGAACAGGACATGACGTGAAAACGAACGCGACACGGACCCGGGAGCCGCTCACCCGGGATCGGGTGATCGAAGCGGCCCTCCGCGTGATGGACGCGGAGGGCCTGGAGGCCGTCTCGATGAGGCGGGTGGCCCGCGAGGTCGGCGTGGAGGCCATGTCGCTGTACCACCACGTCGAGGACAAAGAGGATCTCCTCGACGGGATCTGCGAGCACGTGATGGCCAAGTTCGACTTCCCCGAACCCGTCGACGATTGGACCGAGAACTGCCGGAGAGGAGCGCGCGCGTGGCGTCGCATCCTGCAGGCGCATCCCGCCGTGATGCGCCTGTTCGCCGAGCAGCGAGGCCCGATCCGATCGATCGACTCGATGCGTCCGATGGAGTTCGCGCTGCGGATCCTGCGCGACTCCGGTCTCTCCGATCGCGACACCGCGCAGGCGTTCCACGCGTTCGGCGGCTACATCCAGGGGTTCGTGATGATGGAGCTCGGCTCGATCGCGGGTGGATCCGACGAGATGCACCTGAAGGCGCACGCGGAGCTCGCCGCCGCGCTCCCGGACGAGTTCGCGGTCCTGCAGGCGGTGCTCACCCGTATTTCGCCGAATGCGACTGCGGACGAGCAGTTCGAGTTCGGCCTCGATCTGCTGATCCGCGGGCTCGAGGCGAAGGTCCGTCCGTCCGGCTGATCGAGTCCGGCGGAACCGCGACCGCTCGCTCAACGTCCAAGACCGAACCGCCGATACGGAGGCAATCATGAAGGTTCGGTTCGCGGCAGCGTCGATCACGCTCTTCCTCACGCTTACCGCATGCGCTGAGACGCCTGTCGATCCGGCCAGTGATGGCATCGACCATGCCTCCTCCCCCGACCAGGTGCTGGTGCAGATCTCCTTCGAGGGCGGCTTCGTCCCGGTCGAATGGACCTACAAGAACTTCCCCTTCTACTCGCTCTACGGCGACGGCACGCTCATCGTCCCCGGCGCCCAGATCGAGATCTACCCCGGGCCTGCGCTCCCCGCGATCTCGAGCCGGCATGTCGACGAAGCCGGGATCCAAGCGATCCTCGAAGAGGCGATCGCCGCCGTCGAGGACATCCCCACCGATCTCAACGACCTCGGGTTCATGAGCATCGCCGATGCCTCCACCACCGTGATCACCGTGTCGGCGGGCGGCGTGGACAGGACGATCCGCGCCTACGCGCTCAGCGAGCTGACCGAACGTCCCGACGGGATGCCGGAGCGCGAGTACCAGGCCCGCCTCCGCCTCCAGGAGCTCGTCGCGTTGCTGACCGGCTCCGGGGACTGGCTCCCCGAGGGCTCGCTCGGTCCGGAGGGCGACTACGAAGCCTCCGCCGCCCGGCTGTTCGTCGGGGCGTACCGTCCCGTCGAGGATCTCGCTCAGGAGCGGGTGCCGTGGCCGCTCGCCGACAGCCTCGCGGACTTCGGAGAGCCTGTCCCGCCCGGCGAGCTCCGGTGTGGCGTGGTGCAGGACGCGGACTGGGAAGCCGTCCACGAGGCCGCCACGTCGGCGAACGAGCTCACCCCCTGGGCGGATGCCGGCGAGCGCTACTCGATCCTGTTCCGGCCCCTCCTCCCCGACGAAACGGGCTGCTGAGCACGGTTCCGGCGCCGCGAGGGCCCTGAACCGCCCGTCAAGTCCACCGCTCGCGCCGCCGATGGTTCCTGGGAGGAGTGGGCCGCCCTTTCGCGGCCGCTGCGCCGACCCATGACGAGCGAGATCGAGACGCCGCCCGTGGATCCACCCCAGGCCCCTGAGGGCTACTTCGACCCACCCCAGGACGGGAGCCACGATCGTCTCCACGAGCTCGAGCGCCGCTATCGGGGGATCATCGACCACCTGCCTGCCGTGCTCTACGTGGACTCGGTCACGGGAACCGACCCGATGATCGACGTCAGCCCCGGCGTCGAGGACCTCCTGGGCATCCCGCGCGAGGAGTTCTTGAGCAGGCCCTACGCATGGGCCGACACGATCCATCCGGAAGACCTCGACGCCGTGCTGGCAGAGAACGAACGGGTGGCCATCACGGGCGAACCGTTCCGGATGGAGTTCCGTGTGGTCCACCCGGATGGCAAGACCCTGTGGGTCCGCGACGACGCGGTGCTGATCCTGGACGACTCGGGGCAGCCGCTCCACTGGCTCGGACTGATGCTCGACGTCACCGAGCTGATCGATGCCCAAGCCGAGTTGCACCAGGCCAAGACGAAGTACGGGGCGCTGGTGGAGCAGATCCCGGCGATCGTCTACGTCGACGTCGCCGACGACGACATGTCGACGACGTACGTGAGCCCGCAGATCCAGGCGATCCTCGGCTACGCCGCGCAGGAATACATCGACGACCCCCAGCTGTGGGAGAACATCCTGCACGCCGACGACCGCGAGAACGCGAAGGCCACCTACCTGCGCGGCCGCGAGTCGGGGGATCCGTTCGTCTTCGAGTACCGGCTCATCGCTCGCGACGGGCGAACGGTCTGGTTCCGAGACAGCGCGATCGTGCTCACGGATGCGCAGGGACGCCCCGAGCACATCCAGGGCGTGATGCTCGACATCACCGAGAGCAAGATCGCCGAGGAGCGGATCGCGTTCCTCGCGTACCACGACAAGCTGACCGGCCTCCCGAACCGGACGATGTTCGACGAGCTCCTCGGCCTCGCGCTCGCTCGGGCGAAGCGGCACAGCCTCGGCGTCGTCGTCGTCACGGTGGACCTCGACGACTTCAAGCTCGTCAACGACTCCCTCGGTCACGAGGCGGGGGACACGATCCTGGTGCAGTTCGCGCAGCGGCTCAGCGACGCGACGCGGGAGACCGACCTCGTGGCGCGACCCGGTGGGGACGAGTTCCTCCTGCTCCTGGCCGACCTCGACCCGGCACCGGGGGGCCACGGGGTGCACGAGAGCGTGTCCGTCGCCGCGGAGTCGGTCGCCCTCAGGATCCAGCAAGCGCTCCGAACGCCCTTCACCGTGGGAGACACCGAGCTCTACGTGACCGCCAGCCTCGGCATCAGCGCGTTCCCGGACGATGCCGTCGATGCGCCGACGTTGCTCAAGAACGCGGAGACCGCGATGTTCCGATCCAAGCGCTCGGGCCCCGGGGGCTACGTGCTGCACGCGAAGGACGACGCGGACTCGATCGTTCGCCTGTCGATGTCCACCCGCCTGCGCCGTGCCGTCGAGCAGGAGCAATGGATGCTCCATTACCAACCCCTGATCGATCTTCGGAACGCGGAGATGACCGGCGTGGAAGCCCTGATCCGCTGGCCCGAGCCGAACGGAGGCCTCGTCCCTCCGGGCGACTTCATCCCTCTCGCCGAGGAGATGGGCCTGATCGAGGCGATCGGCGCCTGGGTGATCGACGAGGTCTGCCGTCAGGGGCGGGAGTGGCGGGAGCAGGGGCTCGACATCGACATCTCCTTCAACCTGTCCCCTCGACAACTGTGGCAGGACGACATCGTGGACCGGATCGTGGACCCGATCCTCGCGTCGGGGATGGATCCGAGCCGGATCACCGTGGAGATCACCGAGTCCACCGCCATGACGAATCCGGATCGGACGCTGGGCATCCTGCACGAGCTGCACGCCCGCGGGCTCCGCCTCGCGATCGACGACTTCGGGACCGGCTATTCATCGCTCGCCCGGCTGCGCTACATGCCGGTCGACATCCTGAAGATCGATCGCTCGTTCGTGCGGGAGCTCGACCGCGACGAGCAGAACGCGAGCATGGTCTCGGCGATGGTCGCGCTGGCCTCCAACCTCGGGATGACGCCTCTCGCCGAGGGGATCGAGACCGAGAAGGAGTGGCGGGAGCTGATGGCTCGAGGGTGTGAGCGAGGGCAGGGGTTCTTCTTCTCTCGGCCGGTGCCGCCGGACGAGATCCTCGCGATCCACCGGCGCGCGGCGCTCCACGTCGTGGAGGGCAACGCCGGATGACGCGCGCCGCGGCGCCGGTGTTCAGCGCCGGCGGCGCGGCCGGAGCCCGCTCCGCTTGCCCTTCGCGCCACCGCTGAACACGACGCGCGGCGGCGACACCTTCATCCCCTCCTGCTCGAACTCCGCGTGGAGATCGAGCCGAGCCGCCATCCGGCTCACGTCGCCGAGCTGCTCCGGGGTCACGAACGTGATGCTCGTCCCCGAGCGGCCGGCCCGCGCCGTCCGTCCCACGCGGTGGACGTAGCCCTTGTCGTCCTTGGGAGGGTCGTAGTTCACGACCAGCGTGATCCGGTCGAGGTCCAGCCCGCGCGCGGCCACGTCCGTCGCGACGAGGATCCCGACGTGGCCGTCGTCGAACCGGCTCAGCGCACGTTCCCGAGCCTGTTGGGTCAGGTCGCCGTGCATCGCGACGACCGGCACGTTCTCGGCCCGGAGCTGCCTCGCGAGGTGGTCGACGGCCCGCTTCGTGTTCACGAACACGAGCGTCGAGCCCGCCGCCTCCTCGGCGAGGCGGACGAGCGTCGTGAGCTTGTCCTGCGGCGCCACCGGGATGAACCGATGGTCGGCCTCCTCCACGAACCGCATCTCGATCGGACCGACCTCGTGGCGCATCGGGTTGCGCGTGTAGACCTCCGCGATCCTGCCGATCGCGCCGTCGAGCGTCGCCGAGAAGAACATCGTCTGACGGTCCTTCGGCAGATGGCGCACGATCCGGTCGACCTGTGGCTGGAAGCCCATGTCCAGCATGCGGTCCGCCTCGTCGAGGACGAAGATCTTGACGCCGTCCAAGCGAACCATGCCGCGCTCGATGAGGTCGTCGAGGCGCCCGGGAGTGGCGATCAGGATGTGGGCGGACCCGACGCCCTTGGACTGCTCTCGCACCCGCGTGCCGCCGTAGACGGCCATCACGCGGAGCTTCTTCGCTTTCGCGATGTCCTCGAACTCGTCGCTGACCTGTTGGGCGAGCTCGCGGGTGGGCGTGAGGACCAGGGCGGCGGGGCGGCGCTCGGCATCGGGATCGACCTGGTCGACGATCGGGATCGCGAACCCGAGGGTCTTGCCCGAGCCCGTCTTCGATCGCGCGAGCGTGTCCCGGCCGGACGTCGCGTCCTCGATCACCATGACCTGGATCGGGAACGGCGACTCGATCCCGCGCGCGGCGAGGGCGCCGACGACTTCGTCGGATACGCCAAGGTCGCGGAACGTGGTCATGGTGCGACGCCTCCTCTTCGCTTCTCCTCGTTCTGGCATCGAGAGTACCGCCGAGGCGGGCGCCGGAGCAGGGCCGGTAGTCTCTCGGCGCCGAAGATCCGACCTCCCGAAGATCTCAAGACCCGAGGAGCGCCTGCCATGAGCGACCTGGACACGAAGGACGACCGCATCCGGAGCTGGAACGAGCTCGCCGCGCAGCTCGGCATCGACAGCATCCGATCCACGACCGAGGCCGGGTCGGGGCACCCCACGTCGTCGCTGTCGGCGGCGCACCTGACCGCCGTGCTGTTCGCGGATCACCTGCGGACCGACCTGACCGACCCGCGCAGCCCCGCCAACGACCGCTTCGTGCTCTCGAAGGGTCACGCCGCGCCGCTCCTGTATGCCGCGCTGAAAGCGATCGGCGCGATCGATGACGAGATGCTGCTGTCCCTCCGACGCTTCGGCTCCCCGATCCAGGGGCATCCGGCACCGGTCCCGGAGCTTCCGTGGGTCGAGGCCGCGACCGGCTCGCTCGGGCAGGGACCGGCGATCGGCCTGGGGATGGCGCTCGGGATGCGGCTCGACGAGAGCCCGGCGCGCGTCTGGGTCCTGCTCGGGGACTCCGAGTCCGCCGAGGGCTCCGTCTGGGAGGCGATGGAGGCCGCGTCCCACCACGGCGTGTCCAACCTCGTCTGCGTGCTCGATCTGAACCGGCTCGGTCAGCGAGGGCCGACGATGCACGGCTGGGACGCGGACGTCTTCGTCACCCGCGCCGAGGCGTACGGCTGGCACGCGCTGTCGATCGACGGCCACGACGTCGCGGCGATCGACGCGGCCTACCGCGAAGCCGAGGAACAGGACCGGCCGACGATGATCGTCGCGCGGACCGAGAAGGGCCACGGCGTGTCCGAGATCGCCGACCACGAGGGATGGCACGGCAAGGCCCTTCCGCCGGAGATGGTCGAACGGGCGATCGCCGAGCTCGGCGGCATCCGCTCCCTCACGATCACGCCACCGAAGCCCGAACCGTGGATGCCGGCCGGGCCCGCTTCGCCGCTCGGCGCGCCCGCCCCCGTCTACACCGAGCCGGTCGCGACACGGAAGGCGTTCGGCGAGACCGTGGCGTGGCTCGCGGGCGAACGCGACGACGTCGTCGTCCTCGACGGCGAGGTCGGGAACTCCACGTACACCGAGGACGTCGAGGCGGTCGCACCGCAACGCTTCTTCCAGATGTACATCGCCGAGCAGACGCTGATCGGCACGCAGACCGGCCTGCAGGCACTCGGCAAGACCGCGTTCGCCGCGACGTTCGGGGCGTTCCTGACTCGGGCCTACGACCAGATCCGCATGGCCGCGATCGGTCGCGCGGATCTCCGGCTGTGCGGGTCGCACGCCGGGGTGTCGATCGGGGAGGACGGCCCCTCGCAGATGGCGCTCGAGGATCTGGCCGCGCTCCGCGCGATCCACGGGACGACCGTCCTGTATCCGGCCGACGGCAACGCGACGGCCCGGCTCGTGACCTCGATGGCCGATCTCCGCGGCATCTCGTACCTCCGCACGACGAGGGAGGCCACCCCGTCGCTCTACGGCCCGGAGGAGGACTTCCCGATCGGCGGGTCCAAGACCCTCCGGCAGGGTGACGACGTCGCGCTCGTCGGGGCGGGCATCACCGTCCACGAGTCCCTTCGCGCCGCCGACCTGCTGGCGACCGATGGCATCGAGGCTCGCGTCATCGACTGCTACTGCGTGAAGCCGATCGACGCCGCGACGCTCCGGGAAGCCGCGGCCGAGGCCGGGCTGCTCGTCGTGGTCGAGGACCACCGGATCGAGGGTGGCCTCGGCGACGCCGTGCTCGACGCGCTCGCCGGCGCGGGGCCGCTGACCGGCCGCGTCATCAAGCTCGCCGTGACGGACATGCCGGGCTCGGGCGCGCCGGAAGAGCTCCGAGCGTGGGCGGGGATCGATGCCGCGACGATCGTCGGAGCCGTGACGGAAGCGCTCGGTCGAGGCTGACGCGAGCGCTCAGCTCGCCTCGCGGGCATCGCGCACGCCGCCGAACGACATCGCGATGATCTCCTCCGGCGGTACCGCCTTGGAGAAGAGGAACCCCTGCCCCAACACGCAGCCGCGTTCCTGGACGAAGGCGAGCTCGCCCTCCGTCTCGATGCCCTCGGCGAGGGTCGTGAGGCCGAGCCCGCGCGCGAGCTCGATGAACGCGGACACGATGCTCTGATTCTGCGGGTCCGTGTCGACACCGCTCACGAAGGAGCGGTCGATCTTCAAGACGTCGACCGGCATGTCGCGGAGACGGGCGAGGGACGAGTACCCGGTTCCGAAATCGTCGATCGCGATGCGGAGGCCGCCCGCGTGGAGCTCCTCGAGGATCGTCTGCGCACGGTCCGGGTCGGCCATCGCCGAGGACTCCGTGATCTCGACGATGACCTTCGCGGGGTCGATGCCCCCTTCGCCGATCCGCTCGAGGATCCCGTTCGCGAGGTCCGGCTGCCAGAACTGCCGGGGCGAGAGGTTGAAGCTGGTCGAGAGATCGATGTCCAGCTCGCGCCACGCCTGCGCCTGATAGACCAGCTCGCGCACGACCCAATCGCCGATCGTCTCGATCAGGCCGAGCTCTTCGGCGAGCGGGATGAAGTCGCCGGGAGGCACCATCGTGCCGTCCGGCTCGATCCACCGGATCAGCGCCTCGACACCGCGCATCCGTCCCGTCGCGAGATCGAGGACCGGTTGGTAGTGGAGCGTCCACCGCTGGCTCTCCACCGCCTTGCGCAGGCGGGTCACGAACTGGAGCTTCGCCGACGAATCGAGGGCGCCTCGGTTGGAGACCACGTAGGCGTGGCCGCCCTTCTTGGACTCCAGCATCGCCGCGTCCGCGTTGCGCAGGAGGCTGCCCGGTTCGTCGCCGTCCTGCGGGAACAGGCTGATCCCGATCGACGCCGCCACGTAGAGCTCCGTGCCACCGGCTCGGAACGGCACGGCGAGCGAGTCGAGGATGCGCTGCGCCGCCGACTCCGCTCGAGCGACGGCCACCTCGACGTCGTCACCGTCGCGCTCGAGGTCGGCGAGCAGCAGCAGGAACGTGTCCCCCGAGCGCCGCGCCACCAGATCCGTCTCGCGCGTCGCCTCGCGGAGCCTGTCGGCCACGACGTTCAGCACCTCGTCGCCCGCGAGGCGGCCGAGCGAGTCGTTCACGAGTCGGAAATCGTCGATGTCGACACAGATCACGGCCACGGACGACCCGTGATGCTTCGCCCGGCCGATCGAGAGCTCCAGCAGCTCCTCGAACATCGCCCGGGTCGGGAGGCCGGTCAGCTCGTCGTGGTAGGTCAGGAACGCGACCTTCTCGTCACCGCGCTTCGAATCCGTGACGTCGATCATCACGCCGAGCGAGAACGTGGGGACGCCGCGCTCGTCGCGGACGATCCTCGCCTCGTCGCGGATCCACACGAGCCGCCCGTCCTTCCGGTAGATCCGGTAGTCGAGCGAGAACGATTCCCCCGTCTCGTTGTGGCGCTGGTTCTCGGCGACCGCTCTCGCGCGATCGTCCGGGTGGATGACCCGCAGCCAGAGCTCCGGATCGCCGATCCACTCTTCCGGCGCATAGCCGAGGAGCGTCTCCACCTGCGGGCTCATGTACAGGGTCGAGGCCGCGTCGTCGAGCGCGTCGATGTAGGTCACCGCCGGGATCTGCTCGACGATCGATCGGTACCGATCGCCGATGATCGCGTCGGTGGACACCCGTCGCTCGCGTTGGACGTCGTCCGCGATCGCGCCGGCGACCGCGCGCAACAGCTCGATCTCACCGGAGCTCCACTCTCGGACGGTCGCGCAGTCGTCCACAGCCAGGTAGCCCCACCAGCCGTCGGCGAGGGTGATCGGAACCGCCACGATCGACGCCGTCCCTTCCGCGGCGAGGATCCGGCGCTCGGGCTCCGGGAGGTCCGCCACGACACCGGTGAGCACACGGTCGTCGCCGAGGATCTCGATCCATCGGATGAAGTCGGGGGAGTACGGATGCAATTGCGTGCTCGGATCGTCGAAGATGCCTCGGACCCCGTTCCGCCGCCATTCCGACGTGAGGTTCATCCACAGACGTCCGTCGGCATCCCGGATGTTCTCGAAGAGGTAGACGCGATCGGCGCCAAGCTCCGTGCCCACGGCCTCGAGGGAGTCCGACAAGAGCCCACGCTCGGGAGCGGCGTTCGCCACGCCGAGATCGGCCGCCGGGTCGGCGGCGAAGGACGTGCCCTGAAGAGCGTCCATCCCCCCAGCTATCGGCCGTCCTCGAGGGCCGCTGAAGGAGCCGCCCTGTTACCCTGCAACCGATGGCCGAGTACAAGCAGGTCCTGCACGAACGCCTCTATGTGCGCGTTCCCGGCACGGACAAGCTCCGCAAGACCGCCGCCGCACGGCTGAAGCACCTGGTCGCGACCGGGTGGCGTGAGACGGAGCGCGATCGCAAGCCCGACCACATCTGGGTCCGGTTCGAGCGCACCGGCCATGCTCCGATGCAGGCACGACTCCCCAAGAAGGCGCCCGAGATCCAGATCGAGCGCCGGCCGCGTCGCGACAATCGCGGCGGCGGGTTCAGGGGCGGCCGGCGCTAGCCGATACCTCTCGGTTGAACGATACCGGATATCTTCCGGTGAACAGGGGTGTTGACCGGACCTCCTTCGGGTAGGCTGGGCGATCTGCACATCCTGTGCGGAATCTCTCCTCTCGAACCGACGACGAGCCAGCGAGGACGCCATGACCGTGGAGTTCATCACCCAGGCGGGACGCCCCGGCCACCGGGACCCGCACGCCCACCCTGCCCCCCAGCCCTTCGCCTATCCGCTCCAGCGCCCGTACGAGGAGCCGGATTGGACCCGGCTCCCGGGCTACCGGGACGTCACGACCGAGCAGTGGGAGTCCGCCCAGTGGCAGCGGGCACACACGGTGAAGAACCTCAAGGAGTTCAAGGCGGCCCTGGGCGACCACCTCGACGACGAGCTGCTCGCCGACATCGAGCGCGACCAGCAGGAGCGGGCGACCATGTCGATGCTCCTGCCGCCGCAGATGATCAACACGATGGACGAGACGGACCTGCGGGCCGATCCCGTCCGCCTGTACATGGCTCCCGCCCTCAGTGACCGAGACGTGGAGTTCCCCTCGCATCCGCTGGCCTCGCGCGACTCTCTCCACGAAGCCGACATGTGGGCCGTGGAGGGCCTGACGCATCGCTACCCCACCAAGGTGCTCGCGGAGCTGATCCCCACCTGTCCGCAGTACTGCGGGCACTGCACGCGGATGGACCTCGTCGGCAACGACACGGTGCAGGTGCTCAAGTACAAGTTCGAGGCGAAGCAGAACGAGCGCTGGGACGCGATGCTCGACTACCTCCGGCGCACGCCCAGCGTTCGCGACGTGGTCGTCTCCGGCGGCGACATGGCCAACGTGCCGATCAAGCGGCTCGAGACGTTCGTGATGGGGCTGCTCGACATCGAGAACGTCCGCGACATCCGGCTCGCGACCAAGGGGCTGATGGGGATCCCCCAGCACTTCCTCCAGGACGAGGTGCGAGCCGCCGCCGAGCGGATGGCCTCACGGGCGAACGAGCGAGGCGTGGACATCGCCGTCCACACCCACGTGAACGCCGCCCAGCAGGTCACGCCCCTCGTCGGCCGGGCGACGAAGGTGTTCCTGGATGCGGGGTTCCGCGACGTACGGAACCAGGGCGTCCTCCTCCGAGGCGTGAACACGACGCCGGAGCAGCTCCTCGAACTCTGCTTCATGCTCCTGGACCACGCGAAGATCCTTCCGTACTACTTCTACATCTGCGACATGATCCCGAACGCGGAGCACTGGCGGACGGCCGTGTGGGAGGTGCAGGACCTCCAGCACGCGATCATGGGCTACCTCCCCGGCTTCGCGACGCCGCGGATGGTGGTCGACGTGCCGTTCGTCGGCAAGCGCTGGGCGCACCAGCTCGCCGAGTACGACCGCGTCCGCGGCATCTCCGGGTGGACCAAGAACTACCGGACCGGGATCGAGAGCGACGATCCGGAGGCGTTCTCGCGCCGGTATCACTACTACGACCCGATCTCCACGCTGCCCGAGGAAGGCAGAACGTGGTGGCGCGAGCAGCTCGCCGAGGGAGTGGACCAGCTCATCGCCGGGCTCCAGCCGCAGCACACCTGAGGCGGGGGTCTGGGGGCTCAAGAAGCGAGCGCGCCAGCGCGAGCGTAGCCCCAGGGAAGACGCGCGCTGCTAGGGTCCGAGCGTGGGTCGCATCCTCACCGTGCTGTCCGCCCAGGTCGCTCCCGTGGCGTGGGATCCAGCGGCCACCCTGGACAAGTTCGAGGACCACGTCCGCGTCGCGCGCCGATCGTTCCCGGACGTCGATCTGATGCTCTTCCCCGAGCTGTATCTCACCGCGGTGGATGGCTTCACCTCCGGCGGCACCGGCGACTGGGAGCGACGGGTCGCGGAGGAGATCCCCGGACCCTTGACCGATCGCGTGGCGAAGATCGCCGCCCGAGCCAAGCGCTGGATCGTGGCCGGGTCGATCAACGAGCGGCGCGGGAAGAAGATCCACAACACGGCGATCGCGTTCTCGCCCGACGGGGAGATCGCCGCCATCTACCGGAAGCTCTTCCCGTGGCGTCCGTACGAGGACGCCGACCCGGGCACGGAACCGGCTCCGGTGTTCGAGATCCCGGGCAAGGGCAGGATCGGGATGATGATCTGCTACGACGGCTGGTTCCCGGAGGTGGCTCGAGGGCTCGCCCTCCAGGGAGCCGAGCTGATCGCGCAGCCGACCGCGACGACGACGCCCGATCGCGAGGAAGAGGTGGTCCTCGCGCGATCGAACGCGATCGTGAACCAGGTCTACGTGTTCAACCCGAACATGGTCTCGACGTTCGGGCAGGGTCGGAGCGTCGGCGTCGACCCCGAGGGTCGCGTCCTGTTCGAGGCGGGCGCCGGCGAGGAGCTCCTGATCGAGGTCGTGGACCTGGGTCGTGTGGACGAGGTCCGGCGGCGCGGCACGCGCGGGGTCACCCGGCCCTGGCAGCACTTCCTGGAAGGGCCGCGCGAAGTCGTGCTGCGTCCCTACCGGGCACGCCGGAGCACGTAGGCCCCACGCCCAGCGCGAGCACGACGGCCGCGCCGGCGACCACCCACCACGGGAAGGCATCGGCCGGTTCCGGCGACCGCAGGGGTGCGCGGCTCCGACCCCGGCTCGAAGCGCTGGGTGGGGCGTCCGTCTCCCAGGAAGTCGCAGGCGCGGCCGTCGCGCACGATCACGGTCCATCGGAGTGCCTCGAGCCCCGGCGACGTCCCGGTCAGCTCCTCGTCGTCGCTGAGCGTGCGCCCGGGAACCTGGATCGTCATCGTGTCCCCTTCGATCACCGGCGGGTTGAACACGTTCGTTCCGCGTTCGGGGAGCAGGTAGATCTCGGTCGGGTGCTCGATCGTCGCGTCGACGCGCACGAGACGGTTCACGTTGCGGTAGTAGGCGAACGAGTCGGTGGGGACGTCCGGATCGCGGATCGACGATATCCACCCGGAACGGGTGCCCCACCGGATCGGGCACGAGCAGCGGGTCCGCGAACGTGAGCGTCCAGCGAGCGGACGTCCCGAGCTCGAGGATCTCGCCTCGCGCTTCCACGAGATCCGGGGCTCCGGAGCCCACGCCGTTCCGGCAGCCGGTCACGTCGCCCGCGGGGTCGGACGCCGCCACGAGGAGCGGGACGATCGCGACCAGCGCCGCGAGGCGCGCCGGGCGCGCGCGCCGCATCAGGCGCTCGGACAGTCCCGGGGCGGGATGATCAGCGGGTCGAGCCGAGGCTCCTGCGTGAAGTCGAAGGCGCCCGACAACGGATCGGCCTGCCGATCGCGCTCCGTCATCGGCTTCAAGCCATGGAGGTTCTCGATGAATCGGAGGACCGAAGAGAACTCGTACACCGTCTCGTCGATCGAGCCGCCGTCGGGATTGTCGCCGCGTGTGGTCCAGGGCGAGATGATCAGCGCGGGCGTGCGCGGACCCAGGCCCATGATGTCGTAGTGCGGCGGCGGGACATGGTCGTAGAACCCGCCGAAGTCGTCCCAGACGATCACGATCGCGGTGCTCGGCCAGAACTCGCTGCGCATCACGGCGTTGAGGTACTCCGTGGTCCAGTTCTCGCCCAGGCACACGTTGGTGTTGGAGCCGGGATGCTCGTTCGGGTGTCCCTCCGGCGGGATGAGCCAGGACACCGCCGGGAGCTCGCCTCGACGCACGTCCTCCAGGAACGTCTCCGGGGTCTGCACCTTGTCCCACATCGGGCCGAACCGCACATGCTCGACCGCTTGCAGCGCGTTCATCCACGAGTCGGCGTTCGCGTAGTACCTCCAGCTGATCCCCTCGCGCTCCAGCAGGTCCGGGAGGACCTTGATGTTGAAGCACGTGCGGGTGGACTCCCAGTACGCGGCGATGCGGATCAGCTGGTCCGGCACCTCGTCGGTGATGTTCTCCTCGAGCTCCATGATGGCGGCCACGTCCGAGTCCGTGAGGTCCTCGATCGGGAAGCGCTTCGTGATCTCGGTCTCGTCGTCGCAGTAGTTGCCCTCGACGTTCGTCGTGGTCTTGTTGTCGACGATGCCGTAGGACTGCGCCGCGACGGTGTAGAGGTGCTCCGGGAAAGGTGGGTCCGTACATCGACGTGAAGAAATGATCCGCCAGCACGAAGCGATCTGCGTAGGCCCAGTACCCCGGCAGCGTGGTCCGCGAATGCTGCGAGTACCCCATCATGTCCTCACCCAGCGAGACACAGTTGAAGCCGTTCATCTTGCCGCCGTTGATCGAGTAGAGGCCGGGCGCGAACGCGTGCCCGAGATCGTGCGGGAGGACCGACGGCGCCTCGGTCAGGGGAACGGTCGGACCGTCCTCGAAGGTGCTCGCGTCACAGTCCTCGATCGTGCCCCCCTGCGTCGCGCCCTCGGCGCCGGGGTACGTCCCGAAGTAGTGGTCGAACGAACGGTTCTCCTTGACGAGGAAGATCACGTGCTGGATCGGGGAGTCCCCGTTCGCGGGGCCGGGTGAGCTGGACGGGGTGCCGTTGTTGTTGCCACCGGGTGGTGTGGGGCTCTCGCCTCGCTCCTGCCCGGCCGAGGGCCAGAACTGCCACGCGAGGACCGAGGTCAGGACGACGACGAGTGCACCGAACGTCTGTCGCCGCTGTCGTACGCGGGCGCGCCGGACAGGTCGGATGATCGGGCCCGGTCGCATCGGGTCAGTCTAGCCGGGGCTCAGGACGCGACCCAGGAGCCCCCGCAGACGCACGAGAGCCCCTGCGTATCGAGGGTCCGCCGCTCGGTTGATCGACTCCCAGGGATCTGCCGTACCGAGGCGGCCGCCCAGGTCGTAGAGCTCCTCGAAGCCGTCCGCGTACCGGATCAGCTTGAAGTCGGCGGTACGGACCGCCGTCCACGCGGGGATGCGATCGTCGCCGGCCCACTCGAGGAACACACCCGCAGCGCTCGTCCGATGAAGGGTCTGTCGGACCCGGCGCCGATCGCAGGCGCGAAGCTGGTGCCGTCCGTCGGGAACGGCGGCGCGACGCCCGCGAGGTCCACGATCGTGGGGGCGACGTCCACCATCGAGACGAGGTCGTCCTCCACGGCGGCATGCGCCCACGGGGAGTACACGGCGAGCGGGATCCGGACGCACGCCTCGTACGGGCACGTCTTCCCTTCCCAGCGATGCTCGCCGAACGAGTAGCCGTTGTCCGACAGCACGACGATCACGGTGTCGTCGATGCGGTCCCCGAGCGCGGCCACGATCGAGCGGAGCGCCTCGTCGACCGCGAGCAGCGTCTCGGTCGCCCGTCGCTGGTCCGCGAGCCACAGCGGTGCGCTGCGCGGCGCTCGGCACGGGCAACGCGCGCACCCAGGGCGGCGCGCCGCGCAGCGCACCGACGACGTTGGGGGGCTCCTCGACCGACAGGTCGGCACCGGCGCCGGCATGGCGCGCGGCGGGGATCCACGGCGGATGCGGGGCGCTCGGGGCGAAGAGGAGGAAGAACGGCTGGGTCGAGGGAGCCGTGCGCACGAAGCCGATCGCCCGCTCCGCCAGCCAGTCGGTGGCGTAGCGACGCACGAACACCGGCGATCCCTGGTCGATCGCGTGGAAGTCGCGGTAGACCGTCACGCCGGTCTGGTTCTCCTTGGCCAGGAACCGATCCCACCCGGGCGGGACATACGCGGGTCGGCCGAACGGGAACCGGTTGAGGTACTTGCCGACGAGACCCGTCCGGTAGCCGGCCCCCTGCAGCCAGGTCGCGAGCGTGGAGGATCCGTCGAAGACCTCGCCGTCGTCGTTGTCCAGGACGCCCGTGTGCCGGGCGAACAGACCGGTCAGCAGGCTCGCCCTCGAGGGGCAGCAGAGCGGTGTGTTCGCGAACGCGTTCGGGAACTCGGTCCACCCCGAGCCCGCTCGTGCGAGCTCCGCGCTCAGCCACGGCATCGCCGAGAACGTGCCCGCCGCTTGGTCGTCGGTCAGCACGACGATCACGTTCGGCCGATCGTCGGGGCTCCCGCCGTCGGCGGGGAACACGATGGCGCCCCCGAGCCCGATCAGCGCGAGGAGGGCCGCGCCGGCCATCCGACGGCCGGGCGGGCCGGGACTCACTCCTTCCGCACCTTCCAGATGTGCTCGGCGGGGAACGCCCGAGCCCACTCGAGCGGCGCGTAGTCGTCATACGTCGTGGTCGCGTCGGCGGGCGGTCGGAGCTCGATCAGGTCCTCGACGACCAGGCCGTTCGAGCGGAACAGGCGGATCCAGTCCCCGTACGTGAGCTGGAACTCCGTCGTGCGCCACGAGGGATCGTCCACGTCCATCGAGCCCATGTCGAAGTAGTCCCGCCGCATCTCGCGGGAGGCCGGGGCGTCCTCCTCATCTCCCCACGCGACCCAGATCCACGGCGTCGTGCCGTTGAAGGCGAACCGCCCGCCCGGCCGCAAGACCCGAGCCACCTCGGGCACCGTCAGGGATGGGTCGGCGAACCCCATCACGCCGTGATCGCAGAACACCAGGTCGAACGATCCGTCGCGGAAGGGGATGCGCTCGCCGTTCGCCTGCACGATCGGGAACCGCACGCCGCTCTCCTCGAAGTGCGCCGGCGCATGCTGGAGCTGGGCCATCGAGAAGTCCAGACCCGTGACCACCGCGCCGCGCATCGCGACCTTGATCCCGAACTGACACCCGCCGCATCCGAACTCCAGGGCACGGGCGCCCTCGACGTCGCCGAGCGCGTGGATCTCGTCCTCGAGGATGTCGAAGACGCCCCAGCCGAGGCGGTCCCAACGGTTCAGCTGCGCTCGGTTCCGCTGTTGGTACTCGACCGCCTCGTGTTCCCAATGCTCGCGGTTCTTCCTGACGTGCTCCGTGGTCTCGCTCGTCATCGGTCCAGCCACCCTCCGTCGCGATCGTGCCGAGCGGCGACGAGACCGGCGGCGATCGCGAGCGCGATCTCCTCGGGTCGCCGGCCTCCGAGATCGAGCCCGAGCGGACTCCGGATGCGCGCCAGGTCGGCGTCGCCGAACCCTCGGCTCCGGAGCTCTTCGACGTAGTGGGCGACGTGACGACGGGAGCCCATCACGCCGACGAATCGAACCGGTGAGCGGAGCAGCGTGGTCAGCATGTCCGCGATGCCCGGGGCGTCGTGGTCGGTGAACACGACCTCGTCGTCGGCCCGCAGGTCTGCATCCTCGAGGGATCGGATCGACGGCTCGTCCTCGGCGACGAGGCGTTCCGCCCGAGGCTCGAGCACGACGACCCGGCGGCCCTGTCGCTCCATCTCCACCTTCAGCGACCGAGCGACGTCGGTCGCGGAGACGACGACGAGACGAGACGTTGCGCCGTGCGGCTCGAGGTAGACCTCCACGTCTCCTTCGTCGTGATGGAACGTGCGCACCTCCGGTTCGCCCCGCTCCTGCACCTCGAGGGCGGCCGCGACGGCGGCCGCGTCGAACTCCGCGCAGCCCAGGGTCCCGTGGACCTCGCCGCCCGGCACGATCGACATCGAGCTCCCGACGGCGCACGGGGGCGAACCGATCACGCGCACGGCCTTGGCCTCGACCCACGGGGCCGCCGGCGCCGCCGCGTCGACACGAGGCTGCGTGCCCTCACGGTGGCCGGTCGGATGGGCTCCCGTCGATCCGCCCAGGAGCTCGACGGCGTGCGGGACCACCGGCAGCACGGCCGCGAGCGATTCCCGTACTCCCTTCGGGCTGCCGGGGAGGTTCAGGATCAACGTCGTCCCCAGGGCACCTGCGACGGCTCGAGAGAGCGCCGCCATCGGGGTGTGGGCGAGCCCGGTGGCGCGCATCAGCTCCGAGAGCCCCGGAGCGTCTCGGTCGATCACGGCGCGGGTCGCCTCCGGCGTCACATCTCGCGGACCGAAGCCGGTGCCGCCCGTCGACACGACCAGCCCGTTCGTCCCGGCGAGCTCCCGGAGCGCCGACTCGATCTCCGCTGTCTCGTCGGGAACGACCCGACGATCCGTCACCTCGAACCCGGCTTCGCGAAGCATCTCCGCCGCGGCTTCACCGGACCCGTCCTCGCGGGTGCCCTCGGCGACGCCGTCGGAGACGGTCAGCACGGCGGCTCGGGTCGCTCCCATCGCGCGGAGAGCCTAGCGCCGCCGAGGTGACCCCTCGCAGCTCCACGCGCCGGCGGACGGCAGCCCTAGGATTGCGGCGACCACGGTGCGGACCGCGCGCCACTCGCTGCGACCGAGGAGGTGAAGCGCATGGAATGGATCGACCGGCTGGCCGCCGAGCTGCATCTCGAACCCCTCTCCGCACACGAGAACGAGCATCTCCTCACCGCGTCACGCGAGGTCGCTCATCGGATCGAGCGCAAGGCCACCCCTCTGGCGATGTACGTGCTCGGGCTCTCCGTCGGGAGCCAGATGGCGGACCGCAAGCGCGACGACGCGATCGAGGACGCGATCCACACGCTCCTGCTCCGCCTGCCCCCCGTCGACGAGGACTGACCGCTTCCGGTCGCACGGGTAGGCTGGTCGCCTATGACCGAGGCACGACCGACCGCACACCGGAGGTGCCGACGATGCCGCTCGACGGCCCCTTGGTCGACACGTTCGGCCGCGTCGCCGACGACCTTCGGATCTCGGTCACGGACCGATGCAACTTCCGATGCACGTACTGCATGCCGGCTGAGGGTCTCGCCTGGCTTCCGAAGCACGAGATCCTGACCTTCGAGGAGCTCACCCGGCTGCTCGGGATCTTCGTGGGCCTGGGGGTCCGGAGCCTGAAGGTCACGGGCGGCGAGCCGCTCGTGCGAGCGGACCTCCCGCTGTTGGTCCGGATGTTCCGCGAGGTCGGTCCGGACCTCGACATCTCGCTCACGACGAACGGCGTGCTCCTCGACCGGCTGGCCGAGCCGCTCGCCGAGGCGGGCGTCGACCGGGCGACGATCTCGTGCGACTCGCTCCTTCGGCATCGTTTCGAGGAGATGACCAGGCGCGACGCCCTCGAGAAGGTCCTCGCCGGGATGCGAGCGGCCGAAGCAGCCGGTCTCACGCCGATCAAGATCAACTGCGTGGTGATCGGCGGGACGAACGACGACGAGGTCGTCGACTTCGCGCGCTGGTCTCGGGAGACGGGCTACGAGGTGCGCTTCATCGAGTACATGCCGCTCGACGCACAGCATGCGTGGGAGCGGGAGAAGGTCGTGCCGGCCGCGCGCATCCTCGAGGCGATCGACGCCGTGCACGCGCTCGTGCCGGAGGGCCACGCGAACGAGCCGGCGACGACGTTCCGTTTCGCCGACGGCGCGCCGGGACGCGTCGGCGTGATCGCGTCCGTCACGGAACCGTTCTGCGACACCTGCAACCGGCTGCGGCTGACCGCCGAGGGGATGTTCCGCAACTGCCTCTTCGCCATGAACGAGACCGACCTGCGGGCTCCGTTGCGAGCCGGGGCCTCCGACGCGGATCTCGCGCTGCTGATCCGCCGGGGTCTCTGGACGAAGTGGTCGGGCCACCGGATCAACCACCCCGACTTCGTGCAACCGGCTCGATCGATGTCGATGATCGGCGGCTGAAGGCAGCGGTTCACGAACCCCTCACCCGAACGACACACCCCGTTCACCTCGCGCTGAGACGCTGATGTCGCCGAGAGGCTGCGCCCCCTCTCCGGCGCGGGGAGCCGGCGCACAGGCCGGCTCCCCGCGACCCTCTCTCAGAGGTTCTCGATCGGCAGCTTCCGGCACGTCGTCCCGCTCGAAGCCCAATACCTGCGCGTAGAAGGAGAGCTCGGCCTCCAAGGCGGCTCGGTTGGACTCCGCTCTGCGGAACCCGTGCTGCTCCCCTTCGAACAGGACGTACGCGTACGGCAACCCCTTCTGCCGGAGCGCCTCGACCATGATCTCCGCCTGGGCCGGGGGAACGACGCGGTCCTCCGACCCCTGGAGCAGCAGCATCGGGCACGAGATCCCGTCGGTGGCGTGGATCGGCGACCGGGAGCGGTAGCGTTCGGCCTCCTCGGGATACGGCCCCACCAGCGAGGAGAGGTACTGGGACTCGAACTTGTGCGTGCCGCCGGTGACGAACGACTCGAGGTCGGCGAGGCCGAAGTAGCTGGCGCCCGCGGCGAAGTCGTCGTGCATCGTCAGCGCGCAGAGCGTCGTGTAGCCGCCGGCGCTGCCGCCCGTGATCAGGAGCCGGTCGCCGTCGACCTCCCCCTCGGCCGCGAGCCACGCGGCGGCGTTGATGCAGTCGGCGGTGTCGACGATCCCCCAGGTGCCGTTCAGCCGCTGCCGATAGGCGCGCCCGAACCCGGTGCTCCCCCCGTAGTTCACGTCGACGATCGCGAAGCCTCGGCTCGTCCAGAACTGTCGTGCGAGCGAGAACCTCGGCGTGGCCTCCGCGGTCGGCCCGCCGTGACTCTCCACGATCAACGGCGGCCGTTCCTCGGCCGGTCCCACGTGATCACGGTTCTTCGGAGGGTAGAAGTGCGCGAACGCGGTCTTCCCGTCAGCGGTCGGGAACTCGATCTGCCGCGGGACGGAGAAGTTGGCCTCGTCCACGTCGGCCGACGACGACGAGCGGAGGACGTCCATCGATCTCGCCGTCACGTCCAGGAGGACGACCTCGTCGGCGATCGACGGCCCCCCGCCGATGAACGCGACGCGATCCCCTTCCACGTCGAGCCTGGGCGCCATCGCGGAATGAGGGATGTCGAGGTCGATCAGCTCGCCGGATCTCGGGTCGAGGATCGCGAGGTGCTGCACGCCGTCGCGCTCCCACAGGCAGGCGATCCGCCCGTCGTCGAGGAAGCCGTAGGCGGACATGCCGAACACCCATTGGGGCCAGCCGAACTCCGCCTCGACCGGGTGCAGCGCCTCCACGTCCCCGTCGCGTTCCCGGTACAGGTTCCACCAGCCGGTTCGGTCCGACACGAGATGGAGATCGCCGGCCGGGCTCCACGCGGGCTGGAAGATCGACTCCTCCCCCGCTCGCCCGGCGACCGCTCGGACGCCCCCGAGGCTCGCGTCACCGGCGAGATCGGCCACGAACAGCTCGGACCCGTCCCACGGCATCCAGGGCAGATCCCACTCCAGCCAGCAGAGCTTGGCGCCGTCGGGCGCGATCCGGGGGGTGGAGTAGAAGTCGCGTCCGGACCGGATCACCACGGGCTCCGCGGATCCGTCGGGCGGAAGGGCCACGAGCTCGTTGACCACGCCGGAGGGGTCCTCCGGCTCGGGGTGACGCTCGCGCACGCAGATCAGCCACCGCCCGTCGGGCGTGATCCGTCCGTCCGCGTATCGATCGCGGCCTCCGGAGTCGGCCGTGATCGGCACGGGATCGCCGTCGGGCTCCTGTCGATACAACCGCTGGTCCGCGAAGTGGGAGAAGTACACCGTGCCGTCATGGAGCAGGTAGGCGCCGCCGCCGTACTCGTGCACGGTCGTCCGCACGTTGAAGCCCGGCGGCGTGACGTCCACCGGCTCGGAGAAGGGAGCGCCGCGCACCAGCACGGATCTCGCCACCCTCGGCCGGGCGTCCCTCCAGCCAGTAGACGATGCCGTCCTCGAGGCACGGCTGCGCGAGGGAGATCCCGTCGACCGACACCATCTCGGCGGTGATCGGCGATCGCCAGGTCCCGTAGGGCTGTGTCTCGGTCACGCCGGCCGCCTGGCCACGATCACCCTCGTCAGCGGCAGCGGGCCGCCCTTCGTGCTCCGGATGTCGCGGAACCCCTCGCCCCGGAGCACGCCTTTGACGTGCAGCACCCGGTCCGGACTCACCTCGAGCAACAGCCACCCGTTGGGCGAGAGCCACGCCGGCCCCTCGCGCGCCGTTCGGGTGATGAGTCCGAGCCCGTCGTGGCTCCGGTCGGTCAGGGTGTGCTCCGGCTCCCATGCGCGGATCTCCTCGGGCAGATCCTTGAGCTCGCGCATCGGCACGTACGGCGGATGCAGCGTCACGACGTCGACGGTGCCGGCCAGCTTCCGCGGGAGCCCTCCGAACAGGTCCCCCGTCACGAACCGCGCTCGCAGACCCAGGTGCTTCGCGTTCGCGCGCGCGAGCCCGACCGCCTCGGCCGAGACATCCGTCCCGATCACGCTCGCCTTCGGGAGCTCGTTCGCGACCGCCAGCGCGATCGTCCCGGCGCCGGTCGCGAGGTCGACGTGCACGGGGTCCGCGCGGCCACGGAGCCGTCGCAACGCCTGCTCCGCGAGGAACTCGGAAGCATCCCGAGGGACGAACACGCCGGGTCGCACCAGGAGGTCGAGACCCCGGAACTCGGTGTACCCCTTGATGAACGGGATCGGCTCGCCGGTCACACGGCGCTCCACGAGCCGGTCGAACACCCGTCGCTGCTCGACCGAGATGTCGTCGCTCGGGTCCGGCTCCCGGCCGACGACATGCCACAGCAGGTCCTCAGCCTCGAGTCGCTCCCGTCCCCGTTGCCAGTGATCGATCGCGGTCGACGCCTTCAGGACCTTGACCGCGTCGTCCAGGACCTTCCGTGCCTTCAACGCCGGGCATCCTATCGAGTCGCGCTCGCTACACTCGGGCCATGCCCCGCACGACGTCTGCCGGAGCCGCATCGGAGGCGAAGCCGACCAAACCCCGACGTGCCCGCGCGAAGAAACCGACCTCCGCGGGCGAGGACGTCCGGCTCACCGGCGACCGGTTGGTCGTGGAGCTCCCCGAGAACGGCGAACGCAAGTCCGCGAGCGGGCTCCTGATCCCCGCGACGGCGGCGCCGGCCCCGAAACGGCTCGCCTGGGCGGACGTGAAGCTCGTCGGTCCGGACGTCCGCGTCGCCGAACAGGGCGATCGAGTCCTGTTCCTGCCGTCCTCCGGCCTCGAGGTGGAGCTCGACGGACAGGAGCTCGTCCTGCTGCGGGAGCGAGACGTTCAGGCCGTCTCGACCTCACCTGCATCGGACAAGCGGTCCGAGCGGACGCCGGGCCAGTACCTCTAGCCGGCAAGGTAGCTCAGGCGCACCCGCCGGGCGTCGTTCTCACGGTTCGGGTCGATCAGGACGACGGACTGCCACGTCCCGAGCACGAGCCGGCCTCCCTCGACGGGGAGCATGAGGGACGGCGTCACGAACACCGGCAGGAGATGATCGCCGCCGTGGCCGACCGAGCCGTGGCGGTGCGAGTAGCGGTCGTCCCGGGGGAGCAGCCGCTCCAGCGCCGCCTCCAGATCCTCCTCGGAGCCGCTCCCCGTCTCCATCAGGGCGAGCCCCGCCGTCGCGTGAGGGAGGAAGACGTGCACGAGGCCGTCGCCTCCCACCTCCGCCGCGAAGGCCCGGACCCGATCCGTGAGGTCGATCACGCGGCGGCCGCTCGTGTCCACCTGGAACTCGGAGTTCTCCACGACCGGAACCGTACCGCCCGAGAGATCCGGCCTCGCGTGCCCATGCATCTTCTTGACGTAATCATGTAATCTCACTTGCACACCAGACGAAGGGAGACGATCCGATGGAGGAGCTCAGCGGGTGGTTCGCAGGCAGGATCCCGGCCGGATGGTTCCAGGGCGCGCCGACCGTGAGCGCGGACCGCGAGGAGATCTACGTGGTGGGGACCCTGTCGGAGCCCGAGCTCGCCGGCGACGCGGGCCCGGAGGCCCGTGAGGCCGCGCTCGCAGCGCGGATCTCGGGCTTCCGAGAGGACACCCGCGGCAAGCGGATGCGCATCGCGGACGAGGCCCAGAGACGGTTCGGCCGCAAGGTGAGCTGGGGTGCCTCGTGTGGGGACCTCACCGACTCGTTCACGACCCTGTCGGTGCCGGCGATGACCCGCCTCCGGATGGAGGAGCGTCGGGTGCTCGACACGCTGATCGAGGCGGGCGTGGCCCGGAGCCGGAGTCACGCCCTCGCCTGGTGCGTCCGGCTGGTCGCCGAGCGGCAGGACGACTGGTTGAAGGACCTCAGGGACGCGCTCAAGAAGGTCCAGGAGGTGCGGGGCGAGGGGCCGACGAGCTAGGGGTCCTCGCAGGGAGCCGCGCTCAAGTTTCGCGCCGGCGGAGCCGACGTCAAGGAGCATGGCCGAAAGGGGACTGGGGCTTCGCCGTCGACTGACATCGGTCGCGTTGCTGACCCTCCTTGTCACCCTGGTGCAGTCGTTCGCCGCCGTCACCGCCCAGGCGACGCCGCCTTCGTGGACCGACGGAGACGAGGGCAGCGGCCCCGCGCCGTTCCCGGCTCACGTCTCCCGGTCCGAACGCGCCCTGGTCCCGACCGCGTCGTGGACCGACCTCGGGTCGGACGATCAGTGGGCGAGGGACGCGATCGACCACGTCGCCGGAACCAACGACTGGATGCGCGACGTCTCGCCGGATGAGAACGGGAACTGGCGGTTCCGACCCGACGCGTTCGAGACGCGCAAACGGTGGGCGCGGGCGCTCGTCCGGGCGTTCGCTCGGGACGAGGAGCCGGATCCATCCATCACGTTCACGGACCTCGATCCATCCGACCCCTTCCATCGGTGGGCGGCGATCGCGGTGCAGCACGGCTGGATGACTCGCGGATCCGGCGGTGGATTCCATCCGAGCGACGTCGTCACGAGTCGCAGCATCCATCGCTCGCTCGTGCGGGTGCTGGGGATGGGCCCGACCGCCGCGGCGCTCGACCACCTGTCGACGACCGACGGCTATGAGTTCGCGACGCCCGGATCGTTCGGCGTCAACCTCCTCGCGATGCGACTCGGCCTCCGTTTCAACAACAAGGTCGACGAATCGCAAGACGTCGCGCCGAGCACCAAGCTCCGGCGCAAGCAGGCCGCCTGGTCCCTCTACCGCGCGACCACCCTCGAGAGCTGGGTCGTGCCGTACCTGGAGGATCAGTACGCGGACATGACCCTGCCGAGGATGAGCGCCGGCCGGCGTTCGATCGTCGATTGGGGCGTTCGCTACGTCGGCTACCCGTACATCTGGGCCGGCGAATGGGGGTTCGATTCACCCTCTCCACCGGCGTTCGGTGGACAACCCGGACCGGGGTTCGACTGCTCGGGTCTCTCCTGGTGGGCCCTGCGCGCCGATGACGACGTCTATTGGGAGATCTCTCCGCCGCGCCCGTATCGAGGATGGCCGCTCCCCCAGCGGTCGTCAGCGGAGATGGCGCGGATGACGCACGTCAGGCTGCACTACGCCGACCTGCTGCCCGGCGACCTGATGTTCTACGACGGCGATGACGACGGGGTCGTCGACCACGTCGATGTCTACGTCGGCAACGGGTGGTCCCTCGACTCCTCGAGCAGCGTGGGCGGAGTGACCCTGATGTGGGTCAAGACCGGTTGGTACCGGCAACACTTCGTCTACGGACGTCGCGTCTTGCCGGCGCCGAGGCCCTAGCCGCCCGCCTCATCGGCGTCGAGCGCTCCTTGCAGGATCGTCCGCTCCGCCTCCGTCAACGGCCGGCTCCGCCCCACCTCCGGATCCCTCGCGACGATGACGGACTCGGCTTCGGCGGAGAGTCTGCCGTCCGCCGCGCGCACGAGCTCCCGCGTCCGCACACTCGAGTTCCCGAACCCCGTGACGCCGCAGCGGACGATCACCTCCCGATCGCGTTGCTGCAGCTCGCTCCGGAAGTCGATCGCGACGCGGGCGATCACGAAGTCCCACGCATGTTCGCCGAAGAGCGACTCGACCAAGCGGTCTCGTGCCTCCTCGAGGTAGTTGAGGAACACCGCGTTGTTGACGTGGCCGTACGCGTCCACGTCTCGCCAGCGGATCGGGATCCTGACCTCGGCCGTCACAGCACGTAACGGTAGCGCGAAAGATGAGAAGGGCCGGCGCGCCCCGCCGTCATCGACGAGGTCTGGATCGCGACCAGGTCTCGCCACCGTCGGTCGACTCGACCATGAAGACGTCGGTGTCGGAGCCCGGGCCCCGCGTCGCAGGGGTCGTAGTCGGTGCGGTGCCCGGGGATCTCGTTGATGCAGCTCGTCGGTCGCGTTCGGGTTCGGGGTGTCCACGATCGGCCCACACGACCACGACGTCATCGGGGTCGGTGGGGTTCACGGAGATGTTGCCCGAGCGCGGCCCACCGGAGCTGGTGCCCCCAGACAGTCTGCCGGCCGATCACCGACCAGGGCATGTCGGACGGCGCCGTCCTCGATCTGGACGGCCGCGACAGGGTCGCTCCAGGTGACGCCGCCGTCCGTAGGACTTCGACGACCATGAGCTGGCTGTCGAAGTCGAAGCTCCGGACCTCCCACTGCCGCCTCGTTCTGCCCGTTCAGGAAGTGGACGTAGACGGTGCCGTCGGATGCGACCTCGGGGTAGGAGAACTGATCCTCGTCACAGGCCGTGTCCGGTCCCGTGGACTGGAACGTGCACGACATCGCCTGCGCCCGAGATGCGTCTTCGGCGCCGACCACGTGTGACCGCCGTTGTCCGAGTAGCTCGACGTACGATCGGCGATCGAGTCGTAGGAGCCATGGAGGGCGTTGATGAACTTCGTCGCGGTCACGTAGATGCGGCCGTAGTGATCGGGAGCCGGATTGTTGTCGACGGCGATCCATTCCTTGTCCCAGAACACCGCCTGTTCGCCGGTCCGATGCCGGCGCCCCTGCCCCTGCATCACCGTGACAGGCTCCGTCCAGGTGACGCCGCCGTCGTGTGAGTGACTGACCGACACGTCGCCCTGCGACACGAAGGGGCCGCCCTGCCCGCCGACGTTCTCGAGCTGCGCCATGAGGGCCACGTCGTGCTTCGAGTCGAAGGCGGGAGCAGGGTCGCCGGCACCGTTGCCCGATCGCATCGGGATCTGGCCGTCGAGCCACGTCGCTCCGCCGTCGAAGGAGGTGAAGAACCCGGTGGGCACCAAGGCTTGACGAGCGCCGGTCGAGTTGTTGAACCGGTAGTAGTAGTCGTTGGAGCCCTGCGAGGAGGTGATCTGGGTCCTCGGGGTCGACGGCGATCGCGATCTCGTTGTCCGGAGCGAAGTTCTGACCGAACCGAGTGGTGTTGCAGCTCATGTCCGACCGCGTCCGCCGGGTCGCCCGCGGTGTTGCATCGGAAGGCCTCGACCTGCACCTTGCTAGAACTGCCCACCGCTGGTCCCCGGCAGGCTGAAGAGAGTTGGGGTCGTTCGCGGCATCGAGCTTCATCGACGATCAGACGTCGACGCTGCTGAACGGGCGATCGCGGCCCGCGGAGGCACCGGCGAACACGGCGAGGACGAGAGCTGCAGCGGAGAGGACGACGAGCGATCGTCGCATGGCGGGCTCCCTTCGGTCGGGGGTCACGAGCCTATGCCACGCGGCCGACGCAACCGCAATACGCGGAACCCAGGAGATGGACAGGGCCGGCGCGCCGGCGCGCCGGCCCCTTCCGAACTGCGAGCTGCGATGAAGCTGCCCTAGAAGTCCATGTCGCCGCCGCCGGGCATGGCGGGAGCGGCTTCCTTCTTCTCGGGCTTCTCTGCGACCACGGCCTCCGTGGTGAGGAACAGCGCCGCGATGCTGGCGGCGTTCTGGAGGGCCGAGCGGGTCACCTTCGCGGGATCGACGACGCCGAACTTGAACATGTCGCCGTACTCGCCGGTGGCCGCGTTCAGACCCTGGCCGGGGTCCATCGAGCGGACCTTCTCGATCACGACGCCGCCCTCGAGGCCGGCGTTGTGCGCGATCTGCTTCAGCGGCTCCTCGAGCGCCCGACGGACGATCGTCGCGCCGGTGAGCTCGTCACCTTCGAGGTCGACCTTGTCCAACGCGGCCTGAGCGTTCAGGAGCGCGACGCCACCGCCGGCGACGATGCCCTCCTCGACCGCAGCCTTGGTGGACTGCACCGCGTCCTCGATGCGGTGCTTCTTCTCCTTGAGCTCCACCTCGGTGGCCGCGCCGACCTTGATCACCGCGACACCGCCGGAGAGCTTCGCGAGCCGCTCCTGGAGCTTCTCGCGGTCGTAGTCGGAGTCGGTCTTCTCGATCTCGGACTTGATCTGGTTGATCCGGCCCTTGATGTCCTCGTCCTTGCCACCGCCCTCGACGATCGTCGTCTCGTCCTTCGTGACGACGACCTTCCGAGCCGTGCCCAGGAGGTCCAGGGTCGCGTTCTCCAGCTTCAGGCCGACCTCCTCGGAGATCACCTGACCGCCGGTGAGGATCGCGATGTCCTGGAGCATCGCCTTGCGGCGATCGCCGAACCCGGGCGCCTTCACGGCCGCGGACTTGAACGTGCCGCGGACCTTGTTGACCACCAGCGTGGCGAGCGCCTCGCCCTCCACGTCCTCGGCGATCACGACGATCGGCTTGCCGGTCTGCATGACCTTCTCGAGGACCGGCAGCAGATCCTTCACCGCGGAGATCTTGGAGTTCGCGATCAGGACGTACGGCTCCTCGAAGACCGCCTCCATCCGCTCGGGGTCGGTGATGAAGTACATCGACGTGTAGCCCTTGTCGAAACGCATCCCCTCGGTGAACTCGAGCTCCATGCCGAAGGTGTTCGACTCCTCGACCGTGATGACCCCGTCCTTGCCGACCTTGTCGACGGCCTCGGCGATCTTCTCGCCGATCTCCGGGTCCGCGGCGGAGATGGCGCCGACGTGCGCGATGTCGTCCTTGGAGTCGACTTCCTTGGCGGAGTTCCTGATCGCCTCGACGGCGAGCTCCACCGCCTTCTCGATGCCACGCTTGATCGACATCGGGTTGGCGCCTGCCGCCACGTTGCGGAGACCCTCCTTCACGACTGCCTGCGCGAGGACCGTCGCCGTCGTGGTGCCGTCACCGGCGACGTCGTCGGTCTTCTTCGCGACCTCCTTGACGAGCTCTGCCCCGATCTTCTCGAGCGGGTCTTCGAGCTCGATCTCCTTCGCGATCGAGACGCCGTCGTTCGTGATCGTCGGCGCACCCCACTTCTTCTCGAGCACGACGTTGCGACCCTTCGGGCCGAGCGTGATCTTCACGGCGTTGGCCAGTTGATCCATGCCCCGCTCGAGCGCTCGCCTCGCGTCCTCGTTGAAGCTGATGATCTTGGGAGCCATCCCCTTCGGACCTCCTTCTCCATGCGTCCTTGGCTTGTGTTCCTCGGCTGCGGGTCCCCGCTCGATCCGGCGTCTGCCGACGCCTTCCCAGGCCGGGGCCCCGACTGCTAGCACTCGGGAGACCCGAGTGCTAAGGATTCTAGGGGCGTCGTCGCGCGAGTGGCAAGCGAGATCGGTCGTGACCGCGCCCTCCGGAGCGCCCCGGAGGCATATCCTCAGCGCCGTGAGCTCGCGCCCGGCCTGGACCCAGCGATTCACCCATCCGACGATCGAGCAGGTGAGCTGGGCGTCGGGGGCGCCCGATCACTTGGCGGCGGTGACGACCGAGGACGGGAGCACACAGGCCTGGGCCTGGGACGTCCGATCGGGCGAGCGGCGTCGCGTCTCGAAAGGGGGCGTCGGGGCCGAGGAGGCCCACGTCCTGCCGGACGGGTCGGGCGTGGTGTGGTGGTACGACGAGATCGGGAACGAGCGCGGGCGCTGGATGGTCACGCCGTTCGAGGGCGGCGACCCGCGTCCGCTCTTCCGCGGGTTCCACGACGAGTGGATGATGGGTCTCTCGCTGGCCCAGGGGAGCGTCGCCGCCGGCTTCGCGACCGACGAGGACTATCGCGCGTTCGTCGCGGTAGGGGACGAAGCTCCTCGCGAGATCTACCGGCATCGGGAGCCCGCGGGTGTCGGATGCGAATGGCCCCAGGGCGGAGGCGGGCTGTCGCCGGACGGTGCCCTGGTCTGCATCCATCACTCCGAGAACGGGGACATCGACCGGCAGGCGCTCCGTGTCCTGGACAGCCGGTCCGGTGAGAGCGCGGGCGACCAGGTCGACCCGGATCTCCGGATGGAGGCGGTCGCCTGGTCGCCGGCGCCTGGGGCTCGGCGACTCCTCTTCACCCAGGAACGCACCGGGATCGAGCGGCCGGCGATCTGGGACCTCGACACGCGGGATCGCGTCGACATCGATCTCGATGACGTGTTGGGCCCGGTGATCCCACTGGGATGGACGCCCGATGGCGGGCGCATCCTCGTGCACAACGATCCGGGGCTCGGGGTGAATCGACTCCTCTCGGTCGATCCGGCTCAGGGTCGTTCGAGGAGGTCGTGCGACGAGAGGGCACGATCCACGAAGCGGGGTTCCGTCCGGGGGGCGAGCTCTGGTACCGGGAGGATTCGAGCGTCGAGCCTCCCTCCGTCCGGGACGCGGGCGGAGCCACGGTGCTTCGGCTCCCGCTCGACCCTCCGCCACCGGGCACCCGCAGCCGCTGGCTCACGTGGAGCAATCCGGCGGGGGATCCGATCCACGGCTTCATCACGACGCCCCCCGGATCCGGGCCGTTCCCGACGATCGCCTCGATCCACGGCGGTCCCGAATGGCACCACACGGATCTGTGGGATCCCGGCCTCCAGGCGTTCGTGGACGAGGGGTTCGCGGTCCTCCAGGTCAACTACCGGGGGTCCACCGGCCGCGGGAAGGCATTCCGCGAGGAGCTGAAGGGCAACATCGGGTTCCCGGAGACCGAGGACATCGTGGCCGGCGTCGATCACGTCGTGGCCCAGGGACTGGCGGACCCGAACGGGCTCTTCCTCGAAGGCTGGTCGTGGGGCGGGTACCTCACCACGTTGATCGCGGGGCTCCATCCGGATCGATGGCGCGCGGCATGCGCGGGCATCCCGGTCGGGGACTACGTCGCCGCGCACTACGAGAGCGCGCCGACCCTGCGCGCGTGGGACATCGCGACGATGGGGGGCTCGCCGATGGAGCTCCCGGAGCTCTATCGCGAACGGAACCCGATGACGTACGTCGACCGCGTGCAGGCGCCGATGCTCCTGATCGCCGGCGAGCACGACAGCCGCTGCCCGCTCGGTCAGGTGATGGTCTACGCGCACGCGCTCCTCGCGCGAGGGCACGAGGTGGACGTGCACCTCTACGGCGGCGGGCACCACGCGTTGGAGGTCGAAGAGAAGATCGATCACGCGCGCAGGAGCATCGACTTCTTCCGGCGCCACCTCGCGGGGTAGCGCGCCGCTCTACTCGTCGGCCGGCGAGCTCTCCGACATCTCGCGGATCTGTTCGACGACCTCCGCGTTCGCGAGGGTCGTCACGTCGCCGAGCGCTCGTCCGTGGGCAACGTCACGGAGCAACCGCCGCATGATCTTCCCCGAGCGGGTCTTGGGAAGGTCTGCGGTGAAGATGATCCCGTGAGGTCGCGCGATCTTGCCGATCTTGGTCGCGACGTGCTCGCGCAGCTCCGTCGCCATCGCGTCGTCGCCTTCGTAGCCGGTCTTCAGGGTGACGAAGGCGACGATCGCCTCCCCCACCAGGTCGTCCGGTCTCGAGACGACGGCGGCCTCGGCGACCTTGTCGTTGTCCACCAACGCGGATTCGATCTCGAAGGTCGAGAGACGGTGACCGGCGACGTTCATCACGTCGTCGATCCGGCCGAGGAGCCAGAAGTACCCCTCCTCGTCTCGCTTCGCACCGTCGCCGGCGACGTAGACCTCGGGGCCGTACTTCGAGAAGTAGGTCTGCACGTATCGGTCGGTGTCTCCCCAGATCGTCCGCGAGATGGCCGGCCACGGTCGCGTGAGGACGAGGTACCCGCCCCCACCCAGGGGAACCGGGTTGCCTTCGTCATCGAAGATGTCGGCCTCGATGCCCGGGAACGGGATCGTGGCCGACCCGGGCTTGAGCTTGGTGATCCCGGGGAGCGGCGTGATCAGGATCGCTCCCGTCTCGGTCTGCCACCAGGTGTCGACGACCGGCGCTCGTTCGCCGCCGATGACCTTCCAGTACCAGACCCAGGCCTCCGGGTTGATCGGCTCGCCCACGGACCCGAGGAGCCGGATCGAGGAGAGGTCGTGCTTCTCCGGGAACTCCGTCCCCCATCGCATGAACGCGCGGATCGCGGTGGGCGCGGTGTAGAGGATCGTCGCCCGGTACGTCTCCACGATGGACCACCAACGGTCCTTGTCGGGCCAATCCGGCGCGCCCTCGTACATGATCCCGGTCGTGTGGTTCGCGAGCGGCCCGTAGACGATGTAGGAGTGGCCGGTGACCCACCCGCAGTCGGCGGCGCACCAGAAGACGTCGTCGTCGTGGATGTCGAAGATCATCCGGTGCGTCGCGGCGACCTGGGTCAGGTAGCCGCCGGTCGTGTGCGTGATCCCCTTCGGCTTCCCGGTCGTCCCGCTCGTGTAGAGGAGGTACAGGATGTCCTCGGCGTCCATCTCCTCCGGAGGGCACTCCGTGGGCTGATCCCCGACCAGATCGTGGTACCAGACGTCTCTGCCCGGCGTGAACGCGTGCTCGTTCTCGCATCGCCGGAGCGTGATCACGTGCTCGATGCTCGGGCACTCCGCGACGGCCTCGTCCGCGTTCGCCTTCAGCGGGACGACCTGTCCCCGGCGCCAGGCGCCGTCCGCGGTGATGAGGACCTTCGCTTCGGCGTCGTTGATCCGGTCGCGGAGCGAATCCGCGCTGAAGCCGCCGAACACGACCGAATGCGGAGCTCCGATCCGCGCGCAGGCGAGCATGGCGATCGGCAGCTCCGGCACCATCCCGAGGTAGATGTTCACTCGGTCGCCCTTGCGCACACCCAGCGAGCGGAGACCGTTGGCGAGGCGGCAGACCTCGTCGAGGAGGTCGCGGTAGGTGATCGTCCGCGTGTCTCCCGGCTCGCCCTCCCAGTGGTACGCGACCTTGTCGCCGCCTCCCGCCGCCACATGCCGATCGAGACAGTTCACGGACGCGTTCAGGGTTCCTCCCACGAACCACTTCACGAACGGCGGCGTCCACTCCATGACCGAGTCCCACGGTCGGGTCCACTCCAGCTGGCTCGCCTGCTCCGCCCAGAACGATTCGGGGTCCTCGGCGGCGCGCTCGTAGATCGTCGGGTCCGAGATGAGGGCCCCGTCGATGAATCCCTGGGGCGGCGGGAACACCCTCTTCTCCTCGAGGAGCGCGTCGATGTGCTGCTGGGGCTCGGTCACGCTGGTCCCTCCTGCTCCTCTCGTGCTCCCTCGTGAGGCGTGGAAAGCCCAATCGTACGGGAGGGGCCGGGGTGACGCGCGAGCGTCTGGGTGCTTGCATGGTGAGCACGGACAGAGCCACCATCGTGCTCAGAGCCGCCCATCGAGGCGGCTCGGAGCGTGATGGGGGAAGGGAGGCACACAGTGGCTCAGTACGAGGCGTATTGCGTGAAGTGCAAAGCGAAGCGCACGTTCGAGGGGACGGTCGTCACCCTCAAGAACGGGCGGAACGCCGCATCAGGCACATGTCCGGTCTGCGGCACCAAGGTCATGCGGATACTCGGCAAGGCAGACGTGGCCGCGTCCTAGGGACGGGACAGGAGTTGCTCGGGGCTGACCAAGACGAGCCCCGGGGTCATCGAACGGTGGCGGGCCGAGAGGTCCGCCACCGTCGTCTCCGCGAACACCGCCTGGACCGCTCTGGCGACATCGGCCCAGAACCCTTGCAGCCCACACCGTGAGTCCTGGAAGCAGGTGTGATCCGAGGGCTCTAGGCAGAACATCGGGAAGATCTGCCCCTCGATCGCATCGGCGATCTCCGCCACGGTGATCTCCTCCGGAGGCCGCGCGAGCCGGCAGCCGCCGCCTCCTCCTCGGAAGCTCTCGACGAGACCCGACTTCGAGAGCGCTCCCAGCTGCTGCTCGAGGAACCGGAGCGGGATCTGCTGGCGTGCGGCGATCTCGCGCGCAGGGACGAGCACGCCCGCATGGGTCGCATCGGCGAGCTCGATCATGGCGCGCATCGCGTATTCGAGCTTCTGGGAGACCTTCAGCACGGCAACGTCCTTTCCCGCAACGAGCGTAGGAGGGGTGTACTTCGACGTCAACGCCGGCTCGTCGGCAAGATCACCCGGATTCCAGGTATCCAGGCTTCTGGCACTTCGATCCGATGATTTCTTCGATGGATGTAGGTTGAACGGGCTCCCCCGGAAGGAGGACATGGTCGCATGAGACGGGTGCTGGTCGTCGACGACGAGCCGGACGTCTTGCTCCTGTGTCGCCTGAACCTCGAGCAGCGGGGCCACGAGTTCCTCGAAGCCGCGGAGGGTCGCAAGGCCATCGAGCTGGCCCGCGAGCGGCAGCCGGACGTGATCGTCCTGGATCTGATGTTGCCGGGGATCAGCGGCTACGACGTCCTCGAAGCCCTCCAGCGAGACGACGAGACCTCGGGGATCCCGATCCTGGTGCTCACGGCGAAGTCGCTGCGGGCCGATCGGGATCGGTCGCACGGGTTGGGCGCGTCGGCGTTCCTGACGAAGCCGTTCCTGCCGGACGAGCTCTGCGAGATGGTGGAGTCGCTGTTCGTGACGGAGAGCGGGTCCTGACGGCTCAGACCGCCCCCGCCTGATCCTCCCCCAAGAGGACGAGCACGTCCGTCGCGGCCTCCACCGCGTCCGCGTCCGCCAGATCCGCCGGCAACCGTTCGACAGGAACGCCCCCGAGGTACTGGTCGGAGAGCAGCTGCGCGTCCGCTCGGTTCTGCGCCGCGTCGTCATCAGGGCGGAAGTACACGATGGAGTCCACGACGGGCTTGTTCGGCGCGTCACCCGGTTCACCCGCCGCGACGTAGCCACCCGTGGTGACGAGCGTGTCCTGGAAGGTCGCCGCGTAGCCGGGCCTCGACGTCCCGTTCAGCACCTGGATGAGCACCCCGTCCTGGTTCGGAACGATCGACGGTTGGGGCGTGCGGGTCGGCGACGGCGTCCCCGTCGGCGAAGGGGTGCTCGAGTCATCGGGCGGCGCGGCGGCCCCTTCCTCGGAGAAGCCGTTCGCGAGCACGGCGACGCCTCCGACGATGAGCGCGATGATGATGGCCAGCCGAGCGATACCGGGGTTCACGAGCTCATCCTACCGTCCTCGTCCTGCGGTCCTTCGGTGGCGGTGGCGGTGGCGGTGGCGGCGGCGATGCCGCGTGGGTCGTACAGCCTGGCCTGCGGGCCCGTGTGCGGCTCAGCGGCGCAGTCCGAGACCCGAGGCCGTGCGTGATCGTCTCCTCACCTCGCGAACGCGGCGGAGGCGGCGGACCAGCATCGGGTCGTAGGAGAGGGCTTCGGGCCGGTCGATGATCCGGTGCAGGATCTGGTGGTACCGGGAGGGCGAGAAGCCGAACCGCTCGCGGATCGCGCGCTCCTTCGTGACGGTGAGCTTCCAGGCCTCTCGTTCGAAGTCCAGCACCTGGCGGGACCGCGGGTCGAGAGCCGCCGTCGCGCGCGCGTCTTCCCGTCGCTCACCCATCGCCCGAGCGTAGCTCCCGCTCACCACGGTTCAAGCACCATCGCTCGGGTCCCGACAGTAGGAGAGATGGGAGGATGGAAGAGCTCAGGAAGGCTCTGATCCGTATGGCGCGAGGCGACGACATCGGAGAGAGATCCGCCCCATCGGCGGACCTTCGCTTCGTCGCGCAGCTGAACATGCTGCACAGCATGGCCACCAGGCTGGCGCGCCTCGACGACGTCGCCGAGATCAGCGAGGCGATCACGGAAGAGCTCCGGACGATCCTCGACTACCACAACTGCCGCGTCTACGTGATGCAGGAAGACGGTCGCACGCTGCTGCCCATCGCGTTCCGGGGCGAGATCTTCTACGAGTACGAGCACGAGACCCTGGAGGAGCTCATCACCCACGTCGGCGAAGGGATCACCGGCTGGGTGGCCGAGCATCGCACCTCGTTGCTCACGCCGGACGCGAGACTGGTCGACTTCGCGGTCCAGATCCCGGACACCGACGACATCCTGGAATCGATGCTCGCGGTACCGATGACGGTCGGGGATGCGGTGCAGGGCGTCATCGTCTTGTCCAGCCTCGGCTACGGCGCCTTCGACGAGGAGGACCAACGGCTCCTCGAGGTGCTCGCCTCCCATGCCGCGATCGCGATCTCGAACGCCAAGCTGCTCCAGGCGGAGCGAGAGGCCGCGGAGACATCGACCGCGCTCCTGGGCCTGTCGAAACAGCTCACCCAGCTGCGATCGGTCGGCGACATCCTCCAGGGATCGATCGAGACCGTCTCGTCGTTGATCGGCGCGGCGGCGGTGGCCTTCTACGTTCGCGACGAGCACACGGGGGATCTCCGGGTCGCTCGCCTGCTGACGATCGATGCCGGGGCGACCCGACCCAGACCCGAGATCGGCGACGTGCCGGAGTCGGTCGCGGTGTCGATCGTCTTCGACACCGACGAGCCGCTGGTCCTCCGCCGTGCGACACCGCTGGCGAGCGACCCGCACTATCGGCTCTCCACGGAACCCCGCGAGGTGCTCGTCGCGCCGATGCGGTGGGAGCCGGACGGAGCGGGCACGATCGCGGTCGTCGGCCGGGGCGGCGACGGGGTGTTCGGCGATCGGGATCTCCGCCTGATCCGCGGGGTCGCCGACCTGACGTCGCTCGCGCTCGGGAACGCACGACGGATGTCCGAGCTCGAACGGTTCCACGAACTGGTCGCGGGGTTGGACGCCGCGTTCTGGGAGGCATCGATCCCGGACTTCGAGTTCACGTTCGTGGCCGGCGCCACGCAGGACCTGCTCGGTGACATGGCGGCGTGGCCGAACGAAGCTCGGACCTGGGGCTCCCACATCGATGACCGCGATCGCGAGGAAGCGATGGCCGGACTGCAGCGCGCCGTCGACAGCGGCGTCGGGGAGGGCCTCGAATACCGGGTGCCGAGCGACCGAGGCTCGACGAAGTGGATCCGCGACCTGATCCACGTGATCCGAGGCCGGGGCGGCGCACCCACGATCCTGCGAGGCCTGATGGTCGACATCACCGAACGCAAACGGGCCGAGCGAGCCCTGCGAGCGAGCGAGCGGAAGTACTCCGATGCGTTCAAGCGTGAACGTGAAGCAGCGCAACGACTCCGGATGCTCGACGACATGAAGAACACGTTCCTCGAAGCCGTCTCCCACGACCTCCGGACGCCGCTCACCTCGATCCTCGGCTCGGCGCTCACCCTCGAGCGATCCAAGCTCGACCTGCCTCCCGGGGACGCACTCGACATGGTGGGGAGGATCGCGGCGAACGCGAGGAAGCTGGAGCGCCTGCTCTCCGATCTGCTCGATCTCGACCGCCTCCAGCGCGGGATCGTCTCGCCGAAGCGGCGCGCGACCGATCTGGAGGACTTCGTCCAGACGAGCCGTTCAGGAGATGGACACGCAGGGGCGTCCGATCGAGCTGTTCGTGCAGCCGGGGAGCGTCCAGATCGACCAGGCCAAGACCGAGCGGATCCTCGAGAACCTCCTCGCCAACAGCCTCCGGCACACCCCGGCGGAGGCGAAGATCTGGGTGCGCGCGCGTCCGCACGACGGAGGGGTGTTGTTCATCGTCGAAGACGACGGCCCCGGCGTTCCGCCGGATCTCCGAGAGGCGATCTTCGAGCCGTTCCGGCAGGCGCCCGGTTCGTCCTCGGGGCACGCACCCGGCGTCGGCATCGGCCTGTCCCTCGTGCGCCGCTTCGCCGAGCTGCACGGCGGGAACGCGTGGGCCGAGGAACGCGAGGGCGGCGGAGCGTCCTTCCACGTCTTCCTGCCCGGGTCCTGAAGGACGCGGTCGCGTCCAGCGGTCTGATCCGTTCGGAGCCGGCGGTCGGACTCGAACCGACGACCTAGCGATTACAAATCGCTTGCGCTACCAGCTGCGCCACGCCGGCCGGAGCCATCCTACCGGCCCGCCGGTCGCTCCTTGAACATGAACCCGTACGCGAACAGCACGTAGAGGACGTACGCGTCGAGAGCGAACGTGAGGAAACCGGAGCTCCCGGTGTCCCTGAGCTGCGCCAGTCCGCTGACGATCCCGAAGATCACGAGCACGATCCCGAGGACCCGACCCGCGGGGCGGAGGCGAAGGACCAGCCAGCCGGCGAGGAGGCTCAGGACGCCCTGGACCACGAGCACGGCGGCCGCGATCCGGCCGGACGATCCGCTCGCCTGGAAGGGCGTATCGATGGTGACCCCGTCTCCGGTCAGCCCCATCGATCCGAAGAGCAGGGCGAGCGCCCCGGCGATCAACAGGATCACCGCGGCGCCCGTCACGGCTCCCGGTCGTCGGGCAGGCGCCTGCGCCGGGCGCGGCGTGGGGACGTCGAACGAGCGGTCGGGTGGCGGCGGGATGTCACTCATCGGTCGATGCCGCGCGGAGCGGCTTCCGCGAGCCTAGCCAGGGGACCGGGGCGAGGCAACGACGCGGCCCGGCAGGACGAAGCCGTAGAGCCCGGCGGCGAGCGCGGCCGAGGCGTTCAGCGAGCCGACGCGCCCCCGCACCGGGAGCGCCACGAGCAGGTCGCACCGTTCGCGCACGAGCCTCGACATGCCCTCTCCCTCCGAGCCGATCACGATGGCGATCCGCCCCTCGGGGCATCGCTCGTCGAAGATCGTGCGAGGGGCGGCGTCGTCGAGTCCGACCACCGTGAAGCCCACATCCTGCAGCCTCGCGAGCGCGCGGCCGATGTTCGCGACGACGGCGTGCGGCAGATGCTCCAGGGCCCCGGCGGAGGCGCGGACGGCCGCGGGGGTGACGCCGGCCGCCCGGCGAGCGCGGGTCACGAGCGCCGCGGCACCGGCCGCTTCGGCCGTCCGCGCCGCGGCCCCGAGGTTCTGCGGATCCGTGATCCCGTCCAGGACGACGACCAGCGCGTCGGCCGCGAACGAGAGCGTCGCGAGGTCACGCTCCCCGAGCGATCGACGGTCCGCGCGAGCGCCGGTCGTCCGCGCGACGACCCCGCGGTGATCGTCGGCCATCCGATCCAGCTCTCGCCGTTCGGTCGCGCGCACGGGCACCTTGGCCGCGCGGGCCGCCTCGCGGACCGCCCGGAGCCCTTGCGTGTCGTGCGCGCCGGCGGCGACGAGCACCTCTCGCACCTGCCCGGCGCGGATCGCCTCGACGACGGCGCGGCGCCCGGTCACGAGCTCCTCGCTCATGCGACCACCGCCAGCGCGAGACAGCCGATGCCCTCCCCCGTGAGGCCGAGTCCTTCGGGGCGGGTGGCCTTGACCGAGACCCGATCGACCGGGAGGCCGGAGATCGAGGCGAGCCGGTCGCGCATCTCGAGCCGCCTCGGCGCGATCGGGGGCCGCTCGCACACGACCGTGACGTCCATCGACACCGGTGTGCGGCCCCGATCGGCGAGGAGGCGCAGCGTGCGGCCCAGGAGCTCGCCCCCGGCGAGCCCGACGGTCTCCGGATCGGTGTCCGGGAAGTGCTCGCCCACATCGCCGAGCGCCACGGCGCCGAGCAGCGCGTCGGCGATCGCGTGGCACACGACGTCGCCGTCCGAATGACCGCCGAGACCCTCCTCCTGTTCGAAGAGCAGGCCGCCGAGCCAGAGCGCGCGGCCGGGGGAGAACGCGTGGACGTCGAACCCGAGCCCGACGGCGGGATCAGGCACCACGGGCGCCCATCCGACGGTCCGCGAGCGCGAGGTCCGCCAAGGTGGTGATCTTCAGGTTGTCCGGATCGCCGGCGATCGCCCGGACCTCGTAGCCGGCCCACCGGAGCATCGAGGCGTCGTCGGTGAAGTGGGCGCCGGCGGCCTCGGCCTTCGCATGGGCCTCGCGCAGGACGGACGTCCGGAACGCTTGCGGTGTCTGCCCCAACGCGATCTCGTCGCGAGGCTCGACGCCCTCGACGACGTCATCGCGAACGCGGAGCACCGTGTCGGCGACGGACAGCACCGGGACGGCACCGTCGGCTCCCGACCCCACCGCCTCCAGCACGCGAGTGAAGAGATCCGGCGGCGCGAACGGGCGTGCCGCGTCGTGTACGGCCACGGTGCCCACCGAGGCCGGCACCCCGGCCAGGGCGGCGCGGACCGAATCCTGCCTCGTCTCGCCTCCCTCCACGAACCGGGTGTCGATGTCGAGGTCGTCCACACAGGCACGGGCCCGGTCTTCCCAGCCGGGCGGGAAGGTCACCACGAGGCCTCGGACGGAAGGGGAAGCGGCGGCCGCAGCTGCGGCGACCGCCAGGATGGGGCGGCCTCCGATCGGAAGGAGCACCTTCGGTTCGACGCCTCCGAGTCGCCGGCCGGCGCCCGCGCCCAGCAGGATCACGATCGCAGCGTCGGGCTCCACGTTCGAAGCATCGCAGACGGCGACCGGTCAGGCGCCGGCGCCGGCCGTGGCGGCCGCCTGACCGGTCAGCGCCGCGAAGATCATGCGACCGGTGGTGGTCTGGATCACGTTCGTGACACGGACCTCCACCTGCGAGCCGATCCACTCGACCGCCTGCTCGACCACGACCATCGTGCCGTCGTCGAGGTACGCGACCGCCTGACCGTGCTCGCGACCCTCCTTCACGAGCCGGACCGAGATCTCGTCACCGGCGGTGTAGGGAACGCGGAAGCGGGAGGCGAGGGCGTTGATCTGGGTGACCGGCACGCGGAGCGCCTCGGCCACCTTCGCCATGTTGTGGTCGACGGTGATGAGCTGCGCGCCGCGCTCTCGCGCGAGGCGCACGAGCGCGGCGTCGACGTCGATGACCCCGGCCTCCTCGACCAACTGGAACTGCACCGTGGGCGCCTTCTGCAGTTCGACGAGCATGTCGAGACCACGCCGACCGCGGGACCGTCGGTGCGGATCGGACGAATCGGAGATCGCCTGCAGCTCGCGGAGCACGCCCTCGTGCAGCAGGATCGTGCCGCCGACGAACCCGGTGGCGACGAGGTCGGCCACGCGGCCGTCGATCAGCGCGCTCGTGTCCATCACGTGGAGATCCCCGCGCTGGACGCCCGCGGCTCGAGGCTTGATCCCGACGAGCCCGAAGAGGTCCTCGTGCTTGGTCTGTCCGAGCCGGTACCCCACGGTCCCGACCGTGAGGTACAGGAACACGATCGCGGGCCACGACGCGGAGGCAGGCAGGAAGAGGAGAGGGATCATCATCAGCGCGGCGACGAGCAACCCCACCACGAGGCCGATGACACCTCCGGCCAGCACCGCGGGCGGCTTCTTGCCGAGCTCGGTCTCGAGGCCGTGGACCGCCTGGAGCGTGAGGCGCCCGAAGACCCCTCCGATCACGTAGCCGATCCCGGCTCCGAGGAAGACGAACAGGAGCGCGCGGCTGGTGCTCGTCGTACCGGAGGCCTCGCCGAGCCGGGCGCCGACCGTGGCACAGAGGGCGACGAAGATCATGCGGACACCGCCGGCCACGCGGCCGCGGACGGCGTCTCCGCCGCCACGCCCCTGCTCTTTGTCCGTCACGATGCTCACCCCGCCTCGGAAAGCTCGATAGAAAGGGTCATCGAGGGCCCCTCGAAGTCATCGGCGCATGAGGGACCACCCCTGAGCCGGGGGCGGGGATCGGTGGGTCGGTGCGGTCGATCAGGCCTCGGCGGCCATCTTGACGCCGTGGGCGCCATCGAGAACGTCGTCGATCATGATCTCCGCGTCCTCCTCGGTCTTGCCCGCCGCGTGGGAGAGCTCCGAGATCAAGATCTGCCGCGCCTTGTGGATCATCCGCTTCTCGCCGGCCGAGAGCCCCTTCTCCCGATCCCTGATCGACAGGTTCCGGAGCACCTCGGCGACCTCGAACGGGTCGCCGGAATGGAGCTTCTCGAGGTTGTTCTTGAAGCGCCTGCTCCAGTTGGCGGCGGAGATGGTTTCGGCCTCCGTCAGGACCTTGAGGATCTTCTTGACCTGCGCCTTGCTGATGACGGGCCGCAGGCCGACCTGCTCGGCCGAGTCCACCGGGACCGAGAGCGTCAGGTCTCCGTAGACGACCCTGAGCACGAGGTACTTCCGCTTCTCGCCCAAGAATTCCTTGTCCTTCAGTTCTTCGATGACGGCCGCCCCGTGTTCTGGGTGGACGACGGTGTCTCCCTTGCGGAACGCGGACAAGTGGTTCTCCCTTCGCGAGAGTGGGCGTCCGGCCGGAGCCTGGCCGGGCGATGATAGAGAGTAGCACGGAACGCGGCGCCTCCGCAACCCAAAACTGCAGGTCAGAGGCACTTTCGTCCGTTCGGGTGAGTCCGAAAGAACTACCGTCGAACCGTCGAGGGATCGCTCACGAGGCCCTCCGGCGGGTACCCACGGCGCGGCCGTGGGCCCAGGTGAGCGCCTCCGTCACATCGCGAACCGGTACCAGCCGGGGGTGCCGGAGGCTCTCCGGACCCGGGGCGGCGAAGACGTGGCGACATCCTGCGGCCTCCGCCGCGGCGAGCCGCTGCGGCATGCCGGAAGCCTGCCGCACGAGGCCCGTGAGGGAGACCTCCCCGACGAACGCCGCTCCTTCCGGCGGGGGGACGCCCGAGACGGCCGACGCGAGCGCCGCCGCCACGGCGAGATCGGCAGCCGGATCGTCCACCCGCATCCCTCCCGAGGAGGCGCCGAACAGCTCGGCCCGCCCGAGGCGGTAGCCGCCGGCCCTCGCGAGCACCGCCGCCATCAGCTGGAACCGGCGAGCGTCGAGCCCCGTCGTCTGGCGCCTGGCGGGGCCGTCGACCGATCCGACGAGCGCCTGCACCTCGACGGCCAGGGCCCGGCGGCCGGCCATGGGGAGCGCGACGGCCGCGCCAGGCACGCCGAAACCCGAGAAGAGCACGTCCGCGGGGTCGATCTCGTGGAGGCCGTCGGCATCCATCTCGAACCAGGCGGACTCGCCCTCGGCGCCGAACCGGTTCTTCCCGCCCGAGAGGACGCGCAGGCCGGACCGGGCGTCCCCCTCGAACATGAGCACGACGTCGACCGCATGCTCGAGCGCCCGAGGGCCCGCGAGGTCCCCGTCCTTCGTGACGTGTCCGGTCATCACGACCGCGATACCCTCCTCCTTGGCCATCCCCACCAGGGAGTCCGTGCAGTTCCGGACCTGCGCCACGCCGCCCGGCATCTGGGAGGCGGAGGGATCGCGCACCGATTGGATGGAGTCCACCGCGAGGAGGAAGGGAGTCCGCTCGCGGGCGGTCCCCAGCACGGTCGCCAGGTCGCGGCCCGGCGCGAAGGCCACCGCATCGCCCGCCACGCCGAGCCGCCGCGACCGGGCCGCGACCTGCGCGTGGGACTCCTCGCCCGACACCAGCAGGCACTCCCGCCCACCCTCGGCGAGCCGAGAGAGGATCTGCAGCAGCAGGGTGGACTTGCCGATCCCCGGCTCCCCCGCCAGGAGGACCACTGAGGCGGGGACGAGACCGCCGCCGAGGACCCGATCCAGCCCCTGGATCCCGGTGGGCACACGCGGCTCGACCGCCGAGGACCCCCCGAGCGTCAGGACGGGCGACACGGTCCCCGCTGCCCCTCCGGAGCTCTCGATCGTGCCCCATGTCCCACAGCCCGGGCAGCGGCCGACCCATTGGGCCACCTGCTGCCGGCATCCCGAGCAGGCGAAGAAGGTCCGAGGCCGAGTCATGGACGGCTGACGGTAGCCACCGGGAGTGACACACCTCGGCGGGAGGTGTCGGCGCCGCCGGCTACCTTCCTCTGATTAGGACCTTCGGCTCGGATCGGCGGCCGGCGGTGTGAGATCGGACCCCTTCGGCTACGAGTTGCGTCGGACATGCCGATAGATGTTTCGACGGACGCCGAGAGAGGAAGAGGAGGCACGGTCGTGGAGGTCGTTCCGATCGGCGGCGGAGACGCCGGACTGGATCAGGGCCCCGACGAGCCTGCCATCGGGCCGGCCGAGAGGCTCGCCGAGCCTGTCGGAGACCCCACTGACCCGCCCGAGTACCCCGTCGTCCTCGTGACCTGGCGCGACGCCTGGTTCGACTTCGACGAGCCCGACCCCGAGGACGCCCGGGCCGACTACTTGGTCAACACCGTCGGATACCTGGTGCGGAGTGGCCCACGCTTCGTCTCCGTCGCGCAGGAGGTCCTTCCCGACGGCGACGGGTTCCGCGCGGTGACGCACATCCCTGTCGCGGTCGTCGAGGCCATCGCGCCCCTGCACGGATCCGATGGAGTCGGGATGAACGACCTGCTCGCGCGGTGAGTGCGTATACTCAGCCCACTCGGCGCGACCGGCGCGCCGTACTTGCCGAGACACGAAGGAGGGATGCGAGATGAGTGCCCACACGGTCATCGTCAGCGCGCAGCGTCCCTCCGTCTCCCGCTGAGCCGTCCGGCTCGCACGCGGTAGCTCCCGTAGGGCGCGGCGTTCGCTCATGCCCGTATCCCTGCGAACGAAGGAGCACCCGCGTTGCCAGACGAAGTCTTCGAGCACTTCCTCGACGAAGGGCTCATCGAACGGGTCATCCGGCCCATCAAGAGCGGCAAGGAAGCGAGCGTGCACCTGGTGCGCGCGAACCCGCGCACGACCGGTGAAGAGCTGGCGGCGCTGAAGATCTACCACCCGCTCGACCGGCGCGACTTCCGCGACGAGTCTCTCTACCGGGACGGCGAGTTCATCAAGGAGCGGCGGATCCGCGTCGCGCTGGAGAAGAAGACCCGGTTCGGTCGCGAGGTCCAGGGTGGGATCTGGGTCGGACGCGAATGGGAGACCCTGGAGGCGCTGTTCGCCGCGGGGGCGCCAGTCCCCCGTCCGATCGAAGCTACCGACAACGCGATCCTCATGTCGTACATCGGCGACGAGGACGACGCCGCGCCGCAGCTCCACCGCTATCGACCCACGGACCCCGCGGAGAACGAGGATCTCCTCGAACAGTGCATCCGTGTGATCGAACGGATGCTCTTCCACGACGTGGTCCACGGCGACCTCTCCGCGTTCAACATCCTCGTGTGGGAGGGACGGATCTCGGTGATCGACCTGCCGCAAGCCGTCGACCCGAAGAAGAACCGTCACGCCGAAGCGTTGCTGGCCCGCGACGTCGAACGGATCTGCGAGCACTTCGCTCGGCGCGGGGTCTCCCGCGACCCGGCGAGGATCGCCGACGACCTCTGGACAGGATGGACGTTCGCGGACCTCGTGCCGGCAGAGCTCCGTCCGATGCTCTGAGCGACGGTTGAGGCCGACCTCGGGCGGGCGGATACTGCGCCATGCCCCAACGCCGGATCGCGACCGTGCTGATGCTCGACGTGGTGGGCTCCACCCACGTCGCCGCGCAGCTCGGCGACGCACGGTACCGGGAGCTCTCGACGCGGTTCAACCGGATCGTGCGAGCTGCGTTGAAGCGCTTCAGCGGGCGCGAGGAGGATCACGCCGGCGACGGATTCTTCGCAACGTTCATGCAGCCGGACAGGGCGATCCGCTGCGCGGCCGCACTCGCCGACGAGGTCCGGTCCCTCGGGATCGAGATCCGCTCAGGGATCCACACCGGACAGACGGAGTCGCAAGAGGGCAAGACCCACGGGATCGCGGTGGTGATCGGCGCCCGCGTGATGTCGCTCGCCGGTGCCGGCGAGATCCTCGTAACAACGACGACGAAGGAGCTGGTGACGGGCTCCGGCTTCGCGTTCGAGGACTTCTCGGCGCACGAGCTGAAGGGCGTGCCGGGGACGTGGCAGGTCTTCGCGGTCACCGTTGTGGACGATCGCGAGCGAACGCGACCGCTCCCTGCGGCGGAAGCGGCTGAGCGTCGCGCGGCGATCGAACCGTCTGCCAGTCGGTCGCAGCCGCGCAGAGCGCTGATCGCGGTGAGCTCGGGACTCCTGCTCGTGATCGCGGCCGTCGCATTCGCCGCAACACGCGACCCCGGGACGGCACCCTCAGCGGATCCTCACCCCGTGACTCCGGCCCACGCCGTCGTGGAGGTCGATCCAGAAAGGGACCCCCCGATCGTCCGATCGATCCCGATCCGTGTGGAGCAACACGGAGGGCCACCGATCGGGCCGCCCGCCGCGACCCACCCGATCGCGGTCGGGCAGGGCGGGGTCTGGACCATCCGGTACCGCTCCCTCTACCACGTCGATCCCGGCCGGTCGGAGGTGCGGACCCGCATCACCCTCGAGGCTCCGATCTCATTCTCGTTCGACGTCGTCGAAGGCGAGGACAAGATCTGGGTGGCGTTCGACGGAGGCCTGATCGAGGTCAACCCGGCGACCGGCGAGCAGCGCCGCGTGACCTCGTTTGACTCGATCACGAGCGCGACCGAGGTGACCGTCGGAGGTCGGTTCGTGTGGGTCGGCATGGGAAACGGCCGGCTGATTCGCTTCGACCCACGGACCGACCGCGAGGTCACGCGAGCCCGTCTGGATCCGATCGACGCGCTCGCGTTCGGACACGGCTCGGTCTGGACGATCGATGTCGTCGGCGAGACGCTTTCGGAGTACGACCCCGCCTCGATCCGCCGGCGGGCGCGGGTCGCGGTGAACGGAGGTGACGGCGTCGTGGTCGGGGACTCGGCGATCTGGGTGCTCTCCCGGCCCCAGGGAACGATCACTCGGATCGACCCCTCGACGATGGAGTCCACCGGGGTGGTGCAGGTCGGACCGACACCGGCTGGGCTCGCGGCCGGTGACGGCGCGATCTGGGTCGGCGACGAGGACGGCGTCATCCGCCGTGTGGACGAAGACACTCGCCAGGTCACCGAGATCCGGTTCGGTGCGGAGATCCGCGGTCTGGCGTTCGACGAGGAGACCGGGCACCTCTGGGTCGACGTCGCCTGACAACGAGTCTGTGACCGGTCCGGGAGATCCGGCTTTGGCTTCTCCTCGCTTCCACGCTTCGTGCGATTCTTGGAAGCCCCTAAGCGCGTGATCGCCGGGCGGCATCTAGGAAGGCGATGCAGGCAGAGGGTAACGTGATCCGGTTCCCTGAGCGGGCCTCGGTCCCGACCGACTTCTCGACGTTCTTCGCCGAGGAACACCGGGGTCTCTTCAAGGCCCTGTACTTCGTGACGGGGAACCGGGCCGACGCCGCCGAGCTGATGCAGGACGCCTTCCTGAAGCTGTGGGAGCGGTGGGACCGGATCGACACGATCGACGATCCGACCGCCTACCTCTTCCGCGTGGCGTTGAACGGTTCCCGGATGCGGGCACGCGCCGCACGCCGGGCCGGTCGGCGCCTGGTCCCCGTCGGGCGAGATCGCGACCCGTTCGACGAGATCGATCTCCGGGAAGACATCCGCGTGCTCTTGCTCGACCTGGCGCCGCGACAACGCGCCGCCCTCCTCCTGCTCGACATGTACGGCTACGGCTCCGAGGAGGCCGCACGGATCATGAGCATCCGCCCATCGACCGTGCGGGCTCTCGCGACGCAAGGACGTGCCGTCCTCAGACGCACCTCGGGAGGCACGCATGCCTGAGCTCAAGGAGGTCTTCGACATGGTCACCAAGCAGACCGAACCCGAAGTCGGACTCGTGGAAGGAACAGGAACAGCGGCAGCGACTGATGGCGAGGAACCGCCGGATCGGGGCGTTCGCCCTGGTCGCCGCGATCGTGGCCGCCGCAGCCGTCATCGCGATCAGCGCGATGCGTCCCGAGGCCCAGGACCGCACCGGCGGTCCGAGCTTCGATCCGGGAGGACGCCACCCACGTGGTCGTCGATCTCGACACCGGCTCCATCACGACGCTCCCGGCTTCCCTCGACGGCGGGTCCATCTACGTGGTGTCACCGGACGGTGACGAGCTGGCCTTCGCTCCCTGGCTGCGATCCGATCGGCGATGACAATCGCCTCCACATCTACATCGGGAACTTCGACGGAACCGGCGTGCGACGCGTGACACCGCCGTCGAACGGGATGGACGAGTTCAATCCCGCGGTGGACCCCGGCGGGCGAGATCGTCTTCCAAGGTCGGAACCGCTTCGACGAGGAGATCGGCGACCTGTACCTCCTGGATCCGGTCAGCGGCTCGACGACGAGGCTCACGAACCTGCCCGTGCAGTCCTCGCACCATTGGTTCATGTCGGCGAGCTGCGTCCCGACGGCAGGTCATCCTGTTCAACCTGCCCCGAGGGCCGCTGGAGAGTGATCGTGGTGTGGGACCTCTGGCCGATCCCGGCCACCGGCGGGGAACCTCAGCTCGTACTGGCAGGGACGCGCGCCCATGGGTCGTACTCGCCCGACGGCACGACGATCGCGTACGTGGGACGACCACGGTTCGAAAGTGAGCGTGGCGCCTTCGCGGGCACAAGCATCTGGCTCGCCGATGCCGACGGGAAACATCCCCGGCTCCTCGTCATGGCTCCCGGCGAGCAGGAGGAGCTCGGCTGGCATCGAGCTGGTCCCCCGACGGGCACGCAGGATCGCCTACGCCGACCCGAGCGCGGTCTACATCGTGGACGTGGAGACCGGCCAGGTGGCGAAGGTCGCTCGACGGTGGAACGCCCGAGTGGCTCGACGACCACACGTTGATCTTCGAGCGGGGACTCGGTCACCGACCGGTTCACCATCGAACTGAGAGGCGAACCACCCGGAGATGCCGAGAAGCCCGGTTCCGGAAGGGGACCGGGCTTCGGCATCGCCGATACTCGGGATGGCCCTTGAGGCCTCGGCACGCTGAGCGGATACTTCCTCGATGCCTGGGCGCCGGATCGCGACCGTGTTGATGCTCGACGTGGTCGGCTCGACACACATCGCCGCCGAGCTCGGCGATGCTCGCTACCGAGCACTCTCCACCCGCTTCGATCGGATCGTCCGCGCCGCGCTCCGACGGTTCGGAGGCAGGGAGGAGGATCACGCGGGCGACGGGTTCTTCGCGACGTTCCCCCAACCCGACCGGGCGATCCGCTGCGCCGTCGCGATCGCGGACGAGGTTCGGGACCTGGGCATCGAGATCCGGGCCGGGATCCACACCGGCCAGACCGAAGACCAGGGCGGCAAGGCACAGGGGATCGCGGTGGTGATCGGAGCCCGCGTGATGTCGCTCGCCGAGGAGGGCGAGCTCCTGGTGACGAGCACGACGAAGGAGCTCGTGACCGGATCCGGGTTCGGATTCGAGGACCTGTCGGCACACGAGCTGAAGGGCGTGCCGGGGAGCTGGCAGGTCTTCGCGGTGACCTCGGTCGACGAGGAGCCGCGGGCGCGGGCGCTCCCGGCGGCCGAGGCCGCGGAGCGACGCGCGACGATCGAGCCGGGCGCCGGCCGGGAGCGGCCGTCCCTGAAGGCCCTGATCGCTGCGGGACTCGCCCTCCTGGTGGCGGTCGCCGGCGTCGCGTTCGCGGTCACTCGCGGACACCCGGGATCGCCATCCCCTACCCCCTCGACCGTTGCGCTTTCGGAGGTCGTGGTGCAGGTGGATCCCGAGCGGGAGCCACCGATCCTGAAGTCGATCCCCGTCCCAGTCCCGAGGGTATCCGTGCCCGGGGTCACGCTCCCGACGTCGCCGCACTCGATGGTGGTGGGCCAAGGGGGTGTCTGGACGGCCCGGTTCCGATACCTCTTCCACGTCGACCCTTCACGCTCGGAGGTGCGAAACCGCATCCTGCTCGAATTCGGGATCTCGTTCTCGGTCAACCTCGCGGAAGGCTCGGACAAGATCTGGTTCGCTCACGACGGGGGCCTCGTCGAGGTGAACCCGGCGACCGGTGAGCAACGGGAGGCGATCGGTTTCGCGCCGGACCAGTTCGGCTCCAACGACGTCACGTTCGGCGGGGGTTTCGTCTGGCTCGGTGGCAGCGACGGGCGCCTGGTCCGTTACGACCCGCGTACTGGCGAGGATCGGACCCGGATGGGCCTCGCGCCGATCGATACGATCGCGTTCGGCCACGGGTCGGTCTGGACGGTGGACACCGTTGGTGGAACGGTGACGAGGTACGACCCCGGAACGATGCGGCCCGTCGAGGAGATCGTGATGCCAACGGCCGCGGATTACCTCGTCTCGGGAGACGTAGCGGTGTGGGCGCTGTCCACGAGCGTTGGAACGCTCTCCCGGATCGACCCCGCGACGAACGACGTGAGGTACCAGGTCCAGGTGGGACAGGATCCCTCCGGCCTCGCGGTCGGCTCTCGAGCGGTTTGGGTTGGCGACGAAGACGGGATCATCCGACGCGTGAACGAGGACACCCGGGAGGTGACGAGGATCCCGTTCGGCGCCGAGATCAGGGCTCTGGCCTTCGACGACGAGACGGATACCCTCTGGGTCGACGTCGTCTGACGGTCGAGCTGCGATCGGCCTCAAGAACCGGCGACCACCCCGAGATGCCGAGAAGCCCGGTCTCCGAGGACCGGGCTTCGGCCTTTCCGCCGCGCTCGTAGGCGTGGCGGGTGACGCGGGTTCGACCTACTCGGTCGACCCCGCGAGCTCCACGGGCGGTGTGTCGGGCGGCATGATGCCGGCGCCGTGCTCGAACGTGATCTCGCCGTCCAGCACGTCGACGATGATCGTCTCCCCGGCCCGGAACTCCTTGTAGAGGAGCTTCTCGGCGAGGGGATCCTCCACCAGCTGCTGGATCGTGCGGCGGAGCGGACGAGCACCCAGGGCCTTGTCGTAGCCGCGCTCCGCGAGCAGCGTCTTGGCTGCGTCGGTGAGGACGATGTCGACGTCCTTGGACTTCAGCTGCTCCTCGACCCGTCGCATGAGCAGGTCGACGATCAGCTTGACGTCGTCGGGGGTGAGCGAGTGGAAGACGATGACCTCGTCGATGCGGTTCAGGAACTCCGGCCGGAAGGAGCGCTTGAGCTCCTCGGTCACGTTCTCCTTCATCTTCGTGTACGTGACGGCGTCGTCGCGAGCCGCCGTGAAGCCGATCCCCACGCCCTTGGCGATGTCGCGCGTACCGAGGTTCGAGGTCATGATGATGATCGTGTTCTTGAAGTCCACCTTGTGGCCCTGCGCGTCCGTCAGATGTCCGTCCTCGAGGATCTGCAGCAGGGTGTTGAACACGTCCGGGTGCGCCTTCTCGATCTCGTCGAACAGCACCACGGCGAACGGCTTGCGGCGGACGGCTTCGGTGAGCTGGCCGCCCTCCTCGTAGCCGACGTAGCCGGGGGGCGAGCCGATCAGGCGCGAGACCGTGTGCTTCTCCATGTACTCGGACATGTCGAGCTGGATCAGCGCGTCCTCGTCGCCGAACAGGAACTCCGCCAGCGCCTTGGAGAGCTCGGTCTTCCCGACGCCCGACGGGCCGAGGAAGATGAACGAGCCCGAAGGGCGGCGCGGGTCCTTGAGGCCGCTCCGCGTCCTGCGCATGGCGCGGGAGACCGCGGAGATGGATTCGTGCTGGCTGATGATGCGCTTGTGGATCTCGTCCTCCATGCGGAGGAGCTTCTCCGTCTCCTCCTCGGTGAGCTTGAAGACGGGGATGCCGGTCCAGACGGAGAGCACCTCGGCGATCTCTTCCTCGCCGATCTCCGACAGGACGTCCATCTCGCCGGCTTTCCACCGCTGCTCGCGGCGCTGGCGCTCCTCCTGGAGCTGCCGCTCCTCGTCACGCAGGGACGCGGCGCCTTCGAAGTCCTGCGCGTCGATGGCCGACTCCTTCCGGAGACGGACCTCGGCGATCTTCTCGTCGACCTCGCGGACATCGGGCGGGGCGGTCATCCGGCGGATCCGAGTACGCGACCCGGCCTCGTCGATCAGGTCGATCGCCTTGTCCGGGAGCGAGCGGTCCGCGATGTAGCGGTCGGCGAGGTTCGCGGCGGCCACGAGGGCGTCGTCGGTGAAGCTCACGCGGTGGTGGGCCTCGTAGCGATCCCGGAGGCCCTTCAGGATCTCGATGGTGTGCGCGACGGTCGGCTCCTCGACCACGATGGGCTGGAACCGCCGCTCGAGCGCGGCGTCCTTCTCGAGGTGCTTGCGGTACTCGTCGCGCGTGGTGGCGCCGATCGTCTGCAGCTCACCGCGCGCGAGCATCGGCTTCAGGATGCTTGCGGCGTCGATGGCACCTTCCGCAGCCCCCGCGCCGACCAGGGTGTGGAGCTCGTCGATGAACAGCACGATGTCGCCGCGGGTCTTGATCTCCTTCAACACCTTCTTGAGGCGCTCTTCGAAGTCACCGCGGTACCGGGAGCCGGCGACGAGCGCCCCGAGGTCCAACGTGTAGATCTGCTTGCCTTTCAGGGTCTCGGGCACCTCTTCGCGGACGATGTCCTGCGACAGCCCCTCGACGACCGCGGTCTTCCCCACGCCGGGCTCCCCGATCAGCACCGGGTTGTTCTTGGTCCGGCGCGAGAGGACCTGCATGACGCGCTCGATCTCCTTCTCGCGACCGATGACCGGGTCGAGCTTGCCGTCGCGCGCGAGCTGGGTGAGGTTCCGCCCGAACTGGTCGAGCACCATCGAACCCTGACCGCCGCCCTCCTGGGAGCCGGCGACCTGCTCGCCCTTGCCGGCGGTGTAGCCGGAGAGGAGCTGGATCACGGTCTGGCGGACGCGGTTGAGGTCGGCGCCGAGCTTCTGCAGCACCTGGGCGGCGACGCCCTCGCCCTCGCGGATCAGGCCGAGCAGGATGTGCTCGGTGCCGATGTAGTTGTGGCCGAGCTGGAGCGCTTCGCGGAGCGACAGCTCGAGGACCTTCTTGGCGCGAGGAGTGAACGGGATGTGTCCGGTGGGCGCCGCTTGGCCCTGCCCGATGATCTCCTCGACCTGCTGGCGCACGGCCTCGAGCGAGATGTTCAGGGACTCGAGCGCCTTGGCGGCGACCCCTTCGCCCTCGTGGATCAGCCCGAGGAGGATGTGCTCCGTGCCGATGTAGTTGTGGTTGAGCATCCTCGCCTCTTCTTGGGCGAGGACCACCACGCGTCGTGCTCGGTCGGTGAATCGCTCGAACATGCCCTACATCCCTCCAGGCGGCGACCCGTCCGTCCGGCCCCGAGGATCGTCGGACCCCGTCCTACCCTCGAGGTACGTGAGGCGCCGCTCCCTTCCGGTCACAGCGCCTCTCTGCACGCAGTATACCCAGCGACCCCGATACGCCAGCACGCCGCCCAACATCTGCTCCGTCCACTCGGGACCGGATCTCGTCCGGATCCAACTCTCATCTGAGTCTTCGGAAGAACCGAGCCCGGGGATGAGTCCCAAGGGAGAGTGAGGACGATGTATTCCGACGGGTGACACGCGGCATAGACCTTTCGAACCAGAAGGATCACCCGGAAGACCGTTGGCAGCGCTGGTGGTCGACTGGCACCATCGTCGGACCGCCCCTGGTGTCCCCGCGCACGAGGCGACTCCTCCCGGAGGTCCGGCGCCCCGAGTCCGGACCCGACAGAAAGTGAGCGAGAGACCGTGCGTGTGCTCGTCGTCGATGATCATCCCGCCTTCCGGAAGGCGCTCGCGTCGGCCCTGCGTCTGATCGGCGACATCGAGATCGCCGGAGAGGCCTCGGGCGGCGAGGACGCGTGCATCGGAGCGAAGGAGCTCCAGCCCGACGTGGTCCTCATGGACCTCTCCATGCCGGACATCTCCGGGATCGAGGCGATGCAGCGGATCCATTCCTCGACGCCGGACCTCCCCGTCGTGATCCTCACCGCGCACGCGGACGAGGGTGTGGAACGGGCGGCTCGGGGGGCCGGCGCCTCTGGTTTCGTCGCCAAGGGAAGGGGCCTCCAGGACATCCTCCGCACGTTGCACGAGGTCACCGCCGGCAGCTGAGGCCGCGGTAGGGTTCGGCCCGTGGGCTGCCTGATCGTCCTGTTCGTCCTCCTGCTTCCTCGCACGATCATGGTCGTGCTGTGGCTCTTCTCCAGCTACCTCTCGACCGCGTACGGGACGTGGGTCTGGCCGCTGATCGGCTTCTTCTTGTTCCCGACGACCACGCTCGCCTACGCCGTCGCGCAGAACCGGTACGGAGGCGTGCGCAGCGTCGGGCTCGTCCTGGTGGTCGTGGGCGTCCTGGTGGACCTCGGAGCGCTGGGTGGCAGCGGCCGGGGAGCCGGCAAGCGATGGTCTCGGTCGTGACCTGGAAGGCAAGGGGGCCGGCTCGCCGAAGGCGAGCCGGCCCCCACGGATGCCCCGGGTGCGGCGGGGCCACCCCCTGATCCCCCAGCTGCGCTCCGGCGGTCTGTCCGGTTCCTTGCGCCGTCGGTGCGCCTCCGGGCCATCCGGGTCCGTTGATCTCCTGATCTCCTGGCCGAAAGTATCGAGATGCCTCCGTCGCGGCGGTGCCGCACGTGACAGGCCATGGGTGATGTTCGTCACGGCGGGCGACCGCGAGACCGGTCGGTCGCTCAGTCGAGCGCTTCGGGACGGTGCGCCGGGAACATGATGAGGTCGCGGAGGGACGCCGCGTCCGTCAGGACCATCAGCAGGCGATCGATGCCGAGACCAAGTCCACCCGCCGGCGGCATCCCGTGCTCGAGCGCGCGGAGGAAGTCCTCGTCCAACGGATGCGTCTCCTCGACGCCCGCCGCCTTCAACTGTCGCTGCAGCTCGAACTTGGCTCGTTGCTCGATGGGATCGTTGAGCTCGGAGAACGCCGTGACCAGCTCGACCCCCCCGATGATCAGGTCGAAGTGCTCCGTGAGATCCGGGTTCGTGCGATGGGGCCTCGCGAGCGGAGACACCTCGCGAGGGAAGTCCACGACGAAGGTCGGCTCCGAGATCGTCTCCTCCACGAGCGCTTCGAAGAGCTCGACCACGATCTTGCCGGGACCCCAGACGTCGTCCACCTCCACGCCGTGCCGCTCGGCGATCGCGCGGAGGTCGGTGCGATCCAACGTGATCTCCTCGTCCGTCGCCGTCGACACGGCGGCGAGCATCTCGAGCCGACGGAACGGCGCGGCGAGATCGATCTGCTGTCCCTTCCAGGGGATCGTCAGGTCGTCGGGGTCGCGGCCCATCACCGCGTTCACGGCGCGAGCGCTCTCGCGAACGAGCACCTCCGACAGCTCCATCATCGTCGTGTAGTCCCCGTAGGCCTGATACGCCTCGAGCATCGTGAACTCGGGGTTGTGATCGCGGTCGATCCCCTCGTTGCGGAAGTTCCGTCCGAGCTCGTACACGCGCTCGATCCCGCCCACCAGGAGGCGCTTCAGGTAGAGCTCGAGCGAGATCCGGAGCTTCATCTCGATGCCGAGGGCTTCGTGGAACGTCGTGAACGGCCGGGCGTTGGCACCGCCCGCGACCGTCTGCAACATCGGGCCCTCGGACTCGACGAAGCCCCGTTCGTGCAGGACCTCGCGGAGGGCCCGGAGGACGGCCGCGCGCGCGGCGAAGTGAAGCCGCGGCGTCTCGTCCACGATCAGGTGCAGGTATCGCCGGCGCTGCTGGAGATCCGGGTCCTTGAGCCCATGCCATTTCTCGGGCAACGGGCGCAGGGACTTCGTCAGCATCGCCCAGCGTTCGACGAAGACCGAGAGCTCGCCGCGCCGGGTCGTGCCCACCTGTCCGGTGGCGCCGATGATGTCCCCGAGATCCACTTCATCGAGGAGCGCGAAGCTCTCCTCGTCCAGCTCCGTCTGGTTGCACACGAGCTGGATGTCGCCGCTCCCGTCGCGGAGCGTCAGGAACTTCAGCTTGCCCATGTCTCGCTTCAGGACGACGCGTCCCGCGACAGTCACGGCCTCCTGCTCCCGATGATCCGGTGGAAGCGCTTGGTATCGCTCACGGAGCGCGGAGGTGGCGACCGGTTCGTCCACGTCCAGCGCGTCACGGAGGGTGATCGCGAACGCCCGGTCCCCCAACCGATCCAGGGACGCGCGCCGGGCTCGGAGGACCTCCTCCTCACGCGAGCGGCCGCTCGCGTCCGGCTCAGTCATCCACGTTCTTCCCGTGGACGAGCCGCAGGCCCTCGAGCGTCAGGAACGGCTCGTGATGATCGATCGTCCGGCAGTGCGGGATCACGACCGGAGCCAGTCCACCGGTAGCGATCGTGGTGGCGCCGCTCAGGTCCCGCCGGATCCGGTCGACGATGCCGTCGACCTCGCCCGCGGTGCCGAACACGAGGCCCGACTGGATCGCCTCGACCGTGTTCTTCCCGATCACCGACGGCGGCGCCTCCAGCTCCACGCGGGTGAGCCTTGCCGCGCGCTGGACGAGGGTGGCCGCAGAGATCTGCAGGCCGGGAGCGATGACTCCCCCGAGGAACTCGCCGCGCTCCGAGACGACGTCGAAGTTGGTCCCGGTGCCGAAGTCGACGACGATCGCGGGTCCGCCGAACCGCGTGTACGCCGCGAGCGTGTTCACGATGCGGTCCGCACCCACCTCGCGGGGATTGTCCGTCAGCACCGAGACGCCGGTCTTCGTGCCCGGACCGACGATCAACGGCTCGAAGGAGAGATACCGAGCGGCCATCTCCTTGAGTTGCTGCGTGACGTCGGGGACGACCGACGCGATGCAGAGACCGGAGAGCTTCTCGAGCGCCAACCCCCGATGCTCGAGCAGCCCGGCGAAGACGAGCGCGAGCTCGTCTGCGGAGCGCTCGGGCTGCGACGACAGGCGCCACGTGTGCGCGAGCTCCGGGCCGTCGAAGACGCCCAGCACGGTTTCCGTGTTCCCGACGTCGGCGGTCAGCAACATCGCGTACTCCTGGTCGATGGGTTCGGTGCGGAACGGTCCATCGTGGCCCACGGGCCGAGCGCCGACAACTCGCTCATCGTTCCCTCGCAGGTTCTGGAGCGGGCTCGGGGAGGCGCAGGTTGTCGATCAGCCTGGCCGATGGGAAGCGTGCCGCGACGATGGCGCGAGCGGGCTGGTCGAGGTGGGAAACGGGCTCGAACGTGTCGTCGCGGACGACGGCCGCGTAGTCGAGGCGCGCGAGCGGCGTCGCACCGATCTCGCGGGCCATCGCCGCGACCAGGATCGCCACGTCCCGCTCGCCGGCACGCGCGAGCGCCGCTCCCTCCGAGAGCGCGAGGAACAGGCAGCCGGCCTGCTCGCGTTCCTCGGCGCCGAGCCGCGCGTTCCGGGACGACCACGCGAGACCGTCGGGCTCGCGAACGGTCGGACACGGCACGACCGTCACGGGCAGCGCTTCCTCGCGGACCATGCGGCGGACGAGGAACAGCTGCTGGGCGTCCTTCTCCCCGAAGTACGCGTGGCACGGCCCCGTCACGTCGAAGAGGCGGTGCACGACCTTCAGCACGCCGCGGAAGTGACCGGGCCGCGCCGCGCCCTCGAAGGTCTCGCCGATCGGACCGGGATCGGGCTCCGGGAGCGAGAGGCCGGGCGGGTAGACCTCTTCCACCGTGGGCGCCCAGACGGCGTCGGCGCCCAGACGCCGGCAGATCTCGAGGTCCCGATCCTCGTCGCGCGGATACGCCGCGAGGTCTTCACCGGGGCCGAACTGGGCGGGGTTGACGAAGAGCGACACGAGGACGAAGGCGGACTCGGCGCGGGCGCGTCGGATCATGGAGGCGTGTCCTTCGTGCAGCGCCCCCATCGTCGGAACGAGCCCTACCTCCGTTCGTTCGGCTTCGAGGTCACGGACGCGATCGGTGGCGCGACGGACCTCGACCGCGGTCCGGATCAGGTCCACGCGGCCAGCACGTCCTCGACCGCGGCGAGGGAGCGAGGGGAGAGCCGCCCGGATCGCTCGGCGAGATGGAGCGTCGCCCTCGCGAGCGCGACGTAGGTCGGCACGAGCTTCGGCGCATGCTGCTCGAGCGCCTCCAGGTTCCGCCGGATGGTCCCCGCGTCCCCCCGCATCGCAGGACCGGTCAGGGCCTTGGCGGGACCGAGCTGCTCGACGTGGTCGAGCGAGGTCCGCTGCAGCGGGGCCATCGCCGAGGTGGGATCGGGCACGCCGGCCCCCGCGAACAGCGACTCGGCGATCGCCGAGACGGTCACGAGGTAGTTGGACGCGAACACCGCGGCCGCGTGATACAGCGGCCGGAGCTCGTCGGCCAGCCGGAACGGCACACCGTGGAGATCGTCGGCAAGCCGCTCTCCGAAGCGGTAGCCCTCTTCGTCGTCGGCGGTCACCGCGATCGAGCTTCCGGGCAGGCCCTGCAACGCGGACCCGACGTCCGGGAACGTCTGCAGCGGATGCATCGCGAGGCCACGGGCGCCGATCGCGCGGGCGGGGCGGAGCGCCTCCAGGCCGAGCGAACCGGACAGGTGCATGACCCATGCGCCGGGAGTGAGGGCGGCCGCCGCGGCGAGGGCGGCGACCGTCGGCTCGATCGCATCGTCGGGCGTGCCGATCACGACGAGCTCCGCCGCGACGGCCGCCTCGGCGGGCTCGAGCACGGGTACCTCCGGGAGATGGGAGCTGACGCGACCTCGCGTCTCCCCCCGCCCGGAGACGCCGACCAAGCGATGGCCGGCACGCTCGAGCAGCACGGCCACCGCGGTCCCCACCCGTCCCGCGCCGATCACGGCAACCTTCATCAAGCGAGTATCGCAACTCGACTGCGGTGTTCCGCCTACACGTCCGAGGTCGGCGGTCGGAGCACCCAGGCGAACGGACCGGCGACCTCGGGTGCACCCTCCGGGACCGCCGATGCCGTGAGCCGATGGTTCCGGAGATGCCAGAGGCGCCCGCCGGTGAGCACGAACGCGGTGCCGTCGCTCGCGTACGCGGCGTGCGTGGGTCCGCCGACCTCGACGACGAACCGGGGCGTTTGGGGATCCCTCCCGACGCTGCCGAGCGGCACCTCCCAGAGCGCGGCGTCGTCCCGCCCCCGCCGCCCGATCACCAGCGCCCGCTCACCGCCGGCTGAGTAGGCGAGCACCCGCACGATCCGAAGCGGCTGGCCAGCCACGAGTAACTCGTCCGGTCGCCCACCGAACAGCCGGAAGCGGGACGCCACCCCCGACACGTGGATCGGAGGATCGAGGGATCCGTCCGTCGATGTCTCGTCGGCCAGGAACTGGGATGTCGGCGTCACGAACATCCAGCCGTCCGGCGAGATGTCGATCATCCCGTGGTCGCGCAGCAGGGCACCGGCGTCCCGGTACCCGGCCCCGACGAGGTCCGCTCCGGTCTCTCCGAGGATCGTGAAGAAGTAGCCGAGGCTCGACCGCCCCACGGACACGACATCGCCGCAGACCGCGTCGCGGACCACACGCTCATCGGCGCCGGAGACGACGTCGATCGCCGCCACGGTCACGAGCCGGCGGCAGTCGTCGAGCAGCCTGCCGCGCTCGACCAAGAGCACGATGGTCCCCCGGTCCGTCCACTCCACGATGTCGCCGCGCCCGATGGCCGTCGGCGAGGCGCTGGACTCGAGGGAATCGAGCACGAACGCCTCGCGGATCCCGTTCCCCGCGTCGGCGGTGAACCCGAGCCGGCCGTCCGCGGTCGATCCCACGTTCACCAGGGCGAGCGGTGAGCGGATGAACGGCCCCCTCGTGACCCGGTCGGTCACCAGATCCCACCGCCAGAGGCGCGCCGTCCCGTCTCCATCCGGAACCGCGTACATCAGCTGCCCACCAGTCTCCGGCGGAGTCGGTGCGGAACCGTCGAGGCGCTCGGCGCCCGGATCCACAACTCCTCCCCACCACAGGAGCCCGATCACGCTGAAGACGGCTCCGGCGATCAGCAGGATCGTTCGAGGTGCGGATCGCCGTCGCCCTGACGGGTCGTCGAGCTCCTCAGCTTCCTCTCGCGCCACCGGCGTCGAGGTGGGGTCGGCGCGGCGCCCCCGGTCCTTCGTTACCGATCGGTAGAGCGGCGCGCCGCACTCGGGACACGTCGCAGCGGCCGTGGCCCCGCTCCAGTCGCAGCGGAAGCAGGTGGCGTTCACGGGCGCACGGCGAGCGGAGGAGCGGAGGGCACCACGCCGTCGGTGTCGACGCGCAGGTCCTTCAGGCGGGTCCCGTCGGGCAGCATCGCGTCGGGGTCGAGCTCGAGGAGCGGGAGGAGGACGAACGCGCGCTGTGACAGCCGCGCGTGCGGCACCACGAGGTCCGGCTCGTCGATCGTCTCGTCGTCGAAGAGGATGATGTCGACGTCGATCGTGCGAGCGCCCCAGCGTTCCTCGCGGACGCGACCCAGGCGCCCCTCGATCCGGCGGGCGACCTCGAGGAGGTCTCGTGCCGACAGGTCCGTCTCCACCCGGATCACCGCATTCAGGTAGTCGGGCTGGGGCGGGCCGCCCACCGGGACCGTCTCCCAGACTCGGCTGGAACCGGTCACGCGGAGACCGGGCTCACCCTGGAGCGCGTCGACGGCCGCCTGGAGGTTGGTCAAGCGATCTCCGAGGTTCGAGCCGAGCCCGAGGAAGGCGTCCGTCCCCACGGGGCTACTCGCTGCTGGCGGCGGACGCGGTCGCGCCTGCGGCCACGCCGTCGATCCCGAGGCGCCCGGCCGCCTTCGGCTTGTGCACGACGGCCGTCACCTCGGCCACGCGCGGGAACGAGGCGATGCGATGGGCGATCGCTTCGGCCATCGTCTCGATGAGGTCGAAGGATCCCTGTTCGACGATCTCCCTGACCGCGTCCGTGACCCCCCGATAGTCCGCCGTCGCGTCGATCGAGTCTTCGTGGACCTCGACCTCGAGATCGAGGTCCACGACGAACGGCTGCGGCTCGTCCTTCTCTCCGCTGCGCGCACCGTGACGGCCCTCCGCGTGGATCCCGGTCAGGAACAGGCGGGCTCGGTTCATGTGGATGCCTCCTCGTCATCGTCGACGAACCAGTCGTCGCGCTCGTCGTCCTCGAGGTCCACCCATGGAGGGCGTCGCTCGAGTTGGATCCGCACCACGCCCTCGTGCGCGTGATCGGCGTCGTGGCCGTGCGCCTCCGAGTGGGACTGCTTGAGATACCGGGCTCGAAGGTACTCCAGGATCATCGGCGCGATCGTCGCGGGCGCTTCGTCGGTGAGGTCGTGGCCGCAGCCGGGCAGGAGCCCGAGGGTGGAGGTGGCGATCGCGTCGTTCAGCTCCTCCGCGACCGACACGGGCACCACGGCGTCGTCCTCACCCCACAGGAGGAGCACGGGGAAATCGACGGCGGCGAGGACGTCGTCGTTCACCCCTTCGGCGCGCGGCGCGTCGAGGAGGACCATCGCGTCGACGGACCCTTCGGTCGCCAGCATCTGTGCCAAGCGACCCTCCCGTGCCATGGCCGATCACGCCGTACCGCTCGCCGCCGAGCGTGGACCGGAGGAGCTCGAGCGCGGCCGGGACGTCACCGTCGGGGAGGTCGGGCGCGATCACGCGGAAGCGGGACTCGAGGAGCGAGACGAACTCGCGCCATTGCTCGGCCGACCGCCCCTCGTCGTGCAGGAGCAGCACGATCGGGAGGTCGTCGGTCACGACCGTCCTCGGACGATCGCATCGACGACGCGGAGCGCGCGCACCGTGGGACCCACGTCGTGGACGCGCACGAGGTCCACGCCCTGCGCCGCGCACCAGACCGCGGCCGCGAGGGACCCCTCCAGGCGGTCGGCCGGCTCGTCCACACGCGAGAGCTCACCGACGAACCGTTTCCGGGAGACGCCGACGAGGACGGGCACGCCCAGCTCGCGGAACGGACCGATCGCGCGGAGCAGGTCGAGGTTGTGCTCGAGGTTCTTCCCGAATCCGATGCCGGGATCGACGCAGAGGCGGTCGCGGCCGATCCCGGCCGCGACCGCCGTCTCGAGTCGCTCGGCGAGGAACGCACGCACCTCGGCGACGACGTCGTCGTACCGCGGGTCCGATTGCATCGTCTTGGGTTCGCCTCGCATGTGCATGAGGACCATCCCGGCGCCTGCGGCCTCGATCACGCGGAACATCGCGGGATCGGCTCCGGCGCTGATGTCGTTCACGGCATCGGCACCGGCCACCAGTGCCTCCTCGGCGACCACCGCCGTGCGCGTGTCGACCGACAGGACGGCCTCCGGCGCTTCGCGCCGGAGCCCCTCGAGCACAGGGAGCACGCGGCTCCGCTCCTCCTCCGCCCCCACCGCGTCGGAACCCGGCCGGGTCGACTCGCCACCGACGTCGAGGACGTCGGCGCCCTCCTCGAGGAGCCGCAGCCCGTGCTTCACGGCCGCTTCGGCATCCTCGAACATCCCACCGTCGCTGAACGAGTCGGGCGTGACGTTCACGATCCCCATCACGAGCGTCCGCTCGCCCAGCGGGAGCTCACGATCACGGCAGCGCCACACGCCGTTCACAGCCATAGGACCCAGATGGTAGTGGCGCCGAGGAGCGGGCTCAGCGGGCGCCGATGTGGTCCATGGCCTCCTGGCGCGTGCGCGCGTCGGAGCGGAAGAGTCCCCGAACGGCCGACGTCACGGTCACCGCCCCGGGCTTCTTGATCCCTCGCATCGTCATGCAGAAGTGCTCGGCCTCGATCACGACGAACACGCCTCTCGGAGTGAGCGCCTTGTCGATCGACTCGGCGATCTCGGTCGTCAGCCGCTCCTGGACCTGCGGCTTCTTCGCGAGCAGGTCGACGACGCGCGCGATCTTCGACAGGCCCGTGATCTGCTGGGCCTTGTTCGGGATGTACGCCACATGGGCGCGTCCGGCGAACGGGATCAGGTGGTGCTCGCAGAACGACTGCAAGGGGATGTCGCGGACCATGATCATCTCGTCGTGGTCGGCGCCCTCGACCACGGTGACGAGCTGCGACGCGTCCTTGCCGATCCCCGCGAAGGTCTCTTCGTACATGCGAGCCACGCGCGCGGGCGTTTCGCGGAGACCGCCCCGATCCGGATCCTCGCCGATCCCCTCGAGGATCAGCCGCACGCCCTCCTCGACCTTCTTCGCGTCGAATCCGTCGGGAGGTCCCAGGAGGTCCATCTCACGGATGCTACTCGGGAACCAACGCTTCCAAGGCCGCCGGCAGGCCGGCGAGATCGGTGAGCTCGCGGGCGCGCGGGAGGTCGCTCGACTCGTACCGTCGATTGATCCAGACGCACGGGAGACCGAGCTGCGCGCACGGCTCGACGTCGTGGTACAGCGACGCCGCGACGTGCACGTGCCGCTCGCGGTCGGCCATGGTCGTCCGGAAGAACGTGTCCCAGTGCGCGAACGCGGGCTTGTAGGACCGGGCCTCCGCCGCCGTGATCTTGGCATCGACCTCGACGCCGATCGTCTTCAGCGAGGCATCGAGCAGATCGGGGTCGCAGTTCGTCAGGATCCCGAGGCGCCAACCGCGTTCTCGGAGATCGGTGAGCGAGCCCGTGACCTCGCGGAAGGGGCGCCACGCAGGGAGTGATTCCGCGAGCGCGTCCTCATCCGACGGAGGCAGCTCGAGATCCTCGGCCTCGGCGACGGCCGCGAGCGTCTCCCGGAGCACCTGCCGGTACGGGATGTCGCGACCGGTCTGGACCAGGTGCTCGCGCCTCGTGGTAGCGCTGGAACAGGACCTCCACGTTCTCGTCCGGCCAGACACGCGCGAGCGTCCGCCGGATGCCGGAATCCCAGTCGATCAGCGTGCCGTAACAGTCGAACGTCGCCCAGCGGTCGGTCATCGGCGGATGGGTCCGGGAGGGTTCAGCGGCGTGACCATCTCGGTCCGGGAGACCGCGAGGCCGGCGCTCCGGATCTCCGGGGCTCGAGGCGCGCGCTTCTCGACGGCCTTGAAGAACGCTTCGACCTCTTCGCGATCCAAGCGTCTCCTTCGCCAGCAGGAGCGCCGCCAGCTCGTCGAGCTTCTCTCGGTGCTGGGACAAGATCTCGAGCGCCACGTCGTGGGCCTCGTCGATCAGCCGGCTGATCTCCTGATCGATCTCCTGCGCGATGGCCTCGGAGTAGTCGGGTGTGGATGCCCAGTCGCGGCCCAGGAAGACCTCGCCCTGCTTCTGCCCGAGGGTCCTCGGCCCGATCGCGTCGCTCATGCCGTGCTCCGTGACCATCTGCCGGGCGATCTTGGTCGCGCGCTCGATGTCGTTGCCCGCGCCGGTGGAGATGTCGCCGGCCACGATCTCCTCCGCGACCCGCCCGCCCATCAGCATCGCGAGCTCGTCCCGCAGCTCCTCGCGCGTCATCATGAACTTGTCCTGCTCGGGGAGGGTGAGCGTGTAGCCGAGTGCGCGACCGCGCGGGATCACCGTGATCTTGTGGACCTCGTCGGTGTTGGGCAGGACGTGCGCGACCATCGCGTGGCCGCCCTCGTGGTAGGCGATGAGGCGCCGCTCCTGCTCGCTCATCACCCGGCTCTTGCGCTCCGGTCCGGCCATCACCCGGTCCACGGCCTCTTCGACCTCCAGCATCGTGATGCTCGTCTTGGACCGTCTCGCGGCGAGCAGGGCGGCCTCGTTGATCACGTTCGCGAGGTCGGCGCCGGTGAAGCCGGGCGTGCGCCGGGCGAGGATGTCGAGGTCAACCGCCGGATCGAGCGGCTTCCCCTTCGCATGCACGCGGAGGATCGCCTTCCTTCCCTCGAGATCGGGACGGTCGACGACGATCTGCCGGTCGAACCGGCCGGGACGCAGGAGCGCGGGGTCCAGGATGTCGGGTCGGTTGGTCGCGGCCATCAGGATCACCGTCGTCCGCTGGTCGAAACCGTCCATCTCCACCAGCAGCTGGTTCAGGGTCTGCTCGCGCTCGTCGTGTCCTCCGCCGAGCCCGGCCCCGCGGTGGCGGCCAACGGCGTCGATCTCGTCGACGAAGACGATCGCGGGGGCGCTCGCCTTCGCCTGCTCGAAGAGGTCACGGACCCGGGCCGCGCCGACGCCGACGAACATCTCGACGAAATCGGAGCCACTGATCGAGAAGAACGGAACGCCGGCCTCTCCCGCGACCGCTCGCGCGAGAAGCGTCTTGCCCGTGCCGGGGGGACCGAACAACAGCACGCCGCGCGGGATCTTCGCACCCATCGCCTGGAACTTGGCCGGGTGCTGCAGGTACTCCTTGACCTCCTCCAACTCCTCGATCGCCTCGTCCACTCCCGCCACGTCCTTGAACGTGGTCTTGGGCTGGTCCTTGCCGACGGTCTTGTGACGGCTGCGTCCGAACTGCATCACGCGCCCGCCGCCGCCCTGTGACCGGTTCATCATCCACAGGAACAATCCGGCGAGCAGCAGGATCGGCAGAACGTAGTACAGGAGGCCGATGATCTCGCTCGGCTTCTGGGGCGTCGCCTCCGTCGGCACGCCCGCTTCCTGGAGCTGGATCGCGATCTCGTCGGCGGATTCGCCGAGGTAGGTGACCACGTACTCCGTGCCGTCGTCGAGCGTCCCACGGATCTGCTGGTCGGTCTCGAGGATCTCCGCGTCCTTGACCTTCCCCTCGTCGACCAGATCCAGGAAATCGCTGACCCTGATCTCCTTGCCCGTCTCGGGCGTGTTCAGGAGCGACAGGAGGCCGAGGAAGAGAACGGCGACGCCGAGGATCAAGAGCGTGGGCGTGCGAGCGAGTCGTCGCAACGGAGGTTCAGGCTGGCTCAACGGCTGCCTCTTTCAGGGACGCAACGGGCTCCGGCACTTCTGCGCCCGAGCCCGACGCAAGGGTAGCACCAGCCCTCGTTCCGGCAGGAGGGTGCTATCGGATCCCGGTGTCGACGGCGATGACGATCTCGGTGAACGAGTCTGCCTCGACGACGACCGTCTGGGTCTCCGCGGACGGGGGAGACGATCCCGGGGCGATGGTGACCTCGTACGTGCCGGGGTCGAGCGAGAACTCGAAGCGGCCCTCCGCATCCGTGGCGACCGTGGACTCCTCGCCGGAGGTGGCGGCGGTCGCGATCACGGTTCCCTGCCAGGGGAGGTCCGGGCACGGAGAGCCTGCGACCTCGACCGGACACTGCGGCCCCGCCAACGCCTGGCCGCGGATCCCCGAGGTGGCGTCCTCGGCGCCGGCATCCGAGCCGCAGGCGGCGAGGAAGACGGCGACGAGGACGATGGCGATCCGCTGCATCGCGCGTTGGACGGTCCGGAGGGGCGCGGCGGTTCCGCTACCCGCCGTATGCCTCCGGCTTGAGGGTCGCGATGTACGGGAGGTTCCGATACCGCTCGGCGAAGTCGAGGCCGTAGCCGACCACGAAATCGGGAGGGATGTCGAAACCCACGTAGCGGATGTCGAGCGGCACCTTCTGGATACCGGTCTTCCGGAGCAGCGCGGCGACCTCGAGCGAGGCCGGCTTCCGTGCGGCGAGGTTCTTGAGCAGGTACTTGAGCGTCAGCCCCGAGTCGACGATGTCCTCGACCAGGAGCACGTCCATCCCCTCGAGGTCGTGATCCAGGTCCTTCAGGATCCGGACGACGCCGGAGGTCTTGGTGGCGGCGCCGTAGGAGGAGACCGCCATGAAGTCGAACTCCAGCGGCAGCCGGACGTAGCGGGCCAGGTCGGCCATCACGACGAACGCGCCTTTCAGGACCCCCACGAGCAGCAGCGACTTGCCCTCGTAGTCGGCCGAGATGGCCTCGCCCATCTGGGCGAGCTTGCCTTGGATCTCCTCCGAGGAGATCAGGACGCGTTCGATGTCGGGCTCATACGCCTGCACGTAGTCGATCAGTGTAGAGACCGCGGTCATCGTTCCCCCTTCGGGCGTCGAAGAACCCATCACTTCTCGCCGGATGTCGACGGGGAAGAACGAGAGACACGAACGTACTCCTTCTCCCTCACCGCCTTCAAGCCTTCCGGCAGATCTCGCTTCCGACCGGGTCGTCCGTTCGCGAGATCGAGGACCCCTTCGATCGCCTCCCGAGAGACCGGCAGGCGCATCTTCTTGAGCCAGCCACGGATGAAGATCTTGGATTCCAGCGTGGAGCGATGCTCGAGCAACCCATCGGAGATCGTGAACCATTCGCCTCTCAGGCCTCGAGCCCGCCCCCTCGTGAACGTGGTCTTCTTGAGCTCCTCGATCGCGATCGGACGGATCTCGTCGGCGACCCGCGCGAGCGGTTGACGAACGTTGCGCCGGGTCGCCCGCTCGAGCGCCGGGATGGCCTCCTTCCTGATCGCGTTCCGCAGGAGGTTCAGGTTCTCGTTCGTCGGGTCGCGACGGGGCCTCAGCCGGAGGGCGCGACAGAAGGCCTCCACCTCGTCCCGGGTGACGTCGATCATCGGCTGGACCCGCCGGGCGTCTTGAGAACCGGCCACCGGCCAGATCCCCGTCAGACCGAACAAGCTCCCTCCGGTGATCGCGCCCATCAGCACCGTCTCCGCCTGATCGTTCAGCGTGTGGCCCTCGGCGATCTGCGCAGCCTCGATGTCCTCCGCGACGTCGTACCCGGCCGCTTGACGGGCCTCTCGTGCCCACGCTTCGACGGACTCACCCTTCAAGGGTTGGTCTTCCGCCTCTCGGAGATGGAACGGGAGCTTCAGCCGCTCCGCGAGGTTCCGCACGTATGCGGCGTCCTTCGGGGAGTCTGCGCGGAGCCTGTGGTCGAAGTGGAAGACGGCGAGCCGGATCTTGCACAACCGGCGGAGATGCCAGAGCGAGTAGAGGAGGCACACGGAGTCCGGACCGCCGCTGCACGAGACGAGCACGAGGTCTCCAGGGGCGAACATCTCGTGTTCGCGAGAGGTCTTCGTGACGCGCTCCAGGACCCTCGCGACGGCCGGAGGCCGGCGGGGCATGTCAGCTCCCGGCGACGCGCGCGACCCACGCAGATGGTTCGGCGATCTCCTCGACGGTGGGGAGGCCTTCGGGAGCGAGCCAGACACGGTTGAACCCGTCCATCCCCGAGCGCGAGACGACCTCGCGCACGAACCGCTCCCCCGCGTCGTACTGCTCGATCTTCTTGTCGAACCCGATCGCGTGCTGGAACGAGCGTTCGATCCCGCCCGCGCGGCGCCGGCGCTCTGCGAGCGCGGTGCGCATCCGGTCGAGGTTCCCGACGTGGTCCTTCGCGACCTCGTTCATCACGAAGGAGGCGTGTCCCTCGAGCAGGGACATGACGCCCTGGACGTGGCGGACGATCTCTCGCTGCTCGTCGTTCAGCAGGAGGAAGAGCCCGCCCATCCCGCGCACATCGGCACCGGCACGCGCCTCGTCGATCGCCCGGCGGATCTGCTTGCCGAGGTCGTTCGAGTCGAGCGACACCGTGCCGAGGTACCGGTCCACCTGTCCGCGGATGTGGGCGCGCAGCCACGGGGCCGCTCCGAACTGCACGCGGTGGGTCACCTCGTGGACGGCGATCCACAGTCGGAAGTCGCGAGGGGGCAGGAGGAACCGCTGCTCGACCTCCGCCACGTTCGGGCCGACGAAGTACAGCAGTCCCTCGTCGTCGGGAGGGAGGAAGGCGTCGTACTGGCCGAGGACCCTCCTCGACACGTACCCGAGGAGCGCGCCCGCCTGCGCGCCGAGCGCCTTCCTCCGGAAGGCGCCGGTGCCGGACCCCTTCGAGAGGATCCTGCCGGCGAGAGGCTCGAGCATCCGCTGGAGCCCACCGAGGTTCGCCCGGATCCATTCGCCCCTGCCCATCACCCATGCGCGCGAGCGGAAGCCGCTCAGGGCGAGCGAGGTGAACTCGACGATCCGCTCCTCGGCGAACGGCGTCAGCTCCGCGAAGTCCTCGCGCATGCGGGCTCGCTCGGAGGGTGCCACCGACATGCCGGGCCCGGCGACGCGGCGACCGATCGACAGGGCGGCGTCCCAGTCCGCCAGTCGGGCGGCCTGCGATCCCATAGACCAGTCGACGGCGGTTGCGTCCATCCCGACAGGCTACGAGGTTCTCGAGGCTAGGCCTCGCCCGCGGCCTTCTTCCGGGCGGCGATCATCGCGGCCCGCCGAGCCTGACCTTCGGCGACCCGCTTGTCGGTCCCCTTCTCCAGGAGCTCCTTCAGGGTCTGGTCGAAGACCTCCTGATCGAGAGAGACCTCGGCGTGCGGGGCCGGAGCCGCTGCCGGAGCCGCTGCGGGGGCTGCCTCGGCTGGTGCCTCCTGGGCATCGGTCGCGCCATCCGCCTCTGCCGGGGCGGGCGCCGCCTCGGGAGCGGGGGCCGGCGCAGCCGCGGGAGCGGCGGGCGCGGGGGCGGCGGGTGCGGGGGCGGCGGGCGCGGGAGCCGCTGCGGTGGCAGGCGCGGGTGCTGCTACGGCGGCTGCTGCGACGCCCGCCGGCTGCGGGAGCGGCGGCGGCGCGACGACGACGGGGACGGCGGCCTTGATGTCGACGGTGCGGCGCGGAAGCTCCTCACCCGGTCGCACACGGTCGGCGCGCACGACCCTCAGCGTCGACTCGTCGGTGGCGAAGCGGGGAGCGAAGCGCACGTAGCCGGCGACGAGAAGGATGATCACGAGGAGACCGATCGACCCCGAGCAGGACCGCCATGCCGTAGACCCAGCCACCGGTGTTGATCTCGGGACTGACCGTGGGGTCGACCGAGACCTGCGCGATCGCATGGCCCGCCGGGAGGACGACGAGGGCCGAAGCAAGCGCGATCGCTCGGAGAGCCCTCATCCGCCGCGATTCTCCCAACGTGCGACCTCCTCCGCCAACTCTCTTGGCAACTCTCCTCGGCAACGTCCTCGGGCAACTCTCGGTGGGGAACGAGCCGGAGATGGGATTCGAACCCATGACCTACCACTTACGAGGCGGTTGCTCTACCACTGAGCTACTCCGGCGGACGAGGCAGGATACCAACGGCCCTGTTCGCGGCCGGTACGGGTGCTGGCATCACCCCGGATCCGCCGGTCTCCCCCGTTGGCTGCGGGGACGCGAGGCGCCATGATGCGCCCATGGCTTCCACGGACACCGACCCCCTGGGCCCCGTCAGCCGGGTGATGGTGGGCACCGATCGCTCCGAGACGGCGACGCGGGCCGTGGAGTGGGCCGCCTCGTTCGCGGAGCGGTTCGGCGCCGACCTCCACGTCGTACAGGTGATCGTCCCGGAGCATGCGGCGGGCACGGAACACGGGGCCGCGGAGGCGACACGGGCACATAGCGCCGCCGACGAGCTGCAGGTCTACACGACCCAGCTCGCGGGAGAGCGTGGGCACGCCCACGTGGTGATCGACGACGACCCCGCGATGGCGATCGTGCGCTCCTCCGAGGATCAGGCGGTCGACGTGCTGATCGTCGGCAACGCCGGGATGGCCGGCCGCAAGGAGTTCCTCCTCGGCAACGTGCCGAACCGGATCAGCCACAACGCCCGATGCACGGTGATCATCGTGAACACCACGAACGGCGAGACGTCGGCGATCCGAGGCAGACCCGCTCCCGCCGTGATCCGCTCCTCCGGTGCGGAGCCGGTGACGCATCCGCATCTGGTGTCCCGCGGGACCAAGATCGGAGTGGTCTTCGCCAAGCACGGATTGCGGGAGCTGTTCGGGCGACCCGACGAAGAGGGCATCGTCGGCCGGAGGCGCCAGGCCCGGCGGCTCCGCACCGCGCTCGAGGAGCTCGGCCCGACGTTCTGCAAGCTCGGCCAGATCCTCTCGACGCGGCCGGACCTGCTCCCGCCGGAGTTCATCGAAGAGCTCGCCACGTTGCAGGACAACGTGCCGCCGCTGTCCGAAGCGGAGGTCGTGTCCGTGATGGAGGAGGAGCTCGGCGTTCCGTGGGAGGACGTGTTCGAGACCGTGGAGCCACAGCCGCTCGCCGCAGGCACGATCGCGCAGGTCCACCGGGCGTCCCTGGCGACGGGGCAGAGGGTCGTCATCAAGATCCAGCGACCCGACGCTCGCGAGTTGATCGGACAGGATCTCGCGCTGCTCGAGGTGTTCGCGGAGAAGGCCGCGAAGCGCCCGAGCTTGAAGCTCGTGATCGACATGGAGGCCGTCTTCCAGCACCTGTCGGACTCGCTCCAACGCGAGCTCGACTTCCGGCAGGAAGCATCGAACATGCAGCGGCTCGGGGAGGAGCTCGAGTCCTTCCCGCAGGCTCGCGGTCCCGGACGTGCACCACGACCTGTCCACGTCACGGCTGCTCGTGATGCACGACGTGGGCGGCGGGCCGATCGACTCGGCTCCCGAAGGCGCCCCGCGGCGCGAGGCGGCGCGTCAGCTGCTCGAGTCCTTCTACAAGCAGATCATGGTGGACGGCTTCTTCCACGCGGACCCACACCCCGGCAACCTGATGTGGCAGCCCCAGGAGGAACGTCTGTACTTCCTGGACCTCGGCATGGTCGGCGAGGTCGGGGCGGAGATGCGCGACCAGCTGATGCTGCTGCTGATGGCGTTCTCCCAGGAGGACGTCGGGTTCCTCACCGACGTCACGTTGATGCTCGCGAACGCGATCGAGCGGAGCGATCTCGACGTGGACAAGTTCCAGTCCGAGATCGGGTCGATCATGGCTCGCTACCGCACGTCCTCGCTGAAGGACATCCAGCTCGGCCCGATCCTGCAGGAGATGACCGAGATCTCGGTCCGTTTCGGCGTGCCGCTGCCGGCGTCGCTCGCGCTCACGGGCAAGGCGCTCGCGCAGATGCAGCTCGCGACGGCGCAGCTCGATCCGGAGCTGGACCCTTCGAGGTCGCGGGGAAGTTCCTGATGCGGAGCCTGCTGCGCGGGATGACGTCGAAGATCGATCCGAAGGCGATCTTCTACCAGTCGCAGAAGCTCAGGGTCCGGGCGATGCGCGTGGTCGAGGCGATCGAGCGCATGATCGGCGCCCGGCCCGGGCAGAAGATGGAGATCAACTTCCGTGCGGCGCCGCTCGAAGCCACCGTGCGCCGGGCCGGGCGCCATCTCGCGCTCGGTCTCACGGCGGGAGCCGCGATCCTCGCGAGCGGGTTGACAGCGATCTCCGTTCGCGTGCCGGGATGGGTGCCGATCACTTTCGGAGTGGTCGGCGCCCTCCTGACGGCGGGGATGCTGCTGGATCTGTTCCGGAGCCGCAGTCGCTAGCTCAGGTTGCGCCGTCGATGCGGTCCTGGACCTCCCGCAGCCGTTCCACGACACCGTGGAGGATCGCGACCGCCACGCTCGGGTTCTGGATCAGGAACGGCTCGAAGTAGATCGTCTCGACCACGAGCGCATCCACCGGCTCGGTGGCCGTGACACTGGCGGACCGGCGTGTGTGCTCGAGCAGGGCCATCTCGCCGAAGAAGTCGCCGGGGCCGAGCGTGTGCGTCGCTCCGCCGACCTCGACCTCCGCGGTGCCAGACAGGATGACGAAGAGACCGCCTCGGTCCGAGTCGCGTTCGACCAGCGCCTCGCCGGGGGCGAAGCTGCGCCGCCGGCCGACCTTCACCACCCGTTCGAGGTCGTCGTCGGTGAGCTCCTCGAAGAAGCGGACCTTGCGGAGGGCGTCGGCCTCGCTCGTCATCTCATCTCTCTGCTCTCCCGGCCTCGTGGCGGGCCTCGCGCTCATCCTAGCGATGCGAGCTCGACGGCCTCGTCGCGGAGCTTCGCGGCGCGGGCGCGGCCGCCTGCCCGGATCAGCTCCATCGAATCCTGCACGTCGGACGGACGATCCACGGAGACGACCGCCCGGACGCGCCCGCCCAGGAGGTAGAACGCCGCGAAGCTCCGCGACTCGAGGCTCCCCCGGATCACGAGGTCGTCCCACTCTCGGTGGTAGCCGGCGTACTGGATCGTGTGCTCGTACTGATCGGACCAGAACCAGTGCACCTCGTCGTACGCGACGTCGCGACCGAGCATGTTGAGGGCCGCCGCCCGACCCTGACGGCGTGCGTTGTCCCAGTGCTCGGTCCTGATCCTCTGTCCGAAGACCGGGTGATAGTGCCTGGCCACGTCGCCGGCGGCGAAGACGCCGTCGGCGCTCGCCCGGCAGTGCTCGTCGACCAGGACGCCGTCGTCGACGTCGATCCCGGATCCCTCGAGGAACCCCGCGACCGGCTCGACGCCGAGCCCGAGCACCACGAAGTCGCAGTCCAGGCGCTTCCCGTTGGCGGTGGTCACGGCGGCGACGCGACCGTTGCCCTCGAACCCGGTCACCTGGTCGCCGAACGTCATCTCCACCCCGTGGTCCCGATGGATCCCCTCGATCACGCGGCCCACGTCCTCCCCGAGCACCCGGTCTAGCGGCGCCTTCCCGCCGGCCACCACGTGGACCTCCAGGCCCCATTGCCGGAGGGACGCCGCGACCTCCGAGCCGATGAAGCCCATCCCGGCCATCACGACCCGGCGCCCGGGCAGCATCTCCGCGCGGATCCGTGCGGCGTCACCGAGGGTCCGGAGGTCGAGCACCCCTTCGAGATCGATGCCGGGGATCGGGAAGCGTCGGTTGCGAGAGCCCGACGCGATCAGGAGCGAGTCGTAGCGCACCGGATCGCCGCCGGCGACGGCGATCGTCTTCCCCACGGCGTCGACCCCGATCACGGTGGTGCCGAACCGGGTTTCGATCCGGTTGTCGGCGTAGAACGCTTCCGGCCGGACCATCGCCTCCTGGATCGTGGACTCCCCACGGAGGAACGTCTTCGAGAGCGGAGGCCGTTCGTACGGGAAGGTCGGCTCCGAACCGATCAGGACCACGTCGCCGTCGAAGCCCTCCTCCCGGAGCGTCGCGGCGGCGGTGGCGCCCGCGAGGCTCGCGCCGACGATGACGAACCTGCGTATCCGGTCCGTGTGCGTCGCGCCGCCGTTCGGCGACGAGGACTCGTCCCTCGCCGCCGACGTCCCGCCCGCCCCGGGCGCCGATCCACCGAGCCGCTCGAGCGGCTCGGAGGCGGGCCCGTGCACCACGGACCCGTCGGCGGCGAACTTCGACCCGTGGCAGGGGCAGTCCCACGTCTTGGCGGTGTCGTTCCAGTCGACCGTGCATCCCATGTGGGTGCACCGAGGCGAGAGCTCGTGCGTGTGTCCCTCCTCGTCGCGGTAGACGGCGAGCTGCTTCCCGCCCACGTTCACGAGGCCGCCGTGGCCGGCGACGAGATCGTCGATGGAGCGGTCCACCGTCTTCACGATCAGGACGTCCGAGGGAACCTCGTGCGCGACTTTGTTCGGCACGGAACCCAGGAACCGCCGCACGCCGGACATGCCCTTGTTGCCGACGACCACGAGCTGGACGTTCTCGGCCTCCGCGAGCTCACAGATCAGTTGCGCTGGGTCACCTTCGACCGCTCGCCTCTCGACCTCAACGTCCTCCGGCTTCGCAGAGGCGACCTCGTCCAGCTTGATGGCTCCGACGAGTGGATCGCCGACGTGCACGAGCGTGACCGTGCCGGCATACACGGAGGCGAGCGTGTACGCCTTCCGCACGGCCTCGGTCGCGGTCCCGGAGCCGTCGGTCCCCGCCAGGATCCGCATGTAGGGAGGGGCGGGTTCGCGCGGACCGGCGCGGCCGGTCGTGTCGACGATCAGGAGATCGCACGGCGAGTCGTGGGCGATCCAATCGGGCACGCTGCCGAGCCGGAACCGCGTGGCCTGGCCCATCCCGCGGTTGCCGACGACGATCAGGTCCGCGTCGTGCTTGATCGCCGCCGCGAGGATCGACTCGCCCGGCGTGCCCTCGATCAGCTCGGCGGTCGCATCCACCTTCTTGGCGCGGGCCGCCTCCGCCGCTTCGTACAACGCGGCCTGCAGCGGCTGCCGGGTGATCCCGTAGGCGTCGAGCGCTCCGACGAGCACGAGCCTGCCGCGGAGCCTCTTCGCGAGGGCCTGCGCGACCTCCACGGCGACCGATGCGGTCGGCGAGCCGTCGGTGCCCACGACGATCGTGCGGTACGGCATCTACGCAGCCTCCAGGGTGCCGTTCATCTGCGGATGCACGTCGCACCGGAAGAAGTACTCGCCGGGGTCGAGCGCCGGCACGTCGTAGGTCGCGCTGCTCGGGCCGGTGATCGTCTCGCCCACGAACAGCGATCCCTCTGCGGAGGGGTCCACGTAGATCGCGACGTTGTGGGGCACGCCCTCGTCCTCGTTGTCGAACTTCAGGTCGAACCTCGTCCCGACCGGCACGGTCAGCGACGCTCGATCGAACGCCTGGTCGTCGAACGCGCACACCACGACCGTGTCGGACCCGCGCGGGCACTCCGGAACGCCGCCGAACCCGAGGGTGGGCTTGAAGATCATCAGGTAGAGGATCGCGAGGAGCCCGACGAGTCCGATGGCCGCGATCGAGTACGGGCGCTTCGACCGCAGGATGTCCTCGAACTGCTCCTGGCTCACCGCCCGCGAGCCCTCGGCCATCGCCGCCGAGACCGTGCGGAGCCGCTTCACCCACGGGGTCGCGACGACGTACATCGCCACCGTGATCGCGAGCAGGAGGACGATCGCCGCCCAGATCCACCCCTGTCCCCAGAAGTGCCCCGTGAAGCCAGCGAGGATGCCGCCGACCAACAGGAGCCCGATGGAGTTCCACATGACGCCGATCGATCCCGACGACATCTCGAGGAGATGGGTGACCCGCGCGGGGTCCCGCTCCTGGCGCAGGCGCAGCACCGCGTACGCGGACACGCCGTGCGCCATCAGGAACCCGAAGGCCCCGGCGATGTGCAGGAGGACCCACCAACGATGCACGGACTACTCCTCTCCCAGGGTCACGGCCCCGGCCGACGGCGCCGAGCGCGCCAACTCCTTCTTCTTGATCTGCCGCATCACGAGCCGCTCCAGCACGAAGACGAGCACGGCCATGAAGAGACCGACGAGCCACCGCTCGAAGCGGCGGAATGGAGATCGTGGACTCGCCGTCACGCCGACGGTGCCTCCCGCGCCGCTTCGACGCGGGCGAGGAGCCAGAACCCGATGCCGGCAGCCACCGCGAGCCACGACCAGCCGTCCCCGGGAGGCGCCCCCGCGTCGCCGGCGAAGACCAACCCGGCGATGCCGAAGACGACCGCCGCGATCGCGGTCACGGCGCTCGTCACCCGCCAGCCCTCACCTCGGAGCGACGTCGCGAGCGCGGCTCCCGTGATCGCGAGCGCGGCGACGGCGACGCCGGACCAATGGTGCGCCGCGACGTGCGGATCGCTCGCGGGTCCGCGCTGGAGCTCCGCGTTCGTGACGGCATAGATCCACGCGGGGATCGCACAGAGCAGCCCGTACGTGAGCAGGGCTACGCTCGGATGTCCGGGGAGCCGCAGCAGTGACCTCCGGTCGGGGGCGAGCACGCCCAGGACGACCAGGCCGACGACGCCGGTGATCCAGAACCCGGAGATGAGGTCGCCGCCCATCAGCCCTCCGAACAGGTAGGCGAGCGCCTGCGCGACCAGGACGTGCCACACGGCGGTCCAGTCCGGATGCAGCACGAAGAGGACCGAGAAGACACCGATGAGTCCGAATCCGGCGAAGCCACCCACGACGTGGAACCGATGGATCACCTGGGCGGGATCGTCCGACACGAACGAGACGACGACGAAGGGGATCGAGAAACCGATCGTGAGCAGGCCGAGGAGCCATCCGACGATGCGGAAGGCCAGGGATCGCCGGGACGACGCGACGTCGAACGTGGAACTCATCTCCTCGATCCTCCACTCCTCGTGAGATCGGCCGCCGAGATCAATCGCCGGGGTCCGGTGCGGCGGTCACGGGCACGTGACCCGTCACCGTCGTTCCGCGCCCGAGCTCCGACCGGATCTCCAGAGAGCCTCCCACGGCGGCGAGCCGGTCGGCCATCCCCTGGAGCCCGGACCCGGTGCCGGTGACTGACGGATCGAAGCCGTGCCCGTCGTCCTCCACCTCGAAGGAGAGGCTCCCGTTCGCTCGCGCGAGGCGGATGACCGTCCGATCGGCGCCTGCGTACTTGGCGACGTTCTGCAGGGCCTCGAGTGTGCAGAAGTAGACCGTGGCCTCCACATCGGCCGGGAATCGTCCGAGGCCGTCCGCATCCACCTCGACCCCGAGGTGGCTCTTCCGGGACTGGGCCTGGATCGCCGCGACCAAGCCCTGGTCCGCGAGCAGCGGCGGGTAGATGCCGCGAGCGAGGTCGCGCAGGTCCTCGAGCGCCGACTGCGTCTCGACTTCGATCTGTCCGAGAAGCTCCACGGTCTTCGCTGGGTCCCGCTCCGCGAACTGGCCGGCGAGCCGTGCCTTCACCGCGAGCGCGACGAGCTGCTGCTGGGCGCCGTCGTGGATGTTCCGCTCGAGGCGCCGGCGCTCCTCGTCCTGGGCGGCCACGAGTCGCTGCCGAGAGGTTCGAAGGTCCTCGACGAGCCGCACGTTCCGGAGGACCATCCCCGCCTGCGCAGCCAGGTCGCGGACGAGCTTGTCCTTGGAAGGGCTCATCGGGTCGGACGCGGGCATCCTGACCGAGAGGGCCCCGAGCCGCTCGCCTCGGTCCCGAACCTCCATCACGGCTTCACCGGGGATGTCGTAGCCCTTCTGGATGGCGCGGATCGGCTCCGCAGGGGAAGCATCGAGAGGCCACGCCGCGGCCGGATGGAGCTCGCCGCCGACGAGGAGCCAGACGCGGGCGGTCTCGGCGCCGGTGCCTTCGCCCAGCACCTGCGCCATGCGGGGAAGCACGTCTTCGGTGGCGAAGGAGGTCCCCATCCGATCGGAGAACTCCGCCAGCACCTCGTAGGGCGTCGCTCGCTTCCCGTAGACCAGCCGGTCTGCGAATCGGCGGGCCACGCGCATCACCGGCCGGAACGCGATCCCGAGTGCCAGGGCCACCACGAACAGCGCGCCGGTGTTCCCGCGGTCGGCGGTCAGGGAGGCCAGGAGCGCGACCGCCCCCGCGTACACGGCGACCGCCATGACGACCAGCATCGCGGCGATGACCGCCTTCTTGACCACGACGTCGAGATCCCACAGGCGGTACTGGAGGATCGCGATCCCGACGGCCACGGGGAGGCCGGCGAACACGAGGCCGGAGACGACCTGGCCGATGGGCCCCTCGGAGATGCCGATGGCTTCGAGGATCGCGGTCACCACGAAGTACACGGCGAGGAGGGTGGAGGCGAACGCGAACCACTTCAGCTGCTGCCGCTCCACACCGGTGGATCGGCGGAAGCGGATGAACATCGAGGTGATCGCCAAAACGAAGAGCGCGAGCAGCGCGGGCCACAACGCCCATGCGAGCCAGTCGATCGCTCCAAGCGCCGGCACGTGGAGCGGGTTGGCGATCTCGATGTTGTTCCCCGCGGCGTCGACGGACACCGGCTGCGTGGGCAACGCGAAGCCGATCGTGAGGAAGGCGGCCACGGACAGCGCGATCCCGACCCGGGACACGGGTCGCCACCGAGACGACAGGAGCTTCCCGTCGGGGAACCAGAGCGGCAGCAACACCAGCAGCGGGAAGAGGCTGAGGGCCCACAGCGTGTTCCCCGGCCACCCCACCCAACCTGCGGCGGTCCGATCTCCATGCTCGAAGAGGTAGGTCGACCATTCGGCGGTCGCGAAGGCGGCCCCGACGGTGACAGCCACCCAGAGCAGCAGGGCGCCGATCCGGTTGCCCGGCGCACGGCTGAGGCTGAGGGCTCCGACCACGCCCATCCCCATGAACGCGAGGAAGTTGGTCGCTTCGCTGATGAGCGGGTCACCGTTCAGGGACGTGAACACCAGCCCGAGGGACGCGAACGCGGCGCCGAGAGCGATGACGACCCACGGCCAGCGAGCCGGCCGCCCGGTCGTGGTCGTGATCGCAGTCACGACGCTCCTCCTCCCACGATGCGGAAGACCTCCACGGGCTCCTCGCGGCCCTTCACGAGACGGGGCCCGATCGACTCGGCGGCGACCGAGGGCGCCGCCGAGACGGTCGAGGCGGCCGCAACGACCTCGCCACCGGCCGCTTCCGATTGGAGGCGCTGCGCCACGTTCACGGCGTCGCCGATCACCGTGTACTCGAGCCGGCCGCCGCCGCCGATGGCGCCGGCCATGACGACGCCTGTGTTCAACCCGATGCCCACGTGGAGTCCGTCGACCGAGTCGGTCCCCCACCCCATCGAGTTGAGCTCGCGCTGGCGATCCTGCATCGCGAGCGCGCACTGGAGCGCGCGCTCCGCATGGTCGGTCGACGGCTCCGGGGCACCGAAGACCGCCATGACCGCATCGCCCTGGAACTTGTCGATCGTGCCGCCGTGCTCCGAGATCACCTCCGCCATCGCGCCGAGGTGACGCCCGATGATCTCGCCGATCTCGCGAGCGGTGAGCCGCTCGGCGATCGTCGAGAACCCCCGGATGTCGCTGAACAGCACGGTGACCTCGAGCTCGCGCTGGCTCGCGGCGTCGCCGCCGCGTGCCAGCGCGTCCACGAACTGCGACGGCACGTAGGACTTGAGCGACGTCGCGGTGGCGGACTGCTCCACGACGGCGGCGTGGAGCCTCTTGAACTCCCCGAGCAGGCCCGTGCCGCCGCCATCCTCGCCGGCCATCCGCCGGAAGAGCATCGTCACGCGCCCGTCGACCGCCTCCTGCGTGGTGCCGAGAGCGGCCGCCATCGCCTCGTACCCGAGCCCCTGCGCCATCATGTCGAGAACGATCCGGTCCTCCTCCGCGGATTCCGCGCGTCCCGACAGACGTTCGGCGATCGACGGGTCCACCACGCTCCCGCCCTGGCGAACCTCCCGGATCGCGCGGACGAGCTCATCGCCCTGCGCGATCCGATCCTTGAGCAGATAGGCGAGTCCGCTGTGGCCCTTCCCGAGCAGCGCGATCGCGTACTCCTCGTCGTCGTGTGCCGACAACACGACCACGCCCGTGTCGGGGTGGCGCTCGCGGATCGCGTGTGCGCAGTCGATGCCCTCGAGCTGGAACGACGGCGGCATCTTGATGTCCGTCACGACGACGTCGGGGCTGTGCTCGGCCGCCGTCGCGAGGAGCGTGGGCGCGTCCTCGGCGACGCCGACGACCTCGATGTCCTCGTAGGAGTTCAGCAGCGCGCGCACGCCCTCGCGTACCAGGACGTTGTCCTCGCCGAGCACCACCCGGATCGTCACGCAACCGCCCCCTGAGACCTCTGCAAGTTCCTCGCGTGTACCATCCGCGCATGCCGCTGCGGGTGGTCTTCGCCGAGGATAACTACCTCGTGCGGGAAGGGACCGCTGCGCTCCTCGCGACCGCCGAGGAGGTCGAGCTCGTCGGCATGGCGGCCAGCCTCGAAGAGCTGTTGTCCGCGGTCGACGAGCACGTTCCCGACGCCGTCCTCACCGATATCCGGATGCCGCCGAGCGGCACCGACGAGGGGATCCGGGGTGCGAAACAGATCCGGTCGGCCCACCCGGAGATCGGCGTGGTCGTGCTCTCGCAGTTCGCGGAGGAGGAGTACGCGTACGACCTGCTGAAGGACGGCGCGGCCGGCCTCGGCTACCTGTTGAAGGAGCGCGTGGCCGACGTGGAGGAGCTCGTGCGCGCGCTCACCGAGGTGGCGAGGGGCGGCAGCGTGCTCGACCCGAAGATCGTCGAGGCGCTGGTCGCCGCGAAGGAGCACCTCGCGCATTCCCCGCTGGCGCAGCTGACCGACCGGGAGCGTGAGGTCCTCGGCCACATGGCCCAGGGACAGAACAACGCCGCGATCGCGAAGTCGTTGTTCCTGACCGAGCGCGCCGTGGAGAAGCACATCAACTCCCTGTTCCACAAGCTGGGGCTGACCGAGGAGCCGGACGTGCACCGCCGCGTGATGGCCGTGCTCGCGTTCCTCCGCGATCAGTCGTAGCTCTCCGGCGCTCACAGCTCGCGCCTTGCTTCTCGTGCCCGCGCCGTCACTGCGCTCTCCGCGTGTCGACGATGTACACGCTGCACGGGGCGTGCCGGAGCACGAGGTTCGGCACGCTCTCCCGGACACGCCATCGGGAGCCGTGCATCCCTCGGTTCCCGAGCACGATCGTCTCGGCCCGGACCTCCTCGGCCACCTCGCAGATCCGCTCGGCGGCGTCGCCCCCTTCGATCCGCGTCGTCGTCCGCACGCCGGGGAAACGCGAGGCCAGGAGCCGGAGATGGCCCGGAGGATCCGCCGCCCGATCCGGGTCGACGACGGATCTGATCGATCCCTTCCGGCTTCACGTACAGCACGAGGAGCTCGGCCCCTCGATCTCGCGCCAGGCGCGCCGCGTCCTCCACCGCGAGGTCCGCGGCGGCCGAGGTATCGGTTCCCACCACGATCGTCTTCATCGAAGTGCCTCCTTCGTTCGTCGTCCCGACGGTAGGCCAGCCGCCCGCGTTCGGCGAACGGCGCGTGCATGCCGACTTCGACGGGGTGCCTGCACCCATCCCGGCGGGGTGTTCCCGCACGAGGAACCGCAGGTCGTCCCCCTTGGAGCCGACCGCGACCGATGGGACGATGCCGAGCATGACCGGCAGGAACGCCACCCGGCTCGCCTGGTCCCTCGGCGGACTGATCCTCGCCATCCTGCTGGTGGCAGCAACGTTCCTGATCCTCGGTCTCGACACGCCGCCTCCGGAGGAGTCGTTCGGATTCCGGGGATGGGGGTTGATCCTCTCGGCGGCGTTCGCGATCGCCGGCGTGCTGATCGCCTCCCGGGTCCCCTCGAACCCGATCGGGTGGCTCCTCCTCGTGGCTGGGGTCGGGGTGGCGGTGCAGGAGTTCGGCCAGCAGTACTCGATCTACGGCGCGTACGACTCGCCCGGCGCCGTGCCGGGGGTCGAGTTCGCGGCGTGGATCGTCGAATGGATCTGGATCCCGTTCATGGCGGTGGTCGCGATGGTCATCCCGCTGCTCTACCCGGACGGACATCTGCCCTCGCCGCGCTGGCGGTTCGTGGTCCTCGTCGGCGCCGTCGGCGCCGCGATCGGTACGGTCGCGTTCGCGCTGATCCCCGGGGAGCTCGAGTCGTGGCCGGGTCTCCGCAACCCGGTCGGCGTCGAGGGAGCCGACTGGCTCCGAGCCGTCGGCGACATCTCCATGCTCCTGTTCGTGTTCGGCCTTCTCGGTGCCCTGGCGTCCGTCGTCATGCGATTTCGCCGGTCGAGCGGAGACGAACGCCAGCAGCTGAAGTGGCTCGCCCTCACCCTCTCGTTCCTCGGGACGACGTTCCTGATCGGTATCCCCTACTGGACGCTGACGGGGGAGGGGACGTCGCTCAACCTGGTCGAGAACGCGCTCGTCATCTGCCTCATCTCGATCCCGGTGGCGATCGGCATCGCGATCTTGAAGTACCGCCTGTACGACATCGACGTCGTGATCAAGAAAACGGTCGTCTACGCGATCCTCGGTGCATTCATCACAGTGGTCTACGTGGCGATCGTCGTGGGGATCGGGACCCTGGTGGGCACCGGCGGGAACGTGTTCCTCTCCGCCGTCGCGGCGGCCGCGGTCTCCGTCGCGTTCCAGCCGGCCCGACGTCGGGCGCAACACGTCGCCGACCGGCTCGTCTACGGCGAGCGGGCGACGCCGTACGAGGTGCTCTCCGGATTCTCCGAACGTCTCGCGGAGACGTATTCCGTCGAGGACGTGCTCCCCCGGATGGCGCGGGTGCTCGCCGACGGCGTCGGGGCGAAGGTGACGATCGTGCTCGGCACAGAGTCCTCTCCGACGACCGTGGCCGCCTGGCCCGCGGATCCGGCAGCTCCCGGATCGGATCGACGGTCCTTCGCCGTACGTCACCAGGGCCAGCACCTCGGAGCGATCGAGGTGGAGACGGGTCCGGCCCAAGCGCTCGACCCGACGAGGGAGAAGCTCGTCGCCGACGTCGCAGCCCAGGCAGGCCTCGTCCTCCGCAACGCGGCCTTGATCGAGGACCTGCGGGCGTCGCGCCAACGCCTCGTCGCGGCGCAGG
>CAVQEW010000010.1:0-56451 GCA_963711655.1 uncultured Actinomycetota bacterium
GGCGTGATCGTCGAGCTCGCCGAGGACTCCGACGACCAACGCGTGCTCGATCTCGCCCGCTCGGTCGGCGAGGTCCGGCACTTCAGTCGGGTTCGCCCCACCCTGTCCGAGCTGTTCCGTGAGGTGATCGCGTCGTGAGTGACGATCGCGCCCCGACGGATCGCGGCATGTGGCGGGTCGTCGCGGCGCGGGACTTCTCCGTGCGGCTCCATGACAAGGGCTTCGTGATCTCCACGGGGATCACGGTCGCCGTGCTCACGATCTTCATCCTCCTCCGCGCGTACGCGAGCGGTCCCGATTCGTTCGACCTCGCCGTCGTGGGGGACCGAACGGTCGCGGACCGCGCCGCCGCCATCGGGGAACGCGCGGGCATCGACGTCACCGTCGTGGTGCTTCCCGACGACCGCGCGGCGGAGGATGCCCTGCGGGCCGGGCGCGTGGACGCGGCGCTGATCGGCGATCGCCGGGACGTGCTGGAGGGGACCGCGACGCTGCGGGTCCTCCGGGGAGCGCCGAATCTCCTGGACCAGGTCGTCCAAGCAGCCGCGATCGCGGAGCGGATCGACGTCGCGCTCGCGGATGCGGGCGCGTCCGGCGCGACGATCGAGGCCCTCCAGGACCAGCACCCGGTCGACGCCGCTCCGATCCTGCCCCCGGATCCGGACCGAGACGCGAAGGCGGCGGTCGCCCTCGCGGCCGTGCTCATCCTCTACGGCCAGCTCTTCGGGTACGGGGTGTGGGTCGCCACCGGGGTGATCGAGGAGAAGTCCTCGCGTGTCGTCGAGGTGCTGCTCTCCACGATCCGCGCGCGTCAGCTGATGGCCGGCAAGATCGCGGGCATCGGGACGCTCGGGTTGCTCCAGCTGATCCTGATCGCCATCTTCGCGGTGACGCTCGCGACGGTGACCGGTGCGATCGACATCCCCGCCGACACGCTGTCGGCCGCCGTGCTCACCGTGGGATGGTTCGTGCTCGGCTTCTCGTTCTACGCGGCGCTGTTCGCCACGGCCGGGGCATTGGTTTCGCGGATGGAGGAGCTGCAGAACGTGATCGTGCCGATCAACCTCGTGGTGTTCGTCTCGTTCCTCATCTCGATCGGCGCGGTCGACGACCCGGACTCGGGGATCGCCAAGATCGCCTCGCTCCTGCCGATCTCGTCCGCGCTCGCGATGCCCGTCCGGATGGTGCTCGGGTCCGCGACCGCATGGGAGATCGTCGCCTCGCTCCTGATCGTGGTCGGGTCGACCGCGTTGCTGATCCCGCTGGCCGGCCGCGTGTACGCGGGCGCGATCCTCCGCACCGGGGCGAAGGTGAAGATCCGGGACGCATGGCGGGCGGCGAGCTAGATGTCTCCCCTGTGGACGAAGGCGAACCTCCGGCACGCGGCCGCGATGCTGCGGTTCGGCACGAATCCCGCCGCCACGGTCTACGACTCGATCGGGCCCGACTTCTTCCTCGCGCTGGCGCCCGGCTGGCTGAACCTCGGTCTGTGGGACGGAGACGGCGGCGACCCCGACGAGGCCCCCGTCGCGGTGCGCCGGCTCGTCGAACGGATCGCCGCCCCACTGCCGGTCGCCGGCGACGTCCTCGACGTCGGCAACGGGCTCGGCGCCCAGGACCCGACGATCGCGGACGTGGCACGACCGCGATCGCTCACCGCGGTGAACATCACGTGGTCCCAGCTCGAGGCGGGCCGGGACAACCTCCGGGAGGCGGGCGGCCGAGCCGTGTGCGCGGACGCGTGCCGGCTCCCGTTCGCCGACGGTTCCTTCGACGGGGTGATCAGCGTGGAGGCGGCGTTCCACTTCTCCTCGCGCGCGCGGTTCCTCGCCGAGGCGTTCCGCGTGCTGCGACCCGGGGGCGTCCTGACGATGTCGGACGTGCCGACCCTCCGGCGCCCGCAGGGTCTGCGGGAGGCGGTCGCGGCCGTCGCGATGCTGCGGGTCTGGGGTCTCCGGTCCGGTGCCGCCGCCTACGCCGGACGAGATCGCCGCCACGGCCGCGACCGCCGGCTTCGTCGACATCCGGTCGGCGACGATCGGCGACCGCGTGGTCGGGCCCGCCCTCCGCTTCGTCCGGGATCGCCTCGACGCGAGCCGCGACCAGGAGTCGACGCCGATCGCGATCGCCGCCCGCACGATGCTGTCGCAGGCCGACGTGCTCTGGGAACGCGGCGTGCTCGACTATCTCCTGCTCGAAGGACGCAAGCCCTAGCCGAGCTCGCGGCGGAGCGCCTGCAGCGGGAGCTGTCCGAGTGCCAGCAGGCGGTCGTGGAAGGCCTTCAGGTCGAACGCGGCGCCCTCCTTCTCCTCGGTGCGACGCCGCGCGTCCTCGATCTCGACCATCCCGACCATGTACGCGAGCGCCTGGGCGGGGAGCGCGATGTAGCGGTCGACCTCCACCTCGGACTCGCCGCGGGGGGAGCCGCCGGCGACGAGCTTCTCGATCGCTCGCTCCCGCGACCAACCGAACGCGTGGAGCCCGGTGTCCGTGATCAGGCGCGCCGCGCGATGCGCCTGCGCCGCCAGCATCCCCAGGCGTTCCCAGTCGTCGACGTACAGACCCATGTCGTCGGCGAGCCGCTCGCTGTAGAGCCCCCAGCCCTCGGCGAACGACGATCCGGCGAGGAGACCGCCGAAGCGGCGCATCGCCGGGCGATCCTCGAACTCCATCTCGAGGGCGATCTGGAAGTGATGGCCCGGGTTCGCCTCGTGGTACGTGACGGACGCGATCTGGTGCAGCGCCTTGCCGGGAAGGTCATGCGTGTTGATGTAGTAGGTGCCGGGCCGCTCGCCGTCCGCGGTCGGCGGCATGTAGAACGCGAGGGCCATGTCCGCCGCTCGGTACGCCTCGATCTCGCGGACGCGGCAGTTGGCCTTCGGGAGCCTGCCGAACCATTCGGGAGCGATGTCCCAGCTCCGCTGCACCTGGCTCTCGACGAGCTCGATCAGCTCCTCCGCGCTCGCGGGCGTGTCCGCCCCGGATGCCGTGCGGTCCGCGATCGCCTCCGCCGGATCCGAGTACCCGAGGCGCCCGGCGATCTCGAACCGCTCCGCCTGGATCGCCTCCCACCGTTCGTTGCCGAGGTCGTGCACCTCCTGAGGATCCAGAGGCAGCGTGGTCCAGGAGCGGATCTCCGCGGCATAGATCGCGTCGCCTCCGGGAAGGTCCGTCACCGCGTTGCCGTCCGCCGCGTGGGGGAGGTAGTCGCGGAGCACGTCGAGGTAGCCACCGAACGCGGGCGCGACGACGTCGGTCCACACCGCGGCGATCCGCTCGCGCGCCGCGGCGTCGTCCTCCGCGACGGCGGCCAGCGGCGGCGAGTCGTCGGCGGAGGACGCCACGATCCGCTCCACCTGCGCGACGGCGCGCTCGACCACGGTCCGCGGCGACACCACCCCGGTCGCGATCCCTTCCCGCGCGATCTCGGCGCAGGCCTCCAGGTAGCCGGGGAACGCGCGGAGCCGCTGCTCGTAGCGATCCAGATGCTCGGGGGTGTCGGTCCTTTGGATGGAGGCGATGTCGCCGATGAGCACGCCCGGGCCGACGAAGTGGTTCACGACGTAGAGCCGGTCGGTCCGCAGATCCACCGCCGCGAGCGCTTGCGTCGCGATCGCTTCGAGCACGTCCATCGTCGTGCGCAGGGTGAGGTCGAGTCCGGCGCGATCGATCGTGGCGAGCTCGTCGAGCGCTGCTCGGTTCCGGGTCTCCGACGACGCCCGGCCCTCCTCGCCGATGTCCGGGAGCCGGTCGTCGTAGCGCTCGTCGCCGATCGCCGTCGCGAAGGTCGGCTCCCGTTCGAGGAGCTCCTCCCAGGCTCGGTCGGCGAGCGCCTGGGCGCGATCGCTGTCGTTCACGTCGTTCTGTGTCATCTCGTTCTGGCCTCTCGGTCAGGAGTCACAAGAGGCCAAGGGTACCCGCGCCGTCTACCTGCAGCGCGGCGCCCGAGATGAAGCCGGCGTGTTCCGAGCAGAGGAACGCAACCACGCGCCCGAAGTCCTCCGGGTCGCCGAGCCGGCCGGAGAAGCCCGTGTCGAGGATCCGCTGCGTCCGGTGGAGGCCGGGGCAGGCGAGGTTGAGCGTGATCCCCTCGTCGACGAGCTCCTGGGCGGCGGTCTTCGCCCATCCCCAGAGACCGGCGCGGGCGGTGTTCGACGTGGCGAGGTCGGGGATGGGTTGCTTCACCGAGCTCGACGCGATGAGGCAGATCCGGCCCCAGCGGGCCGCGCGCAGGTGCGGCAAGGCTTCGCGGACCAGCCGGACCGAGGTCAGGAGGTTGGCATCGATCGCGGCCTGGAGCGTGGCGTCGTCGACGTCGATCGCCCGGCCCTTCGGGGGACCGCCGGCGTTCGCCACCAGGATGTGCAGCCCGCCGAACCGCTCCACCGTCGCCTCGTACCAGTCGCCGAGGCGTCTCGGGGTCGGTGACGTCGCCGGGGAGGGCGAGGACGTCGGCCCCGAGCTCCGCCGCGGTCGCGTGGAGGCGCTCGGGGTCTCGGGAGTTGATCGCGACCCGCACGCCCTCCTCGACGAGCGCCTGCGCCGAGGCGCGACCGAGGCCTTCGGACGCCGCGGTCACGAGCGCGACCTTCCCCTCGACTCCGAGATCCATGGCGTCCGATGCTACGCTCCTGCGCGGTGTCATCGGGACCCCCCCACCCGACGCTCGTCCTCCTCCTCGTGCTGTCGGTGGCGACGGGGGCGTGTGCACCACGGATGCTCGACCATGACCAGCTCGAGCGAACGCTCGCCAGGGAGATCTCGGCTCAGCTCGCGGATCCCGGGGATCGAGGTCGAGTGTCCCGACGACGTCGAAGCGGGACAGGGTGCGATGATCGCGTGCATCGCTCGCGCTCCCGGCGAGACGGCCGGGCTGCGGATCGAGGTGACGCAGCTCGACGACGACGGGAACGTGACCTGGGAGATCGCGGGCGCCGCCGGGTAAGGTTGGCCGATGTTGCTCGAGGGCAAGAAGCTCCTCATCACCGGTGTCCTGACGCCCAAGTCGATCGCCTTCTCGGCGGCGCAGGTCGCCCAGGAGCAGGGCGCGGAGATCGTCCTCACGAACTTCGGTCGGACCGTGAGCCTCTCGGAGAAGAGCGCGAAGCGGCTCCCCGACCCGCCCGACGTCCTCGAGATGGACGTGAACGAGCCCGAGCAGATCGACGCCGTGCGCCAAGAGCTCGACCGCCGCTGGGGCCGGCTCGACGGGTTCCTGCACGCGATCGCGTTCGCGCCGCAGGACGCGCTCGGCGGCAACTTCCTGCACACCCCCTGGGAGAGCGTCGCGACCGCGTTCAAGACGAGCGCGTTCTCCCTCAGTTCCCTCGCCGTCGGCATGCTGCCCCTGATGGAGACGAACGGTGGCGCGATCGTCTCCCTCGACTTCGACGCTCGCGTCGCCTGGCCGGTCTACGACTGGATGGGCGTGGCGAAGGCGGGACTCGAGTCCGTGACGCGCTACCTGGCGCGGGATCTCGGGCCCAAGAAGATCCGCGTCAACACGGTGTCCGCAGGACCGATGAAGACGATGGCGGGCAAGGGGATCCCCGGGTTCGACCACATCGCCGGGAGCTGGGCCGACCGCGCGCCTCTCGGATGGGACACGACCGACGGCCGTCCGGTCGCCGGCGCGATCGCGTTCCTCCTCTCCGACCTTTCCGCAGGCATCACGGGTGAGCTCGTCCACGTCGACGGGGGGTTCCACGCGATGGGGACGGAGCCCGGCTCTCCGCCCGGCGACGCCGCGCCGTAGGCCGCGTCACCGTCCGAAGCGCAAGCGCTTCGTATGCTTCCGGACGTGCAGGAGGCGACCGAGATCCGACGACTGACCAGCTTCAGCCACGGCGCCGGCTGCGGCTGCAAGCTGGGTCCGGACGACCTCGTCGCGGTGCTCGGCAACGTGACCTTGCCGCCGGTGTCCGACGACGTCCTGGTCGCGGCCGACACCGGAGATGACGCGGCGGTGTACCGGCTGCCGTCGGGCGAGGGACTGATCGCGACGCTCGACTTCTTCACGCCCATCGTCGACGACCCCTACGACTGGGGGCGCATCGCCGCGACGAACGCGCTCTCGGACGTCTACGCGATGGGCGGACGCCCGCTCCTCGCGCTCAACATCGTGAACTGGCCCGTGGACGACCTCCCGCTCGACATGCTCGCGCGGGTCCTGCAGGGCGGGGTGGACGTCGCGGCGGCCGAGGGTGTCGCCGTGGCCGGCGGCCACTCGATCACCGATCCGGAGCCGAAGTACGGCATGGTCGCGATCGGCCTCGTGCCGCCCGACGAGGTCGTGCGCAACTCGACGGCGCCGGTCGGCGCGGCGCTCTACCTCACGAAGCCACTCGGTCTGGGGATCGTCTCGACGGCGATCAAGCGGGGGGTCGCGGACGACGACCTCATCACCCGCGCGGTCGATCTGATGACGACGACGAACCGAGCGGCGGCCGAGGCGATGCGGCACGCGGGCGCCGAGGCGGCGACCGACGTCACGGGGTTCGGGTTGCTCGGCCACCTGCACCGGATGCTCCTCGCCTCCGGCGTGGCGGCCGACCTCGATGCCGGCGCGATCCCGCTGATGGACCCGCGGGTCCTCGCCCTCGCTCGGAGCGACGTGGTGCCGGGCGGCACGAAACGGAACCTCGCGTACGTCCGACCCCACACGGACTTCGGTGGACTCACCGATCCCGAGCGGTTCATCCTGGCCGACGCCCAGACGTCCGGCGGGCTGCTGGTCGCGGCCAAGCACACGCCGTCGATGGAGGCGTTGTTCCGGGAGCACGACGTCCCGTTCGACCGGATCGGCACCGTCGTCGCCGGCGAACCCGGCCGGATCGCGGTCACCGGTTCCCTCCGCGCCTAGCGGCGAACCCGGTGTCCGGCCGAGCCGGCACCTCGCTCGGAACCATGCGATCGCGAAGCCCGTTATCTTGCGGGGGGAGGGACGTTGGACGGGCCGAAGCAGCCACCTGCAGGCTGGGACCAGGACGATCCGGGACTCCCGATCGAATTCGGACCCGTCTCGAACGCCGAGTACGACCCGGAGCCGGCCCTGCCCCCCGTCCTCTGGGAGACGATCCGGCGCGCCCGCGACGACGCCGAGCGCAACGCACGCCTCCTCGGCATGAGCCGGCGCGAGTTCCTCCTCTCGGCCTGCGGCGCGGCGACCACGTTCCTCGCACTGAACGCCTGCACACGTGAGCAGCACCACGCGAACCCGTCGGCGACGACGAGCGAGCCGGGCGGGTCCTACGAGATCCCACCGAGCGCCTCGGTGGAGCCGCCGAGCGCCTACGAGGCGCTCGGCGGCGAAGAGTTCATCTTCGACGTCCAAGGGCACCTGCTCGAGTACCACCTGAACCCCGTCCTGAACGGTGAGAACTTCTGGCAGAGCTTCCCGCAGAAGGACTGCGGCGAGGACGACCCTCGCGTGTGCTACTCGATCGAGCACTTCCTCGAGCTGATGTTCCTGCGCTCGGACACCAACATGCTGGTGCTGTCCTCGCTCCCGATCTTCCCCGAGGGCAGCCCGCTGTCGCCCGAGATCATGGATATCACCCGGCAGACCGTGGAGGGACTCTGCCGGGACGAGCGGATCCTGCTCCACGCGCAAGCGCTCCCCAACGTCGGGGAACAGCGCGCCGCCCTCGCCGCGATGGAGCACACGGCGGGCCGCTACCCGGTCGCGGCGTGGAAGACGTTCACCCACTTCCCCGGCGCCTTCGAGGGCGACGGGAACGTCTGGTGGCTCGACGATCGGGACGGCGGCAACCTGGGGGAGCGGTTCATCCGACAGGCGGTGGCCCTCGGCATCCCGATCATCTGCACCCACAAGGGGCTGTCCCTCGGGAACGCGAACGCCTCGCCCGACGACATCGGCCCGGCGGCGAGGCGTCATCCCGACGTGAACTTCGTGGCTTACCACTCCGGCTTCGAGGCCGGGACGACCGAGGGGCCGTACACGCCCGAGACGGCTCACCTCGGCGTGAACCGCCTGATCGCCTCGATGGAGCGCGAAGGGATCGGGCCGAACGAGAACGTCTACGCGGAGATCGGGTCGACCTGGTGGTACGTGATGCGGTATCCCGACCAGGCCGCGCACGTCCTCGGCAAGCTGCTGAAGCACGTGGGGGAGGACAACGTTCTGTGGGGAACCGACTGCCTGTTCTACGGATCGCCGCAGCCGCTGATCCAGGCGATGCGCACGTTCCAGATCTCCGAGGAGCTCCGCGAGCGACACGCCTATCCGAAGCTCACCAAGGAGCGGAAGGCCAAGATCCTCGGCTTGAACGGAGCGGCCCTCTACGGGGTCGAGCCGAACACCCAGACCTGCGAGTTCACGAGACGCGATCTGGAGCAGATCCGGCGCACCCTCCCGGGGGACACGATGGCGCTCGGGCCGAGGACGAGGTCGGGGGTCCAGGCGTTCCGCGACGACGACCGCGAGCTCTGGGCCACGACCGCGAACCTGCTGCGGTAGACGAGGTTCGTATCCTGGAGCGATGCCCAGGCGCCGGATCCGGCTGACCGCGCCCGCTGAGGCACTCAGCTCGACGTTCCGGGAGATCCGCGCCGAGATCGGGATCCCCGAGTCCTTCCGGCCCGAGGTGCTCGCCGAAGCCGAGTCGTCGTCGAGGTCCCCTCGACTTCCGGACGTCGACCGCACCGAGATCCCTCTCGTCACGCTCGACCCTCCCGAGTCGATGGATCTCGATCAAGCGTTCCATCTGAAGCGGAGGGGCGGTGGGTTCCGGCTCCACTACGCGATCGCCGACCCATCCGCGTTCGTCACACCGGGCGGAGCGATCGACCGGGAGGCGCACCGCAGGGCTGAGACCGCCTATAGCCCAGATGCACGGACGCCGTTGTATCCACCGGCGATCTCCGAGGCGGCGGCCTCGCTGTTGCCCGATGGTCCGCGTCCGGCCGCCCTGTGGCGCGTCGACGTCGACGCGGACGGGCTCGCGGTGGACGTGCATGTCGAGCGCGCGCTGGTCTCGAGCCGGGCGAAGCTCGGCTACGCGGAAACGCAGGCCGCGATCGACGGGGGGACCGCGGACGCCATGCTGGAGCTGCTGCCCGAGATCGGCTCGACCCTGCTGGAAGCCGAGCGCGCCAGGGGTGGGGCGAGCCTCGGTCTGCCCACACAGGAGGTCGTGCCGGGCGCCGGGGGCTTCGGCCTGGCCTTCAGATCGCCGTTGCCGGTCGAGGCGTGGAACGCGCAGCTCTCCCTGTTGACCGGCCGGGTCGCGGCCCGGATCATGCTGGACGGTCACGTCGGCGTGATCCGGACGATGCCGCCGCCCGATCCGTACGACGTCGAGCGGCTGCGCCGGGTGGCGCACGGGCTCGGTGTGGACTGGCCGGAGGCCATGACCTACCCGGAGCTCTTGCAGACGATCGACGCGAGCCGTTCGACGGCCCAGTCGGTCTTCCTCCAGGAAGCTGCGGTCTTGTTCCGCGCCGCCGCGTACACCGCTTTCGACGGGGAGCCACCTCCCGATGAGGAGCACGCCGCCATCGCTGCCCCCTACGCCCATTGCACCGCGCCGCTGCGTCGCCTGGTCGACCGTTACGTGAACGAGGTCTGCCTCGCCCTCGTCTCCGGGAGCGACGTGCCGCCGTGGGCGCGCGGAGCGCTCCCGGCGCTGCCGATCGAGATGGCGCTCGGTGGGGAGAAGACCGGCCGTCTCGAGCGGACGATCGTCGACGCGGTAGAGGCGGCCGTGCTGGAACCCCTCGTGGGCCGCCAAGCGGACGCGGTGGTCGTCGATCTGTGGAAGCACGGCCGCGGCGAAGTCGCCCTGCGCGACCCCGCGGTGATCGGACCGTGCGACGACGTGCACGAGCTCGGGGCACAGGTCCGGGTTCGCCTCGAGGAGGCCGATCTCGAACGCCGCGAGGTCCGCTTCATCCGTGTGGAGCTCAGGGCCACGCCGACAGGTCTGCCGACGTGAGCTGGCCGCTCGTCGGGCCGCGGCCGCTCAGGGCGGCCGCACCGCACCGAGCGGCCAGCCGCAGCGCCTCGGTCACCTCGAGACCTGCTCCCAAACCGAACGTGAGTCCGGCGTGGAACGAGTCGCCGGCTCCGTACGTGTCGACGATCGGGCCGAGGAGCGGGGCTGGTTCGAATCGACGTCGCTCGCCGTCGAACGCTCCGAACGATCCACCTTCCCCTCCCTCCGTCAGCACCACCAGGTCGGGCGGGGCATGGTCCAGGACCTCGGGGTCGTAGCGCTCGTGGACGTCCGATGCGCTCCCGACCACGGCGTCGGCTCGCACCCCAGACGCGGCGAGGACGGTCAGATGCCGGGCCGACACCACCATCACCCTCGCGACGCGTGCTCGACGAAGCGCGTCCTCATCGCCGGCCGTCACGTAGACGGCGCTGGCGTCGTCCAGGTGATCCCACGCGAGACCGTCCGAACCGCGCGCTTCCAGCCGGGGTCCCAGCGTGATGATCGTCCGCTCGCCGTCGCCGTCGACGAGACACAGCGCCTCACGGGTGGGATCCGGCCTCTCCTCGCCGTGAACGTGGACCCCAGACGCCGAGAGCTCTTCGCGCGCGCGACGACCAACCCCGTCCCCGCCGAGCGCCGTGAACAGCTCGGACGATCCCGCCAGCTTCGCGAGCTGGACGGCGGCGACGGCGCCACCGCCGCCGGCGCCCGACCACGTCTCGGTCGCATGGGCGATGGCGCCGGCGGCGGGCATCCGATCGACGCGGGCGAAGGTGATCCATTCGATGTGGCCGACGACGGCAACGCGGGGCATCTGAACAGAATCTCCCATGCGTTCCGCGACGACGACAGTGCGCTCTGGGCTCGGTCGGCGGAGCTGCGCTCCTGAGCGTCAGGCTGCGTCGATCACGTCTGCGATCCGGACGGTCGCCTCGATCGCGGAGCGGGCATCCGGAGTCCGGAAGTCGATCACGATGCCGATCCTCGTGCCCTTCCACGCACACATCACGCCGTCTCCGACGGGCATCGTCGGGTCGGCCACGGTGGAGTGCAACGCCGCACAGATGATCTCGAAGCCCGAGATCGTCTCGCGCACCTTCTCGTCCTCGTCGATCTCACCGGCGCCCGAGTTCTCGAAGCCGATCACGCCGCCGTCGAAGGTCGGCTCGAGCGGGACGAAGGCGACCTCGTCCTCCGGGCCTTCGATCCGCTCGACGATGAGCAAGGCCGCTTCGGAGTTGCCGTACATCGCGCCGCTCAGGCTGATCCCTCCGGCATCGAACGTCGCCAGGCCCTCCTCGAAGTCGTCCGCGGCGGAGGACCGGATCCGCTCGAGACCGTCGAGTGAGTCCGGATAGGGACCGTCGTCGCCGCCGCGGATGATCGCGAGGGTCGCCACCCCGGCGATGATGAGCAGTCCGATGGCTGCGCCGAGCACGACCGCCTTCTTCTTTGACGGCTTCGGCGCCTCCGGCTCGGCGCCGGGTGGTGGGGGGAACGCCGGCGCGGGTGGCATCTCGGGCGGTTGCATGTCGCGAGCGTAGACCGGAAGGGTCAGGACGGGAATATCCGACCTCATTGGTAGGATTTGCAGGTGCAAGAGGGTCCGCCTCCCGTGGGCCCGCGACCACCTATCGAGGCCATGGCGGAACTGGACGGCGTCTTCTACAAGGAGATCGTGGAGCAGGCGCTCCGCGAGTTCCCCAACGAGGCCTGCGGCTTGATCGCGGCCGAGGCGGGCGTGCCCGTGAAGGTCTACGCGATGACCAACGCCGATGCGAGCCCCGCCACCTACCGGCTCGACGGCAAGGAGCAGCTGACCGTCTTCGACGAGCTGGACGACCGCGGCTGGGACCTGTGGGCGATCTACCACTCGCACACCCACTCGGAGGCGTATCCGTCGGAAACCGACCGGAAGCTCGCGTTCTACCCGGATTCTCGGTACGTGTTGCTCTCCGTCGCGAACCGGGAGGAGCCGGTGATCCGGTCCTTCTTCATCCGTGACGGCCAGGTCACCGAAGAGGAGCTGACGATCACGTGAGCGAGCCGCGCAGGTTCACGGAGGATCAGGTGCAGCGGTACTCGCGTCACATCATCCTGCCCAACGTCGGGGGAGCCGGCCAGCGCAAGCTGCTCGACGCGAGCGTGCTGATCATCGGCGCGGGCGGGCTCGGCTCGCCGATCGCGTTGTACCTCGCCGCCGCCGGGGTCGGGAAGATCGGCATCGTCGACTTCGACGCCGTCGACGTCTCGAACCTCCAGCGCCAGATCCTCCACACGAACGCCGACGTCGGTCGCTCCAAGGTGGAGTCGGCGCTCGAGCACCTGCGCGCGATCAACCCGACGATCGAGGTCGTGGGGTACGACCAGCTCCTCTTCTCGACGAACGTGTTCGAGGTGATGGAGCCCTACGACGTGATCGTGGACGGCACCGACAACTTCCCGGTGCGCTACCTGGTGAACGACGCCACGCAGTTCCTCGGCAAGCCGCTCGTCTACGGCTCGATCTACCAGTTCGAGGGGCAGGCGACGGTGTTCATGCCCGGCAAGGAGACGCCGTGCTACCGGTGCCTCTTCCCGACGCCTCCGCCGCCCGGCACCGTGCCGTCGTGCGCCGAGGGCGGTGTGTTCGGCGTGCTGCCCGGCGTGATCGGCTCGATCCAGGCGACCGAGGCGATCAAGCTGATCACCGGCGAGGGCGAGACGCTGGAGGGCAGGCTCCTCCTCTACGACGCGCTCGACATGAGCTTCCAGGAAGTGAAGATCCGCTGGGACGCCGACTGCCCGGTGTGCGGCAAGGAGCCGACGATCACCGAGCTGATCGACTACGAGCAGTTCTGCGGCGTACCCGCCCGCCCCGGATAAGGAGTCAGGACCAGATGCCCGTTCAGGTGAAGCTGCCCACGATCCTCCGCAAGCACGCGGGAGGCGAGCCCAAGGTGAGCGCCGAGGGCTCCACGCTGCGCGACGTGCTCGACGACCTCGAGACGAAGTACCCGGGTATCACGAAGAACGTCCGCTCCGACGACGGCGGTCTCCACCGCTTCATCAACGTCTACCTGAACGACGAGGACGTCCGCTACCTCGGCTCCCTCGAGACCGAGGTCGGCGAGGGCGACACGGTCTCGATCCTCCCCGCCGTCGCCGGCGGTTAGCTCTCGGCCGCGAGCCCGGCGATCAGGAGCTCCGCGGCATCGCGGAACCGCTTGAGGTCGCGGTACGGCCTCGCGACCAGCATCGCCCCTTCGAGCCCGCCGATCAGCGTCCGCGCGACGGAGCGGGCCGGCCCGGCGAACCGGATCGTTCCCGCCTTCCGGCCCGCCTCGAGGACGCGAGCGAGCCACACCTCGTTGTCGTCGAAGAACCGCACGACCCGCTCACGCATCGGATCGGGCAGTGTCGTGTAGTCGGCCGCGAGCATGCCGCATAGGCACATCCGGTCGTCACGGAAGACGTTCGTGTACAGCTGCGCATAGGCCCGGAGCTTGTCGCCCGCGTCGGTCTGCTCGACATCCACCTTGCCGAGGGCCTCGAAGAACCGCGCGGCGTAGCGGTCGATCAGGGCGTCCCCGAGCTCGGCCTTGGAACCGAAGTGGTAGTGGAGGGCGGCCTTCGTCACCCCGAGCTCTCGCGCCACGTCGGCGTAGCTGAACCCGTTGAAGCCGCGTTCCTGCACGAGCCGCTCGGCCGCATCCAGGATCTGGGCCGCCGTGCTCGCGGCCGAGGACTCCGTGGATGTTCCTGCTCGTGCCATCTTGACAGCTTACCTACTAGTAAGTCAGGATGTCACCCGACCCCGTAGGGAAGGGAGGGACATCATGCAACAGACGGAGCATCGGAGCTTCCAGGACGCCGATGAGGTCCGGGAGTTCCCGAGCGGCCACGCCGACATCCTGAAGGTCGGCGAAGCCGAGATCGGGCGTCTCGTGTTCGAGCCGGGTTGGCGCTGGTCGAAGGACCTCAAGCCGATCGCCGGGACCGACAGCTGTGAGGCGCCGCACTTCCAGTACCACCTCGCCGGCACGCTCGGCATCTCCATGGACGACGGCACCCAGATCGTCGCGAAGCCCGGGGATGTGACGTCGCTGCCGCAAGGACACGACGCGTGGGTGATCGGCGACGAGCCGGTCGTCGTCGTGGACTGGTATGGCGCGAGCAACTACGCGAAGGACATGTGATGCAGGCCGTCGCGCACGAGGTGGCGACGAAGGAGCTGGCTGAGCATCTGCGCCCGCTCTTCGAGTCGAGCCCGGACGGAGTGTACGTCTGGCTCGACGAGGAGCACTGGATCTGCAACCAGCGGTTCGCCGAGCTGCTCGGCTACGACTCGCCGGACGATCTGAACGACACGCCGCATCTCCTCCAGCGGTGGGTGCACGAGGAGGACCAGGGTCAGTTCTCCTGGTCCTACTGGAACCGGGTGCAGACGCTGTCGTTCCCGACGACGCTCCGGTTCCGCGGGATCCGCAGGGACGGCTCCGAGGTCCCCGTCGAGACCGACATGATCCCGCTCACGTTCGGCGGCCACACGTTCGCGTATCACTTCGTTCGTAACGTCGGGTGAGCTCACAGGGTGTCGCGTCCGGTCCGTTCCGGCCGGGCGCGGCTTCCTGCGGCCGCTGGGATACTCGCGGTCGTGACCCGTCACGACGACATCCTTCAGGCGATCGGCAACACGCCGCTCGTCGGCCTGCCCTCGATGTCTTCGAAGCCCGGCGTGCGGCTGTGGGCGAAGCTCGAGGGGAACAACCCGACCGGATCGACGAAGGACCGGATCGCCCTCGCGATGGTCGAGAGCGCCGAAGCATCCGGAGACCTGACACCCGATAGGACGATCCTCGAGCCGACCTCCGGGAACACCGGGATCTCGCTCGCGATGGTCGCTCGCCGGAAGGGCTATCACCTCACCGTCGTTCTGCCGGACAACGCGAGCCAGGAGCGGCTCGGGCTCCTGCGGCTGTTCGGCGCCGAGATCGTCTTCTCCGACGGCGACAAGGGCACGAACGGCTCGATCGAGGTGGCGCGCGCGCTCGCCGAGGATCCCGCGTACTACATGCCGTTCCAGTACGGGAATCCGGCGAACCCGAAAGCGCACGAGGTGGGGACCGGACGTGAGATCGTCGCCGACCTTCCTGAGGTCACGCATTTCGTCGCTGGGATGGGGACCGGCGGCACGCTCACCGGCGCCGGCCGCGCGCTGCACGCGCACGACGCGTCGATCCGGGTGGTCGCGGCCGAGCCGGAGCTCGGCGATCTCGTCTACGGCCTCCGCTCGCTCGACGACGGGTTCATCCCCCCGATCTTCGATCCGGCCGAGGTGAACCGGAAGTTCCTCGTCAGCTCCGACGACGCGCTCCGCGCGACCCGCGAGCTGACGTCGAGGGAAGGCATCTTCGCGGGCATCTCCTCCGGCGCCGTGATCCACGTGGCCCAGCGGATCGCCGCCGAGGTGGACGAAGGCGACGTCGTCTGCCTCCTGGCCGACGGCGGCTGGAAGTACCTGTCCACCGAGGCATGGTCGGAGGATCTCGCGACCGCGGAGAAGAAGGTCTCCGAGTCCCTGTGGTGGTGAGGTGAGCGACCCGCGGCCGATCGGCGTGTTCGACTCCGGGGTCGGCGGCCTCACCGTCGCCCGCGCGATCATCGACCTCCTGCCGCACGAGCCGCTCCTCTACCTCGGCGATTCGGCCCGGTTCCCGTACGGCTCGCAACCGGTCGAGCAGATCCGGCGGTACGCCCTCGAGATCGCGGAGTACCTCGTGCGCCGGGACGTGAAGCTGCTCGTGATCGCCTGCAACTCGATCGAGGTCTCGGCGATCGGCGACATCGCCGTGCGCGCGGACATCCCCGTGGTCGGCGTGATCAACCCCGGGTCGCGGGCCGCGATCCGGGCCACGCGGAACGGCATCGTCGGTGTCATCGGGACGGAGGCGACGATCGCGACCGGCGCCTATCAACGGGCGATGGGGTCCGCGGTGACGTTGCACGCCGCCGCGTGCCCCGCGTTCGTGGATCACGTGGAGCGGGGGGACACCAGCTCTCCCGAGCTCCGGAGCGCCGCGCGCGGGTATCTTGAGCCGCTCATGGAAGCCGGGATCGACACGCTCGTGCTGGGCTGCACCCACTATCCGCTGTTGTCGGGTCTGCTCCAGCTCGAGCTCGGGCCGGACGTGGTGCTGGTTTCCTCTGCAGAGGAGACGGCGAAGGACGTGTACGGTGAGCTCGTGTCCCGAGAACTCCTCGCTCCCACCGACGGCGCACCCGTGCACGAGTTCGTCACGACCGGTGACCCGACCCAGTTCCAGCGGTTGGCGGAGGTGTTCCTCGGTCCCGAGGTCCGAGACCTCGGCGTCCAGCAGGTGACGGTGGAGGGCGCGTGGAGCTGACGGTCCTCGGCGCGCAGGGGACCTGGCCGGGTGCGGGCGGCGAGAACTGCGGCTACCTGGTCACGCAGGACGGCTATCACCTGCAGATGGACGCCGGCACCGGGACGTTCGCCCGCCTGCAGCAGGTGGTCGGCGTCGACGACGTGGGCGCGATGCTGATCACCCACGGCCACCCCGACCACTACGTCGACATCATCCCGACGTTCTACGCGAGGCACTACGGGCGCCTCGGCAAGCCCGGCCTCCCGTTCTGGTCCCCCGGCGGCTTCACCGACATCGCGGCGTCGCTCGTCTCGGAGAACGGACGCAACGTGATGGCCGAAGCCTTCGACTTCACGCACCGCGGCCGCGGGCGACGTCTTCGAGCTGGGGCCGTTCCGGATCATCCCGTTCGAGATGCAGCACATCGGCGTCCTGTCGCTCGGCTTCCGGATCGAGGCGGGCGGCGTGGTGCTCGCGTACACGGGCGACACCGGGCCGTGCGAGGCGGCGATCGCGCTCGGCAAGGACGCGGACCTGTTCCTCTGCGAGGCGACGTATCAGAACGGATCGAAGCTCTACCCGTTCCATCTGTCGGCGGCGCAGGCGGGCGACGTGGCCACCGCCGCGGGCATCGATCACCTGGTGCTCACGCACCTCACTCCCGAGCTCGACCATCGGATCTCGATCCGCGAGGCGGCGGAGACCTTCACCGGACCCATCGACATCGCGGTCCCGGGGATGGTCCTGGAAGTGGGTCGATGACCCGCCCCGACGGCCGCGCGCCCGGCCAGCTCCGAGCCGTGGCCTACGAGCTCGGCTACCAGGAGTGGGCCGCAGGCTCGGTGCTCTTCTCGATGGGCAAGACCCGGGTGCTGTGCGCCGCCTCGGTCTCGACCGAGGCCCCGCGGTGGCTGCGCGGGACCGGCAAGGGATGGGTGACCGGCGAGTACTCGATGCTGCCCGCTTCGACCAACGAACGGTCGCCGCGCGAGGTGAACCGTGGGCGTCCCGGCGGTCGCACGCAGGAGATCCAACGCTTGATCGGCCGCTCGCTCCGGGCGGTGACCGACCTCGGCCGGCTCGGGGATCGCACGATCACGGTCGACTGCGACGTCCTGCAGGCCGACGCCGGCACCCGGACCGCCGCGATCACCGGCGGCTACCTCGCCCTCGCCCTCGCGCTCCGCGGCCTCTCGGAGGGAGGACTCGTGCCCGACGACCTCCTGCTGGACAGCGTCGCCGCGGTCTCGGTCGGCGTCGTGGACGGGGAAGCGAGGCTGGATCTCTGCTACGAGGAGGACGCCGCCGCGGAGGTCGACTGCAACGTCGTGATGACCGGTTCGGGCGCGCTCGTCGAGGTCCAGGGAACCGCGGAGGGGGCGCCGTTCGACCGGGCGCAGCTGGACCAGCTCCTCGACCTGGCTTCGGCCGGCGTCGTCGAGCTCACCAAGGTCCAGCGGGACGCGCTCGACGGCTGAGGTGGCGTTCCCGGACCGGATCGCGATCGCGTCCCGCAACGCCCACAAGCTCCGGGAGATCGAGAGGATCTGCGCCGACTGGCCCGTCGAGTGGCTGACGGTCGACAACCACGAGGGCCCCTGGCCCGAGGTCGAGGAAACCGGCGACACCTACCTGGAGAACGCCCTGCTCAAAGCGGAGGCCGGGGCGGCCGCCGTGGGTGAGCCGGCACTCGCGGATGATTCCGGGATCGAGGTGGACGCGCTCGGCGGCCGCCCCGGTCCCCGGTCGGCCCGATTCGCCGGGGAGCACGCGAGCGACGAGCGCAACCTGGAGGAGCTGATCCGCGCCCTGAAGGGCATCCCGGCGGCCGGGCGGACGGCGCGGTATCGATGCGTCGTCGTCCTCGCCTTCCCCGGCGGCCTCGAGCTGCACGCCGAGGGGACCTGCGAGGGGACCCTGGTGTCGAAGCCGCACGGGAACCGTGGCTTCGGCTACGACCCGATCTTCGTGCCGGCGGGCTGGGACGTCACGATGGCGGAGCTGGCTGACGAGGAGAAGGACCGGATCAGCCATCGAGGCCGTGCCCTCCGAGCACTCCGAGAGATGCTGGAGGCCGCGCTGACCAGCGGTCAGGATGCGACTCTCGCTACCTGACTCAAGGTAACCATCCCCACGGCCGAAGCTTCCTTCGTGGCGGACAATCAGCTGGCAGAGCGCCGTGTCCTGAGGCAGACCGAGGGTTTCTTCGACGGCAAGTCTCCGGGAGTCACCCTGATGCTCGGCGCTGCCTTCCTGGCCGTCGTGGCCGTGATGGACTACCTCCTCGGTCCGCGCCTGTCGGTCGCGCTGTTCTACCTGATGCCGATCGGCCTGGTGACGTGGAACCTCGGTCTCCGATGGGGGGCTCTGAGCGTCGCGCTGGCGACCGGCGCCGCCCTGTGGAGCGACCTGCTCTACCCGCAGTTCGACCTGCTTCCCTGGTGGAACGCGATCTTCCGTTTCGCGGCGTTCCTCTCGGTCGCCGTTCTCCTCGGCACCCTCCGCCGGATCATCGCGGCGCAGTGGGAGCACCTCGATCGCGAAGCCGAGGTGACGACCGGACTCCGGGAGCTGAACGAGGTCAAGGACACGCTGCTGCACGCGGTCTCTCACGATCTCAAGGGCCCGCTCGCCGGGATCCTCGGGTCGGTCCAGACCTTGCACCGCGCCGAGCAGATCGGCCTGACCGAAGAAGAGCGATCCACGATGCTGGACATGATCGAGCAGGGCGGCAAGAAGATGAACCGACTCGTCGACGACCTGCTCGACCTCGACCGCCTCGACCGTGGACACATCCAGCCCGAGCGGGCGCCGACCGACGTGAGCGAGCTGGCTCGCCGGATCGCTCGGGAGCTCCCGGGGATGCAGTCGCACCCCATCCGCGTCGAGGCCTCATCGGTGCTCGTCGACGTCGACGCCGGCAAGGTGGAGCGGGTGATCGAGAACCTGCTCGTGAACGCACGACGCCACACTCCGGCCGGCACGGCCATCCACATCCGGGTGCACGGCCGCTCGAACGGCATCGTCCTCGTGATCGAGGACGAGGGACCGGGGATCCCGGACGAGCTCAAGGAGGTGCTCTTCGAGCCCTTCCGCCAGGGCGCGGGAGCCGGCGGTCGCGGGGTCGGCATCGGACTCTCCCTCGTGAGGAAGTTCGCGGAGCTGCACGGCGGGACGGCGCACATCGAGGACGGGGAGCACGGAGGTGCTCGATTCGTGATCACCCTGCCCGGCGACGTGACCGAGCTGCCCGCCGACGCGCGCCGCCTGCAAGCCGTCTAGTCCTTCCCGCGGCACCGCTCCTCGTGAGAAGTGGTCAGGCCGCCGTGGTTTCCGTCGCGGCCGCCGAGTGCACGTCCATCGTGAACGGGATCCCATCCGTCAACCGTCCGAGTCCTTCCGCGAGATCTGACGCGATGCCCATCCGTTCCTCCGATGGCAACGGTCGCGATCGCCGCCCCGATCGGGAACGTGCCGAGCAGCCATCCGAACAGGTGCGCCACGGAGGGCACCGTCACGATCGTTCGCTCCCTGGTCACGCGGAGATGCTCGAAGCCTGCGACGCGCAGGAGCGCGCGAAGGTCGTCCGGCTGCGAGAGCGATGCGAGCCAGTGCACAGCCGCCTCGGCTCGCGCGCCCACACGACGCTGCAAGGAATCGGCGAGGACCGAGAAGGCGGGGTTCCCGTCGATCGGCCCCCACACCTCGACGGCGAGCCGGCCGCTCGTCGTGAGCACTCGCCGAAGCTCCGAGAGAGCCCAGGCACGGTCGGACAACGCCTCGAGCGTGTGATGCGCGACCGCCACGTCGAACGACGCGTCGGCGAAGGGGAGCCGATCGCCGGAGCGCCCCAGCGTCGCGCGACCCACCTGCACCACATCCGCCCCGGCGCGCGCGCGGCGCGAGGGGCCACCGGGAGCGACGCTCGTGCGATCGACGATGTGCAACACGCGATCTCCGGGCTGGAGGGTCAGCCCGTCGAGGACATCACCGACCAGCATCACGCGGCCGCGCTCGATGCGATCTCCTCCGTCGAACCGGTGGTTCGATCGCGCGAGGAGATCTGCTTCGCGATGTACGCGTGATCCCGGCCCATCCCGGGCAGGACGTCGGAGGATTTCGAGTACTGGAACGGCAGCCCGACGAAGTACAGCCCTGGCTCGGACGGGACCACGCCGCGCTCGTGCACCGGCTCGCCGTCCTGATCGTGGATCGACAGGTCGATCCACGAGAAGTCGTGGCGGAACCCGGTGCACCAGATCACGTTCGTCACGCGAAGCGTTCGGCCGTCCTCGAGCACGGGGAGGCCGTCCCGGACGCCTACCACGCGAGCGACGCGTTCGACGCCGGCGGCCGCGAGGTCCTTCGGCTTGACCCGGATCAACGGGTCCGCCTTCGACCGGACCTTGCGGATCGCTCGCCGCCCCAGAGGGTTCCCCTGCGTGAGGACGTGGTGCCCGAAGAATCGGATCAGGACGAAGAAGTACTTCCCCGACCGCTCGATCCGAACCGGGATGTGCCCCACATCCTTGCCCGCCAGCCAGGTGTCGTGCTCCCGCACCACCTCGAGCGCGATATCGGCCCCCGAGTTCCCCGCGCCGACGAGGAGCACCCCGCCGTCCCGCAGCTGGGACGGTCGGCGGTACTCGCCTGAGTGCAGCTGGACGATCGAGGGATCGAGCTCGTTCGCGAACGAAGGGATGCGGGGGATCCGATTGGCACCCGTCGCCACCACGACGTTGTCCGCCTCGACGCGACCGGTCCCGGTCGTGACCACGAATCGATCACCGCGCTTCGCCAGCGAGACCACCGGGGTGCCCGTCCTCACGTCGAGGTCGAACGTGGTCGCGTAGGTCTCCAGGTAGTCGGCCATCTCGTCCTTCGTGGGGAAGGACCACCCTGATGCGGGGAAACGGAACCCCGGCAGGCCGCTGTAGCGGGCCGTGGTGAAGAGCCGGAGCGAGTCCCAGCGGGTGCGCCACGCGTCGCCGATCCGTTCGTGGGCGTCGAGGATCACGGCCGGGCGGCCGCGCTGCTTCAGGAAGTACCCCGTCGCGAGGCCGGCCTGGCCACCGCCCACGATCACGGTCTCGACACGCTCCGTCGCCTCGATGCCCATCGTCCGCCTCCGTTCGTCTCGGGACGAGAGGAACGTAGGGCCGGGGGAAGGACGGTTCATCGCCGGAACCAGCCAACCTCGGGAAACATGCCGGATGGTGAGAACGAACCATCCGAAGCGGGGCGGCCCGGTGGCGATGTTCGCTCGGTCGATCAGGAGGGCCGATCGATGGTGGGCGCTATCGCATCCCGGGTGCACCGAACCAGGTGGAGAGCGCTTCTCGCAGCGCGGGCGCGGCGGTGTCGGTGGGTTCGTCGATGGTCGCGGCCCAGGCGATGTGGGCGTCCGGGCGGATCAGGAGAGCGTCGGCCGGCCGGTGATCGGTCTCGGCGGTGTGGATGTCGACGCGATGCTGCCAATCCCCGGCGATCTCGCGCAGGTCCTGGCGGTCCGCGAGGTCGATGAGGACGGGCCGCGCGCCGTGCATGAGCTCCGCGACGCTCGTCGCGCCGCGGTCGGTGCGCAACGCGAGGTCGGGTGCGAAGGTGCCGATCAGGGCGTGGTGGTCGTGGCCGGGGAACGGGTAGCGAACCTCGGAGCCGGCCATGAGACCGCCGAGGCGGCGCAGAGGCTGCTCGTCGATGAGCAGTTCCTGGAAGAGCTCCCGGAGGGCCTCGGCGGCCGGGTCGTGACCGCGCCGGATCGCCACCTGGGCCTGCGCGTGCAGCATGTTGCGTGCGCAGGCGAGCCGGCGTTCGTCGTGATACGTGTCCAGCAGGCCGTCCGGCGCCCAGCCGTGGATGTCGGCGGCCAGCTTCCAGCCGAGGTTGACGCTGTCGAGGAGACCGGCGCCGAGCGCGACGCCCGGGGAGGGGAACAGGTGGGCGGCGTCGCCGGCCATCAGGATCCGCCCGTCGCGGTACCGCTCGACCTGCCGGGCGTGGAAGGTGAAGCGCGTCAGCCGGGTCGGCTCTCCCAGGGGCAGATCCACGCCGAGCACGCGGCGGATGCTGTCCCCGAGCTCGGTCACGGTCATCGGCTCGTCGTCGTCGTATCCGGTGGACTCCTCCTCGCTGGTGAAGAGGCCCATGTGCTCGGGGTCGGTCGACCCGAGGGCGAACTCACCGCGTTCGGTTCGTGTGAAACCGAAGCTGATCCTGCCCACGCCGGCGACGTCGATGTCGCCGTTCTCGAGCAGGGTCACCGACTCGGGCACGGTGACCTGGGCGAGCCGCTGGACCTCCGGGTACGTGATGCCGGGGAACGCGAAGCCGGCCAGGTCGCGCACCCGGCTGCTCGCGCCGTCGCAGCCGACGAGGTATCGCCCGGTCACCCGCTCGGGCCCGTCCGGGCCGCGAACCTCCGCGGTCACCGTGGCGTCGTCCTGGCTCAGCCCGACCACCTCCCGGCCGCGGCGGATCTCGGCGCCGAGCTCGCGGGCGAACTCGTCGAGGACGCGCTCCAGGATCGGTTGCGGGAGCGGCAGCACCTCCATCGGGGGAACCGCGAGCGGGGTGAAGTCCACGTGCATCCCGCCCCACGGGAGCCGGGGGGCCCGTATGGCAGCGGTGCCGGCTGCTTCGAATCGCTCGAGCTCGCCCCGGTAGCGCAGCAGCTCCAGGATCTGCCCGCTGAGACCGCCGGCCTTCGGGATGTCCCGGATCTGCGGGTGCCGCTCCAGCACCAGCGGCCGCACGCCGGCCAGTCGCAGCTCACAGGCGAGCATCAGGCCGGTCGGGCCGGCGCCCACGACGATCACGTCGGCGTCCATCACTGGCTAGGCGAGGCCGTGCTCGAAGGCGAACGCGGTCGCGGCCGACCGGGAGGAGACATCCAGCTTCGTGAACATGTTCTGGAGATGTCGGGCCACCGTGTGCTCGCTGATCACGAGTGCGGCGGCGATGTCGCGGTTCGACTTGCCGGAGGCCACCAGTCGGAGCACCTCCGCCTCCCTCGGCGTGAGCCCTCGCGGGGAGCGGCGCGGTGCCCGGCAAGAGGTTGCCCGCGATCCGGGCCTCGGGCGTGGCGCCGAGCCGTTCGAAGGCCGAGACGGCGGACCGGAGCTCGAGCTGGGCATCGTCCTCCTCGCCCGATGCTCGAAGAGCGAGCCCCAGGAGCATCCGCGCGCGAGCGGCCTCGTAGGGGAGTCGCAGATCCCGCCACATCGCGCAGGCACGGCGAACGCCCTCGACGGCGGCCGCTGTCTCCCCGCGCGCGAGGGCAACGGCGCCGGCGGCCGTGACGGCGGTCGCCTCCAGGATCGGAGCGTCGGATCCGGCGGCGAGCGCCGACAGTTGGATCGACGGCCTCCGTCGCGGTCTCGAGGTCCGGCACCTCGATCGCGACGTCCACCAACGCGGCGAGCAGCCGAGCGCGCTGGAGCCGGCTCTCTCCGACCGCGGTCACGGCGACCTGGAGCGCCTTGAGCGCCGCGTCCGTGTTGCCTTGCGCGGATCGGAGGAGGGCCAGTCCCGGCTGAGGGTCGAAGCCGATCTCCCGGGCGCGTGCGAAGCACTCCTCCGCGCCGGCCAGGTTGCCGATCCGCCGCCGGATCTCGCCCGTCTCGTAGATCGCCTGCGCGGCCCCCATCGGGTCGAAGCCCATCAGCTCCTCGGATGCCCGCGTCGCTTCGGCTTCGGCTTCCGGCCATGCGCCCCGGAGCCTCGCGACCTCTGCTCGGTTGATCCGGCACATCCCCGGGAACGGTGACTCTGGCGGGAGCGTCTCGCACCACACACGGGCGGCCTCGCTCCACTGATCCGCCCGACGGACGTCGGCGATCTCCAGGCAGGTGCCGATGACGTTGCAGTAGACGATGCCCGTGAAGAAGGGGCTCAGCTGACCGGCGACGACGCTGGTCATCGCCTCGTCGAGGAGCGCCACGCCGGCGGCGACGTCTCCCGCGAGGATCAGCAGCATGCCCTTGGTGTGGATCGCCATCGCCATCAGATCCGCGTCGCCGAGATGTCGCGCGAGCTCCACGGCTCGGTCCACGAGCTCTCGGGAACGCGACAGGTCGCCCATGTGCCGAGCGACCGTCGCCTCCACGATCAGCAGGAACCCGTGCCCGGCGCCTTCTGGCACCTCCTCGGCGTGGCGCTGTGCCTTCATCAGCCACCCGGCCCCGATGGCGGGGTCCCCGCGGGTGAAGTGGTCGATGCTGAGTCGCGCCGCCATCCCGGCGGCGTGCTCGGCGTCCCCAGCCGACGCCGAGCCGGTGTACGCGCGTTGGCGCGCGGCGATGGATTCCTCCATCCGCGAGAGCCACCACGCGGCATCGGCGAGCGCCTCCAGATCCCGTGGACTCAGCTCCGAAGCGTCACGCGCGCTGAGGGCCTCGTAGGTCTCGGCCCAGGTGCGCTGATGTGCCGCGTCCCCGGTTCCGTCGGCGCCGGCGGTGGACTCTCCCAACGACCTCTCCCGTGATCTCGCTGTGTGAGGCGTAGCTTAGGCTGGAGACTCGGAGGAGCCGATGCAGACGGGAGCGACGATGACCGAAGGCCGCCGACCTCCCGGATGGCAGATCGATCTGCTCGGGTCGATCGGGCTGGGTCTCGCGTACTACCTGGCGGCGCAGCTCAGCCTGCACCTCGCCCTCGTCGGCGAGAACATCACCCCGCTGTGGCCTCCCACGGGGATCGCCCTCGTCGGGTTCCTCCTCCGTGGTCGGCGGCTCTGGCCGGGCGTGGCGATCGCCGCGTTCGCCGTGAACCTTCCGATCAGCGCGAACGTGGTGGCGGCCGTCACCACGACCGTCGGGAACACGCTCGCGCCGGTGGTTGCTGCCACGCTGCTCGGCCGCGTGGCGTTCCGTCCGCAGCTCGACCGCCTCCGTGACGCGCTCGCGATCGTCTTCCTGGCCGCGTTGGGGAGCATGCTCATCAGCGCCACGATCGGCGCCACGACGTTGCTCGTGTCCGGCGCCATCGACGGGAACGAGTTCCTCGGCGCCTGGTCCGTGTGGTGGGCGGGCGACGCGATGGGGGTCCTGGTGGTCGCGCCGTTCCTCCTCACGCTCACGACGATCCGCGAGCATCCGCTCCCTCGAGGCGGGAAGGTGGTGGAGGCGATCGCGCTCGCCACGGTGTTGGTCGGCATCCTGTCCGTCGTCGTGGTCACGGATCTGCCCCTCCTGTTCCTCCTGTTCCCGGTCCTGGGTTGGGCGGCGTGGCGGTTCCAGCAGCCGGGTGCCGCCCCGGCGGCGCTCCTGACCTCCCTGTTCGCCACCTGGGCCGCGGTGGAGAGCCGAGGGCTCTTCGCGGGGCAGACGCTCCCCGGCAAGATGCTCACGCTCCAGGCGTTCAACGTGTCCGTGGCGTTCACGTCGCTCTTCTTCGCGGCGCTCGTGAGCGAGCGGGCCCGCGTGCGGCTCGAGCTCGAGGCAGCCGCCGCCGCACTCGAGGAGCGTGTACGACAACGGACGATGGAGGTCACGACGGCGAACGACCGGCTCGCGGAGGCACAGGAGCTCGCGCACCTCGGCTCGTGGGACTGGGACGTCGCGACCGGGACCGTCCACTGGTCGCGCGAGATGTACCGGATCCACGGGATCCCGCCGGACGAAGTCATCACCTTCGACCGTGCGATCGAGCTCGCCCGGCCGGACGATCGGGGGCGCATCCAATCCAACGTCGCGCGCGCGCTCGCGGAGCGGGACAGCCAGGTGCCCGACATCGAGTACGGCATCGTGCGCGCGGACGGCGAAGCGAGGATCCTCGTCGGGAAAGCGCGCGCCGAGCGATCTGCGGACGGTGCGGTCACCAGGATGGTCGGGACGGTGCAGGACGTGACCGAACGACGAGAGCTCGAGCGCGAGCAGCGGATCGCCGAGACCCTCCAGCAGGCGTTGCTGCCGGAGCGCCTCCCGCAGCTGGTCGGCATCAGCCTTGCGGCTCGCTACGTGCCCGCGGAGGAGGGCTCGGCGGCCGGCGGTGACTGGTACGACGTGATCGAGCTCCCGGGTGGAAGTATCGCGCTGGTGATCGGGGACGTCGCGGGCCATGGGACGGAGGCCGCGAGCCTCATGGGACAGGTGCGGATGGCCGTGCGGGCGTTCAGTCTCGAGGGCCACGCTCCGGCGGTCGTGGTCGGGCGCGTCCACCAGCTGCTCCGGTCGCTGTACGACGGCGAGCGGATGGTCACGATGCTGTACCTGGCCTTGGACCCCGTCACGTGGGAGGCGACCATCGCGAACGCGGGCCATCCGCCCCCGTTGCTGATCGACCCATCGGGAGGTGCGACGTACCTGGAGACGACGACCGGGCTCCCCGTGGGGCTCAACTGGAACCTCCCGTACGAGGAGTCGATCGCACTCCTGCGACCGGGAGCGACGCTCGTGCTTTACACGGACGGTCTCGTCGACCGTCGCGACGTCGCCGTCGAGGCAGGTCTCGAAAGGCTGCGCGAGGCGGCATCGGGACCGGGGGGAGAGGATCTCGACGATATCTGCGGCACCCTCGTCGAGCGGCTCGTGCCCGCCGACGCCTCCGACGACGTGGCGATCCTGGCCGCTCGCCTCGAACCGGTCGAGGATCTGCTCTCTCTCACGGTGCCCGCCGACCCGGCGAGGCTCAGCTCCGTCCGGCGGAACCTCGGACGCTGGTTGTCCGGGCACTCGGTCCCGAAGGAGGACGCGGACGACATCATCCTCGCGAGCTCGGAGGCTTGCGCGAACTCGATCGAACACGCCTACGGTCCCGCACGGGGATCCGTCGACATCGATGCGGAGGTGCGAGGAGCAGAGATCACCATCGTGGTTCGCGACAACGGCACGTGGAGAGCCGCCCGGAACGGCGACCGCGGGCGAGGGCTCTCGTTCATCGAGGCGTGCATGGACTCCTGCACGGTCACGAAGAGCGAAGCGGGCACGGAGGTTCGGATGCAACGACGGTTCGGTCGGTCGCGTTCGGGATGAACGAACTCGCCTCGTTCGCGGCGGATCAGGAGGACGACATCGTCGTCGGGATCCTCTCGGGCGAGGTCGATCTCTCGAACGCGGCGGATCTCGAGCGGCTGATCGCCGAGACCGTCCCCAACAGCGTGCGCGGGCTCGTGCTCGACCTTTCCGCCCTGTCGTACATCGACAGCTCGGGGATCCGGTTGCTGCTCTCGCTCGCCGGGAGTCTCCGGTGGCGAGGCCAGGACCTGGTGCTCGCGGTCCCCGTCGGATCGCAGACCAGGAGGGTGTTCTCCATGGCCGGGATCGAGGACTCCGTGGCGCTCGAGGCGACGGGTGACGCCGCGAGGGCGCAGCTCCGCGCGGATCGATCGAGATAGACGAGAGCTCGCGCGTTCGCGGATGAGGCGACGGTCGCGAGAGGGGCGTAGGTGCCTCCTCCTCGGACGTGACCTACCCGCGGGAAGGATCGGGGGATGCCTCCGCTGGATGCCGGCCTTCCGGCGCCTCTCCGAGGCTCGCAGGCCTTCCTTCCTGCGAGGACGTACCCTCGGCCTCCCCGACGGAAACGTCGGTCGACGCTCGCCGGCTGTGGGCGAGGTCCATCTCGAACCAGACGTCGTTGCCGAGCTCCCCGCGAACGACGCCCCACCGGGAGGAGAGCTTCTCGACGAGATCGAGACCCCAGCCACCTTCGTCGGATCGAGCGTCCAGCTCGTCCGGGTCGAAGCCCGGACCTCGGTCCCTCACCGATACGCGAAGGTTGCGTTGGTCGACCGACACCGTGACCTCGATCGGGTCCTCCGCTGCATGGCCCGCGTGCCGCACCGCGTTCGTGACCAGCTCGCTCGTGAGGAGCATCGCGTCGTCCAGCACCTGCCTCGACGCGGAGCCGGCCGCGGTGTCCCTGACGAACCGTCGCGCTTCGACGAACGACGCCGGGCGCGAGGGGAGGGTTCGGGAGCGGGTGGGCACTCGCCCTCCTTCGGCGGTGAGGTCTGACGTGGGTCGAACGACCCCCGTTCGCGCCATACCCTGAACGACCGAGCAGTGAACATCGTCGGCGCACGCTCCGTGCGTCCGTCCGAGCACCGAGGCGTACGGTTGCGTCGGCGTAAACCTTCCGGCCGGGGAAGGGGTTCATGGGGGGTGATGATCGTTCCGTCGCACACCCGGACGTCCGGAGCCGAGGAGGGAGCTCGCGATGCCGCTTCCTCTCGCGCCTCCTTCGAGGGGTTCTTCGCGGCGGAACGCGCGCGGCTGTTCGGCGCCCTGATCGTGATGACCGACAACCGGGCAGAGGCCGAGGAGATCCTCCAGGACGCGTTCCTGAAGATCTGGGAGCGGTGGGAGCGGGTGGCGGAGATGGACGAGCCCGTGGGATTCCTCTACCGCACCGCGATGAACCTGTTCCGGAAACGTCTGCGACGAGCGGGGGTCGCCGTCCGCAAGGCGGTCCACCTCCTCCCCGGACACGACGGGTTGGCTGAGGTCGAGACCCGTGACGAAGCCGTCCGATTGCTGCAGCGGCTCACTCCGAGGGAACGCGCCGCCATCGTCGTGACGGCGTACCTCGGCTACTCGAGTGAAGAGGCCGGCGAGCTCCTCGGGATCCAGGCGACGACGGTCCGCGTGCTGACGAATCGCGCGAGAGCCACGCTCCGTGGCGTCGAGGAGGTCTCGGGATGAGCTACGAACACGACCTCGTCGAACGGGCGGTGCTGGCGCTGGGGCCGCAGGAGCCGTCCCTCGAGAGCCTCCTGCTCCGCCGTGACCGGAAGCGCCGGAACCAGCGGCTCGCCGCGGGCGCCGTCGGCCTCGCGATCGGGATCGGCGTCATGGTCCTCGCGTCGGCGTTCCTCCGGTCCGCGGCCAACCGTGAGACCGGGGAGTGGCCGTCTCCTCCCATCACCACGACGCGGCTGGTCCAGCCGGGCGAGGTTCTGCTGGATCCCTACGCCTCAGGGGACAACTCCACCTATGTGATCGCGGCGGATGTCTCGACCGGAACGCAGCGCACGATCGCCGGATGCAAGGACGGGTGCCGACTGATCATGCCGGTCGACTCGTCGGCCGATGGCGGCTGGATCGCGTACCACCTCGCCAACTGCGAGGAAGGGGAGTGCGGGCCCACCGATCCGCAGGGCGGTCTCTGGGTCGTGGGTGCGAACGGCCCGCCTCGATTCGTGGAGGAGGGGTTCCAGGATGCACCGTGGAGCTGGTCGCCCACCGGAGCGCAGCTCGCCTACGCGGACGTCGACGGATTGATCCTCCTTGACCCGTCGACGTGGGAGCGCACGCGGATCACCACCGCCAGCGGAATCCTCCGAACGATCGGGTGGGCCCCGGACGGTCGATCCATCGCCTACTCGTCGACTCCAGAGGGCCGGCGTGTTCGTTCTCCGTTCGGGTGGGGAGCCCCAACGCGTGAGTGAGTCTCTCGGGACCGAGGGGATCCACTGGTCTCCCGACGGTGGCTCCCTCCTCCTCGACCGGATCGAGAGCGCCCGGAGCGTGATCGAGGTCGTGTCGGCGGACGGGTCCCACGACCGCGTGCTGGTGGAAGGCACGACCTTCGAGGGGCCGGGAGCGCCGATGTGGTCGCCCGACGGGAGTCGGATCGCGTTCGTCCGCACGCCGGGTGAGCCAGGCGACTTCGCACTCGAGTTCTGGGTGATCGGTGCGGACGGGCGAGGGGAAGTACGAGTCGGCGTCGGCGAAGCGGAGACCTGGCTCGGGGGCGGTCCGGTGTGGTCGCCCGACTCCCAGCGCATCGCGTGGTCGTTGCGGTTCGGGAGCCGCTGGGTGGTGGCGGACGCCGACGGTGGAGGTTCTCCGCAACCGATCGATCGGCTCGTGGCCGAACGATGGCGACAGGGTTGAGCCCGGCGGCGGATAGCGCGATCAGCGCCGGCGACAGAACGAGGAGGATCCGATGAAACGCGTGACGTGGGCTTCGCTCGCAGCGGCCGTGTTCGTTTCCGTCGCATGTGCATCGACCGAGGACGCACCGCCAGCGTCCGGGGCGTCGAGCGGTACGCCGCCGCCGGAGGTGCGCATCCTCGACGATTGTCCGGAGTTGCCGTGCGAGGGACCACTCGAGCCCGGGGAGTATCGCTGGACCTTCTCCGATCCGACGATCGACTTCACGATCCCCTCGTCCGGGTGGTCGTGGCGGTACGGCGGGGGAGGCTTCGAGCTCATCGCCGATGGGACCCCGCCCCCCTGCACGAGGGTCTGTACATCGCCGATGGGATCTACCTCCTACACGACCCGACCATCGCCTCACAGGACTGCGAGGAGTCCTCGGAGCCCGGCGTCGGCCACTCGGTGAGCGATCTCGTCGCCTGGCTCGAGACCGCGCCGGGCCTGGTGGTGAGCGAACCGACTCCGGTCACGGTCGGCGGGTTCGAGGGCATGGAGCTCGATATCGAGATCGACCCGGAGTGGAAGCGAACGTGCTTCTTCAGCCAGGACCTCCCCGCCGTGCCGCTCCTCTTCAACGGATCGGCTCCCCTCGGCGGGTATCACTGGGCGATCGTCCCCGAGCAGTCGTTGCGGTGGTTCATCCTCGATTCCGAGGACGGGGTCGTCATCGTCAACCTCGAGGACGATCCCGGCGGCGACCTTCCGCACGATGAGTTGCTGCAGATCGGCGGCGAGATCGTGGATTCCTTCGTGTTCTCGACTTCCTGATGCGCTGCGGGTAGCGATCGTCTCGCCGGGGCGGATCACGTCGGGCCTTCCGGTGAGGATAGGCTCGGCGTGATGCCGCTCTCGACGGAGGACCGCCGGTTCACGGACGACGACATCCGCTCTGCCCTACGCAACCGAGAGATGCCGCTGGAAGCGCTGCGATATGACCTGACACCGACCGGGCTCCACTACCTCCTGGGTCACTTCGATATCCCCGCCGTTGACCCGGACACGTGGAACCTCGAGATCCTCGGGCTGGTCGCGCGACCACAGACGCTCACCCTCGGTGAACTGCGGCAGATGCCGTCCTCCTCGATCGCGGTCACCCTCGAGTGTGCGGGCAACGGTCGGACCTTGATGGAACCGTTCCCGGGTGGGCAGCCCTGGCGTTCGGGGGCCGTCTCAACCGCCGTCTGGAGTGGTGTCTCGCTGGCGCACCTCCTCGATCTCGCCGGCGTGAGCCCCGACGCGGTCGAGGTCGTGTTCACGGGAGCCGATCGGGGCATCGAGGACGGCGTGGAGCAACGGTTCGAGCGGAGCCTGACGACGAGCGATGCGATGCAGTCGGACGTGTTGGTGGCGTACGAGATGAACGGGGAGCCGCTCCCGCCGCAGCACGGGAGTCCCGCCCGTTTGATCGTTCCCGGCTGGTACGGCATGGCGTCGGTCAAATGGCTCGTCCAGATCGAAGCCGTGACGACGCCGTTCGACGGATTCCAGCAGTGGTCCTACGAGGTCCGTGAGGATGAAGATCTCGCGGGTGAGCGGATCACGCGCATCCTGCCCCGCGCCTTGATGGAGCCACCGGGGATCCCCGTCGACGCGGGGCGGCTGGTCCGAGGCACCGAACTGGAGGTCAGCGGGCGCGCCTGGTCCGGCACCTCGCGGATCGTCCGCGTGGAGATCAGTCGCGATGACGGCCGGACATGGTCGGATGTCGAGGTCGGCGACCCTGTCGGGCCGAGGGCCTGGAGCGCGTGGCGCGGCACTGTTGTCTTCCCGCAGCCCGGCGAGTACGTCCTACGGTGCCGCGCGACGGACGCCGACGGTCGTGTCCAACCGACCGAGCCGCCCTGGAACGTCTGGGGCTACCAGAACAACGCGTGCGAGCGGGTTCCGTTGGTAGTCGAGTCGGTCTAGTCCGCGCGGGCACGCGAACCCTTGTGGATCGTGATGCCGTAGGCCGATGAGCGGTGGGCCGTTGGGCCGATTCGCGTGCCCGCTCCGCGGATGGAGGATTGTGGCCGTTCTCGACGGAATGGAGACCATCCGATGGCAGACGAATCGGATCTCATCGAAGTGCCGCCCGCCGAGCACCGAGCTCGGTGGGACGGCAGGACGAAACGGTTGCTGGAGGATTGGCACGTGAGGGTGACCACCGCGCAGTTCGGTCATCTGAGGCAGGCGGAGGGGACCCGGACGAAGAGCATCATGCTCGGCCTTCCCGTCGTGATCCTGACGACGCTCGTGGGGACGAGCGCATTCGCAACCCTTAACGAAGCGACGAGCACGCGGGCCAAGGTGGTCGTCGGCTCCTTCAGCATCCTCGCCGCCGTGCTCGCCAGCATGCAGACGTTCCTCGGCTACTCCCAGGTCGCCGAACGTCATCGGATCGCCGCGAGCCGCTACGCGAACACCCGACGTTCGATCGAGATCGCCCTGACGCGACATGACGCTTCCGCGGTCGATGGGATCAGGAGCGAGATGGACAAGGTCGGTGGGGCTTCGCCGCAGATCGGCACGAAGATCTGGGATGCGTCGGTTCCCGCCGCGCGGGAAGCGATCCGTGGATGGACCGCAGAGGGGATGGACGACCTCGAGAGAGGCCGCCACGTCAAGCAGGAGCCTCGGGAACAGCGCAAGCTCGCCCCGCGGACCTGATCAAGCGCTACTGAGGCCCCGACGGCGGCGTCCAGATGAACGGGGTCGTCGTCGTGACGGCGATGAAACCCAGTCGCTGGAGGATCGGCCGACTCTCCGACGACGCGTCCACCTGCAGGTAGCGGGACCCTCGCTCCGCGGCGAGGTTGGCGCGGTAGGTGACGAGCGCCCGGTAGATGCCGCGACGGCGCCAACCTGGGAGCGTGCCTCCACCCCAGAGCGTCGCGAAGTCCGTTCCCGATCGGGAAGCGCGCCCATCCCGCACAGACGAACTCGCCCGCCGACTCGGCGACCACGATCGTGATCGAGTGAGGGTCGGCCACGTGTTCGGCCTCGAGGCTGTCGGCGAGCCAGCCGGCCCGGTCGTCGTGCCAGATCGCTTCTTCGAGGGCTCCTATCCGGTCGAGATCGGCTCGCTGGCTCACCTCTCGCAACGAGACGCTGTCGGGCAGGATGACCTCGCCCGCGACCCCAGCGACCGGCGCGATCACGACCGTCTCCTTCTCCTCTGGCACGAAGCCCTGGGCGATCAGCCGCTCGGGCAGGTCCGTGGGCTCGATCGTGTCCGTGCAGCTTCCACTCGAACTCCTCGCCGCGATCGGCGAACACCCGCACCTGTCGCGCGATCAGCTCGTCGAGTTCGGCGCCGTGGATCCCATCCGAGGTCGCGGTACGTGATGCCCCCGCCGCGCCCCAGGTCGAGGAAGCGCACCAACGGACCGTCTCGTTCGACGCGGAGACCCTTCGGCAGCGGATCCGGGACGTCGGCGCGCAGCTGGGCGTCGTAGAGAGCGAGCAGATCGGCCGCATCGAGGTCTCCCATGGCGGGCGAACCCTACGAGCCCGGGTAGGCCCCATCGACCCCCGCGAAGCGACCGCTATCGTTCGGGCCCCCATCCTTCCTCGGAGGTCGCCGCCGGCGGGCACGGACGTCGGCTCGCTCACGATCACCTGGCCGACGCGAGCACCTGGTGCCATCGCCCGGATCAGGGGCACGATCGGCGGGCGGTCCGTGGACCTGCGGGCCTCCCGCGCCGTCGTACTACTGAGCCAAGCTAGGGGACCGGCAGCTGCTCAGGACGGCGTGGGCCTGAGACGCTCAACGCCGTTCGACCCGAGCCCCGCGGTCGTGGTTCCATCTCGCGAGGAGGGAAGCATCGTGGCCGCAGACGCGATCTTCGGGCGCACCGACGAACTGAGCATCATCGCGACCTTCTTCGACGGCGAACCCGCCGGGCCGCACGGTCTCCTTATCGAAGGGGACGCCGGCATCGGGAAGTCCACCGTGTGGCGAGAGGCCATCCGCCTCGCCGACGGGAGGGGTCGGGTCCTCACATCGCGCGCGTCCGAAGCAGAGGCGCGCCTGTCCTTCGCGATCCTCGGCGACCTCCTTGTGCCGGCGCTCGACGACGAGGTGCTCGCACGGCTCCCATCCGGACAGCGCCGTGGGTTGGAGGTCGCGCTCCTCCTCGCGGACACGGGGCGGGCGCGTCCCGATCCTCGTGCGGTCGCCATGGCGGTGCTCGGCGTCCTCCGAGCGCTCGCGGAACGCGGACCGGTGACGATCGCGGTGGACGACGTGCAGTGGGTCGACGCCCCGTCGGCTCGGACGCTGGCGTTCGCGCTCCGTCGACTCGAGACAGAGCCGATCACCGTCGTTGCGGCGAAGCGGTCGGGGGCTGGGTCGCGGGAGCCACTGGATCTCGCGCGCGTCGTGCCGAGACTCGAGCGGTTCACACTCGGCTCCCTCGACGAGACCTCCCTCGGCCGCCTCCTCCGCCGTCGGCTGGATCGCGAGCTCCCGCCGCCACTCGTGAAGAAGATCCACGAACAGACCGGGGGGAACCCGTTCTTCGCGATCGAGGTCGGACGAGCGCTGGGCGGCGGGATCGCGTCACTGCGGCCCGGGGACCCGCTCCCGGTTCCGCGCGAACTGGGGGAGATCCTCCACCTGCGGCTCTCAGCCTTGTCGGTCGACACGCGAGACTCGTGCCTCCTCATCGCGGCGTCGGCGTTGCCCTCGCGCGATGTCGTCGAGGCCGCCGGCGGGTCGACAACCGGCATCCAGGGCGCCATCGCCGAGGGGATCGTTTGGGTGCAGGGCGCACGGCTGGAGTTCACGCATCCGCTCCTCGCGTCGACCGTGTACGGCTCCGCGTCTGCCGAGGAACGCCGAGGCGCTCACGCACGCCTCGCGGAGGTCTCGTCCGATCCCGAAGAGCGCGCACGTCACCTCGCGATGTCGGCCCCAGGCCCGAGGGAGGAGATCGCGTTGGCCCTCGACGAGGCCGCCCTGCATGCCCGGAACCGAGGCGCGCCGCTCGCGGCGGCGGAGCTGTTCGAGCTGGCAGCCACGCTCACACCGGCACCATCGGATCTCATCCTGGGGCGGCATCTCCGGGCCGCTTCGAACCTGTTCGACGCCGGCGACGCTCAGGGCGCGCGCGACATGGTCGAGGGTCTGCTGTCGCGCCTCGACGAAGGTCCGGCCCGCGCCGCTGCGCTCCGTGTCCTCGCCATCATGAGTTGGAACGACGTCCACCGCGTCTCCGAGCTCACGACCCGAGGCCTCGACGAGGTCGGCGATGATGCCGATCTGCGCGCACGGACCTTGGCCGAGTTGGCGTGGGCCGAGTTCGAGGCATGCCGTCCCGCCGTCGCGGCCGACCTGGCGCGTGAGTCCCTCACGCTCGCTGAGTCGCTCGACGATCCGATCCCGGAGCGCTTGGCGCTGTCGATCCTGTCGACCGCCGAGGCCGTACTCGGCCGCCCGTCCGAAGAGCTGATCGAACGGGGCGTCGCCCTCGAGGATGCCACCGCCGCCGGTGAGACCACATGGCCTGCGATCACCCGGGGGAGGCTGCTGTTGTGGGCGGGTGATCTCGGCGCCGCGCGGCACGTGCTGGAGGGCGCCCTGGCGGGCGCGGTCGATCAGGGGCGGGAGGCGGCGACGTGGGAGATCCGCCTCCACCTTGCCGAGGTAGAGCACCGAGCTGGTCGTTTGGATCAGGCCGCTCGCCACGCGAGCGGCGCCCTCGAGATCGCCCTCGACACAGGAAGGGAGAGTGTGTCTGGCGAGATCTTGGCGGTCCAGGCCGCCGTTGCGGCCGCGACCGGGCACGTCGAGGACGCTCGCCGGATGGGCCTCGAGGCACTGTCGCGGTGCCAGCGGAACGGGGATCGCTGGTACGAGCTGACCGCGCGTTCGGCGTTGGGGGTCCTCGAGCTGTCGCTCGGCGACGCGGCCGCGGCGAACGAGTGGCTCGCCCCGGTGAGCGCAACCTGCCGCGAGATGGGGCTGAGCGATCCGGGTGTGTTCCCCGTCGTGCCCGACGAGGTGGAAGCACTTGTCCGCCTCGGCAAGCTTGAGGACGCTGGGCGTCTGACGGATCTGCTCGAGGAACAGGGCCGGGCGCTCGATCGTGCGCTCGCGTTGGCGACGGCGGGTCGATGTCACGGGCTGATCGCGGGCGCTCGTGGGGAACTGGAGGAAGCGGTGAACCACCTGGACCACGCGCTGGACCACCACGCTCGCGCCGAGCACCCGCTCGAGACGGCGCGCACGCTCCTGGTAGCGGGCGAGGTGCAGCGCCGGATGAAGCGGAAGCGGCCGGCGCGCGAGCTCCTCGAGCGAGCCCACGCCAGTTCGAGGAGCTGGGTGCTCCATCGTGGGCGGCGACGGCGCGAGCGGAGCTCGCGCGGATCGGGGGTCGTGCGCCTTCACCGGATGGCCTCACGGCGACCGAGGCAGAGGTCGCAAGATTGGTCGCCGGTGGACTCACGAACCGAGAGGTGGCCGACGCTCTCTTCATGAGTCCCCACACGGTCAAGGCGAACCTCAAGAGGATCTACGGGAAGCTCGGTGTCCGGTCGAGGGTGGAGCTCGCGGTGCAGCTCGATCCGATCACCAGAGGCCCGGCTCTCAACCGCTGACGCGGACAAACGTACCCGCGCGGGGGATTCCCTCCGCAGGCACCCCTCGTACCGTCGCGTGTCGGAGCGAGCAGACGGGAAGGGGCTCCAGATGAGACCTGTGCGCGTTCGGGCGGATCCGCCGTCTGCTGCGGATCCGCCCGAACCTCGTCGTCGGCACCACGGTGGCGATCGGCGCGGGCCGACGGACGGCGAGCGCGCTCCCGAGATCACCCGCCGATTCCCCGAGGGTCCTGCTGTCCTTCACGACGGCCCGGCGACGCGTAGTGGGTTCGATCGGGTTCGACGGCGCTGAGTGAGAGAGAAAGGAACGCCGGATGAGCGCCATCAAGCGTGGAGCGATCATGGTCGTGCTGAGCACTTTGCTCGCCACCGCATGTTCGTCGACCGAGTGAGGAACAGAGCTCTCCGCAGCCGCCGTCCAGCGATCCGATCGTCCTACAGCTGGGCACCGGCGATCCATTGGGCCGTCCGGACACGCCGGTCGTCGCGGGATTCGCCAATGCGGTCGAAGATCTGTCCGAGGGAAGGATGCGGATCGAGGTCGTGTGGGAGGCGGCCGGCTCATCGGGTCCCTCGAACGGCGGCGAGCAGGGCGTCGTGGGACTCGTCCAGGATGGTGAGCTCGATCTCGGCTGGGTCGGCGCCCGAGTGTGGGACACGATGGGCGTGACCAGCTTCCAAGCGCTGCAGGCGCCCTTCCTCATCACGGATCAGGAACTCCTCACCGAGGTGCTCGCGAGCCCGATGGCCGGCGAGATGATCGCCGGGCTGGACGACGCCGGCGTGGTGGGACTCGGTCTGTTCCCCGACGGACTGCGGTACCCCTTGGGCTACGCGGCGCCGATGGTCTCGCTGGAGGACTTCGACGGGGCCTCGATCCGGCTCGTCCCGTCGGAAGCGACGGAGTCCCTGATCCGGGCGCTCGGAGGGCGGCCCGTGTATGGGCTGAACGGCGATGAGCTCGACGCAGCCATCGCCGCCGGGGATGTCGAAGGCACCGAGGTCTCACTCGCCCTCGCCCCGACCATCGCGCAGGACGTGGCGCCACGATCCGTGATCACCGGCAACGTGGTGCTGTTCCCCCGCGTCAACACGTTGTTCGTGGGACAGGAGCTGATGGCGTCGCTCTCCGAGGAGCAGCAGGCCATCCTCGCCGCCGCGGCCGAGGAGGCCCAGGCGATCGCCACGGAACTGGCGAGCGAGGACGTCCAAGCGTTCTGTGATGCAGGGGGCGAGATCGTGGATGCCTCACCGGCCGAGGTGGCGGCGATGGAGCGGGCCGCGCAACCCGTCTACCGGACGTTGGAAGCAGACCCGGCGACCAAGACGTTCATCGACGAGATCCTGGAGTTGAAGGAGGAGCAGACGTCCCACCGCGCCCCGGTCCTGTTCTGAGGCGTGACGACCTCGTTCTCGAAGGGCGATCGCGCGTGACCCGGCGGTTTGCCGGTGCGCCGGAGAGGACCCATGATGTCCGCCACCGGAACGGAAGGCAGGCCGATGGCGGTCGACACCTCGGGAGCGACGGAGACGTTCATCCGCCCGGACGGCAGGGAGAAGGTCACGGGGGCGGGGCGGTACACGGCGGACCTCGCCTTCGCCGGGATGGCCCACGCCGCGTTCCGCTACGCCGATCACCCCCACGCCAGGATCCTCGGCATCGATACCTCGAAGGCTCGCGCGCTGCCGGGCGTGGTCGCGGTGGTGACGCAGGACGATCTGCCCGACATCCGGTTCGGCGGGCTGGTGCAGGACCGCACGCTGTTCGCGTCGGACGTGGTGCGCTTCGAGGGTGAGATCGTCGCCGGGGTGGCCGCGCTCACGGAGGCCGCCGCGGTCGAGGCCGCCCGCGTGATCGAGGTGGACTACGAGCCGCTCCCGGCCCTGACGGATTTCGTCGCCGCGATGGAGCCCGACGCTCCGCTGGTCCATCCCGACTGGGCTTCGTACGAGCGCGACGAGCAGATGGTGGCGAACGGGAACACGATCTCGTACTCCACGATCGTCAAGGGCGACGTCGACACCGCGATGGCCCAGGCCGACGTCGTCGTGAAGAGCCGCTACGAGTCCGACGCCTCGCAGGGCGTGCCGATCGAGCCGCGCGCCGTGCTGGCCGAGTGGCGAGGCGACCAGGTCACGATCTGGTCCTCGACCCAGGTGCCGTACGCGGCCCGTTCCGGCGTGGCGCAGACGCTGCAGATCCCCGAAGCGAACGTCCGTGTGGTCGTGCCGCTGCTCGGAGGAGGGTTCGGCGCGAAGTGCGACCTCCATTTCGAGGCGCAGGTGGCGGCCCTCGCGCGCGCGGCCCGCCGACCTGTGCGGCTCGTCTTCTCCCGCGAGGAGGAGTTCCGTGCGATCGCGCAGCGCCGCGAAGGCATCGTGATGGAGTTCGAGACCGGGGCGATGCGCGACGGGCGCCTGGTCGCGCGCCGGGCGCGGCTCGTGCTCGACAAGGGCGCGTACTGCGGCGAGGGCGGGTTCCTCGGGCAGATGGCCGCGATGCACGCGTGCGGTCCGTACGTGATCGACGCGGTCTCCGTGGAGTCGTTCCTCAACTACTCGAACCGGCAACCCTCGGGTTCCGTGCGGGCGCCCACCGCCCCGCAGGTGTGCTGGGGGCTCGAGCAGCACATGGACGAGGTGGCGCAGGAGCTGGGCATCGACCCGGTCGAGCTCCGCCGACGGACCTTGATCGAGGGAGGTGCGGAGGGGCCGACGCGGCAGATCTTCGACGAGATCGGCGTGAAACAGACCCTCGAGCGTGCCGTCGAGATGATCGGCTACGAGCGCGAGCTGCCCGAGGACGAGGCGATCGGCGTCGCCGTGGGATGGTGGCCCTCGGGGCCGGCTCCTTCCGGGGCCTACATCCACCTCAACGGCGACGGCAGCGGCACGATCGTCACCGGCGCCCAGGAGAACGGCAGCGGAGCCGTCATGGCGATGCCGAGGTTCGTCGCCGAGGAGCTCGGCATGGACCCGGAGAACTTCACCCTGCTCTATCAGGACACCGCGGCGGCGAACTGGGACATGGGCTCGTGCGGTTCGCAGACCACGTTCAACTCGGGACGGGCGATCCTCGCGGCAGCGGCCGATGTGCGCGACCAGCTCCTGGATGCGGCGGCCGCGGAGCTCGAGGCCGACCGCGAGGACCTCGAGCTCGCCGACGGCCACGTGCGCGTGAAGGGTTCGCCCGACCGGTCGGTCTCGATCGCGGATCTCGCCGGGGCCGGCACGATCCACGGGAAGGGGTCGGGCGAGGTCCCCGAGGTCCCCACGGGCGACACGGGCGGGTGCGTCGGCCGTCTCGGGAGCGAGACGTTCGCCGCCCCGCAGCTGATCACGCAGGCGGCCCACGTGAAGGTCGACCGCGAGACCGGCGTGGTCCGCGTCCTCAAGGTGGCCGCGGCGCACGATTCCGGGATGATCCTCAACCGGATGGGTGCCGACGGCCAGGTGACGGGCGGCGTCGTGATGGGGGTCGGCCTCGCGCTCTCGGAAGGGAACCGTGTTCGACGAGCGACGGCCGGCAGCGGAACCCGCATCTGCTCGACTACAAGCTCGTGACCTGCTCCGACGCCCCTGCGATCGAGATCGACTGGGTGCAGATCCCGGCGGCGAACGCCGGCCCGCGCGGCTCGAAGGGGGTGGGCGAGCCCCCACAGGTCCCGACCGCCGGCGCCATCGCGAACGCGATCGCCAAGGTGCTGGGACGGCGCGTCCGGCAGCTCCCGATGACCCCCGAGCGCGTCTGGGCCGCTCTCCGCGCAGGTCGAGTCATGACGAGGTCGTTCGCGTCGGCAGCCACCGTGGAGGAGGCCCTCGACGCGCTCGTCTCGGGTGCGCGCCCGGTCGCCGGGGGCACGGACCTCGTGGTCGGCGCTCGACAGGGGAAGGCTCCGCTGCCCGAGGCGATCATCGCGATCGACCGGATCGCGGCGCTCGAAGGCATCGCCGCCGACGGTGACGGTCTTCGCCTCGGCGCACTCGTCACGCACGACGAGATCGTCGCGAGCGACGCGATCCGCGAACGGTTCACGGCGCTCGCGGACGCCTCGGCGATCGTGGGCTCCCACGCCACGCGCGCGTACGGCACGATCGGCGGCAACGTGATGAACGCCTCGCCGGCGATGGACACCGGTGGGCCCCTGCTGTGCTTCGGCGGCGCGGCGCGGCTGCGATCGGCGTCGGGCGAGCGCGCCCTTCCGCTCGACGAGCTGTGGATCGGGCCGGGAGCGATCGCCGCCGACCCGCACGAGCTGCTCGTCGCGATCGATCTGCCGGCCGCGCCCCCGGGGACCGGTTCCGCGTACGTCCGGCTCGAGTACCGGCGGCAGATGGAGATCGCGATCGTGGGCGTGACGGCGGTGGTGAGCCTGGACGGGGACACCGTCGCGGACACCCGTCTCGCGATCACCGCCTTGGCGCCGACGATCCAGCGCGTCTCGGAGGCGGAGGCTGCGCTGACCGGCTCCGACGCAGGCGAGGACGCGATCGCCGTCGCGTCCCGTGCCGTGGCCGCGGGGGCATCGCCGATCTCCGACGTCCGCGGATCCGCCGAGTACCGGGCGGCGATGGCCGACGTGATCGCGCGTCGCGCGATCGCGACCGCGATCGAGCGGGCCCGGGGCAAGCCCATCCCGATCCCGGCGAGCGCGGCGACCTACGGCGGAGCCGGAGGTGCGAACCCATGAGCGTCCCGGCGACGCTGACCGTGAACGGCTCGACGTACGAGGTCACGCTCGATCCCCACAGCAGCTTGCTCGACGCCGTCCGCGACGTGATCGGGCTCACCGGCTCGAAGGAAGGATGCGACGACTCCGAGTGCGGGGCGTGCATGATGCTCTTGGACGGCAAGCCCGTGAACTCGTGCAGCTACCTCGCCCTGCAGGCCGACGGGCGAGAGGTCACGACCGTCGAAGGGCTCGCCGCCGGGGACGAGCTCGCTCCCTTGCAACGCGCGCTCCTCGAGCACGGCGGCGTGCAGTGCGGGTTCTGCACGCCGGGGATGCTGATCTCGGCGACCGCGCTGCTCCGCGCGAACCCGGATCCGTCCGAGGAGGATGTACGCATCGCGCTGTCGGGCAACCTCTGCCGGTGCACCGGGTACGACGGGATCGTCCGGGCGGTCCGCAGCGCCGCTCGTCCTTCGAGCTGACCGGGGACGGGCGGTTCCGAAGTGGTGCGAGAGGGGGGATTCGAACCCCCACGCCCTTCCGGGCACCGGATCCTAAGTCCGACGCGTCTGCCTGGTTCCGCCACTCTCGCGCTCGTCAAGGGTAGACCCTTCGGGGTCCTCACTCGGGGGTTCGCCCGCTGCCTCATCGGCCGCCGGCGGCAACTCCTCCGAGAGCGGACCTGAGCCCCAGACCCACAGCGCGGCGATCCACCCGATCGCCGTGACCGCGATCAGGATGACCAGCCCCGCGCGGTGACCGGTCGGCACGCCGGCGAGCCCGAGCGCCGAGCCGACGAGCACCAGCACCGCGAGGCCCATCGCCGGCGCGAGGGCGAGCCGCAGCTCCCACGGGCGCCGCAGAAGGGCGAACGACCACCCTGAGCCCGCCGCGAACACCGCCGCGAACGCGATCAGCGTCGCACTCACGAGGGCCGACGTCGGCGGTGGCGATAACGGCACCGTCCGTACGACCGGCGGGCGCGACGTCGGTCGGAGCAGGAGGACGTCGCCGCTGAGCTCGACGTTCCGCCGATCCTTCGCGACCTTGTCGTAGTCGGCGAAGTAGGGCCGGATCACGATCGCGATCGCGCCCGGTTGCTGCATCGCCCGGACGGCATCGGCCTCGATCACCGACTTCCGTCCGCTGAAGCCCTCGTCGGAGATCTCGTCGGGGGACGGGGCGTCCGGCTCGGCTGCCCGTCGGAACAGCTCGGCGGGCGTCCCGGGGAACACGTGGAGGCGGTCCGCGATCGTGCCGCGGGCGAGCATGCGGATCCGGCGGAACGAACGGGTCGGCCCGTCCACGACGAAGACCGCGGCCGGCGCGTCGGTCTCGGCCACGAAGGTGTTCGCCAGACGGATCGGCTCGAGCTCCACGGGCGTGACGGACGGCGTCGTGTTCGTCCACGTTGTCGGCCGCGAACATCGTCGTTCCCCAGAGGACCGCCACCACGAGGGCGGTCGCTGCCACGGCAGCCACCGCGTTCAGCACCGCGACCCGGCTGATGCGCGACGCCAGCGCGATGAGCCCGACGAGCGCGGCGGCGCCGAGCAGGGGCAGCGCCAGGGCGGTCCCGAAGAATCGCATCAGCGGGATCGGCCGTCCTTGCCGATACGCGAGCGCGGCGACTCCGAGCGGCAGGAGCCACACCGCGTAGAGGATCAGCGAGCGGCGCCGCGGACCGGTCGGCCGCAGGATCGCGAGCGCCGCCGCACCGACACCGGCGAGCGGCAGGGTCAGGTGCAGTCGATACGAGGGCAGGAGCCGCTCGACGTTCAGCCGGAACAGCGTCCCGGGACCCTGGGTCGGCGTGTTCGCGCCGGGGGCCAACAGCAGGGGGATGCCGCCGATGGCGAGACCGCCGACGGCGATCGTGCCCACCCGTGCCGCGGCCGTCGCCGTGAGCGCCTTCCCGGCACGGCGATCCATCCACGCGGACGGGATCAGGCCGATGGTGAAGAGCGTGAGGACGGCGACGAGCAGCGTCCCCGTCGGCCAGTGCATGACGAGCGTGCCGCCCATCAGGACGACGCCGGCCAGGGTCGCCCCTCGGCCCGAGGCCGCGAGCAGCGCCGTCGTCGCGATCGCGACGATCATCCCTTCCGCGAGCGCGTTGTCGAGATACGCCCTGCTGGTGAGGGCGAACGGGATCGAGGAGACGACCGCGACGGCGTAGATCGGGCCCGCCCACCGAGGCTCCGTCACCGCGCGCGCGAGCCCCCACGCGGACGAGGCCAACACCGCTCCCGCGACCGCGGCCGCCACGTACATCAGCCGCCACGGGCTCACGCCGACGCCGGAGAGGAGGGAGCCGAGGATCGGGAGCCCCAACCGATCCGGGTTCGTCTGGATCGTGAGCGGGGCGGACGTGAAGAGCGTGTCGAGTCCCTGCGCCGTCACGAGCCGAACCCGCCACAGGTGCGCGGGGATATCCGCGCCGCTCGGCACGACGAGCTCTCGCTCGATCGGCGCCGCGAGGTAGAGGGCCATCGCGAACCCGATCGAGCCCAGCAGACCGACGATCGCGAGAACGGCCCAGAGGGTGGAGCGTCCGTCGCCGGGGTTCGCGGCGGCGTCCTCCCGGAGACGGTGGGCCATGCGCGGACTATACCGACGGCCTCGATGGCGACCCTCGCTGCGTGGACGCTCGGAGCCGCGGGCGACATCATGAGCCGATGCCCCGCCGCATCCTGTTCCTGCTGAGTGCCGCGCTCCTCGCCGCGTGCGCCACGAGCACGCATCCTCCGGAGCGTCAGCCTTCGGCTCCTCGCTCCCGTCCCCGTCCGCCCGCCGATATCGGAGTGGTCCGGCTGCTCGCCGGGGGAGGGACGCTGGCCGCCGTCGCGCGGGACCAGGTGCTCGGCGTGCACGCCGCCCCCGGCACCGCGCGCCCCTACGAGCACCTCGGGGCCGAGAACCCCTGGGGACAGCCGGTGCGACTGCTCGTGATCGGCGACGCCACCGACGACGAAGGCGACGTCTGGCTGCGCATCCAGCTGCCGATCTGGCCGAACGGGCAGGCGGGATGGGTGGCGGCCTCCGACGTGCGGGTCGCGGAGGCGAAGGAGCGGGTGCTCGTCGACCTTTCGGCGCGCTGGCTCGATCCGGGTTCGCGAGGGCCGGCGGGTGGCCAGGCTGCCCGTGGCCGTGGGGAGGTTGGCGACCCCCACACCGCCGGGCCGGTACTTCGTGTGGGCCAAGGTCGCGACCGACCGTCCTTCGGGCCCCTACGGCAGCTACATCCTCGGCCTCTCCGGCTTCTCCGAGGCGATCGAGCCGTGGACCGAGTGGCCGGGCCAACCACGCCTCGCGATCCACGGGACGGATGACCCCGGCGACGCGGGACGTGCGGTGAGCAACGGATGCATCCGCGTCCTGAACGGGTTGCTGCGCACCCTCCGCGACGTCCCGATGGGGACGCCGGTGGTCATCCGGCCGTAGGTCGACGCTCCCGGCATCGATCCCACCGGTCTCCCCGGCTCAGTCGGGAAGAGGGTGACCGGTCAGGAGCTCGTATGCCGCCGCGAGCTGGGCCGGATCGTTGCGAGGGATCGAGGCCTGCTCCACGCCGGTCGGCTGACCGTCGAGGGCCCAGCTGATGATCTCCGCCGCGTGCTCGGTCCCTCGCTCCTCCCAGTCGGCATCGTGGTCGTCCCACGTCTCGAGCTGCCGGAGCCGGAGGAACCGGGCCTTCAGATCGGACGAGACGGTCGCCTCGACCCAACCGTGCGCCATCTCGTGGAGCAACGTCCGGCGGGAGATCCAGGTGACGTGCTCACCGCAGAGGTCCGCCGTCCCGTTCGAGTACCCGCCCATGCGTCCCTCGCAGCCGTTCGTCGACCGGTGGAACCGGATCTCGAGGGACGGGAGTCTCAGCCCGTTCGCCTCGAACCGGCTGACCGCCCAGCGCGCCATGGCCTGCTGGGCAGGGGTTCCACCGGTGACCCTCGTCTCCGTGTCGATCCGGTTCATCGCCAGCGTCATCGCCGCCATCGCCGTGACCACCAGCCATCCGATCCACCGTCTCGTCTGCATGGACGGAGGGTCGCCCGGGCCCCCTGAGGGCCCGGTGTGAGGGGCTTGAGGATCGCTTGAAGCCTGTTCGGCTCACGAACGCGAAGAACCGTTGTGCTCAGCTCGTGTCGTCAGGCCAGGCAGCGTCGAGCTCGGTGAGGATCCGATCGAGGCTTCCCGGGGCCTTCGGCGACGTACGTCATCATCGCGTCGAAGAATGCCCTCGACCCGACCTCAGGAGGCATCAGATCCGAGGCGTCGAAGCGGAACGTGTCGGCCGCGAGGGCGGCATGCAGCGCCTCCGCCCGGAGCCGCATGAACGGGAGGTAGTTCCGATGGTCGAAGTGACGGTTCGGTGAAAGGATCTCCCCCGTCTCTACCATCTCGGCGCCGTAGTCGGGGCTCAGGAGGAATCGCACCAGCTCGCGAACCTCGGGCCGGTCGGAGAACGCCGTGATCATGTCACCGGCTCCGATCAACATGGGGTCCTCGCCCCCCACCGACGGGAACGGGAAGACGTCGGTGGTCTTGCCCACCGAACCATCCGGCAAGAAGACGGCCGCGAAGCTCGCCTGGAGGTGGAGCCAGCAGCCCGGCGGCTCGTCCACCAACGGCAGGGGCGCCTGGTCGAACCAGATCGTGCCGGCGCCCTCGGGGCCGCCGCGCACGGAGCCCTCTTCGAACAGGATCTCGATCCAGCCTCCGGAACGCTTTCCGCACTGCCGGACTGTCGAACGGTGTCCGATGGAAGGTCCAATCGTCGTAGGCGTCGGGGCCGGCTTCCGCCAGCACGAGGTTCTCGATCCAGTCCGTGCCGGGCCAGCCACTCTCTTCCCCCGATTGCCATCCGAAGCACCAGGGCGTCTGCCCCGACGCCCGAAGGTCGTCGCCGAGCGCCAGGAGGTCATCCCAGCTCCTCGGGATCGTGTACCCGGCAGCCTGGAACTCCGGCACCGGATACCAGACCAAGCCCTTGACGGCCAGCTGTGTGAAGGCTCCGAAGAGCTGCCCCTCCGTCGCGGGCCACGATCCGTCCGGGCCGATCGTCCCGAGCGAGACGAGATAGGGGCTCTGATCCGACCGCAACCGATCGGCGTCGAGGAACGAGCTCAGGTCGACGAGGTGACCTTGCCGAGAGAGATCCGCCGCGGGACCGGCGAGCGAGAAGGCCAGATCGGGAGGGTCTCCTTCCGCTTCCTTCTCCGTGATCCAGCTCTCGAGCTCGGGGAAGCCCACGAACGTGACCTCGACGCCCGTCCTCGCGGTGAAGGCCTCGACTTCCCTCCGGAAGAATTCAAGCTGCTCGATCGATTGGTGGGCGCCCCACAGCACCGTGACCTCGGTACCCGCGAGGGGGAGCCTGATCGTCGGCCGGACCGGCGTGAGCGGCTCGGCGGCGAGGTTCGCGGGCAGTTCGTTGAGATCCGATGGACAGCTGTTGGTCCCGAGGTACCGGAGGCATTGGTGAGGCGCCAGGTGGCGGTCGACAGCCGCACGGGCTGCATCGACGAGCTGGGGCAGAGGGAGGTCGAAGACCCCCCGCACCCCTAGGGGACCCGGGACGACCGCGGTCGGGCCGTCCGCGACCGGGTACTCGACGCCGGCCTCCTGCATCGCCCAGTGGAGCGCCTCGACCGTCTCACTCGGCACGGGCTCGCCGAGCGAAGCCGCCAGATCGACGGCGTGGAGCGCGAGGACGACGCTCAGATCCGGATCCGCGCTGAGGTGGGAGACGGCGGCACCGGTGAGTCCCGCGACCGTGCCCCTGTCGGCGAGGCGCTCCGCCTCCCGCGTCCGGTTCACGGCCACGGCGGTGAGACCGGCGGCCACGAGGACGGCGGCGGTGAGGACCGCGACCAGCGCTCGGAGACGACCGACCGACCGACGCTCGAGGGCACGCTCGCGCTCGCCCCGCGCTCGATCCTCGTCCAGCTCTCGGTCGCGCTCGCGCGCGCTGGTGGCCAGGTACTCCCGCTCGTCGCGCGAGAGGGCGAGCTCCGTGTTCCCCTCCCACGCGCGCAGCTCCTCGAGACGTCGTCCCCGGAGCAGAAGGCTGGGGTCCCGGCCCGAGCCCTCCCAGTCGACGGCTGCTCCGGACAGCCGGTGATGCTGGCGAAGGTCGTCCTGCGCCCCGTCGATCCACATCCGGAGGCGATCCCATGAGCGGAGCAGCGCTTCGTGAGCGACCTCGACGGTCGGTCCACGCGTCGTCGGGTCACGGTCGAAGGAGAGCAGGCGGTGGCGGCCGAAGGTGTCGATCACGCGCTCCATCGCCCGGCGATCGACCTCGACGGAGAGGAGCTCGGCTCGGGGCACGAGCCTCCTCGTGTCCGACGTGCCTTCGCCGGCGATCACGAGCCGGAGGAAGAGCTGCTTCGTGGCCTCGCGTTCGGGCTCGCTCATCGCCTCGTACAGTTCCTCCGCACGGCGCACCAGCGCGCCGGAGACCCCACCGATCTCCCGATACGCCTCGAGCGTGAGGGCGTGGCCACGCCGACGCTCGAAGAGCTCGGTGAGTGCGTACTGCAACAACGGAAGCGCACCGGGCCGATCGGACACATCCGCGACCATCTCCGCGATGAGCGCGAGCTCGGGAACGACCCCGACCCGCGCCGCGGGGCCGTCGACCGCCCGCTCGAGCTCCTCCGCTGTCAGCGGCACGATGGTTTCCATCCGGGTTCGCATCAACTCCGCGAGACCGGGCAACGACAGCGGGCGGTCGTAGAAGTCCGCCCGGAGCGTGACGACGATGCGGAGGCGAGATCCACGTTCCTGCGTCGCGGCGACGAGGCTCTGGAGGAATTGGTCTCGGGTCTGTTCCTCCTCGACCATGGTGAAGACCTCTTCGAGCTGATCGACGACGAGCACCAGCTCGCTCCCGTCGTCGGGCAAGAGGCGATCGACCAACTGCACGAGGCCCCGCTCGCTCCGTTCCAGGAGCTCCAGCATGCCGGCGGGCGGATCGACGGCGATCCGCTGCAGCGCCGCCTCGAGCTCTTCCATCGGGTGGCCACCCGGCAGCATCTCCACGTAGAACCAGGCGTCCGAACCGGGAAGCGCCCCGGCCCGAAGCGTCGGGATGAGCCCGGCGCGCACGACGGAAGACTTCCCGCTCCCCGAGGGGCCGACCACGGCGAGGAACCTCGATCCCTCGCCCGACTCGGCCATCCGGGCGACCAGTCGATCCACGAGCGCGTCCCGCCCGAAGAAGTCGTCGGCGTCGGCCTCGGCGAAGGCGTGGAGCCCCTTGTACGGATTGCGGTCCTCGGCCTCCACATCAGCCGCACGGGCCCGCGGACCCTGAAGGTCGAGGGCTTCCCGCAGCGCGACGGCGACCTCCCCGGCGTCGCGGTACCGGCTGTCCGGATCGTCGGCGGTGGCGCGGCTGATGACGTCGGCGACGCGGACGTCGCCGTGGCGGCCGTTGACCACGTCCTGGACGACCATGCCGAGCCCGTAGATATCGGACGCCGGCGTCACCTCCTCGCCGCGGAGCTGTTCGGGGGAGTAGTAGCCGAGACTCGCCGGCGGGATGACCTCCCTCCAGTCGGTCAGATCCTCCGCGATGCCGAAGTCGGAGAGGTAGGCGTTCCCGTCCTCGTCCAACAGGACGTTCGCCGGCTTCACGTCGCGATGCACGGTGTGGCTGCGGTGGGCCGCCGACAATGCCGCCGCGAGTTGATCGACGACCCGGACGGCGTGCTCGGGCTCGAGCGAGCCGCGCGCGAGGGCCTCCTCGAGGTTCCCGCCGCGCATCCATCGCATCACGAGATAGGCGCCGCTCCCGTCCCGCCAATAGTCGTAGAGCGGGACGACGTGGGGATGCTCGATCCGCGCGATCGTCTGCGCTTCCTGCTCGAAGCGACGGACGAAGCTCGGGTCGTCGGCGAGTCGCGGGTGGATCTGCTTGATGCCGACCTCGCGGCCGAGGTCGGGATCGAGCGATCGCCACACGACGCCGAACGCGCCCTCGCCCACCTTCTCCAAGAGCCGGTAGCCGCGGAGTGGCTTGCCCGTCAGCTGCAAGGTCGGGTCCTGTTGCAGGATCCGCCGATGGAGATCCTGGAGCTCGGGGGAGGGGTCGATCCCCAGCTCGTCGGCGAGGATCTCCTGGGCGCGACGGTAGCCCTCCAACGCCTCGGCCTGCCTCCCCGAGCGGTAGCGGGCGAGCACGAGGTGGTTCCACAGCCGCTCCCGGAGCGGATGCTCGGCGACGAGCCGTTCGAGATCGGGCAGCACCTCCGCGTGCTCTCCCACCGCGAGACGGGCTGCGAGCAGGTCCTCCACCGCGTTCGTGCGCAGCTCCTGGAGCCGCGCGATCTCGCCGACGAGGGAGGGCGCGTCCGCGAGGTCGCTCAACGGGGATCCGCGCCAGAGCTCGAGCGCCTCGTCGATCGTCGCCGCCGCCTCCCGCGGTTCGGTCGCCAGTTGACGTCGGGAGCGGCGGAGGAGCTGCTCGAAGCGAAGGACGTCGAGCTCGTCGGGTTCGGCGTGGAACACGTACCCGGGCGTTCTGCCTTCGATCCGGTCGGGCCCGAGCGCCGCTCGGAGATGTGAGACGTAGCTCTGGATCGTGTTGCGCGCCGCGTGCGGTGGGTCCTCGTCCCAGACGCGCTCGATCAGCTCCTCCATCGTCACGATCCGGTTCGCGGCCAGGAGGAGATGGGCCAGGACCAGCCGCTGCCGAGGTCCGCCGAGCGTCACCTCACGGCCCCCGTCGGTCACCTCCAAGGGACCGAGCAGCCGGAACTCGAGATGTCCCGCGATCGCGTCTGCGCGGAGTGGCTCCTGTCCGGACGGCGTCGCACGCACGACGGCGAGCAGATCGACGGGCCTCGAGATCCCCTTCAGCCGGACCGCGCCACGGTCCTCGAAGCGGACGTCCTCCACGGCTCCGGCAAGGTGCACGAGCTCGGAGGTGACGAGGATCTCGCCGGGTCGTGCGCGAGCGCAGAGCCGTGCCGCGAGGTTCAGCGCACGGCCCCGGTACCCCTCACCGAGAGGCACCGCCTCCCCCGCATCGATCCCGATCCCCACACCGAGCGGCACATCCGCGGTCTCGTCGCCGGCCATGGAGGCCTGGAGATCGAGCGCCGCACGGATCGCTTCTCGGGCGGAGTCGAAGACCGCGAGGACCTCGTCACCGCGGACCTCCACGATGGTTCCCGAACGCGACTCGATCCCGGCGGTCGCGACCGTGACGAATCGCTCCGCCAGCGCGGCCGCCGCTTCGTCGCCCCGGGAGTCGCTGAAGCGCGTGTACCCGCGCAGATCCGCGATCAGGAACGTGCGGATCACGGACGCGGGTTGGCTCGCTCGGGTCGGTCCTCGTGATCGGTCTTCGGCGTCCATCGCGCTCGTTCTCCGTCTGGGGAGGCTCAGGTGGCTGGATTATCGCCCCGACCTGCGCTGATGAGAACCGTCACTGAGCTGGCCCTCAAGGGTCTTGCAAGCGCGGAAGCTCGGAGATCGACGCTTCTTCGCCCACGCGAGCCCCCGCGGAGACCGGTCCGAGTCGGCCGGCCACGACGCTATCGTGCGGACCATGACGCTGTGCTCGGCCTGCGGGGCCGACAACCCGGAGGGCGCGAGGTTCTGCAACGCCTGCGGGGAGCGGTTGGAGGCCGCCTCCACGTCCGGCGCCATCCCCGCCGGCGCATCCGGGGAGCGGCGCGTGGTCACGATGCTCTTCTGCGACGTGCGCGGATCCACCGCGATGGCCGAGGAGCTCGACCCCGAGGACTGGACCGACGTGATGAACGAGGCGTTCGAGCACCTCATCGCGCCGGTCGTTCGGCATGAAGGGACGGTCGCCCGCCTGATGGGTGACGCGATCCTCGCGTTCTTCGGCGCGCCGACCGCCCACGAGGACGACCCGCAGCGCGCGGTGATGGCCGGCCTCGAGATCGTCTCCTCGGTGACCGGGTTCCGCGAGAAGCTCGCCCGGGAGCGAGGGCTCGACCTGCAACGTGCGCGTCGGCATCAACACCGGTCCCGTCGTCGTGGGGGACGTCGGCTCGGAGCTCAAGCAGGAGTACTCGGCGATGGGGGACGCGGTGAACGTCGCCGCTCGGATGGAGCAGACGGCCGAGCCGGGCACCGTGCAGATCACCGAGGACACCTACCGGCTGGTCGCCGATCTGTTCGAGGTCGAGCCGCTCGGCGGCGTGGAGCTCAAGGGGAAACGACGCCCGGTGGAGTCCTACCGGGTGCTCGGTCGCCTCGACGCGCCGTGGACCGTTCGCGCCGCCCGGCGACTGGACGCCCCGCTCGTCGGACGCCAGGCGGAGATGGCGGCGATCCGTGCCGCGTTGGAGGGAGTCCACCACGGTCGCGGATCGGTCCTGTTGCTCACCGGCGACCCGGGATCGGCAAGAGCCGGCTGATCGAGGAGGCCAACGCGATCTGGGCGGAGATGGAGCCGGGCGACGATCGCCGATGGGACTTCTGGCGGTGCGTGCCGTACGACACGATGCAGCCGTACGCGCAATATCGGCGACTGATCCGGGAACGCGCCGGCGTCAAGGAGACGGATCCCGCCGAGACCGTGCGGGCGAAGATCGCCGAGCTGATGGAGAGGGCCGCCCTGGAGGGGTGGGGAGAGCGCAGCGAGCGGGTCGCGCGAGCGCTCCTCGGCGTCGAGCTCGAGGACGAGCCGCATCTGGAGGGCGAGGAGTTCCAACAGGCGGCCACCGAGCTCGTGGTCGGCTCGACCCTGGCGCAGGGCGGACGGCGACTCATCGTCTTCGAGGACCTGCACTGGTGCGACCACGCCTCGCTCGAGCTGGTCCGGGCGACCACCGAGCTCGTCGTGGATGCGCCGATCGTGGTCCTGGCCTCGTTCCGCCCCGATCGCGATGTCGTCTCGTGGGAGTTCAAGGAGTGGGTGGAGACCGAGCTCGCGACGTATGCGACGGTGCTCGAGCTCGACTCCCTGTCGGCGGAGCAGAGTGACGAGCTGATCGGCGCGTTCCTCCCCGTTCCGGAGATGACGGGGGCGGAGCGGCAACGGATCCTGCAGAACACAGAGGGCAATCCGCTCTTCATGCAGGAGGTCGCCCGGGCGCTGATAGACGGCGGTGTCGTCGAGCGCGGGGTCGACGGCTGGCGGCTGACGGGTGAGACGACCCAGATTGATCTCCGACACGATCCAGAGCCTGATCACGGTGGGTCTCGATGGCCTGCCGGAGTCGACCCGTCGCACGATGCAGACCGCCGCCGTGATCGGAGGACGTTCGAAGAAGAGCTCCTCGTCGCCGTCGCCGGCCGAGCGGACGCCCGGGACGATCTCCGAGAGCTCGTGCAGCCGCGACCTGATCCGGATCACCGGCGACAGCTCGCGAGCCGAGTTCACGTTCCGCCATGCGCTCACGCAGGAGGCCGCGTACGGCACCCTCCTCGCGAAGCATCGTCGCGCCACGCACCGTCGCGTCGCCGAGGTCCTCGAGGGAACGGCAGGCGACCGTCTCGATGAGGTCGCGTCGCAGCTCGTCCGCCATTTCTCGGAGGCCGGCGAGGAGCCTCGACCGTCACGTACGCGGCGAAGGCCGGCGACGCGGCGGCAAGGCTGTACGCGAACGCCGAGGCGGAGGCGCACTATCGGACCGGGTTGGACGCGGCTCGCAGGATCGGCGCGCCCTCATCCCTCTTGCGGTCGATGTACGAGCGCCGAGGCAGCGCGCTGGAGCTGATCGGCCGCTACGACGACGCGATCGCCAACTACGAGGAGATGCGGAGGAGGCGGCGGCAAGGGGGACGACGCGATGGAGCTGTCCGCGCACTCGAGCATCGCCCTGCTCTACGCGACGGCCACCCCGAAGTTCGACCCGGAGCTGGGGCGCCAGCTGTCGGAGGAGCTCGTGGTCATGGCGCGACGGATCGGGGACCGCTCCGCCGAGGCGAGGGCCCTGTGGAACATCGTGGTCGCGAACGTCTACGGCGGAGGGGACGCCGCCGAGCCATCGAGGCGGGGGAAGCGTCGCTCGTGATCGCCCGCGACCTGGGTGAGCGCGAACACTCGCGTTCACCCTGAACGACGTGAGCCGGGCCTACATGGCGGTCGGTGACTTCTCGACGGCAGGGCAGCGTTTGGCCGAGGCGCGGGAGCTCTGGGAGGAGCTCGACAACCGTCCGATGCTGGGCGAGAACCTCACGGTCGGCAGCTCGATGCACCTGTTCCGGGGCGATTACGCGGCCGCGCTCGCCGACGCGCGAGCGGCGATCGAGGTCTCCGAGTCGATCGGCAACGCCTGGGGTCAGTCGCACGCCCTGATCACGGTCTACCGCGTCGAGCTCGAGCGCGGTCAGCTCGGCGCCGCGATCGACTCGATCCAGCGATGCCTCGAGCTGGGGGAGCAGGGCGGGTTCGCCTATGCCGCGATCGCGACGCGGGCCGATTCTCCCGCGTGGTGACGTACCTCGGCGACGGCGAACGTGGCCTCGCACTCGCGGAGGAGTCGCTCGCGATCGCGCACGAGCGGGTGCCTCCCGCGATCTCGATCGCGCGTGTGTCCGAAGCCCTCGCGCTGATCTCCCTCGGGAGGCAGAAGGAGGCGCACGCGCCCCTGGAGGCGGTGGACCTGATGATGCTGCCCGAGCCGGACCGGACGTTCCTCCGGGTGGCCTCGAGCGCCGCGCGGGCTCGCCTCGCGCTCCTTGACGGCGATGTCGGGGAAGCGGAGACCGTCGCGCGAACGGTCGTCCAGGAGCTCCGCACGAGCGGGGTGGAGATCCTGGTCGCGGGCACCCTGGTCACCCTCGCCCGGGCCCTGGGGACCGCTGATCGGGTCGAGGAGGCAGGCGGCGGCTGGCGGCGCGATCGAGCGTGCGGAGCGGCTGGGGGAGCGCCGGGTGTCTGGGAGGCGCTCGCGCTATCGGCGATCGTGCGGGCCCGCCGAGGAGCGGAGCACGACGCTCACGAGCTCCGTGACCGGGCGCACGGGATCGTCGAAGAATCGACCAGCCGGTCTTCCCGACACCGGACCTCCGGCACCGGTTCCTCTCGCGCGACGACGTGGCCGCCCTCATGGCTCGCGAGGGCTGACGGAGACCAGGAATCTCGGAGAGCACGACGTGCGCCGACCGGCAGCGAACCGGTCGGCGCGCGGCGGGTCGCCCGCAGGGTCGGAGGTCCCCCCGTCAGCGACCTGCGACGTGGTGGCTCGCAGGCGAATCACGGGCAGGCTTTTGCGGACCTCGCCGCGGTCCGCGCGGCACGAATCCTCCCGGGACCACCGAGACGGCGGTCACGGCCGTAGCACCCCGTCAGCTCGTCGTTCCCCCTTGCCTCCGACGAGCAGATCGTTCCCGGAACCCCCGGGCAGGACGTCCGAGCCACCCCGACCGTAGAGACGGTCGGCGCCCGCGAGTCCGCAGATCGCCCCTCGCCACCGGGGCCCCCCAGGACCCAACCGATCCCGAGGTGCCCCAGAGGTCGCACGTCGAGGAACCAGCTGAGCACCTGCGTCGTGAACGTCACGGCGTTGTTCGTGAAGTCCGGATCGAGGGCATCGGACTCGGCGGAGGCGATCACATCCGCGGACCCCTCCACGTTCGGGGTCGCGCGGACCGCGACCTTGAAGGTCCCACCGGCGGCGAGCGAGCCGCGCGTGCACACGAGGCCCGGTGGTGGACCAAGATCCACCCTGGGCGTCGACACCCATGAGCGTGACGTCAGGATCGAGCACGACTTCGACGGAGACGGTCGTGGCCCGGTCCGGGCCGTCGTTCATCGCCTTCAGCGAGATCGTGAACTCGTGTCCCGCCTTGACCCCGGGAGACGACGTGGATTCCGACAAGATCGAGAGATCGGCGGTGTCTCCCGGCGCCGCTCTGACGGCGCTCGGGACGAGTGTGATCGCCGTCGCGCACGCGAGGACCAAGGCGATCTTCGACAGCTCGCGATGCGCGGTGGGGAAGCAGCGTGCCCACATGAGCAGGCCCACCTTTCCATGACTCGTGTCAGCAGCCGACATTCGGCTCCACCAGAGGCTTCGAACGCTTGCGTCCATCGGCTGATGGGTCGGGAGGACCACAACCGGCCGGGACATCTGTCCCGGGTCAGCGAGGGCGCAGATGTCCCTTCAACGAGACCGCGAAGAGCGCCGCCTCGGTCCGATGTCGGAGCGAGAGCTTGCGGAGAATTACCGAGACGTGGTTGCGAACGGTCTTCTCGGAGATGAACAGCCGCCCCGCGATCTCTCGGTTCGTCCAGCCCTTCCGCCGGTCGGCCCAGGACCTCGCGCTCGCGTTCGGACAGGCTCTGGACCCTCGAGAGTTGCGTGCCTCGATCGCGGAGGTCACGGAACAACACCTGCGCCGACTCCGCGCCGACGACGGCCGCCCCATCGGCGACCTTGCGGACGGCGTCGACGATCTCGGTGTTCGGAGACTCCTTGGCCACGAACCCGTCGGCGCCGGCCGCGGCCGCCTCGGCGAGCAGCGACCCTTGGCCGAGTCCCGAGCACAGGAGGATCCGGGTCGCGGCCGAGGCGTCGCCGATCTCTCCGACGATCGCCACACCGTCGGCGACCGGGGAGCTGGTTGTCTACGACCGAGACCCGGGGACGGACTTTCCTGGTGAGCGCGAGCGCCTCCTCGGCGCTGCTCGCCTCTCCTACAACTCGTATGCCGTCCTCTCCCTGGAGCAGCGATCGCAGACCCTCGCGCACGAGTCCGTGGTCGTCGACGATCAAGACGTCGATGTCCAAGGCACCTCCTCGCTGGCCAGGTGCAGCCTATTGGACCCTGCGGACGCTCGACCTGATGGAGAGCCAGCAGGTCCACCTTCGCGCCGCGTCGGTGCCGGTGCCACGCTCATGCCACGCAACCAGAAGAGGCGAGATGACGCGGCGGGCCAAGCGCCACCTCAGACCCCGACACGACGAACAACTCCGCGAGCGTCACGACCCCCGTTCCGTAGACAGATGAGGAGGGATCGATGCTTAGCGCAGACCAGATCGCCCGG
>CAVQEW010000011.1:0-72740 GCA_963711655.1 uncultured Actinomycetota bacterium
GGGCTGCCCCTCCACCCGATCCTCCGGAGCGACCCGATAGATCGAGCTCATGCCTCGCACTCCTTTCGTCCTTCCCGAGGTCATCATCCGACGGTGGAGGGAACCTCGCTCCGCGGCCGCGCGTCCAACCCCCGTTCTGCTGGAGGAGCTCGGCTCACGGCCCGCTCCCTTCCCTCGGAGGATCCGATGACGATGTCCACCCGATCCAGGCTTTCCCTCCTGCTCTCGATCGCGGCGCTCCTGGTCGCCGGCATCCTCGGCGCCCAGACCGTCAGTGCCGGTTCGCCTCGAACCCCGATCGATGGATCCGAACCGGGATCCGGCGGCGGCTCGGACGGCATCGCCGGGATCTGCGTCGAGCCCGACTCCCCGGATGGCAGCGAGAGCACCCCTCCGTCCGATGTCTGCAACGACACGATCGACGACCCGGTCGTGACCCCGACCGATCCCGGCGACTGTGGCGAGAAGGTCAGCGGCACCGGACCGGATGCGAGCGTCAGCTACACGCCGTGCCCGGGAGATGAGCCGCCCGTCGTCACGGACCCGGACGACGGCGCGCAGCTCGTCGAACCCACGCCCGGGATGGCGGACGTGCGATCGCACATCTTCGATCACACCGTCGTGAGCGATGACGGGTCGACCGTCACGATCTTCTTCTGGAGCGGCGTCGAGCCCTGCTACGTCCTCGATCACGTGGATGTCGACGAGGGGCCGGGCACCGTCACCATCACCCTGTTCGAGGGACACGACACGATGCGCCGGCGACGTGGCGTGCATCGAGATCGCGCTCCTCAAGAAGGTCGTTGTGCAACTGGACGAGCCGGTCGGAGACCGGAGCATCGTCGACGGCGCCGCCTAAGCCGACGGCGGCGCAGACGGGCGGGCGGCCCTCAGGGTCGCCCGCCCATCCCCCGTCAGCGCGCGATCCAGACCTCCCAGTTCGACACCGCCTGGAACCCGAGGTCCTCGTACATCCCGCGCGCCATGTCCGAGGGCTGGAGCCACACGAGATCCGTCCGGTCGTCGAACGCCCTGGCCGCGCGGATCGTCAGAGCGGCACCGATCCCGCGGCGCCTCGCGGCCTCGACGACACCGACGCCGAAGATCCCGACGGTGTCGTGCAGCAGGTACGCCGACGCCTCGCCGACCGGCTCGCCGTCGATCCACGCCGTGTAGATGCGCACGCGGTCGTCCTCCAACATGCCGGTCCCGACGAAGCGGTCGGCGATGTCCCGAGGCGTCCCGAACGTCGCCACTTCCACAGAACGGACGGCGTCGAGATCCCGCTCGTGCCGCACCTCCCGGATCTCCACCCCCGCCGGGATGCGTTCCGACGGGAGGCCGGAGACCGGCACGGCCATCGTCGGCCAGCTCTCCACGCGCCGGAGCCCGGCTGCGCGGATCGCCTTCTCCACCGGCGGGTACCGACCCACCTCGATCTCGATGCCGAAGAACGGGTGCCCGCGCCCGCGGAACACCGCACGGGCGGCGTCCAACGCGGTGGGCGCGTCGTCCGGTTCTCGGATCACGCGCGTCCCGTTGAGCTCGGACGCCGGGAGGTTCGACAGGGAGACGAGGAGCCCGTCCACCTCGAGCACCTCCCCTCCCTCGACGACATGGGCGCGCACGCGTTCGCCTTCGAGTCCCGCGGCGGCGATGCGTTCGGCGAGATCCATCCGCGCATGGTCCCACGCCGCTAGCCTGCCCGGATGCTGCCGATCGGCGCTGTGCTCGTGGACTTCGATGGGACTGCCTGCCTGCACGATGTTGCAGAACACTTGCTCATCGAGTTCGGCGACCCTTCATGGCCCGACTACGACGATGCGTGGGAACGAGGTGAGATCGGAGGCCGGGACGCGCTCTCGAGCCAAGCGGCGATGCTCTCGGCTCCCCTGAGCGAGATGCTGAGGTTCGCGATCGATCACTGTCCACTGGACCCGACGTTCGCGCCGTTCGTCGAATGGACCCGGGCGCGGAACATCCCGGTCACGCTCGTGTCCGATGGATTCGGGTTCTACATCGAGCCTCTTCTCGACGCTCACGCGATCGTCGGTGCGGAAGTGATCACCAACGATTGGCGAGGCATCGAGGGTTTGGGCTTCCGGAACGGGCATCCTGAGTGCGTCGGGTGCGGCACGTGCAAGAAGCAGGCGGTCGAGCGCGCTCAGGCGTCGCACGATCGTGTCGCCTTCGTGGGTGAGGGACCCAGCGATCGATTCGGTGCGCGCTACGCCGACGTCACGTTCGCGAAGGTCGGCGAGTCGCTGATCCGCCACTGCGACGCCGAGGGATCCCGTTCGTCCCGTGGAGGACTTCGACGACATCCGTGAGGCGCTCGATCGCTCGACGATTTCCCGGGGCCGGTCGGAGGAGAGCCGTGTCCCGGTTGGCGGGTGCCGGCATGAACCTCCCCGAGGGTGTGACGGCGCGCCCTCTCACCGACGCCGACCTCGACGCCACGGTCGCGATGGTGAACGCCTGCGAGCTGCACGACACCGGGGAGCTGATGCTGGAGCGGGCGGACATCCTCGCGGATGCGAGCGCCGCGGGTTTCGACCCGGAACGGGACTGGGTCGGGGTCGCCGAAGGCGATCGGATCGTCGCTTGGGGGCTCTTGGACGAGCGCCGGCGCGTGACCGCGGACGTGCATCCCGATGCTCGCGGTCGCGGCATCGGCACGTGGCTGCGACGGTGGGGCGAGGATCGCGCCCGGAGGCTCGGTGCGGAGCGGGTGTTCCAGACGATCGACGATCGTCGGACCGACGTCGCCGCCATGCTCACCACCGCCGGCTACGCCCCCCGAGGGACTTCGTGGATCCTCCGGCTGGATCACGCGACTCGACCCGAGCCGCCCGAGCCACCCGACGGCATCGAGCTCCGCGCCTCTCGTCCGGACGACGAGGACGAAGCGCTGGCGATGTTCGAGCGGGCGTTCTCGGAGTGGGAGGGGCGAACGCCATCGCCTCCCTCGACCTGGCGGGCGATGGTGACGCGCCGGGAAGGATTCGCGTGGGATGACCTCGTGCTGGCGCTCGCCGACGGACGGATCGTGGGCGGCGCCTTCCTGATCGACGCCGGCGAGATCTGGGTCGACAAGCTCGCGGTCGACCGCGGGTTCCGCCACCGAGGGATCGCGCGTGCCCTGCTGCGGACCGCCTTCGTGCGCTCGTTCGATCGCGGCTACACGTGGACGAGCCTGTCGACCGACTCGCGGACCGGGTGCGCTGACCCTCTACGAACGGATCGGGATGACCGTGCGTCGTTCCTTCACGCGCTACGGACTCGATCTGTGACGTGAGCGGTGGCCGAGGGATTCGAACCCTCGAGGGAGTCAACCCCCCTACACGCTTTCCAGGCGTGTCCCTTCGGCCGCTCGGGCAGACCACCGCGACGAGTCTACCGAGGCGACCAGGCGATCTCGGATCAGGCGGTCTTCGAACCGATGAACGCCGCGAACTTCGATTGACCGGTCGGCGTCAGGTGATACCCGTCGGCCGCGAACCACGACGGATGGTCGCGGCTGTAGCCGAACCAGTCGATGAGGAGCGTGTTGGCGCGCCGCTGCGCACATGCCGCGAGCCGCTCGTTCTGCGTCCGTCGATACGACCGAGGGATCTTCAGGTTCACGAGGTACACGGTGCGGTTCGGCCCGGCGACCTCCGAGATCCGATCGCAGTCTGCCCCGTCGATGAGGATCCCGTTGTTGCCGAGGTGGATGATCACCTTCCGGCGGAGTCTCCCCGCCGCCTTCAGCTGCTCGACGAGGGGCACGGCATCACGGAACTGACGCGAGACGACCGCGTTCACCCTGATCCCACGCGCCGTGAGCTCGTCCCTGGCACCGAGCATCACGGAGTCACCGATCGCCAGGCGGCCCGCCGGGATCGCCGCGAGAGCGGGCGTGGCCTCCATCGCGATCGAACAGAGCCACGACGAGGGCCAGGAGTCGCCATGAACGCCGCATGCTCGAAGCGTACCGAGGGGCAGGCCTGCGCGAACCGCTCGTGGAGCGAACGGTCCGGAGGACGCTGCGGTCTACTTCTGGATGAGTGATTCAGGCGTTCGCGCGGTCGTGATGGGATCCGCGTGGCGATGCACGAGCCTCCAGCGTCCGTCTTCTCGACGGAAGATGCTCGTGCAACGCAAGGACAGAGGCGCGAAGTCATCCCGCCCCACGAACTTGGCGGTGAACCGCTCGACTTCGACGATGTAGGCAAGGTCCGCGGTCACATGCTTCGAGAGCAGCTCGAAGCCTGTTGCCTCGCCGTCTGAGTAGAACGCCGCAGCGGCTTTCAACGTCTCGGCTACCTTCCCGGATCCCCGAGCGAACGGCCCGAATGGATTGCCCAGCGTGACGTCGTCCGCTCGCGACCACAGCTTCGCCAAGGGCTCGTCGTTCCCCTTCACGAACGCATCCAAGGCAACGTGCTGTTCCTCGATGAGTTGATCCAGCTCCGATGCCGACATCACGCGTGCCACCTCCATCCAGCCAGGGGTGGGCATCGCCGCCCACCCCTTGCCGACCCTGCACTCCCGCACATACCCGCGGAGGCGGCGTGATTCGAACACGCGAGGGGCGGATTAGGCCCCTAACCGCTTTCGAGGCGGTCCCGTTCGTCCGCTCCGGCACGCCTCCGTCCACGATTCTAGCGGGAGGGGCGGTCCGGGGTCCCGATCCGTGGCGACCGAGCCCTCGCTTGGCGGCGGGCGGAGGATCGTGCGAGGATCCGGCCACGGTGGATGCCAAGAGTCTGGAGCCGGTGCCCCTGTTCGCCGGCCTGTCACACAAGGACCGCGAGAAGATCGCGCGCTGGGCCGACACCATCGACCTGCCCGCGGAGAAGCATCTCCTCGACGAAGGACGGCTGCCGCACGAGTTCTTCGTGATCTTGGACGGCGAGGTCGAGGTGCTTCACGAGACGGAACACCTCGCGACGTTGGGTCCCGGCGACTTCTTCGGGGAGATCGCCCTGATCGAGCACGGGCGACGCACCGCGTCGGTCGTGACGACGAAGCCGACGACCCTCGCGGTGATGAGCCCGGCGTCGTTCGCGGCGATGCGGCGCGAGATGGCCGAGGTGGCCCTCCGCATCGACGACGCGATCCGCCAGCGGATGCCGCGCTAGCGCCGCTCCCGGAAGAACGTCCGCAAGAGGTCGCCGCACTCTCGGCGAGCACTCCGTCCCTGACCGAGACGGCGTGGTTCAGCCTGCGGATCCTGCACGAGGTTCCCCAACGATCCCGCGAACCCCGCCTTCGGGTCGGCCGCACCGAACACGAGCCGGTCGAGCCTCGACAGCACCGCGGCGCCCGCGCACATCGCACACGGCTCCAGCGTCACCGTGAGCGTGCAGCCCTCGAGGTGCCACGATCGCAGCGCCGCGGCGGCGGCACGGAGCGCGAGGATCTCGGCGTGCGCCGTCGGATCCGCCGCGAGCTCCCGCTGATTCCCGGCCGCCGCGAGCACCTCGTCTCCTCGGCTCACGACGGCGCCGATCGGCACGTCGCCGTGGCCGAGGGCGGTGCGAGCCTCCTCCAACGCGAGCCGCATCATGCGTTCGTCGTCGGCGTCGCTCGGCGTCAGTCCCACCCGAGGGCCTCGAGCCGCTCGTCCGAGATCCCGAAGTGATGGGCGACCTCGTGCACCACCGTCTCGGCGATCTGGGCGCGCAGCTCCTCGTCGTCGTCGCCCGCTTCGCTCTCGATCGTGGCGCGGAACAGGGTGATCCGATCCGGAAGGGCGCCCGCGTAGGACTCGCGCTCCGTCTGGGCGATGCCTTCGTAGAGCCCGAGGAGGTCCGGGTCATCGGGCGGTGGGTGATCCTCGACGACCACCGCGACGTTGTCCATCGCCTCGTGGACCCAGCCGGGCAGCTCGTCGAGGGCATCCGCCACGAGCGACTCGAACCGGCGGCGGGAGCGAGGCGACATCGCCTGTAGCCTACGTCGCATGCCCGGCGGGCTGAGCACCGACCTCTACGAGCTCAACATGGCGGCCAGCTATCTCCGTCGAGGGATGGACGGCCTCGCCACGTTCAGCCTCTACGTGCGGGACATGCCGAAGCAACGCGGGTTCCTCGTCTCGGCGGGCCTGGAGGATTGCCTGCGGTTCCTCGAGTCGTTCCTCTTCGACGAGGACGAGCTCGGCTACCTGAAGGGGATCGGTTTCGATCAGCGCGCGGTCGACGATTTCCGCGAGGTGCGATTCGAGGGCGAGGTCTGGGCGATCCCCGAGGGTCGGATCGTCCACGCCAAGGAGCCGATCATCGAGGTCACCGCGCCGATCGCGCAGGCGCAGCTCGTCGAGGCGGTCTTGCTGAACCAGGTGACGATGCACACGACGCTCACGTCGAAAGCCGCCCGGTACGTGATCGCCGCGGAGGGCCGGTCGCTCGTCGATTTCGCGTTCCGGCGGGCGCACGGGATCGAGGCCGCCCGGGCGGCGGCTCGAGGGAGCGCGATCGTGGGCTTCGAAGCGACCTCGAACGTCGAAGCGGCGCGCGAGCTCGGCCTCCGGGTGACGGGGACGATGGCCCACTCCTTCATCAGCGCGTTCGACGACGAGCGCGACGCGTTCCGCGCGTTCGCGGAGGACCATCCGAGCCGAACCACGTTCCTCGTCGACACCTACGACACGCTCGTGGGCGTGCGGAACGCGGCCGACGTGATCAAGGAGATGGACCTTCCCGGGGAGGTCGGCGTGCGGCTGGACTCCGGCGACCTCGACCGCCTCTCCCGCGAGGCGCGCCGGATCCTCGACCACGCGGACCTGGGGCGCGCGAAGATCTTCGCGAGCGGAGGTCTCGACGAGCACGAGGTGGCGGAGCTGGTCCGGGCCGGCGCGCCGGTCGACGCGTTCGGGATCGGCACGCAACTCGGCGTCTCGGCCGACGCGCCCTACGTGGACGCGGTCTACAAGCTGGTGGAGTTCGACGGAAGGCCGGTCTTGAAGCTGTCGCCCGCGAAGGCCACCGCTCCGGGGAAGAAGCAGGTGTGGCGAGGGCCGTCGGAAGACATGATCGGGCTCCGCGACGAGGCGGCGCCCGGCCCGAACCACGAGCCGCTGCTGGAGCCGGTGATGCGGGCCGGGCGCCGCCTCGCCCCCGCGCCGACGATGGAGGAGATGCACACACGGTTCGCGCGCGACCTCGCGGCGCTCCCCGTGAAGGCCTCACGGCTCACCCACCCCGAGCACGTCGTCGCGCACCGGACGGAGGCGCTGGCGGGCCTCACGGCCGAGACGGCGGAGGCGGCGCGACGCCGGGTCCGCGCGAGCGACTGACTCAGGCGGTCGGCAACCAGGACGGCCGCGATGCCTCGAAGGCGGCGATCTCGTCCGTGTGGCGGAGCGTGAGGTCGATGTCGTCGTAGCCCTCGAGCAGGCACCAGCGCCGGAAGTCGTCGAACACGAACGATTCCTGCACCGAGGGAGCCGTGACCGTGAGTGTTTCGAGATCGACCGCGATGCGGGTCGTCGGGTCGTCGAGGACGGCGTCCATCAGCGCTCGCACCGACTCCTGCTCCAGCTCGACGGGAAGGAGCGCGATCTTGCAGCAGTTGTTCCGGAAGATGTCGGCGAAGCTCGGCGCGATCACGGCGCGGAAGCCGTAGTCCTCGAGCGCCCAGGGCGCATGCTCGCGACTCGACCCGCCGCCGAAGTTCGCTCCCGCGATCAGGATCTCGGCGCCGGCGTAGCGCTCGTCGTTCAGGACGAAGGACGGGTCCTTCCGCCACTCGTGGAACAGGAACGGTCCGAACCCGGTGCGTTCGATCCGCTTCAGGAACTGCGCCGGCACGATCTGGTCGGTGTCCACGTCGGAGCGATCGAGGGGGACGGCCGTGCCCTCGATGCGCGTGACCGGCTCCATCTAGAGGTCCGCTTTCTTCAGGTCTTCTGGCGTCGTGAAGTGGCCCGCGATCGCGGTCGCGGCGGCCACGGCGGGCGAGACCAGGTGCGTCCGGCCGCCCTTGCCCTGCCTGCCCTCGAAGTTCCGGTTCGACGTGGAGGCGCATCGCTCGCCGGGTTGCAGGATGTCCGGGTTCATCCCCAGGCACATCGAGCACCCCGCGCCGCGCCAGTCGAAACCGGCGTCGACGAAGATCCGGTCCAGGCCTTCGCGCTCCGCCTGCAGCTTCACGGCGACCGAGCCGGGCACGACCAGCGCGCGGAGTCCGTCGGCCACGGCGCGGCCCTCGACGACCCCCGCGGCGAGGCGGAGGTCCTCGATCCGTGAGTTCGTGCACGAGCCGATGAAGACGGTGTCCGGCCGGATGTCGCGGATCCTCGTGCCCGGCTCGAGCGCCATGTACGTCAGGGCGCGGCGAGCGGCCTCCCGCTTCGCGTCGTCGTCGAACGAGTCGGGCTCGGGGACGGCGTCGTCGATCGTGACCGACTGCGCCGGGTTCGTCCCCCATGAGACGTGCGGACGGAGCGTCGCGGCCTCGATCGTGACCTCTGCGTCGAACGCCGCGCCGTCGTCGGTCGGGAGGGAGCGCCAGTCGTCGAGAGCCCGTTCCCAGTCGGGGCCGGCGGGCGCGTGCGGCCGCCCCTCGAGGTAGGCGAAGGTCGTGTCGTCGGGCGCGACCATCCCGGCACGGGCGCCGGCCTCGATCGACATGTTGCAGATCGTCATGCGCCCCTCCATCGAGAGCGCGCGGATCGCCGACCCCCGGTACTCGACCACGTGCCCGACACCCCCTCCGGTGCCGATCCGCTTGATGATCCCGAGGATGACGTCCTTCGCGCCGCATCCCGAGGGCAGATCGCCCTCGACGGTGATCGCCATCGTCTTCGCGGGCGTCTGGGGGAGCGTCTGTGTCGCGAGGACGTGCTCCACCTCGCTGGTGCCGATGCCGAACGCGAGCGCGCCGAAGGCGCCGTGGGTCGAGGTGTGCGAGTCGCCGCAGACGATCGTGAGACCCGGCTGCGTGTACCCCATCTCGGGGCCGATCACGTGCACGATGCCCTGGCCGGCCGATCCCCACGGGTAGATCGTGATGCCGAACTCCTCGGCGTTGGTCGCGAGCGCTTCCATCTGCCGGGCGCTCGTCTCGTCGGTCACGGGGCCTTCGGTCGTCGGCACGTTGTGATCCATCGTCGCGACGGTGAGGTCGGGGCGACGGACCTCGCGGCCGGTGAGCCGGAGGGATTCGAACGCTTGCGGGCTGGTCACCTCGTGGACGAGATGGAGGTCGACGTAGAGCAGATCCGGCTCGCCGGCGGCCCGGCGCACGACATGCCGCTCCCAGACCTTCTCGGCCAACGTCTTCGGCTCGGCCAACGTCTTCGGCTCGGCCGGCGTCTTCGGCTCCGCAAGCATGTCCGCGGTCGTGCTCCTCCCGGGAGGGTTGTTCCACTATGTGGACGTCGGTACCATTATGCGGACATGACGTTACCAGAGACCCCCCGCACGCAGGTCGGCGTCCTCGATCGCGTCATGGCGATCCTGCAGGCGGTCGAAGGGGGCGGGCGGAGCCACACGGAAGTGGCTCGTCTCACCGGACTCGCTCGTCCCACCGCCCATCGGCTGCTCAAGTCGATGGAATCCCATGGGCTCGTGACCTACATCGGCGGGCAGGGCTTCCGACTCGGGCCCAAGCTCCTCGGGTTGGCGGCGACGGCGATGCGCGAGCTGCCTCTTCGGGACCTCGCACAACCCGTCCTCGATCGCCTGGCGCGGATGAGTGGCGAGAGCGCCCAGCTCTTCGTCCGCGACCACGACCGGCGCGTCTGCATCGCCGCGGCGGAGTCACGGAGCGAGCTGAGGACGATCGTCGACGTCGGCGCCGATCTGCCGCTCACCGCTGGATCCGCCGGCAAGGTGTTCCTCGCGTTCGGCCCTCCGACGAGCACCGCCGAGCTCCTCGCGACCGCCGATCGCGTGACGCCGAAAACGCCGATCGGCGAGCGCTTGGAGCGACAGCTCGCGACCGCGCGCCGGCTCGGCTGGGCGTCGAGCGCCGGAGAACGGCAGCCCGGTGTGGGCTCGGTCAGCGCGCCGATCCACGAGCCGTACGGTGCGCTCCTCGCCGTCGTCTCGCTCTCGGGGCCGGAACAGCGCGTCAGTCGGATCTCCGCGAAGCGGTACGCGCCGGCCGTCGTCGAAGCCGCGAAGGAGATCGAGAAAGCGCTCGGCGCCTAGCTACCAGGCGTAGGCCTCGGGGGCCGCGCCGCCGGGGCCCGGGAAGATCTCGTCGAGCTTGCGGAGGACGTCCTCGTCCAGCTTGACCTCGAGCGCACGGAACGAGCCCTCGAGCTGCTCCTCGGTCCTCGGGCCGATGATGGGCGCCGTCACCGCCGGCTGGTGCAGGAGCCACGCGAGCGCGACATCCGCCGGCCGCGCGCCCAGGTCGGCGCAGACCTTCTCGTAGCGCTCCAGCCGGTCGCGGTCCTTGTCGATCTCGTCCTGCAGGTACTCCGAGGAACGGCGGCCCTCGTCGACCTTCTTGAGCGCCCCCGCCAGCAAGCCGCCCGCCAGCGGGCTCCAGGCGATCAAGCCCATGCCGTACTCCTGGACCGCCGGGATCACCTCGAGCTCGAGCGTGCGCTCGGTCAGGTTGTAGAGGGACTGCTCGGTCGCGAGCCCGACCGTGTGCCACTTGCTCGCGATCTCGTTCGCCCTGGCGATGTGCCATCCGGCGAAGTTCGACGATCCCACGTAGAGGATCTTCCCCTCGCTCTTCAGCTGGTCCATCGCCTCCCAGATCTCGTTCCACCACGCGTTCCGGTCGATGTGGTGCATCTGGTACAGGTCGATGTAGTCGGTCTGGAGACGCTTCAGCGAGCCCTCGCACGCCCGACGGATCGCGAGCTTCGACAAGCGTGACTCGTTCGGCCACTCCGCCATCTGCCCGTAGACCTTGGTCGCCAACACGACCTTCTCCCGGCGACCGCCGCCCTTCGCGAACCAGTCCCCGATGATCCGCTCCGTCGAGCCGACGCCGAGATGGCGCCCGTAGACGTTCGCCGTGTCGAAGAAGTTGATGCCCTCCGCGATCGCGGCGTCCATGATGCGGTGCGATTCGTCCTCGGGCGTGTGGGGACCGAAGTTCATCGTCCCCAGGCAGAGCCGCGAGACCACCAGTCCCAGCCGACCGACGTGCGTGTACTCCACGTAGGGAGTTTACGCAGCCTCGGCCGAAGGCTCCGCGGTCGCGAGGGAACCGTCCCGCTCGGGTCCCCGGGCGCCCTGGACGAACATGAAGGCGAGCGTGACGGTCCCGCCGAGGGCGCCCGCCCAGATCAGCGTCGCGTCGTGGCCGATCAATTCGGCCGTCGGTCCGGTGATCGCGAACGAGAGAGGCACGCCCATCGTCGAGATCATCCAATCGAGCGAGAAGACCCGTCCGAGGAGCCGGTCGGGGCACGAGCCGTTGCACGAGCGTCACCCACACCACGACGAGGTACGTGATCGACCCCTCCGTGACGAACGCGACCGCCATCGCCTGCCAGACGGCGGTGACGAAGCCGAAGCCGGCAGTCCCGAACATCCCGAGCGCCCACGCCAGGTACATCGCCGTCAGAGGCTTCCGCGGGAGCCTCCCCCGCTGGCCGAAGACCGCCGCCGCGATCACCGCGCCGACGCCGCCGGCGCCGAACACCAGGCCGAGCGACCACCCCTCCCCCCCGAGGTCGTTCTTCACCACGAAGGGCACGAGCGTCTCCCAGGGACCCCAGACGGCCAGCAGGCTCACCGTCGCCCCGACCATCGCGATCAGGAGCCATCGTTGCTGCCGCACGTATCGCAAGCCCTCCGCCACGTCGCCGAAGAACGACGTCTGCTCCTCCTGCTGGTCCCTCGGCGACCGCCGCGAGCGCATCGAGAGGATCATCACCGCGGAGAATGCGAACGTGGAGGCGTCGACGAGGAACGCGAAGCCGACGCTCACCCAGCCGATCAGGACGCCACCCACGAGCGGACCGATGAGCGTCATCGCGAACGGTCTGACGAGCTGCGCGAGGGAGTTGGCCTGCACGAGCAGATCCGCGGGCACGATCGCAGGCGTGATCGACGAGAACGCCGGCTGGAAGACGGCCTGCCCGGCGCCGTACACGACGACGAGCCCGAGGATGATCGGGATGGTCAGCTGATCCGTGACGGACAGGAACCCCAGGGTTCCGATCGCGACGAAGCGGATCGACGTCCCCCGCGATCATCAGGTGCCGCCGCTCGAGGCGGTCGGACAACGCGCCGCTCGCGAGCACGAGCACGACCTGCGGCAGCGACCACGCGATGCCGACGAGTGCCAGCGCGACCGGCCGGTTCTCGATCGAGAGGACCTGCCAGGCGATCGAGACGAGGTAGATCCCGTCGCCGATCATCGAGACCGCCATCCCGGTCCACAGGAACGCGAAGTCGCGAACCGCCAGCGGCTTCAGGATCTCGATCCGGTCGCGGAAGGATGAAGGGGTGTCGCCCACGATCTCCGAAGCATAGGAGGCAACGAGGACGACCCGAGCGGTCGGCTGCCTACCGCCAGTCGACGGTGACGACCTCGATCGGGTCGGAGATGCCCTTCACGGTGACCGTGCGAGGGTCCGCCGTGGGGAACTGTCCGCCGGCCGCCGTCTCGGTGCTCGCGACGATCTGACTTCCCTCGGCGAGACCCCCGATCCGCGACGCCTCGTGGACGCCCTTGCCGGTGAAGTTCCGGCCGACCATCGTCGCGTCGGAGGCGTGCACCCCGATCCGCACCTGGGGCGCGAACCCGGCGGCGGCCCGATGCGCGGCGAGGTCCCGCTGGATCGCGACGGCGCACGCGAGGGCGTCGTCGGGAGACTCGAACGCCACGAAGAAGCCGTCGCCCGTGGCCACCACTTCCTCGCCTCGGTTCGCCCCGAACAGCGCGCGCAGCGTCTTGTCGTGCCACGACAGGAGCGATTGCCACGCCTCGTCCCCCATGGCTTCGAGGAGATTCGTCGAGCCCACGATGTCGGTGAACATGAAGGTCCGCTGGACGCGCTGCGTGGGTGAGCGACCTCGGAGCTGCCACGGGAGCAGCTCCGCGACCTCTTCGAGGACGATCGCCTGCGTCGGGCAGGCGAGCGCGGCCTCCCGCAGCTTCTCCTCGTCCACGCTCGCCGCGTCCACGACGCCGGCCTTCCCGAAGTCGCCTCGGTGCCAGTCGAAGGCCGTCGGGGCGATCGTGATGCAGTTGCCGGCGCCGATGCACCGGGGTCGGTCCACCCTCGCGCGGAGCACCTAGAGGATCCTCGATTGGAAGGCGAACGCCGTCGCGTCCGCGCGGGAGGAGGCGCCGATCGTCGCGTACATCGACGCGAGGCGCCGGCTCACCTCACTCGGGTCGACCTCGAGTCGCTCGGCGATCTCATCGTTGGAGAGCCCCTGGACCACGAGCTTCAGGAGGTCCGCCTCCCCGGCGTCGAGCGCCCCGAGGGATGCCTCCTGGGCCGTGCGGACGATCGGCGCGTTCGGGTCCAGCGCGAGGGCGGCGAGCGCGCTCCCGGCCGGGCCACGGAACCACCGGCTGCGGACCCCCTCGTCGACGATCCGATTCGCGATCACCGCAGCCTGCAGACGGAGGTACGAGAGCATCCCGGCCCGCTCCTCGTCGGTGCCCGCCGCGGTGATCGCGGCCGCCAAGGGCATGAGGATGTCGAGGTCCAGGTCCTCGTGCTGCGCTTCCTCCAGGGCGGTGATCGCGGATCGAGCCGCCTCCACGGCGCGGTCAGCATCCCCACGGGACAGCGCCACCGAGGCCAGCGCCGCGTCGGCCTTGGCGCCCCAGGGCGCGTGGCCCGGCAACAACGGGAGGAGCTCCTTGGCACCCGATGCCGACCGTTCGGCGAGCGATCGCAGCTCTTCGTCATCGCACGCGACGCCGAGCGAGGCCGCCGCGAGCGCGAGTGACGCCAGCGCCTCGCACCGCGCCGCCGGCAGTCCCTGGTCGGCCGCCATCTGGACCGAACGTTCGAGATGCGCTCGCATCCCATCGGCCTCTCCGCGCGCGGCGTCGAGGAGCCCCCGCCAGAGCTCCAGCTGGCGCGCGCGCGACGGTGTCGGGCTGTCGGCCGCGACAGCTGCGGCACGATCGAGCCACGCGGTTGCCTCGTCGACGTCTCCGAGCTCCAGGTTCGACATCGCGGTGCCGCCGGCCGAGAGGAACTCGAGCTGCCGGTCGCCGATCGCCCGCGCGCGTTCGTAGGCCTCCGCGCCGCGCGAGAGCGCGAGATCCGGGATCACCTTCGCTCGCGCGAACACGTGCACGCCGTAGAGCATCTGGACCTCGGCGAAGGCACGCTGGCTCTCGCTCGTGAACGACGCGAGTTGCGATGCGAGCCGCCGGATCTCCTCGATGTGGCGGGCGGAGTCCGCGCCCATGTGGATGTCGGGAGCCCAGCTGAGGTAGGCCATCGCGATGATCGACGCCATCGTCCCCTGGCGGTCGCCGAGCTCCTCGAACAGGGCGAGGGCGCGATGCAGGCGCTCGCCGGCCGACTTCACCCAGGGCGCGACAGGGAGCTCCTCGACGAGGTCCTCGATCGCTTCGCCGGCGGCCACCCGCTCCATCACCGGCACGTGCGCGCCCTCCATCATCTGGTCGACGAACCAGCCGCGGACGCGACCGAGATCCACCACGCCGAGCTCCCGGGTGGCGGCGGCGAGCATCGGGATGTCGCCCAGCTCCTCGGCCAGCTCGGCCGCGCGAGCGTACGCCTCCTCGGCGGCGTCGAGGTCGACCTCCGCGGCCGAGGGCGTGAAGCCCTCCCCCAGCCCCGCGTGCAACAGGGCCTGGCCGAGGGCCACGCACGCGGCGAGCTCGGCCGCGCGATCGCCGCGTTCGACCGCCAGCGTTCGCACGCGGGCGGCGAGCTCGGCCGCCCGGTCCTCCTGCTGGGAGAGGCGGAGCGCGGCCGAGCGGCGGAGGGTGACGTCGAGGTCCACCGCCGGGTCGCCGAGCGCCTCGACGAGGGCGGCGAGCTCCGACAGTCCCTCCAACCGGTCCGCCGGCCGCCGAAGCATCGCCAGGGCATCGTCGCGCGCGGTGAGCAGGCCGAGGCGCTCCTGCGGGGTCGCGGCTTGCGGCAGCGCGATCTCCACCACGCGCAGGACCTCTTCCGGCGCGTGGGCGGCGAGCGCAGCGGCGGCGGCGTCGATCGAGAACCGGACGCAGACCTGCGCGTCGCCTGCCGCCCGCGCATGATGCGCGAGGAGCGGCAACGTCTCGGGCGCCGGCTCGCCGGTCAGCAGCAGCTGGACGATCGCCCCGTGGATCTCTCGCCGGCGAGCCGGCGCGAGCGTGTCGGCCGCGAACTCGCGGACCTGTTCGTGAGGGAAGGAGTAGTCGGCAGGAGAATCCTCCGGCTGCTGCACGAGCAAGCCCGCCGCGACGGCGGGCGCCATCAGGTCGCCGAGCGCGACCGCGTCGCCGTCCGATCCGCCCTCGCCGATCCGGAGGCGAACCTCCCGGAGATCCTTCAGGCTGAAGTTGCGCCCCATGAGCGCCGCTTCGGCGAGCGCGGTCTTGGACTCGACCGGGAGATGCGCCGCCCGTCGTTGGATCAACGTGCGAACGGCCGACGGCGCCAGGCGCTCGGCGTTGCGCCCGAGCGCCCACGTGTCCCCGCCGCCCTGCGCCAGCATCCCGGCCTCGCGGTAGGCGCGGGCGATCTCCTCGACGATGAACGGCACGCCTTCGGCCTGGCCGTGGATCGTGGAGGCGGTGGTCGGATCGACCTGCCCGCCGAGCACCTGCCGGAGGAACTCCGAGGTCTCCACCACCGAGAACCTCGCGAGCTTCAGGCGACGGATCACGCGCATCCGCTCCATGTCGGCGATCAGCGTCACGGCCTCCGTGAGCGTCGCGAGCTCCTCGGGGCGGATCGAGAACATCAGGAAGATCGGGCTCGCGCCCTCGGTCCTGATCACGTACCGGAGGAGACGGAGGCTGTCCTCGTCGGCCCACTGCATGTCGTCGATCAGCAACGCGAGCGGTTGGCCCGCCGTCAGCGCGCGGACGGCCATCGTCGCCAGGTCGAACGAGCGGAGCAGTCGCTGGTCCGAGGACATCCCCGCGAACGCGGGATCGTCGCGGCCGCCGAGGGCAGCTCCCGCCGCGAGGATCGCCTGCTCCGCAGCGGAACCTGACACCGCCTCCCTCACCTCCGGAGAGCCCAAGATCGATCGCGCGAGGAGGAACGGGCCGCGGAGCTCCTCGTCGGCCCCCACGGCGATCGTGAGGAACCCTCGTGTCATCGCGATCTCGCGGGCCGCGAGCAGGAGCCGCGTCTTGCCGATCCCGGGCTCCCCCTCGACCGTGAGCGCGGTGAGGCGTCCGCCCTCTGCGCCGGCGATCCCATCCTCGATCGCGGCGAGCTCTGTCGGCCGCCCCACGACCGCGCGGCCCGTTCGATGTTCGAACAGACCCAAGGGTGCGAACGCGGCCGCGGCCACCGGGGGCGCGTCGATCACGAGAGGTCCTCGAGGGTGAGCATGACCCCTCGATTATCCGGTTTCTCCGGTGGGTGAACGGTGCCTGCTATGCTTGAGACCCCTGAGAGATCGGGGCGATCCCACACCGAGCACTCTTCGGTGGCATGCCCACATCCACGGTCCCTGGCCATGCGGATCCCGCGAACCACGACGAGAGGCAGATCGAGTGGAAGGCGTCAGTCGCAAGGATCGTGTGTTCGGCCCTCCGGATCGAGGCAAGAAGGCGACCGATCGCCCGCCGCGGGGACGGATGTGCGAGATCTTCGGCTGCGAAACCGTCCTTTCCACGTACAACCGCTCCGAGGTCTGCTGGCTGCATGCCCCGCCTGCGTACCGTCACGCGCTGAGCCGCGACTAGTTCGACGGCAGCTGGAGGAACTGGGCTCGGGCGTTCGGGTTCCTGCACGTCGGCACGACCGATGTCGCTCGGGCCACCTCGCGAGGTCACCCCTCGCGGCCCACGACGAACCAGATCCCGCTGACGGGCACGTCGCCGAGGTTCCACAGTCGATGGGGTTGCGTCGAGTCGAACGCGATCGAATCGCCGGGCTCGAGCGCATGCTCCTCGAACCCCAGCTGCACACCGAGCCGTCCCTCGAGCACGACGCCGTACTCCCGTCCCGGATGGCGCATCATCTTCTCGTCCGAGGCCGACGAGCCCCCCACGTCGTAGACGACATGGAGGAAGTCGACGTCCTCGTGCTGGTGGCTCGTGAGTCGCTCCCACCGGACGCCGGTGTCGAGGTCGATCACGTGGCGATCCTCGAGCCGCACCATCGCACCGTGATGAGCGGCGTCATCCGGCGCCGACCCGTCCTCGTGATCGGGCGAGGCGACGGCGCCGTTCCCGCTGAAGATGTCGTCGACCGAGACGCCCAGCTCGGTGACGATCGCGTAGAGCGTGCTCACCGAGGGCTTGGACATGCCCGACTCGATCTGGGAGATCATGCTGGCCGACAGGCCGATGCGGCGGGCCAGCTCACGCTGACTGATCTGCACGCGGTCGCGCTCCTCACGGAGCCTGGTCCCGATGTCTTCCAGCTCGCCGGCCACCTGCACCTCGAAGGGGTCGTGGGAACTGCGCGATCGCGTTCAGTCGCGGTGAGACTACTCCATGCCGGAGTGTGAAGCATGGCTGAGCGCTCAAGGCGATCGTCAGCCCTGGGGCGGGTTCTCGAAGGGGGATCCGAGCTCGTTCGACTTGCCTAGCCAAGCCCAGGCGAGATATGTAGTGTCCCTGAACGGTGAGCGGCGCGGGCTCAAGTGGCAGTGATCGACCCCAGGCAACGGGGGCGCAAGGGGACGCGATCTCGATCGTGAGATCCGTGAAACGGCCGGTCGGGCGCGGAGGGGGTACGTGACGTCGAAGATCCTGCTCAGCGGCGGCACCGTCCTCACGCTGGGCGCGAAGACACCGAACTTCACCCGGGCCGATGTCCTGATCGACGGCGAGACGGTGGCCGAGATCGGGACCGGGCTCCACGCCCGCGACGCGGAGCAGGTGGACGCCACCGACACGATCGTCATGCCCGGCTTCGTCGACACCCACCGTCATGCCTGGAGGTCGCTCTCCCGCAACGTCGGCGCGTGGCCGCCGGGTCGCGAGACGGCGGGAGCCGGCGACGCGTTCCTGCCCGACGACGTCTACGCCGCCACGCTCATCGGCCTGCTCGGCGCGATCGAGGCCGGGATCACCACCGTGGTCGACTGGTCGCCGATCCGCCCGGACGATGCGCTCCTCGACGCCGCGCTCCGGGCTCACGCCGATGCGGGGTTGCGAACGGTGTTCGTCCATGCGGCGCGCGCCGGGACGGAGGACGCGGGATCGAACGCATCGACGATCCGACGGATCGTGGCGCGACTCGCCGAGGGCGCCGGGCCGCTCACGACGATCGCATGGGGATCCGGCGTGCCCGGTGCGAACGACCTCGAACGGGTCGCGGCCGAGTGGGCGGTGGCCCGTGAGCTCGGACTGAGGATCCACGCCCATGCCGACCCGGGGACATCCGGCCACGGAGCGATCGCCGAGCTCGCCCGGCGCGGTCTCCTGGGTGAGGACGTGACGCTCGTGCACTGCTCGTCACTCGACGACGCGGACGTCGAGGCGATCGCCTCGTCCGGAGCCTCGGTGTCGCTCGCGCCGTCGAGCGTGATGGCGAGTGGTCTCGACACGCCGCAGATCCAACCGCTGATCGACCGCGACATCCGGCCGGGCCTGGGCGTCGACGAGGAGCGGTTGACTCCGGGAGACCTGTTCGCGCAGATGCGAGCGGCGATCTCGCTCCAGCACGCGACCGTCTTCGACCGCAAGCTCGCCGGGAAGGCGGGCGTGCCGAAGCTGATGGGCACGCGCGACGTGATCCGTCACGCCACCGTCGACGGCGCCCGCGTGGCGGGGTTGGGCGCCGTGGCCGGATCGCTCGAGCCGGGCAAGCAAGCCGACATCGTGATGCTGCGGACCGACCGTCCGAACATCTTCCCGATCAACGACCCGATCGGCGCAGTGGTGTGGGGCATGGACACGTCGAACGTCGACTGGGTCTTCGTCGCCGGCAAGACCGCTGATGCACGGCGGTGCCCTCGAAGCGAACGTGGAACAGGCTCGCGACCTGGCGAGGGCGGCCCAACGACCGCGTGACCTCGACGGCCGGGTTCGCCGTCGGCACCGCGACGCGGGGTGAGCGATGACGACGACGACGAAAGCTCCATCGGCAGCGCTCACGTCGTTCGTCGTCGCCTCCCGGTACCTGCCGGTGTACATCGCACTGCTCCTCCTCGTCACCGTGGCGCTCCTGTGGGCCCCGGCGACCCTGAGCGGTGTCGCCCTGCGCGCCGTCGCTCCCTACGGGGCGGTGCTCGGGATCACCGCCCTCGGCCAGATGTTGGTGATCATGACCGGCGGGATCGACCTCAGCGTCCCCGGAACGATGAGCCTGGCGGCCGTGATCATGGTCGGTGTCGGGGACGGATCGAACGAGCACATCTGGATCGCGATCGCCACCGCGCTCGCCGCTGCTGCGATCGTCGGACTCGTCAACGGCATCCTGATCGGCGGGCTCAAGCTGAACGCGCTCATCATCACCCTGGCGGTGGGTCTGATCGTGAACGGCGTGGTGAATCGCTACGGAAGCACGTTCCCGGTCCAGAGCCCGGTTCCGCCCGGGATGTCCGAATGGACCTCGACCCGCATCTTCGGTGTCAGCCCCTTCTTCTGGATCGGTGTCGGTCTCACCATCGTTCTGGCCGTCGGCCTTCGCTACACGGCGATCGGTCGCAGGTTCCAGGCGGTGGGCGCCAATCCCGTCGCCTCGCACGTCGTCGGTGTCCGGGTGACCTCGAACCAGATCCTCGTCTACGTGGTCGCCGCGGTCTTCTACGCCATCGCCGGGATCGCGCTCGCGGGGCTTCTCCGTACGCCGGGGGTCTCCGTCGGCTCCACGTATCTCCTGGGTCCGATCGCGGCGGTGGTGATCGGCGGCGCCTCACTGACCGGAGGGTTGGCCAGCCCGCTCTCCACGTTCGCGGCCGCCTTCTTCCTCACGGGGCTGAACCAGATGCTGCGGACGATGGGACTGCCCACCGCCCTCCAGTTCGTCGTGTTCGGCGTCGTGATCATCGGGGGCATGTTGGTCTCGGGCGATCGGATCGTCCGGGGCGTCGAGCAACTGATCCGGGAGCGGAGACGACCGGGTCGCTCGCAGACACCAACCCTCCCCGCTTCCCAGAGGAACGTGCCTGGAAGGAGGAGGGTATGTGACGGTCCCATCCATCCGAAGACCGGGATATCGACTCAGTGGCCAAGATCAGACCAGTGGCCAAGGTCTACGACTCAATGGGAGGAGGAACATGGAGCGGATCAGGATCATCGGCCTCATCGCCGTGCTGGCGTTGGTCGCGGCGGCATGTGACGGGGATGATGAAACGCCTCCGAGCGACACGACCACGCCGTCCGGAGGTGCCACAGGGACCGGCGGACTGGAGGATTTCGGGGAGAGCATCGATGCCGACCCGGCCTTGGTCGAGAAGGCACTCGGCCCGGTGGATCCGTCGGATGAGGAGAGCTGGAACATCATCCTGGCCTCCATCGCGCGGGCCGACCAGGATCTCGATCAAGCCACGATCGACAAGGCGATGGAGTGTTGGAGCAGCCAGGAATGTGACACCGGTACCGGTGGCGAGACCGTGATGGGCTATGCCGACGGCGGCGGAGACACGGTGAACGTCTGGCGCGCGGTGAGCCACATGGAGGCCATCCTCCAGGCACTCACGTACGACGAGATCGGTGCCATCGTCTCGACCGAAGCCAACTTCGGCGGGCCGACCTTCGATCCCACCATCGCCGAGAACGACATCCGGTTCCTCATCAACCGGGGCGTCGACTTCATCGTCGGCTACCCCGACATCGGGATCGGGCTCAGAGAGGAAGTCCTCGAGGCCGAGGCGGCGGGCATCCCGTACATCCCGTTCTCGGCAGGCTACGTCGGTCTTCCCGGTCAGGAAGGTGCTCTCGTCCCGGGTGAGGACTATCTGACGGTGGTCGGCGAGAACCTGTGTGACCTCGGGGAGAGCTTCGCCGACGTCCTGAACACGGGTGTCGGCACCGGCGAGGTGGCGCTCCTCGGCGGGACACCGAACAACGCCCTGTCCCTCGGCTGGCAGCAGTGCGCGGTCACGGGGTTCGCGGACGGGATCGAACTGGTCAATCCGCCCGCCAACGAGAACACGACGACCGGAGACACCTTCTGGTCCCCGCCGGCGATCCCCGGCGTGTTCCAGGGGTTGCTGACGACCAACCCCGATATCCACGGCTGGGCGTACGAGTACGCAGACGGGATGAACATCGGCCTGCAGACGTACGCGGACCTGGGCATCCCGGTGGAGAACCTCACCGTCGCGTTGCGCACCGACGAGCAGAACCTGTTCTGTGACTGGGCGGAGCGGAACGAACCGACGTACCACATCTGGTACTCGGCCGGTGGCAACTTCCAGTCACGGGTCGGCGTCACCGCGGCGATGCTGTCGCTGAAGGGCGCCGAGATCCCGGCCGAGGTCGTCGTCCCCCATGTGATGCGCGAGGTGACCGCGGACGACTGCGATCCCGATCGTGCCAACGAAGCCGTTTCCGGGACCTCGCTGGTGCCGGACGCGGTCCTGGAGCTGATGTTCGCAGGATGACAGAGAGAGATCCTGGAGGAGCGTCGGCCCCCGGTGACCCCGGGGGCCGTGTCCTCGAGCTGCGCGGAGTCTCCCGGCAGTTCGGGGCGGTTCGAGCGCTGACCGATGTCAGCTTCGACTGCCGTGCCGGTGAGGTGCACGCCGTCGTCGGCGAGAACGGCTCGGGGAAGTCGACGCTCCTCGGGATCGCCAGCGGGTTCGTCGACCCCGATCTGGGCACGGTCCAGATCGGGGGCGAACCCCTCCGCCGGGATTCCCCGGCACAGGCCAGGAAGCTGGGCCTCGCGATGGCCTACCAGGACACCTCGCTGATCCTGGCCGAGCCCGTGAAGAACAACCTCTTCCTGGCGGCGCCCGAAGACCAGCGACCACCGTTCTGGAAGCGGAAGAAGTGGGCGCGCAAGCTGCTGGCCGGGTTCGACCTCGACCTGGAGTTGTTCCCGGACGCTCCGGCCGGATTCCTCACCCTGGCCGACCGCCAACTGTTCGAGGTGGCCAAGGCCCTCGTCACCGACCCGAAGGTGCTCTTGCTCGACGAGCCGACCACGGCCCTGGGACCGGACGAGGTGGCCGCGCTGCATCGGGCCGTCGCCGCCTGCAGGAGTCGCGGCGTGGGTGTCGTTTACGTGAGCCACCGTCTGCCGGAGGTGCTCGAGATCGCGGACCGGATCACGGTCCTTCGCGACGGCAGGAACCGGGGCACGTTCGACGCGAAGACCACGAGCGAGGCGGAGCTCGTCGAGTTGATCGTCGGCCGCCCCTTCGAGGCCGCGTTCCCGCCGCCCGCCCCGGACGTGGGTGCACCTCGTGAAGTGCTCGTGGTGGACGGCCTCCAAGGGCAGTCGTTCGGCCCCGTCAGCTTCACGCTGGAGAGTGGCGAGATCGTGGGGATCGCCGGGGCCGAAGGCAACGGCCAGCCCCAGCTCTTCGACTGCCTGGCCGGCCGCCAGCCCCCGAAGGCGGGACGCGTCGTCTGCGACGGCAAGGAGCTGTCGCTGATCTCGACCCATGAGGCGGTGGGAGCGGGCGTGATGCTGCTGCCCGGCGATCGCAAGCGGGAGGCGCTGATGCCCGTGCTCGGCGTCAGGGTGAACGCGACGGTCCAATCGTTGCGCCGGTTCTCCGTGCTGGGCCTCCTGCGGAGGCGGTCGGAGCGGCGAGCCGTCGCCGACCTCGTCGGACGGTTGGAGATCCGGACTCCGTCCCTCGAGCAACCGGTCGAGTTCCTCTCCGGGGGCAACCAGCAGAAGGTCTCGGTGTCCCGCACCTTCCTCAAGGAGCCGTCCGTGATCCTCGCCTACGAGCCGACGCAGGGCGTCGACGTCGGGTCCCGCTTCGACATCTACAAGGCCCTCCGGACCCGAACCGACAGCGGGACGGCGATGCTCGTCAAATCGAGCGACCCCCTCGAGCTCTCGGGGCTGTGCGATCGGGTGCTCGTGATGTCGCGGGGCCAGATCATCGAGGAGATCCCCGGCGACGAGTTGGACGAGATGCGCATCGTCGAGGCGATGGTGCGAGGGCCCGGTCTGTCCAAGGCAGGGCGGTCGCCCCTCGGGATCGCCATGCCCAAGGCCCGCTCCGCGAACGGGCGGCCATGAGCGCGCGGACGGAGGCAGCGCGACGCGCCGTCCGGAAGGTCATCCGCGACGCTCGCGACAAGAACAAGTGGCGCAAGATCGTCCGGTTCCGGCTCTGGATGCCGGTGGCGCTGCAGATCCTGCTGGTGGCAGCGCTGCTCTGGTACACGACCTCGCGCTTCCCCGGCTTCGTCAACACCAACAACGTCAGACAGATCCTCATCCTGGCGCTCCCACTGATCGTCGCGGCGATGGCGCAGAACCACGCGCTCCTCGTCGGGTACCTCGATCTCTCCGTCGGCGGCATGATCGGCCTCGGCGTGGTCATGGCCTCCTTCCTGATCGGCGCCGAGGCCTCCGTCTCCGAGATCGCCATCGGGATCGGCGTCGATCCTCCTCGCCGGCGTCGCCCTCGGCCTCGTGAACGCCGGCCTGGTCCGGGGGCTCAAGGTCCCGTCGATCATCGCCACCCTGGCCACCTTGAGCATCCTGGACGGGATCTCACTGACCCTGCGCCCGACCGCCCAGGGGGTCATCAGCCCCGACTTCGTGGCCGTGCTCACCACGAGCGTCGGACCCTTCCCCGTGGCGTTCATCGTCATCGTCGCCCTGGCGTGTCTCGCCGATGTCTGGCTCCATGCTTCCGGGTCCGGGCTCGCGCTGCGGGCGGTGGGCTTCGACGAACGGTCGGCGAAACGCGGCGGGGTCCGCACCAGCTGGGTCCGGGTGCGGGCCCTGCTCCTGTCGGCCGTGCTGGCGGCGGTGGCCTCGTTCTTCGTGATGGCCCGATCGCCGATCGGCAACGCGCAGGTCGGCTCCACCTTCGCGCTGAACAGCATCACCGCCGCCGTCCTGGGAGGCGCGTCCCTCGCGGGTGGCAGGGCCACGTTCATCGGTGGGACGGTGGCGGCGATCCTCCTCGCGCTCATCCTCACCGTCCTGCCGTACCTCGGGCTGTCACCGAACGACGGACCGATGATCATCGGCTTCCTGGTCCTGATCGGGATCGTGCTGTTCCAGCTCGGCGACATCAAGGAGCTCGTCAAGAGGAACTACAAGCGAGCCCGGCGTTTGGTGGTCGGCAGCCGCCCACCGAAGGCCGCCAGCCTCCCCGCCTTCTATCCCGCCGGCACCGACTTCGGCGTGGCGCCGTCCGGGAAGGACGTTGATCCAGGGTGGGACCGTCCTCAGCCTGGACCCGGCGCTCGGCGACTTCGTCACGGGGGACGTGCTGATCGAAGGAGACACGATCCTCGCCGTCGGTCCCGGCCTGGCCAACGGCCAGGTCGAGACGATCGACGCGTCGGGCATGATCGTGATGCCCGGGTTCGTGGACTCCCACCGTCACATCTGGGAGGGGCTCCTCCGGAACATCGGGACCGACGTCCCTCTGGAGGGACGGTCCAGCTACATCTCGTTCGTCCTGCACAAGCTGGCGCCCGCCTTCCGACCGGAAGACGCGTACATCGGCGACCTGATCTCGGCGCTGGGCGCGATCGACGCCGGCGTCACGACGCTGCTCGACTGGTCGCACATCCAGGGCTCGCCCGCACACACCGACGCCGTGATCCAGGCGCTGAAGGACTCCGGGCTGCGCGCCGTCTTCGCCTACGGGTTCCCCTGGTGGGGGAAGTGGGAGGAGCGCCAGCCGAGCTGGTTCGTGCGCGCGGCGACGGACCACTTCTCGACGAAGGACCAGATGTTGACGCTGGCCCTGGCGGCACCGGGGCCCGAGTTCACCGACTTCGAGGTCTCGCGGGACCACTGGAAGCTCGCCCGCGAGGCGGACGCCAGGATCACGACCCACGTCGGCGTCGGGAGCTACGGACAGGACGCCAAGGTCCAGGAGATGGGCGAGGCGGGGCTGCTCGGCCCGGACACCACGTACATCCACTGCACCACGCTGAACGACACCGAGATCCAGATGATCGTGGACACCGGCGGCACGGTGTCCCTGGCCTCGCCGGTCGAGATGATGATGGGCCACGGGATGCCCCCGATCCAGAAGTTCCTCGACCGCGGGCTTCGCCCGAGCTTGAGCGTCGACGTCGAGACGAACGTCCCGGCCGACATGTTCAACCAGATGCGCTCCGTGCAGGCCCTGCAACGGTCGCTCGCCGCCGCCGCCGACAAGCCGCCTCTCTCCCCCGCCGAGGTCCTCGCCTGCGCCACGATCGAGGGGGCCCGCGCGAACGGGCTCGACGCGACCGTCGGGTCGCTCACACCGGGCAAGAAGGCGGACGTGATCTTGCTGCGCACGGACCGGATGAACGTGACGCCGTTGAACGACCCGGCCGCCGCGGTCGTCACGGGCATGGACACCGGGAACGTCGACACGGTCCTGATCGGGGGTCGGGTCATGAAACGGGGCGGCGAGCTGCTCCACGTCGACTGGCCTGCGGTGCGACGGATGGCCACCGAATCGAGGGACCACGTGGTTGCCAAGTCGGGCTTCAAGCTGCCGAGCATCTGACGAAGAGGAGATGAGGGACATGACGATGACGACGGACGGGTTCCCGGTGGCGACGACCCCTTCCCCCGGCATCACCGGCGTCGACTGGGAGGTCCGCGTCGACTTCGAACGTCTCCGCACCTATCGCCTCGACCGTTCGAAGGAAGCGCTCGAGGCATCCGAGCTCGGCGCGCTGCTCCTGTTCGACACCAGCAACATCCGGTACGTCACCGCGACGCAGATCGGCTACTGGGCGTTCAACAAGGGCGAGCGCTATGCCCTGCTCACCCGGACCGGCCGACCGCGGATCTTCGACTTCGGCTCGGCGGCCAAGGCGCACCGCCTGCAGCTCCCCCACCTGTACGACGAGACGAACTCGGTCGGCGGCAACACGGGGCTCCAGGGCGCGATCCACCCACGCGTGGGCCTGCAGGAGCGCGCGGTGCAGGAGATCAAGTCGATCATGGCCGAGGAAGGCGTCGGGGACATGCCGCTCGGCGTCGACGTCGCGGAGACGTCGATCTTCCTCGAGCTCGCGAAGGCGGGGATCGAGGTTCGCGACGGGCAGCAGGTCATGGCCGATGCTCGCGAGATCAAGAGTCCCGACGAGCTCATGCTGCTGACGCAGGCCTGCGCGATGGTCGACGGCGTCTACCAGGACATCTTCGAGGCGCTCAAGCCGGGTGTCCGCGAGAGCGACATCGTCGCGCTCGCACACGCGCGCCTGTTCGAGATGGGCTCGGAGTTCGTGGAAGCCATCAACTCGATCGCGGGCGAGCGGTGCAGTCCGCACCCCCACGTCTTCTCCGATCGTCTGATCCGGCCCGGCGACCAGGCGTACTTCGACATCATCCACGTCTTCAACGGCTACCGGACGTGCTACTACCGCACCTTCGTCGTCGGGCGGGCGACGCAGGCGCAGCGCGACGCGTTCGCGCGCTCGCGCGAGTGGATGGACGCCGCGATCGATCTCGTGAAGCCCGGCGTCTCCACCGACCAGATCGCGGCGGTGTGGCCCAAGGCGGAGGAGTTCGGGTTCCAAGACGAGATGGACGCGTTCGGGTTGCAGTTCGGCCACGGGGTGGGTGTCGCCCTGCACGAGCGGCCGATCATCACGAGACTGAACTCGTTCGTGGACCCCCTCGAGATCAAGGAGGGCATGCTCTTCGCGCTCGAGACGTACTGTCCCGCCACCGACGGGAGGTCGGCGGCGCGGATCGAGGAGGAGGTCGTGGTCACCGCCGACGGCTGTCGCGTGATCACGTTGTTCCCGTGCGACGAGCTCATGGTCGCGAACGAGTACTAGGCCGAGGGACGGGAAGAGAGAGATGGTGGAGACGATCCAACACGCGGAGATCGACACCAGGCTGTCGATCTACCGGATGATGCAGGAGGGCCGCCTGTTCGAGAAGCGCGCCCAGGATCTGTTCCTCGAGGGCCTCGTGAAGGGGACCTCGCACCTCGGGATCGGCCAGGAGGCCGTCGCCGCCGGCTTCGCCGCCGCGCTGGAGCCCGAGGACCTCGTGTTCTGCACCTACCGGGGTCACGTGCACACCTTGCTGCGCGGCGCGCCGATGGGCGCGTTGATGGCGGAGCTGCTCGGACGCGCGAACGGGATCTGCGGCGGGAAGGGTGGCTCGATGCACCTGACGGACGTGGCGCACGGGGCGATGGGCTCCTACGCGATCGTCGGCGCGCACATGCCGATCGCCGCGGGCGCGGCATGGGCGGCGAAGGCGCGCGGCACGGGTCAGGTCGCGGTGTGCTTCTTCGGCGACGGGACGACGAACATCGGGACGTTCCACGAGGCCCTGAACCTCGCCGCGGTCTGGGAGCTCCCGGTCGTGTTCGTCTGCGAGAACAACCTCTACATGGAGTACACCGCGATCGGCGACGTCACGGCCGTGGAGCATCCTGCCGCGGATCGGGCCGCCGCCTACGGGCTGGAGCCGATCCTCATCGACGGGAACGACGCCGACGCGGTCCACGCCACGGCGGTGCGGACGGTCGCGCGAGCGCGCTCCGGCGAGGGCCCGTCGCTGGTCGAGGCGGTCACGTACCGCCACGGCGGGCACTCGCGAGCCGACCCGGGCAAGTACCGACCCGCCGAGGAGGTCGAGGAGTGGCTGGGCCGCGACCCGATCCCGCTCTACCGCGAGCGGCTCCTGGCGGCGGGGGCCGAGGAGGAGACGTTGCAAGGCATCGAGCGCGAGGTCCGAGAGGCCGTCGACCGCGCGACCGAGGAAGCTCGCGAGGGACCGTTCCCCGATCCCGCGACGCTCGAGACCGAGCTCTGGGCCGACGGAGGCGCCGCATGGCGGAACTGACGTATCGCGAGGCCGTCGCCCGTGCGATCGGACAGGAGATGGAGCGCGATCCCACGGTGTACTTCCTCGGGGAGGACATCGCTGCCGCGGGAGGGGTCTTCAAGACGACCGAGGGACTGCTGGAGCGATTCGGACCCGAGCGCGTCCGCGACACGCCGATCAGCGAGCAGGCGATCATCGGGGCGGCGATGGGGGCGGCGATGAACGGGCTCCGACCGATCGCGGAGCTGATGTTCAGCGACTTCTTCGCGGTGTGCTGGGACATGGTCGCGAACCAGATCGCGAAGGCCCGGTACATGACCAACGGGCAGGTCGCGCTGCCGATCGTGATCCGCACCGCCAACGGCGGAGGCGTGCGATTCGGCGCGCAGCACTCCCAGAGCGTCGAGACGTGGATGATGGGGATCCCCGGACTGAAGGTGGTCGTCCCGTCCACCCCCGTCGACATGATCGGACTGTTCGCGGCGGCCGTGCGCGACCCGGACCCGGTGATCGTGGTCGAGCCGAAGGTCCTGTACGCATCGAAGGGCGAGGTGCCCGACGGGGAGGTCGTGGACGAGCTCGGCGTGGCACGCACCGTGCGGGAAGGCGGGGACGTCACGATCTGCGCGCTCGGCGCGATGGTTCCCAAGGCGCTCGAGGCGGCGGGACGGCTGGCCGACGACGGCGTCGAGGCCGACGTGATCGACGTGCGCTCCCTGGTTCCGCTCGACGTGCGCGCGATCGCGGACTCGGTGGAGCGGACCGGGAACCTCGTCACGGTGGAGGAGAACCCGCGGTTGTGCGGGTGGGGGGCCGAGATCGCGTCCATCGTGGCCGACGAGAAGTTCTATGCGCTGGACGGTCCGATCGTTCGCGTGACGACACCGCATCTGCCGCTGCCCTCGGCCGACGTGTTGGAGGACGCCGCGATCCCCTCGGTCGATCGCATCGTCGAAGGCGTGCGGCGGTCGCTGGGATGAGGGGGGCATCATGACCTCTCGTCACCTCGTCCGGCGGGGAAGCGAACTCGAGCTCACCGCTCCGCCGGGATCGTGGGCCGGAGACCTCCGCCGGTGGTCGGTGGTCGACGAGACCGTGCCGAGCGCCGTGCACACCGGGTTCGCGATCGTGGAGCTCGCGGGCGGTGGGCGCATCCCCTGGCACGTCCACAGCTATGAGGACAGCGTCTACGTGCTCGAAGGAGAACTCGTGATCGATACCGGGGACGGCGCGAACCTGCTTCGACCGGGCGACTACGGCGTGACGCCCGTCGGGGTGCCGCACGCGCTCCGCAACGTCTCCGACGCGCCCGTGCGATGGGCGGCGATGTGGGCGCCGCAGCCGAGGTCGCGGGTCCAGGGTGACACCTACGCGGTCCCGGGACCGCCCGACCGCGAGCCCACGCCGATCGACGTGCGGGATCCGCGCACGCGCTCGTTCGGACACATCGACCCCGCCAACATGGAGGTGGACAAGCAGACGCAGGACATGCTGGCGGTGTCGGCGAGCATGCGGACGGCGCTCCTCGTCTACAGCGGCATCACCGTGAAGATGATGGTCGACGCCGACCTCGGCGCGCAGCTGTTGACCATGTTCATGGTCCAGTACGAGCCGCGAGGTCTCGCGGGGCGCCACGACCACCCGTACGAGGAGACCTACCTGATCCTCGACGGCGAGGTCGACGCGGAGTTCGACGGCGAGCGCTACCACCTCGTCCCCGGCGACGTCGCGTGGGCCGGGGTCGGATGCGTCCACGCGTTCACGAACCCCGGTCCCGGGATCGTGCGGTGGCTGGAGACGCAAGCACCGCAACCGCCCCATCGCCACTCCTACCGGTTCGCCCGCGACTGGGAATACCTGACGGACGCGACCGCGACCGATGAGGGACCAGAGGAAGGAAAGGAAACGGATGGCTGAGCACACGGTGGTCGTGGTGGGCGGGACGCAGGGCCTCGGGCGAGACCTCGCGCGGCACTACGCGGATGCGGGTCGCCGCGTGGTGGTGACGGGGCGAGACGCCGAACGGGCCAAGACGCAGCCGCCGCCGAGCTCGGCGCCTCGGTCGAGGGTCTCGCGTTCGACCTCTCCGAGCCGACGACGATCGCGTCGGCCCTCGCCGATCTCGGGTCGGTGGATCGGCTCGCCCTCGCCGCCCTCGATCGCGACCTGAACACCGTGAAGGACTACGACATCGAAGCGGCGATCCGGCTCGTCACCCTGAAGCTCGTCGGGTACACAGAGGTCGTCCACGCGCTGCTCGACCGGCTCACGCCCGACGCGTCGGTGCTGCTCTACGGCGGGCTCGCGAAGCTGCGGCCGTATCCGGGTTCCACGACGATCACCACGATCAACCACGGCGTGGACGGGCTGGTGGGGACGATGGCGGCAGAGCTCGCGCCGATCCGCGTGAACGCCCTCCATCCGGGGATCGTCGGCGACAGCCCGTTCTGGGCGCCGAAGACCGAGGCGCTCGAGGCGACGAAGGCGAAGACGCCCACAGGCCGGCTCGTCCAGATGGCCGACGTGACCGACGCGGCGGTGTTCCTGCTGGAGAACCCGTCGATGCACGGGACCGAGCTCCGGATCGACGGAGGTTGGTCGCTCACATGACGCCCCGCGTCGCCGTCCTCGGCGCCGGGAACATGGCCGGCGCGATGGTGGGAACGCTCCGCCGAGCCGGGTTCGACGTCACCGTGTGGAACCGCACCGGAGCGCGGGCCGAGGAGCTCGCTGCGTCGCACGGCTCCGCGACGGCGCCGAGCGCAGCCGCGGCGGTCGGCGAGGCGGATGTCGTCCTGAGCAGCCTGGCCGACGACGAGGCCGTGCTCGCGACCTACCTCGGCGAGATGGAGCCGCGGGCGCGTGTGGTCCCGACCACGTCGTCCTCGAGATGAGCACGATCGCGCCGGAGACCGCGCGCCGAGTCGGCGAAGCCGTGGCGGCGATCCGGCGGCGCGTTCCTCGACGCGCCGGTCTCGGGCAGCGTGCCCACCGTCGAGAAGGGCGAGCTCACGATCATGGTCGGCGGGGACGCGGCCGCGCTCGAGCGGGCCCGGCCCGTCCTCGATGCGCTGGCCGCCAAGGTCTTCCACGTGGGTGCGCTCGGCGCCGGCGCGACCGTCAAGCTCGCGGTGAACGCCCTCGTCCACGCGATCGACGTCGGTCTGTCCGAGGCACTCGTCCTCGCCGAGAAGGCCGGGGTCGATCGGAGCGCCGCCTACGACGTCTTCGCCGCCGGCGCGGCCGCCGCGCCGTTCGTGCTGTACAAGCGGCCGGCCTTCGAGGATCCGGACCACGCGCCGCTCACGTTCACCCTGGATCTCATGGCGAAAGACCTCGACCTCATCCTGGCGCTCGCCTCAGAGGTCGGGGCGCCGATGGGGCAGAGTGAGCGCAACCGCGAGCTGGTCGAGCGAGCGATCGCCGATGGCTTCGCCGGCCGCGACATGAGCGCGATCGCCGAGTACTTCCGCCGGTCCGGCTAGGTTCCCCAGTCCGCGAACGGTTCCCGCCGGCCGGGGGTGAAGTTCCAGTACTCGCGGAGGTCACTGCATCGCCCGTCCGACTCGAACCGGAGCAGGAGGCACCCGGGGAGCGTGACCTCCTCGCCCTCGGAGACCATCGTCGTCCACCACTCGACAGCCACCCGATCGCCGTCGCCGAACGGACGGCCCATCGTCACCTTCGCGTCACGCTGCTGGCCGGTCACACCGTCCCAGTAGGCCCGGATCCCCTCGTGGCCGACGTGCGGTTCCTCGAACGGGTTCGACCGATAGCTCGCATCCTCGGTGAACAGCGTCAGGACGAGGTCCGTGTCGGCCGTCTCCCACGCCCTCCGATATCCCTCGATCCAATCCGCGAGCTCCATCGGACGAGCGTATCCGCTGACGAGTCGTGCGGCCGAGCGGGATCGCGTCCCACGGTGCGACGCGTCAGGCCGAGGGATCGTCCGGGGCCGGCTCGGGCCCCGCTGCGTCGGCCCGACGGAGCACGAGCATCACCGGGATCAGGACGAGTAGGACACCGAGCCCGGCGATCAGGAACACGATCCGCGGCGAGGTGAAGTCGACGAGGAAGCCACCGGCCGCGAACGCCAGCGTGTGCCCCGCGGGCGCCGCCGTGCCGACGAGGCCGAAGACGCGCCCGAGCATCTGGCGCGGCACCGCCTGCTGGACAAGGGTGTCCATCGCCACCACCTCCACCGCGTTGCCCACGCCGGCGATCGCTTGGCCAACCGCCACCAGAGCGATCAGCGGCGCGATCCCGGTGAGCACGGCGCCGATCCCGCCGGCGACCCATCCGAGGAGGAAGACCGTGCCCGCCGCGGCCGCGGTGCCCTTCCATGTAAGGCCGAGCGAGCCGAGGAGCATCCCGATGCCGTACGCGCCCGTCACCAGCCCGTAGGCGAGCGGGCTGCCGTCGAGCGTTTCGCGGACCAGGAACACGAGCGCGACGTCGTCCAGGCCGGCGAACGCGACCCCGACGAACAGCGCCACGATCAGCGTGCGGACGACCCGGTTCCGCCACGCGAACCGGAGCCCGTCCATGCCGACGGCGAGGAAGCCTCGGGCTTCCGCGCCGTCGGCGGGCGCGCGGAGCGGCGGCAGTCCCAGCAGGAGCACGGCCGAGAGCACGAACGAGAGAGCGTTCGCGGCGAGGGCGCCACGGCCGCCCAGCCACTCGTAGAGCAATCCACCGAGGACGGGACCGGCCGCCACCTGGATGTTCAGGGACATCCCGATCCAGGCGTTCGCCCGCATCAGCTGCTCCGGCCGGACGAGCGCCGGCAGAGCGCTCCGTCCGGCCGGCGCGAACAGCGTGTCGAACGCGGCCGCCAGCGCGACGAGCCCGAGCAGCACCGGGAACGACGGGTCGAGCCAGGCGATCGTGCCGAAGATCGCGGCCTGGCCGAGATCGCAGACCACCATGAGCGACCGCTGCTCCACCCGATCCACGACCACGCCGGCGAGCGGTCCGAGGAAGCGCGGGATGGACGTCGCGAGCAGGAGCGCGCCGACCGAGGTCCCCGTCCCACGGTCATCCTGCACCATGAGAACGAGCGCGATCAGCGCGATCCCGTCGCCGACGTGGGACACGGTGCGGGCGGCGAGCAGCCGGCGGAACGCAGGCGCGTCGCGGATCGGGTTCGTCACGTCTCGCTCACGCGTCGCGCCCGGGCATCTGGAGGAGGAGCGTCGCGGCCGTGAACGTCATCGAGCCCTCCGTCGGGCCGGAGAGCGCGAACTCATCGAGGCGGTGGAGGAACGCGTGCACCGCCTCGTTCGCTGCGTCGACCCCGTCGGCGTCGAGCTCGATCTCCCGCGTGGACAACACATCGTGGTCGACGTCGTGACGTTCGGTCGCGGCCTCGTCCATCCGCCGTAGCAGCTCGGCGACGTACGCGCGGTTCATCGCCTGGCGCATCCCCTTGGGAGCGTCTGGCTCCACGTCGACCCACAGGCCGTGGGGCACCTCGAACAGGATCTCCGTCCCGCCGCGCCGGGTCCGCTCCCCTACGCGGAGCGCGATCCCCGCCCGCTCCAGGGACCGGAGGTGGTACTGGGCGGAGCCGAACCGGATCCCGAGTCGGCGGGCGAGCTCCGAGGCGGACAGGGCCTCCGCGCGGAGGAGGTGGAGCATCCGGACGCGCGTCGGGTGCGCCAGCGCCCGCATCGCAGGGAGCCCCGCGACGCGATGCGTGAATCGACCGGTCGACGTCTTCCGAGGTGCCATGGCACAACCCTACAACATCTCTTATAGGGTCATCCCAACCACCTCCAACTCTTGAGCCGTGGCGGGCTGAACGCTTTGCGCCGCAGCGTTTCCGCAGGTCGCCTGGAGCGGCCCCTTCCGCGAGGCTAAGGCGCCACGGGCACGCGTCCGATGACACTCGTGCCGCGGCCGGGTTCGCTCGAGATCTCGAGGGTGCCTCCCACTGCGTCCAAGCGGTCCGCCATTCCTTGGAGGCCGGTCCCGTATCCGGTACGGCTCGTATCGAAGCCGCGGCCGTCATCCCGGATCCGGAAGCCCAGCCCGCCATCTTCTTCCGACAGGCTGATGGTGACGGAGGTCGCGTCCGCGTACTTGGACACGTTGTTCAGCGCCTCGAGCGCGCAGAAGTACATCGCGGACTCCACTTCACGTGGGTAGCGTCCGATGCCGTCCGTTTCCAAGGTCACTTCGATGGCGAGGCGGCGCGTATGCGCCTCGAGGGCGGCGGTCAATCCTTGGTCCGCGAGCAATGGAGGGTAGATCCCCCGCGCGAGATCGCGAAGGTCATCCAGTGCGGCGCCGGCAGCCTCTTGCAAGCCCCGGAGGAGCTGGAGCTCCAACTCCGTGTTCCGGCCGACCTGCTGCTCCATGAGACGGAGCTGTACCTGCAGGGCGACCAGTTGCTGCTGCGCACCGTCATGCAGGTTGCGCTCGATCTTGCGTCGCTCGTCGTCCTGCGCAGCCACCAGACGTTGGCGTGAGGCCCGGAGCTCTTCGATCAGGCGCACGTTCCGCAGCACCAGGCCGGCTTGGGAAGCGAGATCGCGGACGAGCCGGTCCTTCGTCGGGTCCATCGGATCGTTCGCCGGCAGTGACACGCTCAGCGCTCCGAGGAGCTCGCCTCGGTGCTCCACGTCGAATGACGGTTCCCCGAGGTCGGGGATCGTCGTTCCCTTGACTGCGACGGCCTCCAGCTCGCGGTCCCTCGGCCAGGACGCCGCCGGCCTGAGCTCTGCTCCGAGGCGGAGCCACACGGTCGCGGCTCCCGCACCGGTGCCCTCACCGAGGATCTCCGCCATCCGCGGGAGCACGTCGTCGTCGGCGTACGCGCCGCCGACCCGGCCAGAGAAGTCGGAAAGCACCTCGTAGGGCGTGGCCCGCCGCCCGTAGACCATCCGGTCTGCCAGATGGCCAGCACGGCGACGGATCGGCTGGAACGCGATCGCGAGGACAGCCGCTGCCGCGAACGCCACCGTCGAGTCGAGACGGGAGCCGACCAGCGCTCCGATCCCGCCGACGATCGCCACGTACATCGCACTGATGAGCGTCGTCACGAGCGCGACCACGACCGCCTTGCGGATGACCACGTCGAGGTCCCACAACCGGTACCGGAGCACCGCGATCCCGCAGGCGAGCGGGACACCGATCGCGATCCCCACGAGCGTGATCGTCGTTGCCGCGACGACGAACCAGCCGGGCTCCGGCTCGGGAGCGCCCACCGCGAAGTACACGATGGTCAAAGCGACGAGCGACCCGATCCCGATCACAACGGCGAACACGAACCATCGGAGCTGCTGACGCTCCTCCCCGTCGGCACGTCGATACCTCGCGACCAGAGAGATCACGCCCCCGACGAGGAACAGCATCCCGAAGATCCAGACGCGGTCCGGGATCTCGGACGACCCGACGTTCGTGGGGTTGTCGATCTCGATGCCGGTCGTCACCTCCATCCGAGGCAGGAGGAGGATCTCGGAGAGGGCGAAGAGCGCCGAGAAGAGGAGGCCAGCCCCGGCCAACCAGGCCCATCGCCAGGACGCCGGTCGTCCCGTCGGGAAAACAACCAGCAGCAGGAGGAACATCCCTCCGGGGACCACGAGGGAGACCGTCCAGAAGCCGAGCCACCCTGCCCACGTGGCTCCGGGAAGGTCGATCCGGCCGGCCAGCCCCACGATCGCGTAGTGGTTCAGGGCCGCCGTCAGCGCTTCGATGACCCCGATCGCGAGGAACAACCATCCGATCCTGTTCTCCGATCGGCGTCGGGTAACGAGCAGGCCGATCGTCGTGAACGATGCCCCGAGCACCAGATCCGTCGCGACGATCCCGGTGAACCCGACTTCCGAGACGGCGGGGACAGCCAGCACCGCACCGGCCACCACAGCGAGGTAGCCGACACCGGCGATGGCGACGCCGGCGCGGCTCATCGAGCTTCCAGAGGGCATCTCAGCCTCACTATCGCGGCTCAGGATGGTCGGCGACACCGTGCGCGGTGCGGCGAGCGCGACGACCTCGGCGAGCGCAAGCTGGAGGGAAACGCCTTCGGTCCGAAGGGGGCAGACGATCGCTCTCTACGAGCGGTGTGCGTGTGTATGCGACGGAGCCGGGTCGGTCAGACAGCGTCTGACCTGCGGAAGCGCGCCGGGAGGGAGTCGAACCCCCAACCTTCTGATCCGTAGTCAGATGCTCTATCCATTGAGCTACCGGCGCGGAAACGCAACTCTACCAGTGGTCGTTTTCCGACCCGGGAAGGAGGTTGAGCCGGGAGCCTCCTACGGTTGTCACCGGGCGCCTGGAGGGTTCAACTACGCCTGATGTCGCCGAAAGCACATCCTCCGCCTTCTCACGATGATCGAGCAGCGGCGATGAAGGGGAACCGAGGATCTCAGCCGCTGCAAGACATCGGTGACGCCGAGGCGAGGTATCGGGCCCTGGTGGAGCTGGCTCCGATCGTCGTCTACGAATGGGAGTTCGGAGACCCAGGGCGCTGGCGGTACCTGAGCCCCCGGGTAGAGACGCTCCTCGGGTATCGAGCCGATGAATTCATCGCCGACCCGGACCTGTGGTGGAACCGGATCCACGAAGACGACCGAGCGGACGTCCTCGCCGGAGAGGCGGCGAGCCAGGATGCCGGGGAAGGGGTGACCATCGAGTATCGGATGAGTCATCGCGACGGCCATATCGTGTGGGTCCGTGACGAGGCGATCGCGTTCGCGGACCCGCAGGAGGAGCACTATTTCCGCGGGATCCTGTCGGACATCACCCTCGAGAAAGAAGCGCTGATCGCCCTCGCCGCCTTGAACGCGGAGCTCGAACAGCGGGTGCACGATCGAACCACCGAGCTCGAGACGACGAACCGCGACCTCCGAGCCGCGAAGGAGACGGCGGAGCGGGCGAGCCGAGCCAAGAGCGAGTTCCTCTCACGCGCGAGTCACGAGCTGAGAACGCCGTTGAACGCGATCCTCGGCTTCGGTCAGCTCCTCGAGGCGACGGATCTGTCCCCCCGCGACCTCGAGAGCGTCGCGCACATCCTCGCCGGGGGCCGCAAGCTCCTCGAACTGATCAACGACATCTTGGACATCAGCACCGTGCAGTCCGGAGAGCTCTCGCTCTCGATCGAGCCCGTCGCGATCGACGAGGTCGTGGCGGAGGCGGTCGCGTCGGCGCAGCCGCAGGCGGCCGCGCGCGGCGTCCGGATCGAGATCGGCGAGTCCCCGCGTGACGCGTTCGTCTTCGCCGACCGTCAACGGCTCCGCCAGGTGATGACCTATCTCCTCGCGAGCGCGATCCGGTTCAACGATGAGGGTGGCAGCGTTCGGGTCTGGTGGAGCGTGGACACCGACGCGACGCGACTCCGGTTGGTCGACACGGGTCAGGGGATCCCGTCCGAGGACATCGACCGGCTGTTCAGCGTGTTCGAGAGGATCGAACAGGGCTCGATCGATGTCGGCACGGGACTGGGCTTGCCCCTCGCCAAGGCCTTGACCGAGGCGATGGGTGGCACGATCTTCGCGGACAGCGTCCTCGGCCAGGGGACGACCGTCACGCTGAAGCTCGCGTCGTCGAGAGATCCGATGGAGGCGATCGACCGCGCCGACGCGACCGGGACCACGGCACCCGGCCAGACGACACACACCATCCTGTGCATCGAGGACAACCTCGCGAACATCGCTCTGGTGCAAGGCATCCTCGAGCACCGTCCCGGCATCACGTTGCTCCGTGCGATGCACGGTGGAACGGGGGTGCAGTTGGCGATGGACCATCGCCCCGACCTGGTGCTCCTGGATCTCCATCTCCCCGACATGTCGGGTGAGGAGGCGCTCGCCCGCCTGCGAGCTGCGCCCCGTACCCGGGACATCCCCGTGATCACCGTGTCGGCGGAGACCGATGCGCGCGCCATCGCGCGACTCGAGGCGCTCGGGATCCAGGGATCCGTGACCAAACCGATCGAGGTGGATCGCTTCCTCGCGCTCATCGATGCGACGCTCGATGCCGCCGACCACGGGTCGAAGGAGGATCCTGCTCCGGCCGGCCCTACTCCTCGGTGACGACGGGGGGGAGCTGATCCGCGATCCGCAGGAAGGCGTCGGTGGCCTCGGGGTCGAACTGCTTCCCCCGCTGCGTCCCGGATCTCGGTCAGCGCCTGCTCGACCGGCCAGGCGGCCTTGTACGGCCTCTTGTGCGTGAGGGCGTCGAACACGTCGGCGACCGTCGTGATCCTTCCGACGAGTGGGATGTCGACCCCGGACTTGCCCGCGTAGCCGGTGCCGTCCCAGCGCTCGTGATGTGACCAGGCGACCACCTCGGCCATCTGGAGGGTCGGCGACCTGCTGCCGGACAACAGCCGAGCGCCGATCTCCGTATGCGTCTTCACGACCTCGAACTCCTCGACCGTCAACGATCGCGGAGCGAGCAGGATCTGGTCCGGGATGCCGATCTTCCCCACGTCGTGCAGCGCCGCTGCCCGCCGCAACATGTCCACCTCGTCGGCGGGAAGTTGCAGCTCCGACGCGATCATCGCGGCGCTCGAGCCGACGCGCCGCGTGTGTTCGCCGGTGTCGTCGTCTCGGAACTCGGCGGCCAACGCCAGCCGCTCGAAGGTCTCCGTCTGCGCTTCCTCCAGGTCCTTCGTCCGTTCGAGCACACGGTCCTCGAGACCCGTCTTCTCTTCGCGGAGCGCCTGTTCGAGGAACCGGATGTTGAGGATGTTGCGGATCCGCAGGAGGACCTCCTCCATGTCCAGCGGCTTCGTGAGGAAGTCCTGTGCGCCCGCCACGAGGGCCCGATGCTTGACCTCGCGCGTGACGTCCGCGGTGAGGACGAGGACGGGAGGGTGCGACGCCGGGTCGAGGGAGGCCTTCAGCTGCTCCATCACGGCGAACCCGTCCATCCTCGGCATGTGGAGGTCGAGGATGATGAGATCGGGTCGGAATCCTTCGACGAGATCGCGCACCTGCTCCGGCTCCGTCGTGGAGACGGCGTCGACGTACCCGGCCTCGGCGAGGATCCGTTCCAGGAGGAGCACGTTCGGCTTCTCGTCGTCGACGATGAGGATCCGAGCCTGGAGGTGCGGCTCCTCGGTGGACATCAACCGCCCTTCCGCTCCTGGCCCGGCTTCTGGCCCTGCTTCGAGAAGTGCCGCTTCGATCTGTCACGTGCCTCACTATCGACGCCGCGGCGCTCGCGCCCAGCGGTGGTTGTTGAGACGACTTGCTGCTCGATCCATCGTTGCCGATGAACGTCGTGAGGCCGATCCCGTCCGAGACACGGTCTACTCGAGGATCGCGTCGATCGTTTCGAGGAACTGACGGACGTTCACGGGCTTGGTCAGGAACAGACGTGCCCCTGCGTCTTCGAGTCGCTCGTGCGTGTCCCTGCTGGCGTCGGCGCTGACGATCACGACCGGGATCGCGCTCGTCGCGGGATCTTCCTTGAGGAGCTTGAACACCTCCTCACCGGAGATGTCCGGAAGGTGGAGGTCGAGGAGGATCAGGTCGGGGGCATGCCGTCGCGCCAGATCCAACCCGAGGTTCCCGTGCATCGCGGAGACGAGCGTGATGGATGGGCGATAGGCCAAGATCCCTCGGACGAGCTGGAGGTTGGCGAGGTTGTCCTCGATGTACAGGATCGTTCCGGTCCCACCCGCGACCGGATCCTTCGGCTCGAACACCCAGGGATTATCGGCCCGAGGGGTTGCGCCTTCAATCCACGGTCGGGATCGATCGGTGACGAGACGATCACCGGATGTGCTCACCGAAGACCATCGGAGTGCCGTCTGTGCGCAACCGGGGCGCGGGCCGGCGCGGGCGGAGACGGGAGGATTCGAACCTCCGAGGGAGTTTTACCCCCCTAACCGCTTAGCAGGCGGCTGCTTTCGGCCACTCAGCCACGTCTCCGCGGCCGATTCTAGAGGACCCGCGTTACGCTCCCGGCCGACATGCCGGACGTCGTGGTCGTGGGCGGTGGGATCGTCGGCGCGGCGTGCGCCTTCGAGCTGGCGAGCCGCGGCGCTTCGGTGACGCTCCTCGAGCGCGAGGAGCTCGCCGCCGGCGCGTCGGGCCGCAACAACGGACTCTGGCTCACCCCGACCGATCCGACCTTGCTCCCGATGGCTCGAGCCAGCCTCGCGCGCTACCTCGAGATCGCCGAGGGCAGCCCCGTCCCGTTCCGGCTGGACGAGACGCCGATCGGACTGCTCGCCGTCGCGCTCGACGAGACGGAGATGCGCCTCGGCGAGCGCGCGCACGCTCCCTACGTCGCCGCGGGGGTCGACGTGGAGTCGCTGGAACCGAGCGCCGTCCTCCGACTCGAGCCGGAGCTCTCGCGGGACGTCCTCGGCGGATGGCTGGTGCATCACGGCCACCGCCTGGCGCCTGCCGCACTGACCGTGGCGCTGGCACTGATGGCCGTGGAGCGCGGCGCGGTGGTCCGGCACCACCTGCCGGCGCGCGCCGTGATCGAGGACCGGGACCGAGTGGTGGGCGTGGTGACGGATGACGGACGTGTCGACGCCGACGAGGTGGTGGTGGCGGCCGGACCGTGGACGCCGGCGCTCCTGGATCCGATCGGGATCCCGCTGCCGATCACCGGAGCCCGCGGCTGGCTCGTCCGGCTGGACGCGGAGTCCCGACCGCTGCAGCACCTCGTGGCCTCCGCGGGATGGGAGGAGGCGACGGGCCGGTGGGAAGACGGGGCGGTCCTCGCCCGCACGATGGGAGACGCCTCGGCCGCGACCTCGACCCTGCTCCATCCGGCAACCGATGGATCGCTGATCGCGGGCTCTTCGCGACAACCCGTGCTCACGCCCGAGGCCGAGGATGCTCAGCGTGCCGGCGAAGATCGTGCACGGCGCGATCCGGCTGCTGCCCGCGCTCGCCGACGCCCGCGTCCGTTCCGCGTGGTGGGGGATCCGCCCGATGACGCCCGACGAGCGGCCGATGGTGGGCCGCGTCGCCCCCGGTCTCTCGGTCGCCGCCGGTCACGGTTCCGAGGGCGTGATCCTCGGCGCCGGCACCGGCCGGCTGATCGCCGCGCAGCTCCTGGGCGAGGATCCTCCGTTCGACCCGGAGCCGTTCGACCCCGGTCGATTCGGGACCTCGGCTGGGTAGGATTCCCCGGTCATGGCCCTCCTCGCTCTCGGGATCTCGTTCCGGCGCGCGCCGATCGACCTGCTCGAGCGCCTCGCGTTCACCGACGACGACCTCGTCAAGGCGTACCGCCGCGTGCAGGACATGGAGGGCGTGGACGAGGCAGTCGTCCTGTCGACGTGCAACCGCGTCGAGATCTACGGCTCGGTCCCCAACTACCACGCGGGGTTCCTCACGCTCAAGCGCTTGCTGGCGGAAACGCGCGGCGTTCCCGAGGCAGAGCTCGCCGACGGCCTGTACGCGCACTGGGAACGCGACGCCGTCGAGCACCTGTTCTCCGTCGCCGGCGGCCTGGACTCGATGGTGCTCGGCGAGACGCAGATCCAGTCGCAGGTCCGTGAGGCCCTACGGCTCGCCGAGGGCGAGACCCCGGTGGGCTCCCACCTGAAGAGCCTGTTCCACGCGGCGGCGCGCGCCGGGCGACGGATCCGCCAGGAGACGTCGGTCGGCGCCGCGCCCGACGCGTTCGTCGAGCGAGCCGCCACGATGGCCGAGGAGGTGCTCGGCGACCTGACCGGGAGGTCGGTCGTGGTGATCGGCGCCGGCACGATGGCCTCGCTCACCGTGAAGCACCTGCGGCGCCGAGGCGTGGGGCCGGTGCGGATCCTGAACCGCTCGCTCGAGCACGCCCGCTCGCTGGCCGAACGGACCGGCGCGGAGCACGGCGATCTCGATGCCCTCCCCGAGGCGATCCGCGGGGCGGACCTCGTCGTGTCCGCGACCGGCGCCGCGGGCGTGGTGGTCCGGGCCGACGTGGTGCGCGCCGCTCGGCCGGGCGATGCATCCCCGCTCGTGCTGCTCGACCTGGCCGTGCCGCGCGACGTGGAGCCCGAGACCGGATCGCTCCCCGGCGTGACGTTGATCGATGTCGAGGCGCTCCGCGGGCGAGCCCCAGCCGGTGACGAGGCCGCGATCGCGCACGCGCGCGAGATCGTGGCGGAGGAGGTTCGCCGGTTCGCCGTGCGGCGCCGCGGCGACGAGCTGGCTCCGTTGATCCGCGCGATCCGTCGCCGCGGCGACGCGATCCTCCAGGGTGAGCTCGAACGCCACGCCGGCCGTCTCGCCGATCTCACGCCGGACGAGCGCGCCGCCGTGGAGGCGCTCGCGCGCGGGATCGTCGCGAAGCTGCTGCACGATCCGATCGTCGCGCTGAAGGAGCGATCCGAGCCGGGGTCCGGCCGGACGCACGCCGCCTTGCTCGCCGACGTCCTCGGCCTCGACCCTTCCCTCCTCGACGAGGAGTGACCACCCTCCGGATCGCGACGCGGCGCTCGGCCCTGGCCCTCGCGCAGGCGAGCGAGGTCGCGGAGCTCCTGACCGCCAACGCCTTCCGCTCGGAGATCGTCCCGATGTCGACGTCCGGCGACGAGGGGGTGGCGCCCGCCGGATCGCCGTCGGGCATGAAGGGACTGTGGGTCGATCGCATCCTCGAGGCGCTCCGCACGGGCGAGGTCGACCTCGCCGTGCACTCCGCGAAGGACCTGCCCGCCGAGGACGAACCCGGGATCGTGATCGCCGCGGTGCCGCGACGAGCCGATCCGTTGGACGTCCTGATCGGCCGGGAGGCGAAGCTCGCGCCCGGCATGGTGGTCGGCACGTCGAGCGCGAGGCGCCGGGCCCAGCTCCTCGCCGGGTTCCCGGGGATGGGCGTCACGGAGATCCGAGGGAACGTGGACACCCGGCTCCGCAAGATGGCCGAAGGCGAGGTCGATGGGCTCGTGCTCGCGGCGGCGGGCCTGCAGCGCCTCGGGATCGACCCGCCGAACGCGAGGCGGCTCCGGATCGACGAGATGGTGCCGGCGCCCGGCCAGGGATGCCTGGCGATCCAAGCCGCGCGAGGACGACCGGACGACCCGCGCGGTGATCTCGGTCCTGGACCACCTCCCGTCGAGACGCGCGCTCGAGGCCGAGCGGGCGCTCGTGCAGTTCCTCGGCGGCGGCTGCGACCTTCCCCTCGGTGCGTTCGCCGCGACGAAGGGAGACCGGATCAGGATGGTGGGCCTCGTGGCCACGATCGACGGCGCGAAGATCGTGCGGACGGCATCCGAGAGCGACGACCCGGCGGTGGCCGCGTCGACCCTCGCGCAGCGCCTGAAAGCCGACGGCGCGGACAGGATCCTCGCGGAGCTGCAGGGGTGACACGAACCCTCGCCGGGCGCACGATCCTCGTCACGCGCCCGGCCGAGCAGGCGGACCCGCTGGTCCGAGCCCTGGAGCGCCGCGGAGCGCACGTCCTCGTCGCCCCGACGATCCGTCTGGTCCCGGCGCGCTCCGCGGCGCTCACCTCGGCGCTGAAGGAGCTCGCGGCGGGGCGGTTCGACTGGATCACGCTCACGAGTCGAACGACCGTGGACGTGTTGCGCGAGCGCCTCGCGTCGCCGCGCGACGTCCGCGCGAAGGTCGCGGTGATCGGCGAGGGCACGGCGAGCGCGTTCCGGCAGTGGGCTCGCCGTCGTCCGGATCTGCAACCAACGACGTTCACGACGGCGGCGCTCGCGCGAGCGTTCCCGCGCGGCTCGGGTCGGGTGCTCTGTGCTCGGGCCGACATCGCGCCCGAGGGGTTGGAGGTCGCGCTCGAGAGGAAGGGCTGGGAGGCCCTCCGGGTCGATGCCTATCGGACGATCCTCGCCACCTCGCTCCCGCGCGAGTCCCGCGACGCCTTCCGCCGTGGGGACATCGACGCCGTGACGTTCACGAGCGCGTCCACGGTCCGAGGCTTCGTCAACGCGCTCGGTGCCGCGAAAGGGACACCCAAGGTCGTCTGCATCGGCCCCGTCACCGCCGCCGCGGCTCGCGCCGCGGGTCTGCGGCCGACCGCCGTCGCCAAGCCACACACGATCGAGGGGCTCGTGACTGCCCTCGAGCGTGCACTTCTGGCGTGATCTCGGCCGCGGTACGCTCTGGCCCGTGAGCTTCCCTGATTCGAGGCCGAGACGCATGCGCCGCACGCCCGCGCTCCGCTCGTTGATCCGCGAGACCGACGTGCGGCCGGGCGATCTGATCGCGCCGTTGTTCGTGAAGGAGGAGCTGACCGACCCCGCGCCGATCGGGTCGATGCCGGGCCAGTCGCAGCACACCCTGGAGTCGCTCCGCAAGGAGGCCGTCGAGATCGCGGAACGAGGCGTGCGAGCGTTCATCCTCTTCGCCGTCCCGGCGCGGAAGGACCCCGAGGGCTCCGAGGCATGGAACCCCGAAGGCGTCGGTCAACAGGCGATCGCGGCGCTCCGGGCGGAGTTCGGCGACGACGCGGTCGTGATCGGCGACCTCTGCCTCGACGAGTACACCGACCACGGGCACTGCGGCGTGCTGAACGACCTCGGCGAGGTGGAGAACGACGCGACCGTCGAGCTCTACCAGCGGATCGCGGTCGCGCAGGCCGAAGCGGGCGCCCACCTCGTCGGACCGAGCGGGATGATGGACGGGCAGGTGGCCGCGATCCGCGCCGCGCTCGACGGCGGCGGTCATCAGGACGTCGGCATCCTCGCGTACGCCGCGAAGTTCGCCTCCGCGCTCTACGGCCCGTTCCGCGAGGCCGCCGAGGGTGCGCCGCGGTTCGGCGACCGGACCGGCTACCAGGAAGACCCCGCCAACCTCGAGGAGGCGCTGCGCGAGATCCGGACCGACATCGCCGAGGGCGCCGACATCGTGATGGTGAAGCCGGCGCTGCCCTACCTCGACGTGATCCGTCGCGCGAAGGACGAGACCCGGTTCCCGATGGCCGCCTACCACGTGAGCGGCGAGTACGCGATGGTGAAGGCGGCGGCCGCGAACGGCTGGCTCGACGAGCGGCGCGTGGTGCTGGAGCTCCTCACGTCGATCCGGCGCGCCGGCGCCGACCTGATCCTCACGTACCACGCCAAGGACGCCGCGGACTGGCTCCGCGGCTAGTCGCTCCACGATGGCGCGCTACGTCGCACTGCTCCGCGGGATCAACGTCGGCGGCAAGAACCCGATCCCGATGGCGGGCCTGAAGACCTGCTTCGAAGACAACGGCTTCGACGACGTCCGCACGTACATCCAGAGCGGCAACGTCGTGTTCTCGTCCTCCTCGACGAACCAGGCCGAGCTGACACGCCAGATCGAGCGGATGCTCAGCACCACGTTCGCCCACTACGACGCGAGCGTGGTGATCCGCAGCCGGACCCAGATGCGAGCGATCGTCGATCGAGCTCCGAAGGGGTTCGGCACGCAGCCGGACCAGTACCGCTACGACGTGATCTTCCTCAAGCCGCCGCTCACGGCGAAGACCGCCCTGAAGAGCCTGTCGATGAAGGAGGGCGTCGATCGTGGCTGGGCGGCCAACGGCGTCCTGTACTTCTCGCGACTGACGAGCCGGGCGACGTCCAGCCGCCTGAACCGGGTCGTGGGGCTGCCGATCTATCAGCAGATGACGATCCGGAACTGGAACACGACGACGAAACTGCGCGAGCTCCTCGACGCGGCCGGCCGCTGACGGTTCAGCCCGTGATCGTCGCCGGGTCGCAGTTGCCACCGGAGAGCACGACACAGACGCGTTCGCCGGACGACACCGGGTAGGCGCCGGAACGGAGCGCGGCGAAGGCCGCGGCACCCCCCGGCTCGACGATCAAGCGCACGTCCTCCCACAGGGCCCGTTGCGCCTCGCGGATCTGCTCCTCGGTGACGAGGACCATCCGCTCCACGCGATCGCGGACGATCGGGAACGTGTGGTCGCCGACTCGAGCCGCGCCGAGCGAGTCCGACGCGAGCCCACCCACCGGGACCGTCACGGGTTCGCCGGCCGCGAGCGCCGCGGTCATCGACGCGCAGCCCTCCGGCTCCACGCCGACCACACGGACGCGATCCCCGCACCAGGCCGCGATCCCGGCGAGAGGCCCTCCGCCGCCGACACCCATCAGCACCGTGTCGACGTCGGGCACCTGCTCCTCGATCTCGATCCCGAGCGTGCCCTGGCCCGCGATCACCTCGGGCTGGTCGAAGGGATGCATCACCAGCGCCCCGGTCTCGGCCGCTCGCGCTCCGAGCGCTTCGTACGCCTCCGCGAAGTACCCCTCGACGATCGTCACGGCGGCACCGTGCGAGCGCACGCGATCGACCTTCGTCTGCGGGGAGCTCGACGGGATGAAGATCTCCGCCGGTACGCCGGTCTCGCGAGCGGCGTACGCGACCGCGAGCCCGAAGTTGCCGCCCGAAGCCGCGATCACGCCCGCCGACGGGACGTCGCTCGAGAGGAGCTTGTTGAACGCGCCCCGGGGCTTGAACGAGCCGGTGTGCTGGAGGAGCTCGAGCTTCGCGACGATGGAGGCGCCGTGCATCTCGCCGAGCTCGAGCACCGGCGTCCGTCGCACCCGGCCGGCGATCCGCTCGGCGGCGGCGCGAACATCATCGGGTCCGACGGTCACGGGCCGCATCCAACCACAGGCGACGCATCCCTAGACTGCCGGCCGTGGGTCGATCGGACGAGCTCTTCGAGCGAGCACTGCGCACGATCCCCGGGGGCGTGAACTCGCCGGTGCGCGCGTTCGGCGCCGTCGGCGGGATCCCGCGGTTCGCCGCCCGGGGCGAGGGTGCCTCCCTCGAGGACGCCGACGGACGCCGCTACGTCGACCTGTGCCAGTCGTGGGGAGCGCTGCTGTTCGGCCACGCGAGGAAGGAGATCGTCGAGGCTGCCGTCGAGGCGGCGTCGCGGGGCACCTCCTTCGGCGTGCCGACGGAGAACGAGGTCCTCCTCGCCGAGCGGATCGTCTCGATGGTTCCTTCGGTCGAACAGGTGCGGCTCGTCTCCTCGGGAACCGAGGCCGCGATGTCGGCGATCCGCCTCGCTCGCGCGGCCACCGGGAAGGAGACGCTGATCAAGCTGGACGGCTGCTACCACGGTCACTCCGACGCGCTGCTCGCGCGCGGCGCCGGCAGCGGGCTCGCCACGTTCGGGATCCCGAGCACGCCCGGCGTCACCGCCGGCGCCGCGCGCGACACGGTGATCGCGCCCTTCAACGACCTCGACGAGATCGCATCGCTCTTCGAGGCGAACGAAGGGACGGTCGCCGCGCTGATCGTCGAGCCGGTCCCCGCGAACATGGGGGTCGTGCCGCCCGAGGACGGCTACCTCGAGGGGCTCCGTCTCCTCTGCGACGAGCACGGCGCGCTGCTGGTCTTCGACGAGGTGATCACCGGCTTCCGGATCGCGCGCGGCGGCGCCCAGGAGCGCTTCGGGGTCACGCCCGACCTCACGGTGCTCGGCAAGGTGATGGGCGGCGGGTTCCCGTGCGCCGCGTTCGGCGGGCGGCGCGACCTGATGGAGCAGCTCGCGCCGGCCGGCCCCGTCTACCAGGCGGGGACGCTCAGCGGGAACCCGGTCGCGGTGGCGGCCGGCCTGGCGGCCCTCGACCTCATCGACCGCGAGGATCCCTACCCGGCGCTCGAAGCGACCGCGGAGGACCTCCAAGCCGGCCTCGCCTCGGCGTTCGAGACGAACGGGATCGACGCGACGATCAACCGAGCCGGTTCGCTCCTCAGCGTGTTCTTCTCGAAGGATCCGGTCAGGAACTTCGACGACGCGAAAGCAGCCGACCACGAGCGGTTCGCGCGGTTCTTCCACCACATGCTGGACGAGGGTGTCTACCTGCCGCCGTCGGGCTACGAGCTGTGGACGCTCTGTACTGCCTTCGGCGAGGTCGGAACGGGAAACGGTGCTCGGGGCGGCCGGCCGCTTCCGCGACTGACCGCCCCGATGCTCACACCAGCGTGAGGGTGGTCTCCTGCGCTGCCAACGGCTCGTCGCCGTCGGACGCGGGCTCGGTGGCGATGCAGAACGTCCCCACGATGTGCTCGCCCGCGTCGTGCGTCGGCGCGACGCGGCACCACATGCGCCCCTCGACCCCGACGAGGCTGAACGTGACCGTCTCCCCGGTGAGGGCGGCCGAGTGGGCCTCGAGGATCGGGAGGCTCTCCCCCTCCATCCCGAACGCTTCCAGCAGCTCACGGCCGTCGAGGAAGCGAGGGTGGATCCCCAGATGCTGGGAGGCCACCCACGAGACCCCTCGGAGTCGGAGCGATCCGTCCGTGGTCCACATGACCGCCGGGAAGTGACCCCCGTCCTCGTCGCCGGGCGTCGGCTGATGGCGAGGCGGTGTCCAATCGACCGTGTCCGTGATCCCGATGAGCTCCCACTGTCGCATGTGCCCTCCTCCTCGGTGCGGCTCCCCTTCACTACCCGATATCGGGTACCTAGGCCAGGTCGGCGTATCGGCGAAGAGGACCATTTCGGACTTCCCCGAGGGGACTAGGGCTTCCGATGGAGGGCGAGGCGTTGCTTCTCTGCAACGGATCGGGCCCCGACTGGGACTATGAGGTACGAACCTCCATCAGAAAGGACCTGACATGCCAACCGAGACCGCCACCTTCGGCGCCGGCTGCTTCTGGGGCGTCGAGCACCTCTTCCGGAAGGTCCCCGGCGTGACCGAGGCGGTATCCGGCTACAGCGGGGGGATCGTCGAGAACCCCACATACCGACAGGTCTGCAGCGACACGACAGGCCACGCGGAGGTCGTCGAGGTGACGTTCGACCCCGAGATCGTCTCCTACGAGCAGCTCCTCGAGGTGTTCTGGGCGATGCACGACCCGACCCAGGTGGATCGTCAGGGGCCGGATCGCGGCTCGCAGTACCGGAGCATCATCCTCACGCACTCGGACGAACAGCAGACCCAGGCGGAGGCCTCACGCGATCGCGCGCAGTCTCGCTACCCGCAACCGATCGCGACGGAGATCCGGCCGCACGTGGCCTTCTACGAGCCGAGGCCTACCACCAGCGCTACTACCTGAACAACGGCCACGAGCCGTACTGCCACGCGATCCCGCCGGGACTGCTCGAGGACCTCGGACTCGTCACCGCGTAGTCACACGCCACGGTTCGACTACGGGCGACGGACCTGCGAGGCTGCGCCCGTGGGCGACCGCGTCGGTCCTCCTCGTGACATCCAACCGCTGCTCGATCGTTTCGTCGAGGTCTGCTCGACACGACGAGCGGGTCGTGGCCGCGTTCCTCGGCGGCTCTCGTGGGCGTGGCGAGGCGGACGCGTACTCGGACGTCGACCTCTGCGTGATCGCGAAGGACGACGCGTACGAGGCGCTCGTCGGCGATCGCGTTGGGTTCGTCGAGCGCCTCGGGACGCCGCTCTTCTTCGAGGACTTCGGGTTCGCGGGCCTCGTGTTCTTCGTGCTCGCCGATGGGACCGAGGGCGAGCTCTTCTTCGGGAGCGAGGGGCGGCTGGAGGAGCTCGAGCCGGGTCCGACGATCCGAACGCTGTTCGACCCGGGCGGGATCCTCGAGGGCGTCGCGTTCGCCGAGGAGCGGACGGATCCGGCGGGGCAGCAGGAGGTGCTCCGGCAGGTCCTCACGTGGTTCTGGCACGAGCTGTCGCATTTCGTCGCTGCGATCGGGCGGGGCGAGCTCTGGTGGGCCGCCGGCCAACTCGAGTCGCTCCGCGGTCACTGCGTGAACCTCGTCAGGATCGAGCACGGAGCGTTCGCCGGCGAGGAGCCGTACGAGAAGCTCGACCGCACGATCGATCTCGCCGCGCTGTCACCGATCGCCGAGACGTTCGTGCCGATGGAGCGGGACGCGCTCCTGCGAGCCGCACGGGAGCTCGTCCGCTTCTACACGGAGAAGGCCCCAGGCGTCGCGGAGGCGAACGGAGAGAGATACCCACTCGAGCTCGAAGAGCTGATGGTCAAGCGACTTGACGACCTTGGAGGCTCGCGCTAGCCGTCGCGGAAGCCGACGAGCTTGTGGGAGCCGTCGCAGAACGGCTTGTTCTGTGAGTACCCGCACCGGCAGAGGGTCTGCCGGTTGCGGACCTCGTAGGGCTCGCCGTCCGCACCCACCACCTTGACGCCGCCGCGCACGAACAGCGGTCCGTTCCGGAACACACCGATCTCGGGTTCGTACTCCGGCTCGTGGTCGGGCGCGTCGACCGAGTCGGCCCATGCGAGCCTGCCCGACGGGCAGAGCTGAACCATCCGCCCCATGCGTTCGCGGACCGCGGGATCCGGGTCACCGAGCAGCTGCCACACGCCGGTGAACCGGTCCTTGCAGTAGCCCGCCTTCGTGCAGATCGATAGGTCGTCGCTGATGATCGCCCCGTCCTGGGCTTGGAAGACGTCCGTCCTCTCGTCGCGGGGACCGTGATCCGCTCGCTCCGTCACGTCGACGCGGGGTTCCTCGAGGTGACTGTCGTCGCAGAACGGCTTGTTCGCGCTCTTGCCGCACCGGCAGAGTCGGTAGGTCTCGCCGGCTTCCAACGGCTCGAAGGGGGCGTAGTCGACCGGCTCGCCGAACTCGGTCTTGACCGTCCTCGTCCGTGAGATCGGCAGCGTTCCCTTCACTTCGTAGGGGCCGTTCTCCTCGATCCGGATCTCTGGGTCCGACATGGGCCGCATCCTCCCATGTCCCATCGGAGGCGTGAACCTGGACCGTTCGAGCATCCCGGTCACGCGGGTCCTCGATTCGGTCACTCCTCGCGACTATCCTTCGAACGCGTGTTCGAGGAGCTGAATCCGGAGCAGGAGGCCGCCGTCCGCCATGGCGAGGGGCCGCTCCTCGTCGTGGCCGGCGCCGGCAGCGGCAAGACGATGACGCTGGCGGCGCGGGTGGCCTCGCTGATCGAACGAGGCACGAGGCCCGAGCGGATCCTTCTCCTCACGTTCAGCCGCCGCGGGGCGAGAGAGATGCTGTCGCGCGCGGAGCGGCTCACCACGAAGGACGACGCGGGCCGCGTGTGGGGCGGCACGTTCCACGCCGTGGGCAACCGGCTCCTGCGCCTCCACGGCCGGGCGCTCGGTCTCACGCCCGACTTCACGGTCCTCGACCAGGCCGACGGCGCCGACGTGATGAACCTGCTCCGCGACGAGCTCGGCTTCTCGTCACGGGAGCGACGCTTCCCGCGGAAGGACACGCTCGCCGCGATCTACTCACGAACGGTGAACGCCGGCGAACGGCTGACCGACGTCGTGAAGAGGCACTATCCGTGGTGCCTCGACGAGACCGACGGGATCCGCGACATCTTCCGCGCCTACACCGAGCGCAAGCGCCTCCAGCACGTCCTCGACTACGACGACCTCCTGCTGTTCTGGAAGGCGCTCGCGACCTCGCCGGCCACCGCGGAGCAACTCGCCGCGATGTTCGATCACGTCCTCGTCGACGAGTACCAGGACACGAACGCGCTCCAGGCCGACATCCTCGAAGGGATCCGTCCACCGGGCGGCTCGCGGAACCTCACGGTGGTGGGCGACGACGCGCAGGCGATCTACGGCTTCCGCGCCGCGACCGTGAGGAACATCCTGGAGTTCCCGCAGCGGTTCCCCGGCACGACCGTCGTGAAGCTGGAGCAGAACTACCGGTCGACGCCCCCGATCCTCGCGGCGTCGAACGCGGTGATCGCCCTCAGCCCGCAGCGACACGAGAAGACGCTCCGATCCACGCGCGAAGGCCAGGCGATTCCGGTGCTGCGGGCGTGCCTCGACGAGGCCGAGCAGAGCGACGCCGTGTGCCGGGCCGTCCTCGGCCATCGCGAGGAGGGCGTGCCGTTGAAGGCGCAGGCCGTCCTGTTCCGCGCCGCGCACCACTCCGACCATCTCGAGGTGGAGCTCGCACGCCGCAACATCCCGTTCGTGAAGTACGGCGGTCTGAAGTTCATGGAGGCGGCCCACGTGAAGGATGCGCTCGCGTTCCTCCGGATCCTCGAGAACCCCTTCGACGAGGTGAGCTGGTTCCGCGTCCTTCAGCTCCTCGAGGGGATGGGCCCGGCCTCGGCGCGCCGGCTGATGGACGACCTCGAGGTCCGGCGGACGGATGATGCGGAGACGGCGTCGCCGCTCGCGCGTTTCCTGGAGGAACCGCTCGCGGTACCGAAGGCGGCGGCGCAGGGCATCCGGGACATCCGCGCGGCGCTCGGCGACTGCCTCGACGCCGACATCCTCCCGCCGGCGGGCCAGCTCGCCCGGCTCCGGGTGTTCCTCGAGCCGGTGATCGCCCGCAAGTACGACGCGTCCGCCTCGCGCTCGCGAGACCTCGAGCAGCTCGAGCTCCTCGCCTCGGAGTCCGCGTCCCGAGGGCAGTTCCTCGCCGATCTGACGCTCGATCCTCCGTCCTCCACCGGCGACCTCGCCGGACCCCCGCACCTGGACGAGGACTACCTGATCCTGTCGACGATCCACTCCGCGAAGGGGCTCGAGTGGGACGTCGTCCACGTGATCCACGCGGCCGACGGCATGATCCCCTCCGACATGTCGACGGGCGACGACGACGAGATCGAGGAGGAGCGACGGCTCCTGTACGTGGCGCTCACGCGAGCGCGCGACGCCCTCCACGTCTCCTACCCCCAGCGGTACTACCGGAGGCCGCGAGGGCTGGAGGACTCCCACTCCTACTCGCAGCGGTCCCGGTTCCTCCCGGACGAGGTCCTCGAGCACTTCGAGGTCGTCGGGCCGCAGATCGTCGCGGTTCCCGACGACGGCGTGCCGGTCACCGCGGCGGCCGACGTCGACGCGTTCCTCGCCGGCCTCTGGGCCGATTGAACTCCACCCCTCGCGCGTCCGTACCCTTACCGTCGCGGAGGAACCCCCTCCGCTGAGGGGAGGAGAGCCCATGCACCGATCCCTTCGCCGCGTCGCCGCGGTGCTCCTGCTGATCGGCCTGGCGGCGCTGGCCTTCGCCATCCCCGCCGTCGGCGGGAGGACGTCCGTACACGACCTCGCTCTCGGGAGCGTCGGAGCTGCCGAGCCCCGGCGATCCGGACGCCACCGGCTCGGCTCGGATCACGGTCAACCCCGGCACGAGGCAGGTGTGCTGGTCGGTCTCGGTCGACGGCGTCGACCTGCCCGATCGTGGCCGCCCACATCCACGTGGGCGGCGTCGACACGTTCGGCGCGCCGGTGGTGTTCCTCCTCCCGGCGGGCGTGTCGGACGCCGACGGCGACTTCGCCGGGTGCGCGACGGTGGAGCGCAGTCTCGCGTTCGCGCTGCTCCTGCACGCCCGAGAGCTACTACGTGAACGTCCACACGACCCTGTTCCCGGCGGGCGCCGCCCGCGGTCAGCTCGGCTAGTTCGCCGCGTGGGTCGGCGGCCCGGAACGGGCCGCCGACCCCGCACCTATCCTGGTGGCGTGGATGCCGTCCTGCTCGATCTCTACGACACGTTCGCACGCACCCACTGGGGACGGCTCTCCGAGCGCTTCACCACCGAGCTCGCCATCGAGAAGGCCGACCTCTTCCGCGGCTACGAACTGACGAGAGCTGCGAGGGCCGTCGGGGCGTACGGAAGCGCCGAAGGCGACATGACGGCGATCGTCGAGGCGGCCGGCGTCCGACCCACCCCCGAGCTGATCTCGGACCTCCTCGACCTGGAGCGCGATTTCTCGGAGTGGGGCGTCGAGCTCTACGAGGACTCGCTGCCGGTCGTGCGCGAGCTGCGCGCTCGCGGCATGAAGACCGCGTTGATCAGCAACTGCTCACATTCGACCCGGCCGATCGTCGACCGACTCGGGATCGCCGACGGAGTTCGACGAGATCCTGCTGTCGTTCGAGGTGAGGATCCACAAGCCTGACCCAGGGATCTATCGGGAAGCCCTTCGACGGCTCGGCGACGTCGAACCCGCACGCGCCGTGTTCGTGGACGACCAGCCGGCCTACTGCGACGGCGCGGCAGCGGTCGGCATCGAGACCTACCTGATCGACCGCTCGGGCGACGGTACCCCCGACGAGAACGGCCATCGCGTCATCCGAGACCTCCGGGCGCTCCTAGCCGTAGGCGCCTGACCCCGAGTCGTCTTCCGACGCCGCGCCTCCGATCAGATCGGTGACGTCGGTCACCTCGGACCGCTTCGGGATCTGGACGTGGACGGGCTCGCCGAAGGCCGAATAGTCGACGGTCATCTCCAAGACTTGCGTCGCCGGCCCCGGGGACGAGGTCGCCGAAGTCCATCGTGATGGCTCTGGCGGCGCGGCAGCCCGTCCTCGTCGATCCAGATCTCGAAGGGGATCTTCGTCTCGATCCCCAGCGCCTCGAACTGCTCCACCGCGGCCTCGAGCTGTTCCTTGGTGGCGGGGTCGACATCCTCGCCGACCATCTCCGGGAAGCCTCGAGCACCTTCTGGAGGTCGATCGTCCCGACGTAGTGGGTGGTCGAGACGCCCTTGGATCTCGGCCTGCCCCGAGTCCTTCACGTCGAACACACCGGCGAACAGTCCCGCGTACGCCGACGGGTCGGTCGTTCCGGCTCCGAATCCGCCGAACTGCGCCGCCTCCGCCGGGTCCATCTTCTCCGGATCCATGCTGACCCACGGCGTCGGCGCGTCCGCGAACGCAGGCGACCGCATGTACACGATGCCGCCGTCCATCACCATCTGCATCTCACCACCGAGCAGCCCGAGATCCATCGTCATGTCGATCCTCTGGTGCTCGTTGTCGACGTCCGCCTCCGCCGTGATCGAGAACGACTGGCCCTCCGCGGCCATGGACATCTTGAGCTCCTGGTGGAACGTCCCGGCTTCGTAGACGGCGGACATCGCCTCGAGCACGGCGTCCCTCGGGCTGACCGGGGCCGGCCCGTCGGCGCAGGCCACGAAGAAGGACAGGGAGGTGAGGACCAGCAGGGTTCGTCTCATCCCGTCATCATCGGCACGGCGAGGGCGAGAGTCCACCCGAACTTCCGACTAATGGCAGGACCCGCTCCCCTGATCCGTGAAGGCAGGCTGGCCGGCCGCCGAGATCCAGCGGTAGTCCCATCCACTGGGGCGCAACCGAAGGTCGAGGAAGCCGAACGCTTTGGACTGACCCCGGGCGAAGATGCCGGGACGGGTGTGGAAGTTGCCGAAGTCGTTCAGGTTCCGGCCACCCGTCCCCACCACGAACTGGGTGAGACCGCGGTCGGGGTCGAACCGACCTTGCCGATCGGCCGGCTTCCAGCGCGAGTAGTTGTGGTTGTGGCCGTTGAGCACGAGGTCCGCGTCGTGCGCGTACAGCAGGTCCCACAGCGGCTTGGACCGCAGCAGCTCGTACTCCTCCGCCCAGTCGGCGTTCTGATACTTGAGCCAGTCCCATCGGGGATGGTGCCAGAACGCGAGGGTGCAGCAGTGCGTCGCTGTTCTCGAGGTCGTGCACGAGCCACGAATGCTGCGGCGATCCCGGGAGGCACTCCACACCTCCGGCGCCACAGATCGTCGAGTCGAGCGAGATGACGTGCCACGCGCCCAGGTCGAAGGAGTAGGAGCTCGCGGGCGCGAGCGCGCCGAAGTACCGGAAGTACCCGGCCGCGCCGGGATCGCCGTATTCATGGTTGCCGGGCGCGGGCGCCGCCGTGGGGAGGAGGTCACCGAAGTACACGTCGAAGTTGTCGAGGAAGTCCTGATAGAGACCGGCCTCGTACTGGATGTCGCCGAGGAGCAGCACCTTGTCGTAGTCACCGGCCCCGATCGCGGCCGCCACGTCGTCGTACTGGCACACGCTGCGGTTGTTCGCCGGTGGGTTCTTGCACGCGATGTCGCCCACGGCGGCGATCCGTGGCGGGCCGGCGTCGGCTCGCGCAGCCGGCTCGTAGGAACGCGCCCACGTGAACGCGAGCGCCATCGCGGTCACCAGCGAGAGCAGAGCGGTGCGTCGCATGGCGGCTGACGCTAGCCGGGACCGGCGCCACCGGTCAATCACGCGTGTTGGGTATCAGCGGAGGTCGTCGAGGACGTCGGCGATCGGCTTGCGGATCCCGGTGAAGAACGGCGTCTCGACCTTCGCGTAGAGACGGGTCTTGGAGTCACGGAGCCGTCGGATGCAGTCGACGAGCGCATCGAGCTCGTCGGTCTCGAACGCGAGGATCCACTCCCAATCGCCCAGCCCGAACGCGCTCGTCGTGTTCGCCAGGACCTGCGGGAACTCCCGGCCGAGCACACCGTGCTCGGCCAGCAACTCTCCACGTTCCTGCGGCGGGAGGAGGTACCACTCGGGCGTGCGCACGAACGGGTAGACGCAGAGGTACGTCCGAGGCGCTTCGCCGCGGACGAACGCCGGCTGGTGGTCCGGCGTGAACTCGGCCGGCTTCACGAGCCCCATCATCGAGGTGACCGGGTCGAGGAGATCGCCCGCGCGGGTCCTCCGGAACTCGACGACGAACCGCTGGAGGTCCTCGGCGGACGCGGCCGTGAGCCAGAGCACGAAGTCGGCATCGGCGCGGAACCCGACCGTCGAGTACGAGCCCCGCACGTCCACGCGGCCGGCCCAGTCCTTGAAGAGGGTCTCGATCTCCTCCGCCCCCTCACGCAGGGCGTCGTCCTCGAACACCTCCGCGCGGAGCTCCTGGCTCGCGGCGAGCACTTCGTAGAGGGTGTAGATCGTCTCGGTCATGCCGGCTCCTTCCGGGGCGAGCGCGTGAGGGCGAGCACCCGGTTCGCGGTCTCTTCGGCGGCGCGGGCGAGGTCGGACACACCGACGCCGTCGTACGCGCTTCCCACGACGAAGATACCCGGCGGCAGCTCCTCGCGGATCCGACGGACGCGATCGAGATGACCCACCTCGTACTGCGGCATCGCCTGTGGCCAACGATGCACGCACGACGCCGTGGGCGCGGACAGGTCGAGGACGGCGCCGAGATGCCGGGCGCATGCGTCGACGATGTCCTCGATCGGGCGCGTCGAGGACGTCCTCGTCGCCCGCGCCGCCGACGTAACAGCGAACGACCGCCCGGTCCCCGAACGCCGCATCCGGCCACTTCCGCGACACGAACGTGACCGCGGTCATCGGCGCCCGCCCCCGTGGGATGACGAAGCCGGTGCCGTCCGGAAGCGCGCTCGCCGTCCCCTCCGGGTACACGAGGAACACGACCCCGGTGGACACGGAGCGCATCTCCGAGAGCCCTCGCGAGGGCGGTTGATCCCAGGACCGAGGCCGTCGCCCGCGCGCCGCACGCGAGGACCACCGCGTCCACCGGCTCCGATCCACGGTCGCCGAGGTGGACCTCGGTGCTGCTGACGCCGGTCACCTCGGCGCCGGTGCGCAGCCGGTCGCCGAGCGCATCGGCGAGCGCGTCGACCAGCTCCCGCATGCCGCGGCGTGGCCGGAGGAACAGCGGACCGGGATCGGCGCGGCCGGCCGAGCGTTGGGCCGCCTGCGCGCCACGGATCAGGCTCCCCTGCGATGCCTCCCACGCCACGAGCTCGGGGAAGGTCGCCGGCGCCGAGAGCTCGTCGACGTCTCCCGCGTGGAGACCGGCCAGGAGCGGCGCGATCGCCCGGTCGGTCGCCTCGTCGCCGAGCCGGCGGCGGAGCAACGCACCCAGCGTCTCCTCGGCCCCGTCGCGCCGTTTCCGCTTGACCAGATCCGCCAGCGCACGGAAGCGACCTCCGCCGTGACAGACCCGGCCACCGCAGCACGTCGCCGACATCGCCCGGGATCCCGAACGCCGTCCCGGCCAGGTACGGCACCAGGCCCGCGTCGGTCCAGAGCAACGCTCCGGAGGCGCCAGGCGGGATCAGGGTGAGCCCGAGCTCACGGCAGAGCGCCGCTCCCCAGGGCTTCCGCGCGGCGAGGGAATCGGGCCCGGGCTCGAGCGCCAGATCGCCGACCGTCACCGGAGGAGCGATGACGCCGCCGTGGGTAGCGGCTCGTTCGAACACCAGGGATTCGACGCCCGCCCGCTGGAGATGGAAGGCGGTGGCGAGCCCGGCGATGCCGCCGCCGACCACGGCGACCCGGTCGGTCACGGGTCCGGAACCTCGGCGAGGTGTTCCTCGATCACGTCGGCGAGGACGTCCAGGAAGTCGGGGTCGGCGTTCGGCATCTCGGTCCGTGCGAAGTGGATCCCCGCGCCCTCCGCGATCGCCTTCGCCTCGATGTCGAGGTCGTACGAGGATCTCGAGGTGATCGGCCACGAATCCGGCGGAGCACACGACCACGGCGGGGTGGCCCTTCGCGGCGACCTCCCGGATCGCCTCCTCGACCGGCGGCCCCCACCACGGGTCGGCGGTTCGGCCGGCGCTCTGCCACGCGATCCCGTAGCTCTCGAGTCCGAGCTTCCCGGCCACGAGGTCCGCCGTCTCCTGCAGGCCGTCCCGATAGCGGCACGAGTCCGCGCAGTCACAGGTCTTGCACCGAAGCGAGCCATCCTCCTCGGCGCGGGTGGGAAGCGAGTGCGCCGTGAACAGGACGTGCGTCCCGGCGCGATCGCCCGACGGCACGCGCTCCAACGCATCCGAGACGCGGCCCGCAAGGAGCCGCACGAACGACGGATGTGCGTGGTAGCTGCGGACGAAAGAGAAGCGCGGCCCGTCTCCCGACTCGGCGACGGCCGAGCGGACGCGCTCCACGTAGGTCTCGACCGACATGCCCGACCAGTGGGGCGCCATCACGATCCCGACGGCCCGCTCCACGCCTTCGTCGCGCATCTGGGCGACGGCCTCCGGGATGGCCGGCGGCGAGTGCTTCATCCCCAAGTAGGCGCGGAACGAGGTCTCGCCCCCGTTCAACCGCGAGACCAGTCCGTCCGCCTGCGCTCGCGTCGTGTCGAGCAGGGGGAACACGTTGCCGATCGCCGCGTATCGCTCCTTCAGCTCGGCGAGATGCTCCGGCGAGGGCGCTCGGCCTCCCCGGATGTCCGTGTAGTAGCGCTCGATGTCCTCGGGCCCGCTCGCCGTGCCGTACGCCATGACCAACACCCCGATCGGTGCCGTCACGGCCCGGCTCTCTCGGTCTCCGCGTGCACGAGGTCGACCAACCGCTGGAGGTGCTCCACGGGCGTGTCGGGGAGGACGCCGTGCCCGAGGTTGAACACGTGCCCGTCCCGGCCGGCCGCGCGACCGAGCACGTCCCGAGCCTTGCGCTCGACGACCTCCCAGGGGCCGAGCAGCGCGGCGGGATCGAGGTTGCCCTGGATCGCTCGGTCGTGACCGATCGTCGCCCAGGCATCGTCGAGCGGGGTTCGGTGGTCGACGCCGAAGGCGTCGCCCCCCGCCTCCCGCATCAGGTCGAGCAGATGGCCGGTGCCGACCCCGAAGTGGATCGCCGGCACGTCCGTGCCGGCGATCCCCTCGAACACCCGGCGCATCTCGGGTTGCACGAAGCGGCGATAGTCATCCCGATCCAGCGCCCCGACCCACGAGTCGAAGACCTGCACCGCGTGCACGCCGGCGTCCACCTGCGCCCGCAGGTGGGCGACGACGATGTCCGAGAGCACCTGAAGGAGCCGCGAGAACACATCCGGGTCCGTGTACATCAGCGCCTTCGTCCGAGCGAACGTCCGGCTCGGCCCACCTTCGATCAGATAGCTCGCGAGGGTGAACGGAGCTCCCGCGAACCCGATCAGCGGGACCTCGAGCTCCTTCACGAGGAGCCGGATGGCCTCGAGCACGTACGGCTCGTCCGTCTCGGGCTCCAATGCTCGGAGCTGTGAGATGCCCGCCGCATCTCGGATCGGGGCCTCGAGGACGGGACCCCGTCCGGCCTCCACGCGGATCGGCAGGCCGATCGCGTGGAGCGGCACCATGATGTCGGAGAACAGGATCGCGGCGTCGAGCGGCATGCGCCGGAGCGGCTGGAGGGTGAGCTCGACGACCTCGTCGGGCCGCCGGCACGTCTCGAGGATGTCGGCGTCCCCGCGCCGTTCCCGGTACTCGGGGAGGGAGCGACCCGCCTGGCGCATGAACCAGACCGGCGTGCGGTCGACCGGGTCAGGCGTCGAAGCGCGCGGAGCAGGCGATCGTTGGGGAGGGGCCCGGTCACGCCCTCAGGATACGGAGCTGGATGGCACGACCGGGGCGTGTGCGAGTGCGTCTCCGGGACCGGCCGCCTCCGTGAGGGCGTCCTCCAGCATCGACCGCTTGGGCCGAGGGAAGAGGATCCGGAACGCGGCCCCTCCGCCGGGTGCTTCCTCGATCCGCACGTCGCCGCCCATCGCCTCGACGAGACCCTGGACGACGGACAGCCCGAGACCGAGACCGTGTCCGCTCATCGAGTCGAGCCGGCTGAAGCGGTCGAAGACCTTCGCGCGGTCCTCCGCGGCGACCCCACGACCGGCGTCGAGGACGGTGAAACCGACGTGCCCGGAGTCGCCCGTGACGACGATCCGTACCGGCGGCTTGCCGTACTTGAAGGCGTTGTCGATCAGGTTGTCGAGGATCCGCCGCAGGTACTCACGATCGCAGACGGCCACGGCCGGCTGCGACGCCTCGATCTGCAGGTCGCGATCGAGCACGCTGTGGTCGGCGGCCGCCTCGCGGACGACCTTGGCGAGGTCCACGGGTTCGAGCCGGCTGGCGGCCTCTCCGCGCTCGAGCTCCGCGGCGGCGAGCAGGTCTTCCACCATCGTTCCCAGCCGCAAGGCCGCACGCTCGACGATGTCCTCGAGCTCGCCGCGATGCTCGCGGAGCTCGGGCTTCCGCGCGGACGACACCGCGCCGATGATCGACGCGATCGGGGTACGCAGCTCATGGCTCACCAGCGCGACGAACTCGCTCTTCATCCGGTTCAGGTGCGTCAGCTCCTCGACCTGCGCCCGCTCGGTCTCGTAGAGACGCGCGTTCGCGATCGCGGTGGCCGCCTGCTCGGCGAAGAGCGAAACCGCGCGCAGGTCGAACTCGGTGAAGACCCGCTCTCCCGAGGAGTTCACGTTGAGGACTCCGAGCAGCTCGTCGCGGTGGATCAACGGCGCGCTGATCGCGCTGACCACGGGACGCTCATGCGGTACGAGCCCGGGGAAGTCTTCGGGATCCGCCTTGCCCTGCACGAGCAGCGCCTCCCTGGACGACGCCACATGTCCCGCGATCCCCTCGCCGAGTTGCACCCTTCCGCCTTCGGCATGCTCGTTCCCGTGGGCGCACGCGACAACGAGATCGCTTCCTTCCATCAGCATCACGGAGCCACTGTCGCTGTCGAGGAGCTCCACGGCACTGCGGAGCATCGTGTTGAGGACGACGGAGAGCTCGAGTCCGTCGTTCATCGCCTTCCCGGCGCCGAGCAGGAGCTCGACCTCCCGGAGGCGATTGGAGAGCGCGGTCGTCAGCACCCGTTCGTCGATCAGGAGTCGCGAGAGCTTGCGAAGGTGACGCTCCTTCTCGATCGCGTACGCGCAGAACGCGATGGCGAGCAGCACGACGGCGATCCGCATGACCGGCGTGGACACGAAGAATCGCGTCGCCTCCGTCTGCCAGGTCGACACGAACACGACCCCGAGGGAGATCGAGACCAGCAGGACCGCGGTCAGGATCCAGAGCTGCAGCCTCCGCTTCTCGACGGACTCGAGGGAGGGCGTGTCGAAGTCACGCAGGCCGGCCACACGGGCTTCCCGCCGGATCCGTTCGTCTACCTGGTCATCATCCTTCGCCATCCATCAGGCTCCTCATGCAAGCATCGGAAGACACCTGAGCCCAGTTGAGCAGGGGGAACTACGGAACCGTGCTGGAGCCGAGCTCGTTTCCGCGTGTCGCCGAGCGTGAGAAGGGGGTCGAGATGGTCACCATCGATCAGGTGCGGTCGTTCGCGCTCACGCTGCCCCGCACGACCGAGGGCCTCGTCCGGGACCGAGTCAAGTTCCGCGTGGGCCGCATCGTCTACCTCGCCTTCTCCCCGGACGAGACGGTGATGGGCTTCGGGTTCCCGAAGGAGGAGCGAGAGGCCTTGGTGCGATCGGATCCGGACCGGTTCCTGATGCCGGAGGGTGGCGACCTGCGGTACCACTGGGTCCTGGTCCGTCTCGAGACGATCGACGAGACCGAGATGCGCGAGCTGGTTCTGGACGCCTGGCGGATGGTGGTGCCGAAGCGAGTCGCCGCCGCCTACGACGACCTCAGCCCGTGAGATCCAGCTGCCGAAGGAGGACGGAGCAGGAAGAGAGGGAATTCTCGACCGGCGCTAGTCCACTGCCAACCTTGAGTCCGATTGAATCAGTTGTCGGATGGTCGGCATATACTCGAGCGCAACTATTACGACAGCGGGTTCAATGAGCGAGTGGGACAACGGTTTGAGAGTCACCAGGCGCTGACCTCCTCCGGGAACTCGCTGAAGTCCTCGGCGAGAACCAACCGGAGACCAGAAGCGGTCGAGGCCTGGGCCGACTCAGAAGGTCGGATCATTCCTCCTCTCAGTAACGAACCAAGTCGACGCCGAACTCGTGACGCCACTGATGCTCGAGGGCGCCACCAGTCCCACAAGCAATATGGTTGCGGAAATCCGCGCTTATCTAAGCGACGGCGCATTGACGCGTCTGGAGACAGCAAACATCTACGCTGATCAAATTCTGGATGAGGTGAGCAAATGGCCTTACCCCAGGACTGTCGAGGATCTGGACGGACTACGTGAACGCGCGACCTCCTTCCGCGCTTCCGTCGGCCAGCTGCTCCGACACATCGGGTCTGAAGCTGACGAAGTAGGCGGTCAGATTCAAAGCCTCAGAGCAACACTCGACGAGATCCGAACTGAGGCGGATCGGCCACCAGCTCGATCCAACAACAGGCCCTTCAGAAGGTTGAGGAAGCAAGCGAAAGAGTCGATGAGCTCGGTGTTACGGTCGATACTCAGAAGGCCCGCCTAGACGCGGCTATCGCTACATATCAGCAACAGTTCTCCGAAGCGGAGGCGGCTAGGGCACAGCGGTTTGAGGCTTCAGCGAAAGAACAACAGACGGAAGCCGCCACCGTAATGGCGATGCTGAAGGCGCACGCGGAATCAACCCAGGCGAACCTGGCCGAACAAGCCGAGGAGGCTCTGGCTGACCTTCGAACCCAAGCTGAAGACGCCAAAACCCTTGCCGTCGCTCTGGGAGCCATCGGGATCAGCGGGGGACACGGACAATACGCCAAGGAACAAAAGAGGTCCGCGGACTTCTGGCGCTGGGTCTCGGTCGCAGCTCTGGTCGGTTTGGTCGCCCTTGCGGCTGGGCTTCTACTTACCTTGCCCGAAGGCGGAATACAGTGGGAACGGTTTGTGGCGAAGATCCTCGTGTCGGGTCCGCTCATCGCCCTCGCCGGGTATGCGGCGGCGCAGTCGGGTACGCATCGCCGAGCTGAGCGAGAAGCCCGAAAGGTAGATCTCGACCTCGCGGCCCTTGAGCCCTATCTCGCCCTCTTCTCGCCCGAGAAGCGAGACGAAATCAAGGAGCAGATTGGACTAAGGGTCTTTGGACAGCCCCTCGCGCCAGATGCCAGAGACAGTGAGCGAATCGGCGCGGGGCAGCTAATGGAGTTTCTCAAGGACGTGTTGCCGCCGAAGTAGGGCGCGGATTAGTCTCGTGCGGCTGGGTGGAGAGGTTCACGGCAACCCCGCGCGGGTATCTCGGGCAGTAGATCAACTCCTGATTGAGGCGCCGGCAGCGCGCACGTATCGCCGAGTATGAGCGGGAGGAGTGGGATTCGAACCCACGAGCGAGTTGCCCCGCTAACGGTTTTCAAGACCGTCGCCTTCGTCCGCTCGGCCATCCTCCCGTGGGCAGCCTACGTCAGCCCTGGGGTGCCGGAGGCCATGGAGTTCAGGAGGAAGCTCGGAGTACGCTTGCACCATGCCGGGCGATCCGCGATCCGATTCCTCTGAGCGACTCGATCCGTTCGCGTCACCCTCGCGCGTCCGCGAGCTCGTCGAGCAGCTGCCGGTCGTCGTCTACGTGGACACCGACGATCAGCGTGCGGCGACCCTCTACATCAGCCCGAACATCGAGCAACTCCTCGGGCTGCCGCCACAACGGTATCTGGACGATCCGGGACTCTGGGTCCGCTCGATGCACCCGGACGACAGGGAACGGATCCAGCGTCTGCGGGATGAGGTGTGGTCGACAGGCGCTCGATATCGGTCGGAGTATCGGATGTTCCGGACCGACGGGCAGGAGGTCTGGCTCCGAGACTCCAGCGTCCTCGTGCTCAGTGACGAGGGCCACCGACTCGAGTGGCAGGGAGTCATCGAGGACATCACGAGCGAGCGCCGCGCCGAGCAGGAGATCCGCGCGTCGGAGGCTCGCTATCGCGCCCTCGTCGAGCGGGTGCCGGCCGTGGTGTACGAGATGGGCCCGGACGACGAACGCCGGACGCTGTTCGTGAGCCCGCACGTCGAACAGGTCCTCGGCTACACCCGAGACGAATGGCTCGACCAGCCGGACATCTGGATCGAGCTCCTGCACGTCGACGACCGGGAGGTCGTGCTCGAACAGCACGACCGGCACAACGAGACGGGGGAGCCCTGGGATCTGGAGTACCGCCTGATCGCGAACGACGGGAGGGTCGTGTGGGTCCACGACCGAGCGATCTTGATCGGCGGTCTCGAACGTGGCGCCGCCGCTTGGCACGGCGTGATGATCGACGTGACGACGGAACACGACGCGACCGAGATGCTCCTCCTCAACAAGGAAGACCTGGAGCGTCGGGTCACGGAGAGAACCAACGAGCTCCAGGAGGCCAACGAGCTGATGGGCCTCGAGATCGGCGAGCGACGTCGGATGGAGGGCGAGCTCCGAACGGTCGAGGAACGGTACCGCCAGCTCGTGGAGAACCTGCCGGGGATCGCCTACGTCTGGGAGGTGCGTCCCGACGAGGTCCGGGCGTTCGGGTACGTGAGCCCTCGCCTCCAGGACATCCTCGGATTCTCGCCCGACGAATGGCACGCGGCTGCTCGTGTGCACCCACACGACCGGTCACGCGTCGCCGACGCCCTCGAGAGGAGCGCTCGCACAGGCGAGCCCTTCCTCATGGAGTACCGATTCCTGGCCAAGGACGGCAGCGTCGTCTGGGTTCTGGACCATGCCACGCTGATCGCGCGCTCCCATGATGGGGAGCCTTCGTCGTTCCAAGGGGTGATGCTCGACGTCTCGGGTCGGCGGGAGGCCGAATCCAAGGCTGCGGCGGCCGAAGACCGCTTCCGGACGCTCGCCGAGCACGGCCCCGTCGTCGTCTTCTCGTTCGAGCTCATCTACACAGAAGACGACGTCCCGCCCACCGTCGGCGTCACCTACATGAGCCCGCAGGCTGCCGAGCTCGTTCGCTACCCGATCGAGCATTGGCATCGAGAGCCGAGATGGCTCGAGATGGTGCATCCCGACGATCGAGACGCCGTCGCGCGAACCATGCGAAGGAGTGGGCGTACCGGCGAGCCGTGGACGATCCATTACCGGATGATCCGCTCGGACGGGACGGTGATCTGGGTCCTCGACACGGGAAGGATGCTCGAGCGCGACTCGCTCGGGAGACCATGGACGTTCCAGGGGGTCCTGCTCGACGTCACCGAGGACGAGGAGGCGAGGGCCGAGCTCCAGGCCTCGGAGCGGGATCAACGGCAAGCCCTCGAGGGAGCGCTCGTGATCCCATGGACCGAGACGATCCACCCGGAAACGGGTGCCGAGCGGTACACGTACATCGGGCCGCAATCGCTCGAGCTCCTCGGCTACACGCCCGAGGAGCTCATGGTCGAGAGCACGCACTTCCCACGGATGGTCCATCCCGACGACCGGGCGCGGATCCGCGACTCGGTGACGCGAGCCGGCGAGGCGGGATCGTGGGACGACACGTATCGCGTCCTCCGTCGCGACGGCGAGGTCCGATGGCTCCATTCGATAGGACGGCGGGTCAGCCCCGAGGGGGAGATCCCGGAGCTCTGGCACGGTGTCGCCATCGACGTCACCGCGATGCGAGCGTCGATGGATGAAGTGCCGGCGGGGGCTGCGCACAGTCGTCGCCGTTAGGCGACCACGCACCGCGACCTCCTAGGCGCGGGGTGCGAGCACTCGAGCGCGCTCGGGCAGGTACGGGTGGAGCTTCTGGGGTATCTCCACGCTGCCGTCGGGGCGCTGGTGGTTCTCCATGATCGCGATCAACGTGCGGCCGATCGCGGTCGCGGTCCCGTTCAGCGTGTGGAGGACCTCGACGTCCCCGCTCGCCCTGCGGACGCGCGTCTGCATCCTCCGGGCCTGGTAGTCCGTGGTGTTCGAACACGACGTCAGCTCTCGGTAGCGCTCCTGCGCCGGCAGCCACCCCTCGATGTCGTACTTCTTGGCGGCGGCCCCGCCGAGATCGCCCGCGGCGATGTTCACCACGCGGTACGGGATCTCGAGGTTCCCGAGGATCTCCTCCTCGATCGCGAGGATCCTCTCGTGCTCGTCCCAGGACGTCTCCGGCGTGCAGAACGCGAACATCTCCACCTTGTCGAACTGATGCACCCGGAACATGCCGCCCAGGTCCTTGCCGTACGAGCCCGCCTCCCGCCGGAAGCACGTGGAGTAGCCCGCGTAGCGGATCGGGAGGTCGGCTTCGTCGAGGATCTCCCCGAGGTGGAACGCGGCGAGCGGCACCTCGGACGTGCCCGCGAGGTAGAGCTCGTCCTCTCGGGTGACGTAGATGTTCACGGCGTCGGTCGGGAGGAAGCCGGTCCCGTACATCGCGTCCTCGCGGACGAGGACCGGCGGGATCATCGGAGAGAAGCCGCGCTCGACCACGACATCCATCGCGTGGCGCATCAATGCGAACTGCACGAACACGAGATCGCCCATCAGGTATACGAACCGGGACCCCGACGTGCGCGCACCGCGCTCCGTGTCGAGCACGCCGAGCATCGCCCCGAGCTCGGCGTGGTCGCGCGGCTCGAAGTCGAGGGCGGGCGGTTCCTCGTGGTTGCGACTGACCTCGACGGCGTCCTCATCGGTGAAGCCGTCGGGCGCGCTCTCGTGGGGGACGTTCGGGGTCTCGGCGAGCAGCGTGGTGAGCGCTTCCTCCGCCGCGGCCAGCTCCGGTTCCCGCTCCTTCAGCTCCGCGGAGACCTTCGCGACCTCGTCGATGAGCTTCTGCTTCTCCTCGCCCTGGGCGGCACCGATCGCTTTGGACGCTCGGTTCTGCGCCGCTCGCAGCTCCTCGACCCGGGCGGTCAGCGACCGGCGCTCCTCGTCGGCGTCCAGCAGCCGGTCCACGGCGTCGCCCAGGTTCCGCCGCGCGAGCGCGGCCCGGAACGGATCGGGGTCCTCCCGGATCCGCTTGATGTCGAGCAAGCTACGGGACCTTCACTTCCGGCTCGTCCCGCTTCTCCTCTGCTTTCACCGGCGCGCCGGCCTGCGGGCGAGGGGTCTCCGTGGTGGTCGAGCCGTCCATGATGCTCTGTCCGTGGAAGATGCCGCCCTCCTCGACCACGAGCGTCTTGGACGTGATGTTGCCGTCGATCCTGCCTCCACGAGCCAGGTGCGCCTTGCCCTTCACGTTGATCGAGCCCTTGAAGCGACCGGCGATACTGACGTTCTGGGCGCGGATGTCCGCCTCGACCTGGCTCTGCGGGGACAGCGCCACGTCGCCCTCGGCATTGATCTGGCCCTTCACCTGGCCGTCGATCCTGAGGTGCCCGGCCGAGACGACGTTGCCCTCGAGCCGCGCGCCCGCACCGACGATCGTCACCTCTCCGTTCTCTGCCGCCATGTCTGCCTCCGTTCCTTCGGGGCCGAGGCCGCTGCCCGGGCCGTTCGCGTCGTCCCGCCGCCGGGTCATCCGGCCTCCACCGCGGCCTGCCGGCCGCCCATCGCGCGCCGGATCGCTTCCTCTTCCTCCAGCGAAAGATTGTGAGTGCTGGCTCCCTGCGTGACCTGCTTCGCGTAGACCCTCGTCTCCTGCCGACCGTTGATCGAGGTGAGCACGACGCCCGTGCCCTGATCGTCGAGGAGGGCACAGGAGAACGAGAGCCGGCCGCCCACGTCCTCGAAGGCGTCGTAGCGGAGCAACGCCACGTTGCGCACGGATCCTTCGATCTCCGTCTTCTGCTTCTTGTCGGTGGCGTGGAGCGCGCGGATCGCGCGTTCGAGCCGCTGCATCTGCTCCCCCTGTCCCTGCAGGATGCCGCGCAACGTCTCGTCGAGGCGGACCCGCCCGCCGACGGCACCGCCCGATTTCCCTGCGTTCGCGATCGAATAGAGCACGGCCACGACGGAGAGCCCGATGGCCACGAGCGCGACCAGCGTCAGGGTGGAGCCCGAGAGCTTCAAGGCGGCGATGGGTACGGATGTAGGCATCTACGTGGGGTTTCGCGGGAAACCCCGAGTATACGCCGCCGGTTGGTGCGGCCCGACCGATCGACTAGCCGCCGAACCCGTAGAAGAACTCGGTGTCGATCCCGTGCCACGGAGGGACCGAGACCGTCCTCGCTCCCGGACTCCCACCGAGGATCACCTCGCGGAGCTCGACGTTGTTCGACGGGTCGCCGTCGAAGAGCCGGCCGCCGGGATTGGCTCGCACCTCGATCCAATAGGAGCCGTTCGGCAGCGCGCTGATGTCGAAGGACTGCCCGGGGGCGCCCTGGAAGTAGGTGTCGCCCCATCCCGTCGGCAGGACCTCTCGGATCCACGTCGAGGTCTCCGAGCCGCACTGACTGAATCCGGTGAACTCCGGCCTCCAGACCGCACCGTCCACGGTCAGGTCGATCGGATCGGTGGGAGCCAGGCAGAACGCTTGCTTCTTGCTCCGGATCGCGGCCTGCGACGCGTCGAGGAGACGGTACCTGGCGAACTGCAGGAAGTGCCAGTGCTGGTGTCCGTCGCGATGGTCGAAGTGGAACGAGCCCACCGGGGCGCGGCCGACGAGAACGCCGTCGTCCGCGAAGTACTGCCAGGCGTCCATGCGATCCTCCTCCGGGACGCGGAACCCCTCGACGAGCAGGGACGCAGGCCCCCGGTTCCACACGTCGGCGCCGAACTGGAGATAGTCATGGCCACGCTCGTAGCCGATGCCGATGCCGTACGCGGGCAGCGCGACCAGGTCGGGAACGGTCGCGGGATCCGGATCCGTCGTGATCGGGACCGGCGTGAGCGCCCGGTGGAACGCGGTGCCCTCCCGCGCGGCGGGGCCATCGCAGAAGTCGCAGAACCGCCGCGTCCGGATCCTGATCGCCAACCGGACCCGGGCGTCTGCCGGCGCCACGTCGAAGAGCGCCTGGTAGCGGGGGGTGATCGAAACCTTCGCGATGTACCGGCCGTCCGGGACCCGGACGAAGGCGTTGGACAGCTGCGGGATGCTCCCCCATCCCTGGTCGATCCCCCACACCGAGCCGAGCGTGAGCGGGTTGTAGGCGCAGCCCGTCGGATACGTGGGGTCGAAGGGTCCCGAATCGTCGACCCGCTCCGTCTGCCAGCCGGTCGGGCACGCGTCGGGGACCCGACTCTTGATCAAGGTCCCGTGCTGATACAGGTCGATGCGCAGGAACCGGTCGAGCCCGGTCCATCCCTCGAGGATGCCGGCCGGCAGCTCCTCGAGCTCCACGCCGGCGGGGCGATGGAACGCCTGCCAGACACGGATCGGGTCGTCGTAGGTCTCGCGTCGGACCCGGAGCTCGAACGGCGCATCCATCGCGGCCAGGGAGACACCGAGGTCGAGCCAGACGGGTCCGCGACCGTAGCGAGGGACTTCCACGAGGGAGGAGGCCGCGTGAAGGACGAGACGCGGGTTGCCGGCCGGGGCCGCCGGGGCCGGAGCGGCGACCACCGGGAGCACGAGCAGGACCAGACCGAGGACGATCGAGGAGCGGCGCAGTGTCGACACGGTGACACCCCCTGGTCCGCGGTCGACCGCGGACCGGGATTGGACGATAGCCCTCCCCATTCGGTTCCGCCATGGCGCAACACGGCCTCGCGAGTGTGATCGGGAGGAGGGACGGACGCCGGTTGGTGGGCGAGGGGGGAGTTGAACCCCCACCCGGGTTACCGGACACGGACCTGAACCGTGCGCGTCTGCCAATTCCGCCACTCGCCCGAGAGACCGGTCATCGTAGCAGCGGGTTTCCCGGCGGCCGTAGGCCGTCCGGCCGAGGGCGCAACGGCCGAACGGACTTGCGACCGGTGGCCTATCCAGTTTCCGACCGTTTTCGGTCGATACCTCTGTGGGATGAGCACGCGAGCTGGTGCCGACTTCGACGGGCTGATGCGCCACCTGATGGTGGTCGGGTTCGGGGCCCTCACCGCCTGGACGGCCGTCTCGACGACCGGCTTGGCGCTCGGTTGGATGCAGATCTCCCCGGGCGCGACCCTGCGGTTCCTCCTGGCCGTCCTGGTCCTGGTCTTCGCCCGCCGCACGTACTGGGAGATCCAGGAATGGCGGTGGAACCGGCTTCCTCCGACGAGCGGTTCGGATTCGCGAACCCGATCTGGGAGCACGCGCGCGCCTCTGAGCTCGCGCTCGTCCGGACGGACGATGAGGGAGCGGACCAGGGAGCGCAGGAGCCTCAGGAGCCGAGGACCTCGGTAGGATAGGTTCGAAGCGCGTTCCACCCACGCGCTCACCGGGACAACGTGCCGATCCTCCGCGACTTCGAACGACGCCTCGGTGGACTCGTCGAAGGCCTGTTCTCGAAGGCCTTCCGCAGCGGCGTGCAACCGGTCGAGATCGCCAAGCTGATCCTGCGCGAGATGGAGTCGGGCCGGAGCGTCGGCGTCTCCGAGGTCTGGGCACCGAACCGGTTCGAGCTCTCCCTTTCGCCCGAGGACGCCGCGCGCTACGAACAGGCAGAGGACGCCATCGCCTCGGAGCTCCGGCGGGTGATCCGCGAGGCGGCCGCGGAGCACGGGTGGGGACTCGTGGGTCCGCCCGAGGTCGAGTTCGTGGTGGACGAGGACCTGAAGAAGGGCGACCTCGCGTGCGTCGCCTCGTTGGTGGAAGGTGAGGACGACGGCACCGGAGGTGGTCACGCCTCGGTCGTGGTTCGAGAAGACGGCAAGGAGCGTCTGGTCCCGCTCTCCTCCGACGTCGTCACGATCGGGAGGCTGGCCGACTGCGACGTCGTGCTCAAGGACAAGGGCGCGTCCCGCAAGCATGCCCAGCTGAAGATGCGCGGCGACACCTGGACGCTCACCGATCTGGGATCGACGAACGGGACGCGACTGAACGGGCAGACCGTGCAGGCCCGGGAGCTCTCCGACGGCGACACGATCACGATCGGGTCCACCGTGATCGAGTTCCGGAGGGACTGACGTGCTGGTGGGTGTCCTCGCCGACACGATCACCCCGTTCGCGCTGTCGGCGCTCAAGTACGGGCTGTTCGCGCTGCTGTTCCTATTCATCTGGCGCTCGATGCGGTGGGTCGTCCGCGGTCTCTCGGTCGCAGAGGAAGCGGCGGCGGCGGAGCGAGGTGGCCGCCGCCCCCGCGACACGGCACCGACCCTCCCGCCGGGTCCCTCGACCCTCCTCGTGAAAGGTCAGTCCGACGCGAAGCCCCGCACGGTGCGCCTGTCCGCGAGCATGACGATCGGCAGAGCGCCCGAGTGCGAGCTCCGCATCGAGGACACCTACGCCTCGCAGCAGCACGCCCGGCTCTTCGCCAAGAACAACTCGTGGTTCGTGGAGGACCTGGGCTCGACGAACGGAACCTTCGTGAACGACCAGAAGCTCGCCGCCCCGGCGATGCTCCAGCCCGGGGACAAGGTGCGCGTCGGTCAGACGATCATGGAGCTGCGCCGATGAGGATCGAGGTCGGAGCCACGACCGACATCGGTCGCGTCCGCGAACGCAACGAGGACTCGATCCTCGTCGAGCCGCCCCTGTTCGTCGTGGCGGACGGGATGGGGGGCCATCGCGGAGGACAGGTGGCGTCCCGCGTGGCCCTCGAGACGATCGAGCGGCTCGTCGCCGAGGGACGTGGCTCGCTCCCCGACCATGTCCGCGGCGCCAACCGCGCCGTCTGGGACCGCTCCGTCGAAGACGAACGCCTCTCCGGTATGGGTACGACCCTCACCGCGACGCGGGTCGACGGCGCGACCGCCTTGATCGCACATGTCGGCGACTCACGCGCCTACCTGCTCCGCGACGGCGAGCTCCGCCAACTGACGGAGGATCACACCCTGGTCGCCCGGATGGTCAAGTCCGGGGAGATCACCGAGGCGGAGGCGGAGGTGCATCCGCACAAGAACGTCCTCACGCGAGCCCTCGGCACCGACGAGCAGGTGGAGGTCGACGAGGACACGATCGCGCTGCAGGACGGCGACCGCCTGCTGCTCTGCAGCGACGGCCTCACCGGGATGGTGACCGAGGACCAGATCCAGGCGATCCTCGAGAACAGCGAGCAGCCGCAACAGGCGGCCGACCGACTCGTGAAGGCCGCCAACCGAGCGGGCGGGATCGACAACATCTCCGTCGTCGTGCTCGAAGCGATCGGGGAAGGCGACGAGGCCACCCCCACTCGACGGCGAGTCGCCGCTCCCTCCCCGGCCAACGTACGGCGCTGGGGGCTCCGCGCCGGCCTCGCCCTCCTGATCGCGATCGTCGTGCTGTTCGGCATCCGGTGGTGGGTGGATCGCCAGTGGTACGTGGGTCCGTCCGGCGAGAGCGTCGCGATCTTCCAGGGGATCCCCCTCACGGTCCTCGGCTACGACCTCGGTCATCCCGTCGACGTCCACGTGGAGGTGAGGGCCGACCAGGTCCGCGACCTCGGGACCTACGACGACTTCGACGACGGCATCCCGGTGGAGGACCGCGACGACGGCGCAGCCCTCATCGAGCAGATGGCGGTCGACGTGCGGGACGCTGGTCAGGTCGAGGACGGCGGGGGTGGCACTTCGTGAGCGCCGTCTCGGCGCAGCCGGCACGCGCGAAGACGGGACTCCTGCTCCTGCTCACCTCCGTCGTCGTGTCGATCGCCGCCTACGGCATGGTGGGGCTCGGTCTCCGAGGGCGCGTCCCTCGCGACATCG
>CAVQEW010000012.1:0-58180 GCA_963711655.1 uncultured Actinomycetota bacterium
CGTCGCGGACGTTCGCAAGGATCAGGACGATCACCACCGCCGCCACCGCGACCCGGTACCAGAGGAAGACCGTGAAGTCGTGTCGCTTCAGGTACCGGAGCAATCCCCAGATCACCAGGAAGCCACTGATCGCCGAGGCGACCATCCCGGCCACGAACTCCGCCGCGTGACCCTGCAGTCCCGTCTGCGCGAGGTCCACGGCCTTGTACGCGCCGGCCCCCGCGATGATCGGCAGGGAGAGGAGGAAGGAGAAGCGCGCGGCCGACTCCCGGTCGAGACCCATCGCGCGGGCGGCGGTGATCGTCACGCCGGAGCGGGACACGCCGGGTTGCAGCGCCAACGCCTGCGCCGTCCCGAGCAGCAGGCCTTCCTTCGGACCGATGGAGTCGAACGCTCGGTCGCTGCGGGCGCGGCGATCGACGAACACGAGCACCAGCCCGAACGCGACCAGCATCACCGCGATCAGCCAGGGCGCTCCGAGCTTCTCCTGGATCACGTTCTCGAACAGCGCCCCGATGATCGCGCCCGGGATCGTGCCCACGACGAGTGCCCACGCGATCCGCTCATCCGGCGTCGACATCCGACGTGCCGCGATCGATCGGAACCACGCGCCCGCGTATCGTGCGACGTCGCGCCGGAAGTAGATGAGTGCACCGAGCAACGTCCCCATATGGAGGGCCACGTCGAAGGACTTCTGCACGTCGGAGTCCCCGATCAGCATCCATCCGAACATCCACGGCACCAGGATGAGGTGCCCCGAGCTGGAGACCGGCGCGAACTCGGTCGCCCCCTGCACGAGGCCGAGGACGATCGCCTGCAGGATGCCCACACGGTCCTTTGCTGCTTGGCCGTCGGAGAACGGTCGCCTGATGCTAGCGGGCAGCCGTCACCGGAACGGTGAAGGACGAACCGGGGACGAGGTCGTCAGGGCTCCGCACCGCGACGGAGAGCGTGGCGAACGTCGATGCGAACGCGAGCCGCTCCGCGATCATCCGGCGAGACGAGGAGCACGAGCCCGACGGCTCCCGACGTACCGGCCGGGCTGGCTCCGAACGATGCGCCACCGCCCGCTCGGTCGACGGCGAGCACCTCGATCGCTTCGCCCGCCACCTCGGTGTGCGCGCCGCCGCCTCCGAAGGTGGCGATGACGTCGACGAGGTCGCCCGGCTTCACCCCGACGAGGGATGCCACGGGCACCTGCACCGCGCGCATCCCCGCCGGCACGAGCGCGGCGGTCGGACCCGAGCGAGCGCCGGCCAGGCGGAGCTCGGTCACGATCTCGCCCGCCGCGATGTCGGCGACCGCGATCCGGCCGGTCGCACGCGCGACGTCGCGCATCGCGCCCGGAGGCGCGAAGCGAGACGGCACCGTGACGACCTCGAGGGCCGTCTCGGTGAGGACGGCGCCGCGAGCGACGTCGGTGGTGGCGGCGACGACCGAGATCGGAGGGCCGCCGTCGGGCCGCACCGTGTCGAGCCGGAGGGCGTACGCACGCATCACGAGGGCCGCGGCCAGCGCGCACACGACCGACGAGATCAGCAGGACGAACGAGGATCGCGGCAACTTCCGGCGGAACACCATCCGCGGGACGGTAGACCGGTCACGACGTCCCCGCCGTGACGCTCGTCACTCGACGGGGCGCAGACCGCCCCTCTCGTCGGGACGCTCGAGCGGAAGCGTCTTCACACGGAATTCCTCGAGCGAAGGCTTGCCGACGATCGTCGCGACCGCTTCGCGCATCCTATCGGCGAGCTGTCCCGGGTCCTCGTCCGTGGTGAACCGCAGCTCGACGGTGACGAGCGTGCGCCGAGCCATCATTCGTGTCCCGTGCCCGCGAGGGCGGTCGCGCACGGGCACGTCCGTTCCGCCGGCACGTCGGGGATCGCCGCGAAGAGCAGGTCGCGGAGCTTGTCGATGTTCTCGCCGAACACCTTGAGCACGTTCTCGTGCGTGACCGGAGGGATGTCGTCCACGCCGACGTCATAGTCCGTCACGAGCGCCACGTTCGCGAAGCAGAGCTCCAGCTCCCGCGCCAGCGGCGCCTCGGGGAACTGCGTCATCCCGATCACGTCCGCACCGAGCTGCGCGTACATGCGCGACTCCGCCTTGGTGGAGAACCTCGGGCCCTCGATCACGACCATCGTGCCGCCGTCCCGATGCTCGATCCCGCTGGACGCGGCCGTCTTCACCAGGGTCTCGCGGAGGGTGGGGCAGTACGGGTCGGCGAAGGAGACGTGCGTCGTCTGCGGGCCGTCGTAGAACGTGTTCTGGCGCGACTTCGTGAAGTCGATGGCCTGATCGCTGATCACGAACGTGCGCGGCGGGATCTCCTTGCGGAGCGACCCGGCGGCGCAGGGTCCGAAGACCCGCGTGACCCCGAGGTCCTTCAGCGCCCACATGTTCGCCCGGTAGGGGACCAGGTGCGGCGGGAACCGATGATCCGTGCCGTGGCGCGGCAGGAACGCGACCGTTCGGTCGCCCACCGTGCCGATCGTGATGGGCGCGGAGGGCGCACCGAACGGCGTCTCCATCTCGACCGTCCGCGTGTCCTCGAGGAAGGCGTAGAAGCCCGATCCTCCGATGACCCCGATCTCGGCCTGCGCCTCCGTCACGATGGCGCCGGCTCCTTCTTCGCGGGCGTGGAGCGACCTTCTGTGGAGCTTCCGCCGCCGAGCTCTCCTTCGACCCCGTGCTCTTCGACCCTTCTCCGGACTTCTTGCCGTCGGACTTCTGGCCCTCGGACTTCTTGCTCGCTTCTCGGACTTCTTGCCGTCGGACTTCTTCTCGCCCTCGCCCTTGGACTCGTTCCTCGACTCGCTCGCGCTCTTCGAGTTCTTCCCGTGGTCCGTGGCGTAGAAGCCCGATCCCTTGAACGAGATCGCGGGCGGCGCGAACACCTTCCGCAGGCTCCCACCGCACTCGGGGCACATCGTCAGGGACTCGTCCCACATCGACTGGACGATGTCGAACGTGTGGCCACAGTCGCGGCACGTGTACTCGTAGGTGGGCATCCCGGCAGTGAGTCTACCCGTGGCCCTTCGCACGGCTGACATCTTTTCTGCGACCCGAGTACCGTTGCGCCCGTGAAGGTCCAGAACGCGGTGATCCCGGTGGGGGGACTCGGCACGCGCTTCCTGCCGGCGTCCAAGGCGACCCCCAAGGAGATGCTGCCGGTGATCGACACGCCGGCGATCCAGCTCGTGGTGGAGGAAGCGGTGCGGGCCGGCATCACCGACATCCTGATGGTGACCGGCCGCGGGAAGCGGTCGATCGAGGATCACTTCGACCGGTCTGCCGAGCTGGAGCACTTCCTCGAGGCGAAGGGGAAGTTCGACGAGCTGAAGCAGGTGCGCGCGATCGCCGAGCTCGCGAACATCTTCTACACGCGCCAGCGCGATCCGCTCGGCCTCGGACACGCGGTCGCCTGCGCCGAGACGCACGTCGGCGACAAGCCCTTCGTCGTGATGCTGCCCGACGACCTCGTCCGGCCGAAGACGCCGCTGCTCGATCGGATGATGAAGGTCCACGAGCGATACGGCCGCAGCGTCCTCGCGGCGATCGAGGTGGGCCGGGAGGAGGCCTCCCTCTACGGCATGATCGAGCCCGAGCCGGTCGAGGAAGACCTCGTGCGGATCGTCTCCATCGTCGAGAAGCCGGCGCCGGAGGAGTCTCCCTCCACCCTCGCCGCGATCGGACGCTACGTCTTCACCCCCGAGATCTTCGATGCGCTCCGCGAGACCCCTCCGGGTCACGGCGGCGAGATCCAGCTCACCGACGCGATCAACCTGCTGGCGCAGGAGCAGGCGGTGTACGCCCTGACGTTCGAGGGCCGCTTCGACGTGGGGACCAAGATCGACTACCTCCGCGCCACGGTCGAGTTCGCGCTCGATCGCGACGACGTCGGCCCGGAGTTCAAGGCGTTCCTTTCGGAGCTCGCCCGCCGCGAGAAGCTGAGCTGAGGGTCGCCCGGCGGGGCCACCCCTAGACTGGCCGGCATGGCGGCGCAACCTCACGTGCACGATCACGACTCTCCGGAAGGGTTGCTGTCCGTCGAGGAGGCACAGGCGCGCGTCCTGGCCGGCGTGCAGCCGCTCGCCCCGCTCCGGTTGCCGCTCACGGACGCCTACGGCTGCGTCGCCGCCGAAGACGTGGTGTCGACGCAGGACCTCCCCGACTTCGCCTCGTCGGCGATGGACGGGTTCGCGGTGCGCGCCTCCGACGTCGCCGGGGCAACGCCCTCGGAGCCCGTCGAGCTGAGGATCGTCGGGAGGGCGCTGATCGGTCACGAGCCACCGGGGACCGTCGGCGCCGGCGAGGCGATGCACATCGCGACGGGCGCGCCGATCCCCGCCGGCGCCGACGTGGTGGTGCCGATCGAGAACGCGACCGTGGAGGGCGAGACGCACGTCCGGTTGCTCGACGGCCCGGCGGTCGGCACGCACGTCCGTCCACGGGGGGAGGACGTGCACGAGGGAGACGTGCTGGTCCCCGCCGGGAAGCGCCTCGGGGCGCCGGAGCTCGCGCTGCTCGCGATCGCGGGCCACCCGATCCCCATGGTGCACCCTCGCCCGCGTGTGGTGGTGCTCTCCACCGGGGACGAGCTCGTGTCGCCGACGGAGACGCCGGCCCTCGGACAGGTGCGTGACGCGAACTCGGCGCTGATCTTCGGGGCGCTCCGGGAGATGGGCGCGATGCCGGTGATGGCGGGCATCGTCCGCGACGACGTCGAGTCGCTCCGCGAGAAGATCTTCAGCTTCGAGATCCAGGCCGATGCGTTCGTGTCCTCCGGCGGCGTGTCGGTCGGGGAACGCGACGTCGTGAAGGCGGCGTTCTTCCGGCGAGGCGACGTGGACTTCTACAAGGTCGCCATGCAGCCCGGGATGCCGCAGGGTTTCGGCCACGTCGAAGGCAAGCCGTACTTCGGCCTGCCGGGGAACCCGGTGAGCGTCTTCGTCAGCCTGGAGGTGTTCCTGCGGCCGGCGATGCTCAAGATGATGGGGAGGACCCACCTGTTCCGGCCCGAGGTCACGGCGACGATGACCGAAGAGGTGCGAGGGCCTCGGGGGAAGCTCCAGTTCGCCCGCGTGGAGGTCCGGCGCAACAAGGGAAGCTGGTCGGCCACCCCGACCGGCGCTCGCGGCTCGAACCTGATCTCCACCGTGGCCCGGGCGAACGGATTGGCGATGATCCCCGCGGGGACCGACGTCGCCCCCGCCGGCTCACAGGTGAAGGTCATGTTGTTCCGGTCCTCGGAGGACTGACGTGGCCGGGGGCGGGGGCTACGAGCGTGCCCGACTGCATGCGGAGCTGTCGGCCCGGATGGTCGAGGTCGGCACGAAGGAGGTCACCGATCGCGAGGCCGAGGCCGAGTGCGTGGTGACGATGACGCCCGAGGCCTGCGCCCAGCTCGTGGCCGGCACGCCGAAGGGCGACCCGATCGAGGCCGCGCGGATCGCGGGGCTGATGGGCGTCAAGCGAACGCCCGACCTCCTCCCGTTCTGTCACCCGATCGCGGTGACGGGAGCGGAGGTCCGCGTGGAGCCGGACGAAGCGAGCGGTCGGATACGCGTATGGACGCGCGTGCGCGCGCAGGGATCGAACCGGTGTGGAGATGGAGACGCTCACCGCGGCGGCGATCGCCGCGCTCAGCCTGTACGACACGGCCAAGGCGTACGACCGCGCGGCTCGGATCGACGGGCTCCGGCTGCTGTCGAAGTCCGGCGGCAAGTCCGGCGACTACTCGGCGCCGAACTGACCGTTCGCTGATCCGTAGTTCGGACCGGATCACCGCTCATCCGTAGATCTCACGACACTCGGTTCCGTCCGAGTCGTCGGTACCGCTTGTGAAAAAGTTCTTCGGATCACATCGATGTGATTGAGGACCCCTACATGTGGTGCTACGGTCCCGTCCCAGCCTAGATGTTGTGTCGAACCGGGAACGACAGAGCGGAGGCTGGGCGCATTGGATTGGCTGCTTCTCGCGGCACTCGGCATCATGTGGGCCGCATTCTTGATACCCCTCACGTCGCGACGGCGGTCGACGGCGAGCTCGGTGGACGATTTCGAACGTAGGATGGAGTTCTTGGCACACGCGGAAGTGAACGGCACCACGGGTCGTTGGATCGTGACTCCTCGGAAGGGGGCTCGCTTCGTCGGCGACGTCGAACGGCGCAGAGCCCGAGTTCGCGACCGCCGCCGCCGCGTCCTCGTCTTCCTGATCGAAGCGATCGGCATCTCGTTCCTCATCGGTCTCGTCCCCCCGCTCCGCGTCGTCTGGAACATCACCCTGGCGCTCGCGATCCTGCTCGGCGCCTACGTCTGGATGCTGATCTCGATGAAGCACCGCACCGTCGCGAACCCGCGCGAGGCGGTTCGCGCCTCTCGGATCCCGGGCGACCACGCGGCCGCCTTCGCCGCTCGCTACGTGATCGAGGGTGCCAACGGCCGCGCCCACGAACGGTTCAACGGCCTCGAGGGTCTCTCGGAGAGCGACCGGGTGCACGTCGTGGTCCGACCCGCCTCCGCCGGCTGAGGTGGACCTCTCCGACCTCGCCCGTTCCATCCACGCTCGCCTCGACGCCAAGAATGCCGCCCGCGAGCAAGCCCTTCCGGCCGCGCGCCGCTCGATCCGCGCCAGCGCGAACGCGATCCGGGCGATCCACCGGCAGGAGTTCGACACCGCGAAGACGCTGATCGGCGAGTCCCGCGCGGCGTTGGACGAGGGGCTCGCCGCCGTGGAGGACCACTCGGACATCCGCCACGCGGGCTACCTGCAGGACGCGCAGAAGGAATACGCCGAAGCCAACCTCACGATGGCGCTCGTGACCGGGGAGGACCTTCCCGGCCCGACTGACCTCGCCGTCGAAGACGCCGCCTACCTGGGCGGTATGTCCGACGCGATCGGCGAGGGACGTCGACGGATCCTCGATCTGCTTCGGGGAGGCGAGGTGGAGCACGCGGAGCGGCTGCTGGCGGCGATGGAGGAGATGTACGGCGTCCTCGTCACGATGGACTATCCGGACGCGATCACGATGAACCTCCGGCGCGTGACCGACGTCTCCCGCTCGCTGATCGAGAAGACCCGCGGCGACGTGTCGATCTCGGCGGTCCAGAAGGACCTCCGCGATGCGCTCGACCGCCACGCCGACGAGCTCCGAGGCGGGGCAGGCTGACGTGTTCGAGAAGGCGGTCCGCGCAGCGAGGGAGCGGGCGCTCCGAGCGCGTCGCCGGACACCTCGTGCCCGGGGAGAAGATGCGCGAGGCGGTCGCTTCGGGGCTCGAAGAACGACCTCAGCGTCGCGCACTGGCTCCCATCCTGCTCATCGCGAGGTGTTCCGCTGCTGCCGGTCCTCTTCCTGAGGAGGGGAACGGCGTGTCGGGGCTTGTCCGAGCTCACGCTCGGCGTCGTCTTCGGAGCGGTGACATACGTCGAACAGCTCGCACGGCCGATGGATCTGATCCTGACCGATCGGAGACTCCTGGTTCTCGGCTCGACGTGGAACGCTCGATCCGGGCGAGCCTCCTGGTCGAGCGCGGCGGCGAGATCAGGCACGTCGCGGTGGTCCGGACGCCTTCTACGGGCGTGCGACGGACGCAGGGTTCGGATACCGCTGATCAGGGCGGAGCATCGAGTTCCGATTCGCCCGAGCACCTTCCGGAGATGAGGAGATGCTCATCGCATCTCGGAGTGTGGCGAGTGCGTCGCTCGCCCCGCCGCCGATGCCGCCTCCGCCGGGCTCGTCGGGACCCTCTGCTACGCTGCCCGACGTCCCGGGGGTGTAGCTCAGCCCGGTAGAGCGCTGCCTTCGCACGGCAGAGGCCAGGGGTTCAAATCCCCTCACCTCCACGTACTCGACTCCTGACGAGCGCTTCTTGGACTTGAGGCTCGCCGCGCGTAGCTAGGCGGCGGACACGCGCCGCGCTCGCGAACCGGTGCCTCGGGCACGCTCGAGAGCGACGGATCCGAGGACGGTCAGCGCGAGCATCTGCTGCGATCCAGGGCAGGAGCGCGAAGCCGGTCAAGGCGAGGAGCCCGATCACTTCCCGGATCTTGTCCGCGAGCGAGTCCTCCTCGCTCGTTCCGGACGTCGGCGTACAACGCGGAGCGCCTGGATCCGAACAGGGTGCCGTAGCGTGCACCGCCCACCGCGGGGCCTCCGCTCCGTCCGCCAGGGTCAGGACCGATCGCTCACTGCCCGATCGGAGCGGGCTCGCTCCCTGGGTGGTGAGTCGGACGAAGTGCCCGCTTGCGACGACGATCCTCCGGTGCGATCGCTCGAGTCGGCAGTTGCCGACCCTGTGTCTGACCCAGCGCCGCCGGCCCCTGTGTCGTCGGTGATGGCGTCCGTCAGGTTCCCTGCGGACGCTGCAACCGAGCCCCCCGCGTCGGACGCCGCATCCGTGATCGTGCCCGATGCCCCGGAGGCCAAGTTGGACACGGTATCGATGGTCGAGGCTGCCGGCGTGTCCACGGTGCCGACCACAGAGGTTGCCTGCGTCGGAGAGTTGATCGACGACCGGGGTCGCCGCGCCGATGACCTCATCGGTCGTCGTTGCCGCTGCGTCCACGACATCCACGGTCACGGTCACTGCCGCCACTGCATCCACCGTCGCAGTCACCGCGTCCACGGCGTCCATGGTCGCAGTCACCGCGTCCACGGGATCCACGGTCGCAGTCACCGCGTCCACGGAATCCGCAGTTGCGGTCACCGCGTCCACGGCATCGGCCACTGAGGCTGTCGTGTTGGAGAGTTGATCGACGCTTGTGTCAGCCGCGTCCAAAACCTCATCCACGGTCGCGGTTGCCTCGTCCACTGCGTCGACGGTCGCCGTAGCAGTGTCGTTGACCGCTGTCGTTGAGGTCGTGGTTGCCGCGTCGAGGGTCGCGGTTGCCTCGTCCACGGTCGCGGTTGCCTCGTCCACGGTCGCGGTTGCCTCGTCCACGTCGCGGTTGCCTCGTCCACGGTCGCGGTTGCCTCGTCCACCGCGTCGACGGTCGCGGTTGCCTCGTCCACCGCGTCCACGGTGCGTGTCTGTCGCGTCCACGTCCACGGTCGCGGTTGCCTCGTCCACGGTCGCGGTTGCCTCGTCCACGGTCGCGGTTGCCTCGTCCACTGCGTCGACGGTCGCCGTAGCAGTGTCGTTGACCGCTGTCGTTGAGGTCGTGGTCGCCGCGTCGAGGGTCGTTGCCGGGGCCGTCACGAGCGGGGCTTCATCGGCGAACGCGGGAACCGCTCCGAGCGACGTGAGCACGGCGGTGATCGAGACCAGGGCGAGGCGGTGGCCGCCTCTCATCGTCCGCTTCATGCGACCTCCTCATGAGCTGGCAGCCAGCTTCGTCCCCCTCATATGCTGTAGTCCCCCTACCCACCCGAGGACGCCCTTGAACATCTGATCTCGAAGTCTCTCTGTGGGCGTGGAACGCCCTACGTCGCCGTATCGAGGGGAGCGGTCGTGAACGAGCCAGCGATGCGCTGGATCGACGACGAGAAGTCGAGCAGATCCGAGTCGGCCGAGAAGCGAACGGTGATGCCTCGGTTCCGGTCGGGTCCCTCGATGGTGACGATCATGAAGTTGATAGAGGATCCGTCGACGTCGGTTGCCTTCCCGCCGAGGAGCAAGAACGGCTCCCCTTGGGGCGTCTCCCCGTCCTCACGCGCAACGAGGTCGAGCTGCCCGTATCGGTTGGCGAGGATGTCCATGAGCCGCTCGGAGAACTCCTCGATCGACCCGCTCGGTGCGGTGCGGAACGCGACCGTGGTCCCGCCCGCCGCATCGACGAGACGGGTGATCTCCTCGGAAGCCGAGACCTCCCAGTCACTCGGGTAGGAGAAGCGGTACCCGGTCTGTTCGTCCCGGTACACGCGGAAGGCTCCGAGCTGCTCGCGGGATCCCTCAGAGGCGGGCGGTCGCTCCGAAGGCGTCGCCCCCATCCCGCCGGGTCCCTCGCCGGCTCGATCTGACGACTCGCCGGAACCATCTCGGTCGCCGTTCGCGGACCTCCCGCCTTCCGCTGTCGCGGAGGGCGGACAGGGTCGCCATGGACGCGAGGCCGACGATCCCGGTGAGCGCGAAGACCACGACCAGATCGACGACTCGACGACGGGGTCGCTCGCCGCCCGACGGGGCGGTCCTCACCCTTCGGTTTCGATGGCGGTTGGTGAGGCGATCCCATCCGACGAAGAAGGACTCCGGTGAGCCGCTCCTTGAGGTCGCCGATACGGCCGACGAAGGCGAACCATCGCCGCTCGCTCTCCCCGTGATGCCGTCGGCGAGCGTGCAGCCCGCCAGGTCGCGCGTTCCCAGCCGACGGATACACCTTGGGCGAACCGATCCCACCGGCCGGCGATCCGGTCGAGCGCGCGATACCAGGGAGCGGACACGGCCTCGGCGAACCGATCCCACCGGCCGGCGATCCGGTCGAGCGATCGATACCACCGAGCGGACACGGTGTCGGCGAACCGATCCCACCGGCCGGCGATCCGATCGAGGCGAACACGGAGCCATTCCGCCACTTTCGTCATGATCACTCCTCGGCTCGGGTCACTCTCGGGGGTGGCGAAGCGAGCCTGCACGCCATGCTATCGAGGCTCTTCGCGGGTAGTCACCCACCGACCCGAGAGCTACCGACGGTCCGATCAGTCCCGCCACGGACCCATGCCGGAGATCTCCTCCACGGTCACGTGGGTGACGACGCCGGGTGGGACCTCGCGCATCGGGTACTTCGCTCCGGGCCCGAGGTAGTGCTCGGCGAGCATGTCCATCACGGCCAGGGCGCCGCCCTCGGTGATGCGCGCGGTCCCGCGGATCACGACGTACGGGATGCAAACCTTCGCCCGTGTGCTCCTTGGCGTGGAAGGAGAGCGATACCCGCGGATCGCGGCGGAGGTTGCGGAGCTTGCGCTGGTCGGTGCCGAAGAAGGTCGCGAAGACCAGTTCGTCGCCGTCGAAGCCGGCCCACGCGAGGGTCACGTACGGGCTGCCGTCGGGGTCGAGCGTGACCACGTGCGCGAGGAGGCCTGCGGCGAGGAACTCGCGTACGGCTTCAGGGATCTCCACCATCCGTCGAGGATACGGCTGTCTCTGGCGTCCGGCCCGGGGGCGCTCGGGTCGTTGAACAGAGGGGATCCGGGGTCAAGAATCGGCACATCCCGTGCCGATAGCCGGGACATCCGAGGAGGAGGATCGTCCATGCGCTCCGAACGCATCAACTTCCTGGCGGTGGTGACCGCCGTAGCGGGCTTGACCGGCTTCATCGGCGTCTACGCGAAGTGGTTCAGCTACTCCTACCCCGTGGGTGGGGGGACCGTCACGATCTACCTCGATGGAACCTGGGACGGGACCGGGGCCGTGGCCCTCGCCGCCGGGATCGGCGCGCTGCTGTTCGGCTGCGCCTACATGCTCCTGTCGGACCCGGCGATCCGGCGGATCGTCGTGTTGCTGATGGTGATCTCGCAGCGTCGCCCTCTTGCTCTCGTCGGCGATCGGGTTCACGCGCGTGGTCGACACGATCGGACCCAACCCGCTCCTTCCCGGTGCGGAAGGGACCACCCCGTTCAGCGCGACCGTGGCGATCGGCCTCGGCATCTCGTTGGTGAGCGGGATCATCGCGACCGTGGCGTCCGTCCTGCTGGTGGGCCGGCGGGAAGCCGGACTCGAGGACGCACCGGAGATGCCCACCGCCCGGCAGCCTGACCGGCTGAGGCTCCCGACCTGCGGGTAGCCTTCGGCCCGCATGGCGGCGAACGACCTCCCAACTGACGTGGTGGGACCGGCCCGGACTCGAGGTCCGGGCCGGACGCCTCTCGATCGCCGGCAGGGACGCCGAATCGATCGCTCGAGAGCACGGGACGCCGCTCTACGTCCACGACCTGGTCCGGGTCCAGGAGCAGGCGCGTGCCCTCCAGGGTGCGCTCGAGGGCGCGGGGCTCCGTCAGCGGGTCCGCCTCGCATTGAAGGCGCAGCGCGAACCGGCCTTCCTCGCCGTCCTCCGCTCGCTCGGCGATCCGGGGACCCCGGAGAGCGTCGGGATGGACGTGTGCTCGCCCGGTGAGATCCGATGGGCCTTCGAACACGGGTGGGAGCCCTCGGAGATCAGCTACACGGGGACGAACATGTCCGCCGCCGATCTCGACGCCGTGATCGAGGCCGGGGTCCATCTGAACGTGGACCTGCTGACGCAGCTGGAGCGGGTCGGCACGCGAGCGCCCGGGTCGACGGTCGGCATCCGCATCAATCCACGGATCGGCGCGGCTTATCACAGGAGGCGGTCAGACCTACGCCGGCGATCGACCGACGAAGTTCGGGATCTATCCGGAACGACTGGAGGAAGCCCTCGACATCGCGAGCCGGCACGACCTCACGATCGACACGGTCCACGTGCACGCCGGCTACCTCTACCTCACCGACGCGCTCCCGACCGTCGACGAGACGATGCGACGCGTGGCGGCAGCGGCTCGGATGCTGATCGACGCGGGCTGTCCGATCGTCGAGGTCAATACGGGCGGTGGTCTCGGCGTGCCGTTCCGCCCCGGCGACGTGCCGCTCGACCTCGACGCGTGGGCGGCCGTCCTCGCCCGCCATCTCGGCCCGCTCGACGTGATCGTCGGGACCGAGCCCGGCGAGTTCCTCGCGAAGGAGTGCGCGGTCCACCTCGCCGAGGTCGTGAGCGTGGAGGATCGCGACGGGACCACGTTCGTCGGATTGGACACCGGCTGGAACGTGATCAACGAGCACTTCGTGTACCGGATCCCGTTCCACCCGATCCTTTGCCGCGCGGCGGACGCGGAGCCGGCCGCGAACGTCACGGTGGCCGGTCACATCAACGAGGGCAACGACCTGTTCGCCGAGGACCACGCGATGCCGCAGGTGGAGGAGGGCGACATCGTGGCCATGCCCAACGTGGGGTCGTACAACGCGTCGATGACTTCCATCCACTGCCTGCGGCCCCCGGCGCCATCGGTCTTCTTCACGGATCGCGTGTGAACGACCTCCCGGTCGCCGAACGATGGTTCCGGTCGCAGCCCGTCGTGGACGGGATCACCTTGCTCGTGGAGGACCACCTCGATCCGTTCTTCGAGTCGAACGTGTGGCACGTGCGCGGCCGGGACCGGGACCTGGTCGTGGACACGGGGAACGGGATCGGGGACCTCCGACGCGAGCTGGAGCCGCTCGTGGAGCATCGGCCGGTCGTGGCCGTGGCCACCCACGACCACTTCGATCACATGGGCGGGATGCACGCCTTCGACGAGCGCTGGTGCCACGAGGCGGATGCCCACGGGATCGTCGAACCCGACGGCCTGGCGCTCTTGCGCCCCGACTTCCGGCCCGGGCTGGAGGACGAGATCCGCTGGTACGGGTACGAGCCGCCCGAGATCGTGATCACCGCCCTGCCGAGCGACGGTTTCGACGTGGCGGGCTGGCGAACGTCCGGCGCGGAGCCCACGAGGCGACTCGTGGAAGGCGACGTGGTCGATCTCGGCGATCGGGCGTTCGAGGTCCTGCACGTACCGGGGCACACGGCGGGATCGATCGCGCTCTGGGATCCGGACGCGCGCGTGCTGTTCACGGGCGACACGGCGGCGCTGGACGATCCGCTCTCCGCGGAGGACGAGGGCGCCTTCGTGGCGTCGCTCGCGAAGCTCCGGGAGCTTCCGGCGGAGCTCGTGTGTGCCGGGCATTCGCGACCGTTCGGTCGGGAGGAGCTCACCACGTTGATCGACGAGCAGCTGACCACGCGAGGGTGAGCGAGGGGCAGGTTCGCGTCAGGCGAAGCGCACGGTGAACACGGCGTCGGCGCCCGTCCAACCGTTCAGCCCGAGCCGGACGACGAGCGATCGGCAGGTGCCGCCCCAGCTGGAGCCGGTCCGCCACTGCAGCATCAGCCGCCCCTTGTTCGAGAGGTTCGCGGACACGTTGGCCGGCTGATCCGCGCCGACGGCAGCGCCGGTGGCGCAGTCCACGGGGCGAACCACCGGGAAGCCGTTGGCGAAGATCGAGCCTTGTGCGCGCCCCCCGAGCTCGAGGATGATCGGGATGACGCGCCCCGACGCGAAGACCGACTGATTCGTGATCGGCCCGCTGATGTCGTCGAAGACGACGTAGGACGTGCTGGCGGTTCCCACGTTGCCCTCGCCGTCGGTGCCGGTGACCGTGAACGTGTGCGCGCCGAGGCCGTTCGGAACGATCGCGCCGTCCCCGACCGGTCCGACGCAGGAGGCCACGCCGGAGCCACCGTCTTCATCCGCGCACCAGTAGTCGGCGAGCATCCCTTCGCCTTCGGTCAGGACCGAGCCGGCGGCGGGCGACACGATGGTGACGATCGGCGAGGTCACATCGGGGTCGGGCTCGGGGTCGCCCGACGGCTCGAGCCTGCCCACGCGGTTCGTGCCCTGGGCGCTGAACCAGAGCGCCCCGTCGGCGCCCGTCGTGATCCCGGTCGGCGCCGCACCTTCACCGAGGGGAACCTCGAGGAACTCGCCCTGAAGGCTGATCCGCCCGACGACATCGGCCATGCCTTCGGTGAACCACAGCGCGCCGTCGGGACCCACGGTGATGCCGTTGAGACCCGCACCCGGAGTGGGGACGGGGAACGTGGTCACCGCCCCGGCCATGGTCATGCGGCCGATCCTGTTGGAGACGCGCGCCGTGAACCACAGGGCGCCGTCCGGTCCCGCGGTCATCCATTGCGGGCCCTGTGCGTCGGCGGGTAGGGGGTACTCCGTCATCGTCCCGTCGGCGGCGATCCGGCCGATCGCGTTGGCCGCGCTCAGGGTGAACCACACCGCCCCGTCGGCACCCGTCGCGACGCTGAGCGGCGCGGCCCGAGGTGTGAGCGTCGGCCACTCCGTGATCTCTCCGTCGAGGGTGATCCGGCCGATCGCGCTCACGCCTCGTTGCGCGAACCAGAGAGCGCCGTCGGGTCCCACCGTGATGCCGGTCGGCGTCGACAGCTCGCGGAGAGTAGAACTCGGAGAGGGCTCCGTCGACGGTGAGCCGCGCGATGCGGCCGCCGTTGTGCTCCGTGAACCACATGGCGCCGTCGGGACCCCGGACGATGTCGAAGGGATCCACGCCCGACTCGAGGCCGATCGTGGACATGGAGCCGTCGGATCCGAGGCGGTCGATCTCCGCGGCAGCCCGGCTGGCCACCCACGTCATCCCGTCGGGTCCTGCCGCGAGTCCCTGCGGGAGCGAATCCCCGGTGGGAAGGTCGAACCACGTGGGGGCGTTGGCGGCCGCCGGCACGCTGGCGACGCCGAGAAGCGACGCGAGAGCGAGCAAAGCGGCCGTGGCCACGATCGAGACATGGTGCTTGCGCCGTACCATGTTTGAGGTATCGGTCGAACGGGCCTCTCGGCGCACCGGGCGAAGGTCGAGAGGCGTCCCCCGAGCGGGGGAGGCCGAGAGTATGCTCCGCCGATGTCATCCGCCGAGCCGCTCGTCGTTCTGGCCGGGCGCGTGATCGACGTCGGCACCGGCGACGTGCTCAGCGACCGGGCCATCGTGGTGGACGGCGATCGCATCCGGGAGGTCGTCCCGGCCGCCGATGCGCCGGCGCAGGCTCGGACGATCGACCTCTCGGGCCGGACCATCTTGCCGGGGATGATCGACTGTCACGCCCACCTGATCGGCGAGATGGACGATGGGCAGGGCTACGCCTACCTCGTGAAGCGCTCCGCGGCGCAGGAGGCGCTCACCGGGGTGACGAACGCTCGCGCCACCCTCCTGGGCGGCTTCACGACCGTCCGCGACGTCGGGACGTTCCACGCGTTCGTCGACCTGGCGCTCCGCGAGGCCATCGAGGACGGCAGGATCGTCGGACCCCGGATGATGTGTGCCGGCGCCTACGTGACCTGTCCCGGCGGCGGCGGCGACATCACCGGCCTCCCGCCCGACGTGCCGGTCCCGGCCGAGCTCCGGGTGGGTGTCTCGACCGGTCCGGACGAGGTGCGCGCGAACGTGTCGCCGGATCTTCGACGCGGGCGCGGACTTCATCAAGGTGATCGCCACGGGCGCCGTCCTCACGTCCGGCACGGATCCCGGGAGAGCCCGAGCTCACCGAAGACGAGATCAGGGCTGCGGTCGAGGAAGCCGAGGCCCGCGGGAGCCATGTGGCCGCCCACGCGCACGGCGCGGAGGGTGCCAACCGCGCGATCCGCGCCGGTGTCCGCTCGATCGAACACGGTTGCCTGATCGACGACGAGACCATCGAACTGATGCTCGAGCATGGGACGTACCTCGTCTGCGACATGTTCGACGGCGACTGGATGATCCAGGAGGGTCCTCGGCTCGGGTACTCCGACGAGGTGATGCAGAAGACCGAGATGACGAACGACGCCCAGCGGGAGAACTTCGCCAAGGCGGTGAAGGCGGGCGTGAAGATCGCGTTCGGGACGGACGCCGGCATCTATCCCCACGGGATGAATGCGAAGAACCTCGCCTTCCACGTGCGCTTCGGCCAGACACCGATGGAGGCGATCCGCAGCGTCACGCTCGCCTCCGCCGAGCTCATGGGCTGGGACGATCGGGTCGGGTCTCTCGCGCCCGGCCGCTACGCCGACCTGATCGCGGTGGAGGGCGACCCCCTCGACGACGTCACCGTCCTGGAGGACGTGCCCTTCGTGATGAAGGGCGGCGAGGTCGTCAAGGGCTGATCAGCGGTACCACCCGGCGTCGGGGGCCCGATCGGTCACCTCACCGAGCTCCGGGCCGCCGAACGCCACGACACGCCATCGGATCACCTTGTCGCGATCCAGGTCCTCGCGTGCCACGCCCCACCACGCCCGGAAGGGGTTCGCATCGCAGTTCGCCTCGATGCGGGGGCCCTCCAGTTCGTGGACGTTGCAGTCGACGAGATCGAGGTCACGCACGGTCGCGACCATCACGACGTCTGCGCGGATGCCGCCGCGGACGTCGAGGAGGACGCGCAGCCGATAGTCGGGACCGAGCTCGCCCGCGACCCTGATCTGGAACCGCCATCGCTCGCCACCGACGATGTACACCCGTTTCGTGGCCCTGTGGATGTCCGGCGCGATCTCGAAGTCGTCGGGGTCCTGGTGAACCACCGTCCACGCCATGACCGGACTCGCCGTGAGCAACAGGAGCACGGCCGCCAGCACGGATCGAGATGCACGACGACGGACCATCGGGACTCCTTTCCGAGCGCTCATGCGAGGCTCGCACGACGTCACGGCGGGGTCAACGGACCAGCCGCTAGGAGGCCGCAGAGGTTCTGTCATGATGGGCCGCACCCGAACGAGGAGCAGAGCGATGTCCGAAGTCCAGCCGCTTTCCGCCGCCGAGATCATCGAGAAGTCGAAGCGCTACACGCTCTACGACTGGCAAGCCCAGTCGAAGGCCTCCCCGATCGCGGTGGACCGGGCAGAGGGCGTCTACTTCTGGGACGTCGACGACAAGCGGTACCTCGACTTCAACTCGCAGCTGATGGGCGTGAACATCGGGCACGGGGACAAGCGCGTGGCCGACGCGATCTCGCGGCAAGCGGAGAAGCTCCCCTACATCTCGCCGTTCATGGCGTACGAGACGCGCGCCCGGCTCGGGGAGAAGCTCGCCACGCTCTGGCCCGGGGACCTCGAGAAGACCTTCTTCACCCTGGGTGGCGCCGAGGCGAACGAGAACGCGATCCGGATCGCGAAGGCGTTCACGGGGCGGCAGAAGATCCTGGCCCGCTACCGCTCGTACCACGGAGCCACCTACGCCACGGTCAACCTGACCGGTGATCCGCGTCGGTGGGCGAACGAGAACCCGCCGATGCCCGGCATCGTCCACGTGCTGGATCCGTACCGCGGGACGGCGCGTGGCACGGAGCCCGCGGCGACGGCGCTCGCGACGCTCGAGGAGACGATCGAGCTCGAGGGTCCGCAGACGATCGCGGCCTTCATCCTCGAGACCGTCACCGGCACGAACGGGATCCTGATCCCGCCCGATGGCTACCTCGAAGGCGTGCGAGAGCTCTGCACCCGCTACGGGATCGTGCTGATCGCCGACGAGATCATGTGCGGGTTCGGGCGAACGGGGGAGTGGTTCGCGGTGAACCACTACGGCCTCGTGCCCGACCTGATGACGGCCGCCAAGGGCCTCACCTCGTCGTACCTGCCGCTCGGAGCCGTCGCGATCAACTCGGAGATCGCCGCGCACTTCGAGGAGAACGTCTTCTACGGCGGGCTCACGTACAACTCCCATCCGTTGTCGTGCGCGGCGGCGATCGCGGCGATCCAGGTCCTCGAGGAGGACGACCTCGTCGGGAACGCGAAGCGGCTCGACCCGGTGATGCGCCGGCATCACGAGGAGCTGATGGCCAAGCACCCCAGCGTGGGCCGCGTCCGCAACATCGGTCTCTTCGGGATCATCGAGCTCGTCAAGAACCGGGAGACGATGGAGCCGCTCTCCCCGTTCAACGTCGTGAACGAGACGATGCAGGCCGTGAACAAGGGACTCCTCGAACGGGGCCTCTTCACGATGATCCGGTTCAACGGGATCATGACGAACCCGCCGCTCTGCATCACCGAGGAGCAGCTGGACGACGGCTTCGCGATCATCGACGAGGTGCTCGAGGTCGCCGACCGGGCGGCCTCTTGACCCCGGTCTCCGCCGAGGGCTAGGTTCCGCGGAACCGAACGCTGTGGAGGATCCGATGCGGAAGATGTCGCTCGCGATCGTCATCCTCTCGGTCGTGTCGCTGCTCGCGGCTGACTTCGCCTCGGCGGTCGCTCGGCTCCCCGAATTGCACCATCGATGGTAAGCTCGGGACGCGACGTGCTCATCGGGACCGCCGGTCGAGATGTGATCTGCGCGAAGGGTGGTCATGACTGGATCGATCCTCGGGGCGGGAACGACCTCGTGATCGCGGGTCCCGGGAACGACTTCGTTCGCGGTTCGGCAGGCGCCGACGTGGTGAAGGGCGGGCTGGGCAGCGACTACCTCGTCGGCGGGGCCGGCCCCGACCGATTGCTCGGCGGCGAGGGTCCCGACCGATGCCTCAACGTGAAGGACGGCGCTTCGGGAAACGACACCGCCAACGGCGGGCTGGGGACGGATACCGGTCTCAGGAATCCGGGAGACACGTTCGTGAGCATCGAGGTCGAGGCCGGACAGGGGAGCTTCCCCTGTCCACCGGAGCCGCCGCAGCCGTTCGTTCCCTGAGCGAACTCGATCGATCCGATCAAGCGAAGGACGCGTCGGCAGCGGACCAGCGGTCGGCCCACGTTCGCCAGGCCGTCGATGACCTTCGCCAGGTCGCGACCGCGCTCGCTGAGGGCGTACTCGATCAGGACCGGTGTGGAGGGCGTGACGGCTCTGGTGAGGATGCCCGACGCCTCGAGCTCCCGTAGTCGATCCGAGAGCACGGTGTCGGAGATCTCCGGGATCGCGGCCCGCAACACCGAGTAGCGGCGCGGCCCGTCGAGGAGGACCCACACGATCTGGGGCACCCACCGCCTGCCGACGAGTTGGGCGGCCTCCTGGAAGCTCTCGCAGACGGCGCGCTCCGTGTCCATACGGTTATCGTAGCTGCTCCGCCCTTCTTTGAAGCTAGGGAATACGGAGTATCTGGGGACCGTTCCCGGGTGGAGGACCGGAGGACAACCTTCGGCGGAGACGGAAGGAGTTCTGCGATGGCAGGAACGAGGGAGATCGGGGGCCTCCAGCTGCCTCCCGCCGGGAAGTACGAGCTGGACCTGGCTCACACGGCCGTGGAGTTCGTGGCACGGCACATCCTCACGAGGGTGCGCGGCCGCTTCACGGACTTCTCGGGGTGGATCGACGTCGGGGAGGACCCGGAAGAGTCCTCCGCGCACGTGGAGATCAAGACCGCGAGCATCCAGACGAATACGGAGCAGCGTGACCAGCACCTGAAGAGCGACGACTTCCTCAACGTCGAGAAGTGGCCCGTGATGACGTTCGAGAGCACGGCGGTCCGTCACACAGGCGGAGCGACCTTCGACCTCGACGGGAAGCTGACGATCCGTGACGTGACCCGTCCGGTGACGCTCAAGGGCGAGTACCTCGGCACGGAGACCAACCCCTCCGGGAAGACCGTGCTGGCGGCGACGGCCAAGACCACCCTCGAGCGCGAGGACTGGAACGTGAACTGGAACATGGTCCTCGAGACCGGCGGGTTCCTGGTCAGCAAGAAGGTCGACCTCGAGATCGAGGTCGAGGCGTTGAAGACCGGCTGAGCTTCCGCCGGATCGACCGGACGACCTACGGGGGCGTCGGGACGGGTCCCGACGCCCCCGCTTCGTAGGAGATCAGCTCGAACGCGCGGTCGTAGCGGACGACGACGTCTCCCGCCACCCACAGGTCGCTCGTCCAGCCGGTCTCGAGCGCGGTGTATCGCCATCGCGTGCTCGCGAACGTGCCCACGAGGGTCTCGACGTCCTCGGGACCGAGCAGCTCGTACCGCTGCCGGGTGACCGTGGGCTCGAGGGTGACCGGTTCGAGGTAGATCACGTCGATCTCGATCGTGTCGTCGAGCCGCTGCGCCGTGATCGCGTTGAAGGCCGGGCTCAGGTAGTCCAGGTGCACGTCGGGGCCCCAGGGGACCTCGAGATCCTCGCCGTCTCGGAGCCCCGCGAGCGTGTCGCCGCGGGGTTCCAGGGTGATCACGTGGGCGCCGGTCTCGATCCTGGACCGGACGACGTGCCACGTCGCGTCGACGGCGACATCCACTGTCTCGCGGTGCGGCGACGGCTCGTCGCGCAGGATCTCGGACACGTAGCGCCACCCCATCGGGCCGGGCGCGCACCGGAAGTCCTCGGTCCCGACGACGTCGCCGCTCCTGCCCCGCACCGAGTAGCGGCCGGTCGGCACCGCGGTCAGACCTGTGGCTGGAGCCCGAGGTCCCGCGCGATCACGAGGCGGAGGATCTCGCTCGTGCCCTCGCCGATCTCCAGCACCTTCGCGTCACGGTAGGCCCTGGCGACCGGGAACTCCTCCGTGTAGCCGTAGCCGCCGTGGACCTGGACCGCCTCGCGGGCGACGTCGACCGCCGTCTCGCTCGCGCGGAGCTTCGCGATCGCGGCCTCGATCGTGTACGGCCGCCCCTGGTCCTTCAGCCATGCCGCCCGGTAGGTCAGCAGCCGCGCCGCCTCGATCGTGGCGCGCATGTCGGCGAGCTTGAACGCGATCGCCTCGTAGTCGCCGATCGGCCGGCCGAACGCCTCGCGGTCCTTCGCGTAGGCGACGCTCGCATCGAGGCATCCCTGCGCGAGCCCCACCGAGAGGGCCGCGATCGAGATCCGTCCGTCGTCGAGCGCGGCGAGACACTGCGCGAGGCCCTTGCCCCGTTCGCCGAGGAGGTGATCCTCCGGCACGCGGCATCCCTCGAAGGACAGTTCGTGCGTGTCGCTCGATCGCCATCCGAGCTTCTTGTAGGGAGGTCCCACCGAGAAGCCGGACGTCTCGGCCGGCACGATGATCGTGGAGACGCCGTTCGTCCCGCCCTCCTCGGTGCGGCACGCCACCACGACGAACCCGGTGATCGGCGTCCCGCTGTTCGTGATGAAGGACTTCGACCCGTCGATCACCCAGTCCCCGCCGTCCGAGCCGGGCCTTCGTCCGGAGCGCGGCGGCATCGGATCCGCTCCCCGGCTCCGTCAACCCGAACCCGGCGAGCATCTCGCCGGCGGCGATGGGCGGGAGCCACCGCTGTCGCTGCGCATCGGTCCCGTATCGGGCGATCATGCCTCCGGCGAGTCCCTGTGGCGACGGAGACCGTCACCGCGACGCTCGCGTCGGCCCGGCCCAGCTCCTCGATGACCAGCGCCCACGTGACGGCGTCGGCACCGAGGCCTCCGTACGCCTCGGGGATCGGGACGCCGCAGATCCCCAGCTCACCGAGCTTCTTCACGATGTCGAGGGGGAGCTCCTCGCGCTCGTCCCGCTCGCCGGCACCCGGCGCGATCTCCTGCGTCGCGAACTCGCGGACGAGGTCGCGGACCTGCTGTTGCTCGGGGGAGAGCTCGAACTCCATCCGACCGAGAGTACCGACTTCCGGTTCATGGGTCCCCATGCGAGAGGATGGGGGCGATGAGCGATGCCGTGACCGTCGATCCGCTGGAGGCAGGCCGGGAGGCGTATGCCCGTCGTGCCTGGCCCGAGGCGTACCGGCTCCTGCTCGAGGCCGACGGCCGGGGCGGGCTCGACCCGGAGGATCTCGAAGCGCTCGCCAAGTCGGCCTGGTGGATCGGGCTGGCGACGGAGTCGATCGCGGCGTTCGAGCGCGCCTACGCGCTCCACCTCGAGCGGGGGAACCGCTCGATGGCCGCGATGATGGCGCTCACGCTGCGCCGGGAGTACGGGGCGAGGATGGCCGGCTCCGTGGCCAAGGCGTGGCTGCACCGCGCCGAGCACCTCCTCGAGGGTGAGCCGGAGGCCGTCGCGCACGGCTACCTCGAGATCGCACACCGCGAGCTCGAGTTCGACCGCGGGAACTTCGAGGGAGCCCTCGCGCACCTCGATCGCGCGAAGGAGATCGCCTCGCGACAGGATGACGCGGACCTGCCCGTCTGGGTCGCGATGAGCCGTGCCGAGGTGCTGGGGACATCGGGGCAGCTCGACGAGGCGTTCAGCTTGATGGAGGGGGCAGCGGCAGTCGCGGTGGGCGGCGAGCTGGGCCCGTTCACGACCGGTGCGGTCTTCTGCAACGTGATGTCCGTGTGCCGCGCGACCGCGGACTACCGGCGCGGCAGCGAGTGGGCCGACGTGTCGAAGCGGTGGTGCGAGCGCCAGGAGATCAGCGGGTTCCCCGGTATCTGCCGTGTTCACCGGGCAGAGTTCATGCGGCTCACGGGCGCGTGGGCCGACGCGGCCTCGGAAGCGGAACGGGCCTCGGAGGAGCTCCAGGGCTTCCATCCTGCCGCGGCCGGCGGCGCGTTCCACGAGCTCGGCGAGGTCCGGTTGCGGATGGGCGACCTGGATGGCGCGGATGAGGCTTTCGGGCAGGCGCGGGAGCTCGGCACCGAGCCGCAGCCCGGCAAGGCGCTCCTCCTCCTGGCGCGAGGGCGCACGGATGCCGCGGCGGCTTCGATCAAGGGGAGCCTCGAGGAGATCACGTGGCACAAGCTCGCCAGAGCTCGGCTTCTCCCGGCGCAGGCCGAGATCGCGAAGTCGCTGGGCGACCTCCCCACGGCGGAAGCCGCCGCGGCGGAGCTCGAGGTGATCGCCGGTGAGTTCGGGACTGCGGCGATCAGGGCCGCCGCGGCGCACGCCTCCGGTCTGGCCGCCCTCCTCCGCGAGGATGCGGCCGAAGCGATCGAACGATTCCGCGACGCACGGCGGCTCTGGCGCGAGATCGACGCCCCGTACGAAGCGGCGATCTCCACGGTGTTGCTCGCGGAGGCGCGATCGGTCGCGGGGGAGACGGAAGCGGCCACGCTCGAACTCGAGGCGGCCCGGGCCACGTTCGAGCGGCTCGGCGCGATGCCCGACATGGCCCGGACGGATGCACTGTTGGCCGGGCCGGCGACCCCCTCGGGCTGCGCGGGAGGTCCGCACGTTCATGTTCACCGACATCGTGGGATCCACCGCGTTGGTCGAGGCGATCGGGGACGAGGCCTGGCACGACCTCCTCCACTGGCACGACGAGGCCTTGCGCCGCTGCATCGCGAGCAACGACGGCGAGGAGGTCCACCGCACCGGCGACGGCTTCTTCGTGGCGTTCCCGGACGCCCGCACGGCGCTCGCCTGCGCGATCGCGATCCAGCGGACGCTCGCCGATCACCGCCGAGCCCACGGGTTCGCCCCCCAGGTCCGGATCGGCGTGCACGGCGGCGGAGGCGACGCGTGTGGGCGACGACTACGAGGGTGCGGGGGTGCACGCCGCCGCGAGGATCGGTGCGCTCGCGGAGGGAGCGGAGATCCTCTCGAGCGTCGAGACGATCGACGGGATGGGCGATCTCGTGACCGGGGAGCCGCGCGAGGTGACGCTGAAGGGTCTGGCGAAGCCCGTCCGTGTCGTCGCCGTCGACTGGCGCCCGCCCGCTTAGGCGCCCGAGTCTCCGCCGGCGGGCGCGAAGCCCTCGATGTCGAGGATCGAGCCCTCGCGGTCGGATGCGAGCACCGCGCGCACCCGTGCGCCGATCGTCGGTTCGCCGTCCACGTCCAGCAACCGGTGGAGCAGCACGGTGTCGGCCCCGTCCAAGCGCACGAGCCCGTAGGTGACGGCCCGGTCCAGCGGACGATCGTCCACGTCCACGCGGGCGTTCGTCCACGACACGAGCTCGCCCTCCGGGCCGCACTCGACGGACGGCTCGAGCTCGGCCAGGCATCGTTCGCAGAAGATCCGCGCCGGCAGGTACGTGACCGCGCACTCGTCGCAGCGAGACCCGAGGAACACGCCGCGGTCCCGCAATGCTTCGAAGAACGCCGTGTTCCCGACGCCGGGTGTGTAGCGGAACGAGACCGAGAGCTCGCCGGGGATCTTCGTCCGGCTCATGGCGCGGATCCGATCGGCTCGGCCTTCGCCGCGACCGCGACGAGCTCGCGACGGATCGCGGGGTCGAGCGGCCGGAAGTACGCGATGTCGAGGATGGAGCCGGCGCGCTCCTCTCGGGGCTTCCAGACCGCCTCGACCGCCATCCCCGCACGGACGTCGTCGGGCGCGACCTCCCCGAGGAGATGGAGGAAGCCGCCCTCGCTCGTCCCGTCCAGCCGGATCACTGCCGGGATCTGCGGCTCCTCGAGCGGGCGCATGTCCCACGTCACGTGGCAGATCGAGAACGTGTCGACGGTGCCGGTCTGCGGCACCTCCGTCCAGCCGTCGGTGGGACGGAAGCAGCGCTCGCAGAACTTCCGCGGCGGCACGAGCGTCCGGCCGCACGAGACGCACGTGGTCGCGAGGATCCGCTGCTCGCGCAGCCCGTCCAGGAACGCCCCGATCGCTTCGCCCGCGTCCCAGTCGTACAACGTGTCCAGCCGCTGCTCGACGGCCCCCGTCGCGGAACGGAACTCCTGATCGGAGAGCGGAGTGGCCCGCGGAGCGGCGGGCGGCGACTGAGTGGCGGTGGCGAGCGGTCCGCCGTCGTTCCCCATCACGACCACCGTCCCGACCTGCATCAGGTCGCCCCACGCCTGGGCGACGCCGCGCTCGGGCGTGCCGGGGACCTGCCGGCCGCCGGCCTCGCCCCGCAGCTGCCAGAAGAGCTCGGCGATCTTCATCAAGCCGGCGGCCGCGATCGGGTTCCCCACGCCGAGCAGCCCTCCCGACGGGCAGCAGGGCAGATCGCCGTCGCGGGCCGTGACGCCCGCCGCGGCCGCCTCGGGCGCCTTCCCGCGGTCGAAGAGCAGGAGCCCTTCGAGGTGGTGCAGCTCCTTGTAGTCGAACGGGTCGTACGGCTCGGCGACGTGGATCTCCTTGCGGGGCTCGTTCACCCCGGCCATCCGGTAGGCCATCCGCGCGGCGTTCTCGACGTACTCCGGATACGCGAGGTCACGGTTCGTCCAGTACGTCGTGTCGAGGTTCCATCCGACGCCCTGGACCCAGACGGGGCGGTCCGTGAGGCGCTTCGCGGCGCTCTCGGAGGCCATCACGATCGCGACCGCGCCGTCGGAGATCGGCGAGACGTCCAGCCGCTGGACCGGCCACGCGAGCGTCTCGCTGGCGAGCACGTCCTCCACCGTGATGTCCGACTGACCGAGGAGCGCGGCAGGGTGATCCGCGGCGTTCCGCTTGTTCTTCACGGCCACCTGGGCGATGTCGCGCTTGTCCAACCCGTACGCCTGCATGTAGCGCTGCATCTCGAGCGCGAAGATCCACAGCAGGTTCGGCCCGAGCGGCCGCTCCAGGATGTTGTCGAAGATCGTCAGGAACGCGCCCTGCGGGTGAGGCTGGCAGGAGGACATCTTCTCCTCGGCGACGCACACGACCACGTCGGCCAGCCCCGAGGCGACCGTGTACCAGCCCTGGATCGCGGTGAAGACGCCGCTGCCGCCGCCCACGTAGGTGCGCATGTACGGCTTGGCCCACGCGCCGGCGCCGTCGGCCAGGTAGTCGCCCTTGCGATGGACGCCGTCGAACGCGTCGGGCGCGCTGGTGAGGCAGACGGCGTCGACGTCTTCGAGCTTCAGCTCGCAGGAGGCGAGCGCCTCCCGGGTCGCGATCCAGGAGAGCTCCTTGCCGGTCTCCTGCGCGCGTCGGACGAACTTGGTCATCCCCGCTCCCACGACGGCGACGCGCGGGCTCATCGCCGCATCACCGCGACCGCCGCGGAGGTGGAGGGAACGCCGCGCCACGACTGGGCGACCCCGACGCGGGCGTCGCCCGCGCGGAGCCGCTTCGATGCAGGCGAGGGCCCGGGCCAAGCCGTTCCCCTCGCGGAGGTGTCCCTCGCCGAGCGCGCCGCCGCTCTGGTTGATGCGGTCCGGCGCGAGGCCGGCGAGCCCGAGCGCGTCGAGATGCTGGAGCTGCTTGTACGCGTAGGTGTCGTCGACCTCGGCCAGCTCCACGTCGCCCGGCTCGATCTCCGCGCGCTCGTACGCGGCGCGGGCGGCGCGCTCGGCGGCGGCCGCCCTGTCCCACTCGCGACTCTCGACGGAGGGGGCGTCCTGGCTCCACCCCACGCCGTCGATGAAGACGGCGCCCGAAGGCGCTCGCTCCTCGCTCGTGAGCACGACGACGACGCAGCCGTCCGTGGGTTCGGCGGCCTGCTCCCTGGTGAGCGGGTCGAACAGGGGCGTCGTGTCGTGGACGTCCGCGTAGGAGGCGCGAGGGTTGGACCTCGCATGCTCGCGGTTCCGGGCCGCGACGTCGGCGCATTCGGCCTCGGACCGGCCGCTCACGTGCAGCCAGCGACGCATCTCGAGGCCGGCGAGCGCCGTGGCCGACAGGCCGAGCGGCCGGTTCAGGACCGGGTCCATCGCGAACCGATCGACGCGGCCGAGGGAGACGACGTCGCTCGCCTTCGCGTGCGACTCGACGGCCACGGTGGCGGCGACACCGCTGCGGATCAACATGACCGCCGTCGCCAGGCCGAAGAGCCCGTCCGACGCGACGGTCTGCACCGGCCGTTGGACGGCTCCCAACTGATCGGGCACGTACTCGTCGAAGATGCTCGTGCCCTCTTCGATGTCCTCGGAGCAGCACACGAAGGAGTCGATCTCGCTCCGGGCGTCGAGGCCGGCGTCCGCGTACGCGGCACTGGCGGCCTCGAACATCAGCTCCTTGTACGAGACCCCTTGCGTCGTCGGGGCGAAGCCGGACCAGCCGACCCCCGCCACACCTACCCGGAGCCCCATGGCCCCCTGTATATCGGAGGGGTCGGTCGCGGGACAACGTGAGGACGTCCCGTGGAGGTGTTCGGCCGGCGTGGAGACACGCATCGTCGTCTGGCAAGGTGGTCCCGTGACGGACGTCATCTGGTCACCCACCGAGGAGTACGTGGAGCGCGCCAACGTCACGCGGTTCATGCGGGCGCACGGGATCTCGACGTACGACGAGCTCGTCGGCCGCTCGGTCGGTGACATCTCGTGGTTCTGGGACGCGGTGGTCCGAGACCTCGACATCGAGTTCCTGGAGCCCTACGAGGACGTCCTCGATCTCTCGCGGGGGGTCGAATGGGCCACGTGGTTCCGCGGCGGACGGGTCAACCTCGCCCACCAATGCGTGGACCGGTGGTCGGCGGCAACGCCGGAGTCGCCGGCGGTCGTCTGGGAGGGCGAGGACGGATCCACGCCGGACCTGGACCTACGCGGAGCTCCGCCGAGAGACCGATCGCCTCGCCCGGGCTCTCCGCCGCCTCGGCGTCGAGTCCGGCGACGCGGTGGGGATCTTCCTCCCGATGCTTCCCGAGACGGTGGCCGCGATCATGGCCTGCTCGAAGATCGGCGCGATCTGGGTTCCGATCTTCAGCGGCTTCGGGCCCGATGCGGTGGCCGTCCGTCTCGAGGATGCGGGCGTGAAGGTGCTCCTGACGGTGGACGCCTTCCCACGGAAGGGACGCGCCGTCCCCGTGATCGACACGGTGCGGGCCGCTCTCGCCCGCGTGGACACGGTGCGTGAGGCGGTCGTCCTCCGCCACGCCGGAGAGGGCGCGGCCGACGGGGAGCACGACTGGTCACGGCTGGTGGCGAACGAGTCGGACGATCCCCTTCCCGCTGAAGCCGTTGGAGAGCGAACACCCGCTCTTCATCGGCTACACGAGCGGCACCACGGGAACGCCCAAGGGCGTGTTGCACGTCCACGGTGGGTTCCTCGTCAAGGTCGCCTCGGAGGTCGCGTATCAGGTGGACCTCCACCGAGGAGAGGTGCTCCATTGGGTGACCGATCTCGGCTGGATCATGGGTCCATGGGAGATCGTCGGGGCGCTGGCGCTCGGATCGACGGTCTTCCTCTACGACGGCGCGCCCACCCACCCCGCGCCGGACCGGCTGTGGTCGCTCGTCGAACGGCACGCGATCACCACCCTCGGGGTCTCGCCGACGTTGATCCGAGCGATCATCCCGTCCGGAGCCGAACACATCCGTCGCCACGACGTGTCCTCGCTCCGGATCCTCGCCTCGACGGGGGAGCCGTGGAACCCCGATCCCTACCTGTGGCTGCATCGAGAGGTGGGCGGGTCCCGGCTCCCGATCATCAACCTGAGCGGAGGCACCGAGGTGGGTGCCTGCTTCCTCTCGCCGCTGCCGATCTGCGAGCTCAAGCCGTGCACCCTCCGGGGTCCGGCGCTCGGCATGGACATCGACATCGTGGACGCGGGCGGGGCTCCGGTCGGGCCCGGTGAGGTGGGGGAGCTCGTCTGCCGCCAGCCGTGGCCATCGATGACGCGCGGGATCTGGGGCGATCCGGAGAGGTATCTCGAGACCTACTGGCGTCGCTTCCCCGGCGTCTGGGTCCACGGCGACTGGGCCACGCGTGACGAGGACGGGTTCTGGTTCCTCCACGGTCGCTCCGACGACACGCTGTCGGTCGCGGGCAAGCGCCTGGGGCCGGCGGAGGTGGAGAGCGCGCTCGCCTCGCATCCGGCGGTCGCGGAGTCGGCCGCGATCGGCGTGCCGCATCCACTGAAGGGCGAGACGATCTGGTGCTTCGTGGTGGTCAGGCCGGGCGAGGAAGCGAGCCCCACCCTCGCCCGGATCCTCCGGAACGTCGTGGCGGACCATCTCGGCCGCTCCTTCCTCCCCGGGAAGGTGGTCTTCGTCCCGGAGCTGCCCGAAGACCCGGAGCGCGAAGATCGTCAGGCGGGCGATCCGTGCGGTGGCGCTGGGGGAGGACCCCGGCGACCTCTCCAGCCTGGAGGATCCGGCCTCACTCGACGCGATCCGCCTGGCGATCGCGGAAGGAGCTCGCCGCTGAGTTCCCCTTCGGCGCAGCCCTTCCGGGCGGATCGATCCTGAACGGTCGTTCAAGAAGTGCTCCTTCCGAGCCCATCTGACTTCGCGCTTCCCCTTGCAGGGGCTTCGGCCATATGCTCCTATGCGAAACGCTGTAGGTCGCGGCGGAGAGAGTGCAACGCGGCCGAAGGGGAGCGACGGGGTGGAGGACCAGGAAGCACAGGTGTCGATGACGCATGACCAGAGCGAGATCGCCGATGAGCGATACCGACGGATCGTCGAACAGATGCCCGTGGTCGTCTACACGCATGACGGCAGCCGGCCGCCCGCGATGACCTACGTCAGTCCTCAGGTGGACGAAGATGCTCGACGTGCCGGTCGATCGTTGGATCGAGCAGCCGTTCTTCTGGATCACGCGGATCCATCCGGACGATCGGGAGCGCGTCCTGGCACGGATCGACGCGGCGTGCATCGAAGAGCGGCGGTTGGTCGAGGAGTACCGGTACCGCCTCGACGACGGCAGGGTGGTCTGGGTGCGCGACGAGGGGGCACCGGTCCGCGACGACGACGGGAGGGTGCTCTTCTGGCAAGGCGCGCTCTCGGACATCACGGACCGGAAGGTCACGGAGGGAGCGCTCGAGGAGAGCGAGCGACGGAGCACCCTGATGATCGAGAGCGTGTCCGATCACGCGATGGTCATGCTCGAGGCCGACGGGACGATCGTGTCGTGGAACCCGGGGGCGGAACGGCTCTTCGGGTACTCCGAAGCGGAGGTGGTCGGCAAGAACCAGTCGATGTTCTCGCCCGAGGATCAACGCCGGGTCGGCGACGTCGCCGACGATCTGCGCTTCGCCATCGAGCACGGCCCGGCCGAGCTGCAGGGATGGCGTCTCCGCAAGGACGGGTCCCGATTCTGGGCCCACATCCTCACGACGCCGGTCTTGGATGAGCGTCAGCAGCTCGTCGGACTCGCCCGCGTGACTCGGGATCTCACCGAACGACGCGACGCGGAGCGGAAGCTCTCACAGCGTGTCCGGCAGCAGGCGGCCGTTGCCGAGCTCGGGATGCGAGCGCTCGCGAACGCGAGCGCCGAGCCGCTGATGGATGAGGCCACCCACATCGTCGCTCGAACGCTCGATCTGCCGTTCTCGGCACTGTTCCTGGTCGTCGACGAGGCCGTCGCCACGGAGGCCGCGACCCTCCGCCTGGCCTACGGCAGCGGGTGGCGCCCCGGACTGGTCGGCACGCTCGAGCTCCCGCCCGAACCGGGGAGCCTCCTGTGGTACACGCTCGCCGACGGCAACCCGGTCGTCGTGCCCGGACCGTCCCAGCAGGTGGCGCGCGCGCTCCCCGGGCTCCTCGCGGACCACGACATCCTCGCGTGCGCCTCGGTCGTCCTCCACGTCGGCACGCACCCGGTCGGGGTCCTGCTCGCGGCGTCGGACCGCGAGATCTCGTTCGAGGACAGCGAGGTCTACTTCCTCCAGGCGATCACCAACGTGGTGGGCTCGTTCCTGGAGCGGACGCGCGCCGAAGCTCGCCTGAAGACGGTCGACGCCGATCGGTCCCGCCTGTTGGGCCGGCTCCTCACGAGCCAGGAGGAGGAGCGGGCGCACGTGTCCCGCGAGCTGCACGACGACCTCGCGCAGACGCTCACGGGCATGTCGCTGTTCGCGGCCTCGCTCGAGCTCTCGACCGAAGGCGAGGGGCACGAGACCGCCAAGAGGATCGGATCGATGGCGGCGGATGCGGCCGAGGCGATCCGCCGGTTGATCTTCGATCTTCGACCCCTGGAGCTCGAGGACGGGCTCGTGGATGCGACGCATCGCTTCCTCGAGGTCGCCGGGGAGCGGCGAGGGAAGGAGATCGGCTTCGCCCTGGAGGGCACGCCCTCGCCGGCTCGACCGTGAGGTGGAGGCCACCGTCTACCGCATCGCGCAGGAGTCGCTGAACAACGTGGTGAAGCACGCGCCTGAGGCCGAGGCATCCCTGCGCCTGCGCTACGCGGACGATCGCATCGAGGTGGTCACCCGAGATCAGGGCCCCGGCTTCGAGGTCGGGGCGATCGAGTCGTCGCACGGTCACCACGTGGGGCTCATGGGGATGAGCGAGCGCGCGGCGCTGATCGGCGCGCAGCTCGAGATCCTGTCGGAGGTCGGGACGGGCACCACCGTGACGCTGACCGTGCCGGCGCTTCCCCCAGACGCCCCTGCGGTCGACCCCCAGGAGGCCACATGAGCGGCTCGGCTCGCGACCGTGCTGCTGGTGGACGACCACGCCGTCGTTCGCGCCGGCATCCGGATGCTGCTGGAATCGCAGACGGACGTGACCGTCGTGGCCGAGGCGTCCTCCGCCGAGGAAGCGCTCGAGATCGCGTTCGAAGCGGACCCCGACGTCATCGTCACCGACCTGTCGATGGAGGGCCGGCGTGGCGCGGCCGTCGTCGAGGCGTTCGCCGAACGATTCCCGAACGCGTTGATCTTGGTCCTCTCGATGGTGGACAGCCCGGCGGACGTCCGTCGGGCGCTCGAGGCGGGAGCGAAGGGCTACATGCTCAAGGGGGCGGCGGCGTCCGAGCTCCCCGACGCGATCGCCAGGATCCTGAACGGTGAGTCGTACGTGCAGCCGGCTCTCGGGGCCCTCCTCGCGGGTGGCGGGGGGAAGGACGCGACGTACGCCGATCCGGTCGCCGCCCTCTCCGAGCGGGAGCGGGAGGTGCTCCGTCTCCTCGCGCTCGGTCACACGAACCCCGAGATCGCGGCGCTCCTCTACCTCTCGCCGCGGACGATCGAATCGCACCGGGCGAGCATCCAGCGCAAGCTCGGCGTGCGGAGCCGCGCCGATCTGGTGCGCGCGGCGGCCGAGATCGCGGATCCGGGCGACACGCCCGGTGACGGGTCGACAGAGGAGAGCGAGCCGTGAGCCGCCGCGACGTCGAGAGCATCGACGGGCTCGTCGCCGGGATGGGTCATGAGCTCAGGACACCCCTGAACGCGATCATCGGCTTCACCGATCTCCTGCTGATGGAACTTCCCGGACCCCTGAACGACGCCCAGCGGCAACACCTCGCGCAGATCGGCTCGGCGGGTCGCACGATGCTCGGGATGACGGACAACCTGGTGGAGCTCGCGCGGCTCGAGCTCGGTGAGATCGAGCTCCAGGTCGCCCCGTCCGCCCTCGGTCCGATCCTCGATGACGTGCGATCGGCCTACCTCGCGCGGGCCGCGGAGAAGGGCCTCTCCCTCGAGGTCGAGTCACCGTCGCCGGATCCTCTGCGAGACCGACCCGAAGGTGCTCAGGCGGATCGTGGAGCTCCTCGTCGCCAACGCGCTCGCGTACACGGATACGGGCGGGGTGACGATCCACGTCCGGGAAGCCGGCCCGCCCGGCGCCGTCCGGATCGAGGTGGTGGACAGCGGTCCCGGCATCTCCGAGCATGATCTGGCGATGTTGTTCCGTCCGTTCGATCGTGCGGCGAGCGATGCGGGAGGTGAGCGCCGGGGGATGGGGCTCGGCCTGTGCCTCGGCCGCCGACTCGCCGATCTCCTCGGGGCGGAGATCGCCGTCGTCTCCGAGGTGGGGCGGGGCACGACCGCCAGCGTGACGCTTCCGGGGAGCCGGTGACGGTGAGCCGCATCCTCGTGGTCGACGACTCGCAGGACGGCCTGGATCTGATGGGGTACCTGCTCCGGGCGCGGGGTCACGAGGCCCTCTTCGCCAGCACGGGGGAGGAGGCCGTGGAGCAGGCGCGGGGATCCATGCCCGATCTGATCCTCATGGACATCCAGATGCCGGGGATGGACGGCTACGAGGCCCTCGAAGCCATCCGCGGGACAGACGGCGAAGACGTCTGCCCCATCCTCGCCCTCACCGCCTTCGGCGCCGTGGGCGACCGGGAGAAGGCGCTCGCCGCCGGCTTCGACGGGTTCTTCTCCAAGCCCATCACGCCCACCACGTTCATGGATCAGCTCGAGGCATTCCTCGATCGGAGCGACCGGACGTCGGCCTGAGTGATCCGGCGCGACCGTACACTGCCACCCCATGCGGGTCGCGGTCTGTCAGATGCGTTCCGGCGCCGACGTCGGCGCCAACCTCGCCGAAGCGGAACGGCTCCTGGGAGAGGCGGCCGACGCCGGCGCCGAGCTCGCCTCGCTTCCCGAGTTCTTCTCCTACCTGGGGCCCGACTCCCGCATCCCGGAGGTCGCCGATGCCGTGCCCGGAGGGTCCGCCTCGACGATGTTGGCCGGGGTGGCACGGGAGCGACGGATGTGGGTCCTGGGCGGGAGCATCCAGGAACGCGACGATGACCGCATCTACAACACCTCGCCGCTCTTCGACAGGACCGGGGAGATGGTCGCTCGCTATCGCAAGATCCACCTCTTCGACGTCGACCTCGAGGGCCAGCCGCCGTTCCGCGAATCGGCGACGTTCACGGCCGGGACGGGAACTGGTCACGCATCCGCTGGAAGACCTCCGGGTCGGCGTGGCGGTCTGCTACGACCTGCGGTTCCCGGAGCTCTTCCGCGGGCTGATGGCCCTCGGTGCGGAGCTCCTCGTGCTCCCCGCCCAATTCCAGCACCAGACGGGGACCGCGCATTGGGAGGTGCTGCTGCGGGCGCGTGCGATCGAGAACCAGTGCTTCGTGGCGGCGGCGGCGCAGTGGGGCGAGTTCGGGTCGAGCGATGAACCGCGGCGCTCCTACGGTCGTTCGATGATCGTCGGGCCGTGGGGCGACATCCTCGTGGAGGCGCCGGAGGAAGGCTCCGGTGTCTGGTTCGCGGATCTGGACGTCTCCGAGCTGCGTGGCGTGCGGAGGGCGTTGCCCGCGCTCGAACACCGGCAGCTCGGCATCACCTGCTGATGCGCCGCGAGCTTCCCGACGGCTACGAGGTCGACGACGATCGCGATCGCGTGGATGTCGACGTGGTGTACCGCTACCTCGCCGAGGAGGCCTATTGGGTGCCCGGCCGCGATCGGGCCACGATCGAACGGCTCGTCCGCGAGTCGGCGCGCGTGATCGGCGTGTACCGAGGTGACGAGCAGGTCGGGTTCGCCCGCGTGGTGTCCGACGGTACGAGCATGGCGTGGCTCGGCGACGTGTTCGTCCTCGAAGGGCATCGAGGGAAAGGTCTCGGAGTCGAGCTCGTGCGGGAAGCCGTGGAGTTCCCGGCGCACCGAGACCTTGCGTGGTTCCTCAACACGAGGGATGCACACAGCCTGTACGCGCGGTTCGGTTTCGAGGCGCCGAACGAGCGGACGATGGTGCGTCTCCGCCGCGGCTGATCACTCGCGCGGGAGGTCCTCCGGGCGATCGATGTCGGGAGGCGCGTGGAACGGCACCGCGACCTCCTCCACCCAGTCGGGATGCGACGCCATGAGGGCCCGGGCGCCGATGTCACCGTGCAGGTGCCCGGCCTCCGCGAAGACCTCGCGAGAGAGGAGTGCCGGCCCCGGGCCATCGGTGTAGGCGATCCGGACGATGCGGCTCCGCCCAGCGGCGAACGCGTCGACCAGCGCGCGAACCTCCGCGTCGGTCACCCCCGGCTGATCGGCGAGGAGGACCACCGCCGCTTCGCTGTCGGCCGCGAGGTCGTGGAGGGCGGCGGCGAGCGACGACGACTGGCCGGTCTCGTGATCCGGGTTCCGAACGAAGCGACCCTGTGGAGGGAGCGTCAGCGCCCGTTCGACCTCATCGGCGTCGTGGCCCGTCACCACCACGACCTCCCCGACGCTCGCGGAGGCGAGGGCATCGATCGCGTGCTGGGCGAGGGGTCGTCCGCGGTACGGGACGAGCTGCTTGGTGGCTCCGAACCGGCGGCCCGAACCGGCGGCGAGCACGACGCCGGAGATCACGGTCAGCCGCGCCGCCCGAACAGGCGGGAGACGAACCGCCTGATCGCGGCCCACAGGGCCCGGAGGCCGAGGCCGAACCCACCGACGGCCCGAGGGGTCGACGCAGGTGCCTGTTCGGCCTCGGTTTCGGCCTCCGCGCCGATGGCCGTCTCTGCCACAGGCTCGGCGTTGAGCTTCGCCTCGAGGCAATCCGCGAACTGCTTCGTCAGGAGCTTGGAGATCTCCGGCAGCAGGCCGCGCGAAAGTTGCGCGGCCGCCCCGGTGATCGTGATGTCCGAGCGGATGTGCACCGTCGTGCCCTCGTCCCCCGCGGGCTCGAGCCACGACTCCACCTTGGCGTTCGCCGCGCCCTTCCCGCGTTGCTCGGTGCCTTTCGCCGAGAGCCTCGCGCGGTGCGCCGTGTCGTCCCTCTCCTCCATCACGACGGTGCCCGTGAATGCCATCTGCATCGGCCCGAACTTCACGTGGACCTTGCCCTTCCAGGTCCGGTCGTCGATCGCCTCCGTCAGCTCCGCGCCGGGCAGACACGGAGCGATCGCCTCCACGTCCTGGAGCACCGCCCAGAGACGGTCGACCGGCGTCCGCACGGTGAACGCGTCCTCGATCAACATCGGCGGGAAGCGTAGTCCGTTGGCTACGCTTCGACCGTGGATCCCGACGACCCCGTTCCTTCCGGCGGTCGGTTCGAAACCTTCGACGCGAACAAGCGATTCGTCGTGATCCGGGACGACGAGGGGTACTCGGTGTGGCGGCTCGAGGATCTGGGTGAGGGCGAAGCGATCCAGCGGTTCGCCGATGACGACTCCGGCTACCAGCTCGCCTCGGACATGTGGGCAGCGCTCACCCGAGCGGATCGGCGCCGTCGGAGCCCCTGGTTGTCCATCCTCAGGTGGATCGTGATCGTGTCGGTCATCCTCTGGGCGAGCGCCGACATCGTCTCCACGACGATGCTGTACCTCAACGAGTTCGATGCGTTCCGGAGTGGTCCACGCGACCTCCTTGGCTTCTTCGAGGTCATGCAGGTCGTGACCACGATCGGATACGCGATCACTTTCGGAGGTACCGCCCTCTACGTCGTCCTCTGGCTGGACGCTCGACGCGACCGCTAGGGCGCGCCGGTTTGCGCCAGAACGGGTCTTGGGTACACCCTGAACCATGGATTTCCGCAAAGGGGCGAAGCTCGATCCTTCGCAGGTCGAGGACCGTCGAGGCATGCGCGGCGGTCGCGGCATGGCGGTCGGCGGCGGCGCCGGCGTGGTGGGGGTCATCGTCGTCCTCCTGATCACGCTGCTGGGGGGCGAGAACATCGACCTCAACGCCCTCCAGTCGCTCGACGGCGTGATCGCGGGCGGGCAGCAAGAGCAAGGAGAGGTGCACGACGAGTGCAAGAGCGGAGCCGATGCCGAACAGGATCGGACCTGCCGCTTGATCGGGACCGTCAACAGCATCCAGGCGTACTGGAGCGACGCGGTCGAGGGGTACCGCCCCGCCGTCACCGTCTTCTTCTCCGGCTCGACTGGCACGGGCTGCGGCAACGCGACCTCGGCCGTCGGCCCCTTCTACTGTCCGGCGGACCAGAAGGTCTACGTCGACCTGGGGTTCTTCCAGGAGCTGCAGGCTCGGTTCGGCGCCGAGGGTGGCCCGTTCGCGGAGGCCTACGTCCTGGCCCACGAGTACGGCCATCACGTGCAGAACCTGCTCGGAACGCTCGACGACATCGGTGGTGACCGGGAGGGTCCACAGAGCGCGGCCGTCCGAACGGAGCTCCAGGCCGACTGCTTCGCGGGCGTCTGGGCCGCGAACGCGGTGGAAACGGGGTTCCTGGCGTCGCTGGGTGAGGACGAGATCGCCCAAGCGTTGGATGCCGCCGAGTCCGTGGGGGACGACCGGATCCAGCAGGAGACGCAGGGGCAGGTGAACCGCGAGTCGTGGACCCACGGCTCGTCCGCTCAGCGCAAGGAGTGGTTCCTGACGGGCTACGGGGGCGGCAACCCGAACGACTGCGACACCTTCAGCGGCCGGGTCTAGCCGTCATCTGGTCCGCCGGCTGGTCGCGCCTCCGTACCGGGACGCGGCCGCTCGTGGATCGGCCCCGACCGGTCCCGGAGGAAACCGCCGGAACGGCCCCGCTTCACGGCCACGATCTCCGCGACGATCGCCTGGGCGATCTCCTCGGGGCCCTCGCCTCCGAGGTCGAGTCCGGCGGGCCCGTGGACGCGCCGCCGGTCGCTCTCTCCGACGTCCACGCCCTCCTCGGCGAGCTCCATCAGCAGGCGCTCCGTCCTGGCCGCGGGGCCGAGCATCCCGATGTAGGTGGCCGGCGAGCCGAGCATCGAGCGGACGTACTCCTTGTCGCGGAGGAAGTGGTGGGTCATCACGACGACGAACGTTCGTTCGTCCGCGCCCGCCTCCTTGGCGGCGTCGGCCGGGTCCTCGACCGTGACGAAGCCCGCCGCTTCGGGGAAGCGATCGCGCGTCAGGAACGCAGGTCGATCGTCGACGACCGTCACGTTCCATCCCAGCACCGAGGCCGCTCGGACCAACGGGATCGCATCGTGTCCGGCGCCGCACACGAGCAGTCGGAGCGGCGGATCCAGCACCTCGACGAACGCTCGCACCTGGTCGGTCAGGGCGCGGACCTCGGAGCGCTCCTGACCGAGGAGTTCCTCCGCGGCCCCGACCGCGACCTCGTCGATCGACGCGTTCCCCAGGGACCCGTCCGTCGCGCCTCCGGGCCGGACGACGAGACGTGCGCCCGGCTCGACGTCGGGCCGCGACGATTCGACCACCGTGATCACGCTGATCGGTCGTTCTTCCTCGAGCGCGGCCCGAAGCGCTCCGGCGACCTCGGCCGCCTTCTCGGCCGGCTCGATGAACACCTCGATCGCCCCGTTGCAACCGAGGCCGAGACCCCAGACCGCGTCGTCGTCCGCGGTGAGATCCCACCCGGCCAGGCGCGCGCGGCCCTCGCTCATGACCACCCGCGCCATGTCCGCGACGTCACCCTCGAGACATCCGCCGGAGAGGTTCCCGACGGGCGCGCCGTCCTCCGGAACCAGCAGGCGTGCCCCGGGCCGGCGGTACGTCGAGCCCCGAACGGCCACGATCGTCGCGAGGGCCATGCGTTCGCCCTTCGCGGACAGCGCCTCGATCGCCGCCAGCACGTCGCCGATCTCACTCACGGACCGATGGTACGCCCGTTCCTCAGGGAGGCCTCTCCCGTAGCCGATACTGGGAGACATGAACGACGACTTCCATTTCGGCGAGCCCGCCAAGCGTCCCGCACGCCTCGGGGGGGCGCCGTCCCCGCACACGGGACGCTCGTTCGATCTCCGACTGCTCTGGATCGGGGCCGGCCTGGTCGCTGCCGCGGTGGCCGCGTTCGTGTTCCTCAACGGCGCCGACGAGGCCGGCAAGCAGATCGCCGATGCCCAGCTGGACACGGTCGCCCAGATCGACCGCGCCTACGACGCCGCCGCACGATCGACGATCGGCCACGCCGTCGTGGTGGCGCAGACCCTCCACGCCGAATCCGGGAGCTTCACCACCGATCTCGCGACCCTCTCCGCCTACGACCCCACGCTCCGGTTCACGTCCGGTCCCTCGGACGGTCCGGGGACGGTCTCGTACGCGGTCAGCGGGAGCGAGTTCGGCGCCGCCGTCCGGTCGGAGTCGGGCACGTGCTGGTGGGTGAAGATCGCCGCCAGCAGCGTCACGACGTACGGGAGCGGATCCGCGTGCACCGGGAGCGCGGCGATGGCTGCCTCCGCGCCCTCCTGGTAGGCCTCAGCCTCGGCCTCCCGGCGCCGATACCACCACCATGGACGACTCCTTCGCCTACCGGACGACGCTGCCCCTCGGCCCACGGGTCGAGCCGTGGATCGTCAGGGCCGCCGTCCTCGGCACCCTCGTCGTCCTCGGGATCGGCCTCTTCATCGGATGGGTGGTGGCGAGCGAGCGCGAGAGCTTCGCCCGCGGTCGCAGCCGACCGGTGGGCGCGGAGTTGACCGTCGGGCGGATCGACGGCCCGGCCGCTTCCTCGGGAACGGATACAGAGGCCGAGGAGGCCACGAGGATCGCCCTCGCCGCCGCCAGCGCCGCGTTCATGGAACGGGGGACCTTCCTCGACGCGGGCCCTGCCCAGCTCAGCGCCCTCCAACCCGGGTACACGTTCGTCGACGGCCCGTCGACGATGCCGAGGATCGTCTCGGTCGCCGCGGAGCGGCACGTCTGGGCGGCCGCGGTCCTCGGGCCGAGCGGGACCTGCTTCTGGATCCGCGCCGGCGCGGACGGCAGCATCACGTCGGGGACAACTTCCGGATGCACGGGCGCCTCGGTCCTCAACGGAGATGGGTCGGGGACCGCGTCCGAACCTCGCGTGAGACCCTGAGCGATCCACAGCGATATCGCGTTTAGAGGTCCATTTCCTGGGTAACCCCTCCCCATCATCCACGCTGGCGCGCTCGCGCCAGGAAGGGGGAACCGTGTCGCCTCGTCCTCGCTCGCGCGTTCGCCGGTTCGCGCTGCTCATCGCCCTCTCGTGCCTCACCCCGCTCGTCGGTGGGGGTGTCCCCGCTCAGGGAGCCTCCGAGAGCGACTTCCACTTCCAGGGGGAAGGTCTCGATCTCCAGGACGACCTCGATCTCCGTGTCGGCTCGGTGGCCCCGACCGCGCGGCAGCGCCAGCTCGTCTCCGCGATGGGCGCCAAGGCGACCTGGAATCGTTTCGGGACGCCGCAGTCGCTCAGGCCTGCAACGAGTGGGTATCTGGCGACGGGCCTGGCGTCCGAAGAAGTCACGGCTGCGCGAGCGTGGATCTCCGCGAATCGGGCGCTGCTGAAGCTCTCGGTGGCCGGCGTGGAGGCTCTCTCGGTCATCCGGAACGCTCCGATCGGTGAGGGTCGCGCCATCACGTTCCAGCAGGTCTTCGGCGCACTTCCTGCAGGACTGGACGGCAGGATCACGCTGGGGATCGTCCACGGGAACGTGGCTTACGTCTCGTCCTCGCTCGCCCCGCACGCCACGATCTCGGATCGCGCGTCGGTTTCGGCCCAGCGCGCGATGCAGCTCGCCGGATCGCGAGCCGGACGTGGTTTCTCTGCCGGCGCCATCTCCGCCTTCGACCGCCAGGGCCGCTCCGCAGAGATGAAGATCCGTGGGTTCACCGGACCGCAGACCGCATCACTGGTCGCCGTGCCCACACCGAGGCAGGGCGTGCGTGCCGCTTGGCTCACGCAGCTGATCGACGCGCGGGCGCCGTTCGCCATCGCCACGTACGTCGATGCGAACACCGGCGCCGTCCTGGCGCGGGAGAGCCTGGTGGACTTCGCGGCCGACAACCCGGACTGGGACGTCTTCCCGGCGAGTCCTCCCCTGGACTACTCCTCGACGGACACGCGCGAGACGTGGTGCTGGTTCGCGGGAGCCGGATGCGATCGCGTGGTCGGTAACCCGTCGTCGCCGAACCCGTGGGACTTCGTGCCGCCGGGGATCGGCGTGACCCACACCTCGGTCGGGAACAACGCCGGGTCCTATGAGAACTGGAACACCGACAACCCGTTCAGGGTCGGCAACGATCCTGCGACCGAGTCGCCGACCCGCGACTACGCCTATCCATGGACCAACCAGTGGTTCGAGGAACGCTGCAACCCGTCGGTCTTCACCTCCCCGGCGCGCAACGACATCGACGCGGCGATCGCGAACCTGTTCGTGATGCACAACCGGATGCACGACTTCGCGTACAGCCTCGGCTTCCGCGAGGCGACCTTCAACCTGCAGAAGTACAACTACGGCCTGGGTGGGAAGGGGAACGATCCCGAGATCGGCAGCGCCCAGGCCGGTGGGATCGTCGGCGGACCTCCGGGATTCACCGCGCGTGACAACGCCAACCAGATCACGCCGAAGGACGGCCAGTCCCCGAACACGAACATGTATCTGTGGCAGCCGATCGCCGGCGCCTTCTACGCGCCGTGTGTCGATGGCGATTACGACATGAGCGTGATCGCCCACGAATACACCCACGCGATCACGAACCGGATGATCGGCGGGCCGAACGCGGGCATCAGCGGCCACCAGGGCGGCGCGATGGGCGAGTCCTGGTCGGACCTCGTGGCGATGGAGTACCTGAACTCGAACGGGTTCGTCCCCGTCGCCGGCGAGAACCCGTTCGCGGTTGGACCGTACGTCACCGGCGACCCGGTCGCGGGCATCCGCAACTACGGCATGAACGACAGCCCGCTCAACTACTCCGATGTCGGCTACGACCTCACGGGTCCCCAGGTCCACGCCGACGGTGAGATCTGGAGCGCCACGAACTTCGATCTCCGCGGTGCCATCGGGAACCAGGTCTGGCGCCAGGTGATGTTCGACGCGTACCTGTTGATGCCGTCCGCCGTCAGCATGGTGGGCGCGCGGGACGCGTACCTCGCCGCCGACCAGATCCGGTTCGGCGGCGCCCATCGGTCGGCGATGTGGGACGTGTTCGCACGGCGAGGCTTCGGCGAGGCCGCCTCGAGCAACACGAACGCGGATACGGACCCGATCCCGAGCTTCGCCTCGGCGTTCCACACCGAGACCGCGGTCACGTTCGACCCTCGTGACGCGGACGGGGACATCGTCGCGGGCGCGCAGTTGTTCGTGGGGCAGTACGAGGCGAGGGCGCTCCCTGTCGCCGACACGACGGCTGCGACGCCGCTCGGGTCGACCGTCGACATGGTCCGGGGCACCTACGACTTCCTCGTGCGTGCCACCGGGTACGGCCTCCGACGTGTGGAGGACGTGGCGGTCTCGGGAACCGGGTCGCTCACGCTCACCGTCACCCTGCCCCGCAACCTGGCCTCGCAGGCGAGCGGCGCCACCGCGACCGGGGACGGCACACGCCTCGGGGCGCTGATCGACGACACCGAGTCGACGAACTGGGAGTCGGCGGGATCGGCGATCGCCGGCAAGGCCGTGACGATCGACCTCGCCGGGACCACCCCACAGGAGCTCGGCTCGATCCAAGTGAGCGCGATGCTGTTCGCGGGGCAGAACCGGTTCACGGCCCTCCGGCAGTTCGAGGTCCAGATCTGCCGGGCGGTGGGGCCGACCACGTGCGCCGATCCCGATGATTTCACGACGGCGTTCACGAGCCCGGCGGATGCCTTCCCGGCGGTCCAGCCCCGACCCCGTGCCCCGCAGCTCATCATCCGGGGGTTCGACCTGTCCGGGAGCGCGACCCACGTCCGGTTCGTGGTCCTCCACAACCAGTGCACGGGGGCGCCCGACTACCAGGGAGACCAGGACGACGACCCGATCAACGTCACGGACTGCTCCGCCGGCAGCGTGCAGGACCTGACGGTCCGGGTCGCCGAGGTCCAGGTGTTCGGGTCCTAAGAGTCGGGGAGGGGAGCGCGCTCGGTGCTCCCCTCCCCCGATTCGACCGTTCCGGAGCCCGGGTCTACACTCCGCCTCGTCCGTCCTGGATGAGGCAAAGGAGGCCCCCGTGACGCACGTGTCGGTCACCGTCAACGGGGCGATGCGAGAGGCTGACGTCGAGCCTCGCACGCTCCTCGTGTACTTCCTCCGTGAGACCCTCGGGCTCACCGGCACGAACGTCGGGTGCGACACCTCGAGCTGCGGTTCCTGCACCGTCCTGCTCGACGGAGAGTCCGTGAAGTCGTGCACGCTGCTGGCCGCGCAAGCGGATGGCCGCGAGCTCACCACGATCGAGGGCCTGGCGGAAGGCGATGAGCTCCACCCGCTGCAGGAGTCGTTCCGGCGGAACCACGGACTGCAATGCGGCTACTGCACGCCGGGGATGCTCATGGCCGCGGCGAGCTACCTGAAGGAGAACCCGAGCCCGTCGGAGGACGACGTCCGGATGGCGCTCGAGGGGAACCTCTGCCGCTGCACCGGCTACCAGAACATCGTGAAGTCGATCCTCGATGCCGCCGGCTCGATGGCCGGCGCCGAGGCCTGAGGAGGCGCTCGATGACGACCACGGAGCAGTTCATCGGGCAGCCGGTCCTTCGCAAGGAGGACCCGGAGCTGATCACCGGACAGGCGAGCTACATCGACAACTGGACGATGCCGGGGATGGTGTGGATGGCGCTGGCGCGTCCGCCGTACGTCCACGCGACGATCGACGGGGTCGACACCGCGGAGGCCGCGGCGATGCCCGGCGTCGTCGGCGTGTACACGGCGGCCGACTTCGACCTGGGCGCGCTGCCGTTCGTCTGGCCGATCACCGAGGACATCAAGGTGCCGGTGCACTACGCGCTGGCGTCGGACAAGGTCCGGTTCAACGGCGACGCCGTGGCGGTGGTGGTGGCGGAGACGCGCGAGCAGGCGATCGACGCCGCCGAGGTCGTGGCCGTGACGGCCACGGAACTGCCCGCGGTCCTGGACCTGGAGGAGGCCGCCAAGGACGAGGTGATCATCCACGACGACCTCGGCACCAACTCCGTCGTCCACTGGAGCCACGGCGGCGCCGGCGATCAGTCGCTGTTCGAGTCCGCGCCGGTCATCGTGCAGGAGCGGTTCGCCCAGCCGAGGCTGATCCCGAACGCGATCGAGCCGCGCGGATGTCTCGCGTACGGCGTGCCGGCGATGGACGAGTGGACCCTCGTCTCCGCGACGCAGATCCCGCACATCGTGAAGGTGACGCTCTCGGGCGTGACCGGCATCCCCGAGCAGAAGCTGCGCGTGATCGCGCCGGACGTCGGCGGCGGCTTCGGCTCCAAGCTGAACGTCTACGCGGAAGAGGCGCTCGCGCTCGGGATCGCGCGCAAGCTCGGTCGTCCGGTGAAGTGGATCGAGGGCAGGCGGGAGAACTACGTCGCCACGATCCACGGACGCGGCGTGATCCACGACTGCACGATCGCGGGGACCGAGGACGGGAAGATCCTCGGGATGAAGTTCGTCGAGCTGGCCGACATGGGCGCGTACTACCAGCTCCTGACCCCGGGCATCCCCGAGCTCGGCGGCTGGGTGTACATGGGTCCCTACGACCCGGAGGCCTACTGGTACGAGTTCACGGGGATCGTGACGAACTCGACCCCGACGGACGCCTACCGCGGCGCCGGACGGCCGGAGGCGACGTACGTGGTCGAGCGGATGGTCGATTCGTACGCGCGCCGCGTGGGCAAGGATCCCGTCGAGGTCCGGCGGATGAACCTCAAGCCGGCATTCTCGGAAGCGACGGCGGCGATCTCCGGGTTGAGCGTCGACTCGGGGAACTACCAGGCGACGTTCGACACGGCGCTCGGGCTCGTCGAGTACGACAAGCTCCGGGCGGAGCAGCGCGACCGCCGTGAACGCGGCGACACCAAGCAGCTCGGCATCGGCCTGTCCACCTACATCGAGATGTGCGGACTGGCGCCGTCGAACATCCTCGGGGCGCTCCGCTACGCGGCCGGTGGCTGGGACGGAGCGACGATCGAATGCCTGCCGACCGGCAAGGTGCTCGTGAAGACGGGGACGTCGCCGCACGGGCAGGGCCACGAGACCGCGTGGGCGCAGATCGTGGCCGACGGGCTCGGCATCACACCCGACGACATCGAGGTCTTGCACGGCGACACGCTGATCACCCCGCTGGGGATGGACACGTACGGATCCCGGTCGGTCTCGGTCGGAGGGGTCGCCCTGCACTTCGCGATGGAGAAGATCCGCGCGAAGGCGCGGACGATCGCCGCGCACGAGCTCGAGGTCTCCGAGGACGACCTCGAGTGGGGCGAAGGCTCCTGGCACGTGACCGGCGCGCCCGACAAGGCGAAGACGATCCCCGAGATCGCGTTCTCCGCATGGCACGCCCACGCCCTGCCGGAAGGGACGGAGCCGCACCTGAACGCGACCGCGGTCTACGACCCCCCGAACTTCACGTGGCCGGGCGGCGCGCACATCTGCGTGGTCGAGGTGGACACGGAGACCGGGGCGACCGAGATCGTGAAGTACATCGCGGTCGACGACTGCGGCACCGTGATCAACCCGATGATCGTGGACGGGCAGATCCACGGCGGCGTGGCGCAGGGCGTGGCCGAGGCGCTGTACGAGGAAGCGATCTACGACGAGTCCGGGAACCTGACGACGTCGACGATGACGCAGTACCTCATCCCGACGGCGGTCGAGATCCCGACGATCACGACCGACGGCTCCCACCAGACGCCTTCGACCACCAACCCGCTGGGTGTGAAGGGGATCGGGGAGGCGGGCACGATCGCGGCGCCGCCCGCGGTGCTGAATGCGGTGATCGACGCCGTCTCGCATCTCGGCGTCACGGCGATCGAGAAACCGGCGTCGCCGGAGCGCGTGTGGAGAGCCATCCAGGAGGCGAAAGGGGCGTCGACATGATCCCGGCGCAGTTCGAGTACGAACGCGTGGACTCGGTCGACGCCGCGATCGCGGCGCTGCAGGCCGACGAGGGCGCGAAGCTGCTCGCCGGCGGGCACTCCCTCCTGCCGCAGATGAAGCTCCGGTTCGCGATGCCGACGAAGCTCGTGGACATCGGGCGGCTACAGGACCTGTCCTACGTCCGGGAGGACGGCGACTCGGTCGCGATCGGGGCGCTCACCCGATACCACGACCTCGAGGCGGATGACGCGTTGCGTCAGCTCTGTCCGATCGTGGGATCGGTCGCGGGCCGGGTCGGCGATCCTCAGGTCCGGCACATGGGGACGATCGGTGGCTCGGTGGCGCACGCCGACCCGGCGGGCGACATGCCCTCGGTGCTGCTCGCGCTCGGCGCCACGTTCGTGGCGACCGGTTCGGGAGGCACACGCGAGATCGGCGCCGACGACATGTTCCCCGGCCTGTTCCAGTCGGCCCTCGCGAACGACGAGGTGCTGACCGAGATCCGGGTGCCGAAGACGATCGGGGGGTGGAGCTATCAGAAGTTCACCAGACGGGCGCAGGACTGGGCGCTGGTCGGTGTGGCGGCCGTTCGGATGAACGGGAGCGCGAACGTGTCGCTCACGAACATGGGGCTCACGCCGATCCGGGCCGCCGGGGTGGAGCAGGCGCTCGCGGGCGGGGCCGACCCGGCCACGGCAGCCGAGCGCGCGGACGAGGGGTCTGCCCCACCTTCGGACTCGTTCGGATCGGAGGAGTACCGGCGGGCTCTGTCCAAGGTGCTCGTCCGCCGGGCGCTCGAGGAGGCGCTCGCCTAGCACGTCCTGATTCGACTCGGTTTGCGGGCGACGGCGCCGCGGGTACGCCTCCTCCGTGGAAGCGGTCCAAGGGGCGGTTCGACGCGCCGACGACGTGCAGCGCAGGAAGCCGTTCCTGGCGTTCCCGCTCGCGGTCGTCAAGAAGTTCGGGGAGGACCGAGCCGGACAGCTCGCCGCCCTGATCGCGTACTACGGCTTCTTCTCCCTGTTCCCCCTGCTCCTCGCTTTCGTCACGCTCTCCGGGATGCTCTTCAAGGAGTCGGACATCCAGGATCGGCTCGTCGATGCAGCGCTGTCGCAGTTCCCCGTGATCGGCGATCAGCTCCGTACGAACCTCCAGGCACTCCCCGACAAGGGCGTGGCTCTCGCGCTCGGGATCGGAGGCGCCCTCTGGGCCGGGCTCGCCGGCATCAAGGCGGCGCAGAACGCGATGGACCACGTGTGGGACGTCCCGATGAAACGGCAGCCCAGCTTCCCGATCGCCCTGCTCCGCGCCGTGCTGATGCTCCTCACGCTCGGCGTCTTCGTGCTGCTCGCCAGCTTCCTCGGTGGCGTCGCCGCGGGCACGGAGGACGCGCCGATCGCCGTGCGCCTCGGCGGGATCGCAGGGACGCTCGTCCTGAACTTCCTGATCTTCCTGGTGGCGTACCGGGTGCTCACCGTCGAGGACGTGAGCTGGCGGGACGTCTTCATCGGCGCCGTCTTCGCGGGGGTCGTCTGGACCGTCCTCCAGGCGCTCGGCGGGTACGTGATCGGCCACAAGCTGGAGTCGGCGAAGGAGACCTACGGGTTCTTCGCGGTCGTGATCGGGCTCCTGACGTGGATCTACCTCGGCGCCCAGGTCACCTTGCTGGGCGCCGAGATGAATGTCGTCCGCGCGCGGCGCCTGTGGCCACGCGCCCTCGACCCCGACAGACTGATGGAAGCAGACGAACGCGCGCTCCGCGACCATGCACGGGTCGAGGAGCGAAGGGAGGAGGAGACCGTGGAGGTTCAGTTCGGGAACGACGGAGGGGCGGGGGCGCCACAGACGGCGCCCCGCCGGCGGGGACGGCCCCGCCGGTCGCGCCGGTATCCACCAACGGTGCCAGGGGCACGGGTCCGCTGATCCGGTCGATCGCCGCGGATATCTCCACGCTGGTGAGCAAGCAGATCGAGCTCGCGAAGCAGGAGATCGGCGAGATGGTCGGCACGCGGGCCAAGGCCGTGGGGGTCTTCGGCGCCGCCGCCGTGCTGGGACTGTTCGTGATCGGATTCCTCGGGATGGCCGGCGCCGAAGCGCTCGACCTCGTCCTGCCCCGATGGGCGGCGATGCTGATCGTGGCGGGCGTGTTCGGCCTGCTCGCGGCCGTCGCGATCGTGGCGGCCCGGGGATGGCTCCGTTCGAGCGCCACCAAGCCCGAGCTCACCCAAGAGTCTTTGAAGGAGGACGTCCAGTGGGCGAAACAGCAGCTGAAACGATGAAGGAGATCGAGGAGACCCGGAACCGTCTGGATGGGGAGCTCCGACAGCTCGAGGGGCGGTTGCCGGCCGCCGCGAAGGTGGCGAAACGGGCGGGCGCCGCGCTCGCGGGGGTGGGCTTCCTCGGTCTGGCGACGAGGTTCGCGCTCCGTCGGCGAGGGAAGAAGGAAGGCGACAAGCACGTCCGCGACCTCGAGAAGCGGCTCGAGAAGCTGGAGCACAGACTCAAGGGCTGAATCGGCCGTCGCTCTGAAGCGTTAACGAGAACGAAACACGAACGTCACCGATCCTGTCCCCACATGCCCCATAACAGAGCCATCCGCGAGGGATGGGGGTCGGGATGGGGCCAGGGATCGACACCGGCGACACGGCGTGGGTGTTGGGGGCTGCGGCTTTCGTCCTGTTCATGACGCCGGGGCTGGCGCTGTTCTACGGCGGCCTGGTCCGGTCGAAGAACGTGCTCGGCACGATGATGCAGTCCGTCGCCGCGATCGCGATCGTCTCGGTCGTGTGGCTGCTGGCCGGGTACACGTTCGCGTTCGGCCCGGACGTCGGTGGCGTGATCGGCGGACTCGCACACCTCGGGTTCCGGGGGGTCGGTGAGGCACCACACGCGTTGGCGCCGACCGTGCCGCACACCGCGTTCGCCTCGTTCCAGCTGATGTTCGCCGTGATCACCCCCGCCCTGATCGCGGGAGCGTTCGCCGAGCGCGTGCGGTTCGGCGGCTACGTGGCCTTCGTCGCCCTCTGGTCGCTCTTCGTGTACTCGCCCTTGGCCCACTGGGTCTGGGGCGGCGGGTTCCTCGGCGTCGACGGGATCGGCGCGCTGGACTTCGCGGGCGGGACCGTCGTGCACATCAGCGCCGGCGCGGCCGCGCTCGCCGCGGCGCTGTTCGTCGGGAAGCGCCGAGGCTACCCGCGGGGGAACTTCGCGCCGCACAACGTCCCGATGGTGGTCCTCGGCGCGGGGATCCTCTGGTTCGGGTGGTTCGGCTTCAACGCCGGGAGCGCTCTCGGGGCCAACGGGCTCGCGTCCTCGGCGTTCCTGGCGACGCACCTCGGCGCGGCGGGCGCGTTGATCGGCTGGCTCGTGCCCGAACGGATCCGGCACGGCAAGGCCACGGCGGTCGGGGGAGCGACCGGCGCCGTGGCGGGACTCGTCGCGATCACGCCCGCCGCCGGGTTCGTGGGACCGGTGCCGGCGCTGCTGATCGGGCTGGCCGGAGGAGCCGTGTGCTTCGCGGCGGTGGAGCTCAAGTCCCGGTTCGGCTACGACGACTCCCTCGACGCCGTCGGCGTCCACATGGTGGGCGGGCTCGTCGGGGCGCTGCTCACCGGCGTGTTCGCGAGCCTCGCGGTGAACCCCGCCGGTGCGGACGGCGGCTGGCTCCAGATCGGTCGCCAGGGTGCCGCCGCGGGCATCACGCTCGTCTTCTCGTTCGCGGCCACCTGGGCGATCCTGAAGCTCGTCGACCGGTTCGTCGGTTTCCGCGTGACGTCCGAGGCAGAGGAGGCAGGTGTCGACGTGACCGAGCACGGGGAGTCGGCGTATGCGTTCCGCGAGCACGGTCGTCAGGCGATCCCGCCGCTCGAAGGCATGACGGAAGAGGAGCTTGCCGAGATGCGCGAACGCCTGGTGCTCGAGGCGACCGCTCGCGTGCTCGAGGCGATCGATGCGCGGGTGGACGACGATCGTCGTCGGTGACTCACGGGTCGATCAGACCGGTGATCTCCCAGGCCTCGACCGGCCGCAGCGCGCCCTTCACCGACAGCGCCCCGCGTTCCTCTGCCCGAACGCGGTCCTTCACCAGCGCGTAGGTGCGGAACCCGCAGAGGATCGATCCGGGATCGGCGGCGGTCTGGAGGCGAGCCGCGACGTTGACCGCGAAGCCGACCGCCTTGTAGGCGCGCATGACCTCGCTCCCGAAGACCCCCACGGTGCAGTGGGCCGTGTTCAGGCCCACCCGGATGTCCGGGTCGGCGGGGATGCCGCGTTCGCGGAGCGACGATGCAAGCTGGCGGCACCGCGCCCGCATCTCCATCGCGGCCTGGACGGCCGCCCACGCCTGCTCGGCCTCCGGTCGCTCCCGCGGAGCGCCGAACACAGCCATCACGCCGTCCCCGATGAAGTTGTCCAACGACCCTCCGTAGGCCAGGACCACTGCCGTCATCTCCCGTAGGTAGCCGTTCAATACCTCGGCCAGCTCCTCCGGTTCCAGGCTCTCCGACAGATCGGTGAACCCCACCATGTCGGCGAACAACACGGTGATCCTCCGGCGCTGGAACGGCTCTTCCGCTTGGAGGTTTCCTCCGAGCAAGCCCTCGGCGACCTGGTTCGGCAGGAACCTGGCAAGCTCCCCGGTGCGGACGAGCTCCGCCATCTGCTCGTCGATCCGGGTCTCGAGACGCCGGCGTGTCTGCTCCAGTTCGGTGATGTCGTGGTAGATGATGTAGAAGCCGATCGGGGCGCCCTCGAGGAGCACACGGACGGCCACGATCTCCACGTCGACCAGCGATCCGTCCTTCCGGTTCCGCCGGCCGATCCGTCGGAAGGAATCGCCCTCCCACGCCTCGCTGCTCCAGGCCGTCGCCTCCGCGTGGATCTCTGGATCCGTCGCGATCAGGTCGTCCAGGTTCGCGCCGATCGCCTCGCCCGCGCTGTAGCCGAACAGCCGCTCGGCCCCGGGGTTCCAGAGGCTGACGACCACGTGCTCGTCGACCATGATGACGGCGGCCGGACTCATCTCGACCAGGGACTCGAAGAACCGACGCTGACGAACGAGCTCGCCCGACGTCCTCGAACATCGCGAACGCGCCGACGAGCTCGCCGTCGATGACGATCGGAACGGATCGGAGCACGACGTCGACGAGCGAACCGTCCTTCCTCGAGCGGCGCGTCACGAGCTGGATCGGTTCGGCGAGCACCCGCTGGCTGATCGCCTCGGCCTCCGCACGGATGGACTCGTGATCGCCCACCAGCTCGTCGACGTAGCGTCCGATCGCCTCCTCGTGTCGATACCCGAACAGACGCTCGGCCGCCGGATTCCACGACATGACGATCAGCTCCGGGTCGCAGGCGACGATCGCGGTGGGGCTCGCCTCGACCAGCGTCTCGTAGTACTGACGGTGGTCGGTCGGTCCGAGCGGTGCCTCCGGTGCGGACATCGACGCGAAGCGTAAAGCCTCGGACCGTCCGCTTGCCAGGCGCCAACATCTCCCGCGTCGTTGACGCGGGGCGGCCCGCCCGATTGCATGGGGACCCATGTATCCCCTGATCGCCCAGGCCACGAAGGACCTGACGGACTGGTTCGCCGAGCCCTGGGTGCGGATCGTCATCATCTTGGCCGCAGCGGTCTTGGTGACGCTCGCCTCTCGGCTCATCGTGAACCGGTTCCGGAAGCGACTCGAGGGAACGGCGAGCATCACGCAGGAGCTGAACCTCCAGCGGGCGACTACCCTCACCGGCGCGCTGTCGACCGCCCTGATCGTGGTGATCTGGGTCGTCGCGATCCTGATGGCGTTCGGAGAGTTCAACCAGAACATCGCGCCGCTGCTCGCCAGCGCCGGCGTGGCCGGCGTGGCCCTCGGGTTCGGCGCGCAGAGTCTCGTGAGGGACACGCTCTCCGGCTTCTTCATCCTGCTCGAGAACCAGTTCGGCGTGGGCGACAACGTCGAGGTCCAGACCCCGTCGAATCGGGTCGTCGGCCGCGTGGAGAGCCTGACCCTGCGGATCACCTCGTTGCGAGCGTTCGACGGAACGCTCCACTTCGTGCCCAACGGGAACATCCTCGTCGCCAGCAATCGGTCGAAGGGATGGGCGCGCGCGATCATCGACGTCCGTGCCGCCTACGGGGAGGACGTCGAGCATCTCCGCGGCGTCCTCGAGGAGCTCTTCAAGGAGCTCGAGGGCGACCGCACCTTCTCGGACTGGATCCACGAGGCACCGAGCGTGCTCGGCGTGGAGCGGATGGGACAGGACGCGCTGGTGATGCGTGTGATCGCGGATACACGACCGTCGAAGGTGATGGACGTCGAGCGGCTGCTCCGGGAGCGCATCAGCCGTCGGCTCACCGAGAAGGGGATCAAGGTCCCCGTCTTCCCGGTGGCCCCGACCCCTTAGCGCACGGACGGACGCCGAGCGATCAGCGACGCCGGTCCAGCACGACGGCTTCCCATGGCTCGAGCCGGAGGGTCTCCTCGACCTCTTCGCCGTCCCGCCCTCGGTCCGTCCCGATGAGCACCGTCGCGGCTCCGACAGACAGCGTCTCGGGCGCGTCGCCGTGGTTCACCGCCACCGTCGTCGCCTCTCCTCGCCGCCACGCCCAGATCCCGGCCGGTGCCTCGAGGGCTTCGTAGGAGCCGGAGCGCAGGTCCTCGCGATCACGCCGGAGGCCGATGAGGTCTCGGCACAGGTGGAGGATCGAGCTCGGGTCCTCTCGCTGATCCGCGACGTTGCGGGCGGCCGCGTCGCCCATCGGGAGCCACGGCTCGACGTCGGCGTTCGAGAACCCGCCGTCGCGCGTCCACTGCATCGGCGTTCGGCCATGGTCGCGGCCCGGATCGTCCGGCCAGTGGCGGATCCCGACCGGGTCCTTGAGCCGGTCGCGGGGGACCTCGACGTTCCGCATGCCGATCTCGTCGCCGTAGTACAGGAGGGGCGTGCCTCGGAGCGTGAGGAGCGTGCAGAGGACGGCCCGGGTCCGTCGTTCATCGCCGTCGCACCATCGGGTCGCGAACCGGCCGGCGTCGTGGTTCGACCCGTTCCACAGGGGCCACGCGACCGCGGGCAGCACCGCCTGGGTCCGTTCGACGATCTCGCGCATCTCCGCACCCGGCGTCGAGAAGACGAACGGCACGTTGAGCGCGAGGTGGAGCTCGTCCTCGCCCGTGCCGTAGAAGCGCGCGAGCGCCTCCAGATCCAGGACCCACGTCTCTCCGAGGAGGACGCCTTGGGACTCGTCGGCGATCGTCCGCCACCTCCGGAGCACGTCGTGGGCCTCCGGCCGGTTCATGCTGAAGTCCGAGCGCAGACCGTGCCGGCGGATGCTCGGATGATCCGTCTCGAGAGCCGGCGTGTCGTCTCGGAGGTCGCGGTCCTTCACGAGCGCGTGCGCGACGTCGATCCGGAACCCGGCGAGCCCCCGGTCGAGCCAGAACCGCACGATCTCGTCGAACGCGTCGCCCACCGCGGGGTTCCACCAGTCCAGGTCGGGCTGCTCGGGGAGGAAGTTGTGGAGGTAGTACTGGCCCGTGGGCTCGTCCCAGGTCCAGGCGGGGCCGCCGAAGGACGACAACCAGTTGTTGGGCGGCGATCCGTCGGGCTTGCCGTCCGCCCACACGTACCAGTCGCGGTGGGCGGCGGAGCGGTCGGACCGGGCGTCGACGAACCACGGATGCCGGTCGCTCGTGTGGTTCGGCACCAGATCGATCAGCACGCGCATCCCGCGATCGGCGGCCTCCGCCACCAGCCGATCGAGATCCTCCAACGTGCCGAAGTCCGGATCGACGTCCGTGTAGTCCGCGACGTCGTATCCCCAGTCCGCGTCCGGGGAGGGGTTGATCGGACTGAGCCAGATGCCGTCGACGCCGAGCCACGACAGGTGGTCGAGATGCTCGATCACCCCTCGGAGGTCGCCGTGTCCGCTCCCCGTGGAGTCCGCGAAGGAGCGTGGATAGATCTGGTACAGGACGCCGTCGCGCCACCAGCGTGACGCGCCGACGTCCGGATCGGACGGCGGCATCCGAGCAGCCTAGCGAACCGCCGTCGGGCGTACGTGCCGGTTTCGGCTCGCATCGCACAGACTCTCTCGATGGCGAACGCCGGCGAGGATCAGCGGGCGATGCGCCGCGCGCGGGTCGGGGTGACGGCCGCGTTCGCGGCGCACGCGATGCTGTCCGGTCTCCTCGGGCCGTGGATCCCTCGCATCAAGGCCCAGGCGGGGCTGGATGCTTCCGGGCTCGGCATCGCCTTGACGGGGTTCGCGGTGGGGCTGCTGGGCGGGACCCGCGTGGCGGACCCGGCGATCCGACGCTGGGGTGGCCGGCGGGTCGTCCGCGGCGGCATCCCGACGATGGGCGTGGGGTTCGCGCTGCTGCCGGCGGCACGGAGCCTCGCGTCGCTCACGCTGCTCTTCCTCGGCATCGGCCTCTTGGCGGGCCTGATCGACGTGGCGATGAACATCGAGGCGGTCGCCGTCGAGCGGCGGTTCGAACGCCGGGTGATGTCGGCGATCCACGGCACGTGGAGCGTGGCGCTGTTCGTCGGCGCGGCGCTCGCCTCGGCGGGGATCGCCGCCGGCCTGTCGATCGGGGTTCACCTCCCGATCTCGGCCGCGCTCGTCGTCGTGGTGAGCGCTGCGTTCCTCCGATGGTTGCCGGCCGCGGGGGAAGCCACGGAGGCTCCGGCTCGCGAGGCCGGACGAGCCGCAGGTCGGCCGGCCGAGCCCGACCCGGGTCCTCCTCCTGTTGTGTCTGGTCGCCATGGGCTCTTTCCTCGTGGAGGGGATCGCGGTCGAATGGAGCGCCGTCTTCCTCCGTGAGTCGGTGGGCGCCGACCCGGGCGCCGCGGGGCTCGGCGTCGTCGCGTTCTCGGCCGGGATGGCGGCGTCGCGCTTCCTCGGGGATCGCCTCGTGGCACGGTTCGGGCAGCCGGTCGTCGCTCGGGTCGGCGCCTCGAGCGCGTTCGTGGCGCTCGCCGCGATGCTGATCGTCCACCGCCTGGTCCCGTCCGTCGCCGCACTCGGGATCGTGGGCCTGGGCCTCGGGCCTGTGGTCCCCCTGGCGTTCCGGACGGCCGGTCGGACCTTCCGCCCCGGCCACGCGAGCGCGCTGCCGCTCGTGGCCACCGCCGGCTACATGGGCTCGATCGTCGGACCGCTGCTCGTGGGCTTCATCGCCGACCTGGCCACCCTGCGGATCGCGTTCCTCGTGCCGCTCATCGCCACGGCGGTGTCGGCGCTGGCGGCGGGAGCGACCCGCGACCCGTGAGGCACGGGCCGGTCAGGAGACCTCGGGGCGCTCCTGTCTGCGCTCCACGACCTGATCCGCCACGCCGAGGCTCGTGAACGGCAGCGCGGGTGCCAGCAGCAAGGCGACGTCGGAGACCCTCACCAGGAGGAACACGAACACCGTTGCGACGGCGACGGCTGCGGCTCTCGCCTTCCACGAGTGGATGGGGTCCGCTCGCAGGGCGGCGATCCCCCCTGCGCCGAGGCCCGCCACGAACCCGGTCACCGCGTCGGGAGCGAGGGCCGAGATCGGGATCCCCACGAGCAGCGACAGCACCATGGCCCGGACGACCGCGCCGGGTGCGCGGGGATGCTCGGAGAGGAACGCGAGGACGATGTACACGAACGGTACGAGCGCGAGGCCGAACGCGATGAGCGGAGCGGGCGCCGGGGCCCGAGGATCATCCGATCCGACCGCTACCACGCCGGCCAGGACCGACCAGAACGCAGGCGCCAGCACCAAGGTGGCCAGTGTGATCGCCCGCCACTTCTTGCGCGGCGAGAGGGGCTCGGCACCCGCGAGCCCGGACCCTCGGGCCCGACGCACCACCCCTCAGCCCTTGACGGCGCCCGCCGTGAGCCCGCGGACGAAGTACCGCTGGAGGGAGAAGAACACGATGAGTGGGAGCGACATCGAGATGAACGCCGCGGCCGTCAGGACTGCCAGTTCTCGCCCGTCGAGCCCACGAGGTTCCGCAAGGCCACGGTGAGCACGATGTTCTTCCCCGCCCCGCCGAGGAACACGTACGCGACGAGCAGATCGTTCCAGACCCACATGAACTGGAAGATCGCGAAGGCCGCGAGGGCGGGATCGAGAGCGGGATGATCAGGCGCCAGAAGATCGTGAAGTGGTCGGCGCCGTCGATCCGCGCCGACTCGATGATCGAGGAGGGAAGCGAGCCGATGTAGTTCCGGAGCAGATACACGGCGAGGGGAAGACCGAACCCCGTATGCGCGAGCCAGATGCCGACGAAGGACTGATTCAGGTCCAGATCCGGGACGATGATGTAGTCGCCGAGCATGATGCCCTGGGTGAACAGCTTCAGGATCGGATCAGCGCCATCTGGAGGGGACGACGAGGAGGCCCACCACGGTGACGAACATCACGTACCGTCCCCGGAACTCCATCCACGAGAAGGCGTATGCCGCGAACGCAGCGATCGTGATCGGATCACCGTGGCGGGGATCGCCATGGCGAGGCTGTTCATGAACGCGCTCCCGAACTCTTGGCCCTCGATCGCCACCCGATAGTTCTCGATCGTCCACTGGGCCGCCTCGAACGGTTTCGCGAGCGCCGTCCACCAACCCGATGTGTTCACGAACTCCTCCGCACGGAAGGAGTGAACAACACGCCGAGGGTCGGGATCGACCACAAGAGCACGATCACGATGATGGTGATGCGGATGAGCCAGCCGCCCGTGCGGACGTCTCCCACGTTGCCGCTGCGCTCGGGCTCGATCTCGGCGCCGAGACCGGCGTGGCGCTCATCGGATGGCCTCCTGTTCGCGGAACCTTCGCATGTTCCAGATCATGACCGGGACCACGGCCAGGAACAGGACGACCGCGACCGCGGCGCCCCGGCCGTTGTGGTTGAGCTGGAAGAACCATCGGAGCATCCGCTCGGCCATCACGACCGTGCCGTTGTTCTCCGCGTTCGCCGGCTGAACGAGAAGAAGACGATGTCGAAGACCTTCATCGCGTTGATCGCATGTAGGTCGTCACCACCACGATCGTGGGGGCATCGTCGGCACCATGATGCGCCAGAAGACCTGGAGCTCGGAGGCGCCGTCGATCCGAGCGGCCTCGATGATCTCGTCGGGGATCGCCTTGATCGCGGCGGACAGCACCACCATGGCGAATCCCGTCTGCATCCAGACCAGCGATTTCGGCGCGGGCACGAAGGCCGGTAATTCCTCGATTTGAGGCTTTTGGTGGACGACTTGTGCGGGCTGTGGCTGTGCAGTCGTCGTCACATTCGGCTGAGTCGCCGCTGGCTTCGCAGTCTGCGCAACTGTTTGCCCCGTTGCCTGTGTATTTTGTGGGCGCCTGTTGCCTGGCGACTTGGGTTGCACCGGCACTGAAGGGAGCAGGCTCAACATCCGGGAGGTTAACAACTGCATTGCGCGGTAACCTCCGGGCTTGAGCCAACTGCTCTTCGCGATCCGGTTCGATAATCATCGCTTCGAGCGAACCTGTCGTTGGCGACTGCAACGTTCCACTTGGACGCATCTCTTCGTCCCACGGCGTAGCTGTCGGCGCGCGCAAAACTCGCGGCGTCACTGTAATCACAATGTCCACCTGCCGATCATCGCGAGTCGGCGAAGTAAACAAACGACCGAGGACGGGAATCAGGCCGAGCAGTGGTAACCCCCTGCGTCCGCTTGATTCAACAGTCTGCGCCACGCTGGCCAGCATCATGGTGCGATTGTTCTGCACACGCGCAGTCCCGGTGATGGTGCGCTCAGTGAATGTCGGAGTGAGCGTACTGGCTCCCAGCACATACTTTGATTCGATCGACATCTTTACCTGGACGTCGAGGTTCGGGAAGACCTGGGGCGTGAACTTCAGAGTCAGATCCTGTTGGTTCATAGTTGATCACCGGGAAACCACCGGTAGGGAAATTCGTGCCTTGTGCTGGTTGCCCGGTTTGAACACCAAACGGATAAGTTTGAGCAGTCTGCACAGGGACGCGCTGACCGATACGAGCGCTCGACTCTTCGCCGTTGAAGGCGTGGACTTGAGTTGAGGCGATCAGTTTTGTCCGGTTCTTGCTTTGCAAGGCCGATAGTTGCGATGCAGGCAGAATCAGAGCAGCTCCAAACGACGATGGCAGCGCGATCGCGGTCTTTCCAGCTTCGATCACTTGCGTCAAGCCGTTGAAAGTGGCCGCCGCCGAACGCACGCCGCCTAAGGCCGTCAAACTCGTGGCATCTCCGAGTTGATTGCCAAACTGAAGCAAATCAGTTTTGGTCACTTCGAAGATATTCACGTCCATCACGACTTCGGCGCGGTCCTTATCAATGCTCGTCAACAGGTCGCCAATTAACCGGACGTTTTCCGCAGTGTCGCGCACCGTAAGACTATTGGTAGCATCATCCGGAACGACGATGGTCTGTGGCCGTCCCACCGACGGAGGAATTGCCTGCTGAATCAACTGACGCGCGTCGCTGGGTTTCATGTTCGAAAGAAAGAACGTCCGCAACACGAGTTGTTCATACTGCGGGCGCCGTGTTTGGTCAGCGACAAGGATTGTGCGTCGACTCAGTTTCTCAAAAAACAAACCTTCCTGAAGAAAGATGTAGTCGAGAGCTTGAGCAGTAGTAACGTCACGCAGATTGATATCGATGGTCCGAGGTTGTGCAAACGATTGCCGATCGAAAACCACATTTAGTTGCAGCTGCTCGGCCAAACTGCGAACAAATGCTTT
>CAVQEW010000013.1:0-55554 GCA_963711655.1 uncultured Actinomycetota bacterium
CTCGGCGACCTCCGGGTCGGAGGCCTTCAGGGCTTCCCAGTCGGCGGCGTACTCCCTCATCTACAGCTCCCCTCGCTCGATCTGCGTGATCTGGTCCAGCCTCGGCACGTGGCGTCCGCCCTCGAACGGCGTCTCGAGCCAGAGGCGCACGATCTCCCGGGCGTACGCGGGCGCCACCACGCGCGCCCCCATCGCGAGCACGTTCGCGTCGTTGTGCTGGCGAGACAGGCGGGCGAGGTAGAGGTCGTGGCACAGGGCGGCACGGATGCCGTCGACCTTGTTGGCGGCGATCTGCTCACCCTGGCCGGACCCACCGAGCACGATCGCCCTCTCCGCCTCTCCGGTCGCCACCGCGCGGGCGGCGGCGGAGCAGAACGACGGATAGTCGACCGGTTCGGTGGAATCGGTGCCGTGGTCGTGGATCTCGTGACCTTCCTCGGCGAGGAACGTCTTGAGATCCTCCTTGAGCGGGAACCCCGCATGATCCGCGCCGAGGGCGATGCGCATCAGGCGTCGTCCTCGGTGAGAGCGACCGCGAGGCGGCCCGACAGGTCATGGAGCTCGTCCGCCACCTCGCGATACCCGTCGATCTCGTCGCCCAGCGGGTCCCGGACGTCCTCGCCACGCCGCGACGACCCGTTCCGCGCGTCTGCCGCAACCGCCACGCGTACCTCGAGAGAACCTTCCTTGAACGACGTCTCGAGCAGCCGGACCAGCTCCTTGATCGTGAACGTCTTCGCCCGCATCTCCGGCCATGCACCCACGATCGCCTCCCGATGATCCGTTGCCATGCACAGGACAAGGTCGGCATCGACGACCATCGCGGCATCCAAACGGCGGGCGAGGTGCCCGCCGATGTCGACGCCGTGCTCTCGCGCCGCGCGGATCGACTCCTCCATCGCCCCGGAGCCGTCCCAGCCGGCGGTCCCCGCCGACGTCACGACCGGCGCGGCGTCACCGAGCCGCTCTCCGAGCGCCGCCCGAAGGAACCCCTCGGCCATCGGCGAGCGGCAGATGTTCCCCGTGCACACCACCAGGATCCCGCTCATCTCGAAGGGGGCGAGTCTAGCAATGCGCGCTCGTCCGGCAGGAGCTCGGCGATCGCCTCGCCGGACAGGGTGCCCTCGCGGAGGATCGACGCGGGGCCGTGCGCCAGATCCAGCACCGTGGAGGCGACGCCGTCGAGACGTTCTCCTGGCACAGGTAGACGGCGACGTCCTCGCCGAACAACGACTGGAGCTCGTCGCACGTCTCCACGGGCGTGCCCCCGGACCTGTTCGCGCTCGTCACGGCCAGCGGCCCCGTCTCCGCGAGAAGCGCGAGCGCGAGCGGATGGTGTGGGGCGCGGACGCCGACGGTCGCCGGGTCGCCTCCCAGGTCCCACCCGGCGGCGGCGGCGTCTCGCGGGAGGACGAGCGTGAGCGGCCCCGGCCAGCACGCCCCGGCGAGGCGCTCCGCCCGATCGTCGAACACCGCGACCGATCGTGCCGTCTCGACCGTTGCGACCAGCACCGGGAGCTCGAGGTCCCGTGGGCGCTGCTTCGCCTCGAACACGCGGGCGGTCGCGGCGGGGTCGTCGGGGCGCGTCCCCAGCCCGTAGACCGTGTCGGTCGGGAAGACGATCAGCTCGCCGCGACCGGCGGCGAGCGCCGCGTCACGCAGTGGACCACCGAGCGGCGTCATGGGCGTAGGGAGCGGCGTCATCACCAGAGCGGGGGCCGGCGCCCGGTGACGACGCGGTCCCTCCCGGCGAGGTCCCGGCGCACGGCGAGGTCTCCGAACCCCTCACGTCGGACGGCCTTCGACACGACCTCGGCCGTACTCTCCTCGATCTCGACGGCCACGAGCCCTCCGGGACGGAGCCACCCGAAGGCCTGTTCGAACAGTCGCTCGTAGAGCTCGATCCCGCCGAACACCGCCATCGGAGGCTCCGCCAGGACGTCCGCCGGCAGTGAGTCACGAGCGTCGAGGTCGACGTATGGCGGGTTCGCGACCACCGCGTCCAACCGGCCGTGGAGCTCGGGTGGCATCGGCGCGAGGAGATCTCCCTCGAGCACCGTCACGCCGAGGCCCAGCTCGTCCGCGTTCTCCCGGGCCAGGGCGACGGCTTCGGGCGACAGGTCGGTCGCGAACACGGTGGCGTCGGGTCGCTCGTGCGCGATCGACAGGGCGACGGCTCCGCTCCCCGTCGCCACGTCCACGACCATCGGTGCCGCGACCGGCGTCAGCGCGTCGAGCACCGACTGGACGAGGACCTCGGTCTCCGGCCTCGGGACGAAGACTCCCGGGCGGACGCGCAGGACGAGCCTCCGGAACCCTTGCTCACCGGTCACGTGCTGGAGCGGCTCGCCGGCGCACCGTCGGCAGAGCGCGCGCCCGAAGAGCTTGGCCTCCTGCGACGTGAGCCCGTCCCGGGCGTAGATCCCCGCTCGATCGGTCCGCAGGACGTGCGAAAGGAGCCGCTCGGCGGTGGGAACCGGGCTCTCCACCCCGTGCCGCTCCAGGTATCCGGCCGCGCGCCGGACGATCTCCGCCGGCTGCATGTCAGTCCTTCCCGTCCTGTGGCCCGGCAGGTCGCGCAACGTCGGGCTCGGCGAGCTGCGCCGATCGCTCCGCGGCGTTCAGCTGCTCCGTGAAGCCGTCGAGCTCGTCACCGCCCGCGAGCACGTTGGCCAGCTGGTGCGACGTGTGTTTGATGCGATGGTCCGTGACACGACCCTCCGGGAAGTTGTAGGTGCGGATCTTCTCGGATCGCTCGCCGGTACCGACCATCGACTTGCGCGCCGCGGCCTCCTTGGCCTGCTGCTCGTCGTGCGCCTTCTGGTACAGACGCGCGCGCAGGTACCGCATCGCCTTCTCGCGGTTCTGCAGCTGGGAACGCTCCTCCTGCACCTCGACCTTGATCCCGGTGGGCTTGTGCATGATCCGCACCGCCGAGTCGGTCGTGTTCACGGACTGGCCACCGGGACCGCTCGACCGGTAGACGTCGATGTCGAGGTCCTCCGGCCGGATCTCGACCTCCACCTCCTCGGCTTCGGGCATGACGGCGACGGTCGCGGTGGAGGTGTGGATCCGGCCCTGGGACTCGGTCACCGGGACGCGCTGCACGCGGTGGACGCCCGATTCGTGCTTCAACCGGCCGTAGGCGTCGCGTCCGCGGATGCCCAGCACGACCTCCTTGTAGCCGCCCATCTCGGAGGGCGCCGAGGCGAGCACGTCCGTCTTCCATCGGCGCCGGTCCGCGAGGTGCCGGTACATCTCGTACAGATCGCCGGCCCACAGGGCGGCTTCCTGGCCGCCCGCGCCCGCCCGGATCTCGAGGATCAGGTCCTTCCCCTCGTTGGGATCCTTCGGGACGAGCAGCTGCTCGAGCCGGGCGCGAAGCTTCTCGACGCGCTCGCGCAGAGCGAGCCCCTCCTCGAGGAACGCCTCGGCCATCTCCTTGTCGGTCTCGGCGTTGGCGAGCTCCATGGCCTCGGCCTCGTCGGCCGACGCCTTCCGGAGCTCGCGATAGGGCCGGACGATCTGCTCGAGCTCGGCGAACTGCTGGCCGAGCGTGCGCATCCGGTCGTGATCGGTCGCGGCCTCGAGCGTGGACATCTCGGCCTCGACCTGCTCGAAGCGGGCTTCGATCTCCTTCAGGCGGTCTTCGACGTCCACGACGCCGATTCTCCCAGGCGCCGTTGCGGCGCCGCGGCGCTACTCCTCGCGTTCGTCGAAGTCGAGGTCGATCGACGCGAGATCCGGGAGCTGGATCGAATCGTCCTTCTGCACCCAGAGATCCTCGTAGCGCGGATCGACGGTGGCCTCGCCGTCGTCGGTCTCGTCGGTGCCCTCCTCGGCATCGGCATCGGCATCGGCATCGGCGTCGGCGTCGGCTTCCGCGTTCGTCTCCAACAGATCGGCGTCCTCGGCTTCGCCCCGCGCTGCCTCTTCGATCGGGACCACGAGCTCCTCCGCGACCGTGAGGAGCTTCGAGCGCATGTCCTCCAGCTGCGTCACGAGTCCGCGGCGCCGCTCGGCGAGACCGGTCAGCACCCGTTCCGATTCGGCTCGGGCCCCTTCCAGCAGGTCGGTCCCCTCCTGCCGAGCCTCCTCCGCGTGCGCCTGGGCGTCGACCCTGATCCGGTCGGCCTCGGTCCTCGCCTCATCGAGCGCGTGCTCGGATTCCGATCGCGCGTTCTCGAGGATCCGCTCGGCTTCCTGATCCGCCATCTCGATCAACGTGGCGAATCGCTTCGACAACGCGTCGTAGGCGTCGTCGGGTTGCGTGGCGAGCGCCGGCGCCGTCGCGGGGGGCGCCGACCGTTCGGGCATCTGGCCCTTCCTCGCGGCGGCCGAACCGACCTCGAGGCGCAGCTGGCTGAGCTCGCGCTCCAGCGTGCCGACCTGGTTCGCGATCGAGGTCAGGTAGGCACGGACCTGTTGTGGGTCATACCCGCGGCGTACCGTCGCGAACTCGCGTCTGCGGATCTGTTCCGCGCTCGGAAGCAACGGCATGTCCAGGTCGCTGGTCGGCATGGGGAATCCTCCCGAGTCGTGGGGACCGCATCATCTTCGCGCAAGAAATCGAGGATGCAACGACCTGGCGGAAAGGCGCCGGGTTGCGGCGCGGTCGAGGGCTAGTGTTCGACCGTGGTCGCCTCCGCCTCCCGGCGGAGCAGCTCGCGGAACGACGTGACCGCAACCTCGATCTGCGTGGCATCGGGTGGCTGCGTCGTGATGCGCTGGAGCCAGATCCCGGGCGCCATCAGGATCCGCATCGCGAGCGACTCGGGATGCTTCGCCCCGAGCCGGAGCGCCTCGTAGGAGATCGCGGCGATGATCGGGATCGCGATCACGCGGGAGAGGATCCGCCACAGGAGGGCGGGGGTGCCGAACAGCGTGAAGACGAAGATCGTGATGAGCATGACGATGATCAGGAAGTTCGTGCCGCAGCGGACGTGCTCTTTCGGATAGCGATCGATCGACTCCGGCTCGAGATCCTCGCCGTGCTCGAACGCGGCGATCGTCTTGTGCTCGGCGCCGTGGTACTCGAACACCCGGTGGATGTCCTTGGTCTTGCCGATCAGCCAGAGGTAGGCGACGAAGAGACCGACACGGAAGACGCCCTCGCCGACCAACGTGAGGACGCCCTTGGTCCCGGTGCGGTTCTCGAACCACGCGAACAGGGTCGTCGGCCCGATGATGAAGATGCCGATGAACAGCGCGAGCGCCAGGACGACCGACAGGACGACCTGGCGCGGCGTCAGCCGCTCCTCTTCCTCCAGCGACTGGTTGGCCGAGACCATCAACGCGCGCATGCCGATCGCGAGCGATTGGCCGAGCACGATGATCCCCCGGAAGAACGGCTTCCCGAGCCACGGCACCCGCAGGATGATCGAATCGATCTCGTGCGACTCGACGTGGATCGTGTCGTCCGGCTTGCGGACGGCGATCGCCCAGAAACCGGCGCCGCGCATCATCACGCCCTCGACGACCGCCTGGCCGCCGTAGAGATGGGCTCGCGGCGCCGCCGGTTGGTGGGCTGCTGCCTCCGCCACGGACCGGTTAGCCCTGCTGGGCCTGTTGGGCCGCCTGTGTCTTCGCGTACCGCCGCTGGAACCGCTCGACCCTGCCGCCGGCGTCCACGAACTTCTGCTTGCCGGTGTAGAAGGGATGGCAGTTCGAGCACAGCTCGGCCCGGATCTCGCTCACGGTGGAGCGGGTCTGGAACGTGTTGCCGCACGAGCAGTGCACGTTGGCGATCTGGTAGTCGGGGTGGATGCCTTGTTTCATCTCTGTCTCCTCTTCGCTCCACCCAGGGTAGCGGAGGCCGACGACCTCGAGGTCGGCGGGCGCTAGCCCCCGGACGGCGCCTTCGCGATCTCCTTGAGGAACTGCTCGTTCGACTTGGTCGCCCTGACCTTGTCGACCAGCAGCTCCAGTGCCGCACCCACGTCGAGCGCGTGCAGCACCCGCCGCAGCTTGATCACCAATGCCAGCTCCTCCGCCGGCATCAGCAGCTCTTCCTTGCGGGTTCCCGAGGCGTCCACGTTGATCGCCGGGAACAACCGCTTCTCCGACAGTGAACGATCGAGGCGCAGCTCCATGTTCCCGGTTCCCTTGAACTCCTCGAAGATGCCGTCGTCCATCCGGGATCCCGTCTCGACGAGCGCGCTCGCGATGATGGTGAGGGACCCACCCTCTTCGATGTTTCGCGCAGCGCCGAAGAACCGCCTCGGCGGGTACAGGGCTCCCGAGTCGATGCCGCCGGACAGGATCTTGCCCGAGGACGGCGCCGCCAGGTTGTACGCCCTCGCGAGCCGGGTGATCGAGTCGAGGATGATCGCCACGTCCCGGCCGGACTCGGCGAGGCGCCGGGCCCGCTCCAGGACGAGCTCCGTGACCTGGATGTGCTGGTCGGTCGGCTTGTCGAACGTGGAGTAGACGACCTCGGCGGCCTCGACCGTCCGTTGCCAGTCCGTGACCTCCTCCGGCCGCTCGTCCACGAGCAACACCATCACGTGCGTGTCCGGGCTCGAATTGATGATCCCGTTGGCGATCTGCTTGAGCACCGTGGTCTTGCCCGCCTTCGGGGGCGACACGACCATCCCACGCTGGCCCTTGCCGATCGGGGCGATCATGTCGATGATCCGCTCGGTCACGGCCGTGGGTCCGGACTCGAGCCGGAACCGCTCGTCGGGGAACAAGGGCGTGAGCTTGTCGAAGTTCCTCCGCCCCGCCGACGCCTCGTCGGGATCCAGGTCATTGACCTTCTCGACCTCGAGGAGCGCCCAGTACTTCTCGTTGTCCCTCGGCTGGCGCACCTTGCCGGTCACGACGTCCCCCTTGCGGAGCTGGTGCTTGCGCACCTGGGACATCGAGACGTAGATGTCATCCGGGCCGGGCAGGTACCCGGACGTCCGCATGAAGCCGTAGCCGTCGGGAAGCAGATCGAGGATCCCGGATGCGGACGGAGCCGTCTTCAGTGCCTCGACGCGCTCCTGCTCCTCTCGTTCCCGGCGGTCCTCACGCATCTGCCGGCGCTCTTCTCGCGTCGGACGGCGGCGGCGGTTCCGGGGGTCGTTCCGGTCACCTTGCTCGGTCCGGTCGTCCCGGTCCTCACGGTCGCCGCCCTGGGGGCGCGGAGCGCCTCCGCGCGCACCCTGGCGATCGTCCCTCGGGCGATCCGTGCCACCCGGACGCCGATCGTCCCGCTGCGGACCGTCCTCGGAGGCGACCTGCGTGGAACCGTCCCGGTTCCGGTCTCGTCCCTGCGGTGATGACCCGTCGGTCGACCGGTCCTGTCCGCGGTCTTCCGGTTGCGCATCCCTCGTGTTCCCCGACCCGTCGTCCTGCTCGTCCTCTTCCGAGGCATCAGCCGAACGTTCCTGTTCGATCGTGGCGACGGCGCTCTCCCGGGAGCGAGGACGCGTTCGCCTCTCCGTTGTCCGGTCGCTCACCGTTCGACGAGGCCTCGACGATCGCGTCGATGAGGCCTGCCTTGCGCAGGCGCTGGGTTCCTTCGATCCCCATCGTCTGTGCGATCTGCTGCAGCTCCGGGAGGAGCTTCCCCTCCAACGTGCTGCGGTCCATGGTTTCCATCTGTGCCCTGCCTCTCTTCCTGTTTCTTTGGCTGTTTCTTTGGCCTGTCTTGCTACGGCTGTTCGTCCTGGAGCTTCTTCCAGTCGGCGAGGAACCGCTCCAGTCCGGAGTCGGTCAGTGGGTGCTTCACGAGCTTCGTGAAGACGTCGTACGGCATCGTCGCGATGTCGGCGCCCGCCAGCGCGGCGTCCACGACGTGCATCGGGTGACGGAGCGATGCCGCGAGCACGTTCGAGGTGTAGCCCTGCACCGCGTAGATCTCGCAGATGTCGTGGAGCAGCTTCATCCCGTCCGCGCCGACGTCGTCCAGCCGTCCCAGGAACGGAGAGACGCAGTACGCCCCGATCTCGGCGGCGAGGATCGCCTGTGCCGGCGAGAAGACGAGCGTCACGTTGGTCCGGATGCCGTCACCCGCCAGTCGCTTGCCGGCCTCGAGGCCGGCCGGGGTCATGGGGACCTTCACGACGGCGTTGGGCGCCATGCCCGCGAGCTGCAGTCCTTGCTCGTACATCGGGCCCGCGTCGGGCTCGGTGGTCTCGAGCGAGATGTCGCCCTCGACCTCGGCCAGGATCTCCTTCCAGACGGCCTCCGGGTCGCCGCCCTCCTTGGCGACCAGCGAAGGATTGGTCGTGACCCCGGAGAGCACGCCCCATCGGTTGATCTCGCGGATCTCCTCGATGCTGGCGGTGTCCAGGAACAGTCTCACGCGGTCCTCCCCTGTTGTCCGACTTGCTGTTCTTCGGCCTGCTGTGGTCTCGTCTGCTGTTCTTCGGTCTGCTGCTCTGTGGCCTGCTCTCGTTCGACCAGTTGTGGTCCTGCCTGCTGTTGCTGGGCTCGCTCGGCTTCCTTGGCGACCCGCTCGGTCGCGCGATCCATCACGAGGTCCAGCGCCGCGGAGATCGCCTGATCGAAGCTGTGGTTCGGGATGATCGGGACGCCGTGGGACAGCGCCTGGCTCTTGATGTATCGCTGGAGCTTCCTGATGTTGCCGAAGTTGTTCGCGTAGCGCGCAGCCGGGCGCACGCCCGTCTCCCTGGCAGCGAAGTGATGGAGGTGTCGGCTCTCCTCCTCCACCTCGAAGACCAACGGAACCGGCACGATGCGGGCCTCGTGGGCGGCCAGGTCGAAGAACCCCGGCACCACGTGGACCCCTTCGATCACGATGCTCGTCCCGTCGGCGGCCGCTCGCTTGATCAGCGCTTCGATGCCGACCGAGACCGCCGCCGTCTGCTCCCGGAAGCCTGCGACGAGCGCGTCGGAACGTCGCGTCGGTTCCCGGACGACGGTGTCGGTCTGGAACGACGAGACGTGGAGTGTCGGCATGAGCTCGGCGGAGAGCATCGAGCGCATCACCTCCCGGATCGAACCGTCCGTGGCGACGACGCGCACGATGCCCAGCCGATGCGCGAGGTGCGTGGCGATCGTCGACTTCCCGACGCCGGTCGCACCACCGATCAGGATCACGAGCGGTACGTCGAGCCGCTCGACGTCTTGCCATCGGCCGAAGTTGGTGGCGTATCGATCGCCCGCCAGCTCCTGGATGACCATGAGCGCGAGATCCGAGAGCTCCGAGCTCGCGACCGAGGACCGCCCGGCGTCGAGCAACCGCAGCTCGATCGTCTCCGCCACCTCGTAGGAGCGGTAGACCGACAATCCGGTCACCATCACCTGCGACGCCATCAAGCCCTTGGAATAGGGAAGGCCGTCGCGATCGGAGATCGTGATGTGCGGTGTCTTGTCTCTCGTCATGTTCTTCTTCGAACCGCTTCTCTCTCTTGCTGTCTTCTCTCTCGTGCTTTCCCTGGGGCCTCGTCCGGACTTCTTCTCAGGCTTGACGGGTTCCGGCCCGGTCCAGCGCGATGTCGATCGCGCCGCCGAGCGCGGTGTCGAGGTCCACGGATCCCTCCACAGCCTCTGCGCGGTTGTCCACGAACACGACCTCCGCCCCTCGATCGAGGGCCTTCGCGACCGCCGTATCGACGGCCGCTGCCTTCAGCTCCGTGAGGAGGACGTCGTACCCCTGGACAGCATCGAGGTCTTCGACCAGGCCGGCGCGATCCGCCAGCCGCGCACTCCATCCCACGACGGTGCACCCGTGATCGGCTTCGAGGCGTCTGATCAACCCCTCGACGACCGCAGGAGGCGCAGTCGTGGCGAAGAACGCTTCCTTGCCCCGGGTTTCTTCCAGCGGCACCGGAACGAAGTCCGTCACGATGAACGCCGCATCGTCCAGGTAGCGCCGAACAGGGATACGGAGCGCGGAAAGGTTTTCGGACCCGGTTGGGTCGCTTGCCATGGTAACAACCACGAGGTCCGACCGCAAGAGGCGGTAGGGACCGAGGTATCCGCCCAGGTATTCGGCAGGCGCGGTGGCGGGCACCACGAGGACGCCTGCGTCCCAAGGGACCGGCGGGATCGCCGACCCGCTCCCCTCCAGGATCACGAGACCAGAGGTGAGGGAGGCGGCCAGCTCGGCGGCCTCCCGGACGTTCGATGTGTACGGCGCGCCCGCGAGCCCTCCGCCGGCACGCCTCGCCCCTACCGTGGTGACCCCGGTGGTGAGGGCATCTTCCAGATAGTCCGAGGCGGCATGATGCCCCTCGGCGACCAGGCGCACGAGGTGGTCCAGGTCGACCGAGCCGGCGGGCGCGAGCGTCGGCTCCGGCGGGCCGCCTCGGCCCATCGCCACGACGACCGGGTCGAGACCGCGGCGGGCCGCCAGCCGGGCGATGCTTCCGGCGATCGCGGTCTTGCCGGTCCGCTTGCCGGTCCCGATCACCGCGAGCGTCGGGACCGAGAGAGGCGGACCCTCCTCGGGCGGGTCGAGCCGGAAGTCGGCGCCGACGTACGGGACGCGCGCAACCAGCGCGACGGACGCGAGCTCCATCCGTTCCCGGTAGCCGAGCACCGGTTCATCCGACAGGTCGAGGACGACATCGGGTGCCAGTTCGGCGATCGCGCTCCGCAGGCCACCCATCCGGTCGTCGGCGACGAGGCGCACGGGCACGCCGAGGTCGGGGAGATCGGAGCCGGCCGCCAGCTTCTCGGTCCCGCCGACGAGCAGCGCCGCGATGACCTCGTGCCCACGCTCACCTGCCGTCACCAGGGCGGCACGCGTGACCGAGGGGTAGTGCTCACCGTCCACGAGGGCGAGCGTTCGCATGTGGGTCTCCTGGGTGGATGGGGTACGGGTCTGGCTGATCAGTCGCCGCCCGGCACCGGGCTCGCGGCCGAGCCGGAGACCTTCGCGGGCTCCTGGACGAGATTCTCGTCCTCGCGTTGCATCTGCGTTCCCGTCGCGATCGCGACCTTCGCCATCTGTTGGCGCTCCCCGAAGGGGAACTTCCGGAAGATCGTGACCTCGCCGCCATCGATCTCCAGCACGTTGTAACAGGGCTTCGTGTGCCCGCGCACGCGGAGCGACGAGCAGGTCCCGGCACTCGCGAGGTACATGTCTTCGAGGCGCCACACGTAGGGGACGTGCTTGTGGCCCGCCAGCACCACGTTGACCCCCGAGCGGACGAGAACCTCGAGCAGGTCACCCGCGTCCATCACGGTGCTCCGCTCCCGACCGGTTCCGGGGATCGGGATCAGATGGTGATGCAGGACGAAGATCTTGAGGTCTGCGGGCTCCGCGAACTGCTCCCGGATCCAGGTGTAGTGACTCCGTCCCACCATCCCCTCGTTCAGATCGGGCTCGCTCGAGTCGACACCGACGATCCGGATCCCTTCCACCTCCACGGACCAGTTGCGGGCGCCGATCAGTTCCTCGAAATGGAGGTAGCCCACGTTCCGGGAATCGTGGTTGCCGGGGATCGTGTGCAGCGGCGCCGAGATCCGCTCCGCGTACGACAGCCAGGCCTGGTACTCCTGCCGGTAGCCGTCGGTCGTGAGGTCGCCGCTGCAGATCACGGCAGCGGGTCGCAGCTCGTTGATCTCCTCGATCACGCGATGCAGCATGTTCGGCACGAAGTGCGGCGATCCCACGTGCGGGTCGGAGATGTGGGCGATCGTGACCACCTCGGCAGTGTAGGGGCGGAGGACCGGGGCTGACGCGGCTCGCGAGCCGAACGCCGGGCCGTGGGACGATGTCGATCCGTGACCGTCCTGGACGTGGCCTTGCTCGCGTTGCTCGCGCTGTCCGCCTGGGGCGGCTTCCGGCGCGGCGCCCTGCTCCAGGTGGCGGGCCTCGTGGGGTTGGCGGTCGGGTTCGTCATCGGGATCTGGCTCGCCCCCCATGCCGCCGGCCTCGTGCGATCGGACCTGGGGAAGGCGGGCATCGCGCTCGGCACGGTCCTCCTCCTCGGGGCCACAGGCGATGCGATCGGATCGGTCCTCGGGATCAAGGTTCGACGGCGCGCGCTCAAGACACGGTTCAAGACCGCCGACGCGATCGGCGGCTCCGCGCTCTCGGTGAGCGCCCTCGTCCTGGCGATCTGGTTCCTCGGCATCAACCTCGCGGCGGGCCCGTTCCCCTCCGTGGCTCGGGCGCTCCAACGTTCGGCGGTCGTCCGCGTGGTGGATGCCGCGCTCCCACCTCCGCCGGTCCTCGCGGCGCAGCTCGGCAACGTCCTCGACATCATCGGGTTCCCGGACATCTTCGCGGGGCTGCCCCCGCTCCCCGCCGACCCGGTGCCCCAGCCCACCCAGGGACTCGCGGCCCGTGCGGCCCGGGACGCGCGTCCGTCCCTGGTGCTCATCGCCGGGCCCGGCATGCGACGAGATCCTCCAGGGCACCGGGTTCGTCGTCGCCGACGACCTGGTGCTCACGAACGCGCACGTGATCGCCGGGGGGAGTCCGCGCGTGGAGTGGGACGGTCAGACCTTCGACGCCGTGCCGGTGCTGTTCGACGACGACCTCGACGCGGCGATCCTCCGGGTCGACGGCCTGGATGCGCCCGCGCTCACGCTGCTGACGGAAGAGGTGGCGCGCGGCACCGGTGGCGCCGTGCTCGGGTATCCGCACGGGCGCTACACGGAGCTCGGGGCGGCGACCCGGCGCGCGATGAACGCCGTCGGCCGCGACATCTACTCGGAGGACCACATCGAGCGGCGGATCTACGAGCTCCAGGTCACGGTCAGGCCGGGCAACAGCGGAGGCCCGTTCGCCCTCCCCGGTGGGAGGGTCGCGGGGCTGATCTTCGGAGCGTCGGTCACGCAGCGCAACCTCGGGTACGCGCTCGCGTCACCACGGTTGATCCCGCTGGTCGAACAGGCGGAAGGCTCGAGCGAGGCGGTCAGCACCGGCCGTTGCGCCGCCTGAACCTCAGCCCTCGACCACGACCTCGACACCCGTCGCCCGCACACCCGGCCGGATCGCGCTCCAGCCGTCGGGCAGCGTCTCCGGACCGATCGCTCGTCGCGCTCGAACGCGAGGACCGACGGGCCCGGCCCCGAGAGACAGCCGGGACACTGTCCGCATGCCGGAGACTCACGAGCAGCGCCGCGGACCCGGGCACGAATCGCAGTCCGCGCGTCTTCGTGGAGCCGATCGTGCGAGCGCCACGAGAGCAGACTCGGGATCGCTGCGGTAAGCGCCACGACGGCGAGAGCGGCGTGACCGATGTTGAAGACCGCGTCTGTCGAGCGGCACGGACGCGAGCAGGCCGTCCCGAGCGCGCGGATGCGGCCAGTCCGGAGCTCGTTCCGGGACGAAGCACGACCGGCGCGAGGGAGGGATGCGGGTCGAGGTTGACGACGTATCCCGTCCGGCGCACGAGGGTGAGACCGCCGTAGGCGGCGGCGGCGGCGTTGTCCGTGTGTCCCTCGAGGACTCGCGGCATTCGCGAACGCCGGCAGGCCGCCGCATCGACCTGCCGGGCGCCGAGCGAGGGTACTGGACCGATCGCGGCGCCGGCGACCGCTGCGGCGGCGAAGACGAGCCGAGACCCCGCTCCAGCGGGATGCGGTTCATCCCGTGCAATGGACGCGAACGCCGGCAGCGAGAGACCCAGGCTGTTGCTGCTCGCGGTGCGCGCGATCGCGCGGCTCACCATGTCGGAGCCGTCGGTGGGGAGCTCGTCGGCGCCCTCGCCCTCCCACGTCACGCCCGGCTCGGCGTCGGTGTCGACGGTCACCTCGTTGCAGAGATCGAGGGCGAGCCCGAAGCAGTCGAAGCCCGGGCCGAGGTTCGCCGACGTCGCCGGCACGCGGACGGTGATGCGCACTACAGCCCCAGCTCGGCAGCCACGGCGGCGGGATCGGCCGGGACGGTCTGCGGCTGCGCCGCCCCCGCGATCGCCCACTCGGGATCCTTGAGGCCGTGCCCGGTGAGGACGCACACGATCGTCGCGTCGGCCGTGAGCTGGCCCTCGGCGTGGAGGCGAAGGAGCCCGGCGACGCTCGCGGCCGACGCGGGTTCCGCGAAGAGTCCCTCCCGGGCCACCCGGCGATACGCCGCGAGGATCTCCCGGTCCGTCACGGCGAGGATCGCGCCCTCGGACTCCTTCGCTGCGGCGACCGCCTTCTCCCACGACGCGGGGTTCCCGATCCGGATGGCCGTCGCGATCGTCTGTGGGTCCTTCACCGGTTCCCCGAGCACGATCGGCGCCGCGCCCTGGGCCTGGAAGCCGAACAGCCGAGGCGGCTCGTGGATCAGGCCACCCTCCAGGTACTCCGAATACCCGAGCCAGTGGCTCGAGATGTTGCCGGCGTTGCCGACGGGAACGAGGTGCAGGTCGGGCGCGCGATCGAGCGCGTCGCAGATCTCGAACGCCGCGGTCTTCTGCCCCTCGAGCCGGTACCGGTTCACGCTGTTCACCAGCGTGACCGGGTAGCGGTCCGCGAGCTCCTTCGCCAGCTCGAGCGCGGCGTCGAAGTTGCCGTCGATCTCGAGCACGCGCGCGCCGTGGACGAGCGTCTGGGCCATCTTGCCGAGCGCGATCTTCCCCTTCGGCACGAGCACCGCGCACGTGAGCGCCCGCCTTCGCCGCGTACGCGGCGGCGCTCGCGCTCGTGTTGCCGGTGGAGGCGCACACGACCGCCTTCGCGCCCTCCTCGATCGCCATCGAGATCGCGAGGGTCATCCCGCGGTCCTTGAAGGACCCGGTGGGGTTCGCGCCGTCGTACTTCAGCCAGACGTCGCAGCCGGTCTCGGCCGACAGCGCGTCGGACCGGACGAGCGGCGTCCCTCCCTCTCGGAGCGTGACCACCGGCGTGGCGTGCCGAGACCGGCAACCACGCGCGGTACTCCTCGATGATGCCGCGCCATTGCGGCGCTCCGGTAGCCGTCACTCCTCGCCCTCCACGCGGAGCACGCTCGCCACCGCGTGGACCGCCTCGAGCTCACCGAGCTCCCGCATCGTCTTCTGGAACGCGCCCTCCTGCGCCCGGTGCGTGATGAAGGAGAGGGTCGCCTCGTCGCCGGAGCCTTCCTGCCAGACACGCTCCAACGAGATGCCGTTGCGGCCGAAGCGGTCGGCGATCTCCGCCAGCGCGCCGGGCCGATCGTGGACGCGGAGCTTCAGGTAGTACTGGTCGTGCGTGTCGTCCATCGGGCGCACGCGCCGGCGGTTCGTGGATGCCGATCCCGGCCCTCGAGCGCCCTGGAGCAGGTTCCTCGCGACGCTGACGAGGTCGCCCACGACCGCCGTTGCCGTCGGGTCTCCTCCCGCGCCGGCGCCGTAGAACATCAGCTGGCCGATCTTCGGACCCTCGACGAAGACCGCGTTGGACGCGCCGCGGACGGCCGCCAGGGGATGCTCGGCCGGGATCATCGCCGGATGCACACGGACCGAGATCTCCTCGTCGTCGAGCTCGGCGATCGCGAGGAGCTTGATCACGTACCCCAGCGTCGCCGCGTCCTTGAAGTCCTGCGGCGTGACTTTCGAGATCCCTTCCCGGTACACGTCGTCGGCGACGACGCGCGCGCCGAACGCGACCGAGGCGAGGATCGCGCACTTCGCGGCCGCGTCGTACCCGTCGACGTCGGCCGTCGGATCCGCCTCGGCGAACCCGAGCCGCTGTGCCTCGGCGACGGCCTCCTCGGACGTCCATCCGTGCTCGGACATCTGGGTCAGGATGAAGTTCGTCGTCCCGTTCACGATGCCGAGGATGCGATCGACCCGTTCCCCGGCGAGCGATTCCCGCAGCGGCCGGATCAAGGGGATCCCGCCCGCGACGGCGGCTTCGAAGTAGAGGTCGCCTCCCGCCTCGTCCGCGGCCGTGAACAGCTCCTCGCCGTGCGACGCCAGCAACTCCTTGTTCGCGGTGACGACGGACTTCCCGGTGGCGAGCGCGCGCACCAGCAGGGCTCGCGCGGGCTCGACGCCGCCCATCAGCTCGCACACGATGTCGATGCTGGGGTCATCGACGACCGTCCCCGGGTCGTCGGTGAATCGATCCGCCGCGAGCGGTAGCCCTCGGTCGCGACCGGGCTCGCGCACCGCCACCCGCGCGACCTCGAGTCGAACGCCGGCTCTCCTGGCGACGTCGTCGCCGTGCTCGTGGAGGAGCCGGATGACGGCGGCGCCCACCGTGCCGCTCCCGAGCAGCCCGATGCGAACCGTCCGTTCCTCGTCCGCGTCCGCTCCGCGCGCGCTCACCCGTCACCCCCGATCCAGGCCGCCATGAGTATCTCGTCCTCGTAACCGTAGGACTTGTGCGAGTGCCTCGCGAGCCTGCCCTCCTCGACGAACCCACAGCCCCGGTAGAGGGCGATCGCCGCCTCGTTGTGCGGATAGACGGACAGCACGAGCTTCTCGATGCCGGCGCGCGTCGCCCAGGCGATCGCCTCGTCCATCAGCCGTCGCCCGATCCCTCGACCGCGGGCGTCGGCGGCGACGGCGATCGAGAGCGACGCGACGTGATGCGTCACGGGGTGACGCTCGCGCTGCACCGTCACGTGACCGACCAGCCTTCCGCCCTCGAACGCGAGCATGTCGGTCTCGAGATCTGACCGCTGGCGGAACCGGCGTCGATAGGCGCGCACCGGTGTGGTCACCTCCTCCGTCCGGACGAACCGCTCCTCCGCCACGATCTCGGTCCAGAACTCGAGGAACGCGCGGGCGTCGGCCGGTTTCGCAGGGCCGGATCTCGAGGGACCCGTCCTTCGAGGCCTCAGCCATCGTCTGGTGCGCCATCGTCCGAGAAGCCGGAACCGTCGAGGCGATCCATCGACTCCGGGGCCGACACACCGACCAGGTCGAGGAGGTTCGCCAGGACCTGCTTCGTCGCCGAACTGAGCCACAGGCGCGCCTGGGTCAGCCCGGCGTCCTCGGAGACCACGCGGCACTCCGTGTAGAAGCGATGGAAGGTGGCCGCGAGGTCCTGTGCGGCATGCGTCAGCCGATGCGGTGCGCGCTGCGCCGCCGCGGTCGCGAGCAGGCCGGGGACGTCGGCGATCGCCCGCATCAGGTCCAGTTCGGGCTCGGTCGCGAGCAGGGTGAGGTCGGCGTCGTCGATCGAGAGCCGAGCTGCCACACCCTCCTGCCGACGCCTTCCGGAGGATCGAGGCGATCCGCGCGTGCCCGTACTGGACGTAGTAGACGGGGTTCTCCAGGGTCTGCCGCGCGACCTCGGCGATGTCGAAGTTCATCGGACGGTCGTTCGAGAACAGGAGCAGGTGGAAGCGGGCGGCGTCCGCGCCCACCTCGTCGATCAGTTCGTCCAAGCGAGACGAAGGTCCCCGCGCGCTTGCTCATCTTCACGGGCTCGCCCCCGCGCAGGAACGAGACGAACTGGTACATCACGATCTCGACGCGGTCGGGATCGAAGCCGAGCGCGGTGGCCGCCCCTTTCACGCGCGCGACGTCGCCGTGGTGATCCGCGCCCCAGACGTAGATCAGGTGGTCGAAGCCGCGCGAGAACTTGTCGAGGACGTAGGCGATGTCGGCACCGAAGTACGTGTGCGTCCCGTCCGATCGGATCGCCACGCGGTCCTTGTCGTCGCCGAACGCGGTCGAGCGGAACCACGTGGCGCCCTCGGCCTCGTAGACGACGTCGCCCTCCCGCAGCCGCTCGATCGCCTGCGCGATCTCGCCCTTCTCCACGAGGGACGCCTCGAGGAAGTACGAGTCGAAGGTGACGCCGAACCGCTCGAGCGTGGCGCGGATCTGCTTCATCGCCCGCCGCGCGCCTTCCTCCCGGAGCCGAACCAACCGCTCTTCGTCCGGCAGGTCCGCGAGCCCGGGTCCCTCGGTTCGGAGGATGTCCCTCGCGAGGTCGGCCACGTACTCGCCGTGATAGCCGTCCTCGGGCAGCTCCACCTCGCGGCCGAGGATCTGCAGGTACCGCGCCTCGACGGAGGCGCCGAAGCGATCCATCTGCCCGCCGGCGTCGTTGAAGTAGTACTCCCGCTCGACCTCGTGGCCCGCGAACGTCAGCAACCTGGCGAGCGCGTCGCCGATCGCGGCGTTCCGCGCGTGGCCGATCGTGAGCGGACCGGTCGGATTCGCGGAGACGAACTCCACCTGGATCCGCTTCCCCGTCGGTTCGGCCCGCCCGTAGCCACTCCCCTCACGAACGATCTGCCGCACGACGTCGTGCAGCCAGTCGTCCGTCGTCCAGAGGTTGATGAAGCCGGGGCCGGCGACCTCCGCCTTCGCGAGGAACGGCGCCGGCGGCAGCGCGTCGACGATCGCGGTCGCCGTCTCCCGTGGGTTCGCTCCGGACTTCGCCGCCGCGACCATCGCGACGTTGGTCGTGAAGTCACCGAACCCCTTCTGGCGAGGGCGCTGCAGCTCCGGCTCGGGCAACGGAGGCTCCAGCCCGAGCGCCGGAGCGGCCGCCGCGACCGCCTCCGCGAGGAGGGCTTCCAGCTGTTGCTCGATCACCCTTCGACCCCCATCGCCTCGCGCACGACCTGCACGAGCTCGGTGGGATCGAACGGCTTGGTCATGATCCGGACGTGGTCGCCCTCGTAGGCGGCGAACTCCTCCGCGGAGCGCCCCGTCAAGAAGATCACCGGGAGCTCGGCGAGCTCCGGCTCCGCGCGGATACGGCGGAACACCTCGTGGCCGTCCATGCCCGGCATCGTCGCATCGAGGACGAGCGCGTCGGGAGGCGCGGCCAAGGCACGCTCCAGTGCGGCGTCACCACGTCCCACCGACTCGATCGTGATCCCGACGACACGGAAATTGACCTCCAGGAGCCGGTGCAGGATGGGGTCGTCGTCGGCGAACAGCACGCGAGGCGACGCGGGATCGGACACCAGCCGAGGATATCCCCCGTCACCGTGCGCAGAGGGCCACAGAGGCGATTGCTAGACTTCCGCATTCGAGCCCCCGTAGCTCAGGGGATAGAGCACCGGCCTCCGGAGCCGGGGGCGCAGGTTCGAATCCTGCCGGGGGCGCCGAGGAGATCGTCGACTACCACCACACCTCGGAGGACTTCCGTATCCCGAGGCGCCACCGAAGCGCGCCGCGTGGGAGCGGGCGGCCAATCTCGATGCCGCGTCGAGGTCGTCGGCCTCGAGGATGAACCAACCGCCGACGGCCTCCTTCGTGCCGACGACCGGCCCGTCCGTGGCCCGGGTCTTGCCGCCCTCGACGAGGACCGTGGTCGCGTTCCGGGGCAGGGCCATCGGCAGCCCCGGAGTGACGCCCGGCGTCTCGTTGATCGCCTGGTAGTCGGCGTAGACCTGCTTCTGCTCCTCCTCGGGGAGCGCGGCCTGCCGCTCGAGCGCATCGCCCTGATAGATCAGCATGACGTACTGCATCGCCGCCTCCACTTCCGTTGCTGGATCGGGTCGAAGGTACGACGAACGCGGGCGTCACCGACAGATGCGAACATGTGTTCGTGTCGAGCGAGCCGACGATCCTGCACGCAGACGTCGACTCGTTCTACGCGTCGGTCGAGCAGCGAGACGACCCCAGCCTGCGCGGCCGTCCCGTCATCGTGGGGGCGGGCGTCGTGCTGGCGGCCAGCTACGAGGCGAAGGCGTTCGGGATCTCCACGCCGATGGGCGGAGCGCAGGCGCTCCGGCTGTGCCCGCAGGCGATCGTCGTGCGCCCGCGGATGGATGCCTACAGCGAGGCGAGCAAGGCGCTGTTCGAGGTGTTCAACGACACGACGCCGTTCGTCGAAGGGCTGTCGATCGACGAGGCGTTCCTCGACGTCGGTGGATTGCGGCGGATCTCGGGCACGCCCATGGAGATCGCGGTCCGATTGCGACGGAGAGGTCCTCGAGAAGGTCGGCGTGCCGGTCACGGTGGGTGTCGCGAGGACGAAGTTCCTCGCGAAGGTGGCCAGCGGTGTCGCGAAGCCCGACGGTCTGTTGCTGGTGCCGACCGACGGCGAGCTGGAGTTCCTCCACCCGCTTCCGGTCGAACGGTTGTGGGGCGTCGGGACCGGTCACGGCGAGCAAGCTCCGCGGGCACTCTCGATCACGACCGTCGGACAGGTCGCGCAGGTCGGCGAAGCGGCGCTCGTCCGGATGCTCGGCCGGGCCGGCGGTCGCCACCTCCACGCTCTCGCCCACAACCGCGATCCTCGGCGGGTCCAGGTCGGCCGCCGACGCCGCTCGATGGGCACGCAGCGCGCGCTCGGCCGAAGACCACGATCGCCCGAAGCGCTCGACACCGATCTCGTGGCGCTGGTCGACCGACTCGCCCGCAGGCTGCGAGCGGCCCACCGCGTCTGCCGCACGGTCGTCCTTCGGCTGCGGTTCGACGACTTCACGCGCGCGACGAGGTCGCACACGCTCTGGGAGGCGACCGCGCGCACCGAGACGATCCTCGCGGTCGGGAGGGTCCTGCTCGCGGCGGCGATGCCGATGATCCGGGAGCGGGGGATCACGCTCATCGGCGTCACCCTCAGCAACCTCGACGACGACTCGGCGATCCAGCTCGCGTTGCCGTTCGATCGTTCACTCGCCTCCGCCATCGACACGACGCTCGACGACGTGCGCGATCGGTTCGGATCGTCGGCGATCACCCGGGCGGTGCTCCTCGGCCGCGATCAGGGCTTTCCGGTGCCGCTGCTCCCCGACTGAGCGATACGGTTGCGCCGTGGGCAACGCCGACGACCAGCCACTCGACCTGGACAGTCTCCCGTCCGACCCGGTCGTGCTGTTCCGGCGCTGGTACGAGGATGCGGAGCGCGCAGGCATCCAGCTCCCGACCGCGATGGCCTTGGCGACCGCCGGTGTCGACGGGCGTCCGTCGATCCGCCACGTCTTGCTCCGCGGGATCGCGGACCGGGGCTTCGTGTTCTACACGAACCACGGCAGCCGCAAGGGGACCGAGCTCGCCGAGAACCCGCGCGCGGCGTTCTCGATCTACTGGCGGGAGCTGGACCGTCAGATCTCCGTCACCGGCGACGTGTCCCACGTGAGCGAGGAGGAGTCCGATGCCTACTTCGCCACCCGCCCACGCGAGGCGCGTCTGGGTGCGTGGTCGTCACGACAGAGCACGGAGCTCGGTTCCCGCGAGGAACTGATGGAACGCTTCGCGGCCTTCGATGCCGAGTATCCCGGCGACGAGGTGCCGCGACCGCCGTTCTGGGGCGGCTACCTGATCGATCCGATCACCGTGGAGTTCTGGCGATGGCCGTCCGCACCGGCTCCACGACCGCTTCCTGTACGCACGGACGGGCGACGGTTGGACGATCCGGCGACTCTCGCCGTAGCCGGTAGGCTCGCTCCCCCATGGACGACAACGCATTGCACGAACGCATCGCCGCCGACATGCCGCGCGCGATCACCGAGCTCGAGCAGCTCGTGCGGATCCCTTCGATGGGCTACCCGGCCTACGACCCGGCCAACGTCCGTGCCTCCGCGGAGGCGACGAGAGACATCCTCGCGGAGGCCGGCGCCGAGGACGTGCACCTCCTCGAGCTGGACGGCGGCCATCCTGCGGTCTTCGGCCAGCTCACCGGACCCGAGGGCGCGCCCACCGTCCTCCTCTACGCGCATCACGACGTCCAACCGGAGGGCCCGCTCGACGAGTGGGACACGCCCCCCTTCGAGCCCGTCGTGAAGGACGGCCGGATGTACGGCCGCGGCGCCGCCGACGACAAGAGCGGGATCGTGGTCCACGCGGCCGCGATCCGCGCGCTCCTCGCGGACGGCGATCCGCCCGTCACGATCAAGGTCGTCGTCGAAGGCGAGGAGGAGTGCTCGACCGAGCACCTGCCGCAGCTCGTCCAGGGCAACGCCGACCTGCTGAAGGCCGACGTCGCCGTGATCGCCGACGGCGGGAACTACCGCACCGGCGTCCCCACGCTGAACACCTCGATCCGCGGGGTGACGGACATCGTGGTGCAGGTCCGGGTCCTCCCTCGAGCGCAGCACTCCGGCTCGTACGGCGGGCCGATCCCCGATGCCATCACCGCGCTCTCGCGCATCATCGCGTCGCTCCACGACGACGAGGGGAACGTCGCCATCGAAGGACTGCAGCGCTTCGAGTGGACCGGCGTGCAGATCCCGGAGGACGAGTTCCGGGAGGAGTCGGGCCTCCTCGACCAGGTCGAGCTGATCGGGTCGGGCACGATCTCCGACCGCGTGATGGCCGGCCCCGCGGTCGCCGTCCTCGGGTTCGATGCCCCCGCGATCGCCGGCTCGTCGAATCAGATCGTGCCGGTCGCCCGGGCCCGCGTGAGCCTCCGGGTCGCCCCCGGAGACGATCCCGCCGCCGCTCGCGAAGCCCTCGTTGAGCACCTGCGATCCCACGCCCCGTGGGGGGTGGAGGTCACCTTCGAGGGAACGTCGGGCTTCGAGGCCGGGCACGGCTACCTGGTCGACACCACGACGCCGACGAGCCGTGCCGCGATGGATGCCCTCGCTCGCGCGTACGGACGCGAGGCGATCGAGATGGGCTCGGGCGGCTCGATCCCGCTCGTCCCGATGCTCACGCAGACGTTCCCGGGCATCGAGGTGTTGATCTGGGGGGCGATGGACGAGCGTTCGTTCATCCATTCGGTGAACGAGAGCGTGGACCTGTCGGAGATCGAACGGATCACCCTGGCCGAAGCCCTGTTCCTCCGCGCGCTCGGTGGGGTGTCCGGATGACCGGTGCTAGGTTGGAGCCGTGAGCGATCCGCAGGATCCGTCCGCGGCACCGCCGGTGCAGGCCGTCCCCGTCGAACCGAGCCGCGCAGGAGCCGGGACCGGCGTTCCTCCCGCGGAGACGATCACGGAGCCCGCCAAGCTGCTGCGGATCGCCTCGATGGTCCGGGAGCTCCTCGAGGAGACGCGCCACGCATCCATGGACGAGGCCGGGCGCACGCGGCTGGTCGACATCTATCACCGTTCCGTCGACGAGCTTGCCGAGGTGGTCAGCCAGGACCTGAAGGACGAGCTCCAGGGACTGGTCCCGCCGCTCGACGGCGTGCCGAGCGAATCCGAGATGCGCGTCGCGCAGGCGCAGCTCGTCGGGTGGCTCGAGGGGCTGTTCCACGGGATCCAGGCGGCGATGTTCGCCCAGCAGATGGCGGCGCGGCAGCAGTTCGAGGAGCTCCGCCGCCGCGGTCTCATGGCGCAGAACCCGCAGAACCCGCAGGACCCGCAGGACCCGCAGCAAGGCGGGCTGCCGCGGGGGCAGTACCTCTAGCGCCCTGTCTGCCGCTCCTCGCGCGTCAGGAGCTGCGCGATCAGGACGGGAACGAGCGTCACCACGATCACGAGGATCGCCGCCACGTTCGTCACCGGACGTTGCCGCGGTCGGAAGAGACGCTCGAAGATCCAGATCGGAAGCGTCTGCTGGTTCCCCGCCGTGAAGGTCGTGACCACGATCTCGTCGAAGCTGAGCGCGAACGCCAAGATCCCGCCAGCGAGCAGCGCGGTCGCGAGGTTCGGCAGCACGACGTGCCGGAACGTCTGCCAACCCGTCGCCCCCAGGTCCGCCGACGCTTCCGTGAGGTTCGGCGACATCCGTCGGAACCGCGCGACCACGTTGTTGTAGACGATGACGATGCAGAACGTCGCGTGCGCGATCGCCAGCGTCCAGGTGGTGAACGGCACGCCCGCGATCGCGAAGGAGGACCGCAGCGCGATCCCGGTGACGATGCCGGGCAGCGCGATCGGAAGCAGCACCACGAACGAGATCGCCTCCCGGCCGAAGAACCGCGTCCGATACACCGCGGCCGCGAGGAGGCTGCCGATCACGAGTGCGATCAACGTCGCGACCGATGCGACGGTGACGGACAGGCGCAACGCCGCCCACAGGCTCGGGTTCGACAGCGCCACCTCGAACCATCGCGTCGTCAAGACCCGGAGGTGGGAACGTGAACAACGCCGACTGCGTGTTGAACGCGTAGAGGATGATGATCGCGAGCGGGAAGTAGAGGAACACCACCACCGCGCCGGCGGCGACCCGAAGGCCGATGCCGGGCCGATCGCGATACGGGCGCCCGCTCATATGTTCTCGAACGCCCCGGTCCGACGGGCCACGAGCAGGTAGCCGACCATGATCGTCATCGCGACGAAGGTGAACGCGGCGGCGAGCGGCGTGTTCCCGATGACCCCGACCTGCTGGAAGACCTCCTGACCGAGGAACAGCTGCGACTGCCCGAAGATCGACGGCAGGATGAAGTCACCCAGGGTGAGTGAGAACGTGAAGATCGATCCCGCGATCAGTCCGGGCTTCGCCAGCGGAAGCACGATCCTGCGGAACGTGAGCCACGGCCTGGCTCCCAGGTCACTCGACGCCTCAAGGTACGAGCGAGGGACTCGCTCGAGCGCGGCCTCGACCGGCAGGATCATGAACGGGAGCCACAGGTAGACGAACGCGATGAACAGCGCGAAGTACGACTGGATCACCGAGGGGCCGCCGATCACGGGGGTCTGCAGGATCGCGCGAACCACGCTTTCCAGCCCGAGTCGCTCCAGCCCCCAATTCATGATGCCCTCGTTCGTCAGGATCTGGCGCCATGCCAGCGCGCGGACGAGGTAGCTGGACCACAACGGCATGATCACGATCAGGTACAGGACCGTCTTCGTGCGCGACGTCGCGTACCTCGCCATGTAGTACGCGAGAGGGAAGGCGAGCACCGCGCACGCGACGCTCACAGCGGCGGCCATCGCGAACGTCCGGATGATGATGTCGCGGTGGGCTGGCTCGAGCAGCTGGCCGTACGTCTGGAGGGTGAAGTCGCGGGAGATCAGACCCGTGAACTCCTCCTGGCTCCAGAAGCCGTAGACGAGCATCGAGCCGAGCGACCCCAGATAGATCACCCCGAGCCACAGGAACCCCGGCAGGAGCAGGAGCAGGAGCTTGGACCACGGGTGTCGGTGGAAGAACGCGGAGATCCGGGCGCCGGGTCCCCCTCGGTGTCGGACCGTCAGCTGCATCGGCGTGCGAAGGAACGGGGCCCGCGCTCCGCGGGCCCCGTCCGCTCCTTCCTCCCGTCGTCCGCTGCGCCTCGGATGAGGCTCAACGGCCGCCGATCACGGCCACGTACTGCGTGACCCATTCGAGATAGGGCACGCATTCCGTCGCCTCGTCATCATCGAAGCAGTCGGCCTGCGGCGTCCGCCAGAACTCGATCTGGTCGAAGTCACCCAGGCCGTTCGTCGCACACCCCTCGTCGGTCAGCAGCTCGTTCCCCTCGCAGGCCGCGAGGTTCGCGGGCACCGTGCCGAACCAGGCGGCGAGGTCGCCCTGGAGCTTCTCGTCAAGCGACCAGTCCATCCACATGTATGCGCAGTTCGGGTGCGGGGCGTCCGTGTGCATCATCGTGGTGTCCGCCCACCCGGTGACGCCCTCCTCCGGGGTCGAGCTCTTGAAGTCGGGGTTCTCTGCCGCCAAGACGTTCCTCTGGAACGGCCAGGACGAGCTGGCGACCGCTTCCCCGTTGCCGAAGTCGTCGATCTGGACGAACGCGTCGTGCCAGTACCGACCGACCAACTCCCGCTGCTGCCGCAGCAGGTTCAGCGCCGCATCGAACTGTTCGCGGGTCAGCGCGTACGGATCCGTCGATCCCGAGCTCCGGGTTGTGTGCCCGCAGGTAGACGGCGGCGTCGGCGATGTAGATCGCCCCGTCGTACGCCTGCACGCGGCCCTTGTTCGACTTCCCGTCCGGCAGCGTGGTCTCCTCGAAGACGACGCTCCAGCTCGTGGGGGCCTCGCCCTTGAAGATCGCGTCGTTGTACATCAGGACGTTGTATCCCCACTGGTACGGCACGCCGTAGTGCTCGGTAGTCCCGTCTCCGTCGGTGTCGACCGTGAACCACGGCGCGTCCTTGAGGTTCGGGTCGACGGTGTCGTAGCTCTCGATCAGATCAAGGTTGACCGGCTGGACCGTGCCGCTCTCGATCAGTCGAAGGCTCGCGTCGCCGGAGGCCGTCACGAGGTCGTACTGACCGCCGCCTTCCTGCATCAGCGCGACCATCTCGTCCGACGTGTTGGCCGTCTTGTTGGTCACCGTGCAACCGGTGTCCGACTCGAACTGGGTGACCCAGTCGTACGCGGGGTCAGTTTCACCTCGCTCGATATAGCCCGCCCACGAGATGATGCTGACTTCACCCTCGCCCTCACCGACCTCGGTGATGCTCGGCTCGTCGGGATCCGTCGACCCTCCAGTGCCGTCCCCGTCCCCGCCGTCGGCTCCGCACCCCGCCGCGATCAACGCGAGCGTGGAGAAGACGACGAGCCATCGGCTGAACTTCTTCATACGACCCCCTCTTCCGGGTCCGAAGACCCTCCGTTCGGACCGGCAACCTCCACGAGCCGGTTGTTGCTGCGCTCCCACCGCAGTCGCACGGGCTTCCCGCGCACCTGTAGCGCCTCCATCGAGCTCGTCGCTAGGTTCTGCTGCATCACGGCCAGCTCTCCTCCGTCGTCGAGTTCGACGATGTACCGAGTGATCGCACCGAGATATACGACCTCTCGGACATGTCCGGTTGCCGTGCAGGACGACTCGTCCGCATCAGCATCGAGCGGGACGATCGCGATCTTCTCGGGACGGACCGTGAACGCGTGGGCGCTCCCCGTGATCCGCTCGGCGGCCTCGCCGTCCAGCACGTTGGACGTGCCGATGAACCCGGCGACGAACGCCGTCGCCGGTCGTTCGTAGACCTCTGCCGGCGAGCCCACCTGCTCGACCTTCCCCTGGTTGAAGACCGCGAGCCGGTCGCTCATCGTGAGCGCCTCCTCCTGGTCGTGCGTCACGTAGAGGAAGGTGAGGCTCACTTCCTGCTGGATCTCCTTGAGCTCGATCTGCATCGCCTGCCGGAGCTTGAGGTCCAGCGCGCCGAGGGGCTCGTCCAGCAACAACACCTTCGGGCGCATCACGAGAGAGCGGGCGAGCGCCACGCGCTGCCGCTGACCCCCCGAGAGCTGTCCCGGCTTCCGGTCGCCGAGATGCTCGAGCCGAACCATCTCGAGCGCATCGGCGACGCGACCCGTCCGCTCGCTCGTGGGGAGCTTGCGGACCATCAGCCCATAGCCCACGTTCTGGGCGACGGTCATGTGCGGGAACAGCGCGTAGTCCTGGAACACCGTGTTCACGTCGCGCTCGAAGGGTGGGAGATCCGACACGTCGCGGCCGTCGAGCAGGATCCGACCCGACGTCGGCTGCTCGAAGCCCGCGATCATCCGGAGGCAGGTCGTCTTCCCGGACCCCGATGGCCCGAGCAACGAGAAGAACTCCCCCGGCCGGATGTCCAGGCTGACCCCGTCCACGGCGACCACGTCGCCGAAGCGCTTGACGACGTCGTCGAGCGCGACGGCGACGGGAGTGCTCGTCGCCCCGGCTCGGGCCTCCTCCATGCGGGCAGCTTCCACCACTCGCCGCTTCCCCCTCTCGTCCCCGCAGCGTGGCGAACCCGGCAATCTTGACGGCGAAGGCCCGGGGGTGCAACGGGGATGCCTGTCCCGTGGTCTCGGCCGGCTCAGGCGCCTTCGATGAGGCCGCGGGTGAGGGCGCCCACGATCCCTGGGCCCCGATAGATCAGCCCCGTGTAGAGCTGGACGGCGGTGGCCCCGGCCACGAGGCAGCTGCGGACGTCATCTGCCGTGAAGATGCCTCCGCCGGCAACGATCGGCACCTGGCGCCCGGTCGCGGCGGCCACGTCGGCGACGATCCGTGGGGTGAGCTCCGTGAGGGGGCCTCCCGAGACTCCTCCTCGGCCCGTCGCCAGCCGGGGCTCCTCCACCGCGAGCGTGTTCGAACACACGAGCCCCTGAGCGCCCGCATCGACCGCCGTTCGCGCGAGATCGAGCACGGTGGCTCGATCCTCGTCGGTCCTGAACGGAGGCAGCTTCAGGAGGACGGGGAGGTCCGTGGAGCGGCCGAACGCCGCCAGCAGCGCTCCCATGTGCTCCGGGTCGTGACGCCACGGTGCGTTCGGGCTGCTCGCGTTCAGCTCGAACCCGTCGACATGCGGTGCCAGGAGCTCGACCGTCTCCATCGCCTCGCGCGAGCTCCTCGTCCGCGACGCTCGCGAATCGCGGCGCCGTCCGGCGAGCACGAGCCAGGTTCGCGGCGGCGGTCTCGGCGCCCGGATTGGGCAGCCCCATCGAATTCACGATCGCCCTGGTCCGCGGCGAACGGACGATCCTGGGCTTGGGGTTCCCGTCCCTCGGCGCCCTCGTGACGGTCCCACCCACCACGAAACCGAATCCCAGCCGCCCGAGTGCGTCGAGGTGCCGGCACGCCTTGTCGAAGCCCGCGGCGAGACCGATCGGATTCGGGAGGCGGATCCCGCAGAGGTCGACCTCGAGCGAAGGGTCGCGGACGACGCCGCCGATCCGCTCCCACGGCAGCGGCAGGGCAAGCAGCGACGTGGCGAGGCGATGCGAGGCTTCGGGAGGGAGGGCGAAGAACGCCGGCCGCCCGACGGCTCCGTACCAGCCGTCCATGCGGCGGTCGCCACGACCCACGCCCGTATGCTATCCGCCCTGTGACCACGACTCCGCCGCCCGTGGGAGACGACCTCGTGCGGCGGATGGTGGCCGCCTCGGAGCTCCACGGCGACTTCGTGCTCTCCAGCGGGAAGCGGTCCACGGTCTACTTCGACAAGTTCCGATTCCTCACCGACCCCGTGCTGCTCCGGGACGTGGCGAAGGCGACGGCGGCCTTGCTCCCCGCCGGGGTCACGATGCTCGGCGCTCCGGAAGGCGCCGCGATGCTGCTCGTCGCCGCGGTGTCGCTCGAGACCGGCCTGCCCGTCACCGTCGTTCGGAAGCAGGCGAAGGAGTACGGGACGAGAGCCCAGGTGGAGGGGAACGTGTCGCCCGGGGCCAAGGTCGTGCTCATCGAAGACGTCTCCACGACCGGTCACCAGGTGCGGGCGGCGGCAGAGGTCCTCGAGGCGGCCGGAGCCGAGATCGTGGCGATCGTCCTCGCGATCGATCGTGGAGGCGCCGACCATCTCCGCGACGCGGGATACGAGGTAGAAGCGGTGGCCGTGCTCCGGCCGAACGACTAACCCCTCAGCGTTCGCAACGCCAGACGCGGAGGCGCCACAGCCAGCGGGAGCCCCGCTTGTGGAGGTTCAGGAGCCCGTCCTTCATCAACCTCGCGGCCGCGAGCGACTTGCCGACGACGTCCGGCAGCGGGAAGTCCCGCTCGATCACGGCCTGCATCCGTTCGCCGAACAGCTCCCGCGCCTTCGCGAGGATCGTTCGCTCGTCCTGGATCGTGCCGGTCGGCAGGTAGAGATGCCCGCCTCGCTTCAGCGTGTCGCCGATCGAATCGAGCATGGCCGAGGGAAGCTCCGCGCCGGTCGGGCCGCCGGCCCTCCCATCGGGGAACCATCCCGCCACCTGCGCGATCTCGTCCGGGATGCCGGACACGTCGCCGATCACGACGTCGGCCCGCAGGTCGCGGACGGGATCGAGGAGGCTGCCGACCCGGAATTCGCAGGTCCCCTCCAGGCCGAGCCGCTTCGCGTTCAGTCGGGCCATCTCGACGGCCTCTTCGGAGATGTCGCATCCGACAACCCGCCGGGCTCCGAGACGAGCGGCGACGAACGACAGCACGCCCGAACCGCAGCCCACGTCGATGACGGTGTCCTGGGGGTCCACCTCCAGCGCTTCCGCGATCGTCTTGCTGGTGTGGGTCGGCGCGAAGACGCCCGGGTTGACCCGGAACACGAAGGGACCCGTGCGTCCCGTCCACCTGATCTCGGAGATCGCCTCGCTCATGCGCTGCAAGGCTACAACTCCACGGGCTCCACCGTCGCCTCCTCACCAGGGACGAGGTCCCCGCGATCCACGGCCTCGGCGTCGGCCTCGAGGCGCTCCGCGAGCTCCTTCGTGGGCACGTCGCGGCTCCCCTCCGGGTACCGAGCGATCCGCAGGGCGGCACGCCGAAGCAGCGTGGCCGCCCCGTGGGCGTTGCCCCGGAAGAGGTGGACGTAGCCCGCGCCCATCTGCGACAGGCCCTTGAACAGCTCCGCTTCGTCGGTGTCTCGGGCCTGCTTCCAGGCGGTCTCCCACGCCTCGTGTGCCGCGAACCACCGACCGGCGCGGGCGTGCGCTCGCCCGAGCTCGTGGTTCTCGTCCAGGCTGAGGGCGTCGAAGTCCTCCAACTCGAGGTCGCCCTCGGCGTCCCAGGGCAAAGGCCTGCCGAGACGATCCCGGGGTCGCTCCGGCTTGTTGCGGGCCTCGGTCGGACGACCGGTCTTGCCCGTCGCCTCGGGCCTGCCGGCATCCTCTCCCCGAGTCACGCGGTGATGCTACCGGCGGGACTTCCCGCCGAAGCGGTCCTGCATGCGGCGCAGGAGCCGGCGGCGAGCCCGCGCCCGTTCCTCGGCCTCGGCCTCGGCCTCGGCCTCCTGGCGATCGTGCTCTTCGAGCTTCTCCTGGGCGACGGGGTCGCCCTCGGCGACCCGCTCTCGGAGGAACAGCTCCACGATGACGACCTTGATCGTCGCCGCCGCCGGCAGCGCGAGCACGGCCCCGGCGAACCCGGCGAGCGAGCCGAACACGAGGGTGGAGATGATCACGGCGGCCGGGGACAGGTTCACGGCGTTCTTCATGATCCGAGGCTGGATCACGTAGTTCTCGACCTGCTGGTACACGATGAAGTAGATGAGGATCACGATGCCCGTGGGCCCCGACTGGAAGAAGCCGACGATCACCGCCGGGGCGGCGCCGATGTAGGCACCGACGGCGGGGATGAGCCCCAGGAGCCCGGAGAACACCGCGAGCGGCACGGCGAAGGGGATCCCGAAGCCGAGCAGGCCCAAGATCGTGAAGAACACGAGCGCGCAGGTGCCGGCGATCGACGCGGTCGTGAGGATGCCGGCCACGTAGCCGCCGATGCGTGAGATCGCCTGATCCATCACGTCCTCGGCGCGCTCCCGCGTGTCGGGGGCGAAGGCGATCGCCGCGGTCCGTCGCATCCGCGGGAGCGAGAGCATGAAGTAGATCGTGAGGATCGCGACCGTCACGATGCTGAAGATGACGCTCCCCACCTGCCCGGCCACGCCGACGATCGTGCCGAAGGAGTTCGTGATCTTCCTCGGGAGGTTCTTGACGAACGTCTGCAGTTTCTCGGCGACGTCGTTCTCCTGGAAGTACCGGCCGATGGCGTCGTCGCGCTTGGCGATGTCCTCGACGGCCCCGGGGATGTCGTCGGCGAGCTCGCCCACCTGCGTGACGAGCCGCGGGATCACGAGTGCGGCGAACAGCACCACCGCCGCGAGCACCCCGAGGAAGATGATCGTCACGGCGCGGCCGCGGCTCTGACCCCGACGCTCCATCGGAGCGAACGGCCGCGTCGAGCCCGATCGCGAGGACCGCCGCCATCACGACGAGCACCACGATGTTGACGACCGACCAGAGCGCGGCCAGCACCGCGGACACGGCAGCGATCGTGAGGGTCCACCGGACCCAGTACGACATCGGCGGCCACCGGTCGCGCCAGGTCTCGCGTTCGGGCTCCGCGGTCGCGGGGGGCGAAACGGCTTCGCTGGGCTCGGTCACGCTCCGAGTCTCGCCCGGCATGGGAGTCGTTTCCAGCACCCGGTACGCTCCCGCCCGCGATGGAGCGCTTCGACGTCGTGATCGTGGGTGGCGGGCCGATCGGGACGGCGGCCGCGAGGGCGCTCAGCGCCCGGGGCCGCGTCCGTGGTCCTCCTCGAGCGGTTCACGATCGGTCACGCGAGCGGGAGCACCGCGGGCACGACCCGCAACTTCCGGCTCACCTACCACGACCCCGTCTACGTGCGGATGGCGCGGAGATCGCTGGAGCGGTGGCGCGAGCTCGAGGACGAGGCCGGCACGGAGCTGATGCGCGTCGTCGGCGGGCTCGACGTCGGCGCCGCCACCGAGGCGTCGGCGCGGGCCCTCGAGGGGGCCGGCGAACGCTTCGAGCGGCCCTCGGACGCCGAGGTCGCCGAACGATGGCCGATGCTCCGGTTCCCTCCGGGATCGAGCTTCGTGTACCAGCCCGACGGGGCGATCCTCCGTTCCCACGAGGCCGTCTTGGCGCTGGCCCGCCTGGCGGCGAAGCACGGGGCAGAGCTCCGCGAGGAGACCGCCGCCGAGTCGATCACGCCGGGAGACGAAGGCGTGGAGGTGAGGGCCTCCGACGGCGCGACGATCCACGCTGCCGGTGGCGATCGTCGCGGCCGGTGCCTGGGCGGGTCCCCTCCTGGAAGCTGCGGGCTCCCCGCTCGCCCTGCGACCGACCCTGGAGCAGTCCACGTACCTCTCCGTCGACGCGCAGGATCTCCCGACCGTGATCGACTGGGACGAGACGCCTTCCCAACCCCCCTACATCGTGCCGGACCCCTTCCAGCCCGGCGAGATCAAGGCCGGCGCCCACCTCTCCGGACCGGTGGTGGACCCGGATTCGAGGTCGTTCGAACCCGACGAGGAGCGCGAAACGAGGGTCGTCGACTGGGTCGGCCGCCGGCTCGTTCCCGTCGCCCGGCGGCTGCGGACGGAGACCTGCCTCTACACGGTCACCCCGGACGAGGACTTCGTGATCGATCGCGTGGGCTCGGTCGTGATCGCGTCGCCCTGCAGCGGCCACGGCTTCAAGTTCACGCCGCTGATCGGCGAGGTGCTCGCCGACCTCGCCACCGGCGATGCGACCGAGGTCCCGCTGGAGCGCTTCCGCGCCGACCGCCCGTCCCTCCGCCTGCCTGCCTGACGGCGGCGGATCACTGGGCCTCTTCTTCTCCTCCTCCGTCTCGAGGAGGAGGTCGAGCGTCTCTCGCAGCCCCTCGTAGCGACGCCCGCCCAGGGTCCTCCGGGTCCTCGCCTCGACCGCCGCGACGGCTCTGCGGCACTCCGCAGCGAACGTCCTCCCACGCGCGGTCAGGCGGACCACCTTCGCTCGGCCGTCCTCCGGGTCGGGCGTCCGGCGGACCAGCCCCCGGACCTCGAGCTCGTCGACCACCACCATCATCGCCTGCTTCGTGACGCCGGCTCGGCGGGCGAGCTCCGTCAGCCTGGTCCCGAACCGCCGGTCGACGTTCAGCACGAGCGCGGCCTGCGAGGCGCGGAGATCGGGCCAACCCCGCTCCTCGAGCTCGACGACGAGCTCGCCCGCGAGCGTCCGATGTGCGGCGAGGAGCAGGCGTCCGAGCTGGGGTTCGGTCACCCCCACATCCTGCCCGCCCCGCGCGGGAAGTCAACGAACCTGACGGTCGGGCCCCCTTTCGGCAGTGAGGAGCCCTGAGGATGGGCCAACCTCGCTCCTCGAGGTCACCACCGGCCGGCCGCGAGGGCCCGGCGCCCCCGAGAGAGGCCGCACGAGGACGGATCCCGCCATCCGCCGGGAAAGAATCTCCCGCTCCTCTGAGACAGCCGATGCCCTGCGGCCGAAGTGTTCCGACCTGGTGCGCTCAGATGTAGCCAGAAATTCCTACGGAAAGCGTGTTTCAACCACGCCGCCGTGGGTACGGGCGCACCATGCAGGTCTGGCCAGTGGATGTCCCGTGATGCCTGACGAGGCACTGTCGACCGGTCCCTTCGACAGGCCTCGTCCCTGGAAGCTGATCGGCCGAGCGCTCCTCTTGATGATCGCCGCGGGCGTCTTCCTGATCCTGATGTCGTCCGTCGCGAGCGCACTCGACATCCCCGGCGCCGACGCCGTGAGCGACACGGCCGGCACCACGACCGGGGCCGTGAGCGACACGGCCGGCACCGCGACCGGGGCCGTGAGCGACACGACCGGCACCGCGACCGGCGCCGTGAGCGACACGACCGGCACCGCGACCGGCGCCGTGAGCGACACGGCCGGCACCGCGACCGGCACCGTGAGCGACACGGCCGGCACCGCGACCGGCGCCGTGAGCGACACGACCGGCACCGCGACCGGCGCCGTGAGCGACACGGCCGGCACCGCGACCGGGGCCGTGAGCGACACGGCCGGCACCGCGACCGGGGCCGTGAGCGACACGGCCGGCACCGCGACCGGGGCCGTGAGCGACACGGCCGGCACCGCGACCGGCGCTGTGAGCGACACGGCCGGCACCGCGACCGGCGCGGTTGGATCGGTGACCGGCGCGGTCGGTGATACGGCGGGAGCCCTTGCCGACACCGCCGGTGACGCGGTCGGAACCTTGACCGGCACGGTCGGTGATACCGCGGGAGCGATCAGCGGCTCCCTCACCGATCCCGTCGAAAGCATCGGAGGGATCGTCGACGGCCTCGTCGGGGCCGTCGACGTCGGAGGTGTCGTCCCGACGTCGCCTGACGGTTCGGGCCCACCGGTCGGATCGACGGAGCCGCCGACGACCGCGGCACCGCCAGACGAGCCGCGCAACGGTCCCTCGCCACTGGCGCACGAATCGATGCCTTCGACGGTCTTTCAGCCATCACTTCCGACGAACGTCCACCAGGCGTCCACGAGCGCTTCGCGCCCCGACGCTGGTGGAGCTGAGCCGGGACCCGTCCCTGTGGGCGGACTCCCGTTCCCGCTCGACGCGGCCGCCGCCGCGTTGAGCGGTATCCCCGAGGCGGGCGGCACGAGCCTGGTCTGGGCGTTCCTTGCCCTCCTCGTGCTGCTGCCCGCGATGGATGACCGCTGGCTCCGGTTCGTCCTTGCGGCTCCGCCTCACGCTCCATTCGTCGCCCCGGACGGTCGGCCCGGCTAGCTCGGGCTCCCGGAGGATCCCTTCGAGACCTGGATCCTCCGATCCACCGATCGTTCGACACGAAGGAGTGATCAATGAGTGCTTCATTCCTCAGGCGACTGCTGTGTACCGCAGCGCTCGCCGGTGGGCTCCTCGTGCTGGGCGCCGGAGCGGCGAGTGCCACTGAACCCCCGCAGAACGGGGACGCCCTCCTGACCCAGTCACAGGACGCCACCAATACGAACACCACGGACCAGGACGCGACGGCCAACGCAGAGACCACCCAGGTCAACGTGAACGCGCCGATCGCGATCCTGAGCCCAGGTGCGAACAACGGTGACGTGGACCAGTCGAACACGGCTGATACCAGCGCCACCGCAGGCAACAGCAACACGACGGACCAGTCCGTCACGCAGGACCAGGACGGCACGACGAGCGGCAAGTGTGGCTCGTGCGGTGGCGGCTCGGTCTCGCAGGACCAGTCCGGCGAGAACAGCAACGACACCTACCAGGACGCCGAGGCGAACGCGACGACGAACCAGTACAACGTCAACGCGCCGATCTCGGTCCTGAGCCCAGGTGCCAACGGTTCATCGTGCAACCACTCGTGCGGCGGCTCGGGTGGCGATGTGAACCAGTCCAACGACGCCGACACCTCGGCGTGGGCGGGCAACCAGAACGACACCACCCAGACGGTCGATCAGAGCCAGGACGCGACCGTCGCCGGTTCCGGGTTCTGCGGATGCGAGGGCCCCTCGATCGAGCAGACCCAGAACGGCACCAACGACAACAGCACGGACCAGGATGCCGATGCGAACGCGTCCACGAACCAGTACAACGTGAACGTACCCATCGCGGTCCTGAGCCCGGGCGCGAACAACGGTGACGTCAACCAGTCGAACCAGGCCGACACCGACGCCACCGCCTACAACGGCAACACGACGAACCAGTCCATCACGCAGGACCAGGACGCTGCGGTTCGAGGCGACGGCTGCGGCACCTGCCACGGTGGTGGCGGTTCCATCTCGCAGGATCAGACTGGCGAGAACACCAATCACACGGACCAGGATGCGACGGCGAACGCGCACACGTACCAGACCAACTGGAACACGCCGATCGCGATCCTGAGCCCCGGTGCGAATGGTGGTGATGTCAACCAGTCGAACGACGCCACCACCACGGCCTGGGCTGGGAACTCGAACGAGACCGACCAGTCCGTCGACCAGGGGCAGCACGCCGTGATCGGCGGCGGCTGCAACAAGTGCGGCGGTGGCGGCTCGATCTCGCAGACCCAGGACGCCACCAACGACAACAGCACGGACCAGGATGCGACGGCGAACGCCACCACGGAACAGCGCAACGTCAACGTTCCGATCGCGATCCTGAGCCCGAGCTGTGGCTGCCACGGTGGAGGGGGGGACGTGAACCAGTCGAACACCGCGACCACGAACGCGTGGGCGGGGAACTGGAACAGCACGTCCCAGTCGGTGAACCAGGACCAGGACGGGCGGATCCGTGGTCACGGATGCGGCGGATGCCAGCCGCACCCCTGTGACTGCGAGCCGAACCCCTGTCACGACACCTGCGAGCCGAACCCCTGTCACGACAAGTGCACCCCGAACCCTTGTCACGACGAGTGCACCCCGAACCCGTGCCACGACAAGTGCACCCCGAACCCGTGCCACGACAAATGCGACCCACACCCGTGCGGATGCGCGCACGAGGGGTCGATCGACCAGTCGCAGACGGGTTCGAACACCAACGACACGCACCAGAACGCCGAGGCGAACGCCACCACGGACCAGAGGAACGAGAACAAGCCGTTCTCCTTCCTCAGCCCCGGCGCCAACGGTGGTGACGTCACGCAGTCAAACGATGCGACCACGAACGCCTGGGCCGGCAACTGGAACAACACGGACCAGTCCGTCGACCAGCGGCAGTTCGCGGCCCTGAGGAGGTGATGAACGGGTAAGCAGTCCCCAGATGCGCGGGCGGCGGCGCGAACTCGCGCCGCCGCCCGCCCCACACTCGTTCGGTAGCCTGCCTCTCCCCATGAGCATCGAGGTGCGAGAGGCGAGCCCCGAGGAGTACGCGGAGGCAGGGCGGGTCACCGCCGAGGCCTACCGCGAGTTCGTGCGCCCCGGAGACGACGACTGGGAGCGCTACCTCCTGCGGATCGCCGACGTCCAGGCTCGCGCCGGCGACACGACGATCATGGTCGCCATCGAGGACGGACGCGTCCTGGGGTCGCTGACCCTCGAGCTCGATGGGCGCGTCCGCGACGGCGACCACGAGCATCGCCCGCTCGACCCGGGCGAGGCCCACATCCGGATGCTGGGGGTCGACCCGGCGGCGCGGGCCCGAGGCGTGGCACGGGCGCTGATGGCGGCGTCGGAGGAGACAGCCCGCGCCGTCGGCAAGACGTTCCTGACCCTGCACACCACCCATGCGGATGGAGGCCGCCCAGGCGATGTACGACCGCCTGGGCTACCACCGCTCGGAGGACCGCGTGTTCCCGGACGGCTTCGTGCTCCTCAGCTACCGCAAGGAGCTCTAGGTTTCCGCGAGCCGTGCTCGGGGGAATAGGCAAGGGATGCGGCAACGGATCGCGTCGTTCCCCGGCTCCTCGATCTGGCCATCGCGGATCTGGATCGCGCTGCTGGTCATGACCGTCCTGCTGGTCTCCTGCCCCGGCGGGAGCGGCGGCGGTACTAGTCAGCGCGGCTCAGCTCTCGGTGCGCACGACCTCGCCGGAGGCGAGGACCACGCCGTCCTCGTATTCGGCCTGCACGAGGCCGCTCCGGAACTGCTGCTCGTAGAGCTGCGCGTAGAGGCCGCTCTTCGCCAGCAACTCGTCGTGCGTCCCCTGCTCGACGATCCGTCCTCGGTCGAGCACGAAGATCACGTCGGCCGACAGGATCGTGGAGAGTCGGTGCGCGATCGCGATGGTCGTCCGGCCCTTCATCAGCGGTTCGAGGGCCGACTGGACCAGTCGCTCGGAGTTCGTGTCCAGCGACGACGTCGCCTCGTCGAGGATCAGGATCCGCGGGTCCTTCAGGACCACGCGCGCGATCGCGAGCCGCTGCTTCTCTCCCCCGGAGAGCTTGTAGCCGCGCTCGCCGACGACGGTGTCGTAGCCCTCGGGGAGCTCCGCGATCCGGTCGTGGATGTTCGCCGCTCGGGCCGCCGCGATCAGCTCCTCCTCGGTGGCGTCCGGCCGCCCGTACTGGAGGTTGCGCCGGACCGTGTCGTGGAACAGGTAGGTCTCCTGGGTCACGACGCCGATCGTCTCTCCGAGCGACTCGAGCGTGATCTTCCGGACGTCGAGGTCGTCGATCTCGACCGAGCCCTCCTGCACGTCGTAGAGCCGCGGGACGAGATAGGTCACGGTGGTCTTGCCGGCGCCGGACGGCCCGACGAGCGCCGCGAGCTGTCCCGGTCGGATATCGAGGTCGACGCCGTCCAGGGTCCACTCGCGGGGCACGGGGTCGTCGTCGCCGAGCGGCGGAGCGTCCGGCGAGACGGGGATGCCCTCGGGAGGCTCCTCGTACCGGAAGCGCACGTCCCGCAGCCGCACGTGGCCGGTGACGTCGTGGATCGCCACCGCGTCCGGCGCATCCTGGATCTCGTGCGGCAGGTCGAGGTATTCGAAGATCCGATCGAACAGCGCGAGGGACGACTGCACCTCGGTGGACACCTGGAGCATCGAGCCGATCGGGAAGAAGAGACGGGACTGCAGCGTGGTGAAGCCCACGAGCATCCCCGCCGCGATGACCGTCGAGCCGCGGTTCGAGTTGACCCAGCCGGCCACCAGATAGACGAGCGCGGGCGTGATCGAGAAGAACGTCCCCACGAGCGCGAAGAACGACCGGCCGATCATCGTCTGACGAAGCAGGAAGCCGGTCAGTCGGACGTTCTCGCTCTGGAACCGGTCGATCTCGAAGCGCTGACGTCCGAAGGATTTCGAGAGGAGGATCCCGCTCACGCTGAGCGTCTCCTCGGTGATCGTGGTCATGTCCGCGAGGGTCCTCTGGGTGCTCGTGGCGACCTCCCGTCGTGCCCTGCCGACCTTCACCGTGAGCCACAGGAACAGCGGCATCAGCAGCAGCGACAGGATCGTGAGGGGGATCGAGATCAGGACCATCGCGATGATCGTGCTGATGATCGTGACGAGGTTGGACAGCACCGTGGAGGCGGTGTCGGTGACGACCGACTGCACGCCTCCGACGTCGTTCGCGAGGCGCGACTGGATCTCGCCGGTCCGCGTCGTGGTGAAGAACCGGAGGGGCATCGCCTGGAGGTGCTGGTACAGCCGGTTCCGGAGGTCCTGCATGACGTTCAGGCCGACCTGGTTCGTCAGGTACGTCTGGCCGATCCCGATGATGCTCGTCACGATCGGGACCGCGATCATCACGCCGACGTAGAAGTAGAGGAGCGGGAGGTTCGGGCACGGCTGTCCCTGGCAGACGCCGTTGGCACCGAACAGCGCCTGGTCGAAGACCGCCACGATCATCAGCGGGTTGATGACCCCGAGCCCGGACGTGAGGCCGATCATCAACCCGACGAGGCCGACCTTGCCCTTGTAGGGGCGGAACGTGTCGACCACGCGACGAACGGTCTTGCGGTCGACCTTCCGCCGATCCTCGTCGATCGGAGAGACGTGGAAGAAACCGTGCCGGCCCATGCGATCGAGCATAAAGGGGGCGGCGGACTACGCCCGCCGCCCCCTGTGCTGCCCGACTTACTCCGCGAAGCAGGGACCGAAGATCTCGGCGCTCGTCACCTCGTCTCCGGGGTCCGACCAGTAATGGTCGACTCCGGGACCACCGAACACGGCGTCGTTCCCGCTCGCGTCGATCGTCGTGACGCAGGCGTCGTTCCCGTCACCGCCGTACACGCGGTCCGCGCCCGCGGAGCCGCCGTACAGGGTGAAGTCGCCGCCGGGGCCCCCGTACACCAGGTCGCTCCCGCCGCCACCGTCGCCGTCGTCGATGCCGGTGCCGCCGTACAGCCGGTCGTCACCGCCGCGTCCGATGATGGTGTCCCTGCCGCCTTGGCCGTAGATGACGTCGTCGCCGCGCTCCCCCGTCAGGAAGTCGTCACCGGGGCCCCCGCGGAGCCGGTCGTTCCCGCGGCCGCCGTAGAGCTGGTCGTCCCCACCCAAGCCGCACAGGACGTCGTTGCCGGGCGTCCCGTGCTTCTCGTCAGGGCCCGGCGTCCCCGTCCACGTACAGGCCGGCGGCGCAGCCGCGGGGCTCAGCCCCAGCGAGAGCGTCGCGACGATCACCGCACCGAGCACCACGATCGGTCGAGCGATCCGCATCGTTCCCTCCCCCTTCTATCTCGTCTGGCAGTCTCCGTCCTTGAGCCCGACCGTAATCGGGCGCGGCCGCCCCTTCAACCGTCGGCCGGGGGTCGGCCATCTCGGCGACTAGGCTCATCGATCATGGGTCTCCTCGACGACGGCCAGGTCACGCTCGAGCTCACGATCGCGGGCCGGATGGCATTGGCTGCGGTGCTCGGGTTCCTGATCGGGCTGGAACGCGAGTCCCGTGGCAAGAGCGCAGGCGAGCGCACGTTCGCGATCGTGGCGCTCGGAGCCGCCGGGTTCGCCGGCACCGCGATCTCGATCTTCCCCGAGACCGCAGGGCAGGCCGTCGCGGGCGTGGCGACCGGGATCGGTTTCCTCGGCGTCGGCATCATCTGGCGTGCCGAGGAGGGTGAGACGCGAGGCCTCACGACCGCCGCCTCGATCCTCTGCGTCGCCGCGCTCGGCGTGGTCACGGGGATCGGCCTCTATCTCACCGCGATCCTCGGGACCGCGCTCGCCCTCTTCATCCTGGAGTTCGATCGGATGCCGGGCCTGCGCGGGCTGCATCGGCGCGTCACGGGACGACCGGACATGGAAGGCGAGGATCAGAGCTAGCCGATCGTCAGCTCGCGGGCCCGCTCGAACACCTGGTCCAGCATCGCCTCCGTGAGCTTGCCGGTGAACGTGTTCTGCTGGCTCGGGTGGTAGCAGCCGAGGAGGACGAACGGTCCGATCCGGAACCTCGGCGAGGTGGCCGAACCGAGGACGCGGCTTCACCGTGTGACCGAGCGCGTTCATGGCGCGGAGCGCCCCGTCCCAGGCCAGCGCGCCCAGCGCGACGATCACCTTCAGGCGGGTCAACGCGCTGATCTCCCGCTCCAGGTACGGGAGGCATCGGTCCCGTTCGTCGGGCGTCGGCTTGTTGGCCGGCGGCGCGCACCGGTTGACCGCGGCGATGTAGACGCCGTCGACCCGCAGGCCGTCGTCCACCGAGACCGACGTCGGTTGGTTCGCGAACCCGGTGCGGTGCAGCGAGGCGAACAGGAAGTCGCCGCTCCGGTCGCCGGTGAAGATGCGGCCGGTCCGGTTCCCACCATGAGCGGCTGGGGCCAGTCCGAGGATCAGGACGGCCGCCTCCGGATCGCCCCAGCCCGGGACCGGCCTCCCCCAGTACTCCTGGTCCGCGAAACGCGCGACCTTCTCGCGCGCGACCCTCTCCCGCCATTCGACCAACCGAGGGCAAAGACGACAGACCACGACCTCGTCGCGGATCCGATCGAGGCTGTCTGCGGTCACACGGTCGCCTTCGCGGCGACCCAGTCGTCGTAGCCGCCATCGAAGCTCTTCACGTCGCCGTCACGGACCTCGAGGATCCGGTCGCAGAGCCGATCCAGCAGGTAGCGGTCGTGCGAGATCAGGATCGCGGTCCCGTCGAACGACTCCACCGCGCCCTCCAGCACCTCCATGCTCTCGATGTCGAGGTGGTTCGTGGGCTCGTCGAGGATCAGGCAGTTCGCGCCCGAGAGCATCAGCAGGCAGAGCTCGAGCCGCGTCCGCTCCCCACCGGAGAGCGACCCGACCGGCGTGCGCATCTGGTCGTAGCGGAAGAGGAACTTCGCGAGGAGCGCGACGGCCTCGCCTTCGTACATCGCTTTCGTCTTCCGGACCGATTCGACGGGCGTGAGCGTCGGATCCTGGCTCTGGAAGCCCTGCTCCAGGTAGCCGATCCGGATCGAGGGGCCGACCCACCGCTCCCCGGACGTCGCCTCGAGCTCGCCGGCCAGGATCCGTCCGAGCACCGTCTTCCCCGCGCCGTTCGGCCCCACGACGCCCAGCCGCTCTCGTCGGTAGACGTCGAACGAGACGTCGAGGAGGACCGGGTCGTCGTCGAAGGCCATCGAGACGTCCCGGAGACGAGCGATCCGTTGTCCGCCGCGCTCGGCGGGACGGAGCTCGAGCGCCATCTTCCGGCGCTCGAACACGGGACGATCCACCTTGTCCATCTGATCGATCTGGCGCTGCTTGTTCCTCGCTTGCCTGATGTGTCGCTCGTTCGGCACCCAGGACGCCCACAGCTCGAACCGGGCGATCGCGGCCTCGAGCCGTGCGATCTCCTTCTGCTGCGTCACCCAGACCCGCTGCTGACGCTGGAGCGCGAGCTCCTTCGCGACGGCGTAGGCCGAGTAGGTGCCCGGCCACATCGTGACCGCGCCGCGATCGAGCTCGGCGATCTGGTTCACCGTGTCGTCGAGGAGGTAGCGATCGTGGGAGACGGTGACGACGGCGCCGGGGAACTCCGCGACCACGTCCCCCAGGATCTCGCGCTTGTCGGAGTCGAGGTGCGTCTCGGGCTCGTCGAGGAGGAGGAGATCCGGATCGCGGATCAGGCAGGCGGCGAACGCGGCGAGCTTGCGCTGACCGCCGGAGAGCGCGGTGGTCGGAAGCGTCAGGTCGTGATCGTCGAAGCCGAGGCGGACGAGCAGGCTCCGCGCCTCCCCCGCCAGCCCAGGTCCACCGGCTTCCACCCAGCGGTCGAGCACCGCCTGCTGTTTGACGAGGACGCGATCCATCTTCGCGAGGTCGGCCGTGACCGCGGGCCGCGCGAGCTCGGCCTCGATCGTCCGGAGCTCGTCGTCGAGCGCGGCGATGTCCGGCCGCCCGGCGAGCACCCACGCCTCCGCGGTCCGGTCGTCACCCTCGGGGTTCTGCTCGAGGTAGCTCACGGTGACCCCGCGCCGGCGGACGACCTCGCCCTCGTTCACGTCTTCGGTGCCTCCGACGATCCGGAGCATCGTCGACTTGCCGGCGCCGTTCGGCCCGATCGATCCCGATCCGCGCGCCGTCGGGCACCATGAAGTCGACCCCCTGGAGCACGGGCCACGTGCCGTACGACTTGTGCACCCCGACGAGGCTGACGACGGACATCTCAACGACGAAGCGTACGGAACCGCTCGGCCGCCGCCTCGAACGCCTCCAGCGGCGCGAGGAGCTGGTCGACGGCCCAGATCAATCCCTCGAAACCGCCGAGCTCCGGCGGATCCTCCCGGAGCCGCCGGGCTCGCTCCAGCGACTCGCGGATCCCGGCGTCGCAGGCAAGCCATTCGTCTTCGAGGTCCGGGTGTCGCCAGGCCGGCATCAGCTCCTGAGCGGCCGCGAGCCGCTGCTCAAGCTCGAGGATCCCCTCAGCGAGCGGCGTCCCCGCCGACCGCGTCGACGGAACGGTGGCATGTCATCGCCTCCTTCGCCGCCTCGACCTGATCGACAACGGCCCGAAGCGCTCGAAGCGAGTCCTCGAGCTCGGCTGGGAGCTTGCGTCGACGAAGCATCAGGCCTCGCGGATTTCGTTGCTGTCGAACTCGGCGACCCAATAGTTCTCTTCAGCGTTGTATCTCACTGTCGCTTCGACGATCAGCTCGTCGTCGTGTCCGATGATCTCCATGCCGTCGTGAATCTCGACCGGGAGGCGGGTGATGTCCTCTCGCGCGCCAACGATAGTGAGCTTGAGCCGACCGTACCTGTCCATCTTCGCGAAGTCGACCCAGATCCTCGGGCGACCAGCGGAATCACGGACTGGAACGATCGTGCGGGGATCGTTCGTGGCGACGGCGTCGACGCCGAGCTCGAACAGGCTCCGCGCGGTGTCGGGGTCGTCGGCGATCCACACGCCCAGGAGCGCGCCGCAGGCGTGGACCCGGTCGGCGAAACCGTCGCCCGCCTCAAGGACCTTCAGTACGAACGGCAGGACCCATGGATGGCCTTGCGCTGTGGCTCGCGTGAGCGCTTCCTCGGCATCGACCTCGTACTCGGTGAGCAGGCCGGTTGGGACGTCGGGCCGAAGGGCGCGGCTGTGGGCGATCGACGCGGGGTTGAAGCTCGAGACGATCACCTGACCGGGGAAGCCCACCGCGTCCAGGGCATCGAGGGTCGCCTCGACGGCCGCCTCGCGTTCGGGAGTGAAGTCCGGCTCTCCCGGCAGGTTCTTGATCTCGATGTCGGCGGCGGCGCGGCCGGCGAGGCACCGCAGGGCTTCCTCGAGCGTCGGCACGCCGAGCTTCCGGATCTCCTCGAGCGTCATCTCCGACACGAGTCCGGTCCCGTCGGTCGTCCGCGAGACGTCGGGGTCGTGCATCACGACGGCGTGACCGTCGGCCGTCATCCGGACGTCGAACTCGACCGCGTCGGCGCCGGCGTCGATCGCGGCCTCGAACGCCTCGATCGTGTTCTCGGGCTGCTCGAGCGACGCGCCGCGATGCGCCACCACGATCGGCTTCGGCCGGCCGCTCGACGCTCACGCCTGGCTGGCCGGGCACAACGGCTCGACCGGGCACTCGGGGCAGTTCGGCTTCTTCGCCGTGCAGATCGCGCGGCCGTGGTCGATCAGCACGTACGTGAAGTCGAACCACTGGTCCTTCGGGACCAACCGCATCAGGTCCTGCTCGATCTTGTCGGGGTTCTTCTGCTCGGAGAACCCCAGCCGATGGCGCGAGGCGGTTCACGTGCGTGTCGACCGCGATCCCTTCGACGACGCCGAACGAGTTCCCGAGCACGATGTTCGCGGTCTTCCGCGCGACGCCGCGGAGCGTGATCAGGTCCTCCATCGTGCCGGGGACCTCGCCGCCGTACTCCTCGACGATGCGGCGGCACGCCTCGCGGATCGAGATCGCCTTCTGGTTGAAGAACCCGGTCGCGTGGATGTCGGCCTTCAGCTCGTCCTCGGGCACGCGCAGGTAGTCCTCGGCGGTCCGGTACTTCTGGAACAGCGTCGCCGTGACCCTGTTCACCGTCTCGTCGGTGGACTGGGCCGAGAGCACCGTCGCGACCAGGCACTCGAGCGGGTTCGTGAAGTGGAGGGCGACCTTGGCGTCCGGGTACGCCTCGGACAGGCGTCGGATGATCTCGGGCGCGCGCTCCTCGATCGGATCGTCGCGCGTGAGCTGCTCGTTCGCGGGCACGGCCCGGATGCTACTCGGAGGTCACAGAGCGTTTCGGCGCGTCGTTCACGACGAGCGTGAACACGTCGGGCCGGCTGTAGTGGCCGACGGGATCGAACTGGTAGCGCATGCGACCGCGCGACCTGCGCGTCGATCTCCGCGGTGAGGATCCCTTCCTCCTCGACCAAGGGCCCTGCAAGGAGTTGCCCGTCGGGGTCGACGATCGCCGACCATCCCGGGTTGGCCCAGTCGTCCTCGCCGCCCCAGAGCTCACGCCCGGGGATGTCGTCGGGGATGTCGGAGCCGCGGAGCAGCGTGCACACGCCGATCACGTAGACGCGGCCCTCGCGAGCGATGTGCCGCAGGTTCGCGATCCAGTTCTCGTCGTTGTCCCAGGTGGGCGCCGTCCAGATGTCGACGCCCTTCCCGTAGATCGCGGTGCGCGCGAGCGGCATCAGGTTCTCCCAGCAGATCAATCCGCCGACGCGCCCGAACGGCGTCTCGACGGGATCGAGGTCCGAACCGTCGCCGAAGCCCCAGACGAGCCGCTCCCCGCCGGTCGGCATCAGCTTGCGGTGCTTCCCCACGATCTCGCCGTCGGGCCCGAAGAGCAGCTGCGCGTTGTAGATCGTGCTCCCGTCGAGCTCGTTCACGCCGACCGAGAGGTAGGCCTTCGCGCGCCGGGCGGCCTTCCCGAGCTCCTCGGTCGCCGACGAGGGCACCTCGACCGACTGCTCGCGCAAGACGCGCCGTGAGCGCTTCGAACGGTCCGTCCCAGGCGGCGGTCCGCCACACCCAATCGGGATAGGTCGGGATGAACGTCTCCGGGAACACGATCAGGCGCGCCCCCATCCCGGCGGCCTCCTTCGTCAGGCGGACCACCTTCTGCACCGTGGCGTCGCGATCGAGGAACTCCGGCGTGGCCTGGACGGCGGCGACCGTGACCTTCTCCATCAGACGACCGTCGCGTTCGGATCGAGGGCGGGGTCGCTCTCGGGCAGCACGTCGACGGCCCAGTCGGCGCGCTTCCACGACGGCACCGGGCGTCTCGCAGTCCTCGCGCGGGACGAACTCCGACGGAAGCCACCTTCTGGTAGCGGTGCACGTACCGCGGACAGTTCGGGAAGATCTCGCGCGCGCGGACCCGGACCACGAACTGCGCCTCCGGCCACCACGACCGGAGCTCGTCGTCGAAGTCCACGGAGGCCTCGCCGTTCACGCGCATCCGGTCGCGCCCCTCGAAGTCCATGAAGAGGATCCCCACGTGCGGGTTCTTGAGCAGATTGCCCATCGAGAGGTACATGCCGTTGCCGTTGTAGTTGGGGAACGCGAGCGTGTGCTCGTCGACGACGCGGATGAACCCGGGGTCGCCGCCCTTGTAGCTCACGTTCGGCCTGCCGTCCTCGTCGGCCGAGGCGAGGAAGAACATGTCCCGCGTCTCGACGAACGCCACGGTCGCGATCGGTGAAGACGTCGTGCACGAGCAGGTTCTCGATCCGGTCGGCCAGCCGGCGGGTGTCGAACCGATCCTGCAGCTCGCGATTGCCCTCGTGGTACATCTCGTCCATCGTTCCCCACCCCTCAGATCCTGGCCCCTAGATCAGCGCGAGCTCGAGGCGATCACCTTCCCGATAGGTCGCCCACGCGCCGTCCTTCCGAACGTGGATGCCGCTCCTGCCGATGACCTCCCACGACGAACCGCGACCGACCATCGCCGTGTCCTCGTCCATCCCGATGAACGTGAAGCCCTCCGGAGCGGACGACACGAGGAACTCGGTGGCGCCGGGGATCCAGGTCTCCACCATGTCCCAGTGGGGCGCGAAGACCGTCCGGGGGACGAGCCCGAGGCCTGGCTTGAAGACATCGTTGACCTCCTCCGTGTCGCTGTCGAAGGTGATCTCGTTGAGGCATGCGACGCCGGCGCTGCAGCCCGCGTACGCCATCCCGCGATCCATCTGCTTCAAGAGCGCGTCGAAGAAGTCGCTGTCGACGAGCACCTTGGAGAGATAGGCAGGGTTCCCACCCGAGAAGTAGACGGCCGAGGCGCCTTCCAGCCGCTCGATCAGCCGGGGGTCGTTGGTGTCCTCCCGCGTCTTGAGATCCAGCACCTCGGCGGGGATGTCGAGGCGGGAGAAGTGCGCCAGACCGAACGATCCCCATCGTTCGAAGACGTCCTTGCCCTCCGGGGCGGACGCGGTCGGGAGGATGATCACCCGGCCGTCCCCGTCGGCCTCGGCCACCAGGCGCTGGTCGACCGGCTCGGACCACGGTTGGAACTCGCCCGACCCGAGGAGCGACCACCAGGTCATCGCAGCGCCTCCGGGCGGAGCTCGACGTCGAGCTTCGCGCCGAGCTCCGTCGCCACGTCGAGCAGCGCGTCCATGTCCTCGGCCTCCGTCCGGTAGTTCACGATGCACGACCTCAGGCAGAACCGGTCGCCGAGCACGGCGTTCGAGCAGTACACGCGGCCGTCGAGCTGGATCTCCGTCATCAGGCGGTTGTTGAGCAGGTCGAGATATCCCTCCCGCTCGGCGCCTTCTGGGAGAATCCGCCGGCACGTACCGGAAGCACGTGATCGAGAGCCCGACCGGGGTCATCAGCTCGAACTCGTCGTGCTCCTCGACGCATTCGCCCAGGTACCGCGCGAGGGCCGCGTCGTGGGAGATCCGACGCCCGTACGCCTTCCGGCCGTGTGCCAGCAGGGAGACCCAGACCTTCAACGCCCAGAAGCCGCGACTGAAGTTCGGCGAGTGACGACCGAGGTCGATCCCCCAGTCGGTGTGCTCCTCATCCTTCACGACATACGCGACGTAGTCGACGTCGAACGCGCGCCGCATGAGCTCCATGTCGCGGACGAGGATGCAGCCTCCCGATTGGGGCGTGTAGAGCCACTTGTGCGGGTCGAACGCGATCGAATCGGCTCGTTCGATGCCGGCGAACAAGGGCCGGAGGTCGTCCGCGAGCATCGCGGGGCCGCCGTATGCCGCATCGACGTGGAACCAGAGGTCTTCCTCGCGGCAGAGATCGGCGATCTCCTCGAGCGGATCCACCACGCCGGTCGAGACGGTGCCGCCGTTGGCGACGACCGCGATCGGGTGGATGCCGGCCGCTCGATCCTCGGCGATCCTCGCGCGGAGCTCGTCCACGCGGATCCGGTAGTCGTCGCCGACCGGGATCTTCCGGACGTTGTCCATCCCCAGGCCCAGCATGTCGGCGCCGCGGATCGACACGATGTGCGTCTCGGTCGACACGTACACGGCCAGCGTCGGTCCTGCTGCCACGCCCTCCTTGCGGATGTCCCACCCGGCCTTCGCGTCTCGCGCCACCTTCAGCGCGATGAAGTTCGCCATCGCTCCTCCGGAGGTGAGCGCCCCGCCTGCGGTCTCGGGCAGCCCGAACACCTCGTGCGCGAACCAGCGAGCGAATCCCAGCTCGATCTCGGTCGCCGCCGGCGCCAGGCGCCATCCCCCCGCGTTCCCGTTGAGTCCGGACGCCAGCAGATCCGCGGCGGCGCCGGGCACCGTCCCGGCGCCGGAGATGTAGGCGTAGAACCGCGGATGCCCGAGGTATCCGGAATAGTCGAACGTGATGCGGCTGAGGTACGCGAGGAGCTCGTCCTCGGGCATGGGGTCGTCGGGCACGGGGATCACGACCGCGTCGCGGACCTCCTGCACCCCCCAGGTCCCCGAGACCGGCAGATCCCGGAGCCTGGTCAGCAGCTCCTCGTAGATGTCCGCGACGCCGTCGGTGAACGCGCGGGCGCGCTTCGGATCCCAGTCGAGGTCGCGAACCGGTTCGGGTCGTTCGACCATCACGCCTCCTTCGTGGCCGCGAGCACGAAGCCCTCCTTCGCCATGAAGCGGCGGAAGCCCTCGTCGCCGAAGACCTCGTAGAGGGCCTCGATCTGGCTGGCGTGCTCCTTGATCGAGGCGATCTTCCGGTCGAGGTTCGCGGGCGGGAGCTCGAAGTACAGGTCGATCTCGTCGTCCGGCACGACGTTCGGGGTGCCGGGGAGGAAGATGTTGAACGGCGCGAGCTTCTCGAGCCATTCGCTCGGCCATGCTCGTCGGGAAGACCGCGTGGTACAGACTCGCGCCGGGCTTCGCGACCTCGGCGAACGCCTCGCCGGCCCACCGCGACACGTCCTGGTGCGCCACGTGGCCGGTCATCCCTTCGGGCCCGAACGTGAGGACCGTGTCGGGAGCGACCTCCTCCATGATCGCGCGCACCTGCTCGGCGGCCGGCCGGGTCGAGGCCCGTCTCCATGTCGATGTCCACCGGGCCCTCGAGGAAGTGGTGCTCCTTCACGCCGAGCACGTCGAGGCTCCGGAGGAGCTCCGTGGTCCGCACCTCGCCCATCGAGGCGGGTGGCCAGCGCTCCTCGTCCATCGACCCACCCTCACCGCGCGTGGCGGTGACGTCGACGACCCGCTGGCCCGCCTCGACCGCGGCCGCCATCAGGCCGGCGGAGAGGTAGATGTCGTCGTCGGGATGCGCCCAGACACCGAGGATCGTCCCGAGATCGGCCACGTCGATCATGCGGACGGATGCTAGCGGGGCACCTGGCTCATCCGCTAGGGGCTCGCGGAGCGGATGTGCTCGCGGATCCGCTCCGCCAGCCCCTCCGGGAGCACCTCGCCGCGACACTTGGTCGCGATCAGCGTCTTCATGTGCTTCTTGAACTCGGCGTGGTCGTTGCAGTCGGTGCATCCGGCGAGATGGGTCTCCACCTTCACGGTGAGCTCACGGAGACACTCGCCGTCGACGTAGCGCTCCACCTCGCGGAGCGTCTCATCGCACCCCATTTCGCCCTTCTCACCCATCGACGAGTCCTCGCTCCTTGGCCACGCCGTACAACGCCTTCTCCAGAGCTTTCCTTCCCCGGTGCAGGCGCGACATCACGGTCCCGATCGGCACGTCCATGATCTCTGCGATCTCCTTGTACGAGAAGCCTTCCACATCTGCCAGCAGCACCGCCATCCGGAAGTTCTCGGAGATCGACTCGAGCGCGGCCTTCACGTCCGCGTCGGGGATCTTCTCGAGCACGTCCTCCTCGGCCGAGCGCTCCACGCTCTGGGCGCCGATCCGGTCGTAGAGGAACCACTCGTCGATGTCGTCGGGTCCGTCGACCGTCTTCGGCTCGCGCTGCTTCTTCCGGTAGGTGTTGATGAACGAGTTCGTCAGGATCCGATAGAGCCAGGCCTTCAGGTTCGTGCCCTCCTGGAACGAGGCGAACCCTCGGTACGCTCGGAGCGTCGTCTCCTGCAGCAGATCTTCCGCGTCGGTGGGGTTCCTGGTCATCCGGAGCGCGGCCCCGTAGAGGCCGGGCAGCAGGGGCAACGCGTCCCGCTCGAACCGCTCCAGGAGGTCCTGGTCGGCCGGTGCCGGCACCCTGCTCGCGTTCGCCATCCGAACTCCAGTATCCCTGCTGGCCTCGCTCGCGGCCGCGTCGGTCGTCACAACTACAGGGCGGTGGGAAGATTGGGCCATGCCCGAGCAAGATCGGAATCCCTTCGGACGCCGCCCCGCACCCGGCGCGGCACAGCCGCGACCCCGGTCGGCACTGCTCGTCGTGCTGCTGGTGGCGGGGGCACTTGTGGTGTTCAACAGCTTCCTCTCTCGGTCGGCGGTCGACGCGGTGTCCTTCTCCCAGTTCCGAGGGGCGGTGGACAACGGTGACCTGGTGAAGGACGAGCCGGTCACGATCACCACCACCACCGTCACCGGCGTGGTGAGCACGAGTGACGGGCAGAAGACCTGGGTCGCGACCATCCCCCCCGGCTATGACCCGACCGCGCTGGTCGATCAGCTCTCCGAGCAGGGCTACGAGGTCACCGGGATGCAACCGAACGCCTTCACGGGCTTCATCGTGCAGACCGTCCTGTTCATCGCCCTGTTCGGCGGCCTCTACTACTTCCTGTTCCGGCGGATCGGCGGCGGAGCCTCCTCCGCGCTGAACCTCGGACGGAACAAGGTGAAGATCTACGACCGCAAGGAGATGAAGACCAGCTTCGCCGACGTCGCCGGCGTCGACGAGGCGAAGGAAGAGCTCCGCGAGATCGTGGACTTCCTGAAGAACCCCAAGAAGTACCAACGGCTCGGAGGCCGGATCCCCAAGGGCGTCCTGCTCCTCGGACCTCCCGGCTGTGGGAAGACGCTGCTCGCGCGCGCCGTCGCCGGCGAGGCGAACGTGCCGTTCTTCTTCATGTCGGGATCGGAGTTCGTCGAGATGTTCGTCGGGCTGGGCGCCGCCCGGGTTCGCGAGCTGTTCCAGCAGGCGAAGGAGAAGGCGCCGGCGCTGGTCTTCCTCGACGAGATCGACACGATCGGGAAGGGCCGCGCCGGGCCCATGAGCGGGAGCTTCGGCGGGCACGACGAGCGCGAGCAGACGCTGAACCAGCTCCTGGTCGAGATGGACGGGTTCGACGCCTCCAAGGGCGTGATCATCATGGCGGCCACCAACCGGCCGGACGTCCTGGACCCGGCGCTGATCCGGCCGGGCCGCTTCGACCGTCAGGTCGTGGTCGACCTCCCCGACCTGAACGGGCGTGAGGAGATCCTCCGCGTGCACGCTCGCGGTGTGGCCCTCGATCCCACCGTCGACCTGAACACGATCGCCGCCCGGACGCCGGGCTTCACCGGCGCGGACCTCGAGAACGTCGTGAACGAAGCCGCGTTGCTGGCCGCCCGTCGAGAGAAGAACTCGGTCTCGATGGAGGAGCTGGAGGAGGCGATCGATCGCGCGACCGCGGGACTCGAGCGGAAGTCGCGGGTCGTGTCGGACTCGCAGAAGGAACGCGTGGCGGTGCACGAGATGGGCCACGCGCTCGTGGCGCTCAACTGCAAGGAGATCGATCCCCTGCACCGCGTGACGATCATCCCGCGCGGCGCCGCGGCGCTCGGGATCACGATGACGCGCCCGCTCGAGGACCGCTACGTCGTGACGGAGCCGCAGCTGAAGGACCAGATGGCGTTCGCGATGGGCGGCCAGGCGGCGGAGGAGATCTACTTCGACGGCGTCATCTCCACCGGCGCGCAGAACGACCTCGAGAAGGCGACGGACCTCGCGCGCGCGATGGTGTCCCAGTTCGGGATGAGCGACGCGGTCGGACCCCTCTCCCTCGGTCGCCCCGACCCCAACGCCTGGATGCCCGGCTCGGTCCCCAAGGTCAGCGCCCACACCTCGGAGCTGATCGACAAGGAGGTTCGGCGTCTGCTGGACGAAGCCCGCATGCGCGCCGAGAACATCCTGAACGACAACCGGGCTCTGCTGGATCAGTTGTCGGCCCTGCTGATCGCCACCGAGGTGATCGACGGGGACGAGCTGAAGGCCTACGTGCAGGGGACGAAGCCCATCCCCGACCCCGCGACGATCAGGCCGGTCCCCCAGCCGGCCGCCTCGGAGGAGCGAGCCCCGGCCGAGCCGACACCCGTCGCACGGGCGGTCTCGATGCCGCCCGCTCCGCCGATGCCCGCGACGGACTAGTCGTCCTCGTCGTCGTGGTCGTGGCCGTGATGGTGATGCGGCCGCTCGTCCTCCGGTAGCGGGTCGACCAGCAGGTCCCAGCGGTCGCGGAACCGGTCGAGGAACCGGTAGAAGTTCTTCTTCGACCATCTCGCCCGATCCGCGGGCGCCGTCTCGAACCACATCCGATGCGCGTGCTTCTGGACGGGCACGTCGACGACCGTCGCCCGGCGGTCGAGATCCTTGATCCGGAACGAGTACTCGATGTCGGCCGTGCGGTACCAGCGGAACTTCTCGTCGAAGAACCCCGCCTCGAGGAGCGTCTCCCGGCGGAGCGCCATGAGGTAGCCCTCGATCGCGTCGACGTCCCCCTGGCTCGGCCTCGTCGAACTGCCGGAGGTCGTGCGTGACGATCCCGAACGGGCCGCACACGCCGACGGCCGGGTCCTCGAGCGCCTCCTCGAGCGGTCCGAAGACGTCTCCGGTGGGCTCGACCGAGCCGTCGGCCATCAGCACGGTGCGGCCTCGGGTGCGCTTGAGGCCGGCATTCCGGGCGGCGCCCCAGCCGGTCCCGCGTTCCAGCCACACGACCTCGACGCCCTCGCCCCAGGATGGCTCGCGGTCGGTGACGTCCGCCACCACGTACTGGACGGATCGGCCTCCTTCGTGGGCGCGGAACGCCGCGATCGCCCGCTCGATGTCCTCGTGCCAGCCCTCGCACACCCAGTGCACGCTCGCGTCCCTGTCCGGCTCGTCCTCGAGGACCGACGGGACGTCGGCGGCGCGACCCCGCACGAGCGGCTCCGTCTCCTCGACCGCCAGGGGCTCGAGCCGGAAGCCGCCGGGCTCGTCGACCACCGTCCACCCGGCCTCGGTGATCCGGTCACGCAGCGTGTCCGCCGTGCCGAAGTCCTTCGATGCCCGTGCGGCGGCGCGCTCCTCGGCCAGCCGGACGACGTCCTGCGGTGCCTCAGCCACCCTCGTGCCGCCTGACGAAGTCGAGAACCGCGGCGTCCGCCGCCTCGGCCTGTTCGGAGTGATACAGGTGACCGGCGCCTTCGAGGGGCACCAGCTCGGCACCGGGGATCCGCTCCGCGAGGAGCTCCGCGTTGCCGAACGGGATCGCCTGGTCCTCGGTCCCGTGCAGGATCAGGGTCGGGACCCGGAGCTCGGGGAGACGCTCGAAGCTGTCGAAGCCCTGCATCGCCTCCCATTGTCTCCGCCCGCCCTCCGGGTGTTTCGGCTGCATCGCGCCGATCCGGAGGTCCTCCCGGACGTGGTCCGGGAAACGGTCGGGGAACCCGGGCGCGTACATCGCCCGCCACGGCTCTCCCTTCGGGACCTTGGAGCTCTTGCTTCGCACGGCATGTCGCGTCCCCACGTGCGTGCATCCCAGGATCAAGGTGCGGACGCGCTCGGGCTGGGTGAGCGCCAACTCCTGGGCCACCATCCCGCCGAAGGACTGGCCGTAGACGTGGGCGCGATCGACGCCGAGGAGATCCAGCAGCGCGAGGGTGTCCTCCACGAACGTCGACATCGTCGCGGGTCCGGACGGCTCGTCGCTGTTCCCGTTGCCGCGGAAGTCGTAGGCGATCACGCGGAGCTCCCGAGCGAGGACCGGGATGTTCCTGCGCCAGCCCGGGATGTCGCCGCCCATGCCCTCCAGCAGGATCAGCGGCGGCGAGTCCTCCGCGCCGTGGACCTCGTGGTACAGGCCCACGCCGTCCGGGCGGGTGAGGACCGGCATCGGCCGGTGGCGGCCTTACGCCGTCGCGGCTTGGGTCGCGTCGCGGAGCCGGCCGGCCATCGACTCGAGCGTCTTGACCGCGATCGAGGGGTGCTCCTGGAGCAGTCCCCGGAAGACCCATTCGGTGAGGCCGAGGAGCCGGATGTCGGTCCGGGCCGTCACCGTCGCCGACCGAGGCCCTCCGTCCAGCAGGGCGATCTCGCCGAAGAAGTCGCCGCGGCGGAGGATCGCCATGCGCTTGCCGCCGATCGTGACCTCGGCTTCGCCGTCGACGATCACGAACAGGCCGACGCCGGGGTCCCCCTCGGTGGCGATCACGGTTCCCTTCGCGTGGTTCACGTCCTTCACCACCCCCGCGATCGCCCGCAGCTCACGGTTCGAGCACGCGGAGAACAGGGGGACCTGCCTCAGCCATTCGATGACGACGGTGCTTCCAGCCATCCCACGCTCCCTCGGTTCCGACGCCGGAGCATCGTACTCCAACCCGGGAACGGGGTCGCTCGGGACTCAGCGCCACATGTGCTCGTCGTCGACCGCCGTGATCGGCGTCCGGGGTTCGGCGGTCACCCTGGGCCCGGCGCCCGCGGTGGCGGCCGTCTCGAGCTGCCGGTTGTGGACGATCGCCCAGACGGCGAGACCGAGCGCGACGATCCAGAGCACGAAGCCGACGGTCCGAACGGTGCCGGCGATCCGGTCGGCGAGGAAGACCTTGTCGAAGAACTCCACGCCGAGGATCCGCTCCCAATCGCCGGCGGCGTCGGGCCCGGTGGCCCCCAGGAGGGCGAGCCGGCCGTCGTCGGCGTCACCGATGTAGGTCGCCGCGCTGGCCAAGGCGCTCGCCGCCCACCCCCACGAGACGGCGGTCGCGACGAGATCCCGCTTCCGGAGGAGGAAGTAGACGCCGACGGCGAACGGGAAGAGCACCTCGAACCCGGAGCCCATCATCAGCATGATCAGCTCCCCGAACGGTCGGAACAGCACATGCCCGGTCTCGTGCACGGCGATGTTGAGGTACACGAAGATCGGGGTCTGGTCGTTCTTCACGAGCGCGAACCAGCCCCAGACGGCGATCAGCAGCACGGCGCCGGCGGCCTTGTAGACGTTCAGCCGCCGCTGGATGTCGTCGGGGAGCTGCACCGGTGCGAGGGAGGCCATCCGAGACCATCGGCAGGGAAGGTCCCCGAGATGAGAACGGGCGCCGCCGTCGGCGGCGCCCGTTCGATCGTCGCGGGGGCAGGATTTGAACCTGCGACCTCTGGGTTATGAGCCCAGCGAGCTACCGGACTGCTCCACCCCGCATACCCAGGATAGCGATGGGGGGAGGAGTTGACAGGCCGCTCGTGGTCTCACCTCCTGCTCAGCCGAGCGAGATCGCGACCTGTTCGAGCCTGTCCATCGCCTCCTGCATCCCACCTTCCATGCCGGAGTCGATGATCGCGTCCCGCACCTCCTTCGTGTGGCACTCCACGGCGGTCGTGAGGGTGGTGCGCCCGTCCACCTCCGTGAAGGTGATGGTGTTCAACGCCCCCTCCTCGGCCTCCGGCGTTCCCGCCATCGGAGCGTCGTCGGGCATCTCGTAGACCTCCGTCGTGACGAGCC
>CAVQEW010000014.1:0-231586 GCA_963711655.1 uncultured Actinomycetota bacterium
ACGCACGCGATGCTCGCCGACCTCCAGACCGAGACGAACCAAGCGCTGGAGGACCTCCGCGACCTCGCCCGGGGCATCTATCCGCCGCTGCTCGCCGACAAAGGGCTCGGTGCGGCGCTCGAGAGCCAGGCACGGAAGTCCCACGTGCCGGTCTCGGTCGAGACCGACGGGGTCGGGCGTTACTCGCAGGAGACCGAGGCGGCCGTCTACTTCTGCTGCCTCGAAGCCCTCCAGAACGTCGCCAAGTACGCGGAGGCCTCGGCGGCCACGATCCGACTCGCCCAGACGGACGGCATGCTCTCGTTCGAGGTCGATGACGACGGCCGCGGGTTCGACCCCACGACCGCCTCGCGCGGCTCCGGGCTGCAAGGGATCGCCGACCGACTGGCCGCGCTCGGGGGAACGATCGAGATCGAGAGCGCCGCGGGAGCCGGGACCACCGTGCGTGGACGCATCCCGGCGACGGAGCCGACGAGATGAGTGCCCGGCTGGCGCGCACGATCGCGGTCGGCATCGTTGCCCTGAGCGTGGCATCGGTCATCGCGTCCATCCCGGTCGGCCTCGCCGCCCGCGAAGGGATCGAGCCCGGCGAGATCGTGATCGTCGGCGACCCGTCCACCCCTCGGATGCAGGAGACGCTGGCCGAGCTCCAGCGGGAGCGACGGGAGGGTGACGCGCTCGAGGGCAGCACCGGTGGATACAACCCGGGCTTCGCGGTCCTGGTCGTCCTGCTCCTCCTGTGGCTCGCAGTCGGCCTGCTGGTCATCTGGCGCCAGCCACGGAACTGGGCGGGGTGGATCTTCCTGATCACCGGCGCCCCGTTCCCGCTCCTCACCCTCGCGCAGGCGCTGGTCGTGTACGGCCTCAAGGCGGAGCCGGGCAGCGTCCCGCTCGTGGGGCTGTGGGCGACCCTCGGCGAGTACGCCCTCTACCCGATCGCGTTGATCCCGCTGCTGTTCCTGCTCTACCCCGACGGGCACCCGCCGAGCCGGCGGTGGCGGTGGGCCGTCCGAGGCCTCGTGGGCGGCACGGCGATCGCGATCATCGGCTTCTTCGTCCGACCCGGCCCGTTCAACAACTGGATCGAGGACGGCATCCTCTACGAGAACCCGTTCGGGATCGACGCGCTCGCCGGGATCGCGTCCGTGATCATCCCCGCGGGAACGGTGATCGCCCTCGTGTCGGCGCTTTCGACGGTGGTCGCGGTCCGCCAGCGCTTCAGGCGCGCCGCCGGCGAGGAACGGCAGCAGATGCGCTGGCTCGCCTTCGTCGCGTCGATCGCGGGCACGTTCTTCGTCCTCCAGTGGGTCATCGGACTGGCAGCGGAGATGTTCTTCCGCGACGCCGACGCGCCGATCTTCGAGCTGTTCTTCGCACTGACCGCGTTCACGCTCGTCATCGGCGTGCCCGCCGCCTACCTCGTGGCCATCTTCCGGCACGGCCTCTGGGATCTCGACGTCGTGATGAAGAAGACCCTCCAGTACGGCATCGTCGTCGGGCTCATGGCGGGGGTCGGGCTCGTCCTGCTGGTGGTTCCGGTGTTCGCGGGGGTCAGCGGCGACATCGCTCCGGCGATCGCGATCGGCGCGGTCCTGGCCACGGTCTTCCTCCTCGTTCGCACCCGCGCCCAGCGGCTCGCGAGCCGGCTCGTGTACGGGAAGCGATCGACGCCGTACGAGGTGTTGTCGGAGTTCGGCGAGCGGGTCGGCGGGACCTACTCCCTCGACGACGTCCTCCCGCGGATGGCGACGCTGCTCGGCGAGGCGACCGGTGCGAGGGCCGCGGGCGTATGGCTGCGGATCGGTGACGAGATGCGTCAGGAGGGCGTTTGGCCCGACGGCGCGCCCGCGGCGCCCGACGTGCCGGTTCGAGACGACGCCTCGGACTTCGGGGAGGACGCCGCCTTCGAGGTACGGCACCAGGGCGAGCTCCTCGGCGCGCTCACCGTGACCGTCGCGCCGGACGATCCGATGAACCCGACCAAGGACAAGCTCGCGCGCGACATGGCGGCGCAGGCAGGGTTGGTGCTCCGGAACGTCCGCCTGATCGAGGACCTCCGGGAATCGCGACGGCGGATCGTGGCGGCCCAGGATGCCCGGGCGAAGAAGCTCGAACGCGACATCCACGACGGTGCGCAACAGCAATTGGTCGCGCTGGCCGTGAAGCTCGGCCTCGTGGAGCGGCTCGTGGCGACGGATCCCGACCGCGCGGCCTCGATGCTCGCCGAAGCGAAGGCCGAGACGAACGACGCCTTGAGCGACCTCCGAGATCTCGCCCGAGGGATCTATCCGCCGCTGCTCGCGGATCAAGGCCTCGCGGCGGCCCTCGCGGGTCAGGCGCGGAAGTCCTCGGTGCCCATCGACGTCGAGCCGGACGGGATCGGCAGGTATCCGCAGGAGTTGGAATCGGCCGTGTACTTCTCCTGCTTGGAGGCACTCCAGAACGTGGCGAAGTATGCGAGGGCGACCAAGGCGATCGTTCGTCTCGCACACGCGAACGGGGCCCTGACGTTCGAAGTCATCGATGACGGCATCGGGTTCGACCCGGTGACCGCCTCGGCCGGCTCCGGTCTCCAGGGGATCGCGGACCGCCTCGCTGCGCTCGGCGGCACCGTCGAGATCCGGAGCGCCCCCACGCGCGGCACGACGGTGACGGGCCGCATCCCCGTCACGGAGAAGGCCCCATGAACCAGCGACGTCTCGCCTGGACGATCTGGGCGTTCTCGGTCGCGTTGGGTGTCTGCTACGTGATCGCGGATCGCTTCACCCACGGCGCGGACATCGGCGAGAACCTCTTCGCGCTGGCAGGCGTCATCCTCTACGCGACGGTCGGCGCCCTCATCACATCCCGGCAGGCCGGCAACCGGGTCGGCTTGCTCTTCGCCTGGGTGGGACTTTCCGCATCGATCAGCCTCCTCGCCGGCTCGTACGCCACGGTCGCGCAGCTCAGGGATCTGCCCCTCCTCCCGACGGCCGCGTGGATCGGCCGCGTCGGCTTCGCGGCGATGTTCGGCCCGCTCGCGTTCCTGTTCCTCATCTTCCCGACCGGCCGGCCGCCGTCTCGGCGGTGGGGTTGGCTGCTGCGAGTGATGCTGGTCGCGTTCGGCGTCGTGATGGTCGGGTTCTCGCTCACGCCCGGCCCCCTCGAGGCCGGCTTCGCCGAGCTGACGGAGCCGGTCGCGAACCCGATCGGGCTCCCCTCGTCGTGGGGGCCATCGATCGAAGCGATCACGACCGTTGCCGGCCTGGTCATCGCCGTCGGCGCGCTGCTCTCCGTCCTTTCGCTGATCCAGCGATACCGTCGCGCCGCTCGACTCGAGCGTCAGCAGATCAGATGGCTGGCGCTCCTCGGCGTCTTCCTCGGGATGATCCTCCTGCTCTCGTTCGGGCTGATCTGGACCGGCGTCCTCAACGACGAAGGTGTCGTTTCCGGGTTGGTGTTCTTCGCCTTCATCATCGGCGTGTTCCTCGGTATCCCCACGATCTGCGGGATCGCGATCCTGCGGCATGGTCTGTGGGACCTCGACGTCGTGGTCCGGAAGACCGTGCAGTACGGACTCCTCGTCGCCGGGTTCGTGCTCGTCCTCGGGATCGCCGTCTTCCTGGCGCCGCTCCTGTTCATCGGGGTGGGGGGCAGCGTCGATGCACCCACGCTCGTCATCGCCGCGGTGCTCGCGATCGGGTTCACCCTGGTGCGATCTCGGGCGCGCCGGTGGGCGAACCGGATCGTCTACGGGAAGCGATCGACCCCGTACGAGGTCCTCTCCGAGTTCGCCGAGCGCGTCGGGGAGACCTACTCGACCGAGGACGTCCTCCCTCGGATGGCACAGCTCCTCGGTGAGGCGACCGGGGCGCGGACAGCTCGGGTCTGGCTCCGCATCGGGAACGAGCTGCGAGCGGAGTCATCGTGGCCGGCTGAGGCTCCGAACGTTCCCGGTGCGTCCGTGCGCGGCGACGAGCTGCCGGGCCTCGGCGACGACGGATCGTTCGAGGTGCGACATCAAGGAGAGCTCCTGGGCGCGCTCTCCGTCGAGATGACGGCCGCCGACCCGATGAACGCGACGAAGGCGAAGCTCGCGCGCGACATGGCGGCGCAGGCGGGGCTCGTCCTGCGCAACGTCCGACTGATCGAGGACCTGCGGGAGTCGCGTCGCCGCATCGTGAGCGCCCAGGACGAGCGCGCCCGCTCGCTGGAGCGGAACATCCACGACGGCGCGCAGCAACAGCTCGTCGCGCTCTCGGTCAAGCTCCGCTTGGCGGAGGGGCTGGTGGAGCGCGATCCAGGGAAGACGCGCGCGATCCTCGCGGACCTCCAGGTCCAGGCGACGGAGACGCTCGGGGATCTCCGGGACCTCGCACGGGGCATCTACCCTCCGCTCCTCGCCGACAAGGGCCTGCCGGCCGCGCTGGAAGCCCACGCGAGGCGATCCACGGTGCCCGTCACCGTGCAGCCGGACGGCGTCGGTCGGTACGGGCAGGACATCGAGTCCGCCATCTACTTCTGCTGCCTCGAAGCCCTGAACAACATCGCGAAGTACGCGGACGCGTCGACCGCGGAGATCCGGCTTTCGCAGACCGACGATCAGCTGACGTTCGAGGTGGTCGACGACGGCCGGGGATTCGAGCCGGCGGCCGCCGGGCGCGGCACCGGTCTCCAGGGGATGGCGGACCGTCTCGCCGCGATCGACGGGACCCTCGAGGTGACGAGCGAGCCCGGTGCGGGCACACGGGTCCACGGCCGGGTGCCGGTGGACGGTGCACCACGATGAGACGTCGGCTCCCGTGGGTGATCTGGGCGTTCGCGATCGTGCTGGAGGTCGCGACCCTCTCGCTCGGGCTCGCGAACCGGTCCTTCCAGGAGGACCCGTTCTTCCTTGGCGTGGCGCTGATCATGATCGCGGGCTACACGACGATCGGCGCATTGATCGCGTCGCGCACCTCGGGCAACCCGATCGGGTGGCTCCTGATGGCCGTCGGCGTCGGGTTCCTGCTCGGCGGCTTCACCGACGAGTACCTGCAGTACGCGGTTGCGCACGGGTGGTTCGATCGGCCGTTCACCACGTTCATCGGCTGGATGACGAACTGGATCTTCTTCGTCGTGATCATGCCCGTGCCCTGGATCCTGCTCCTGTTCCCCGGCGGCACCCTGCCCTCTCGTCGGTGGAGGCCCGTCGCCGTCGCGATCGCCGTGCTCAGCCTGTTGATCCTCGTCGCAGGGATCCTGAACCCGGGCGAGATCGACGTCGATCTCCCCCCGGGCCAGCCGACACCGCTCAACCCGACGGGCGTTCGGGCCCTCAAGGACGTGATCCCGATCGTGTTCAGCATCGGCGGCTTCGGGCTCCTCGGGCTGGGGTTCCTCTCGGTCGCGGCTCTGGTGCTGCGCTTCCGACGGTCTGCAGGGGAGGAACGCCAGCAGATGCGGTGGCTCGTCGCCGCCGTTACGCTCGCCGCGCTGCTGCTGCTCGTCGCAGTCGCGACGGGATGGGGACTCGACGGCGACGAGTCGAACCCGCTCAACGACCTGATCTTCTTCGCGTTCTTCGTCGTGCTGGGGATCGGGTTCCCGGCCGCCTGCGCCGTGGCGACGCTCCGGTACCGGTTGTACGACCTCGATGTCGTCGTGAAGAAGACGGTTCTGTACGCGATCGTCGCGATCCTGTTCATGGCGGTGTTCTTCACGTTCGCGGTGCTCGTCGGCCGCGCGGTGATCGAGGCGAATCCGCTGGCGATCATGGCGTCCGTCGCGATGGGCGTGGCGGTCTGGCCCGCGATCCGGCTCGCCCGCCGGGTCGCCGACCGGCTGGTGTACGGGCGCCGCGCGACGCCGTACGAGGTCTTGAGCGAGTTCTCCCACCGCGTCGGGGGCTCCTACGCCTCGGAGGACGTCCTGCCCCGGATGGCATCGATCCTGGCGGGCGCCGTCGGCGCGACCCGGGCGATCGTGTGGCTGCGGATCGGCGGGGAGCTGCGCCCGGCGGGGATCGCGCCGGATGAGGGCCCCGCCCCCGACGCCGTCCCGCTGCGGGGTGGCGATCTTCCAGGCCTCCCTGCCGACATCGCGATCGATGTCCGCGATCAAGGTGAGCTCCTCGGTGCGCTCGCGGTCGACATGCCCGCGAACGACCCGATGAACCCTTCGCGGGAGCGACTGATCCGAGACCTCGCCTCCCAGGCCGGCCTCGTCCTGCGCAACGTCCGACTGATCGAGGAGTTGCGGGCGTCGCGGCAGCGATTGGTGGCCGCCCAGGACGAGGAGCGGAGGAAGCTGGAGCGCGACATCCACGACGGCGCGCAGCAGCAATTGGTCGCACTCACCGTGAAGCTCCGGCTCCTCGAGCAGCTCGCGGAGAAGGACCCCGCAAAGGCGCGGGCGATGGCCGCCCAGATCCAAGTGGACACCACGACGGCGCTCGACGACCTCCGCGACCTCGCGCGCGGCATCTATCCACCGTTGCTCGCGGACAAGGGGCTCCCCGCCGCCTTGTCCGCGCAGGCTCGGAAGTCGCCGGTACCGGTATCGGTCGAGGCCGGAGAGATCGGGCGCTACCCGCAGGACGTCGAGGCGGCGATCTACTTCTCGTGCCTGGAGGCGCTGCAGAACGTGGCGAAGTACGCGGAGGCGTCGCAGGTGTCGATCTCGCTGGCACGGACCGACGGTGTCCTCTCGTTCGCCGTCGCCGACGACGGCGTCGGGTTCGACCCGGCGTCGGCGCGTCACGGCACGGGGCTCCAGGGGATCGCCGACCGACTCGATGCCCTGGGAGGCACGTTCGAGGTCGTGAGCGTGGCGGGTGAGGGGACCGTGCTGAGCGGGAGCGTGCCGGTCGCCTGAACGATCAGGCGGCGCCGCGCGCCGCGGCCCAGGCCTGCTCCAGCCGGTCGGGACCGAACGAGGACTTCGGGATGTACGCGGCGGCTCCGCACTCCGCGGCGCGCGGCGCGTACTCCTCTTCTTCATAGGTGGACAGGAGCAGCACGACGGCGCTGTTCGCGTTGTCGGCGAGGATCTGACGCGTGGCGTCGAGCCCGTTGATCCCGGGGAGGTTCACGTCCATCAGGACCAGGTCCGGCGCGAGGTCCGCGGCCATCGCCACGGAGTCCTCGCCGGTCTCGGCCTCGCCCACGACCTCGAAACCGTCCGTGGCCTCCACGACCATCCGCGCGGCCATCCGGAACGGCTCCTGGTCGTCCACGATGAGGACCTTTACGTCCATCGGCACGTCCGTCGGCACGTCCATATCGCAAGCGTCCCACCATGTCGCGGTTGCGCCAGTGGTGCCAGCACCACACTTGCCATCCCCCGGTCGACCCTCTGCGGAAGCGCTAGGCGGCGGCCTCGCCGAGCCGGAGGAACGCGCGCTCCAACACGAGCCTCGTGTTCAGGTTGATGTCCTCGGCGAGGGCGGCGCGCGCCTCCTCGACCGCCGCCATCCCTCGGGTCGCGCGGACGACGGGGAGGCGTGCGCCGCCGCGATCGCCCGCCAGGTCGGGGTTCAGCAGGACCTCCAGCCCGCCGCCGACCTCGGCCGCCACCTCGTCGCGGAGCAACGCCGAGACGCCGAGCAACACCCAGTCCACGTAATCGCGCTCCGCACGGCGTTCGCGGCGCTGGAAGCGGATCTCGATGCGCTTGATCGCGCCCACGGTACGCCTCCTCCGGACGGCCTCGGTCGTCGAGGAACGGCGCGAGGTCCGTCGCGAGCTCGTCCTTCATGCCCTTCTTGTAGTCCGCCGCCGCCTGGAGCACGACCCCGGCCGCCTCGAGCGCACCGGCCGGCCCGGTGGCGGCCAGCTCGATCGCCGACAGGGCGGCGTCGCGGAACCGCAGACCCTCTTCGGATCCGGCGAGCCTCCGGGCGCGGCCCAGGTTCCCACCGGCGAGACGGGCGGAGAGCCGCGCCCGGACCTCGTCCGCACCCGATCGCACGAGCTCCTCGACGACGAACGCCTCGGGGAGCGCGGTGAACGTCACGACGTGACAGCGCGAGAGCACCGTCTCGGGAAGCTCGTGCGCCCGCGCCGACAACAGGACGAGGACGGCGTCGGCGGGCGGCTCTTCGAGCACCTTCAACAACGTGTCGGCGGCTTGCGGCGACAGCCGATCCGCCTCGCGGAGGATGAAGACCTTCCGCCCGGGCTCCGGCGCCGTCCGGTACGCCGGCTGCCAGACCTCGGTACGGATCGTGTCGACGTGGATGTCGCGGCCCTCGGGCTCCACGAGGAACTCGTTGGGATGGTGGTCCTCGTCGGCGAGCCGGCAATCGCGGCACTCACCGCACCCCCCTCGGTGGCAGAGCAGGGCGGCGGCGAAGGCCCTGGCGGCGAGCGACTTGCCGCTGCCCTCGGGACCCGCGAACACGTAGGCGTGGTGCGGCCGCTCGGCGGCGCCCCGCAGGAACGCCATCGCACCGCTCTGGCCCGGGACGCGATCGAGGACGGGAGCGCTCACGGCCGAACGCTATCGCGGGCCACCGACGGCGTCAGTCGGTGGGCGTCGCCTCGGAGTCGGGTCGCTCGTCACCGGCGGCCGCGGTCGTCGGCCGCATCCGATTCCCCCGCCGGCAGCGGCCGCAGCGCCTGGGCCCCCGCCCCGTCCTCTCGCTCGCTCAGCGCCTTCTCGAGCGCCTTCCGCACGCCATCGAACACCTCGGCGGGCTCCTTGTCGGCCTCGATCACGACGATCCGCTCGGGATGCTCCTCGGCGATCCTCAGATAGGCGTCCGCGACCTTCGCGTGGAAGTCCTGTCCCTCCATCTCCATCCGGTCCGGCGGCTCCGTCGATCGGAGCAGACCCCGCTCCGGCTCCAGGTGGAGGAGGATCACGAGATCGGGGAACAAGCCCTGCGTCCCCCAGACGTTCAGGGTCAGGATGTCCTGCTCACCCAGCCCTCGTCCCCACCCCTGGTACGCGAGAGAGGAATCGACGTAGCGGTCGCAGATCACCACCTTCCCGTCGGCGAGGGCGGGGCGGATCACCGAATGGACCGACTGGGCCCGGGACGCCGCGAACAGGAGCGCCTCGGTCCGCGCGTCGAGCTTCCCCGTGCTCGGGTCGAGGAGCAGCTCCCGGACACGCTCCCCGACCTCGGTGCCGCCGGGCTCCCGCGTCACCAGCACGTCGTGCCCCTCGGCGCGCAGGTGTTCTTCCGCGAGGCGGATCTGCGTCCCCTTGCCGGAGCCCTCGACACCCTCGAAAGCGATGAAGAAGCCGGTCGCGGGAGGCCGCTTCAGCTTCGGCACGAGCGTGAGGGGTTGGGGACGGGAGAGCCGGTACCGCTTGAGGAGGCGGCGCGTGTTGAGGCCGGCGAGCGCCACCGCGATCCCCGCGCTCGCGAGGGCGAGGCGGATCCCGAGCTCCGAGCCGGCTCCCAACGTGCCATAGACACCCGCCAGCGTAGGGAACGTGGCGAGGGAGAGGAACAACCCCATGCGGGAAAGGACCGTCAGGGAGGCGAACGTCCTTCCCCGGAACTCGTCCTGCACGTTCTCCTGCAGCAGGGTGTAGCCGGTCACCCAGGCGAGCCCGCAGAACGCGCCCAACCAGACGGTGACCACGGCCGCGAGCGCGAAGTTCGGCATCGCCGCGAGCACGAACAGCGTGGCCGCGGACGCGACGAGCGAGAGGGGGAAGATCGAGACGCGCTCCATCAGCCGGGCGGCCTGGTTCGCGCTGACCATCCCCAGACCGATCCCGACCCCGAAGGACGTGACCATGAACCCCCAGCCGGCATCGTCGGCGCCAAGGGTCTCGACGACGAAGATCGGCGCCAGCGCGAGCACGGCCCCGACGGCGGAGAACGCGACGACGATCCCGGCCGTCATCGCGGACGCCATCGAGTCCTCGCGGAGGAAGCGGATCCCGTCGACGACGTCTCGCCAGATCCGGGAGAAGTCCAACCCCCCGGTGAGCATCGCCGGGGACGGGGGGATCGGCACCCGGCTGATCATCGCGGCCGAGAAGAGGAACGTCGCCGCGTCGAGGAACAGCGGCACGGCCTGGTCGCGCCCTTCGAGGATCGGGATCGCGTGACTGAGCAGCGTGTTCACCGCGACCAGCACCGTGAAGACGATCCCGCCGAGCGGCAACGTCCCGTACGTCGAGGCGAGGGCGATCGAGTTGGCGTTGGCGAGCTGGCGGCGCGGGACGAGGTTGGGGAGCGAGGCGTCGCGAGCCGGCCCCCACACGAGGGAGAGGCACTCGATCGCGAAGGAGAGGGCGTAGATCGCCCACAGCTGACCGAGGAACACCATCGCCGCGTACATCACGCCGCGACCGAGGTCGGCGGCGATCATGATGCGCTTGCGGTCGAGACGGTCGACGAGGGTACCGGCGATCGGCCCGAACAGGACCGCCGGGAGCGTGCGCGCGATCATCAACCCGGCGACGGAGAACGCGGCACCACCGGCGCCGCCCCCCAGGTCCGCCACGAGCGTCGCGACCGCGAGGAAACCGACCCAGTCCCCCAGCGAGGACACCGACATCGCCGCGAGCAGCCGCGCGAACGACGGGTGGGTGAGCAGGTCCTTGAGCGTCGCCGACTTGGTGCCGCGGAGGGCGGCAACCTCTTCGGCGACGCTCGTCACGCCTAGCCTTCCTCGGTGACGGAGACCGGCTCGGGCGCGGGCCCGGGCGATGCCGCGGGGCCGTTCGTGGCGGGCGCCTCCTCCTCGGCGCGCTCGGCGATGGCCGCCGGTTCCTTCGCTGCTGTCTTCTTCGCTGCCGGCTTCTTCGTGGCGGTCTTCTTCGGCGGTTCTCGCCGTCTTCTTCTTCGCGGCCGCCTTCTTCTTCTTCGCCGGCGCCTTCTTCGGCTTCTTCGCCGCGGTCTTCTTCGCGGCCGCTCGCGCCTTGCGCGCCTCGGACTTGGCTGCCCGGACCGCCGCCTCGGCCTCACGGTCTCCCGGCTTCGTGACCTTCAGGTCGAGGTCGGCCTCGGCACCGCAGTGCCAGCAGCGGAAGCTCTTCGGCCGGCGGAGCAGGAGCCCGCCACAGTCGGGGCACGGCGTGTCCTTCACCGGCGGGTTGTTCACCGCGCAGTCGCACTCGGGGTAGCGATCGCAGCCGTACATCAACCCGAAGCGGGTGGTCTTCTCGACGAGCTCGCCCAGCCCGCACTGCGGACAGGTGACCCCGGTGCTCTTCGGCGGCTCCTTCTTGATGTAGCGGCAGTCCGGGTAGCCGCTGCAGCCGATGAACGGCCCGAAGCGGCCGACCTTCTTCACGAGCTGCCGCCCGCAGTCCGGGCACTTCTCGTCCAGCAGCTCCGGCTCCGGGCGCTCGCTGCCGTCGAGGTTCCGGATGTAGTCGCAGTCCGGGAAGTTCTCGCACCCGATGAACTTGCCGAAGCGGCCGAGCCGCACTTGCAGGCGTCCGGGCTCCCGGCCCTCGGTCGGACACTTCGGGCAGAGCTCCTCGGTCTCCTCGAGGTACCGCTCGAACTTCTCTTCGGCGAGGGCGAGCTCTTCCGCGAACGGCACGTAGAAGTCCTGGAGCACGGCCACCCGCGTGGCGTTCCCTTCCGCGATCTCGTCGAGCTCCTCTTCCATGCGAGCCGTGAAGTTGACGTCGACGATGTCGGGGAAGTGTTGGATCAGCTTGTCCGTCACCACCTCGGCGACGTCCTCGGGGAGGAACCGCTTCTGGTCCAGGCGCACGTATCCCCTCGCCTGGATCGTCTGGATGATCGAGGCGTACGTCGAGGGCCGGCCGATGCCGAGCTCCTCGAGCGTCTTCACGAGCGACGCCTCCGTGAACCGGGGCGGCGGTTGCGTGAAGTGCTGCTCCGGCAGGACCTCGAGCAGCTTCAGGAGCTGCTCCGCCGTCAGTTCGGGCAGCCGCGACTCCGCATCCTCGTCCGGTCCCTCGTCCCGGCCCTCCGTGTAGACGCGGATGAACCCGTCGAACACCATCGTCTGGCCGGTCGCTCGCAGGCCGTAGCGCGCATCGCCATCCACCGCGTGGATGTCGACGCCGACCTGGTCGAAGCGCGCCTCGGCCATCTGGGTCGCCACGGTGCGCTTCCAGATCAGGTCGTACAGGCGGAGCTGATCTCGATCGAGCGACGCCGCGACGCGATCGGGGGACCGGAGGACCGACGTGGGCCGGACGGCTTCGTGCGCTTCCTGCGCGTTGCGCGACCGGGTCTTGTACCGGCGATGCTCCGCGAGGGCGTAGCGGGGACCGTACTCCTGCTTCACGAGCTCGGCGATCTCGCGCAGGGCCGAGTCGGCGATCGTCACCGAGTCGGTGCGCATGTACGTGATGAGTCCGACCGACCCCTCGCCGGGCAGCGTGATGCCCTCGTACAGGCGCTGCGCGAGCGTCATCGTCTTCCGAGCCGAGAACCCCAGCTTCCGCGCCGCCTCCTGCTGCAGCGTGGACGTCGTGAACGGTGGCGCGGGCGATCGCTTCCGCTCCTTCCGCTGGACGTCGGCGACCTGATACGCGGCCCGACCGAGCCGCTCGACGTGCGGTGTGGCGTCGGCCTCGGCGCCGAGGAGGATCCCCTTCTTCTCGGGCGCGGTCGCGAGCTTCCCCTCCGGGATCTCGGTGAGACGAGCGAGGAAGGGCTGTGCCTCTCCATCCGGCGTCAGGCGGACGTCGACGCTCCAGTACTCGATCGGGGTGAAGGCTCTGATCTCCCGCTCGCGCTCCACGATCAGTCGCACGGCGACGGACTGCACGCGGCCCGCCGACAGGCCCGGCCGCACCTTCCTCCACAGGATCGGGCTGATCCGATAGCCGACGAGCCGGTCCAGGATGCGGCGCGCTTCCTGGGCGTCGACGAGCTTCAGGTCGATCGCGCGCGGATGCCGGACCGATTCGAGGATCGCGTCCCGCGTGATCTCGGTGAACGTGATCCGCTTCGCCTCGTCGGGCGGCACGCCGAGCAGGGTGGCCACGTGGAAGGCGATCGCCTCGCCCTCGCGGTCGTAGTCCGTGGCCAGCACGAGCTCGTCCGCACCCTTGAGCGCCCGCTTCAGGTCCGCGACGTGACGCTTCGAGTCCTCGGGGACCTCGTACATGGGCTCGAACCCGTCGTCCACGTCGACGCCGAGCTGGCTCTTGGGCAGGTCCCGGACGTGCCCGAACGAAGCCCTGACGGCGTAGTCGTCTCCCAGGTACTTCTCGATGGTCTTCGCCTTCGCAGGCGATTCAACGATGACGAGGGTTCCTGGCATATCGGATCTGGCTTCCTTCAGGGGATGTCGGCGAGTGCATCGAGCGGAGCCTCGTTCGGACGGTACCACCGGCCCGCCGGGCTCCTCGGAGCCTCGGATGGGCTCGGGATGGCTGCCGGGGCCGACCGCGGCGCTTCCGAAGAGCGGAGAACACGCTGGTACGCTGCGGATATTCCCGGGCCGGAGGGGTCCGCTGCGTGCTCGCGATCCTGAACGACCTCATCACCCAGCTGATCGGCGACTACGGCTATCTCGCCGTGTTCGTGCTCATGACGCTGGAATCGGCCTGCGTCCCCGTGCCGTCGGAGGTCACGATGCTGTTCGGCGGTGCCCTCGCCAGCACAGCGTTCGCGGGGGCCGGGCAGGAACTGGACTTCGTGGCCGTGGGGCTGCTCGGGACGGCCGGGAACCTCGTCGGCTCGTGGCTGGCGTACTGGGCGGGCTACGCGGGCGGGCGGCCGCTGGTGGACCGGTTCGGGCGGTACCTGCTGGTGCTTCCCCACGAGGTCGACCGTGCGCATGTCTGGTTCGAGCGGCGCGGCGACCTGGCGGTTTTCGTCTCCCGGCTCCTGCCGGTGATCCGCACGTTCATCTCCCTGCCGGCGGGCGTCGCGCGGATGCCGTTCGGGAAGTTCACCGTGTACACCGTGCTCGGATGTCTGCCGTGGACGTTCGCGCTCGCCTGGCTGGGATACGCCCTCGGCGAGAACTGGACGAAGGTCGAGGACGTCCTGCAACCGATCGCGTGGGCGATCGCGGCGGTCGTCCTGGTGGTCGGCGTGTGGTGGGTGTCCCGCCGATATCGCAAGGTGCGCGCGGCCTACGCCGAGCTCGACCGAACCAGCGAGGGACGGGTCGCGGAGTAGTCTCCCGCCGTGCGGACCTGCACCAACTGCGGGCGAGGAGAATCCCGACGACGCGCGGTTCTGCGCGAACTGCGGATCTGCGTTCGGCGGACGCGGCCGGGTCGGCTGCGGGAGGAGCGGAAGGTCATCACGGTCCTGTTCGCCGACCTCGTCGGGTTCACGAGCAGGAGCGAAGCAGCTCGACCCCGAGGACGTCCGGGCGACGCTCACGCCCTACTTCGCCCGCCTCCGCGAGGAGCTCGAGCGGCGTGGCGGGACGGTCGAGAAGTTCATCGGCGACGCGGTGATGGCGGTCTTCGGCGCCCCGACCGCTCACGAGGACGACCCCGAGCGCGCCGTCCGGGCCGCGCTCGCGATCCGCGACGCGATCGTCCGAGATGAACGAGCAGGATCCGGCCATCGATCTCCACGTCCGGGTCGGCGTGAACACGGGAGAAGCGCTCGTCTCGCTCGGCGTGCATCCGCTCGCAGGGCGAGGGCATGGCGGCGGGTGACGTGGTCAACACAGCGGCTCGGCTCCAGACCGTCAGCGCCGGTCGACGGGATCCTCGTGGGCGAGGCCACGCACCGAGGCGACGGAGCGCGCGATCGAGTACCGGGAGGCCGAGCCCGTGGCGGCGAAGGGGAAGGCCGATCGCCGATCGCCGGCGTGGGAGGCGGTCGAGGCTCGATCGCACTACGGCATCGACATCACCCGTCGGGTCGACACCGCGCTCGTGGGGCGCGAGCGCGAGCTGGCGCTCGTCCGCGACGCCCTCGACCGGGCTCGACATCAGGACGAACCGCAGCTCGTGACGCTCGTCGGCGAGCCGGGCATCGGGAAGAGCCGGCTCGGTGCACGAGCTCTTCGTGCACATCGAAGGGATGCCGGAGCTGATCACGTGGCGCCAGGGCCGATGCCTTCCGTACGGCGACGGGGTGAGCTACTGGGCGCTCGGCGAGATGGTGAAAGCGGAGGCGGGCATCCTGGAGACGGACACCGATGCTGAGGCCGCGGCCAAGGTGGATCGGAGCGTCACCGAGCTGATCGCGGAGGAGGACGAGCAGCGCTGGGTCGCACGCCACCTTCGCCCCCTGATCGGGCTGACCCAGGAGCGAGACGCCGGCTCGGAGGCGATGGAGGACGGGCCCGCTGCCTGGCGTCGCTTCCTCGAGGCCTTCGCCGAGCGCCGCCCGACCGTCCTGGTGTTCGAGGATCTGCACTGGGCCGACGACGGCCTCCTCGACTTCCTCGACGAGCTGATCGACTGGACGCGCGACGTCCCACTCCTGGTGGTGTGCACGGCGAGGCCGGAGCTCCTCGCCCGTCGGCCGGGCTGGGGCGGCGGGAAGCTCAACGCCGCGACGCTCGCGCTCGCGCCCCTGTCGGACGAGGAAACCGCGGTGCTGCTCGCAGAGCTCCTCGACCGCTCCGTCCTGCCGGCGGAGCTGCAGTCGGCGCTCCTCATCCGCGCGGGCGGGAACCCGTTGTACGCGGAGGAGTTCGCACGGATGGCCGCGGATCGATCGGTCACCGATCTCACGGCCGCGGAGCTCCCGGGCTCGGTGCAGGGCATCATCGCCGCCCGGCTCGACGGACTCGACCCCGAGGACAAGTCCCTGCTGCAGGATGCCGCCGTGGTGGGCAAGACCTTCTGGGTCGGAGCGGTCGCCGCGATCGGTGGGCGCGCGCGAGCCGATCTCGAGCGACGGCTCCACGAGCTCGAACGCGGGCGCTTCGTCCGCCGTTCGCGCCGTTCCTCGGTCGGCGGAGAGACCGAGTACGCGTTCCTCCATCTCCTGGTCCGAGACGTGGCGTACGGACAGATCCCGCGCGGCGCGCGGGGGGAGAAGCACGGCGAGGCGGCGGCCTGGATCGGGTCGCTCGGCGGCGATCGCCTGGAGGACCGGGCGGAGCTGCTCGCCCACCACTACCGGTCCGCGCTCGAGCTGACCCGTGCCGCGGGCCTGGATGCGACGGCCTTCGAGGACCCGGCCCGGCTCGCGCTGCGAGCGGCAGGTGACCGGGCCTACGCCCTGGGGGCGTACCCAGCCGCCGAGCGCGCCTATGCGGCCGCGGTGGACCTCTGGCCCTCGGACGATCCCCAGCGGCCGGCCCTGCTGCTCCGCTACGGCCGGACCCTCTCGCTCGACCGCGATGCGGGAACGGAGGAGCTGACCGAGGCGAGGGACGGCTTCCTCGCGGCGGACCAGCGGGACGCGGCCGCGGAGGCGGAGCTCCTGATCGGCGACCTGGCGTGGCGGCGAGGGATGGGAGAGGAGGCGCAGGCTCATATCGAACGGGCGATGGCGCTTGCGGACGGACTCCCACCGACCCCCGCGCTCGCCGCCGTGAAGTCCCACCTCGCTCGGTACTTCATGGTCGCCGGCCGCCACGACGACGCGATCAGGGTCGGCCGTGACGCCCTGACGATCGCCCGCGACCTCAACCTCGAGGAGCTCCAGGCGTTCGCGCTCACGTCGATCGGGACGGCCCGCATCGACCGCGCCGACCTGGGTGGGTTCGACGACCTCGAGGAGGGCATCGCCATCGCGGAACGGGCCCACAGCCCGTGGCACCTGACCCGGGGGCAGGTCAACCTGGGCGTCTGCTACTTCCTCGTGGGCGACATCCGCCGCGCGCTCGCGGTCCACGAGCGCAACCTCGAGGCCGCGCGACGGTTCGGGATCGAGGGCGCGATCACCTGGAACCTCGCGGAGGTCGCGTTCGACTCCTGCCTCGTAGGCCGCTGGGACGCCTCCCTCGAGATCCACGATGCGGAGATCGCCCGGATCGAAGGGGGCGCACCCCACTACCTCGAGACGCAGCACCGGCAGAGCCGATCGAGGATCCGTCTGGGCCGGGGCGACCTGACAGGGGCGCTCGAGGACGCCGAGCGCGCCGTCGCCGCGGGTCGGGAGGCCGGTGACCCACAGGCGCTCCTGCCGTGCCTCGCGGAGCGGGCGAAGGCGTTGCTCGCTGCGGGGCGAGGGGAGGAGGCCGAGGCCGACGTCTCGGAGATCCTGGATCGGAACGCCGCCGAACCGTCGCTGGAATGGTCGTGGTGGATCCTCCAGGCGTCGATCGTGCTCACGCAGCAGGGCAGAGGGGACGACCTCCTGGCGGTGGGAGGCGAGGACCTGCCGTCGGACTGGGTCCGCGCGGCGCGCCTCTGGGCCTCGGGCGATATCGCCGGTGCCGCGGACCTCCTGGAGGAGATGGGCGCGGCGCCGGACGAGGCGTACGCGCGGATGAAACACGCGGACCAACTGATCGCGGCGGGGCGCCGACCCGAGGCCGAGCCGGCCTTGTCGCGCGCGCTCGAGCTCTTCCGGATGATGGGGGCGACCGGCTGGATCGGTGAAGCGGAGCGGCTCCTGGCGCCGACCGCCTAGGAACGACCACCGGGGGCGTAGCCGAGCTCCGTGTCGACCACGTTGCGGAGCGGCTCGCCCGCGACGAATCGCGTCAGGTTGTCGACGAAGAGAGCGACGACGTCGTCCGGCCACCGCTCGTGATCGCCGGCGCGGTGCGGCGACACCAGGACGTTCGGCATCCGCCAGAGCGGGCTCGTCGTCCGGGAGCGGCTCCACCTCGAAGACATCCAGCGCCGCGCCGGCGATCCGGCCGTGCGACAGCGCCTCGATCAGCGCAGGCTCGTCGACCGTCGCGCCCCGCCCGATGTTCACGAAGACGGCGTGGGGTCGCATCGCGGCGAAGGCGTCCGCATCGAACACCCCGCGGGTGGCATCCGTGATGGGAAGGACGTTCACGACGTGGTCGGCGCGGCCGAGCTCGGCGTGCAGCTCTCCGGAACCCACGATCGCGTCGAAGGTCCCGTCGGGTGGGCGCGGGGTGCGTGCGACGCCGCGAACGTGGAGCCCGGCCGCTCGCAGCAGCCGGCCCACCTCGGTGCCGATCGAGCCCGCGCCGACCACCAGGGCCGTCGTCCCCCGGAGCAGGCGGGTCCCGTCGGCCGGCCACGCGCCCGGCTCGAGACGAGCGTCCTCGAGGAGGCGCGACGAGAACGCGAGCAGGAACCCGAGCACGGACTCGGCGAGGCCCGGCGTCGTAGACGCCGGCGGCGCTCGTCAGGACGACCCCGTGCGCCGCCAGCGCGGGAGAGACGAAGTCCTCCACCCCCGCGGAGATCGACTGGATCCAACGGAGACGTGGGGCGCGCGGCAGGACGTCGAGCAGCGAAGGTCGGTCGAAGTTCCAGGCGAACACGGCGTCGAGCTCGGGCAGGTGGGCCTCGAGACCGTCGACGCCCGTGACCTCGACCAGCCGGGCGATCTCGGCCGCGGCCCCGAGATCGGGGAGCTCCCGATCGACGGCATCGACGATCGCGACCAGGGGCGTGCGAGCCACTACAGGTTGGCGAGCATCGTCCACGACTCCCCGGAGTCGCCCGACCCGCCGACCTTCTCGAAGCCGGCTCGCTGATACATCATCCGCGACCGGTTGTGCACCGCGACGGACAGCGAGAGCGCCTGGAACCCCTCTTCGCGCGCCTGCACCATGCAGGATCGCAGGACCGCCTGGCCGATCCCCTTCCGACGGTGGAGCGGCGCCACGGCGATGCTCAGCTCGGGGGTCTTCTCGTTCACGAACCCGAATCCCGGCGTCTCCTCGGTGAAGACGCGATACCAGGCGGCCCCCACCGGCTCGCCGTCGATCTCGGCGATCACCCCGCCGTCGCCGTCGCGCCCCCAGTCCTCGTGATAGCGGCGGAGGGTGGGCTCGTCCAGGAACTCCTCGATCGACTCCCTCGGCCAGTCCGGGTTCCATCGCGCGGCCTCGTAGAGCATCGTGCGGAGGAACTCCGCATCGTCCTTGGTGGCGGGCCGGATGTTCACGTGGCTAGCGTACCTCGGGGCTCGTGGGCGCTTCCCCGCTCGTCGAGCTCAGGATCGTCTCGGGTGCCGACAGGTGGAACGGGACGCTCGTGACCACGACGTCGGGCTCGAACAGCAGCATCCGCTTGAAGAACAGCGCCGACTGGTTGTGCAGCAGGCTCTGCCACCAGTGCTCCGGCACGAGCTCCGGGAGGACCACGGTCACCACGGTGTCACCCCGAGCGGTGCGGCTCCGCACCTCCGCGAGGAACGGTGGTCCGAGATCCCGGAACGCCGCCTCCACGAGCACGAGCGGAACGTCCATGCCGGCGGTCGTGCCATGCCTCGACGACCGCCGGGACCTCTTCCGGGTCCGTGGCCATGTGGATCGCCTCGATCGAGGAGGGATGCAGCGACTTCGCGTAGATGACGGCGCGCACGGTCGGCGTCCTGCACGCTCGAGACCGGCACGATCGACCTCACTCCGCGGCCGCTCGATCGGGCGCGCACCCGCGGCCGTGTGCGGCTCGCCCGGGACGAGCGGCACGTTGGTCACCACGATCCCGGGCTGGAACAGCAGGGAGGTCTTCAGCAGGAACGCGGACCGGTGTCGGACGAGCTGCCAGGAGGGACCCGGAGGTCACGACCTCCGGGATCACGACGGTGACGAAGTCCGTCGTCGAGCCCCGACGCTTCAGGTAGCGACGGAGCGCACGAACCGGATGCTCCTGCGCCGCCGGGCCAGCGGGCGAGCTCGTCCGTATCGCGGTGCGACGCGTCGCCACGTCTCCGCGCGGCCTCCGCGAACTCGGTCCTCGGGGCCCGACCCAGAGCGCGATCAGGCGCCTGGCACCGGATCGTGAAGAGGTAGGAGACGGCGTCGATCGTCGCCGGCCCGAAGTCACCGACGAGGAGCACGAACGAGTTCGTGGCCGCGACGTCCCCGGTGAGGCGTCCCGGCGGCGAGGATGCGGCCGATCCGTCGGTAGTGGCGATTGATCAGCAGGAACAGCGTCGCGATCACGGGGATCGCGACGACGACCACCTTGGCGCCCGCCGCGAACTTCGTGATCGTGGCGATCACCAGGACGACCCCGGTCACGACCGCGCCGACGCCGTTCAGGGTCGCGCGCCACCGCCAGCCGGCCCCTCGCAGCCGGAACCAGCGCCGGACCATCCCCGCCTGCGAGAGCGTGAACGCCGTGAAGACGCCGATCACGTACAGCTGGATCAGATCCGTGAGCGACGCGTCGTAGTACCAGATCAAGAAGATCGCGAGGCGCGGCGAGGACGATCACACCGTTCGAGAACACGAGGCGGTCGCCTCGGTTCCGGAACTGGCTCGGCATGAAGCGGTCGCGCGCGAGGATCGACGACAAGCGCGGGAAGTCCTGGAACGCGGTGTTGGCCGCGAGGACGAGGATCCCCGCCGTGAAGACCTGCAGGGCGATGAACCACGCGCCGCCGCCCCAGATCGCGTCGCCGATCAGGGAGAGCACGGACCGGGAGTGGGCGATCTCCTCGGTGATCCTGACGTCGAGCAGGCCGGCGAGGACCGTGATCCCGAGGAAGAGCGAGATGCGAGATCACGCCCATGATCGCGAGCGTCGCGGCGGCGTTCTTCGCCTGGGGTCGCCGGAACGCCTGCACGCCGTCGGCGATCGCCTCGACACCGGTGAGGGCCGTCGCCCCCGAGGCGAACGCGCGCAGCAGGAGGAACAGCGACACGGTGGCCACCGGCTCGATCGGGAAGGGTGGACGGTGTCGGCCACATGACAGCCGGACAGGCACTGCCAGAACCCCATCAGGATCGTGAGGCCCACGATCAGCGACGAACCCGTATGTCGGAAGGGCGAAGAACGCCCCCGCCTCCTTCACGCCGCGGAGGTTCGCCGCGGTGCACGAAGAGCACGAGGATCGACGCGAGCAGCACCTTGTGCTCCGTCATGGACGGCGCGGCAGAGGTGATCGCGATCGTGCCGGCCGTCACCGAAACCGCCACCGTCAGGACGTAGTCCGTGAGGATCGCGGCCGCCGCGATGAGGCCGGGCGCGGTGCCTAGGTTCTCGCGAGCGACGATGTACGAGCCGCCCCCGCGTGGATACGCCTTCACGGTCTGCCGATAGGACGTCACGACGATCGCGAGGAGCCCGGCGATGGCGAGCGCGATCGGGAGCCGGTACGAGAGGGCGGCGACGCCGGCCGTCACCAGGACGAGCATCATCTCCTCAGTCGCGTAGGCCACCGAAGAGAGCGGGTCCGAGGAGAAGACCGGCAGCGCGAGCGTCTTCGGGAGGAGCTGGTGCTCCTGGGACGACGTCGAGAGCGCCCGCCCCACGAGGAGGCGCTTCAGCGCGCCGCCGACCCCCGCGCCGTCGGTCCTCGTGGCCATCCGACGGATGCTACGACTCGTCGACCGAGCCTTCCGCGATCCAGCGGTAGCCGACGCCGGGCTCGGTCACGATCAGCTGCGGCGCCTGGGCGTCGTCGTCGAGCTTCTTGCGGAGGGCTCGCACGTAGGTCCGGAGGTACGTCGTCTCCGTCCCGTATCCCTGCCCCCAGACCTTGCGGAGGAGCCACTGGTGGGTGAGGAGCTTGCCCGCATTGGTGACGAACGCTTCCAGGAGCAGGTACTCGGTCGGGGTGAGCCGCAGCGGCTCGCCCTCGAGCACGACGAGCCTTCGGCCGAGGTCGATCTCGAGCGAGCCGAACCGCATCGAGGGCGCGGGCGGCTCCCCCGGCTGCGCCCTCCGCATCGCCGCCCGCGCCCGCGCGAGCAGCTCCTCCATCGCGAACGGCTTCGTGACGTAGTCGTCCGCCCCGGCATCGAGCGCCGCCACCTTGTCGTGCTGGCTGTCGCGGACCGACAGGACGATGATCGGGAGCTCGGTGAAACCGCGGACCCGCCGGATCACCTCGGTGCCGTCGAGATCCGGGAGCCCGAGGTCCAGGAGCATCAGCTCCGGCGCGCTCTCGGCCGCGCCGATCACCGCCTCCTCGCCGGTGCCGACGGTCTGGACCTCGTACCCGTGCGCCTCCAAGCTGGTCCGGAGGGCGCGGCGGATCTGGGGTTCGTCGTCCACGACCAGCACTCGGTTCACGCGCTCACCTCCTCGCCGGGGATCTCGAAGGCCACCACGCAGCCACCCGCGGCTGCCTGCTCGATCCAGATCCGTCCGCCGTGCGCCACCACCACCGCCTTCGAGATCGCGAGGCCCAAGCCGCTGCCCGGCGAATCCGGGCTCGACGATCCACGATAGAACGCCTCGAAGACCCGCTCGCGCTCGTCGAGCGGGATGCCCGGACCTTCGTCGGCGATCCGGACCTGGACGGCATCGCGGACCCACAGGACGCTGACGCGGATCTCGGTTCCCGCCGGCGCGTGCCGCCCGGCGTTCTCGAGCAGGTTCGTGAGCACCTGGTCCAGCTGGACGGGATCCACGGAGACGTCCGGGAGGTCGGGCGGGAGTTCGGCGATCACGGTGTGCTCGGCGAGCCGGGGGCGCATCCGGGCGAGGACCACCTCGACGATCTCATCCATCGCCGCCGGTTGGCGCGTGGGCGTGAGCGCGCCCGCGCGGATCCGCGCCAGGTCGAGGAGGTTGCCGACCAGCCGGTTCAAGCGATCCGTCTCCTCGAGGATCGTCGTCAGCAGCTCTCGCTCCTGACGCGGGGTCGTGATGGACGGCGGCGTCCAGGAGGCTGGTCACGCCCGCCTTGATCGACGCGAGGGGCGTCCGCAGATCGTGGGTGACCGACGAGAACATCGCGGCGCGGAGCTGGTTGGTTTCGGCGTCGAGCTGTGCGTTCCGCGCGCGCGCGTCCAGGCGCGCGCGATCGAGCGCGGCGGTCGCCTGGCGGGCCGCCGCTTCGAGCAGGAGCTGATCGTCGCGGGAGAACGGCCGGCCACCGGCCGGTCGCTCCGCGACGAGGCGTGCCGATGGATCCCTCGCCCGCCAGGAGCGGGCACGGTCGTTCGCGGCCCGGCCTCGCCATCTGCCTCGGATCGGGCGACGGCATGGAGGTCCGTCCCGTCGAGGGTCGCGTCGATCTCGACCCTCGAGAGCGCGAACGGCTCCAGCAGCACGTCGGCGAACTCGTCGAGGACCCGGTCGGGGACCTCGCGGGTGTGCAGGGTGCTCGAGAGCGTTCCGAGGAATCGCGCCTCGCGCTCCCGGCGCGAGGCTCGCGCGCGATCCTCACTCGCCTGGCCGACCAGCAGGCCGACGACCAGCGCCACCGAGAGGAAGACGACCCCCGTCGCGACGTCCTCCACGTCGTTGAACCGGAACGTCAGCTGCGGGTCCTCGACCACGAGGGGCCGGAGCGTCGAGGCGAGGATCCCCGCGATCAGACCGGCCCAGAGCCCACCGGCCACCGCGGCGATCACGACCGCGAGCATGAACAGGGCGATGGAGATCTCGGGTCGGGCGGGCGCCACGGGGAAGGCGATGGCCGTGGCGATCGCGGGCGTGACCAGCCCGATCACGGCGCCTCTGAGGGTGAGCCTGGCCGTGCCCTCCGACTCCTGCTCCTCGCTCACGACCACGACACGCTAGCCCCTTTCACGGGATCTTCACGCCTCGACGGTGATCCTTCACGCTTCCCTCACGCCTGGCTCTCGAAGATGACACAAGAGGAACCCATCCTCCGAGTTAATCCGGGGGGTCGACAGCTCCCTCCAGTTGTCGGACCTCCGGATCCGTCCTCATCATTCGGGCCCGCTCTGCGGGCCCGAACTCTTTTCCCGGCTCTCTCTCCTTCCCCGGCCTTCCCGCCCTCCGCGGCTCGCTTCCCCGGTCCGCCTCGGCCGACTGCCTCCGGTCTTCGAGGAGAGTCTTGGTGAGGGCTCCGACCCAGGAGTAGGCTTCCGCCCCGTATGCACGTGATCATCATGGGCTGCGGCCGCGTCGGCTCCGAGCTGTCGAACGCGCTCGTCGGCGAGCACGAGGTCTCGATCATCGACAAGAACCCCGAGGCGTTCCACGCGTACCCGCCCGGGGAGGAGGCCCGCAAGATCGTCGGTCTGGGCTTCGATCGTGACGTCCTCGAGGACGCGGGCATCAAGGATGCGGATGCGTTCGTCGCGGTCTCGAGCGGGGACAACTCGAACATCGTCTCCGCCCGCGTCGCGCTCGAGTACTACCACGTGCCCAAGGTCATCGCGCGGATCTACGATTCGCGGCGAGCCGAGATCTACGAACGCCTGAACATCCCGACCGTCGCGACCACGCGATGGGGTGTCGAAACAGATCCAGCTGATGCTGTTCCACGACCGCGAGGAGATCCGCGAGACGCTCGGCGGAGGCGACCTCCTCCGGCTCCGCGTCCCGGTTCCCGCCCATCTGGCCGGCAAGGTCGTCTCCTCCCTCGAGGTCGACGGCAAGGTCCGGGTCGCCGGGATCTCGCGTGGCGGCGGCGGGTTCATCCCGACGGCGTCGTCGACGCTCCAGGCGGGCGATTACCTGATCCTCATGATCTCGAAGGAGGGGCTCGACCTCGTCGACGAGCTGATGCCGCCCGAGGAGCATCCGGGATGAAGGTCGTCGTCACCGGTGGCGGCGCGGTGGGCCGGCATCTCGCCCAGGATCTCACGGAGCGGGGTCACGACGTCACCCTCGTGGAACAGCGTCGGGACCTCGCGGAGAAGCTCGGCAACTGGGCGCCCGATACACGGATCGTCTACGGCGACGCATGCGAGCCCCGCATCCTCGAGAAAGCCGACGTGCGCGCGGCCGACGTGGTGGTCGCCGCGACGGGCGACGACGAGGACAACCTCGTGACCTCGCTCCTCGCGAAGCAGGAGTTCGGCGTCCCCCGGGTGCTCGCCCGCGTCAACCACCCCAAGAACGAGTGGCTCTTCGACGAGCAGTGGGGCGTGGACGCCTCGGTGTCGCCGCCGCACATCCTGACCGCGATGGTCGAGGAGGCCGTCACGGTGGGCGACCTCGTCCGACTCCTCCGGCTGGAGGGAGGGAAGGTCGCGTTGGTCGAGATGCGCCTGCCCGAGGACTCACCGAACGCCGGCAGGGCGCTCTACGAGCTCCGCCTGCCGCCCGACACGACGCTCGTCGCGATCCTGCGCGAGGGACACGTGATGATCCCGCAGCCCGAGACGGCCCTCGCCGCCGGGGACGAGATCGTGGCGCTCTCCAGCGTCGACTCCGAGCGGGCGCTCCGCGACACCGTGATGGGCACGACCTCCGACGCGGCGCCGGGATCCGTGGCGCGCCGCGAGCCCGATCCCCCGACCGCCGGCTGAGAACGGGCTCAGCCCGCGAACTCGAGCCGCGGGTTCACCAGGCGGGTCTCCCCACGCTGCTCCCCGAGCACGCCCTCCACCACGACCCGCTTGCCCAGCGAGAGGCCGCCGATGCCCCGGCGCCCCATGAACACCGCCGTGACCTCGCCCGTGCCGTCGGAGAGCAGCGCCTGGAGCGCTTCCTTCCCCTCCATCGGCAGGACGGTGATGCGCCGGATCACGCCGGCGATCTTCACCGGCTGTCGCAGCGGTGCGTCGGCGATCCTGACGGATCCCTCGACCGTGTCGGCCCAGGCACGTGTTTCCTCGGCGAGGCGCGTCTCGTCGCTCTCGTTGAGTCGCTCGAGCAGCCGGCGGACCAGGCTCACGTCAGGGCGTGGAGGGCGCTCCCGCGGCGTCCCTCTGCTGGATCTCGGCTCCCAGCTCCGACTTGCGTGACTTCGAGACCCAGATCATCGACGCGAGGACCGCGACGGCGACGACCACCACCGCGACGCGGAGCGCCGTGTCGCCCGAATGCGTGACGACGATCGGGGCGATCAGGAGCGCCACGAGGTTCATCACCTTGATCAGCGGGTTCAGGGCCGGACCGGCGGTGTCCTTGAACGGATCGCCGACCGTGTCGCCGATCACGGCCGCGGTGTGGGCCTCGCTCCCCTTGCCTCCGTAGTGACCCTCCTCGATGAACTTCTTCGCGTTGTCCCACGCACCACCCGCGTTGGAGAGCATCACGGCGAGCAGCTGGCCCGTGAGGATCGAGCCCGCGAGGAACGCGCCGAGCGCCTCGGCGCCCAGGAAGAACCCGGCGATCACGGGGCTGAGCACGGCGAGGAGCCCCGGCGTCATCAGCTCGCGGAGCGACGTGCGCGTGCAGATGTCCACCACCCGGCCGTAGTCCGGCTTCTCGCGTGTAGTCCATGATCCCCGGATGGTCGCGGAACTGGTTGCGGACCTCGACCACGACCTGCATCGCGGCACGGCCGACGGCGCGGATCGCGAGTGAGGAGAACAGGAACGCCACGGATCCGCCGAGCAACAGACCGACCAGGACGTCGGGATTGTCGATCCGGATCGGGAACTCTTCGGCGGCGCTCCCCAGCGCACCGAGCACCGCCTCCGCGAACGAACCGAACAGGGACGTGGCGGCGAGCACCGCGGTCGCGATCGCCATCCCCTTCGTGATCGCCTTGGTCGAGTTCCCCACCGCGTCGAGGCCGCCGAGGATCTCCGACGGCCGCCCCTCGAACTCGCCGGACATCTCCGCGATGCCCTGCGCGTTGTCGGAGATCGGGCCGTACGTGTCCATCGACACGACGACGCCCACGGTGGTGAGCATCCCCATCCCGGTGAGGGCGATGAAGTACAGCCGCTCCGCGAGCGTGTCGCCCAGGTAGAACGATCCCATCACCGCGCCGGCGATGATCAGCACCGACCACACGGTCGACTCGAGCCCGATCGAGAATCCGGACAGGATCGTGGTGGCCGGTCCGGTGTTCGTTGCCTCCGCGATCTCCTGCACCGGCTTGAACTTCGTATCGGTGAAGTACTGCGTGAGGATCTGGATCACGCTCGCCAGGACGAGCCCGATCGCGACGGCCGCGGCCGGCTTCCAGTCGTCGAGGTAGATCTGGGAGATCACGAAGACGGCGCCGGCGGAGATCGCGGCGGACAGGAAGAAGCCGCGGTTGATCGCCTTCATCCCGTGCTCGGTCTCACTCCGAGGGGTGACCGCGAGGATGCCGATGATCGACGTGATCACGCCGACGGCGCGCACGAACAAGGGGAACATCACGCCGGCGATCGCTCCCAGCTCCGAGTCGGCGAACGCGGCGGCCCCGAGGATCAAGGACGCGACGAGCGTGACCTCGTAGGACTCGAAGAGGTCGGCCGCCATCCCCGCGCAGTCCCCGACGTTGTCACCGACGTTGTCGGCGATCACGGCGGCGTTGCGCGGGTCGTCCTCGGGGATCCCCTGCTCGATCTTTCCGACCAGGTCCGCGCCGACGTCGGCGGCCTTCGTGAAGATGCCGCCGCCCACGCGCATGAACATCGCGAGGAGCGCGCCGCCGAACCCGAACCCGACCAGGACCGAGGTGGCGTCGCCCTTGTAGATCAGGAGGATCACCGTTGCGCCCAGCAGCCCGAGCCCGACCGTGAACATGCCGGCGACGCCGCCCGCGCGGAACGCGATCTTCAGGGCGCGGCGCAGCCCGGACTCACGGGCGGCGTTCGCGGTCCTGACGTTGGCTCGCACGGCGAGCCACATCCCGACGTAGCCGGTGAGCGCGCTGAATCCCGCGCCGAGGATGAACGCGATGGATCGGCCGAACTTGATCGCGAACTCAGAGTGCTCGGCGTCCTCCGGTGCGGGCAGGATGAAGAACAGGACCACCGTGAGGAGCGCGAGGAAGATCCCGAGCGTCCGGAACTGCCGGGAGAGGTACGCCTTCGCGCCCTCCTGGATCGCGCGCGCGATCTCCTTCATCTTCTCGGTGCCTTCGGAGGCTGCGAGCACCTCTCGGACCAGGTAGTAGGCGAAGACGAGCGCGACGAGCGAGATGCCGAAGATCACCCAGAGATAGGTCGTCTCCGTCGAGGTGAAGTCGACCACGAGCGGGCCGCCTTCCTGAGCGAGGATGCCGTGCACGTGGACCTCCATGTCGCGTGGGTTCGTTGAAAGGGACGTTGCGCTGGACCGCAGAACGGCGGGCAGTATAGGAAACGTGCCAGGTCAGTGACCCGAAGGGTCGTCCTTCCCCCCGTCTCCGACATCGCCGATCGACGCATCCTCCGCGTAGGGCGAGAGGTGCAGGACGATCCAGCCGAGGGCACCTGCCAGGACCGACGCGGCGAGGATCCCCACCTTGGCTTCGGCGATCAAAGGCTCGTCCTCGAAGGCCAGCTCCGCGATGAACAGACTGACCGTGAAGCCGATGCCCGCGACCGCGGACGCGCCGAGGAGATGGGCCGGACGCACGCCGGCGGGGAGACGGGCGACCCGCGCCGCCACCGCCAGGGCGGCGGCACCCGAGATGCCGACGACCTTGCCGATCACGAGGCCGAGCACGACGCCGAGCGTCACGCGGCTCGTCGATGCGGCCACGACCTGCTCACCGCTGAGGCGGACACCCGCGTTCGCGAGGGCGAACAGCGGGATGATCACGAAGCTCGTCCACGGGAGCAGAGCGTGCTCCGTGCGTGCGAGCGGCGAGACCGCCTCGCGCGAGAGCGACGCCAGCCGGAGCCACTGGCCTGCATCCGCATCGGGCGGTTCGGGATCGTCCATCGTCTGGTCGGCGGTTCTCCTCGCCTCGGCGCTCACCGCTCGCGGGCGCTGGTACGACTCGGCGGGAGCGAGCAGGCCGAGCACGACGCCCGCGATCGTCGGATGCACCCCCGACTCGTACGTCGCGAGCCACACGAGGGCTCCGAGCCCGACGAAGACGGATGTCGCTCTGACACCGGCACGCCGGAGCAGAAGCATCAGTCCGCACAGAGCTGCGGCCGCGGCGAGGAAACCGAGCGACACCCCGCCCGCGTAGAAGAGCGCGATGACGAGGATCGCGCCGATGTCGTCCACGATCGCCAGCGTGAGGATGAACGGCTTCAGCCCGGCCGGCGCGTGGCGCGCAGCGAGGACCAGGACGCCGAGGGCGAACGCGATGTCTGTAGCCATCGGGATGCCCCATCCGGAGGAGCCACTCCCGCCCGCGTTCAGCGCGAAGTAGATCAGCGCGGGCACGATCATCCCGCCGATCGCGGCCACCACGGGCAGTGCAGCGGCTCGCCGATCCTGCAATTCCCCCGTCTGGAACTCGCGCTTGATCTCGAGACCGACCACCAGGAAGAACAGCGTCATCAATCCATCGTTCACCCAGTGCCGGAGGTCGTCGCCGATGGCCCACGTTCCCAGGCGGAGCTCGGCGGGTGTGCTCCAGAATCCCTCGTAGGCGTCACCCCACGGCGAGTTCGCCCACACGAGCGCGACCACGGCCGCGAGGAGGAGCATCGTGCCGCTCGCGGTAGCGCTGGACAGGAACTCCTGGAGCGGCCGGACGATGCGTCGCGGTACCGGTCGATCGGATCTGGACCAGGGTGGTCGGATCTGCTGGTGTGGCGCGCCGTCTGGTCGTTCGCTCACGTGGAACCCTCGCTCGCCGACCAGTCTTCCCGGCACGCCATCGGTGGAACGGGCGCATCCTATCCGACGCCCATCGATCTTCGACGCGTTCGCCGAAGGTGATTGGAACACCTCCGACCGGCGTGTAGCCTCGGTCGCGCATTGACACAGCAACCCCCCGCCGCCGATCCCGCGCGGCGATCTCCAACGAGCCGCGCCGAGGACGCCGCGCGCCGCCGGACGATCGCGCGCCGTCGCATCGCATGTCGCCGTCGGCGGCGTCGCGGTGGTCGCGATCGCCGCCATCCTGCTGTCGGGGGGCAAGGTGCCGGTGATCGACGGCGGGCCGGACGGGCCGGGCGAGTTCAGCTTCCAGCTCGGCAAGGTCCAGGCCACCCCCATCACCCGCACGCCGCCGTCGGAGCTGCACGACGCGGCGCGAGAAGCGGGAGCGGGCGTCAAGGAGACGATGGACGAGCTCTACTTCCGGGCGTTCGTGGATCAGGGATCGTGGGGCGATTACGAGGCGGCGTTCGAGCTGTTCGAGGGTCGCGCGGCCGCGAGCGCCGGATCGGATACCGAGGTCCTCACACTCGGATCCACCGCGAACGACGACTTCGGGGCGCTCGACGAGGCGAGTGGGACGCTCACGATCTCCGTGCTGACCGACGCGGATGACGCTCCCGTCAGCGCCGTCGCTCAGGTCGAGTTCGAGGCGACCGTCGAGGCCCAGGGTGGTGGCTCGTCGACGCAGGTCGTGAGCGTAGGCTCGTACTTCCTGCGACAGGTGGACGGTGCCTGGCGGATCTTCGCGTACCAGGTGGATCGCGACGACGTCGAGGCCGCCGCGCCGAGTCCTTCGGGGTCGCCCTCGTGATGCGGCGCCGGTGGATCGCGGCCTTCGCGACGCTCGCGGCGGGCGTCTCGGGACTCGGCGTGGCGACGCTGCAGGCGACGCCCGCGGCGAGCGTCCCCCTGATGCAGATCGGCGACGCCCACGCCGAATACGGGCCGTCGCTCACGGGGAACGAGCCGATCTTCATCCTGATCCTCGGCAGCGACTCGCGGCCCGGCACGGCGCTGGAGGACGGGCTCTGCGACTCGATCCACATCCTCGGGATCAACCCGAAGACGAAGCGCGCGACCCTGGTGGGGATCCCCCGCGACTCCTACGTGCCGATCGAGGGCGGAGGGACGAACAAGATCAACGTCGCGCTCTCCCAGGGCGGTCCTGAAGGGATGGTCGCGACGGTCGAGAACCTCACCGGCATCACGTTCGACTACTACCTGCTCACGGGCTTCATCGGGATGACGCAGATCTTCGACGCGCTCGGCGGGCTTCGGATCGACATCCCGTACTCCTTCGAGGGCTTCGAAGGCTCCGCCTTCACCGAGGGGCGATCCACCCTGACGGGCGCCGAGACGCTCGAGTACACGCGCACGCGCAAGTCGCTGTCCCACGGGGACTTCGACCGTTCCATGAACCAGGGGAGGGTCCTGCTGGCTGCGTTCGCGCAGTTCCGTGGGGAGTTCCGGAATGATCCGGCCGCGCTCTTCCGGTGGATCGCCGTGGGGATGCGCAACGTGTCCACCGACCTCCCGCTGGACGAGCTGTTCACCCTCGCGTTCACGTCGTGGAAGATCAAGCCCGCACGCCTCACGAACCTGGTGGCGGTCGGGAGCATCGGCACCGCCGGAGGTGCGAGCGTCGTGAACCTCCCGTCCCCCCATCCCGTGTTCCAGGACATCGCCGCCGACGGGTTCATCCTGCCCGAGGACATCCCGGCCGACGCCGCGCCGAGCGGGTAGGCCTCCGCGCCAGCCATCTTGTCGAGCCCGCCCCCGCGTCCGTAGCCTGGAGTCGCATTGGCGAAGGAGCAGACCCCGTCTCGGTCTCCTCGCCGGGCCCCCCTCATCGGTGCCGGTCTCGTGGTGCTGCTGCTCGTGATCGGAGTCCTCGTGTTCCTCTCACGAGACGACGCGCCCACGAGGCGGGCGGCCCCCGGCGACGGAGAGACGACCGCGAGCGACGGCGACGTCGCGCCGCCCACCACGCCCTCGTTCCGGTTCCGCGACACCTCGCGCGAGCTCGTGCGGACCTCGCCGAAGCCCGTCGGTCGGCGCCATCGTCAGGCGGCCGTCGCGGCCGCCAACACGGCCGAGGACGTGCTCGCCGATCTGTACACGGAAGGGTTCCTCGACCCCGAGAGCTGGGGGACCGGGCAGGTACGGCGAGGCGTTCCACGGATTCGCTGCAGGTGCCAGGGATCGAAGCGGACGCGCACCCCGCGCTGCTCACGGCAGGTCCGCGGGCGGGCGACCGCTTCGAGCAGATCGAGCCGAAGTCGGGCGAGATCGCGACCCGGATCCTGCTCGACCGCGAAGGGGTCGCCCGTGTTGCTCGTGAGCGTCGTGCGGTTCACCGCGATGGCGACGGGCACGGAGGACGTGGTGCTCCGCTCGACGGGCCGATTCCTCTTCGAGCGGGTCGGCGGCGCCTGGAAGATCGTGTCGTTCGACGTGACCCGCAACGACCGTCCGAGGAAGAACGCATGACCCGGCGCGCGGCGGTCGCGATCGCGGTGCGCGCTCGCCTGGGTCGTGGGCTCGACGGTCGGTTCGATCGCCGAGCTCCCGGCCGCGTCTGCGCGCACACCGGGCGTACTGTTCGGACGGGCGCACGGCGGCTACGACCCCGACCCTACCGGCCGACGCACGATCACGATCCTCGCGATCGGATCGGACGCCCGGCGTGGCCAGAACCCGCTCACCTCGCGCGCGGACTCGATCCACGTGATCTTCCTGCATCCGCGACGGCAACAGGCCGTCGTCGTCGGCATCCCGCGCGACTCGTTCGTATCCGATCCCGGGCCTGGGAACGAGCGAAGATCAACGCCGCGTTGTCGAGCGGTGGGCCGGCACGCATGGTGCAGACGGTCGAGCAGAACTTCGGAGCGCGGATCGACTACTGGGCCGTCACGTCGTTCTGGGGGATCACGCGGATGGTCGACACCATAGGAGGGCTCCAGGTCCGGATCCCGTTCCGCATGCAGGACCGATTCTCCGGCTCGAACTTCCATCCCGGCCTCCAGCGTCTCCGCGGCCCAGACGTCCTTGCGTTCGCGCGCGACCGCAAGAGCGTGCCCGGCGGGGACTTCGGCCGTCAGGAGAACGGTGGCCGCGTCTTCGTCTCCGCCCTCGTGCAGTTCCAGAGGGAATTCCGGCGGAACCCCGGCCGGCTGCTGGCCGTGGATCGCCGCGGGCGTGCGGAACATGGACACCGACCTCCCCGTCGCCGAGCTGATCGACCTCGCGTTCGCGGCGAGCGGGATCCGGCCTCGCGAACGTGCGGAACGTGGTCCTGCCCGGGGGGACGGGCAACGCGGGCGGGCTCTCCGTAGTGCTGCTGTCGATGGGGACATCGCGCGCGATCTTCGCCGACGCGAAGGCGGACGGGGCATTGCGGCCGGGCAACATCCCGCGCAGCCCGACCGGTACCGGGTAGGTCGACCCGCGTCGTTGATACGCTCGGACCTCTTCCGCTTCCTGACGACCCCCTTTGGTGACCGTGACCGACGATCTCATCGACATCCATCCGGGCCGCCAACGGACGGCACTGGCTGCGGTCGCCCTCCTCACCGTTCCCGCGTTCTTGGTGAAGTACGGCGGGTTCGATGCATCCCACGCGCTCGAGGCGCTCCTGTTCGGCCTCGCGATCGTCGGTGCGGCGTTCGCGATCTCCTGGGCAGCGGAAACCGCCCAGCTCGACATCTCGGCCGGTCTCGCGATCGCCATCCTCGCGTTGATCGCGGTCCTGCCCGAGTACGCGGTGGACTTCGTGTTCACGGCCCAAGGCGGGAATTCCTTCGAACTGGACCCGTCGTGCCCTTCGGCCCTGGGTCCCGGCCGGGAGTCACCCTGCGACCTGGCGCTCGCCAACATGACGGGCGCGAACCGACTCCTGATCGGCCTCGGGTGGTCGATGGTGGTCTTCATCGGCTGGTACCGCATCCGCAAGACGCGGGCGCTGGCCCCCGGTCAGCGCTGGGAGGGGATCCAGCTCACCCGCGACCACTCCATCGAGCTGGGATTCCTCTGGGTGGCGACCCTCTACTCGCTCACGTTGCCCCTGAAGTCGTCGATCACGTTGATCGACACCGTGATCCTCGTGGCCCTCTTCGCCGGCTACACATGGAGGGTGTCACGAGCGCCGGCCGAGGAGCCTCACCTCGTGGGACCGGCTCGGTACCTGGGCACGTTCCCCGTCGCGGCACGCCGGATGTCGGTGGTCGGTCTGTTCCTCGCGTCGGGCGTCGTGATCTTGCTGTTCGCGGAGCCGTTCGCCCACTCGCTCCAGGAGGCCGGGAAGCAGCTCGGCATCAGCGAGTTCCTCCTCGTCCAGTGGCTCGCACCGCTCGCCTCGGAGTCGCCGGAGCTCCTCGTGGCCGGGCTCTTCGCGTGGCGATTGAACACGAACGCCGGTCTCGGGACGCTCGTCTCGTCGAAGGTGAACCAGTGGACTCTGCTCGTGGGGACGCTCCCGATCGTGTTCGCGATCTCGAGCGCGTCTTCGCACGGGCTCCCGATCAGCTCCGTGCAGCGCGAGGAGCTCTTCCTCACCGCCGCCCAGTCGTTCTTCGCCGTCGCGGTCCTGTCGAACCTGACCCTGTCACTCCGGGAGGCCGGCTACCTGTTCGGCTTGTTCTGGGCGCAGTTCATCGTCGGCGCACTCGTTCCGGAATCACTGCACGCCGCCGAGCGGATCGGAGTGGGTGTCCTGTATCTGCTGCTCGGCCTCGCGTTCATCCTCCGGGACCGGCGGCGGGTGCCACAGCTCGTTCGCGACGCGTTCGTGGCGTCCTACGCCGAGCTGGGCGAGGAACGCCTCCAGGACGCGCTCGAGGAGGCGGAGGAGCAGAAGCCGTCCCTGCCGCACGAGCCTCCGGCCGAGCCCTCCCGGTAGCGTCCGCCCTGTGGATGCCCGGGGATTCCTGGACGAGCTGACGGCGCTCGATCCCGAGACGGCCGCCTGCTTGGTCGGCGTCCGGGAGCTGCCGGCACAGGAGCCACGCGTCGATCCGTTCCCGCCTGACCTCCCCGACATCGTGGCGTCGCGGCTGGGTCTCCTCGGGATCGAGGGGTTGTACGCGCATCAGTCCCGCGGACTCGAGCTGCTCCGCGCCGGGCGCGACGTGATCCTGTCGACGGGCACCGCGAGCGGCAAGACGCTCGTCTACGACATCGCGTTCGCGGAAGCGGCGGTGACCGTGCCGAAGGCCACGGCGCTCTATCTGTTCCCCACGAAGGCCCTCGCTCGCGATCAGCTGCGAGCGGTCCGGGCGCTGAAGCTGACGCAGATCCGGGCGTCGGCCTACGACGGCGACACGCCGAAGCCGGAGCGCCCGCTGATCCGCAAGAACGCGAACCTCGTCCTGACCAACCCGGACATGCTCCATCTCTCGATCCTCCCGGATCACGCCCGGTGGGCGGACTTCTTCTTCCGGCTCTCCCTGATCGTGATCGACGAGGCGCACGTGTGCCGGGGGGTCTTCGGCTCACACGTGGCGATGGTCCTGCGGCGTCTCCGCCGACTGATCGAGCACTACGGCGGTGCTCCGCGCTGGTGCCTCGCCAGCGCGACGGTCGGCAACCCGGGTGAGCTCGCATCCCGGCTGACCGGACTCGACGTCGAGGTCGTGGAGGGAGGGAGCGGACCGGCCGGCGACAAGCTCTTCGCGCTCTGGAACCCGCCCATCGTCGACGAGGAGACAGGCCGCCGGCGGAGCGCGCTCGCGGAGGCGTCGTGGCTGATGGGCAGGCTCGTCGCGAACGACGTCCGCACGATCGGGTTCACGAGGTCGCGGCGAGCCGCGGAGCTGCTCGCAGAGTTCACCCGGCGTGAGGTCGGCGACGCGGACCGACGTTCGCGGATCGTCTCCTACCGTGCCGGCTACCTGGCGGAGGACCGGCGGACGATCGAACGGCGGCTCGCGGAGGGCGACCTGCTCGCCGTCGCGTCGACGAGCGCGCTGGAGCTCGGGATCGACATCGGGTCCCTCGATGCGGCCGTCCTGACGGGCTACCCGGGCACCCGCGCCTCGATGTGGCAACAGGCCGGGCGCGCCGGCCGCCGGACCGACGGCTCGCTCGCGATGCTGGTTGCGCAGGACGATCCTCTCGACCAGTACCTCGTCCATCACCCCGAGGACCTCTTCGACAAGCCGGCGGAGGCCGCGGTGATCGACCCCGAGAACCCCTACGTCCTGGAGCCGCACCTCCGCTGCGCCGCGCGCGAGCTCCCGATCACCGACGACCACCACGCCTACTTCGGCCCGGATGCGACCGCCGCGCTCGAGCGGATGGGCGAGCGGGGGGAGCTGGCACGCCGCCGGAACGCGTGGCACGACGCGGGCCGCGAATCACCGCACCGGCAGGTGGACGTCCGGGCCGGTGCCGGCAGCGTCTACACGATCGTGAACGCCGTCACCGGAGAGGTGATCGGGACCGCCGACGAGCACCGGGCGTTCGCGACCCTTCACCCCGGTGCCGTCTACCTGCACATGGGGGAGCAGTTCCTCGTCCGGGAGCTGCACCTCGATCGGGGCGTCGCGGCGGTCGAGGCAGCCGACCCGGACTACTACACCCAGGCGCGCAACATCACCGATATCGAGATCGTCGAGGAGCTCGAGCGGTCGGCGCTCGGTGACGTCGACGTGTCGTTCGGCTCCGTGCTCGTGACCGACCAGGTCGTCGGCTTCGTGCGCAAGCTGGTCTCGACGAACGAGGTGGTCGACGAGGAAGTCCTCGCGCTTCCGCCGCAACAGCTGGAGACGCGAGCCCTCTGGCTGACGATCCCCGCGCAGGTGATCTCGAAGGCCGCCATCACGCCCCGGCAGCTCGCCGGCGCGATCCACGCCGCGGAGCATGCCGCGATCGGCCTGATGCCGCTGATCGCCACGTGCGACCGATGGGACCTCGGCGGTGTGTCGACGCCGCTGCACCCCGACACCGGCCTCACCACGATCTTCATCCACGATGCGTACCAGGGGGGCGCGGGGATCAGCGAGCGAGGCTTCCGCCACATCACGCGGCTCCTCCACGCGACGCTCGAGACCATCCGGCGATGCCCGTGCTCGCTCGGATGCCCGTCGTGCGTCCAGAGCCCGAAGTGCGGGAACGGGAACGAACCGCTCGACAAGCCGGCGGCCGCCTCGCTCCTGGCCGCCGTGCTCGGGCTCAGCTGGGGCTGAGGGCTCGAGGCCGGCTGTCATACTCCGGCCGTGAGCGAAGGTCCGTACATCTCCGTGATCGGTGCGGGACAGGCATCCGACGACGAGATGGCCGCCGGCGAGGAGATCGGCCGGCTCCTCGCGGAGGCGGGCGCGGTGTTGATCTGCGGAGGACTCGGCGGAGTGATGGACGCGGCCGCTCGTGGCTGCGGATCGGCAGGCGGGACGTCGGTGGGGATCCTCCCGGGTGACGATCGCACCCACGGCTCGGACCACCTCACCGTCAGCATCTCGACCGGCCTCGGCGAGGCGCGCAACGCGATCGTGGCGCGTGCGGCCGACGCCGTGATCGCGGTCGGTGGGGAGTTCGGCACCCTCTCCGAGATCGCGCTCGCCCTCAAGATGGGCAAGCCCGTCGTGGGGCTCGGCACCTGGTCGCTCGACCTCGAGGGGCTGCCGGGCGACCCGCTCCAGCGCGCGGACGATCCCGCGGACGCGGTCGCCCGAGCGCTCGCGGCCGCGGAACGGTTGGCCGCCGGTAGCGCACGGTGAGGCGAGCGTGCCGAGTGCCTGCCTGTCAGCCTTCTGGCCTCATCCAGATGCGCTATTGACGTGAGGTCGAGGCCGGTACAGGCTCCCCGAGCACCTTCCGCACTTCCCCCCGGAGAGGAAGTTGGGTCGCTATGGCCGGGAACATCGCGATCGTTCTGGCCACGGTGTGGAGCGCCCTCGTGGTGGAGACGATCGCCGAGAGCGTGCGTGCGTTCGGAGGATCGATCATCTTCCTCGGGCGCACCGTGATCACACCCGGGATCCGGCCCGGCGTCCTCATCCTCTGTGGACTCGCGGCATCCGCTGGGCTCGCCTGGGCGGCCGCTGTCGCATATGCGCGCGGCCGCAGGCTGGAGCAGCGGATGGCCGCGGAGCTCGACGCGCGCTACCAGGAGATCAATGCCAGGGCCGCGGGCGATGTCGCTCGCGCCGGGCTGGTCGAGTGGCGTGTCGCCGAGCTCCGAACATCGTTGGAGGAGCTGTCCGAGCGCCGCGACGGGATCATCGCGGAGATGGAGCTCGCTCGTCGGAGGACGTCGGAGCTGCGGGCGCTCTCCGACGACTACAAGCGCTCGCTCACCGAGCTGCAGGACCGGCTGATCGTGCTCCCGGACATCGAGGACGAGCTCGCCCGGCGGCGCGCGGAACGCAAGGCGGCCGACCCGGCAGGCTAGGCATGTCGGTGGCCCCGCGTACGGTTTCCGTAGGCGTCCTCCCCTCAAGCGTCCTCCCCTCCGAGCAGGGGAGTCGGCATGTCCGGAACAGCCCATACCGATCCTGAGATGCCGACCGTCCCTGGATGCGGAGACGACAGTCCCATGACGGAGCCGTCATCGCCCGGTCTGGATGAGCGGCCTATGCCGGCGGCGTCATGGTCCGATGCGGTGGAGGGGCCTATGCCGGTGCCGTCATGGGCCCGCGAGGTCGAGTCTCCGGGGCGGATCCCATCTCAAAGTTGGTATGACGCGGGTCGGCACCGCTCGACGCCGGACGAGATCGGTCCCGGCCTGGTACGCCCACGCCGGCATGGGCCACTCGATCGGACTCGGATACCTGATCCTGACGCTCCGAGAACTCGCAGGACTCTCACAGTCCAAGATCGCGCGCCGCGCCGGAACCGGCCAGCCTGCGATCGCGCGCCTGGAGTCGGGACGTCAGCTCCCGACGGTGAACACGCTCCTCAAGGTGGCTTCGTCGTGCGAGATGCACCTCGTCGTCGGACTCGCCGATCCGGAGCTCGATCCCGCGGATCTCTGCCTGCACGACCTGACGCTCCTCGGGATCCTGCGACCCGCTCCGGACGGTCTCGTCGACTTCTTCGTCGTCAGGGAGCCGCCGCCGTGGGCCGGCGAAGGATGAGCCTGGCCGCGGCGGCGCGCTCGGTCGGCGAGAGCCCCACGGCCAACATCGACCCGACGTAGACGGCGCCGCCCGCCGCGGCCGAGACGAGCAGGTCGAGGAACCATCGGTCGTTGGGCATCGCGGCGTGCGCCAGCCCCATCGTGAGCGCGGCGAGGGCCGTCGGCAGCGACCAGCCGGAGCCAGATCCGATCGAACGGCCAGATCCCGAGGAAGCGGCGGACGAGCAGCAGTCGGGCGATCGCCGAGAACGACAGCGTGAGGGCCTGAGCGGTCGCCGCGCCTCGGATGCCCAGATCGGCCGGGCCGGCCAGCGCCACGGCGACGCCGATGTCGATCGCGAATCCGCCGAGGTAGACGGCGAGGTCCCATCCCGTCCGTCCGGCCATGATCAGGATGAAACCGACCGTGCCCACCATGACCGGCACGATCATCCCCACGATCAGGATCCGGAGCGCCCGGGCGCCGCTCGTGAACTCCGGGCCGAAGATCCGAAGGGTCTGCTCCGGCAGGATGCCCAACACGAGCAACACGGGGATCGTCGCTGCCAGCGACCATCGGGTGACGTTCTTGTACAGCGCATCCAGCCGCTCGCGTTCACCTCGATGGTGCAGGTCGGCCACGAACGGACTGAACGTGAGCGACACCGAGGTGAGGAACAGGAACAGGGCCTGCCCGGCGCGGAGCACCGCGCCGTAGACCCCCACCTTCGAAGCGCCGGCCGATCCCTCGTCGCTCCACAACACCGACAGCACGAACAGGTCGGTCCAGAAGATCAACTGGGAGAACAGCGTCGCGGGGGCGCGGAGGGCGCCGAAGCGCACGAGCGCCCGCGTGTGCTCCTCCGGGATCCCTTCGCCGACGGCACCCTCCGTGAGGAACCGCCGCTGCTCCCGTGCCCAGCCCCCGAACGCGATCGCCAGGGCGAGGGCCCACGAGGCTCCGAAGGCGAGCGTCGTCATCCCCGCCGTCTTCGAGACCGTCCAGAACGCGATCGAAAGCACGATCCAGCCGATCGGCTGCACGATCCACTGCGAGTACAGCGTGTACCGCATGATCTTCAGGCCGCGTGTGGCGCCCATGTACGTGAACGCGAGCGCCGCGAACGGCACGGTGAGCGCGGCGGCGCGGAACGCCGGCTCGGACACCTCCGGGACGGCGGTGAACCGCTCCGCCAGCCATCGCGCCGACAGGTACGCCACGACCGCGAACGGGAGCGACACCGACAGCGCGATCGCGACCGAGCGTCGGACCAGCCCGCGGGCGCGGATCACCTGGTCGCGGCCCGCGAGGATCGCCACGAGCCGGACGTTGGCCACGTCCATCCCGAACCGGGTCGCGGCAGCGGCCACGAACGCGCCCTGCGTGGTGAGGGTGACGACGCCGTACGCCTGATCGCCGAGCGCCCGGGTCATCAGGACCTGCGCCGCGAACGTCGCGAGCGCTCCGATCCCGAGCCCGAGCACGTTCTGCCCGGTCTGGCCGACGATCACCCGGTGGTCGGAGCGGCTCACGGTCCGGAGCTTACGGTGCGAGGCCTCCCCGGCCGAGGAGGTGCGGAGCTATCGGCCCAGCCGGCTCCGCAACGTGATCGGGATCGCGGCGAGCGCCACCCCGACCGGGCAGTTGTCCTTCGTCCCCTGGGCGATCGACTCGAACTCGGACGGGTCGATCTCGGGTACCACCGCCTCGGCATCGAGATCGATCGCCGGAGATCGCGAACCCGCGCTCAACCTTGTCGAGGTTGACCGTGGCAACGGTGCGGACGACCTCCGAGACATGCCCTGCCCGCTCGAGGTCGCCGGCCAACGCCATCGAGAAGCAGCTCGCGAGCGCCGCCCCGATCAACTCCTCCGGGTTCGTTCCTTCTTGGTTCTCGAATCTCGTCGGGAAGGAGAACACGCCCGAGACCTCGCCGCTCTCCGTCCAGAATCGCCCCTTGCCGTCCTTCAGCGTGCCATCCCATGTTGCTTCGCTCGTACGGATCTGCATGATGTCGCTCCCTTTCCCCCCGGCGTCGGTGCATCCGGTCGTTTCGGCCTTCGATGACCCCTACCCATCGAGGCCGGATGCCAATCAACGCAACCCCTCCCTGAACGGAGGGTGATCCGAGGTAGCCTCGGCCGGAACAGGTCCGAGAGGAGGAACCGTGACCTTCGACGTGCTGAGCGACCTCAACTGGCTGGCCGTGCTCGTGGCGGCCCTCGCGTACTTCGCGATCGGCGCCGTCTGGTACGCGCCCCCGCTGTTCGGGAAGGCGTGGTCCGCCGCAGGAGGCATGGAGATGCCGGAGCCGGGTACCCGGCCGAGCCCGGCGATCTACCTCACGCCGCTCGTCGGGAGCGTGCTCTCCGCGGTCGCCCTCGGGATGCTGGCGAAGGCCACCGGCACCGACACGCTGCAGCGGGGCATCGTGCTCGGCCTGGTCGTCGCGATCGGTTTCGCCGTCGCGATCTCCTTCGTCACGGCGCAGTTCGAATCCCAGAAGCCGAAGCCGATGGTCTGGGGAGCGATCAACGCGGGCTACCACGTCGTGGGCAACCTCGTCGCCGCGATCATCGTCGCGACCTGGCAGTGAACAGCTAGACGGCGCGGCGGTAGCGCCGGACCGCGAGCGGCGCGAACACGAGCAGGATGCCGGCGATCCACAGGAGGGACTCCCAGACGTCGGACGAGTGGCCGACCGGGCTGTCGCCGAGCGTCAGGAACCGGATCGCCTTCGCCGTCACGGAGACCGGTTGGTGGTTCGCCCACGGCTGCAGCCACCCCGGCATCGATTGGACCGGGACGAAGAGCGACGAGGCGAACACGAGCGGGGCGAGGACGGGGAACGCGGCCGCTTGGGCCGTCTCCGGATCACCGACCAGCAGGCCGACGCTCGCGAAGATCCAGCTCATCGCGTACCCGAACGCCAGGAGGAGGAGGATCCCGCCGAGGAGCCCGAGGACGTCGGTGTGCACCCGGAACCCGACCAGGAACCCGACGGCGAGCATCAGCACGACCACGAACAGGTTCCGGGTGAGGTCGGCCAACGTCCGGCCGGCGAGCACCGCGCTCCGAGCCATCGGCAGCGATCGGAACCGCTCCATCAGCCCGCTCTTCATGTCGGACGCGAGCCCGATCGCCGTGGCCATCGCGCCGAACACGACCGTCTGCACGAAGACCCCGGGCATCAGGAAGTCCACGTACGGGAGACCGCGGACCGGCACGGCGATCGCGCCCCCGAAGACGTAGCGGAACATCACCACGAAGATCACGGGCTGGATCGTCGAGAAGACGAGCAGCTGGGGCACGCGGCGGTACGCGATCAGGTTGCGCCACGTGACCGCGAGGGCATCGCGGATCGCGCGGACGGGCAGGGATCGTTCGCGGACGACCTCGGTTGCGACGTCGACGCTCATGCAGCTCCCCTCCGGCGTCGGCGTCGCCCACCGGCCGGCCCCTCGACGGCGGGCTCTTCGCTCTCGGAGATCTCTTCCGCATGGCGACCGGTGAGCGCGAGGAACACGTCGTCCAGGCTCGGCTCGTGCACGGCCAGCGTCGCCGGTGCGAGCCCGGCCCCGTCGAGCTCCCGGAGGACGCCGACCAACAGCCGAGGTCCCTCGTTCGAGCTGAGACGGACCATGGCCCCCTCGCGCTCGACCCCGGGATGACGTCCGGTGAGGAGCTCGCGAGCCCGCTCCGCGACGGACGCGTCATCGAAGCCGAGCTCCGCGACGGTGGTGCCGAGCTGCGCCTTCAGGACCGACGGCGCGTCGTTCGCGATCACCTGGCCGTGATCGATCACCGCGACCCGCTCGGCGAGTCGGTCCGCCTCCTCGAGGTACTGCGTCGTGAGCAGGACCGTCGTGCCCTCGCTCACGAGCTCGTTGATCATGTCCCAGAGACCGTTGCGGCTCTGCAGGTCGAGGCCCGTCGTGGGCTCGTCGAGGAACAGCACCGGTGGCCGCGGCACAAGCGCGGCCGCGACGTCCAGTCGCCGTCGCATCCCACCGGAGTACGTCCGAACGGGCCGGTCGGCCGCGTCTGAGAGGTCGAACCGATCCAACAGCTCCGCGGCCCTCGGCGGGATGGCCGACGTCTCCATCTGGGTCAGCAGGCCGATCAAGCGCAGGTTCTCCCGCCCGGTGAGGTTCGGATCGACCGCCGCGAACTGGCCGGCGAGCCCGATCCGCCGACGGACCGCGTCGGGCTCCTCGGCCACATCGTGCCCGAGGACCGGCCGCCCGGCCACCGTCGGGCTCGAGCACCGTCGCGAGGATCCGGATCGCCGTGGTCTTGCCCGCGCCGTTGGGACCGAGGAGGCCGAACACCGACCGGGTAGGCACCGAGAAGTCGATCCCATCGAGGGCGACCACGTCCCCGAACCGCTTCGTGAGCCCTTCGACCTCGATCGCGATCTCGCCCATGAGGGCGCGATGCTACCCAAGGCTGCCTCGCTCACGCCGAGATGCCAGTCGGGGGTATCCGTGCTGAGATAGCGGTCGGATGCGCGCTCTGGTGAAGCAGGAGGCGGGGCCCGGCCTCGTGATGACGGAGGTTCCCGAGCCCGAGATCGGGATCAACGACGTCCTGATCCGCGTCGACCGCACCGGGATCTGCGGCACCGACCTGCACATCGACGAATGGAACGAATGGGCGCAGCAGGCCGTCCCCATGCCGCTCGTGATCGGTCACGAGTTCGTGGGCGAGGTCGTGGACGTGGGGTCGAACGTCAGCGACTTCCGTTCGGGCGACCTCGTGAGCGGCGAGGGACACGTCGTGTGCGGTCGGTGCCGGAACTGCATGGCGGGACGGCGCCACCTCTGCAACGACGCCACCGGGATCGGCGTGAACCGTCCCGGCGCGTTCGCCGAGTTCATCGCGCTGCCGATGACGAACGTCTGGCACCACGAGCCCTCGATGGACCGGGACGTCGCGGCGATCTTCGACCCGTTCGGCAACGCGGTGCACTCCGCGTTGCAGTTCCCCGTCCTCGGCGAGGACGTGCTGATCACGGGCGCCGGTCCGATCGGGCTGATGGCGGCCGCCGTCGTCCGGCATGCGGGCGCTCGCCACGTCGTGATCACGGACGTCAACCCGTACCGCCTCGAGCTCGCGCGGAAGATGGGCGCCACCGTCGCGCTCGACGTGCGGGAAGGCTCCCTCGCGGAGACTCAGGTGACGCTCGGCATGAAGGAGGGCTTCGACGTCGGGCTCGAGATGAGCGGGAACCCGACGGCCCTCCGCGACATGGTGGAGAACCTGTCGCACGGCGCGAGCGTCGCGATGCTCGGGCTCCCGGACGAGCCGTTCGCGATCGACTGGAACACCGTGATCTTCGACCAGCTCACGATCCGCGGCGTCTACGGACGCGAGATGTACGAGACCTGGTACCAGATGACCGTGATGCTGCAGAGCGGCCTCGACATCGCGCCGGTCATCACGCATCGCTTCCCGGCGGAGCGGTTCGAGGAGGCGTTCGCCGCGATCCGCAGCGGCGAGACCGGGAAGGTCCTGCTGCAGTGGAGCGACACGCCGTGACGAGCGAGACCGTGCGGCCGGCGCTCGCGGCCGAGCTCGAGGAGATCCGCGCGGCGGGGCTCGAGAAGCCCGAGCGCGTGCTGACGTCGGCGCAGCGGGCGCGGGTGGGCGTGCGCGGCCGCGAGGGCGAGGTCCTCAACCTGTGCGCGAACAACTACCTGGGGCTCGCCGACCACCCCGAGGTGATCGCGGCCGCGCACGCCGCGATGGAGGAGTGGGGCTTCGGGCTCGCATCGGTCCGCTTCATCTGCGGCACCCAGGAGATCCACAAGGACCTCGAGGCGTCGCTCTCGGCGTTCCTCGGGATGGAGGACACGATCCTGTACTCGTCCTGCTTCGACGCGAACGGCGGCCTGTTCGAGGTGCTGCTCGGCGAGGAGGACGCGGTGATCTCCGACGCGCTCAACCACGCGAGCATCATCGACGGCGTCCGCCTGTCGAAGGCGAAGCGGTTCCGCTACGCGAACAACGACATGGAGGACCTCGAGCGGCAGCTCAAGGAGGCGGCGAGCGCGCGACGCCGTCTGATCGCGACCGACGGCGTGTTCTCGATGGACGGCTACCTCGCCGACCTCCCGGCGATCTGCGACCTCGCGGAGCGCCACGACGCGATGGTGATGGTCGACGACTCCCACGCCGTGGGGTTCATGGGGCCGGGCGGGCGCGGCACCCCGGAGCATCACGGCGTGATGGATCGCGTCGACATCGTCACCGGCACGATGGGCAAGGCGCTCGGCGGCGCGAGCGGCGGCTACCTGAGCGGTCCGAAGGAGGTCGTGGAGCTGCTCCGGCAGCGCTCGCGGCCGTACCTGTTCTCCAACACGATCGCGCCGGCCGTGGTGGGCGGGTCGCTGAAGGCGATCGAGCTGCTCACGGCGTCGACGGAGCTCCGCGATCGGCTGGAGGAGAACACGCGGTTCTTCCGGACCGAGATGGAGGCCGCGGGCCTCGACGTGCTCCCCGGCGAGCATCCGATCGTGCCGGTGATGCTCGGCGACGCGGCCCTCGCGGGGCGGATGGCGGAGACGATGCTCGACAAGGGCGTCTACGTGATCGGGTTCTCCTACCCGGTGGTGCCGAAGGAGAAGGCGCGGATCCGCGCGCAGGTCTCGGCGGCGCACACGCGAGAGGACCTGGCGTTCGCGGTGCAGGCGTTCGCGGAGTCGAAGGCCGAGCTGGCCTAGCGGATCAGCCCGCGTGCCTGTCGAGGTGCGCGTCGATGTCGACCCTCGAGGGCATCGAACCGACTCGCGACGGCATCGAATCGCGAGTCCATCCGCGCGCCGAGGGAATCGATGCGCGAGCTCCGAGGGCATCGATCCGGCGATCCGAGGGCATCGATCCGCGATCCGAGATAGAACAAGCTGCCGAGAGAAGTGGCGGCCAGGAGACCGATCGCGGTCAAGACGGCAGCGTCCATCATCGGCGAGGCTAGCACCGCCGTGCGATCCGGGCAGTGACGCACCGCACAGCCGACGTGCACGAGTCGGCACCGATATCAGAAGTGCGATGCCATGCGCTCGCGGAATGCGCTCGAGTCCGGACCCATGCCGGCGCCGGCATGGGCGATGCGTCCGCAAGCGCGGAAGGCCGTCCCATCTCATCTTCGGTATGTGGGGCGTTGAGCCGCGCCTAGGGAGCGCCGCCTCGCTCTGGCGCGTCGGTGATCGGCTCCGGGCTGTGGAACACGGCCTCGACGTTGTTCCCGTGGAGATCGTTCACGAACGCGCCGTAGTACCGGTTCGAGTACTGGATCCAGACGCCGGGCTCGCCGCGGACGGTCGCGCCCGCCGCGAGCGCGGCCTCGAAGAACGCGTCCACCTGCCCCCGATCGGCGGCGTCGAACGCGACGTGCGCCGCGGTCGTGACCGGGGAACCCTCGCAGATCGAGAAGTCATCGAGCTGCTGTCGGCCGTACGAGATGCAGTTCGGCTCCTCGTACAACTCCTCGAGCCCGAGTGGGGCAAGCGCCGCCGTGTACAGACGCCTGCTCGCCGGATAGTCCTCCACGACGAACAGGACGTGGTCGACGATGATCAGCCGCTCGGTCATGCGATCTCCTTCTCGGCCGCCGCCGTGCCTCCGCTTGGCCAGGCGGCCTCCGATGCGGGAGGATGCTACCCATGCCCCACTCGGTCGGCGACCTGGCGGAGGTCCTGGACAACCTCGGCGTCTTCTCGATGCATCCGGAGGAGGTCCTCGCCCTGTGCCCTTCCGGGTTCCGGCGGGTCCCGATCACGCAGGGCGACGAGTTCTACCTCTCGCTCCAGGGATTCACGGCGAACCAACCCGCCTACGCGCACACCCATCCGGACTCCGAGGAGTGGGTCGTGGTGCTCGAAGGCTCCGGGAAGGCGCTGCTGGCCGACAACCCGGTGCCCCTCGAAGGCAGCCTCGTGATCGGGCGAGCGACGGCGCACCCCCACGGCTTCGTGAGCGGGGACGGTCCGATGACGCTCCTGTCGATCCAGCTCCCCCGCCCCTCGGAGCCCGCCACCACGTGGGACCAGCCGGGAGAGACGACGGACCCGATCGACTGCAGCTCCGGTGGGACGTGCCGTCGCTGTTACCGCTGCGGAGGACACAGCCACAACCACCGCGCGCAGCTCTTCGTCTGCGAGAACTGCACCATCGAGTTCTGAGCGAGCGAGTCGGGCGACGCTCCTCCGCGAGCCGCGCGAGGTTCGCCAGTTGCTTGCGATCCGCGCGGTTCACGTACACCGTGAAGAGGGAACGGATCACCGGCTGCAACCAGTAGGGGACGTAGTTCACGCGCTCGATCGTCTCCGTGTAGGTGATCCGCGAGCCCTCGCCCTCGCGGCGCCACGTCGTAGCGATGGACGAAGTGCGCGTCCCACGGCTTCCCGCGCTTCCGCTCGAGGTGGGCATCGGTCTCGATCACGAACGTGTCGGGACGCGTCGCTACGGTGACGACCGAGCGGTCGTGGAACGTCCCGTTGTCCGCGGCCCCGGACGAGGTGAAGGTCGTCCCGACGGCCGCGGAACCGTCCGGCGCCTCCATCGACAGGAGCTTGAACGTCTCGCTGCTCGCGCGCTCTCCCGACCAGTCCAGGTGGTTCCGGAGATCCGCGACCGTCTCGAACACCACCTCCGGCGGCGCCGTCGACGTGACGGACGTCTGCGTCGTGTACCCGAGCGGCCGATCGCGCCGGCATCGATCCGGCCTACGAGGAGGACCCGCCTCGTGGAAGCCGGACGTGGTCCTCCTCGGACTCCTTCCAGACCTCCTCGACGTTCTCGACGTTGAACCCGTACTCGAACACGAGCGTCCCTCCGTAGGCGGCACCGAACACGACGAGTCCCGCCCCGATGAGTGACAGGACGAGCCACGAGAGCTGGGTCTGGCCGAGCTCGAAGTTGGGGATCCGCAGGAGGAAGAGTCCGATGGCCGTCACGATCTGCGCGGCGACCATCACGGTCGCGTGCCAGTTGATCGTCCGCCAGACCTGGGTGTGCTTGGCGCGGCCGATCGGCCCGCTCTTCCGGTCCCGCGGGATGCCCTTCCACCAGTCGAAGAAGCCGGTGATCACCGCGAGGAGGCCGACCGCGTAGCCGGCCACCATCACGAACGTCGCGGCGACGAAGAAGTCCCGTGAGCCTTTGGCATCCGAGGCATCCGAGAAGTACGAGACCAGGTCGAAGACGGCCGCGAGCGTGTAGCACACGATCGGGAAGTCGGTCAGCGGGGGGTGGAAAGGCTTCCCGGTGAACCCCCGCACGCCCTGGAAGCGGCGTCCCTTGAGCGACCAGGTCGGACGGATGGAATACAGCCTCGGCATGACGTCCTCCTCCCTCGGATGGTTCCCGCATCATGCCACGTGGCCGATGCACGTTTGCACGGCGGCCGTCGCGGAGATCCTGTCTGCATGGTGCAGATCGGCTACACCCTCTCCAGCGAGGAGCACGCCCCCGGCGACCTCTTGTTGTACGGACGGATCGCCGAGGAATCCGGCTTCGACTTCCTCACGATCTCGGATCACTTCCACCCATGGACCTCGAAGCAGGGCCAGAGCCCGCTCGTGTGGAGCGTCCTCGGCGGCTTGGCCGTGAAGACGGAGCGGGTGCCGATCGTGACCGCGGTGACCTGTCCAACCATCCGCATGCACCCCGCGATCGTGGCGCAGGCGGCGGCCACGACAGCCTCCCTCCTGCCGGATCGGTTCGTCCTCGGCCTCGGGTCGGGCGAGAACCTCAACGAGCACGTCGTGGGCGCTCGCTGGCCGCATCCGCAGGAGCGACTCGACATGCTGGAGGAGGCGATCGAGCTGATCCGGAAGCTCTGGACGGGGAGCCTCGTCACGGAGTGGACCGACCACTACACCGTCGACCGGGCACGGTTGTACACGCTCCCGGAGACCTCTCCTCCGATCGCCGTCGCGGCATCTTCTCCGGCGGCGGCCACCCTCGCCGGGCGCGCCGGCGACGCGCTGATCTCGACCGCGCCGAGGACCGAGCTGGTCGAGGCGTTCCGTGACGCCGGCGGCGAAGGCATGCCCGTGTACGGCCAACTCACCGTGTGCTACGGACCCGACGAGGCGAAGGCGAAGGACGAGGCGCTGGAATGGTGGCCGAACACCAGCGTCCCCGGCGAGCTGGGCGTCGAGCTCGCGGAGCCGGAGCATTTCGAACAGATCGCCCAGCTGATCACCGCCGACCAGGTGGCTGAGAAGGTGGTCTGCGGCCCCGAGGCGGGACCGATCGTGGAGATGATCAGCGAGTTCGTCGACGCCGACTTCGACCACGTCTTCCTCCATCAGGTCGGCCCTCGCCAGGAGGAGTTCCTCTCCTTCGCGAAGGACGAGCTCCTGCCGGCGATCGACCGCTGACTGACCCTGACGGCGCCGCCGAAACGCTTGCTCGTGTGACCGTGGACCGATAGCGTCCCCGCGGAGTCGGATCCCGAGAGGAGCCTCCCGGATGGACACCTACATGGTCGTGTTGCGGATCGTGCACATCCTCGCCGGCGTGTTCTGGGTGGGCGCGGCGTTCACGACGATCCTGTTCCTGCAGTCGACGGCGCGCGAGGTCGGTCCGGCGGCAGGCCCGTTCATGGCACACCTGGCGGGCAAGAAGCACCTCGTGGACTGGGTGCTCCGCGCGGCCGGCCTCACCGATCCTGGCGGGCCTGCTGATGTACTGGCGGGTCTCGGGCGGACTCGACGGCGACTGGCTCGCGTCCGCGCAAGGCGTGTCTCGCTGACGATCGGAGCGCTGTGCGGCATCGCGGCCTTCTCGCTCGGCCTGTCGGTCGTGCGTCCCTCGATCATGGCGACGCTCGCGATCGGCAAGGCGGTGGCCGAGAGCGGCGGCCCGCCGAGTCCCGAGCAGGGCGCGCAACTCCAAGCCCTCCAGCACCGATCCCACGCCGTTGGTCAGATCATCGTGCCACTGCTCATCGTGGCGGTGGCCGGGATGGCAGCCGCCCGGTACCTCTAGGCGGGCGCCATCCCCTCGTGCTCGTCGGCGAAGTCCCAGATGCGGAGATGGCCGGGCTCGAGCCGGATCGTCACGTCGTTCCCCCCGACCTTGCGGACGTAGGCCTCGCCCTTCCCCGGCCCGAGGTACCTCGTCGCGATCCGGACGGCCGTCTCGAAGGCATCCTCGGTGACGATCCGGGCGGTGCCGCGAACCTCGACGCCTCGCAGGGGATGGCCCGATTCGGCGACGACGATCGAGGCGCGAGGTTCGCGGCGCAGATGCCGCGTCTTCGAGTCGTTCGCACCCGTCCAGACCTGGAAGCCGCCGTCACGCCACTCGTGCCAGACCGGCGAGAGCAGCACGCTCCCGTCCTGTCGCACGGTCGCAAGCACCGCCACGACCGGCTCGTCCAGGAAGCCGCCGAGGTCCTCGATCGTCAGGTCCGTGCGCATCCGCGAACGATACCCGTCGCTAGGGCGGACGGAACCGCGAGATCTCGAGCTCCACGGGGAGACCGACGAAGCGCCCGAGCCGAGCGGCCGCCGACTCGAGAACCCCTGCATCGGCGGCCGAGACCTTCCTGTACGTGTGCATCGCCACGCGAACGCGCTTCGCCTCGATCGTCCGCCGCCAGTGCCCGCCGACCCGCCCGTGCAGGAGGAACACGCCGGTCGGGAAGGTCCGGTCGCTCCAGGCCTGTCGCGCGAGTTCGGCGGACGTGTCGCCGTGGAACCGCGACTCCGTGTACCCGACCACGAGCTCGTCGTAGGTCTGTAGGAGGTGCGCACCGCGGGCCGCGGGACGCGCGACGGCGCCGTTCCGACGCTGCCGACCAGAACGTGAGCCCGTCGATCTCGTCGCTCCCGACGTCGTCCTCGAGCGAACCGAGCGCCGCCCGGATGTCGGTCATCGTGAGCCCCGACCACCAGCTCAGGTCCTTCACGGTGGCCGGCCCGTGGCTCGTGAGGTAACGACGAACGAGCTCGACGACCGCGTCCTCCCGGTCGAACCGAGGTCCACCCACCGGGACCTGCTCGTCGAAGAGCGCGTACGTCTGCTGCTTCCCCTTGCGCCCGCCGCTGCAGATCACGGCCTCGAGCTCGCAGTGCATCAGGAAGTAGGGCATCCGTTGCCCTTCGCGATCGACCTTCCTCTGTTCGAGGACGGCCGCGAGCTCGTCCCGGGTGAGCCGGTTCCCGCCCTCGAGGGCCGAGGCGATCACCTTCGCGGCTCGCGCGAGCGTGCGCGCGTCCAGGCCGAGCTGACGGTACCGTCCGGCGTTCCCCTGCTGGACGCGCGGGCCGCTGAGCGCGAGGAGCCACCGGATGTCGTCCCGCGCGACGAAGTGCCACGTCGGCCTCAGCACGTGGGTCCGCACGATCGTGCCCTCGATCAAGGCCCGGTCGACGTCGTCCTGGCGCGAACCCTTCGATCGCTGCCCGATCGACCACATCGCCGGGCCGTACTCCTGGGCCTGCATCGCGAGGTGCCACCGCACGGCTTCGTCCGGGGCCGTGAACCGGTCACCCGTCAGCCGGGAGTTCCGGATCCGTCTCTGCGCGATCTCTTGCGCGTTCATCGATCGAGCAGCCTACGGGCCTCCCGTGACAGGACGGGCACGATCGCGGGGGCGGAACCGCGAGCGGAGCTGCCGCCACTTCCGCCACACGAGGAAGACGGCCACCAGCACGACCACGGCGAGCACGGCGGTGACCACGGGCCAGAACACCGCCGTCACGGACAGGACACCGGAGATGCCGTCTTCGGCGAAGCTCACGACGGGATTGCCGCCTCCTCCGGTCGCGGCCGTCGAGAGCGGACGCGCGGCGGCACGGCCCGCGTGCGTCACGAGCGCCGCCGCGATCCCCATGCCGGCCGCGACTCCGGGATCGAGGTCGAACGCGCTCGCCGACGCGAGCGCCAGCAGTCCGCCGACGACCGGCGCGACCGCCAGGCCGATCGCGTGCAGCGACATGGTCCACGACGGGCACCTTGTCGCCGATGAAGTCCGCGATGCCGACGACGCCCACGATCCCCAGCACGATCGGATCGGCGAGTGCGTCCCAGGGTGCGGGCAGGTCGATCAGGTCGGTGTATCGGGAGAGCAGGCCGACGCTGAGGATCGGGATGTACGCGTTGAGGCCGGCGGCCGTCGAGAGGCCGAGAGCGGTGAAGTAGCCCGCGATCCCTTCCATCGCAGTGACGTTATCCAGGGCGCTTCGGTCACAACCATGCGGGGCAGGCATACCGAGGATGTGATGGGACGGGTGGCAGCACATCGAGAGGTCTGCGCCCATGCCGGCGACGTCATGGGCCGGTGCAAGAGCGGGACGGGTGCCCCTCCCATCTCACTTCCGGTATGGACGAAGTGCCTGTCCGGCTCAGCGTGCCCGGCGCGCTCGCTCTCTGCGACCCGCTCCTTGACCATCTGCTTCACGAGCTTCGCCGGGAGAGGCTTGTCGACCAGCCGTCGGGGGTCCGAGCACGTCGTGGAATAGATCCCGCGACGAAGGGTTTCCGCAAGGAAAGAAGGAGATGAGGGACATGAGACAAGAGATCGAAGCAACCGCACGAGACGTCGACGTCGTGGAGGACGCCGCTCTCATCCGCATGATGGGCTTCCCGGTGCTCGAAGCGCTCCCCTCGCGCACGGTGCCGTACGAGCGGGTCGATCCGTTCATCCTCGTGCACGAGGGACGGATGAAGCTGTCGGAGGTCGGGAAGGTCGACACGAAGCATCCGCACCGGGGGTTCGACAACCTCTGGTACGTGATCGAAGGCTCGGCCAGCACCGGCCACAGCACGGGCCCGAACGGAGCGATCGAGCGGGCGCGCCTGTCCGAGGGATCGCTCCTGGCGCTCAGGACGGGCAGAGGTGCCTGGCATGCCGAGGGGATCGGGGAAGACGAGATCAGCGAGGGCCACGGCGACACCGAGTTCCGGGGCGTGCTGTTCTGGGTCAACCTCGCTCGGAAGGACAAGCAGGTCGAGCCGAGCGCGCGGATCCTGCAGCCCGACGAGATCCCGACGCGACACGAGGATGACGCGATCGTCCGTACGCTGGTGGGCGAGGGCTCACCCGTGCAGCTCGGGACGCCGGCGCTCATCGTCGACGTCGAGCTCCCGACCGGAGGACAGGTGACGATCCCGGTTCCCTCCGAGTTCCAGGGGTTCGCGTACCTGCTCGAAGGCGAGGGCACGTTCGGCGCCAACGGACGGCGCGCGAAGCCGCCGCAGCTGGTGGTGCTGGGACCCGGCAGGGAGTTCACGGTCACGGACGCCGTGGCCGGCACCCGGTTCCTGCTCATGGCGGGCAAGCCCTACGGCGAGGTGCCGGTGTTCAACGGGCCGTACGTGGATTAGCCCGGAGCTTCTCGAGCGCTTCCTTCGCCCACTTCTTGACCTGGGTGTCCCGCTCGTTCTCGAGGAGGGCTTCGAGGGCGGGCTCGACGCCTGGGTCGCCGATCTCCCCCAGCGCGAACACGGCGAACTCACGAACGAACGGCTGCTCGTCTCGGAGGAGCCCTTCGAGGAGACTGGTCGCTCGCGGATCGGGCATCCATCCGATCGCGGTTGCGGCGAACATCCTCACGCCCCAGTCCCCGTCCGACAGCGCCCGGAGGAAGACGTCGGGCCCCTCGGGAGCACGGATGGAACCGAGCGCGAGGATCGCTTGGCCGCGTACCTCGCCCGCGGGGTCGGCCGCGGCGCGAAGCAAGGAACCGACGAGGGATGACGGGGCCGAACCCGGAGGGATCAGCATGCAGGCGTTCGCGGTGTTCGTACGCACCTTCGGGTCGGGGTCGCCGAGGAGATCGACGAGCGTCGTCCAGTCCCCCGATTTCGCCGCACGTCTCGCGGCGCGGTCTGCGCGCAACCGTTCGAACATCGCTCCCTCGCGTTCAGAGTTGTCTCTCGGATGTGACTACGTTCGTTCGAGGTCGAACGTGGCGAACGCCTCTCCGTCTTCATCGAACGCCGTCAACGACAGCGGCTTCTCGTCGCCGCTGAGGAACGCCACGAAGGCCTTGCACAGACCGAATCCGTGACTCGGGACCGTGAGCACGATGGCCGGCCTCGTGCCGACCGGCGTCGTGACCTCCACGCGTTCGGCCCGCGACGACACGAGGCCATCCGTATCCCATCGCTGAGGTTCGGGGACCGCCTGATGGCCCCGACCGACGTTCGCGAAGCCGAAGCCGGGGAGTTGCGCGATCCCGGAGCCGCCCCCACCCCCGGCACCGCGGACGTTGAGCATCGGTCCGAGCTGGAGATGGGAGATCCACATCTTCCAATGTCCCCCGATCGGATCGTCGCCTTCACCGATCGATGTTCTCGGCCGTACGGCGAATTCCCCGATCGTCGTGAGGTGTTCGCCGGCCTCGTCGAAACAGACCAACGGACACTCATCCTCCCAACGGTCGATCAGCCCCCAGGCGGCTCGGTCCTCCGTCTCCAGCTCCGCGGGGATCGGCAGGATCCGCGCCGGGAAGACCTCGCCATCGTCATTGCGCACTTCGGCGCGAACCGCACCCGGCGGGACGCCGCCGAACGCGACCGCCCACCCTCGGTCGCGCCAGGCGTAGGGCTCGTACTCGATGGAGGTCCCATGCGCCGGGATGTCCGCAAGGATCGGGCCCGATCCCTTCGCGACGCCGATCAGGTACCCGCCGTCCTGCCGGAACGCGAGGAGCCGGAGCGTGCCGTCCGGCGACTCCATCTCATCCAGGACGAACCGGCCCTCGTCGTCACGGTCCATCGCTCGACGATAACGCTCTGCCGCCCTGAGAGGGGTCCTCTCTGTCGGCGACGTTCGACTCGCCTAGAGCTCCTTGTGGAGCTCGAGCTCGTCATGGATCGGGATCCCGTACTCGCCGATCGCAGGGGATCTCGGGCTTCAGCTCTCGCCTCGCACGGTGCGAGCCCTCCTCGCGCTGTGTACGTTGGCTCGCACGGATCCGAAGGGACACATGAGATGAGGATCGAGGATCAGCGGGTCGGAGTTCGACTCCGGATCTCCGCCCTCTGGATCGCGACGCTCTTCCTCTTCGCCTACGGGGACATCTTCGGGTTCTTCAAGCCGGGCCAGATCGAGGAAGTGATCGCGGGGGAGATCGCAGGGGTCGAGATCACCGAGGTCTTCCTATTGGCAGCGTCGCTCTACATCGCGATCGCGGCCGTGATGGTCTTCCTGTCGCTCGTCCTCCCTCCAACGGTCAACCGCTGGACCAACATCGTGCTGCCGATCCTGTACGTCGTGTCCGTCGTTGCCTCGGCGATAGGCGAGACGTCGGCGTACTTCCTCTTCCTGAGCGTCGTAGAGTGCGCGCTCCTGCTGCTGATCGCCTGGCACGCTTGGACGTGGTCTCGGCTGCAGGAGAACCACCGAGACTGAGCCCCAGGATGGCCTCGCCGCGTCTCCACGTCCTCACCGGTGCGCCGGGAACGGGCAAGTCGGCGATCCTGGGACGGCTCGCCGCGGCAGGAAAGAGCGTCGTCAGTGAGCCGGCACGCGAGATCCTCAGCGAGCAGCGGTCGACCGGAGGGGGCGACACTCCCCACCGCGACCCAACCACGTTCCTGGACCTGCTGCTGCAACGGTCGATCGAGAAACACCAAGTCGCGAGGAGCTCCCTGGCCGACGTGATCTTCGACCGAGGCATCCCGGATTGCATCGCGTACGCGATGCATTTCGGCGTTGACCCCGTGCCCAGTGTCATCGCATCCCAGGAGCATCGATATGGAGGTGAGGTGCTCCTCGTCGCGCCGTGGGAGGCGATCTACACCGTCGACGAGGAACGGACGATGTCGTACGCGGACACTCTCGGCTTCCACGATGCGATCGTCCGGGCCTACGAAGCAACCGGCTACGAGCTCGTCGAGGTACCCCGAGGCTCGATCGAAGACCGGGCAGCCTTCGTCCTTGCAGTCGTCCAAGCCCCTTCATCGCGGTAAGCCGGAGCCGGCAAACCTTCGCCTCAAGAGTTCCGTCCGGCTACAGGTTCGGCCTCGGGTACGTGTTTACGGGCGATGAGTGAAGTCGCCCGCCTCCCGCAGGCATGGCAGGCTGCGGAGACCGCCATGGATGCGCCCAGGACGTTCGAGTCCTTCTTCGAGGACGAGATGGAACGCCTGCTCCGCGCGCTCTCCGTGATCACGGGGAGCCGGGCGGAGGCCGAAGACATCGCTCAGGACGCCTTCATCCGCATCTACGAGCGATGGGATCAGGTCAGGACGATGGAGAATCCGAGCGGCTACCTCTACCGGACGGCGCTGAACCGCCTCCGGAACGAGACCCGCCGCGCGAGCCAGGTCGTCCGGCGAGCGGTGGGCCTCGGCCCCGATCGGGACGTGTTCGAGGCGGTCGACGACCGCGACCTCGCCGTCAAGAAGCTCGGCACGCTGCCCGCTCGACAACGCGCCGCCCTCGTGCTGACGGAGGGCCTCGGCTTCTCCGGCGAGGAGACCGGAAGGATCCTCGGTGTGAGGGCGTCGACCGTGTGGGCGCTCACCCATCAAGCTAGGGAGTCGCTGAAGGGAACGCGGGAGGAGGTCCTCGATGGCTGATCCGCGGGCCACGGTGGAGCGCGCACTCGGAGGAGCGGAGGTGCGCCCGATCACCCTCGACGCGTTCCACACGCGCCGCGAACGGAAGCGCCGGAACCAGCGGCTCGCCGCCGGGGCGGTCGGTGTCTCGATCGCCCTGGCAGGCGCGTTCATCGCTGCTCGGGTGCTCGACACGTTCAGCGATCGCACTGCCGGGCAGCCGGTCCGGAACGGCGAGATCGTGTTCAAGGGGGCGTCCGGTCTCTCTCTCGCCGACCCGAGCGGAAGCAGTGCCCGAGTGGTCGTCCGCAACGTCGAGGAGCACCCGTCGGCGTGCGACTTCGACAGGGAGCATCCGTGCTCCTACGGTGGTTGGGCCTGGTCGCCCGACGGAACGCGACTCGCGTTCGTCTACGGCGATCTCTCGGCCGGGCTCCTGGGCGACATGTCGCTCTACGTGATGGATGCCGCCACGAACGATGTTCGCCTCGTCGCCAGGTGTCCGGCGGGACCCGGCGATCCGACGGGGGACTGTGACAACGGCAGCCGCCTATCGTGGTCGCCCGAAAGTGAACAGATCGCTATCGCGTCGGGGAACAGCCTCTTCCTCGTCGACGCAGCGTCCGGGGAGATGACCCAGGTCACAGGGTGTGAAGCATGCTCGTACCAGGGACCTGCTCACGAGCCTGCGTGGTCACCGAACGGTGAGCGGATCGCCTTCTCCGGCAACGACCTGATGCTCTCCGTTTCGGTGGATGGCTCGGCGGTGCGGACGCTGGTGCGGAGCAGTGATGCGGGGATCAGCATCAACGGTGCCGACCCGCGGTGGTCCCCAGACGGAACGCAGCTCACCTTCTCGGCGGACGAGGGTGTGTACGTCGTCAACGCGGACGGCTCGGGACTCACGCTGCTCGTGAGTCAAGGGCCGGGGGGGACACCAGGCGCCCCGTCCTGGTCGCCGGATGGCCGCCGGATCCTCTACCTCAACACGCCGAGTACGGGGGATGGGTACCGAGCTGAGATCCGGGTCGTGGACGTGACCGGGGCGAACGACCGGGTCCTCTATCGGTCGAGCTGCTGCGTCGGCCAATGGGGAGTCCCAGTCTTCTCCCCTGATGGCACGATGATCGCGTTCAGCCTTGGGTTCGAAGAGGGCAGCTACCTCTTCGTGATGACTGCCGACGGCGACGACGTCCACAGGCTCCCTGAGTTCAGCGGGTTCGCCGATCCTGCATGGCAGGCGCTCCCACGATGAGGCTCATCGCTCTCTTCGCATCGGTTGCGTTGACGGCGTGCGGCGGCCCACCGCGAGCCGACGAAGTCTCCGAACCGACCGGTCGGCCGAGCTCATCAGCCAGTTCAGAGGTGTCACCACTCGTGGGTGAGTGGAAGCGCGTCACCACCTGCCAGGAGCTCGTGCGGATGCTGGAGGCGAACGGCTTGGGTTCGCGAGCACCGCAGGCCATCGAAGGCAACGGCTGGGTGGGCGGGACGCTCGAACAACTCGAGAAGAAGGACGATCCGTGCGAAGGAGCTGTCCCACGAGAGCACTCCCACTTCTTCACCGAGTTCGGCACCTTCGGCTCGCTCGACTGGCGCGGCGAACAGGTCGACGAGAACACGTACGAACTGGTCGACAGCCGCACGTTCACGATCGGCGACGGCGACGCCATGTTCCATTTCGAGATCCAAGGCGACACGATCAGGTTCGAACCGGTCCTGCCCGACACGTGCACGGGCTTCGATTGCGTATGGATGATCGCGGTCGCCTCCCCCGGCCATGGCTGGGAGCGCGTCAGCTAACGGACTGCATCCTCGGCCCATCCCGTCTACAGGTTCGCCCACGCTCAGGCGTTGAACGTCCGATGGGTGAGGTCGCTCGGCTCCCGCGAACGTGGCAGGCTCCCGAAGCCTCTATGTCCACGGCCCACACGTTCGAGTCGTTCTTCGAAGACGAGAAGGACCGCTTGCTCCGCGTCCTGTCCGTCATCACCGGGAGCAGAGCGGAGGCTGAAGACATCGCCCAGGAGGCGTTCACTCGCGTCTTCGAGCGCTGGGACTCCGTTCGATCGATGGAGAACCCCAGCGCCTACCTCTATAAGACCGCGATGAACGGCTTCCGGAGCGAGTACCGGCGGGCGGCGCTGTCCCTCAAGCGCGTCGTCGGGATGGGCCCCGCCGAGGACGTCTTCCAGGCCGTCGAGGATCGCGAGCTCGCGGCCCAGTCGCTCGCCCGGCTCACGCCTCGACAAAGGGCCGCCCTCGTCCTCACCGAAGCGCTCGGGTATTCAGGGGAAGAAGCAGGCACGTTGCTCGGGATCAGGGCATCGACGGTCTGGGCACTTACCCACCAGGCCCGCACCGCGCTCAGAGGACCCTCGGAGGAGGCCGCCGCCCATGACTGATCCTCGGACGATCCTCGAACGCGAATTCGACCGAGTGGAGGTCCCGCCGTTCACCCTCGACACGTTCCACACGCGCCGCGAGCGGAAGCGCCGGAACCAGCGGCTGGCCGCGGGCGCGGTCGGCATCTCGATCGCCTTGGCGGGCATGCTGATCGCAGCTCAGGTTCTCGACGCGTACCGCGATCGGACCGCCGGGCAAACCGTCCGCAACGGCGCGATCGCGTTCGAAGGGGATCGCGGTCTCTACCTGAGTGGTGCCGACGGGACGGATCTCCACCTCGCGGTCAGCAACCCGGCCGCACCTTCGGAGGCGTGCGGCTCTGAAGGAACCCACTTCTGCACGTTCCGTGGGTCGGCGTGGTCGCCAGACGGCACGCAGCTCGCGTTCGTGTACGGCGCACCCTCGGTGGTGAATTTCGGAGACATGTCCCTCTACGTGATGGATGCCGCGACGGAGGAGGTTCGCCTCCTGGCACGGTGCCCGGTCCCGCCCGGAGACCCCAGGGGAACCTGCGACGACGGGCGGCGCCTCTCCTGGTCCCCAGATGGGCGGCGGATCGCACTCTCGTCGGGTGAGGACCTCTTCCTGGCCGACCCGCAGTCGGGTGAGCTCACGAGGATCGACAGGCTGCTCGTCCTGTTCCTACGACGGGCCGGCCCGGTTCCCTGCATGGTCGCCGACCGGCGATGTGATCGCGTTCAACTCCGCGAGCTCGCTCCACGTGGTGAACAGTGACGGCACGGGGTGGCGAACGATCGTCAACAGCGCCGGAGCTTCCTTCGATCGGCTCAACGGGAACCGCCCGGAATGGTCGCCGGACGGCACGAAGCTCGCCTTCTGGGCAACCGAAGGGATGTTCGTGGTGAACGCGGACGGCTCGGACCTCCGGCTGCTCGTGAACGGCACCCCAACCTTCACGACGGGCGGCCCGTTCTGGTCGCCCGACAGCCGTCGGGTCCTGTACCTCATGACGGTGGGCAGCCGTGAGGCCATCCGAGCCGAGATCCGGGTCGTGGAGGCGGTCGGAGGCGATGATCGGGTCATCTATCGGTCGGGCTGTTGCGTCCACGACTGGCGAGCCCCCGTCTTCTCCCCGGACGGCACGAGCATCGCGTTCGGCCTCGGGATCGAGGACGATTTCTTCCTCTACATCATGGGTGCCGACGGCAGCGACGTGCGTCGGCTCCCCGGGTTCGACGTTCCCGCGTGGCAAGCGCTCTCCCGATGAGGCTGATCTCGGCGATCGGGCTGCTCGTGTCGATGACTGCGTGCGGTGCCTCGCTGCCCGCGCATGGCGACGCCGATCCGCCGCAGGTTCCGACGGCATCCGTGAGCGTCGAAGCCCCCTCGGCGCTCGAAGGGACGTGGGAGACGGACACGATCACGGCGGCCGAGATCCGAGCTGTCGTGCTCGAGGCGGGCTTCACTCGCCAGGACGCCGCACAGGTGATCGGCGACACCCGCACCTTCACCTTCGAGCTTCGCTTCGAGGACGGCGTGTACGAGCTGCATAGCTCCTGGGATGGAGAGGACGTGGGGGTGCTCGAGGCTGGGGGGTATCGCCTCACCGGGGACGATCAGCCCTTGCTCGACGCCGATGACCTCGGCGATACGTACCTGTTCGCTCTCGACCTCCAAGGGGACCGTTTCACGCTGAAGCTGATCCGCAACACGGAGAACGGGACCGCCGAGAACGAGTACGTGCACTCGTACTTCACGACCGCGTTCTTCACGGGTCATCCCTTCAGGCGATCGGAGTAGCGAAGAGCCCGGCGGAGCTCACGCAGCGCGACAGTCGACGTGCACGACGGCGCGGAACCCGAGTGACGGAACCTCAACGGCGCCGAACCGGACGTTGACGGTGCTCCCTGCTCTCCCCTATGCCTCCACGCGATACGGCGAGTGCAGCGCGTTCCTTGTGGCCTATGGCTCCGGCGTCGCACGGAAGACGGCCGTGCGGAAGCCCGATCCGTCGAGCTCGTCCAGGGTCGCGATGAACGTCAGGTCGCCGGAGTCGTTGAGGCCCTCCTCGCAGAAGCTGAGGCTGCTCACGAGCGCGCCGTCCAGCTGATCGCCCGTCGAGATCGACCCGGTCCTCGGTGGCATCGGGGCCCGTGAAGATCCCCGTGGTCTGGAAGTCATCGAGGATCGCCTGGAAGGCGACATCCCCGCCGTCGTTGATCGACGGAGGCCGGAAGCCGAAGAAGCCGAACGGGCCCGTGGTGTCCGCGACCGTCGTGAGCGGTCCTCCGTCGCCGGTCACGATCGCGGTCACGAACTCCCCCGTAGCCTCGTCGACGAAGGACGTCTCGAAGGCCGCGGTCCCGCCATCGTTGAGGGTCGGCTCCTGGAACGAACGGGAGCCATCGGCCGCGGGGGCGGCGATCGTCCTGAAGACGCCCTCCTGCCCCACGAAGATGCCCGGGTCGAAGTTGGGCTGGATCGACTCGTCGAACGCGATGTCACCCACGTTGTTGATCGAGGGGCGGGAGTCGTTGCCGCCGAACCGCACCTGCTCTCCGTCGAGGGAGACGTCGGTCGACGCGAGGTGATGCGTGGTGATCCTGCGCCCCGACCCCGAGAAGAGGCCCTCGTCGAAGTCGAACTCGGGGATCGAGCTCGGCCTTGAACGCGACCTCCCCGCTGTTGTTCACCGAGGTGTCGAAGCCGAAGAAGTTGAACTCGTTCTTGGTCGTGGCGATCGTGATCAGCTTCTTGCCGTCGCCCCGCAGGATGGCCTGGTCGGTGTCGGGTGCGAGGTTCGCCGCGAACGAGACCTGGCCCAGGTCGTTCATCGACGGGAAGTTGCCCACGAAGCCGAACCGCTTCCTTCTCGGGTCTTCGACGATGGTCGTGATCGTTCCGTCGGCGTTCGCTCGATAGACGCCGTCGAACGAGTTGAGCCCGTCGGAGGACGATCGCCCGGCCTTGAACGCGATGTCGCCGCGGTTGTTGATCGATGCACAGGTGAAGGCGTTCGGGTTGAAGTCGTCCCGGGCACTGTCCGCGACGTTGGTGAAGGTGTAGGCCACCTGGGCATGCGCGGGCGGGGCGAGCGTGGCCAGCGCAGTCAGGATGGCCGAGCCCACCACCAAGGCTCGGACGCGGTTCCTCGCGGGAACGTCGGCTCGCGAACGGGTTCGATGTGTCATGGGGTCCTCCTCTAAGGCTTGTTTGCGTGGGTTGTCTTCCGCTTACTACGGGCCGTGTCGGAGGGCGGTTCGCGATACCGCTCGGAGGGCAGCGAGACTTATCCTCGATTTAACCGAGGCCGGGAGGACGAGCGGATCGATGGACCAGCCAACCGCGGAACAGGCACTACGCGAGCTCGAGCCCCTCGTGGGCGAGTGGACCCTCGATGCAAGATGGCCCAGCGGGGAGCAGTGGCCAGGGGGCGGAAAGGTCACTTTCGAGTGGCACGCCTCGGGGGCACATCTGGTCGAGCGCGGAACGGTCGAGCTCCCCGAGGCGCCCGACAACATCTCCATCATCGGATGCGACGGGGCCAACGGGACGTACTTCCAGCTGTACTCCGACGATCGAGGCGTCTGTCGCGTCTACGAGATGAGCATCGGCAACGGCGAGTGGAAGCTCTGGCGAGAGGGCGAGCCGTTCGCTCAGCGCTTCACGGGGACCTTCAGCGACGACGGGAACACGATCACCGGACGCTGGGAGATCGCCGAGAACGGCGCCGACTTCACGACCGACTTCGATCTCACGTACCGCAGGGTCGGCACCTAGGCGCCGGCTCTACGCCTGCACGCTATCCAAGCGCTGCAGGAGCCGATGCGCCGCGAGCTCGACCTTCTTGTGTCGCCACTCGGCCGCCCGGTACTGGCACGCGATCAGGCCGCTCCGATGGATCCGGCGGAAGTCGCCGAAGACGAACGCGTAGCGCCCCTTGGTCTCGTCGGTGGCGTCGTCTGTGAGACCGAGGAACCACTCGCCGTACTCCGCCCACGAGTGCGCCTCGAGGAAGGCGTTCTCGTCGTCGGCCTTCGGTTGTACCTCCCCCCAGTCGCTGTCGAGGACGTATTGGCGCGCATCGATGAGCTCCCGCGCCTTCGCGACCGCCCGCCGGTTCACCGTGTAGGAGGCCATCCGCCCTACCCTCCCCGGAGCTCCTCGAGCTTCGCCTTCACGATCTTCTTGACGAGCGGCCTCGGCAAGGGCTCGCCGATCGGGAACCGGATCGTGCCCTTCGCGAGGCCGTATCCCTGCAGGTCGTCGGCGAACCGTTCGATCACGGCCCCGCTCGCCGGGAAGAGGCTGCAATGCGCTTTGAACGCCGAGTAGTACACGAGCGGGCGCCCGTCGAGGTAGAACCCGGGCATCCCGTACCCGATCTTCTCCGTCGCGTCAGGCACCACCGCGAGCACCGAATCACGCACGTGCTGGAGCGTCTCGCGGACTTCCTTCGGCTGATCGGCGAGGTATTCCTCGACGGTCACGTACTTCTTCATCTTCGCCATCGGAGTCAGCCACCATACGCGGATGCCTCTCTACGCGTCGACGAACCGGATCGACGCGACGACCTGGTCCAGCTCCTCGCGATCGGCGGCGGAGACGTCGGGTGAGTACGTCGCATCGACGAGCAGCGTCTGACCCTCGACGTCGAGGACCCACACGCGGTCGACCTGGCCGGCCACCTGCTGGTACCGATCGCCTGCGTCCCTGCCGAGCCAACTCACGAAGTCGTGGTGACCGTTTCCCGGATCGTCGCAGCCCTTGAAGTTGGCGTCGCCCGTCACGATCCAGTCATCGGGCACCGACAACTCCAGGTACTGCCCATCCTGACCGGCGAGCGTCACGTCGACGGGCGCGGTGGCGTCGCGCAGCCGCTGGGACGAGAGCGCGTCGACGAGTTCGTCGACCGAGGGGCCGACGTCGGCCATGGTTCGCTTCCAGTGGCACGGATCGCGGGGAACCTGAGAGACGTCCCACACGCTCATGCCGAGAACGCCTCCACCGTCCTTCACGAAGAAGTGGCCGTCGAGGGACGACCATCCGGCGGGGACCTCGACGGAAAATCCAGGGTGATCGACATCGCCCATGATCTCCCCGTCGGCCGAGGTGAGCGTCCCTTCGGTGGCTGAAGGCACCTCAGAACCTGGGCTCTCCGGTCCCTCTGCCGTCGCTTCGGAGCAAGCTGCCGCGAGGAACACCATCCCGGTCGCGAACCATCTCGTCCACCGCCGTCTCCACCCCATCTGCGATGCTCCCTCCGCTCGACGAGCGACGACCCGGCCGGATCGGTTGCCACGTCTCGTTGCCGCACATGAACCCCCTTCGCCTCCGCAGCGTTACTGGGAGCCCTCGGGTTTCTCTGCGGGCCAGAGCGAGCGGCAACTCGTAACGCCAGACTGTCCTGAGGGGTTCATGGGTCCAGGATGAGCGAGGTGACCCTGTCGATCGAGGCGCACACTCCGGCTCGGGATTTCGAGTCCTTCTTCCGGGACGAGTACCGGTCGCTGTGTCAGGCCCTCCTGCTGCTCGTCGGGGACGCCTTCGAGGCGGAGGAGATCGCACAGGAAACGATGACGAGAGTGCTCGAGCGGTGGGATCGCGTCGGAGCGATGGAGTCGCCGACCGGATACGCGTATCGAACGGCGTTGAACCTTCAACGCAAGCGCATCCGGCGGCTGGCGGTCCGTGCGAAACGGCGGTTCGCGCCCGTGCCGGTCGCGGACGTCGGCCCCGCGGCGGGCGACCGGCACGACGTCCGCGTGGCCCTGGCGACGATCCCTGAGGGACAGCGGGCGGCGCTCATCCTCGTCGATTGGCTCGACATGGACGCCGAGGAAGCCGCCGGCGTGCTGGGGATCAAGCCGGGGAGCGTGCGCGTTCGCCTGCATCGCGCTCGCTCGGCCCTGCGGGATTCGTTGGGAGTGACCTCATGAGCGACACCCGAGACCTGCTGCGATCGGCCGTGGAGGACTTCGAGCCGGCGCCGGATGCCTTCGAGCGCGTCCTGGTGCGGCGCGATCGGAAGCGCCGGAACGCCAGGGTCGCGGCCGGGATCGTCGGTGTCGCGATCTTCGTCCTCGCCGCGCTCGGTCTGGCTCGCCTGCTCGAGTCAGAGCGCACGACGGGACTTCCCGAGCCGACGAACGGAAGGTGGGTCGTCTTCTCGGCCCTGCACCTGGACCCCGATCCGGACGCGCCGCAGGTGTCACGAGGGCGGGATCTCAATCTCTACGTCTCCGACGGAGACGGGCACGGCTCGCCTCCTGGTCGGAACAGAAGGGGGCACCACGACGAGGCATTGCCCGGCCTTCTCAGCCGACGGAACGCTGCTCGCCTGGGGGGAGAAGACTGAGTGGACGAGCGCCGGCGGAGAGGTCGTGATCAGCGGATTCGCCCCGACGGGCCAACTTCGAGGCGAGGAGATCCGGGTCCAGATCCCCACGATCCCGCCGAATGCCGCGCCGCCGTGTCCGATGTGGTCACCGGTCGGTCGGCGGCTCGTCGTCTTCGCGCCTCGCGAGGGACTCTTGGTCGTGCAGGCCGATGGAAGCACACGATCGATCGACATCGACGCCATCCGACGGTTGGATGAGCGCTCCCCCCTCGAGTGGTCACCGGACGGATCGCAGATCGCGGTCCTGCCCGACTCCGGACGACCCGTGGGTGCTACCCGGTCGACGGCGGCGCACCCGTGCACCTGACCGAGTTCGCCAGGGATGAGCAACCGGAATCCATCGCGTGGACGGACGGAGGCTCCCTCGTCGTCGCCGGGAGCCGTGGGCCGCTCGGTCTGGACACAGGACCGCTCGGTCTGGAAACAGTCCCCTTCGTCAAGGTGCTGGATATCTCAACCGGTGCCGTCTCCGAAGTCCCGCTGCCCACCGCGTGGGATGTTTCACAGAGTGTCTTCATCGTGTCGGCCGTCGGAAACGACCGTTTCGTCGTCCTGGGGGATTCAACGCCGCCCGACCTCCTCAGATCTGCAGGGCCATTCCACCCCCCTCGGGGGCCTCGCGTACGAGCCGGCGGGATCCATGTCCCTGTCGCCCGACGGCAAGCAGCTGCTCTACGTGACGATCGACCCGAACTCGGGGGCGCAGGCCCTCGTCGCCGTGCCGCTCGACGGCGGCGAAGCGACGAGGTATTCGCCGTGGACGCCTCGTGGATTCGGTGACCAGTACTCGACGTTCGCGTGGCAGCCGGGCTGAGCGCCAGGCGCGTTCCCTCGTTCAGACATCGAGTGAGTCGCACCGACGAACCACGACCCGCGCGAGTGGCCTCTCCTTTGAGACCTTGCGCGCGTACCATCGCGCGATGACCAGGTTCGTGGTCGACTCGACCGCCGTCATCCAGATCGCCAAGACGGGTCTCAAGATCCCGGCGAAGCACGAGCTCCTGGCACCCACGCTCCTGCGCTCCCAGACCCTGTCGGCTCTCCACGAGGCTGTGCACAGGGGCGAGCTCGAAGCCCCGGAAGCGCGCGACCTCCTCGCGCGAGTGGGACCTCCCGGGTTGAAGATCAGGCTCCTCGGTGACGCCGTGCTCCGGCGCGTGGCCTGGGAACTGGCGGATCAGTTGGGCTGGGCATCCACCTACGACGCCGAGTACCTGGCCCTCACGCGGTTGCAGGCAGACGCGTTCATCACCCTCAACCGCGGTCTTGCGAAGAGCGCTGAAGGGATCGTCCCGCTGGCATCCCTCGATGCCCTCCGCTGAGGGTTCTCAGGCTGAAGCCATCGATCCCTCGGTCACTTCCTCCTTGTGCGCCGCGAACGCCGCCAGGACTTCATCCTTCTCGCGCGCGGGGACGCCGAAGTGATCGAGCGAGCGCCCCAGCTCGGCCGCAACCTCATCGAACTCCTGGGGGTGGATGTGGAGCTCGCGATGAGCCTCTTCCAGCCCGAGGGCGGTGCTCCCCGGCTTCGTGGCAGCGAACGTGAACGGTCCACCGGCGACGTTGCAGACCCACAGCGTGCGCATGAACTTCAGCCCCGGCAGCCTGTCCAGCGAGTTGGTGTGCCACTCACGAAGCTCTGGGTTCTTCGATCCTTGGCCGACGATGGGATTCTGGACGACCGCATCGCTGAAGTGATCGATCACCGCAGCGATCGCGAACACGCCGCCCAATCGTTCGTACAAGCTCGGCTCTGCCATGCTCGTCCCCCCTTCGTCCCGCGGCCCGTGGGGCCGCCACGCATCTGGAGAGGTCTACGTGCAGCACCTGGGCGCGGTTCTTGGACTCTCGCCCTCGGGGCTGAGCAGCGGTGATCTCGGTGAACGCCTGCCTTGTAGATGGCTGCTCCATCTCATAGGGTCCGTCGGGTGCGATCCGCCATCCGACTTCTCGTGTCTTTGACCGCGGTCGCGTTCGTCGCGTGCAGCGGTGGTGACGATGCCCCCCTTCCCCCCGTCGGGCAGCGATTCCCCACGGCCGCCGATGCACCGGGAAGCAAGCCTGACCCCGTTGAGAAGGGCGAAACGCCAGCGGACCTCGACGAGTTCATCGTGGCATTCCGCGAAGCTCTGATCGATCCCGACGAAGAAGAGATGACCACGCTCTTTGAGGGGGCTGGTTTCAAGGGGGCGGGTCTGGACGTTCGCTTCTTCGGAGAGACCCATGAGCAACATGCACCACATCTCTTCAGTTGGTTCATCGAGCTTGCCTCTACAGCCGGAGCGAAGACCGCACGTGAATGGCTCGAAGCGGATTCGATGAAGCCATGCCCCGAGAGCTGTGCCGCGGTGATCAGCAGCTTCGAGGTGGAGGGCATCCCGGATGCGCGCGGCGTACATCGGATCGCAACGGCCGAGGACATCGAGGCCGCCGGAACCGAGGGTCAAACGCCGTCCGAGGACTACTGGGTAGGGTTCACCGTAGGTCCGATCTTGTACACGTTCCTCCTGTCGGGACCCCCAGGATCTGTGTCTGAGGAGCAAGCCCAGAGCATCGCAAGCGCGTATCACGACCGGCTGACAGGCGGGAACGACAGCTAGCGGGCGGATCGCAACTAGCGGTGCCGGCGGTACCGCAGCTCGATGACCCCGTTGCTGGAGGCGGTGTTGGAGACCAGGTCAAGTCGGTAGGACTTGGGGACGCCGTCGAACAGCCGGGTGCCCTCGCCCGCAACGTAGGGGAACATGCTCAGCCGGAGCTCGTCGATCAGGTCGAGCTCCATGAGCGACCGCCAGAGGCTGACGCCGCCCCAGACCACGATGTAGCCGTCACCGTCTCGCCTGAGCTTGTCGATCTCTTCTGCGGTGTCACCGGCGGCGATGGTGGTGTTGGCCCACTCGGCCGACTTCAGTGTCCGGGAGAAGACGACCTTTCGCGCGGCGTTCAGGATGTCGGCGAACGGATGGTCGGTGGCCGTCGTCGTCATGGACTCGGAGATGGCCTCGTACGCGGTGCGGCCCATGATGTGCGCGTAGGCGCTCTGGAGGAAGTCGAGTTGCGCCGGGTCGTCCGGCTCGTTGTTCTCGGGCAGGCTGAAGCAGAACTTCCAGAAGTCAGTGCCCTCGTCGGCGAGAAGGCCGTCGAGCGAGTAGTTGAACACCGTCGCTATCAGCTTCTTCATGATCCGACCCCTAGGCGGCTCGCGCTCATTGAACCCAGCACAAACAGAACGGGTGCCCGGCAGGATCCGCGTAGACCTGGAAGTTGTCGTCCTCCACTGCTGGTTTGAGTACCCGTGCACCGAGCGACATCACACGATCGTGGGCGGCCGGGAAGTCCTCGACCCACAGGTCGAGGTGGATCTGCTGCTCGGGTGTGCCGTCCGGCCAGTCGGGCGGGACGTGGTTCGGCGCCAGCTGAACAGCGACCCGCGATTCGCCGTCGACCATCACCCGGTGCCAGTCGTCCTCGGCGGCGTCGACCGTGCCGTCGAGCACGCCTGCCCAGAAGCTGCTCTCGGCGGCGAGATCTGCGGCGTCGAACACGACAACCTGACGAGTGATGCGCATCTTCCGCCGACCTTCCGTCGCCGTTCAGGGGAGCAGGGGCTGAAGCTTTCGATAGAACGTTCGCGCGATCTTCTCGTAACCGGTTCTGTTCGGATGGGGATCTCCGTAGGACCTCGGCGTGCAGAACCATGTCCAGAGGCACGTGCGCGCGACGTTGAGAGGGAGCCGTCCGCGACCCGCCACGATGACCGAATTCCAGAAGTCGTTGACCCGGAAGGTCCTCGCGACGTTGGCGACGACTGCCCCCGAGTCCTCGTAGGCATTCGTCAACCCACGGTTGAACGGCATCCACCCGCGCGCCGCCATCCACGCCAGCTGCCGGCCATGCGGGACCAGGTCCCAGAAGCCCAGGAACGGGTCGTGATAGGTCATCCCGAGGATCGGGACGTCCGGCCCGGCGGCGGCCCGGAGGGCATCGATGATGCGCATCAGCCGGTGGCGCAGCCTCGGACGCATCTCCACGACACAGCCCCGATCGAGCATGCCGGTATCGAAGTCCATGCATCTGCCGAGCATGTCGTTGACACCGATGTCGATCGTGATGAACGCCACGTCGCCGCTGTGGTTGGTCAGGTACGCGACCGCGGCGTCGAGCTGCGTTCCGGCCGCGTACGAGCAGGCTGAGTCGACGCCCGTGATCATCGCCCGGGTCGTCTCACCCGGGCACCCGAACTTCCGTACCGCGAGCGTCGGGATCGTCTGCCGGACCCTTCTCGCGAGGTCGTCAACATATCCATGGTCGGTTCGACCTCTTCCCGGCTGGTATCCCACCGATAATGAGTCACCCACCGAGACGTAGACGGGGGTTCCGCTGGTGCCTGCCCTGGCCGCCGGCGTGCCGGCCGAGACGACGGAGAAGACGACCGCCACAGCACTGAGCCAGGAGAAGAGTCTGCGCATCAGGAAGAGGAGGCTATCGGTCGGGCCGCGACCCGCGCAAATCCGGTTCGACCAGGGGGCGTCGATACCCTGCTACTCAATGTAGCCGAAGCCCCGGAGGTGCTCCTCCATGACGTTCTCGACGTCCCTCGAGCTCCCTTGAGATGCGTCAGGGACGTGGGCTACAGGCAGTCGCCGTGGCTCGAGATCACGATCGTGAACACTCCACGTGCCAAGAACGGCTCATCGGAGGGGATCAACAGCTCGTCGACATCGGTGCCGTCGAGCGTGCCGCTGATCGTGTCCGTTCCGCCCCTGCGCCACGTCTGATGTGCGTGGTAGTTCTGCGTGAGGCAGTCATCCACCAGATGGCTGCCCCACGGGACCACGTCGTTGTTGATCGGCCCGTCGTTCCCCGAGACGTGGAACGCCTGGTTCGACAGATCCCACTCGAGGTCGAGGTCGTACGTCGACCCGTCATCCATCGGCACGGACCCCGCGACTGACGCCGTCCGGAGACGTACGGTGTCCATCGACCCAGCCGGGTCCTCGAGGACGCCGAACCGCTCGTGCAGGAACGTAAACGAGTCCTCGTCGTGGAAGATGTACCGCACTTCGTACACGAGCACGTACCAGGGCACGCGACGCGGGTGGAGCCTCGGAGGAGCCTCTTGGGCGAAGAGGACGAACGTGTCCACGCATTCCGACTCCGGCTCCGGGATCGACTCCCATGGGCAGGTTGACGCGAGGAGCTCGGCCACGCCCGTCACCTTGAGGTGGAACGATTCGAGGTTCTGGCCAGTCGCCGGCGCCGCGATCGAAAGCGCCAACCCCAGCACGGACAGCACGACGAACCGACGCCTCATCCCGCACCCCCTCACGTCGCGCGACCTTAGGCCGCTCGAGCTGCGCGGGTCAATACCGGCTCATGGACGAGAGATGCCTCGGCAAGGATCACCGCGCGGCGATGTCCTCCGTCAGATATCGATCCTCCAGATCTCTCCAGTGATGGTCACGACGTAGGCGTCTCCATCGATGAACTCGAGCGAGGTCGGCCGGTCCAGGCGCCACGACACGGCGGTGAACCCGCCCCCGTCGACCCGAAGGAGCTTTCCGGTGTTCGGGTCTGCGGGTGAACCCTCCGGGTTGCCGGGCGTGAAACGCCCTTGCGCCAGGGCGAAGAGGCGGCCGGCACCGAACTCCACATCCACGAGAAGCCGTGCCGCCGCGGGCCACCTCGGTGACCGACCTCGACCCCGGCCGGAACTTCACGATCTGTCCGTGCTCCGGGCGATGAGGAACCGGCCCCGCCAGCGACATGTAGCGGATGCCGTGACGGACCTCGAGCCCCGTCGGCACGACGTTGCCCAAGGTGATCCGCTCGGTGACGCGACCATCGAGGGTCACCCGATACACGCGATTGTGGTGACCGTCGGTGACCAGGAAGAAGTCGCGGATGCTCTCGATCGCGTACTGCACACCCGTCGGGACGAAGAACGAAGTGGTGGGTGGATGCGCGAGGGTGAACGCGCCGATGTCGGCGATCACGGTGAAGTGCGTCGGGTCGTCGACCCGATAGATACCGACCACGTCACTGCCGCCGACGTCCTCCCCCACCAACGTCACGAGCACGTACGCGGTCCCGCCCTTGAACACGACGTCCATCGCTCCGCCGATGCCGACGATCGAAGGCGGCAACCCGCTCGCGAAGGTCGTGACCGCGCCGGTGTGCGGGTCGACCCGCGAGACGCGTCCGGCGAAGCCTTCCGTGACGTACAGTGCTCCATCCGGGCCGACAGTGCTGCCCGACCCTCCGGCAAGTCCGCTGACCAGCCTGGTCTTGTTCGAGGCCACCGCCGGGGCGACGAACATCGCGGAGATCATCACTGCCGTCAGCACGACCGTGGTGAGGACCGAGACGACGCGAACCCTCGGCGTCGAACGAGAAGCACCCATGAGACTCCCCTTTCCCCCTGGGTCGTCTGACCAGACCGGGTTCTCTCGTCACACAACCCGACGACCGCACCAGTTCACGCCCTTCCCCGCAGCGCGTCAAGTGGGACATCTCGGGCAACCGTGCCTGCGGGCCACCTTCGCACTTCGCGTCTGGCCCGACAGGCGCTCCGATGAGGATGGGGAGCGCCTCGCTCACCGGCTGCTACTCGATGTAACCGAGGCCCCGGAGGTGCTCCTCCATCTCGTCGGCCTCGTTGTCGGAGACCGCGGACTCGCCCATGCCGGGGATCTGGACCGACGGGGTCGCCTCGCGGGCGGTCAACGCCTTCTCCGAGCCGACGATCTCGTGGAGGATCCGGCCCTTCGGCTGCACCGCCGTGGGCGCGTCCAGCGCCGTCACCAGCGTCGGCGCCAGGTCGATCAGCGCCGGCTGCGACTCGAACGGCTTCACGTTCGGACCCACCGCCACGATCGTGCCCTCGAGCCGGTGGTCGCCGCTCACCCAGTCGGCGTCCTCGATCGGGGACTTCGCGTGCGCGAGCGAGTAGCCCTCGGCCGGCACCATCATGATGTCGGGCGCGCGGTCGGCGAACTCGCCCTTGAAGATCTCCTCGCGCTTGTGGATCGCCTTGATCGGCTTCTTGCCGGTCTTCGGGTCGACGAACGAGCCCAGCCGGTCCATCACCTCGTCGCGGACCTTCTCGTAGTCGCCCGGGTCGACGATGCCGTCGATCTCGCGGCCGGCGAGGTTGATCGAGACGCCCTCGCCGGTGGAGCGGATCGTCGTGAACGCCTTCGTCTTCGACCAGTTCACCGACTGGGGCAGCGAGACCTTCCCGTGCAGGCCGAGCATGTCGTAGACCTTGCGCGCGACGTTGCGCACCGGCCCCCACTGCATCGGCCCGAACACGACGTTGGAGGCCGAGAACTCGAGGTAGCCGAACTGCTTCAGCAGGTGGTCCATGTGGACCGTGCGGGTGCACGACTGGAAGCCGTGGTCGGAGATGAACAGGATCAGGTCGTCGGGGCGGGCGCGCGAGACGAACCGGCCGATCGCGTCGTCGGTCTGCCGGAAGATGTCGGCGACCTTCTTCCCGATCCGCGTGTCCTTGTTCTTCAGCGTAGTCGGGATGGTCGGGCGCGATGTAGTTCGACAGCGCGTGCTGGGTCCGGTCGATCGAGACCCACACCGAGGCCATCAGGTCCCAGTCCGAGTTGTCCATCAGGTACTCGGAGACCGCGATCCGCTTCGCGGTGACCTCGAAGGCCTCGTCGAGGTAGGCGTCGGGCCGGTTCCGGTAGGTGGTCCAGCTCATCCCGTTGATCGGCCACTCGAGGTTCTGCTCGGCGAGCGTGTCGGGCAGGTCGGCCGGGTGGGTGAACGTGCGGCCCTTCGGCAGGACCCCGCCGGCGAGGAGGTTCCCGGTGATCTCCGGCGGCGGGAACGTGAGCGGGACGTCGAGCAGGAGCTGGTTCTTGCCGGCGGCCGTGAGGTCGTCGAGGAACGTCCGCGCCTTGATCGAGCGGGAGGTGACCGGGTACTGCTTGTGGGTGCCCGGCTTCGTCTCGAGGATGTCGTAGACGCCGTGGTCGTCGGGGTCGACGCCGGTCAGGAACGAGGGCCAGGCCGACCAGGAGTGCGTGGGGACCGTGGAGCGAAGGACCTCGCGCTGGCCCTTGTCGAGGAGGGCCTGGAGGTTGGGCAGGGCGCCCTGCTCCAGCAGGGGGTCGAGGATGCGCCAGTCGGCGCCATCCCACGCGATCAGGATCACTCGTGACATGCGTCGGAACCTCTCTACGCTCGCTTGCAGGCGCGAGTGTACCTAGGCCACTCGAATCGCTACCTACCCCAAGGCGGCCGCACGGCAGTAGCTCGTGCTTGAATCAACCAGCAATGATCGAGCGGTGCCGCTTGCGAAGCGCCAGGTCATGAAGCTTGCGCTTCGTAAGCCTCGATCGGCGAGCTCATCCCCTTCAGCCTGATCTCCCCGATGCTCGTGAACCCGAGGTCATCGCGATCGCCAGCGAGCCGGACGACCTCGGCATCGACCAAGGTCTGCCCGGGCTCCGCTGCCCCCGCCAGCCGCGAGGCGAGGTTGACCGTCCGCCCGTAGTAGTCGCCGTCCTGGAAGATCACCGGGCCCGCCGCGACACCGGCGTGGGCGGGGGGCAGGCCGACGTCACCGGTGCGGCGGCCGACCTCGATCGTCGCGAGCACGGCCGCGGCGGGATCGCGAAACGAGAACATCACCCCGTCGCCGAGCCACTTGACCGCCCTTCCGTCGCGGCGCCCGACCTCTTCGTGGACTAGCTGCGCGAGGCGGGTACCCAGCTCCGCCGCCGCCTCGTCGCCCTGTTCCTCCGTGAATCGCGTGTAGCCGGCGAGATCGAGGAACGCGAACGCCGTCGGCCGCTCGGTGCGTTCATACAGCCCCATCGCTTCGATCGCGCTCTCCATGTGCTGGACGCCGTCGTCGGTCCAGACGCGCTCTTGCTGGCGCCGATAGATCGCCATCACGAGCTCCTCCGTCCGCAGATCGAGCTCCGCGCCGATCTCGTTCACGATGCCCAACATCTCGCCGTGGCTGCGGCCGGCGTCGAGGATCGGCATCTCGATGTGTCGGTGGAAGACCTCCGCGTCCGTTTCCACGAGCCGGCTGAGTGCGTCGGTGAAGACCCGAACGAGCCGCAACTCGATGTCGGCGCCGACCCCCGCGGCGATCGCCCGGCGTGGCGCGCGGAGCATCTCCGGGAGATCCGCCGGCGCGGGATCATCGGGCCCGGGACGGACCTTCCCCAGGGCCTCCTCGAACGCCAGGACGAACTCGATCGGCAGGTCCAGCTCCTCCGCCACCTGCCGGTACGTTCGTGTAGACAACGGTGCCCAGCGGTACTGCGGATTGTCCAGGAACGCGAAGGAGAAGCGGCCCTCGTGGATCGAGCGCGCGATCGCGTCGACCGACAATCCCCCTCGATCGGACGCCCGGACGAACCGCACGCGGTACACGTCCGATCCGGAGAACGCGCCGTCGTCGCCTGGGCTCAGGACCCCGAGCTCGACGAGCCGGTCCACATAGGACTCGTCGACGCCTGCCTGGTCAGCGAGCTCCTTCTGATCGCGCGCTGTCATCGAGGCCGGATGATAGAACTCGCGCCGACATCCTGAGCGAGGCAACGCACTCGCCTGCGGCTCCCTAGACTTCGCCGCATGACGGCGTGTTCCAGCTGCGGAGCCGCCAACACGGCGGATGCGAGGTTCTGTTCGAACTGCGGGTCCGCACTTCCCGAGTCCTCCCCCGCCGACGAGGTCCGGAAGACCGTCACGATCCTCTTCTGCGACGTGACCGGGTCGACGCAGCTCGGGGAGCAGCTCGACCCCGAATCCCTACGGAAGGTCATGGCGAGGTTCTTCGAGGCGATGCGCGCGGAGATCGAGCTGCACGGTGGAACCGTCGAGAAGTTCATCGGTGACGCGGTCATGGCCGTGTTCGGGATCCCGTCCCTCCACGAGGACGACGCGCTGCGGGCCGTTCGAGCGGCCGACGGCATGCGCGAGACCCTCGAGCCGCTGAACAAGGACCTCGAGCGCGACTTCGGCGTGCGGCTGGCGTCACGGATCGGCGTGAACACCGGCGAGGTCCTCGTGGGACCGGGGTCGACCGACTTCGGCCGCGTGACCGGTGATGCGGTCAACACCGCGGCTCGCCTGGAGACGGCCGCGCAGCCGGGCGAGGTCCTGATCGGCGCCGACACCTACCGGCTCGTTCGCGACGCGGTCGATGTCGAGTCGGTCGAACCCCGCACCGTGAAAGGCAAGGCGGAGCCGGTCGAGTGCTATCGATTGGTCGGCGTCCTCGCGGGAACGGCGGCCCCGCCGCGGGCGTTCACGTCGCCGATCGTCGGCCGGGAGCGCGAGCTCGAAGACCTCGAGCGTGCGTTCGAGCGCTCGGTCCAGGACCGGACGTGCCTGCTGTTCACCGTCCTCGGCGCCGCCGGTGCCGGGAAGTCGCGCCTCGTCGAGGAGTTCCTCGGTCGCGTCGGCGGGTCCGCGCAGGTCCTCGTCGGCCGGTGCTTGCCCTACGGGGAGGGGATCACCTACTGGCCCGTGGCCCAGGCCCTGCGAGCCGCGATGGAGCGTCCACGACTTCGACGAGCCGGAGGAGGTTCGGTCCCGTCTCGACGGGATCCTCGCCGGGGACGACCACGCGGACGCGATCGCGGCCCGGCTCTCCGAGGTGCTCGGGATCGCGGAAGGTCACTCGGCCCCCGAGGAGACCGCCTGGGCGATCCGTCGGTTCCTGGAGATCCTCGCGAGCGAGCGGCCGGTGATCGCGGTGTGGGACGACGTCCATTGGGCGGAGCCGGCGCTGCTCGATGCGATCGACCACGTCGCGGACTGGGCCAGCGACGCGCCGATCCTGCTGCTGTGCACGGCGAGGCCCGAGTTCCTGGACTCCCGGCCCGCCTGGGGAGCCGGCAAGCAGCGAGCATCAGCGCTGACGCTCCCTCCGCTCGCTGCCGATGCGTCGACCCAGCTGATCGCGAACCTCCTCGGGGGCGGGCGGCTGCCCGCCGACGCCGCCGATCGGGTCGCCGACGCAGGCGGCGGGAACCCGCTGTTCGTCGAGCAGATGGTGTCGATGCTGATCGACGACGGGCTCGTCGTCCGCGACGACGGTGGCCAAGAAAACGCCGGATGGGCGCCGGTCGCGGATCTCTCCTCGATCGCCGTCCCGCCCTCGGTCGCGGCGTTGCTGGCCGCCAGGCTGGAGCGATTGAGCGACGAAGAACGGCGGGCGATCGGAGCCGCTTCGGTGATCGGCAAGGTCTTCTACGTGGGCGCGGTCAAGGAGCTCCTCCCGGAAACGGACCGCTCGAACGCGGGGCCGCTCGTGCGCTCGCTCGTGCGCAAGGAGCTCGTCCGCGAGACACGATCGACGATCCCCGGCGAGGACGCGTTCGAGTTCCGGCACATCCTGATCCGGGATGCCGCGTACGCCGCGATCCCCAAGGAGCGCCGAGCTGAGCAGCACCTTCGGTTCGCCGACTGGTGCGTTCGGATCGCCGGGGAGCGGATCGACGAGTTGGAGGAGATCGTCGGCTACCACCTCGAGCAGGCGTTCCGCAATCGCGAGTCGATCGGCGCCCTCGACGACGAAGCGCGTGCGCTGGCGATCGAGGCGTCGGCAAGGCTCGGATCGGCGGGCATGCGGGCCTTCGACCGCCCCGACATGCCGGCGGCCACGAACCTCTTGCGCCGGGCGGAGACCCTGCTCCCGCCGGACGACCCGGGTCGTGTCGTCGTCCTGACCACGCTCGCCTATGCCCTGTTCGACATCGGAAGGCTCGACGAAGCACGGAACGCCGTCGCCGAAGCGGAAGCGAGGGCAACCGTCGTCGGCGATCGCCGTGGCGCTCGAACACGCCACGGTCGCGCGCTGGACGCTCGTCGAACGCGGGGTCGAGCGACACGAGCAGATGAGGACGGGGGCGAACAGGGCGATCGCGGTGTTCGAGGGGGCCGGCGACCAACGCGGACTCGTCCGGGCGTGGAACCTCCTCGCGAGTATCGAGTGGTTGCAGGGCCACGCCGGCGCGCAACTCGCCGCGGTGGAGCGCGCGTTGGAACACGCGCGGGGCGGAACCGCCCGCTACGAGGAGCACGAGGCCCTCGACGAACTCACGTCGGCGCTCGTCAGGGGACCGACCCCCGTGTCGGAAGGCATCGCACGCGCCGAACGGACGATCGAGGCGTATCCCGGGAACCGAGAGGTGGACGCACTGGTGTGCCACGCTCTCGCGCACCTCCGCGCTCGGCAAGGCGAGTTCGACGCGGCACATGCGGCGATGGATCGGTATCGATCCTTCTGGCGCGATACCGGCCAGACGTTGTCCTACCTCCGCTCTGTCGAGCTCGCCTTCGACGTCGCGATGCTCGCCGGCGAGGCGGAGCACGCCTGTGACGTCGTCGAGGAAGCCTCGCGGTCGCTGAGTGAACTCGGCGACTCGTGGCCGTACCTCGCCGCGTTCCTGGGGCAGGGCCGCTACGCGGTGGGGAGATACGAGGACGCCCGAGAGGCGGCGGCGCTCCCTGCCGAGCACGGCGACGCGATCGAGCGGTCGCTGGCGCTCGGCGTGCTCGCGAAGCTCGCAGCGAGATCGGGAGACGCCCTCACCGCCCTGGAGACCATCGCCGAGGCCGTCGCCCGAGTGGACCGGACCGACTTCCTGTTCGACCGAGGCACGGTGCACACGGACCGTGGGGAGACGCTCCGCCTCCTCGGTCGGGAAGACGAAGCGCTGTCGGCGTTCGACGAGGCGATCAGGTTGTTCGACTTGAAGGGTGACCTCGTCTCATCGGAGCGGACCCGCCGCCTGCGCGCCGAGGCGACGCCTGCGCCCGGCGCGTGAGCCGACGGCGTCGTCTACGCTCATCTCCCGATGGACGAGGCGTTCACCGCCGAGATGGCGACCGGTTACGACTTCAACGAGCCGTGCGTGATCCTCGGACGACCGATGAAGGACGGCGAGATCGACACCCGCGCGACCGTGCAGCTCCCCCTCTCGATGATGAACCGCCACGGGCTCGTCGCCGGCGCGACCGGCACCGGCAAGACGAAGACCCTGCAGATCATGGCCGGCCAGCTCTCGGCCGCCGGCGTGCCCGTCTTCATCTCCGACATCAAGGGTGACGTCACGGGGCTCTCGCGTCCCGGGGACGCGACGGCCGAGCCCATCCGCGAGCGGTCCGAGCAGCTGGGGATCCCCTACGAGCCGCGCGCGCATCCCGTCGAGCTGTTGTCGCTCTCCGGAGCCCTCGGCGCACCGGTGCGCGCGACCGTCTCGTCGTTCGGCCCGCTGCTCCTGGGCAAGGTCCTCGACCTGAACAAGACGCAGGTCTCGGTGCTCACCCTCGTGTTCACGTACTGCGACGACCAGCGGCTGCCGCTCCTCGACCTCACCGACCTCCGCACCACCTTGAAGTTCCTCTCCTCCGACGAGGGCGCGCCGGCCCTGGAGGAGTACGGCGGGTTCTCGAAGGCGACGATCGGTGTCCTGCTGCGCTCGATCGTCGAGCTCGAGGCCGCCGGCGCCGACGCGTTCTTCGGGGAGCCGGAGTTCGACGTCGAGGATCTGATGCGGACGACCGAGGACGGGCGCGGCGTGATCTCGCTGCTCGAGATCGCCGACGTGATGGACCGCCCCCGGCTCTTCTCGACGTTCATGCTGTGGATGCTCGCGCAGCTGTACGCGACGCTGCCCGAGGTCGGTGATCTCCCGAAGCCGAAGCTCGCGTTCTTCTTCGACGAGGCACACCTGCTGTTCGACGACGCGAGCGAGGCGTTGATGGATCAGATCGAGCTCACGGCGCGGCTGATCCGCTCGAAGGGCGTCGGCGTGTACTTCGTGACGCAGTCGCCGACCGACGTGCCCTCGTCCGTGCTGTCGCAGCTCGGCAACCGCGTGCAGCATGCCCTGCGCGCCTTCACGCCCGACGACGCCGAGAACCTTCGCAAGACCGTGAAGACGTTCCCGATCACGGACCACTACGACGTCGGGGAAACCCTCACCTCTCTCGGGATCGGTGAGGCATTCATCACGGTGCTGACGCCGAAAGGGGTGCCGACGCCGCTCGCGGCGACGCGGCTCGTGCCGCCAGATTCGTTGATGGACGCGGTGGACGAAGCGACCCGCGCCGAGCTGATCGCCGAGGGCAAGCTCCGCGAACGGTACGCGACGCCGGTCGATCGGGAGAGCGCCCACGAGATCCTCACCGGCAAGCTGCAAGGGGCCGCGGAGACGGCGACCACATCGCCGCCACCTCTCCCGCCACCGCCGCCCGCTCCCGGAGGGACGGCGCGGCCAGAGCCGAAAGCGGGAGCGAAGACGAAGGCGCGGCCGAAGTCCGGTCCGAAGGCGAAGAGGTCGAAGGAGTCGCTCGGTGACCAGGCGAAGGACATCGGCGTCGGGCTCGCGAAGGATCTGTTCACCACGGCCGACGGGCGCCGCACGCTGCGCACGGTGTTCGGCACGCTCCTCGGCAAGAAGTAGCGCGCGATGACGGATGTCCGTCCCCACGTCTAGGGTCGAGGCATGACGACTCCACCGATCATCCTGGTTCCCGGGTTCTGGCTCGGGGCATGGGCGTGGGACGAGGTCGCCGACCTCCTGCGCGCCGACGGCCACGACGTCACCGCGCTCACGCTTCCCGGTCTCGAGTCGGCCGACGCCGACCGATCCTCGATCACGCTCTCCGACCACGTCGATGCGATCTGCTCGGCGGTCGAGGCGGCCGGCGATCCCGTCGTGCTCGCCGTGCACAGCGGGACCGGCTTCTCCGGCTACGTCGCGAGCGATCGCGTTCCGGAGAAGATCGCGGCGATGGTGTACGTCGACACCGCTCCGGGCATCCCGCCGCTCGACCCCGACTTCGAGGGCGCCGAGAAGCCGATGTCGTGGGAGGAGCTCTCGGCGGAGGAGAACCTCACCGGGATCAGCGAGGCGCAGCTCGAGACGTTCCGGCAACGGGCGGTCCCGGAGCCGGGCGGCGTCCTGCGCGACACCGTGGAGCTGACGAACGACGCGCGGCTCGACCTCCCGAGCACCCTCATCTGCACCGGGTTCTCTTCCCAGGAGTACAAGGAGGCCGTGGAGGAGGGCTACTCCTGGCTCGCCGGCCTCAAGGAGGTGCGCAACATCACCTGGGTCGACCTGCCGACGAGCCACTGGCCGATGTGGTCGCGCCCGATGGAGCTCGCCGAGATCATCGGCGACGTCGCGAAGGCCCACGGACCCGGCGACAGCTGATCCTCGAGGGGACCTAGGTCGTGTCCGTTCCGGTGGGCTCGGGGCTCCAGCGCCCCTGGAGCCAGCGGTCCTCGTGAGGGCTGCGGATCGGACGCGGTGGGAAGAGGCTGGGCATCACCCGAGGAAGATCTCGTTGGATCGAGTCCGCCGCCTGCAACAGCTGCAGCATCTCCACGGCCGGAAGCTCGGGGGCCCAGAGCAGGAGCACCGCATCGTTCACGTCGGCGATGACGCCGTGCGGGAGTCGAAGGAAGCCCTCCATCACGCGCTGATCGAGGAGCGCCGAAGCCGCGCGAGCGTCCTCGGCCTCCACGCGGAACCGGAGGTTGAACTCCTCGAGCTCGAGGGTGACGAGCGGGAGCCCGATCGCGTCGGCGATCTCGTGGACCAGGTCCCGAGGGGTGACGCGGAGCCGTGGGGAGGAGAACGGGAGTGGCACCGCCGCGCAGGTGATCGTCCGCCGGAGGCCGGGTCCGCCGTCCGCGCTCTCCTCCCGATACCAGAAGTCGAACGCGCGAACGCCGCTCTCGTGTCGCGGGTCCCAGACCACGTTGGCGGTACCGCTCGGCGTCCGCCCGAACATCGGGAAGGGGAGGAATGCGGTTCCGGGGAACGTGTCGAGCGGGGCGAACTCGAGGCCAGCCGCTTGGCAGAGCAGCATCAGGTTCCGCTGCCGGTCCTGACGGCGCCATGCCCGGTACGAAGCCCAGGCGGCCACCGCCACCACCACGACCGCCGACAGTACCCACCGCATGACTCAGACGTCGGGAGGGCAGGTTCGCACCTTGAATCGCCTAGGGTCGGTCCGTGAGCACGATCCGACCGGCGTACAGCACGTGGCCCCTGTACAACTCGCGCTTCCGCGACGTCGTCGCCGGGATGACCGAGGAGCAGCTCGCGATCCAGCCGACGTCGGAGCGATGGCCGCTCTGGGCGAGCGTCGGCCACATGGCCTGTCAGCGCGTGTTCTGGCTCTGTGACTTCGCCGGCGAGCCCGGCGCCGAGACGACGCCGTTCACGAACGCCGGGTTCAACTGTCCCGGCGACGACGACCTCGAGCACGTGCTGAGCGGCGAAGCGCTCGCCCAGGCACTCGATTCGACGTTCCACATCATCGACGGCTTCCTCGACCGGTGGACGGTCGACGACCTCGAGGAGGAACTGAGTCGCCCCGAGTGGGACGCCTCCTGGGTCCACACCCGGGGCTGGGTGATCCAGCGGGTCTTCACCCACGACGTCTGGCACGCGGCCGAGATGAACGAGTCCCTCGGGAACGCCGGGCTGCCGCCGATCGACCTCTGGGCCTGAGGACGCGGCGAGCGCCGGCGGAGGCCGGTTCCGCTCCCCCAGCGGTACGGTGGGTGTCGTCTCCGGGCGGAGAGAAGGAGCCACGATGGGCGCCGATGATCGACAGGTAGTCAAGGATCTCTCGTCGGCCGATCCTCGACAGGCCTTGGCCGATGGCCGATCGATCCCGATGGGCGACCCCGAGGAGACCACCACCTGGGAGCGAGCCAGGGAGCGCGGCGTCACCGAAGAGCAGTGGGCCCGCTTCGAGGATGCCGTGGCGGAGATGTTCGGGGCGTTCGGCATGGACCTCGGCACGCAGGGCACCGAAGCCACACCTCGTCGGTTCGTCCGCGCGCTCTTCGAAGCCACGGCCGGCTACGAAGGGGATCCCAAGCTCTTGACCGCCTTCCCCACGGAATGCCGCGGCGGCCCGGATTGCTCGATCAGCCAGGTCATCGAAGGACCCATCCCGTTCTTCTCTCTGTGCGAGCACCACGCGTTCCCGTTCTACGGCGTCGCGCACGTCGGCTACGTGGCGCACGAGCAGATCATCGGCATCTCCAAGATGACCCGGCTGGTTCGCGTCTACGCCCGGCGCTTCACGGTGCAGGAGCGGGTGGGCCAGCAGATCGCCGACCACCTGAACGAGATGATGCAGCCGCACGGCGTCGCGGTGCATCTCCAGGCTGCCCACCTGTGCACCCAGATGCGTGGGGTGCGCGAGGAGCGGTCCCGGACCTCGACGTCGTTCTGGCGAGGGAACTACGAGCGCGACCCGGAGATGCGTCGAGAGTTCCTGACGGTCGCACAGCGATCGCTTGAGTGACCTCGGCGCGCGCCTCGAAGTGCTCTTCGAGGAAGCGCCCTCCGATGGGCTCGCTCTGCCGTCCGAGCTGGAGGACGCGTACGGCGGCCCGCTCGCACTCGCGGACCAGATCGTCTACGGGAACTTCGTGGAGTCGATCGACGGGGTCGCCGCGATCCCGGGTGTGAAGAAGTCGTCCGCCGTGATCAGCGGGGCGGCGCCGGCCGACCGGCTCGTGATGGCGCTCCTCCGCGCGGTGGCCGACGCCATCGTGATCGGGTCGGGGACGTTCGCGGAACACGACGGTCCCTGGACGGCGGAGCGCGCGTATCCGCCCACCGCGGAACTGATCCCCCGCGCACGCGAGATGGTCTCGGCGATCGGGACCGCGCCCACCCTCGTCGTGGTCACGGCGAGCGGAGGACTCCCCGCTGATCATCCGTCTCTCGCGTCGGCGCTCGTGGCGACGACCTCGGCCGGGGCTCGGGCGATGTCCGAGAAGGACGTGACGTGCGCGGGCGTGATCGACGTCGGCGAGTCGGACGACGTGGACCCGACGACGGTGATCGAGAACCTCCGCGAGCGCGGGTTCCGGCGCATCCTCACCGAAGGGGGACCCTCCCTGATGGGGTCGATGCTCGAGGCATCCGCCGTCGACGAGCTCTTCGTGACGATCTCGCCGAAGCTCCTCGGCGGGGGAGGCGATCGCCCTCCGCTGACCGGTGAGGCCGATCTCCTCGGGAGGGCTCCTGATCCGCGTCTCTTGAGCGTCCGCCGGGCGGGTGATCTCCTCTTCCTGCGATACCGCCTCGGCGCGAGACCATGAGCGGGTCGGTGGGCATGGAGGTCCAGCAGCCAGGGGAACCGCTCCCGCGCGCCGTCATCCTCGTCGAGGGAGTGAGCGACCAGCGGGCGCTCGAAGCTTTCGCCACGCGGCGGGGACGCGTCTTGACCGCTGACGGCGTCACGGTGATCGCCATGGGAGGAGCGGGGAACATCGGGCGGTTCCTCGACCGGTTCGGCCCGAACGGCTCCGACGTCGCCCTGGCGGGGTTGTACGACGCGGCGGAGGAAGGCGCTATCCGTCGCGGATTCGAGCAAGCGGGGTTCGGATCGATCTCGTCTCGTCTCGAGCTGGAATCGCTCGCGTTCTACGCGTGCATCGATGACCTCGAGGACGAGCTCATCCGCGCGGTCGGCGCGGAGAAGGTGTTGGACATCGTGGAGGAGCGGGGTGAGCTCGGGCCGTTCCGGACGCTCCAGAAACAACCGGAGTGGCGCAGACGGCCCCTCGACCAGCAGCTCAGGCGCTTCCTCGGGAACTCGAACCGCAAAATCGGCTACGCGCCCCTGCTCGTGGACGCGCTCGATCTCTCGAGAGCTCCGCGCCCCCTCGACGCGGTGCTCGCTCACGTCTGAGCCGAGGATGCTCCAGCCGGCGGTCTATCCAAGTGTCCGCGGCTCGAGGACGACGACGGCCGTTTGCTGCGTGCGTCGCGCCGCGTAGCCGTCGAGGTTCTTGTCCACGTCGCGCCAGCGTTGCCAAAGCTCCTCACGCTCCGAGCCGACCGCGGCCCGGCCGAGAACCTGACGCCGGATCCCACCGGCCAGCTCGACGACCGCCTCCGGATGGGCCTGGAGGTTCAGCCACCAAGCCGGCTCGGGCGCACCCCAGCCGTTCATCGCCATCGAAATCAGGTTGGGCCCGTCTTCGAAGTAGCCGACGATCACTTTCCGAGGCTCGCCGCTCCGTCTGCCCGTCGTGCTGAGCCGCAGGGCTCCCCACTTCCCCAGGCGGGGGCGCCAGAGGCCGAGGCGCCCCCCGCTGGCCCGGACGATCCATCGGTGCACGTGCCAGGCGGTGACGACGAACCACCGCGGTGGTAGGCGCGCTTCGCCTCCAGCCAAGCCGACTCCCTCCCTCCCCGAGGACGGATGCACGATAGCGCCAGCGGGACGGCGAGGTTCTGTGTGGATGGGATCTCGAACCGAGAGGTCGCCTACCCGAACCGCTGGCCGAGGCGGTGGCTACGATGCCGCTCGTGCCTCGTCGCTACGCCGCCTCCGAGATCGCCCTCGAAGCCGGTTGCCCGGAGGAACGGGTGCGTTGGCTCAGCGACATCGGCCTGCTGACGCCGGACGGCGAGGGCGCGTTCTCGTTCGGCGACGTGCTCGCCACGAAGATGGTGTCCGCACTCCTCGAGAGCGGACTCCCCGCCGAGACGCTCGAACGTGCCGTCGCGGACGGGTTCCTGTCGTTCCAGCGCACCGACGAGTACCTCCCGGATCGGCCCGGACCGCTGTCCACGCGGACGTTCGCCGAGTTCCAGGCGAGCGCCGGCCCGGGGGCCGAGCTCCTGCCCGCGGTCTTCGAGGTGTTGGGGCTCCCCAAGCCCGACCCGGCCTCGCCGATCCACGTCGACGAGGAAGCCCTGTTCGAGCGCTTCCTCGAGGTGTGGCGGAAGGCTCCCGACGAGGACGCGCCGATCCGCGCCGCACGATTGCTTGCGCAGGGAGCGCGCGCGGCGATGCTCGGGTGGGCGGATCTCGTGGACGAGCAGATCGCGGGGCCGGTGCGACAGCGCCTGTTCCGAGGCGAGCTCGAGGAGTTCCCGGACGACGTCCGCGTCTCGTTCATGCAGGTGACGAACCTGGTCCCGGAGATGTTCACGTGGCTCAGCTCCCGCTACCTCGAGCATCGCAGCGTGAACGGGATCGTCGAAGGCTTCGAGCGGTTCCTCGCGTCCCGAGGGCTCGCGCCACCACCTGCCCCGGATCGGCCGCCCGCGATCGTGTTCGTGGATCTGTCGGGGTTCACACGCCTCACCCGAGATGCCGGCGACGAGTCTGCCGTGATCGTGGCGTCATCGCTCCAGCGCCACGCGGACGCCACTGCGACCCGACACGGCGGCCGGCTCGTGAAGCTGCTGGGCGACGGAGCGATGCTCCGCCTGAACGACGCCACGGTCGGGGTGGAGGCCGCGCTCGACCTCGTCGGGACGATGAGCGGCGAGGGAGCGCTCTCGTCACACGCCGGGGTGCACACAGGCTCCGTGATCGAGCGCGACCTCGACGTCTTCGGGCAGACCGTGAACTTGGCGTCGCGGATCGCGGACGCGGCGAGTCCGGGCGAGGTCCTCGCGAGCGAAGCGGTGGCGGAGGCGGCCGGCGACGGAGCGTTCGCGTTCGAACGGATCCGGGAGGTGGCCCTCAAAGGGATCCCGGAGCCGGTCCCCCTCTACCGCGTCACACCGAGGGCGGGAGCATAACCGTGGCATCCTGGCCGCATGGGCAGCGCCACTGGGTTCGCGTTCTCGCAACGTGGGGACGTCGTCGTGATCACGCATCATGGGAGGAAGGCGGTGCTGCTCCGCGGTTCCGCTGCCGCGCGCTTCCTGGAAGAGGTCGAACGGGACGACCCGCAACAGGTGATGGCGCGCGCGACCGGCGACTTCAAGCGTGGCAACGAACGGGCCGCCCGTGACCACCCGCGCAACCGCTGACGAATACCCCCGCGTGCGCCGGTCCGTATCATGGGTGGCCGACGGGGAGTGAGGTTCGAACGTGCCGGCGATCCAGGGACTCTCGAAGGCAGCCGCCAACTATCGGCGGGCCGACAACGCGAAGTTCAGCTGCCGTGAGTGCAAGTTCATGTTCCCGCGCCTCGCGATCGGCGGATGCCGATACGTGCGCGGCGTGATCCACGCGGAGGACGTCTGCGACGAGTTCCAGTCTCGTCGGCCGCGGACGGATGCATCCGGGTAGCGGAGCTCCGGCGGGATCAGGCAACGAGCACGACGGGCTCGAGCAGCGACAGCATCAGCGTGTCGGCATCCATCTCGGCGCGGACGCCGAGCGGCATCGGGAGGTTCGGCCCCGCGTGGCCGATGTCGACGTCGCCCAGCACCGGGATGTCACGGTCGCCCACGACCTCCATGACGACATCGCGGAGCGAGCCTGGCCCGGGCGGCGTCGATTCCACCTCGAACGGCCTGCCGACGACCATGCCCGAGATCCGGTCCAGAACGCCCGCCTGTCGCAGCACGTGCAGGTCGTTCCAGACCACCGACGTCGACGTGAAGGCTTCTTCCCAGAACAGGATCGCGCCGTCGAAGCGCTCCGGGCTCAGCGCGGATGACGTCGCCTGCACGCGCACCAGCCGGTTGAGCATCCCGCCGATGAGCGCGCCTTCCGCACGGCCCGATCGCCACGACTCCCACCGTCCCCCCGCCGGGAGAGGACCGATCGGCGCGTCGACCGTCAGGATGCGGAGGTAGAGGTCCGCGAGCTGGTCGCGGCGCGCGTCGTCGACGTCGGTCCACTCTCCGAATCCGAACGTGACGAGGTCGGAGTGCAGCGAGACCAGGCCGGTCCGGGCATGGAGCGCCAGGTGCAGGGCGGAGATATCGCTCATCCCGAGCACCGGTTTCGGATCTGCCCGCACGGCCTCGAGGTCGAGGAGATCCAGATAGCTCAGGGTCATCCGGCCGCCGGTGAGCGAGAAGATCGCCCGCACCTCCGGATCCCGCAGGTGGCGATTGAACTCCTCGGCGACCTCCGCCGGCGGGGCCGCCGCCCACCACCAACTCCGGTCCAGGTCCACCAACGGCGACACCCGGACGACGAACCCCATGCGTTCGAGCGTCTCGACGCCGGCTTCGAACAGGGGCGCCTCGTCCTTCTCGAGCCCGCCGGACGTCGCCACGACCGCGACGAGATCGCCTTCGCGAAGCGCCGTCGGCCGCAGCATCGATCGAGCCTAGCAAGGGGCGTCCGCATGCCCGCCGACGAGACATCGACGCTAGGGTTCCCGGTTCGACGACGAGGAGGCTCCCGATGGGACGACTGGTCATCAACAACTCCATGAGCGTCAACGGCGCGTTCGAGGCGCCCGTGCCCGAGCCCGACGGGTGGCTGGTGCTGGACGCCGACAGGTCGTAGACCAGGGAAGGACCGGCGCTAGTTCGGATCGCACGAGGTCGGGGGCGCGGTGAGAGTGGCACCGTCCTTCATCGCGCTGATCTCCTCGATGAAGGCGGCCGTCTGTGGATCGGCCTCCAGCATCTCCAGTACCGGTCGAGCCGCCCGGACGAACCCTGACACGTCGGCGTCGCTCGCCGCGACGACCTGGCCCCCAGCGGCACAGAAGGTCTCGATATCCTCCAACGCCGTTGACGACCTCGCCGTGAGATCCATCGTGGCTCGAGCTGCTTCCTCGAGGATCGCTCGCTGATCCTCGGAAAGGGACTTCAGGAACTCCTCGGCTGCGAACAGGGTGTTGACCCGTGGGAAGAGGATGACGTTCCCCGTCAGGAACGACCGATCGGGAGCGAGACCGATCGAGGTCTCGGTGCCGGCGATCTCGCCGCTCTCGATGGCCGCGTCGATCTCGTCGCCGTTCAGCCCGTACTTCGGTTCGCCCCCGAAGGCTCGCACGAGCGCCTCGGTCGCGTTCGACGGCACCAGACGGATCCCCGCCCCCTCGAAGTCCTCGACCGAGCGCAGCGGCTCGGTGTAGCCGACCGGGTGGCGGAGCTGATCGGGATAGAGCCCCAGTCCGACGAGTCCGACCTCCCCGAGACCCACCAGCATCTCGTCCGAGATCGGGCTCGCCAGCACCTGGTCCAGGAGGCCCTGATCGGTGATGAGGAACGGAGTCTGGAGCGCCTGGAAGCTCGGCACATCGACGGTGTCCCACGCGCGCGCCGCGATCCAACCGAGATCCAGGTCGCCGCCTTGGACGAGCCCGACCACACCTTGCTCGAAGCCGTCCGCACCTCCGGACTCTCCTGCGGCCTGCCATGTGATCTCGACCCGCATCGCCCCGTCCGAGAGCTGATCGACCTGTTCCGCGAAGTGCTCGACGGCGGCGGTGTCCGGCCGGCCTCGCGGATCGCCGGTGCCCAGTGACAGCGTCACCGGTGTGATGCTCGTCGGGGCGGACGCCGAACTCTCCTGCTCGGTCGCATCGTCCGTGCCAGAGGAACATCCTGCCAGCCCGAACCCGACCACCGCGACCAGGATCAGGACGTGCTTCGTCGTTCTCAACCGCCGGCTCCCTTCCTGCTCCTCGTCACACGTCGAACGTGATCGAGCGGATCACCTCGTCCGCGACCTGCACGCGGTCGGGGAACTTCTTGGCGTAATCGGAGTAGATGATCGTGACCGTCCGGCCGTCGACGTCGGGGAGGACGACGAGTCGGTACATCATCCAGTGGCCGCCGAAGGGGAACACCGGAGGGTCGCCCGCGATCGCGAAGATCAACAGGCACGCCTCCGGGAAGGGGCGTGTGCTCTCCGGAGCGCACTCGGTGTCGGGCGCCACGCGGAGATCAACCTGCCGGGCCTCGTAGCCGTCGACCTCGAAGGTGATCGGTTCCCCGACCACGTCCGCGCCGCTGTGCTCCACGAACCACGTGAAGAGGTCGGCCGGCGCGGGAACGGTCTTCCACGGATCGCCGGGATCTGCGGGACGCTCGATGACCTCGTCGATGTTGAGGAGGAACAGCTCGGCGAACGGGAAGTGGTCGAGCTGACCGAAGACGACGAAGCCGGGCGCGTTGGCGGCCCCGTACCACGGCGTCGTGGTCGTGATCACCGCGTTCGGCTCCACGTGCACGCGGTAGCTGCCCGGGTCCATCAGGGACTGTCCCTCGGGCACCGGCGCCGGAGCGCTCGATGGGCTCGTCGCTGGAGAGGATGGTTGTTCGGTCGGGCTGGTCGAAGGCTGGCTTCCCGCGCAGCTCGCGAGGACGACCAGCAGCACGACGCCGGCCGTCACGATCCGTGCTTCGAACCGCTTCATCGTTCCTCCCCTTCTCGGCACGTCATGAATGCCCAGGGCCCCCGAAGTGTGAAGAACTTTCTCTGCGAGGCTTCACATCCGGCCCCGTTTGCGCATTCATGTCACGGATGGAGGACGAGGGTCATGTCGCTCGCCCGGCGGAAGTGCATGCCGACGGCGAAGTGGATGCCTCGAGCGCGTTCGTCCACGATGATGTCGGCCTCTCGCTCAGCTTCGAGGACTTCTACGAGATCGAACACGGACGGCTCTTCGGAGCTCTCGGGCTCATCACGCGAGATCGCCACGAAGCGGAGGACCTGATGCAGGAGGCCTTCCTCCGGGTCTGGGAGCGATGGCATCTCGTGCAGTCCCTTGCCTCTCCGACCGGCTACCTCTACCGGACCGCCATGAACGTGTTCCGCATGCGGCGGAGGCGGGCACTGGTGGCGAGCCGCCGGGCCGCCCGTGGGCTCTGGAGGCGTGACATGGAGGAGGAGGCGGAGGCGCGGTACGAGATCGATCGTGGCCTGGCCGAGCTGTCTCCGCGCCAACGAGCAGCGGTCGTCCTCACCGAGCTGCTGGACTTCAGCTCGAGCGAGGCGGCTGCGTCGCTCGGCGTGAAGCCCGCCACGGTTCGCAAGCTCGCGCAGCAGGGACGGGACTCGCTCCGCAAGATGCTCGGCGCACCGATCGAAAGAGGCGAGCGCCCGTGAGTGACCTCCGCTCGATGTTGCAAGAGCGTCGTCGGTCGTACCACCCATCCCCCGGCGGCTTCGACCGCCTCGTTCGCCGCCGGCGCCGGAAGCAGCGGAACCAGCGTGTCGCCGCCGGCCTCGTCGCGCTCATCGTGATGGTGGGCGGGGCATGGGGTCTGTTCGCCGTGAGTCGATCGCTCGGTACCGGGACGGGCGCCGCATCGATCGATGGATCGAACGTGCATCGCCTCGACGTCGCGTGGACGGCGGCCGTGGGTGACACGCCGACGCCGCCCGTGGTCGACGGGAACCTTGTCTTCGTCGGTTCGGCATCCGGCGTCCTCTACGCCTTCGACGTGGAAGGTGGCGAGGTCGCCTGGCTCGGGCGCCTCCGTGGATCGATCCTGTCGGCACCCGCGGTCTCGGGCGACGAGGTGATCGTGCACACGACCGACGGGCTGCTGGCCGCGTTCCCGACCACCTGCGGGACACGAGGTGCGACCTGCCTCCCGACGTGGACGGCTCGAACAGGTGACGACACCGGATCTCCTCCCACGATCGCGGGCGGGATGGTCTTCGTCAATGCGGGGGTCGATCGCCTGCTCGCGTTCCCCGCGAGCTGCCGCGCCGATGGTGACGTCTGCCGGCCGGCATGGCGGGGTGTGGTCGACGTGTTCACCGGGGACAACCCGGTGGTCGCTCCGGCGGTGGTGGCCGGCTCCGTGTGGACGGTCCTGGACACGAGCGCGACGATCTTCCCGGCCTCGTGTGGCACCGACGGAGGCCTGTGCGAGCCGATCAACACGCAGTTCGCCGGCACGATGAGCACCGGGCCGATCGTCGGGGGCGACATGGTCTTCCTGGGTTCGAACGGCGGCTACGTGTACGGGTTCCCGGCCGATTGCGCCGACCCGTGCAGTTCCATCTGGCGAGCGGTGGCCGACGACCCGACGGAGCCGGCAGTGGCCGACGGCGTGGTGTACGTCGCCGGCGCGCCCGGCGGTGGGCTCGGGGCCGTCCCCCAGGGATGCCGATCTCCTGGGACGCCATGTGCGCCGTCGTGGATCGGCGACCTCCACGGCTCACCGACGTCGCCCGTCGTGTTGGCGGATGGGGTCGTCTACGTCGGCTCGAGCGACGGCAACCTGTACGCGTTCGCGAGCACCTGCCCGGCGACGGGCGAGGTCTGCGCCCCCGCCGCGGTCGTGCGCATCGGATCCTCGATCGCGAAGCCCGCCGGGTACGGCGATCGAGCGCTGTTCATCACGGCCCTGGACGGCACCCTCCGGGCGCTCACCGTCGACGGCGTCGACATCTGAACCCAATCCGGCGCTCAGAACGAGCCCGTCACGACCTCGCCGGCCGGCTGGTAGGTGCCCACGAACACGCCGGTGTCGGAGACCTTCGAGTCGACGAGGCGCAGGGCGGCGGGGATCGTGCCGTCGGCGAACAAGCGCTTGCCCTCCCCCAGCATGATGGGGAAGACCCACAGGCGGTACTCGTCGACGAGGCCGCGGCGGATCAGCGTCTGGGCGAGGTTCCCGCTGCCGTGCACCTGCAGCTCCGGCCCATCGTCGTTCTCCTTGAGCGCCGCGACACCCTCGGCGGCATCCCCTTGGATCAGGGCCGCTGGGCCCCAGTCCAGCGAGGGGCGACTCCGCGACGCGACGTACTTCGTGGCGTCGTTCAAGGGCTTGGCGTAGGCCTCCTCCCGGTGGTTCGGCCAGTACGCGGCGAAGATCTCGTAGGTCCGGCGTCCGAGCAGAAGGTCCAACGGCACGTCGAACTCCTCGGACTTGAGCTCGCCCAACCGGTCGTCCCAGTTGTTCGCCAACCAGCCGCCGTGCGCGAAGCCGCCGCTGGTGTCCTCGTCGGGTCCTCCCGGGGCCTGCATCACCCCGTCGAGGGAAAGGAACGTGGTCACGATCAGCTTCCTCATCGCTCGTCTCCTTCCTGATCGCTCGACACTATCGACCGGAACGAGCCCACGGGATCAACTTGCGGTTCGCTCGAGGTCGAGCAGGAGCCTCGACGCGATCCCGTCCACGCTGCGAACGTTCGCCGACAAGGCCACGACCCCATGGCTCCCGTCCGGAGCCCAGCCGGCGAAGCTCCGGTAGCCGCCGGTCCCACCGTTGTGCATCACCATCTGGATCTTCTGCCGACCCACCCCCACCCGGAGCCAACCGAGCGCGACCCGCATCCCAGGTGTGAGACGACCGCCCCCTGCGCACGCCTGGTGGCTCGACCGGATCGCCGCCGCGAGGTCCTCGGGTACGTCCGGGAGCGTCCCCATCTGCGCGCGGATGAACGCGAGCAGATCGGCGGCGGTGGATCGCAGGGCGCCGGCTCCCGTCAGACCGGGGATCGTCCAGAGACCGGCCGGACCGCCCCACCTCTTCGTCCCCGGGGCCAGACGGCTCCGATGGTCCTCGCTCATGGCGATCACGGTGTCCCTCAGCCCGAGGGGTGTGGTGATCCGCTCCCGCACCAGGGCTTCGTAGTCGGTCGCGGCTGCGTGGGCGAGCGCGATGCCCAGCACACCCGCGCCGTAGTTCGAGTACCGGAATCGCTCCCTGGCGGCGACTCGCGGACGCGTATCCCCGAGCGCTGCGAGGACGTCCTCCGTCGAGAGGCGGGCATAGGGGTCGTCGCGGTGGCGGAGCGCGTGCAGGAGGAACCCGGGCGGCAGTCGGGGAAGCCCCGACCTGTGGGTGGCCAGATCGACGAGCGTGATCGGCCGACCATCGCGCATCGGCACGCGGGTCCCGCGCGGGAGGTGCTCGACGAGGGGGTCGTCGAGGGCGAGCTCGCCTCGCTCCGCCGCGAGCGCCAGCAGGAGCGCGGTGAACACCTTCGTGATCGAGCCGATCTCGAAGACCGCCCGTTCCGGTGCGCACGGTGGCTCCGGGAGCAGCCCCCGCGATGCGAACGCCGTGTCGCCGCCATCGGTCGCTCCCACGACGAGGAGGCCTGGCCGGCGACCGGACCGCCGGAGGGCGTCGTCGACGCGCTTCTGGAGCTCCGCCGTCACGATCGGCCGCTCGAGAGCACGCGGATCGCGCCGAGCTTCACGAACAGCATCACGCCCACGAGCTTCTCGAGGTCGCGGGTCGCTCGGAGCGGACCGGCATCCACGGGATGGAAGCCCATATCGCGGGCCAGCGTGAACACGGCTTCCTTCCCGTCGTCGTCGTCTCCGGCGATCAGGACCGAGGAGGCGATCCCGTCGATCTCCGGGGCCGTGAGATGCCTCGCGTGCACGTGGTTCCAGCCCTTGAACACCCTGGCGGCTGGGAGTCGCTCCTGGATCAGCTCGGCGGTCGACCGACTCTTGAGGGCTTCTCGTTCGCGCTTGTTGTACGGGTACGAGACGTCGACGACGACCGTGTCGTGTAGGTCGCCCAGCTCAGCGAGCGTCTCTTCCATCGCGGACCAGGGGACCGTGAGGATCACGACGTCGGCGGTGGCGGCTGCCTCCGCGTAGGTGGCGCCGCTCGCCGCCCCGGTCTTCGCGGCGACGGTGCGAGCGCGTTCGGGATCGCGGGAGCCCACCGTGACCTGATGCGTGGCGCTCAGAGCCTCCGCGAACCCGCGGCCCATCTTCCCGGTGCCGACGATGCCGATCTTCACGAGCTCCTCCGACGGTCCGACCGTACCGCCCGCCTGCGTTCCGCGCCATCCGGGTGGCTCAGCTCAGCCATCCGGGTCGCACGAGCCGGGACTCATGGCGATCACAGGGGCGTGTGTTCTCCTCTCCGTCGCACGACTCGGTCCCTTGACAACCCCTTCCCTGGGAGTGCGGGGAATACGCGCCGAGGGCGCCGTCCGACGGTGGAGTGTCGGCCGTTCTCCCAGGTGATCCACTGGGGCCGTGGGCATCTCGTCGGAGCAGCGCGGGAGGGAACATGACCTCGGACGAGGGCGTTGAACGGCGTATGACGTCAGCGTCGGGAGCCGCCGCGGTGCCGAAGGCCACCCGTCGGGAGTGGGCCGGGCTGGGCGTGATCGCCCTCGCCTGCATCCTGTACGTGATGGACCTCACCGTCCTGCACCTCGCGATCCCGGAGATCAGCGAGGACCTGCGGCCGTCGAGCGCGCAGCTCCTGTGGATCATCGATATCTACGGGTTCATGGTCGCCGGGTCGCTGATCACGATGGGCACGCTCGGCGACCGGATCGGACGGCGCCGCCTGCTGATGATCGGCGCGGCGGCGTTCGGGGTCGCGTCGGTGATCGCGGCGTTCTCCACGAGCACGGAGATGTTGATCGCGACGCGCGCCCTGCTCGGGCTCGCCGGCGCCACGCTGGCGCCGTCCACGCTCTCGCTGATCCGCAACATGTTCCTGGACCCACAGCAGCGTCAGACGGCGATCGCCGTGTGGATCACGAGCTTCTCGGTGGGCGCCGCGATCGGCCCCCTGCTCGGCGGCCTCGTCCTCGAGTTCTTCTGGTGGGGCGCGGCGTTCCTGCTCGCCGTTCCGGTGATGGCGCTCCTGCTGATCCTGGGGCCGCGGCTGCTGCCGGAGTACCGCGATCCGAACCCGGGGCGACTGGACCTGGTGAGCGCCGGGATGTCGCTCGTCGCCGTGCTGGCCGCGATCTACGGCTTGAAGCAGATCGCGCAGGACGGGATCCGCCCGGTCGCGGTGGCGTCGATCCTCCTCGGGCTGGCGATCGGGATCGCGTTCGTCCGGCGGCAGCGTCGTCTGTCGGATCCCTTCATCGATCTCGCCCTCTTCAGGACGCCGGGCTTCAGCACGTCCCTCGCCATGTACGGGTTGGGGATCGTGTTCGTGTTCGGCGGCTTCCTCTTCCTGCCCCAGTTCCTCCAGCTCGTGCTCGGGCTCTCGCCGCTCGAGGCGGGACTGTGGACGTTGCCATGGGCGCTCGCGTTCGTGGTCGGCTCGCAGCTGACCCCGCGCCTCGCGCGACGGTTCTCACCCGCCGCGTTGATGGCGGTCGGCTTCCTCTTCGCGGCCGCCGGGTTCGCCATCTTCCTCACGCTGGAGGTGACGTCGGGCTTCTGGACGTTCTTCTTCGGATCGGTGATCTTCGCGCTGGGGCTCGCGCCGGTGTTCACGCTGGCGATCGACCTGATCGTGGGGGTCGCCCCCGCCGAGCGGGCCGGGGCGGCGTCGGCGATCGCGGAGACCTCGGCCGAGCTCGGCGGCGCGGTGGGGATCGCGATCTTCGGGAGCATCGGCGTCGCGATCTACCGGGACGGGATCGCCGACGGCCTTCCGGACGGGGTTCCGGCCCAGGCGGCCGCAGCCGCGCGGGACACGCTCGGCGCCGCCGTCGAGGTCGCGCGTGGGCTTCCCGAACGGCTCAGCCGCCCGCTGCTCGACGCCGCGAACGCCGCGTTCCTGGATGGGATCCACGTTTCCGCCGTGATCAGCGTGATCGGCGCGATCGCGTTGGCGATGCTCGTCTGGCTACTGTTGCGACGAGCCGGCATCGGCGCCGAGCCGGTGGCCGAGGACGAGGCCGACCTCGAAGACGTCGCCTGACCCGAGCGTCGATCAGGCCGCCGGATCAGCCTCGATCCGGCACGACGGGGTCAGCTCCGGAGCGGTGCGACGTACGGGTTCTCGGGGTCGGCAGCCTGGAGCTGCCACACCTCGTGGCCGTACGTGTCGAACACCAGGAACTGGTCGGGCCCCGGATCCTTCGCGTCCCCTCGATGGAGTATGTATGCGAGCTGCGCAGCCCCGTCCACGAGCGGGATCTGGAAGACGATCCCGAACACGTCCTCACCGACGGGGCGGAGCGGGTCGGTCCACGGCGGCTGTGGGACCGCGCCGTCCCAGACGTGCAGGCCCCAGAAATCGTTGAAATCGGTGCTCATGGGGTCGCCGTAGTCGCCGGCGGGCCGCCGGTAGTGGATCGTGGCGAAGTCCTCCGCGGCCCCTCTCGACGGGTACACGACCTGCTCGCCCGCCTGGAACCATGCCGTCGGCGTTTCGGTCGGCGTGAACTCCATTTGGTCGATGTCGACCACGCCGCCGTCGCTGATCGTGACCGTGATCGGCGCCGAGAGGTCGGCCGGCGCCAGCTCCCACACGGCCCCGTAGTCGTCGACCGCGTCCGGCTGCGAGCCGTCGAGCGTCACGGCCGAGCAGTCGGCGCACTCGTAGTGCACGGTCGCGAACCCCTGCGCCTCGGCCTGCGACGTGTAGATGTTCACGTCGCCCTGCCGGAGCCAGATCTCCTGCGTGGTCGCCGGGACGAAGCTGCGGTCGGGGCTGTCGTCCGGGTCCTTGAGGTCGCCCTTGTGCACGATGAAGTTCAGCGCCTGCGTGTCGTCGGCCAGCCGGACGAACGCGAACCGGCCGTACTCGTCCTCACCGAGGAACGGCTTCGGGCTCGTCCAGTCGGTCGCCTCCGCGGGATCGATCGCGTTCCCCCACAGGTGGAGTCCCCAGAAGTCGTTGCTGTTGCCCGTGGTGTGGTCGCCGTAGTCGGCCGCGGGGCGCTTGTAGTGGATCAGCGCGTACGGCGTCGCCGGACCGCTGGGCTCCGGGAACTCGACGCCGACGTTCACGACCTCGTCGGCCGCGAGATGTCCGGACAGGTCGTTGACGATCGCGCGGAACGTGAGCGTCGTGTCCTCCTGGCCGCGGAGATCGCCGGCGTCGTAGAAGACGCGATACGGGGCGTTGTCGTCGGTGCCGATCGGCACGTAGTCGCCGTCACCCACGCGGACCGCGAACGTGACCTCCGCGAGATCGGCGTCGTCGAGCTCGGCCGCCACCTCGATGCGATCGAGGACGGCGTGGCCGTCCATCATCGTGGTCTCGAGCACCGCCGTGGCGCCGTGCTCCAGGCTGGTGATGTCGATCCCGGGTGCGGCGCTGCTCTGCGGCACCCGCTGCCCGGCCTGGTAGATCACGAACCCGAGCTTCGGCACCCGAACGCTCAGCGCTCCGCCCGGGCCGGTGGTGAGCCTGCTCGGCGCGTCGGACTTGGAGAGCAGGCGGTACTTGATGCCCCCGGGCGAGTACGTCGGGATCTGGGCGGTCCCGGCCTGCTCGCTGTTGTTCAGGGCGATGACGTACTCGACCCGCTCGTTCCGATCGACGCGGGAGAACGCGAAGATGCCGGGGCCATCGGTGCTGTACCGCTGGATCTGCGCCCCGGTGCGGAGCGCCGGATGGTGGTGGTAGAGGTTCGCGTACTGCCGGAACGCCTGATACAGGCGGTGCGACGGGTCGAAGTTGTCGTCCGACGTCGTCTCTTCGGTGCCGATCAGGTCGTTGTCTTCGTACGACGGCACGGCGTTGGCGAACATGTCCTCGCGGGCGTCCTTGTCCCCGCCGTCGCCGGTGAAGCCCTGCTCGTCGCCGTAGTAGATCACCGGCTGCCCTCGGGCGAAGAACATCAGGGCGTGCGCCAGCTTCGAGCGAGCCAGGAGCTCCGCGTCGCTCGCGCCCTGCAGGTCCACGCGCTGGAGGAAGTAGCCGATCCGGCCCATGTCGTGGTTGCCGAGGAACGTCGGCTGCGCGTACGCGTTGCTGTCCGTGTCGGTGTAGTAGTCGTCGGACGCGAAGAACACCTCCAGGCCGTCCGTCGCCCCTCCCTGGGACGCGAAGTTCCGCGCCGCCAGCTGGAAGCCGAAGTCGATCGTCGACTGGAGCCGGCCCCTCGTGGAGAACTCGCTCATGAACCGAGCGCCGAACTGCTGGTCGAACACCTCGCCGAACGCGAAGAAGTCCTCGATCCCCGCGTCGCGGGCGGCGTCGAGGATGTCCGGCCCGAACGCCTGCCAGAACTCCATGTTGACGTGCTTCGTCGTGTCGATGCGGAATCCGTCGACACCGAACTCCTCGATCCAGAAGGAGTAGATGTCGATCATCCCCTCGACCACCTCCCGACGCTCCGTCCAGAGGTCGTCGAGGCCGAAGAAGTCGCCGTAGAGCGAGTTCTCGCCCGTGAAGCTGGTGTTCCCGCGGTTGTGATACAGCAGCGGATCGTTCAGCCAGGCGGGGTTCTTCGCGTCCTCCTCGCCGGCCGGCACCGTCGGTACGTAGGGGAACGAGGTCTCGTCCACCTCGGGGAACGTGGAGTCGGGCTGGCCCGAGTAGGCGTAGTCCGAGTCGTCGAAGGGCACGCCGAAGACGTCGCGGTAGGGGAAATCGCGCTTGTTGCGATAGCCGGCGTTGCCCTCGAGCTGGATCACATCCGCGGTGTGGTTCGTGACGATGTCCATGAAGACCTTGATCCCGCGGGCGTGCGCCTCGTCCACGAGCGCCGCGAACTGGGCGTTCGTCCCGAGGTGCGGATCGACGCGGAGGTAGTCGAGGATCCAGTAGCCGTGGTAGCCGGAGGACATGCCGTAGAGGTTGGTGGAGTCCTCCTGCACGGTCTTGTTCGCGTAGATCGGGCCGACCCAGATCGCGCTGATGCCCAAGCCCTGCAGGTACGGGAGCTTCTGCCGTAGACCCTGGATGTCGCCGCCGTGATAGTAGCCCTTGTCGCTCGGGAGGTACCCGTGCTCGAGGACGTGCTCCTGGGTGTCGCCCGCGACGCAGACGCCGGCGTAGTCGCCGCAGTTGTTCGAGGGATCGCCGTCGTTGAACCGGTCGGGGATCGCGAAGTACAGGACCTCGTCTTCGAACGGATGGCGAACCGGCGCGCGCACGAGGGCGGCGTCGTCCACCGGCTCTTCGGGGACGACCGTGACGTCCAGCACGTGGCTCGTTTGGTCGTAGGTGAACGTGACGAGGTCGCCGAGGGAGCCGACGGAGAACGTGACGTTCGGGCCGTTCGGGACGCCGCCGGCCCCGTAGTTCTCGTTCCACGCTTCGTCGATCGCGACCTTCGCCTCGTAGTCGCCGGGCGGGAGCGCGGTGGTGGAGAACCTGGAGACCCCGTCGCCGTCGGCGTCCTGCAGCCACGACCGCAGGCATCCGGGGTCCCAGTCGCTCGCGCACCCGAGCTCGCTCTGGAAGCTGCCCGGAACGGTCGCGATCACCGAGTTCTCGTCGTCCGTCACCCAGTGCGTCGCGTGGTCGTAGTAGAACTTCACGCCCTGGTCGGCGGCGAGGGAGAGCGGGATGTTGGGGCCGTCGCGTACTGCGCCGAGCCCATAGTTCTCGTCCCAGGTGCCGTCGAGCGCCGCCTTGTACTCCCAGTCGCCCGCCGGCACAGCGAACGTGCCCTGCCAGACGCCGTCGTCGGCATCGAGGGCCAGGTGGGTGGACGCGCACTCGGGCTGCCAGTCGCCGGGGCACCCGAGCTCGCTCTGGAGGCTCCCCGCGATCGTCACCGCGGTGGGCTCGGCGAGGGCCGGCGATGCCGCTCCCCCCACCAGCCCGGCGGTCGCGACCACGAGGATCAGGACCTGTGCCAGCGCGACGGTTCTCGGCGATCTCATCCGACCCCTCCCCGATGGACGTCTCCGCCGAGTCAACCCCACCGTTGTCGAGGCAGTCAACCTGAGCCTTCGGGGGTCACCCCGCGAGCGTCAGCCGCGACATCGTCGCCGGCTCGACGTAGGCGAGCTCGGCGCCGGGCGAGCGCTCGAGGACCTCGCGTGCCCGCGCGTACATCTCTTCCTGCAGCCGGACGAGCGTCTCCTCCTTCTCCTCGGGGTCGTAGGCGTCCGCGACGGCCCAGTGATCCCGAAGGTCCTGCAGTGACGAGGCGTACGTCCGGAGCTCGAACCGGCGACTCTCCTCGAGCATGAAGAGGCCTCGGCCGACCACGGTCGCGACCGCCGCCTCCGCGAGCCGGCTGTCCTCCCCGTAGTCGAAGCCGGGATCGTCCTCCGAGAAGGAGAGCTCTCCGTTCCACCTGACCTCGAGGAACGGGAACTCCCGGGCGTCGGGATGGATCTCGATCAGCGTGCCGGCCGGCCTCGTCAGGCGGTGGATCTCCTCCAGGGCATGGACCATGCCCTCGGGCTCCATTCAGCAGAGCGACCAGGAGAGAAGCGTCACATCGAAGACGTCGGCCTCGGTGGCGGCGGAGAGGTCCTCGAAGGCCACGTGCCGGAACTCGATCCGGTCGTTCGGCGCCTCCGAGAGCCAGGTGTTCGCCCTGGCGATCGCGTCCGCGAACGGGTCGATCGCCGAGACGTGGGCGGCCCGGTCGGCGTACCGCCGGGTGAGGCGGCCACCTCCGCAACCGATCTCGAGGACCTCACGTCCCTCGACCTCGACGAGATCGAACAGCACGTCCGTTTCATTGCCTTCGGGGTCGATCCGTATGGTCACGGATACGACCCTAGGGCAGATCAGATCGTGATGACGATCTTTCCGGCGGCGTGGCCTTCCTCGAGGTACCGGATCGCGTCGGGGGCCTCGATCAGCGGGTACGTCCGGTCGATCACCGGCTTGAGCGTGCCGGCCTCGACCAGCTCCGTGAGAGCGATGAGGTCCTCCCGCTTCACCTTCGTGGCCAGTCCGCGGAGCCTCTGACCCACGAACAGGGACACCACGGGGGCTCGGAGCATCCCGCGGAAGAAACCTCCGGTCCACCGTCCACCGCCGTCGCCACCCACGATCACGAGGGTGCCCTTCGGGGTGAGCGCGCGGCGCAGCTCCGACAAGGGGCGACGGCCCGCGGTGTCGATGATCACGTCCCAGCGCCGGGACCCGTCCGTGAAGTCCTCGCGCGTGTAGTCGATCACGTCGTCCGCGCCGATCGAACGGACCAGATCCTCCTTCGAGGTACTGGACACGGCGGTGACCGTCGCACCGTACGCCTTGGCGATCTGCACGGCGAGCGATCCGACACCTCCGGCCGCGCCGATGATCAGCACGGTCTGACCCGGCTGCACGTGGCCCTCGTCGCGTACGGCCCGGAGGGCCGTGATGCCGGAGATCGGAAGAGCTCCGGCCTCCTCGAAGGAAAGACCGGGCGGCTTCGGGACCAGATCGTCAGCCTTCGCGATCGCGAGCTCCGCGAAGGAGCCTTTCGTCGTGCCAATGACCTCGTCACCGGGCTGGATACCCATGACGTTCGAGCCGACGGCATCGACCGTGCCCGCGACGTCCCAGCCGAGAACGGGAAGCTTCGGCGTGCGGAGCCCGATCGCCAGACGCGCCATGTACGGCATCCCGGTCATCAGGTGCCAGACGTCCGGACCGCATCCGGCGGCATGCACGCGGAGGAGGACGTCGTTCTCGCCGACCATGGGTTCCTCGATGTCCCGGAACTCCAGAACGTCCGCCGACCCGTATCGGTCCTGCACGATCGCCTTCATCCAGATCCCCTCCCCTGCTTCCCATGCTGGCGTTTTCCATGTGTACGCCGTACACTTCGATGGGCTGGAGAGTACGTGTACGGCGTACACTTGTCAATACGACAGACGCGGGAGGTGAGCGATGAGCACGGAGATCGACGTCAGTGCCCACCCCCGTTCGCCCCTGACCAGGGAACGTGTGCTGAGCACCGCGGTGGCCCTGGCGGATCAGGGAGGCATCGAGTCGCTCAGCATGCGGAAGCTCGCCCAGGCCCTCGACGTCGTTCCGATGGCGCTCTACCGGCACGTGGCCAACAAGGACGAGCTCCTGGACGCCCTGGTCGATGTGGTCATCGAGGAGATCGACCCGCCGCTCGAGGGAGCCGACTGGAAGGTGGCGCTCCGGACGAGGATCCTCTCGGCCCGCCGCGCGCTCCTCCGCCATCCTTGGGCGTCTCGCCTGATGGAGTCGCGGAAGACCCCCACTCCGGTCGTCCTCGGCTACATGGACTCGATGATCGGGATGTTCCGCACCGGCGGGTTCTCACTCGACCTCACCCACCACGCGCTGCACGCCATGGGCAGCCGGATGTTCGGGTTCACCCAGGAACTGTTCAACGACACCGCGGAGGTCGATCCGGCCGCCGAGGCCGAGATGTGGGGTTCGATGGCCGGCACGTACCCGTACATCTTCGAGATCTTCTCGAAGATCTCCCACGACGACGCGTCCACCGTCGGACCGGGCTGCGACGATCAGTTCGAGTTCGAGTTCGCGCTCGATCTGATGCTCCAGGGCCTCGAGAAGCTCAAGGACCGCTCGACGAAGGACTGAACTCGACCGGACCGACGACGCCCACGGGCACGAGCGGACCAGTCGGCCACGACCCGAGGTAGCAGACCATCGCGTAGGTGCCGCCGCGAGCCCTCGGCCCAGGTTGCCATTCCGCAGGCATGTCCCCGAACGAAGGCGAGGCCGTGATGAGGTTGCCATCCCCGGAGTTCCCGTAGATGTAGCGTCGGAAGAACTTGGGTTGCTTGAGTGGCTGGATACGATCCCGCACATCCTCGACGAGCTCTGCGACCGTGTGGTCACCGACGAGCCGTCCGATATCGATGAACACTCGATCGTCCGTCTCGTTCACGACCTGTACGCGCAGGAGCGCGGGGTCGAAGATCTCCCCGCTCGACTCGAGCGTACAACCGGACTCGGTCAGCCTCACCGTGATGTGGTTCGGATCCGGCGCCGGGGGCTCCACGGACGGGGACGCCGAATCGCCCGGAGACGGTGATCCGCCCGGAACGGGGGCGTTCCGGATCGCACCCACCCCGGCGACGGCCGCAACCGTCAGGAACGACACCATGACCAGCGAGACCAGGACGGTGAGCGCCATCCTGCGACGTGCTCGAGGCTTGAGTGTGGTGGGCACCTCGAGCCCTCCCGGAGCTTTCGACGCGATGTCGTTCAGTCCTTCCCGGAGCCAGTCGTCCATCTCAGTCCTTCCTCAGCGAGCTGCGAAGCGTGGCCATACCGCGAGCGACCAGGGATCTGACGGTGCCACCCCGGCAGCGCATCACCTCGGCGGTCTGCGCTTCAGAGAGGTCCTCGTAGTAGCGGAGCACGATCGCGGTGCGTTGCCTGACGGGAAGCGCGGTGAGCGCCATCCTGAGCTCGTCCCGTGCGGAGATGTCCGGCGGTTCAAGCGGCGCTTGCACCGTTCGCCGCTCTTGGTGCCGGATCTCCACGGCCCTCCGTCGGCGATGGGATCGAACGAGATTCGCCACGGTGGTGCGCAGGTAGGCCTGGAAGCCGTCGGGCGAGCGGACATGCAGCATCCGACCCGCCAGCCGAACGAAGGCGTCCTGCACGATGTCCTCGGCCAGGCGTGCGTCGCCCGTCAGGAGGTATGCGAGCCGGAGCGCCTGGGGCGCGTGGCGGAGGTAGAGCTCGCCGAGCACCCCGCCCTCGATCCGGATGGTCTCCACGTCGGTCTGCATCCTGGTCCTCTGCAGACCTAAACGCGAAGGGACCCGATCCGGTGTCGGCCTTCCTCCAGGTCTTTGAGAAAACTCAAGCACCGATCGACACGGAGCCGCGGCTAGGCTCCCACTCATGCCCGTGGCCACCGTTGCGCGCTTCAACGTGACGCCCGTCAAGTCGACGGCGTTGCATCATCCCGACTCGATCGACCTCCGGCGCGACGGTGCTGTCGGTGATCGTCGATTCCTGTTCGCGCGTTCCGACGGGACGAGACTGAGCGGCATCTCCAAGGCACCGCTCATGCCGATCGTGTCGACGTGGTCCTTGGCGGACGAGCGGCTCACGATGCGCTTCCCGGACGGCTCGTCGGCGGAGGGGAGCGCGCTTCCCGTGGGCGAACGGGTTGGCATCAAGTTGTTCGATCGGACGGTTCCCGCCAGGACGATCGACCCGGTCTTCACCGACGCGGTCCGCCGCGTCGTCGCCGACGACACGCTCTCGGTCTTCCGTGTCGACGAACCCGAGTTCGCAGGAGGCGGACATCGCGCCTCGATCATCTCCCTCGCCTCGATCGCCGACGTGGGCTCGCGCGGAGGCGACGTTCGGCTGAGATCCACGCCGCTTCCGGATGCTGATCGAGCTGGATGGTGTGGTGGCCTACGGGGAGGACGGGTGGCGGGGCAGACGTCTCCGTGTCGGTGGTGTCGTCCTCCGTCTCGGGGAGCGGATCCATCGCTGCGTGATGACGAACCTGTCACCGGATACCGGCGAGAAGGACTTCGACACGCTCTCGGTGCTGGCACAGCACCGGAACGTGGGCACGGAGCTGCTCTTGGGCGTCTATGGGGACGTGGAGCGGCCCGGACGGATCGAGGTCGGGGACGCCGCGGAGGTCATCGACTGACGAGTGCGCCGCGCATCCCCGACGTGGCCGTGTACTTGCACGTGAACACGAGTACGCCCGAACGCGGGAACGTGAGCGTCACCTCGGCACGGGACCGGACCCCGCACTGAAGGTCGATGCCTTCCGCGGGCACGCTGAAGTTGTGGGGACGGGTGCCCTCGTTGTGCAGCTCGATGGTCACCGTCGCTCCGGGTGCACCCTTCAGCACGCTCGGTTCGAAGTAGTCCTCGTCCATCTCCATCTCGATCGATCCACCGTCGGCGACGTGAGCGGTCCCATGGAGATTGATCGCCGCTCCCCCGATCACGACGTGGTCGGGCTCGAGCTCTTCGACCTCCCATCCGCCACGGCGCATGCGACCGACGCCGTACCGCCAGTAGCCCTGCTCGCCCGTCCCCGAACGACAGGGGAAGAACTCGGGACCGAGCGGAGGGGTTCCCGACGGCGGAGTGGCCAAGCCCATGTTGCCGAATCCTGCCCGCGGTTCCTCGACTGCCGAGTCGGTCGCGTCGTCTCGACACGCCGGAAGAAGGAGCAAGATGACGAGAAGGGGAAACGCCACCTTGATGCGCTGCATCGGCCTCCCATCCCGTCGACCTGGGGTGTTGCACGCACGATCGGCTTCTGTGCCGGCGGGGCATACGGGAGCGATGACGAGGGGATGGCGATCCGCACCGAAGGCGGGCAATCGAACGCAACTGGGTGGCGGCGTGACCCGACCCGAGCCCGCTACTGTGAACGGCCTAGCCGACCAGTTCCCAACTCTCGCCCGGATACGCCACCGACACGCTCCAGGCGGCCTCGAAGCAGTCCGGTGTGCAGTCCGGGATCACCGGCTCGAACCTGATCGTGGTGCCGTCGATCGTGTAGTGGAACGTGACGTCCGGGAACTCCTTCGAAACGACGAACGTGCCTTCCTCGATGACCTCATACATCCCGTCGTCGACCGGCGCGCCTGTCCAGTCCAGCGAGACGAACACGCCGTGGGGGTCGAAGAAGTGCGAGTGCGCGCGCGGAACGGCACCGTCGCACGGGTTGGCGGGGTCGGCGATCTGATCGGGCTCCGTCACCCCGGGGACGAACCCGTTCCCGGCCACGGACTCCAGGACCCACCGGTCGAGCCCGGCGTCGGTGAGCGCGGACACGAGCTCCTCACAGTGGGTTTCTCGTTCCCAGACCCCCACGAGAGCTGAGGTCGTGGACAGGACAGGCGATCGACTCGCGAATCCCTCGTGAGGCGAGGGCTCGGGGTCACACGACATCGTGATCAACGTCATGGCCACGAGCGCCAACGCCCGTCGACCGATCACGCTGCTCACCGGTGGACGGTAGCACCGACCTCTCGAACCGGAGGATCGGCATCGGGTTGACGTTGCCCCAGCCATCGACGTTGGTGCTATCGTATCAATACATTGATACATCGATGTAGGAGAGGGCATCATGCTGGGACCGATCGAGGTTGGCTTCTTCCTCATCGTCGCGGTGCTCATCGCCCTGGTCGTCGTTGCCCGTGGCTTCCAGGTCGACGAGAGCTCGATGGCGAGGTGGGCGGATTCGGCGAACGTGATGCTGACGGACGCCAGCCGGCCCGTCGTGCGACGGTACCTGGCATGGAGCCGTCGCTGCAGGACCGCAGGGTTGGTCGCTGGCTTCCTCACCCCGGTGATCGTCTCGGCGGTCATCGGGAAACCGGACGACCCCGGCCCCTGGGCGGTCTCGTTGATGGTCGTGGGCTATCTGCTCGGAGCTCTCGTCGCCGAGTTCGTGATCAATCGTCCCGACCGCGGCTCCGGAACCGCACTGCTCGTCCCCAGGAGGTTGAGTGACTATCTGCCGGCGTACGTGCTGGTCCTGCAGCGGGGGCTCGCAGCCACCGCCCTTCTGCTGGTGCCCGTCTACGCGCTGCTGAAGCCGCACGCTTCATCCGTCACGCCCAGCATCCCGGGGGCCGCCGCTTTCGGGATCGGGGCCGCGTGTCTGGCCGTCCTGATCGAGGTCCTCGAACGGAGGATCGTGGGCCGCCGCCAGCCCGTGACCCATGCCGCCGACGTGACGCTCGACGATGCGATGCGTTCGTCATCGCTGCACGTGCTCGCGGGGGCCGGTGTCGCCGTCCTGATCTTCGTCGCGAGCCTGATGCGTCGCGATCTCGATCGCGACGGTCGCGTCGGAGACAGTGTCCACGGCGGTCGGCGTCGCGTTCATCCTGCTCGTTCTGCCCACATCGCTCTTCTTCTGGATCCATCTCGCGAGGCCCAACGGATTCAGGGTTCGACGGGACGAACGGCTCACCGCGCGACGAGAGGTCTCCGGATGATCCTCCACGTCGATCCCGCGTCGGCCGTGCCGCCGTACGAGCAGATCCGTACCCAGGTGGCGACCATGGTCACCACCGGCGTCCTGCCGGTCGGTGCACGCCTGCCCACCATCCGTCAGCTGTCGAAGGACCTCGGCCTCGCCGGCGGTACGGTCGCGAGGGCCTATCGGGAGCTCGAGTCAGAAGGACTCATCGCCACACGTGGGCGACATGGATCCTTCGTGGCCGAGACGGACGGCAAGGCACGACGAAGCGTCCCGGTCGAGGCTCTGACCGACGCGGCGCAGGCGTTCGCGGCACGTGTTCGTCAGCTGGGCGCCGACCCGAAGCGCGCCCTCGAGCTCGCCCGGGAGGCGTTCGAGTCCCTCGGCGCGGGCACCGACCTCGGTTGAGGGGATACTCCAACGGACGTGCCCGACGATCGCGACGACCTCGTCACCGACAGCCCACTTGGTTGGGTCGCCAAGCACGTCCGCCGGTACGTGGAGTCGGACGGGAAGAGCGGGCACCGGTGGAGCGGTGTCGACACCCTCCTGCTCACGACCCGCGGGCGAAGCACAGGGAAGCTCCGACGGACGGCGCTGATCTACGGCAAGGACCGCAGCCGATTCATCGTGGTGGCGTCGAACGGCGGCGCCAAGGCCCACCCGCACTGGTACCGGAACCTGGCGGCGGATCCGCACGTGTTCGTGCAGGTCGCCGGCGATCGCTTCGAGGCGCGGGCGCGAACGGCGACGGCTCGTTCGAAGCCGCGGCTCTGGGAACTCATGGCCTCGATCTGGCCGGAGTACGACGAGTATCAGGCCAAGACCACCCGCGAGATCCCCGTGGTCATCCTCGAGCGGCTCAGCTGAGCGCAGCCCTGTCGGGCAGGGAGAACCGGTACTCCACGATCGGCACCTCGACACCGTGTTGATACAGGAGCGTGTTCAGGTCCCCGTGGTGTTGGCGCTCGTGCAGGAAGACGTGCACGAAGATGTCCGCCGGACTGTACCGCCGCGTCTGGCCGTCGACGTTCATGTCGCGAGGTTCCAACAGCTCTTCCTCGCCGAGCGAATCGAGGTACTCGCGGGCGTGATCGCGAACCTCGCGTCGGAAGGCATCGAGGTCGTCCCATGACTCCACGGCCTTCACCGGCTCATCGGTCGTTCCGGCCGGGTCGGCCAGCCAGCGGACGTACGCCCAGTTGATGTGGGCGAGCGCATCCCGCAGTCCCGGCCAGCCGGAGCCGGGCGCAGGCATCCTCAGGCCATCGTCGCCGAGAGGACGGATCGCGCGGTCGAACTCGCGCCAGCTGTAGTCCGTGAAGGTGAACAGCTTCTCGATCGCAGCACGGTCCATGGGCAGCAGGGAGCATACGCCGGGTCCACTGCCGCCCGGACCGCGTGCGTCTCGTGGCGGCTGCGTTGCGGCTAGCATCGCCCGACGAAGGGACCGGGCCATGGACTTCGAGGAACTGCTGCGGAACCGGAGCGCCACGGAGTACGCCGACTTCGTCCTCCCCTCGATCGGCGCTCGGGATCGTGTGCTCGACGTCGGCTGCGGGCCCGGTTCGATCACCGTCGGCCTCGCGACGGTCGCCGGGCACGTCACGGGCATCGATGTGGACGACGCCGAGTTCGCCGATGCTCGCGCGTACGCGTCGGAACATGGCATCGAGAACGTCGAGTTCGTCGAAGGAAGCATCTACGAGCTCGACGTCCGCGACGCGTCCGTCGACGTCTGCACGCTCTGCTCGATGATGGAGACGCTGGACGATCCGCTCGCCGGTCTCGCCGAGGTCCGCCGAGTGCTGAAGCCCGGAGGCCTGATCGGTGCCTCGTCGATCGAGTACGGAGGGTTGATCCTCCACGGCCCCGGCGAACCACTGTTGCGTCGCTTCTACGAGCTTCGGTTGAAGCTTTGGGAGGCGCAGGGCGACGTGCATCCCCACCGTGGGCGAGAGCTTCGCGGTCTCTTGCTCGCATCAGGGTTCGAGCAGGTCGAAGCAGCGACCACCTACTTCAGCTACGGGACCGAGGAACGCGTGCGCACGTTCGGCCTCGGGCGCGCTGCGGACTGCCGGGACGAGTGGTACGTGGATGGGGTCACGGAACGGGGGCTCGCCGACCAGGACGAGATCGACGCGTTGGAGCGGGCCTGGATCACGTGGGCCGAGTCATCCGATTCGTTCGCCGCCTTCGCGTGGGGCCGAGCGACCGGCCGCAAGCCCTGACCGCTACGGGCCGGTAGACCTCCTACTCCAGGTTCACCGGGAGACGCTCGTCGTGCTCGTCGAGGACGAACTGCTCGGAGGCGACGGCGCGATAGAGGCGATGGCGCGCCGGGGGCAACACGTCCTCCGGCTTCCACCTGCGCAACCCTTGCGCTTCTCCTCGCTGGGAGAAGATCTGGATCGCCTCGTCGACGTCGGCGCCGGCGAGCTGCTCGGCAACGGCCGACATGTAGAGCGCGTTCCAGCCACCGGCCTGGTGCGAGTCGAAGATCACGAGAGCGAGCTCCGGGCGCACCGCGAGGTTCTGCGAGTGCTTCGCATCGGGAGACGAGACCCAGAGGAACTCGTGGTACCCGGCCAGCGCGTACCACACGGGTGATGCCCAGGGCACGCCGTCGGCGTCGGCCGTGGCGAGCGTCATGAACCGGCCCGAGTCGATGATCGACGTGGCGACTTCTCGGAGCTTCTCCGGATCCTTCATCTCCGACATCGCCCTACGATAGGCGACGCTCGCCGCTGTCGGATGACACGTTCACCGACCCGGCGGCACCGAGACACGGTCGCCGGCCCGCACCGTGACGTGACCGCCGAGCGCGGTCAGCGGCCGGGTCTGCAACGCGAACAAGCCCACCTCGGATCCGTCCCGTCCGAACGCCCACTCGATGTCCTGGGGAGCCTCGAGGGCGCGCTCGACGTCCCTCCCCAGGCACGCCACCGCGATCACTTCGTCGTCGTCGATGCACGGGCGACCGCGTTCGGCCTCCCCGGGACGCCGCCGAACGATCGCGGGCCGTTCGTCTGCGACCGCGAGCGCGGATCGCTTGTCCCCGATGACTCGCGAGCGAAGAGTAAGCGTCACCTTGTCGACGCAGAAGCGGTCGGGGTTGATCTGGCCGGACACGAGCGGGAGCCCCAGACCGATCGACCCCTCCACGACGATCTGCGAACGATCGCCGGTCCGCGGGTCGACGGTCATCATGACGCCGGCAGCCCGCGCCCGGATGAGGCGTTGGACCACGACCGCCATGACGACGTCCTCCGAACGGCAGCCGGAACCCGCGAGGTATGCGGTCGCCTCCGGTGAGAACAGGCTCGCCCAGCATCTCCGTATGGCGGACTCGAGCGCTGCGCCGTGCGGGACCGCCAAGCTCGTCAGGAACTGACCGGCGAACGAGACCTCACGACCGTCCTCGACCGTCGCGCTCGAGCGCACAGCCACGCCGGCGAAGGACGGATCCAGCTCGCCCACCGCGCGATGGAGCTCAGGGGCGATGTCCCGCGGGAAGTCGGTCCGAAGGAGGCGGTTCCGGATCCTCCGGGCCGCCGTCGCTCGCTCTTCGGGATCACCCTCGTCGTCGAGCCGTCGGATCTCCGCTCTCAGGCCATCCGACGTGATCACGCGGCGGTACACGTGGCCGGTGACGGCGAAGCCGTCGGGCACACGGAATCCGTGATGACGCAGCCGCGACAGCCCGACCGCCTTCCCGCCGACCCGCCCGACATCTCGGCTCGCCGGCCCTCCGAGCTCGTCGAGGCGGAGCGTCCAGGTCATCGACCGGCGGCGCTCGCTCGCTCGAGGATCGAACACTTCGCCGGTGCCTCCGTCGACGCGGACGAGGTCTCCCGTCGCGATCGCGCGCGTCGCGCCGGCGGCGCCGACGACCGCCGGCAGGCCGTACTCGCGGCTGACGATGGCGGCGTGCGACATCATCCCGCCGATGTCCGTGATGGCCGCGGCGACGAGACCGAACACCGGGCCCCAGGAGGGCGAGGTGATGGGAGCCACGAGGATCTCGCCGTCTTGCACCTCGAGGAGCTGCGAAGCGCTGGCGATCACTCGGGCCGAACCCTCCGCGACGCCGGGCGACGCAGCCACTCCCACGATCCGATCGTGGTTCGCGCCGGACGATCCGAGCCACTCCTCCACGCGATCGGTGGTGATCCCCCACAGCATCACCGTCAGCGGCTCGGTGATCTCGTCGGGGGCCGGCCCGAGCGCCGGGGGAGGTGACGACGCCTCGAGCGCGGCGACGATGCCCTTCCGCGCCGTCACCGTGGCAGGCCAGAACACACGCCCGCGCGAAGGCGCGCCGGTCGCCCACGTCGCGGCCAGCTCGTAGAGCGCCTGGCCGACCTCCCATCGGTTCAGGAGGAAGATGTCTTCTGCGTCGTGGAGGAAGTCGGCGGCGACGAGCACCCGGCCGAACGCGCGGATCTTGTTCCAGAAGACCGTGTGATGCCAGTGTTCCACGTAGAAGTTGTGGTCCTCGATGTAGCCGGCGACCGTCCTCGCGAGCTGGAGATGCGCGTCGAAGGCCGCACGTTCCTCGTCGGTCTCGAGGAGCGCGCGATAGCCCATGGACAGTTCTTCGCGGCGACGCATGATGTCCGCGAACGGTCGATCCAGGTCCTCTCCCGACGTCCGGGCGACGACATATCGGCGCAGCGCATCCCAGGGAACCGAAGGGTCGTCGATCCACGACCGGTCGCGGTGTGAGAACCCGTTCCCGTTCGAGAAGTTGAACCAGGGGTGCTGCGCTTCGCGCCATGCCTCGATCCACGGCTTCGCGCGAGGATCATCCTCGAGGGCACGGATCGCTTCGCCAGCGGAGGTCGGTTGCAGGATGACGTCCTCGATCCCGAGGTCCACGGCGAGGCTCGCCAACCCGCGGAGCTCGTCGTCCGGCCGGAAGAACAGGATGTTCGTGCCGGCGACCATCTGCGCCATGACGTCGTCGCCCATCCCGGGGAACGTGTCCTTGCAGAACGTGAAGAACTGCAGGTACGCGACATATCCGAGGTTCAGCATCTCGAAGTGGTACTGCCACGCCAGGAAGACGTTCTCGATGGTCCGGTCGTAGGCCTCCAGGAGGTCGAACGCCGAGCTTCGCCCGCGGCGCTCGTGCACGACCTCGATGTCCTCGATCGGCGGAAGTGGCCGGACGGTGATCGCGTCCAGGGTCTCGATCAGGATCTCCATCTTCGCCTTCCAGGCGTCCACGGAGCGATCCCAGTCCTCGTAGTAGACCGATGCCCGTTCCGCGAACAGGGCGGCCCGCTCCGCCACCTTCGCGGGATCCTCGACCGCGATCGGCGTGACGTACAGATAGCCGTTCAGGACCCGGTGATCGAGTCCATAGGCAGGCGGCACGGCGAAGATCCGGGTGTTGTACTGCCCGAGCCCGAGCCGCCAGCACTCCGTGATGATGCTGTCGAACGGGTAGAGCACGTCGGCGTGATGCATCCCGTCTTGGAACCAGAACGTGCCCTCCTCCCATGCGCGTGCGTCGGACGAGAAGCGCATGTGCCCGGGGTACATGCCTTCCCACCCTTCGGCACCCGCCGGCGTCGTGACCTCGAAGGGACTCGGGAACCTACGGCTCGCGTCGCCCATCGGGCGATCCTCCTCTACGAGACTTGGCCAACCGTTCGCCGCGCTCACGCAGGTCGGCGACGAAAACGAGACGAAGCGGGACGGTGGTGGTCGTGCCGAACGCACCCATCCTTCGGGCCATCGACGCGTTGACGCGTTGCATCCGCTTCGCCAGAACGGCTGATCGAACCATCCCCTCGACGAGAGTGCCGATCGCCTGGGGACGGCGGAGCGCCTCCACGAGGTGTCTCCCGAACCAGTACAGCTCCCAGAGTCGCCACTCGCGGCGGCCGCGCGTATCCATGACGGCGGTCGTCCGAGGGCCGGTGGCCGTGGCGTCGACGTTCGGCACCATCCGCTCGAGCAGTCGCCGCTCGCTCTGGGTCGGAGCGAGCGCCGAGAGCACGTGCTCGGGGATACGGGGACCGTCGGGATCCGAGCAGACGGTCTGGAGCATGAAGTGGGTCGCGGCGGTGAGCCGGTGCGTGCGTGCCGCCTCGACCAGGTACGGCCAGTCGAGCTCGCCGTCCTGGCCCAGGAGGAACGCCGCGTCGTTGTAGTGGCGTCGGATGAACTCCGCCCGGCGATGCGTCTTCTCCACGAGCATCAGCACGAGGTCCTCGCGACACGGCACCGAGAACGTGCGATGACGCCGTGGTGCCGCCTCGGCCCGCGTCCACAGGTCCGGGACGAACGCGGGGTGCAGCGCCCGGGCAGGCCGGCCGGAGCAGAGCATGTCCAGGCTCAGGTAGTGGCCCTCCTCGGTGATCCTCGAGAACTTGAGGTGGGCGAGCCGTCGACCGTCGGATCGGGATTCCGTCAATCGCTGGATGCCGAAACCCAGGCCGGTGCACAGGAACTCGACGAACGGCACGACCGGCGAGCCGGGCGGCACGAAGATGTCCACGTCGTGCGACAGACCGTGACGGTACGCGGGGAAGGCGATCCGGAGCGCACGCCCGAAGAGGAGCAGGAAACGAAGGCCGGAGTCGTGGAGGTCGTCCTCCAACCGCGTCAACAGTGCCTCGTGGGTCGCGACGAGTCGCCGGATCGACCCGAGCGAAACCCGGTCGGGCCGCGCCTCGGGCGTCGCACCGAAGACGAGGCTGAACGGCCACTGGCTCCGGAAGAGCATGCCGGGGACGAACACGTCGTCGAGATCGGCACCGGTCGCCTCGAGATGGCTCATCGAGACCGTCAGTGTCTTGTGGCGGATCAGCGTGGGGTAGAGGCGCTCGATCGTCCTCTGTCGGTCCGGGCTGGCGATGAGCGATCGTGCCGCCTCCCGCGCGGCCGGTGCCTCACCCGGCATCGACAGGAGGCGGATGAGCGTCTCGTCGCGCGGATGCACCTCAGGCAGCTCCCGCGAGGGCGCCGACCGCCGCCGCGGCCGCGTCGCACGCGAGCTCGACGGTGAGCGGCGTGGTGTCGATCTCCACGGTTCGGGCGAGTTTCCGGGACTGATCCCTGACGACCTCGTCGCAATCCGCGAACGCCGCAGGATGGTGGATCAGCCACTCGGCGAGCGCGGTCATCTTCCCGGTTTCCTGCGCGCGCTTCTTGATGCGCTCGATGCCGACCGACGCCTCGGCGCGGAGGAACACGACGAGATCGGGAACGACGAGATAGCCGGAGAACGGCTCGATGAGCGCTTCGAGAGCAGACGCGTCGAGTCCGTCGAACGCGACGGTCGGCATCATCGCCGACGGCACGTATCGATCGCAGACGACGTTGCCCTCGTCGAGCGCCTCGCGCACCAGATCGGAGAGCTCCAGCACGGCGGCGAGGTGGTAGGCGAGCCGGGGAACCCCCCGGACCCGGAGGTCGAGCGCCGTCGCCTCCTTGAACTCGATGAACTCGGGCGGGAAGTGGAAGAGGCGTGCGTCCAGAACGGATGCGAGGTGCGCCGCGACCGTGCTCTTGCCAGCCCCGTTGCATCCCTCCACGACGACGAATCTGGCTTCTCGTTCGGGAGTCGCGCTCATGGAGCCGTGAGGCGACCCAGAGTGGGCTTCACGTGAGACCCCCTTCGGCTCGTGGCTGAACGTAGGCTCCAGGCGCAACCGCCGCCATCAGTTGTTCGCGGTAGTGGAAGTACGCCCGACGTCCACTCTCGACGCCGGTCCCGGGCAACCCGTGAGGCTAGGTCGTGAGGTCCACGGGCTCGACCACGAAACGGTCGCCGGGGATCGGCCGCGGCGTCTCACCGGCTTCGTCGAGCATCGCCTCGAGCGCGAAGAGGTCCTCGACCGTGAGCGGAAGGGGTGCCTCGTCGGGTTGGTGGATCGTCCCCAGCTCGTACAACTCGCCCCTCGTGCTCATCTCGATGTGCGCGCCGAGGATGTGCGTGATCGGGAAACCCTCCGCCGCGGTCTCGCGAGCGAAACGAGCGAGGCGCCTCGTGCTCTCGAGGAACGCCGCCCAGTCCCGGACGGTCAGCGTGCCGGGGAGCATCGTGTCGCCGCTGAGCAGGAGCCCGCGCGACCGGTCGAACAGGGCGATGTGATCGCCGAGGTGGCCCGGCGTCGGCAGGACGTCGATCGGCCGGTCGCCGAGATCCAGCGTGGCGTCGCCCCGAGGCCAATCCGTGACGCCGAAGAACTCCGCGACCTCTCGTTCACCGGTCGGAGCGACCGATCCCGGCGGCAGATCGGTGAACTGCGCATCCCCCGCCCAGTGGTCGCCGTGACCGTGCGAGTGCGTGACGACGAGCCGGAGCGATCTCCCGGCGATCAGGTCCTCGACCGTGCGCCGGATGGGGAACAGGTCCGCGTCCGCCGTGGCCCCGGAGTCGTGGAGCAATGCCATCTCCGTGCCCAGCAGCAGGTAGAGGAACGGCGCCTCGAAGTCGACACACTTGCTCTGACGGATGACGAACGTGTCCTCGTCGGCGGCAACCACCTGGAGCGGAGGATCCGTCGACCGGTCGCAGTCCGGCGCTCCGTGGATCCACCTGACCGCGGCGAGATCGGTCGTCGTCACGGAGTCGCGTCGAACTCGATCTCGGTGCTGAGCTCCTTCATATGGACTCACTCCTCGCTGGGTAGCACCCGATCACACGGTGATGATGACCTTCCCCGTCGCCTGCCCCGACTCCAAGTAGCGCATCGCGTCGGGAACCTCGCTCAACACGAACGTCCTGTCGATGACCGGCGTGACCTTCCCGGCTTCGATGAGCTCCTTCAGGACGACCAAGCGGTCTCCGGGATCCTTGGTTCCGCGGAAGGGATGCAGCTGGCTCACGAAGGGCGCGATCACGATCAGCTTCGCGAATCGACCCAGGCTCCCGAACCACCGATGCCTCGAGGCTCCGTACTGATCGAAGCCGCTGAGCACGTACGTTCCGTCGGGGGTGACCGCACGTTTGGCCTCCGACCACGCATGGTTCCCCGCGATGTCGAGGATGAAGTCGTATCGCTCGTCACGCCGAGTGAAGTCCTCCTTCGTGTAGTCGATGACCTCGTCCGCGCCGATCGATCGGAGCATGTCGAGCTTGCCGGTGGCATCCACGCCGGTCACGTTCGCGCCCCACGCCTTGGCGAGCTGCACGGCGAAGCTCCCCACCGCGCCTCCGGCTCCGTTGATCAGGACACGCTGTCCCGCTTGGGTCCGTCCCTCATCACGCACGTGCTGCACGGCCAGCGATCCGGACGTCGGGACGGCCGCCGCCTGTTCGAACGTGAGCCGTTCCGGCTTCGGCTGGAGCAGGGCTTCCGACACGGCCGCGTACTCGGCGAACGCGCCGCCGTTGCGCCAGAGGTTCGCGAGGAGGCTCATGCCGAAGACCTCGTCGCCCGGCCGGAACCGTGTGACGCTCGTGCCCACCGACTCGACGACGCCGGCCAGATCCGTGCCCGGGACCTGGTGCTTGGGTGCACGCACTCCCGAGCCCATGAAACGGAGCACGTACGGCACCCCTCGCATCGCGTGCCAGACGTCCGCATGGATCGACGACGCGCGGACCTCGATCAGCACCTCGTCGTCCTTCGCGGTCGGGCGGTCGATCTCGTGGAGCTCGAGCACGTCGGCCGAGCCGTACCGCTCCTGGACGATCGCCTTCATCGTGTGCTCACCCTCCGGTCGCGAAGAGGTCGAAGCGCCAGTCGTTGCAGCGAACGACGCCTGCGCGGCGAGCCGGGAAGTCGGTCTCGCCCCGCAACTCGAAGCCGAGCTTGCGGCAGATCGCGTTCGACGGCCCGTTCTCGACCTTCGGGAAGGCGTGCACGTAGCGGTGGTGCCGTTCCGCCCGCGCCAGTTCGAGCAGCTGCGCCGTCGCCGAGCCCGCGATGCCCCGTCCCTGGAAGCTCGGGAGCACAGCCCACCCGGTCTCCCATACGGGCTGGTCGTGCCAGGTGATCTCCCAGTAGCCGACCCAGCCGACGCCCTCGCCGGTCGCTTCATCGACGATCCGGTATTGGCGGGAGTCCGCCTCCTCGTACCTCGATTGCCGTTCGCCGAGCTTCTCGGGACTCTCGGGGCCGCCGACGTGCTTCGTCATCTCGGCGTCGTTGAGCTGCTCGAGGAGCGGAAGGTCTCCGGAGCCCCACGGCTCGAGGCGCGAGACGCGCCGCGCGATCCGCGGGGACGACTCAGCGCCCACGGACGGACACCACGTGGTCCTTCATGCACCAACCCTATCCAGGCGACTCCGCGTCATCAGGGCGTTCGCGAACAGTGCGGCCACCACGGCACCCAACACGACCTCCACCGCCCACACGGGAGCCGGCGGCATCAGCTGACCCGAAGTCCAACGAGCCAGTGGCTCGAGGCAGAGAGCCCCGGTCACCATCGCGGCGCTGATCCATGAACGGCGCGTGCGCCAACGCTGACCCAGGAGCCCGAACAACGGCCCGGTCACCAAACCCCCGAGGATGTAGAAGGGGTTGTATCCACTGGTCGTCACCGCGACGAACCCTGAGGTGAAGCGATCGAAGGTCCAGGGATGGATCTCCACAGGGCTGTAGGTCATCGCGAAGTAGCCGACGAGGGCGGATGCCGTGACGACGAGACCGAGCACCGCCGCCCTCCGCGCGTCCTGCTTGAAAGTGCCGACGAGGAAGGGCAGCACGAGCCATGGCGCGGACATCTGAGCGGCGGTCGACGCCCAGGGGCCGACCTCCGATGTCAAGGCGCCCAGTTGCTGGACGGCCGCGCCGAAGGCGAGACCCAAGAGCGCCACGAGGAGGTAGGCCATCGGGGACCGACTCTATCGACGTGCCTCACACCGGCCCTCGATGAAGGGATGCCGAGATCGAGATGGGGGACGGTTCGAAGGGATGGGCGCCTCTTGCCCATCACGGCGGCGTCATGGGTTCGTCGTCCTCGGGATCCGGAGTCATCGGGTATCTCAGGATCGGTATGGGTGCGATCCTCTCCCTCCGTCGTGTTGTCAACAAAGCTTCCTCGCGGCAGGCTGAGGCGTCATGGCCGAGCTGATCTACGCCGCGCTCGCGTCGCTCGACGGCTTCGTGGCGGACGAGGACGGCAACTTCCACTGGGCGGAGCCGGACGAGGAAGTCCACGCCTTCGTCAACGATCTCGCGCGGCCGGTCGGCACCATGCTCCTGGGACGACGGATGTACGACGTGTTGGTGGCGTGGGAGACGATGGAGACGGCCGACGAGCCCGCCCCCATCAAGGACTTCGCCGAGATCTGGCGCGCGTCCGACAAGGTCGTGTACTCGAGGACGCTCGAGACGGTCTCCAGCGCCAAGACGCGTCTCGAACGGAGCTTCGACGGCGAAGCCGTGCGCCGGATGAAGGGGGAAGCGGCCCGGGATCTCTCCATCGGCGGTCCCGACCTCGCCGCTCAGGCGATCCAGGCTGGGTTGGTCGACGAGATCCAGCTGTTCCTCTCGCCGATCGTCGTGGGTGCCGGCACGCCGGCGCTCCCGAAGGGCGTGCGGGTCACGCTCGAGCTGTTGGACGAGCGCCGTTTCGGGAACGGGACGGTGTACCTCCGCTACCGCACGAAGGAGTAGCCCCGGTGGGTCCTCAGTGGCCCATGGAGGCGAACCCGCCCACCATCGCCCCGTACACGATGTGCGCGATCGTGCTCACGATGGGAGTGGCGGGTCCGTAGTTGAGCATCAGGAAGCTCGGCGCTTCGATCAGCGGAGACGAGCTCGCGTCCGTCCAGGGCTTCCCCATCCGCGGATGCACGAGCGGCAGGAGGATGTTCACGACCGCCGTGGCCGAGAAGAGACCGTGGGCGAGCCCGAGGGCGGCACCCAGCAGCCAGCCGCTCGAGTCGATCGCGCGGAAGACCACGTAGTAGCCGAGCGCGCCGAGCGCGCCGACCACGAAATGCATCACGTACCCGATCGCCTTCGCCCGAGTTCGATCGTCGGTGACGGCGGTCCCCAGGAGGAACGGGAGGTCGACGCGCGTGAGCCCGAGCTCGCTCGCGGCCCGCAATACGGTGGTGAGGACGAACGTGCCGATCACCCCGCCGGCGAGCGCCCCCTGGATGCTCACGTCCGTTGCGCCTCCGCGATCACGGTCGCGGCGCCGATCAGGGCCAGATGCGGGAGGGCCTGCGGGAAGTTGCCCAGGAACACTCCGTCCCGCGGGTCGACCTCCTCCGCGTAGAGACCCACGTCGTTCGCCATCCCCACGAGCTGCTCCATGAGGTCGACCGCCTGATCCAGCCGGCCGGCCCGCGCGAGCGCATCCACGAACCAGAACGAGCACGCGAGGAACGCGCCCTCGGCGCCGGCGACGCCGTCCTCCCCCGAATACCGTTTCACGAAGGCGCCGTCGCGGAGCTCACGATCGATCGCGTCGAGCGTCCCGAGCATGCGCGGCCCGGCCGGATCGGCGTACCCCAGCAGCGAACCGAGGAGGACGCTCGCATCGAGCTCCTCGGTATCGGGCGAGCGGACGTAGCTGCGCAGCCCCTCCGACCAGCAACGCTCCTCGACGAACATCCCGATCGCGTCCCGTTCGTGGCTCCACCGCGACACGTGGTCCGAGGGGATGCGAGATGACTCGGCGAGGGCGATCGCCCGGTCGAGCGCGATCCAGCACATCATCTTCGACTGAGTGAAATGGCGCGGCTCGCTCCGCACCTCCCAGATCCCGGAGTCCGGGGTCATCCAGATCTCGCAGACGAGGTCGGCGATCTTGGCGAGCCGGCTGGCCACGTCGCGATCGAGCGGGTGGCCCTCGTTCGCATAGACCCACGCGCACTGGAGCAGGGCACCGTAGATGTCGAGTTGCGTCTGCTCCACCGCGGCGTTGCCGGCGCGGACGGGTCGCGAGTCCGCGTAGCCGCGCAACGGGAGGATGCTTTCGCTCGCGCGAGGATCTCCGTCGAGGCGGTAGAGGACCTGGAGATGCGGCGCCGTGATCTGGGAGGCGTTCATCAACCACCAGAAGTAGGCCTTCGCCTCGGTCGGATATCCCAGCGCGAGGAACGCTCCGATCGTGAACGCCGCGTCTCGGATCCACGAGTACCGGTAATCCCAGTTCCTGACCCCGCCGATCTCCTCCGGGAGCGAGGTGGTCGCGGCGCCGGCGATCGCCGCGGACGGCGCGAAGACCAGGAGCTTGAGCGCGAGCGCGCTCCGAAGGACCGCGTCCCGGAAGGGCCGTTCGAACGTCAGCGCCTCGACCCACCGCGCCCAGCCGTCGCGCGTCTCCTCGAGACGGGTCAGGGTCTCGGCTCGACCGGGGAACACGAGCGGCTCCCCTCGGGCAACGGACATGACGAGCATCGACGTCCGATCCGCGACGGCCTCGAATCGGCCCGAGATCGCCGCACCGTCGGTCTCGGGCTTGCCTGCCTCGAAGGAGCGGATCGCGATGGCGTCCGCGCGGGAGCTCGCGATGGCGATGTGGCCGCGGGCGACGACAGAGGTCTTCGCGGACGCGTAGCCGAACCGCGGCTCGACGATCCATCGCATCGGCACCGTCCCCTGGATTCCTTCGACGTGACGGACCAGCTCCCGGAGCGGCACCAGCCCGCTCCCGTGGAACATCAGCCCGTCGGTCACGCGAACCTCGCCGCCCTCCGTCGTGAACGTGGTCTCGAGCAGATTGGTGTCGGGGAGGTAGCGACGCGCCGACGTGTACGGGACATCCGGCTCCAGCGCGAACCGGCCGCCCTCACCCGCGTCGAGGATCGCGGCGAAGACGGAGGGGGAGTCGAGGTCCGGGATGGGGAGCCAGTCGATCGATCCGTCGAGGGCGACGAGCGCGACCGTGCGACCGTCGCCGACGGCGGCGTAGTCGCGGATGGGGGCGTACCCCGTCGCGTCCCGGGTCAGGGTCGTTCCCCCCGGCCTCCGGCATCCGGATCGAGATCCGTGACGATGACCTGATCCACGACCGGTATACGCGCGGCGGGGATCGACCGATCCCCGTCGATCAGTCGGCGCAGGGCCTCCCGTTTCGGCGCTCCGGTCACGACCCAGATCACGCGGACCGCGCGGGAAAGAGCGGGGTACGTGAGGGTCATCCGTCGACGGCCCTCGTACGGGTCCGTGATCGCGACGGCACGATCGTCGACGTCGAGGACCGGGTCCCCTGGCACGAGGGACGCCGTGTGGCCGTCCGCGCCGATGCCGAGATGCACGACGTCGAAGCGCTCGGGGAGCGTCGCCGCGTATCCGGCAGCGGCCGCTTCCAGATCCTCGTCGTCGACCGGCATCCAACGGATCCCGCCCATCGCATCGGGCGGCAGGACGCGCTCCTGCTCCGTGCGGTTGCGGCTCGGGTCGCCGGTCGGCGCGATCCGCTCATCCACCTGCCACGTGTCGATCAGGTGCCACGGAAGCTCGAGCTCCCCGAGGCGGCGGAACATCGCGACCGGCGTCTCGCCGCCGCTGATCGCCCAGGTGAACCGACGTCCGGCGGCGACCGCCGGGAGGACCCCTACGGCGACGAGGTCGGCGGCGCGCCGCCCCACGGCTCCCGGATCCGGAAGGACCTCCACGCTGATCATCAGTCGGCGACGTGGCCCCCGAACTCCCGCCGCATCGCCGAGAGCACCCGGTTAGCGAACGCGGCCTCGTCGCGCGATGCGAACCGCGCGAACAGGGCGGCGGTGAGCACCTCCGCCGGCGCGCCGGACTCGATCGCTTCGATCGCCGTCCATCGGCCCTCGCCCGAGTCGGAGACGTGGACGTCGGATCCTTCGAGGTCCGCGTCCTCGTGCAGGGCGGCAGCCGCGAGGTCGAGCAGCCACGAGGACACGACGCTTCCCCGGCGCCAGACCTCCGCCACCTCGCCGACGTCGATCCGGTACCCGGCGGGCCCGGTCTCGGCGTGTTTCAGGATGTTCAGCCCTTCTCCGTAGGAGGCCATCAGCGCGTACTCGATGCCGTTGTGCACCATCTTCACGAAGTGGCCCGACCCGACGGGTCCGCAGTGGAGGTAGCCCTGCTCCGCGGGGGACGGGTTCCCGTCCCGGCCTCGCGTCCGGAGGGCGGCGTCCACACCGGGAGCGAGCGATGCGAAGATGGGTTCGAGGTGCTCGAAGACATCGACGTCCGCGCCCACCATCAGGCAGAAGCCGCGCTCCAGCCCGAAGACGCCTCCGCTCGTGCCGCAATCGACGTAGCGGATCCCGCGATCACGGAGCTCTCCCGCCCGCCGCACGTCGTCTCGGTAGTAGGTGTTCCCCCCGTCGATCACGATGTCGCCCGACTCCAGGTGACCGGCCACGTCCCGCAGGGCGGCCTCGGTGGGCACGCCGGCCGGCACCATCAGCCAGACGATCCTCGGCGGCTCGAGGGCGGCGGCGAGGTCTTCGAGGCTCGCGGCCCCGACGGCGCCGTCGGTGGCCAGCCGCTCCACGGCCGTGGGATCGAGGTCGGAGACGATGCAGCGGTGTCCGTCTCGCATCAGCCGTCGGGTGATGTTCGACCCCATCCGGCCGAGACCCACCACCCCCAGTCCCATCGGGCGGTCCGTCGTCACCCCGGCCTCCTCTCTGGTCTTTGGTCCTCTGGTGTTCGGCCATGACGGAGCCTAGGGATGCGACGGCGGACGCGCTCGTCAGCTTCGGCATCACGGGCGATCTCGGCCGCCGGATGACCCTGCCGGCCCTGTACCGGCTCGAGTTGCGAGGGACGCTCCCCTGCGACGTGATCGGCGTGGGCAGGCAGGCATTGACGCCGGATGCGCTGCGGGCACTGGCTCGCGAGTCGGTGGAGAAGGCCGAGGAGACCGTCGACGAGTCGGCATTCGAGCGGTTCGCGAAGCGTCTCTCCTACGTCGCGGCCGATGCCGCCGACCCGGCGGCGTACGACCCGCTGATCGAGGCGCTGGGCGATGCGGAACGGCCGGTCTTCTACCTTGCGACGCCGCCCTCGCTGTTCGCTCCGATCGTCGAGGCGCTCGGGCGAGCGGGTCGAACCGACGGCGCACGCGTCGTGATCGAGAAGCCCTTCGGATCCGACCTCGCGTCGGCGCGAGACTTGGACGAACGGCTCCTCCAGGTGCTCGACGATCATCAGATCTACCGGATCGATCACTTCCTGGGGAAGGAGCCGGTCCAGGACATCGTCTACCTGCGGTTCGCGAACGAGATCCTCGAACCGATCTGGAACCGGCACCACGTGGAGTCGGTGCAGATCACCCTCGCCGAATCGTTCGGCATCGAGGGCCGGGGCAGCTTCTACGACGCCGTGGGCGCGCTGCGGGACGTCGTGCAGAACCACCTCCTGCAGGTGCTCGCCCTCGTCACGATGGAACCGCCGGCGGGTGGCAGGGATGCGATCGCCGATCGCCGCCTCGACGTGCTCCGCGCGATCCCGGACGCCGATCCCGCGAACTCCGTCCGAGGCCAGTACGAGGGCTACACCGACGAGGAGGGCGTCGACCCCGGATCCGAGACGGAGACGTTCGCCGCCCTCCGACTCCGGATCGACAACTGGCGCTGGGCCGGCGTTCCCTTCTTGATCCGAGCCGGCAAGGCGTTGCAGACGGACGTGACCGAGGTCCACGTGCTGTTCCGACGGCCGCCGCCGATCCTGATGGGCGACCACACCGAGGAGGTCCACCATCACAACCACATCTCGATCAGGATCGGGAAGGATGCCGGCGCCAGCATCGGGGTGTTGGTGAAGGACCCGTCGAGCGAGTCCGCGGCGCCCGTCCATCTCGACGTCTCGTTCGGGGAACTGGGCAAGAGTCGCGGGCCGTACGAGCGGCTCCTCGGGGATGCGTTGATCGGCGATCCCACGCTGTTCCCGCGACAGGACGTGGTCGAGGAGCTGTGGCGGATCGTGCAGCCGTTGCTGGACGCTCCGACCGCGGTCGAGACGTACGCGAAGGGGTCCTGGGGGCCGAAGTCGGCAGCCGATCTGGCCGAGCCCTACGGTGGGTGGAGAGCGCCGAACGAGTGAGGGTCAGAGAGCGCGCATCCGGTTGTTGCGTGGGTTGTGCTCGAGCTCGGCCATGCCGAGGGCTTCCAGGAGCGGCGGCACGTACATGCCGAACCGCCCGCGCAGTCCCTTCTTGATCCCGTACCAACCGCCGACGGGATTGTCAGAGGACCGGCCCCAGGCCTCGACCGTGCCCTCCTTCGCCTGCTTCTGCTCGTCGGCGCTTCCCAGCTCCATCCAGTCGCCGTGCTCCTTCAGCATCGCGTGGAGGTCCTCGATGCACCGGAGCTGGTAGCCGAGCCGCGTCGAACCCACCTGACACACGAGCGTCGGGGGATCGGCCTCCTCGTCGCGCCACATCTGGTACTCGGACGTCCCCGGCGGGGTCTTCAGCACCCAGGGATCGTCGGACGTTCCGGTTCCCGCCATCAACCCGCCCCTTCCCTCTCCGACGTGGGCGCGATCTCGGTGACGACACCGGTCTCGGCGCCGAAGTCCCAGACGTCGATGAGGGGCGGCTCTATGCCGAGCGTGGTGAGGGCGGTGCAGATCTGGCTCCGGTGATCGGTGCCGTGGTGCAGCGCCTGCGCCAGCCTGATGCTCACCGGCGCGTGGGTCTCGGATCCGTCGTCGCGGTGTCGCTCGACGACGGCATCCGGATCGAGGCCCTGCGCCAGAAGCTCCGACCAGGCGGGGCCGTGGCCCTCCATCGTCGCGCGGAGCTCCGGGAGATCCATGTCGTCCTCGTCGATCAGGGTCGTGCGGCCACCGTTCAGAACCCAGAGGTACGAGCTATCCGCGCCGACCGTGTGACGCGCGGTGTCGAGGATGGACCCGTACGTTCCGGGGACGGTGGTCCCCAGCTGGTCCGGAGTGAGACCGAGGCACACGTCGAGCACCTGAAGCGTCGCCCACACGTGATGGGCGAACGCGTCGTCCATCAGTGACCGATGACCCATGCGCGAACCGTAACAGGCGAGCCCGACGACCCGACCCGGTCATCGCTCGAGCCAGTCGGCCAAGGGGAGTGTCGCGTCGAGCTTCGACAGGTCTCCGGCGTCACGGATCGCCGTGGCCGCTTCCACGAACGCCTTCACCGATACCCACGTGAGCGCGCCGCCGACGCTCACCCGGCGCGCGCCGGCCTCGACGATCTCCTCGAGACTCATCCCCGGCTTGGCCAGGGCGTTCACCGGTCTGCCGACCGACCCGCAGACGGCGCGGATCTCGTCGAGACCCGCGAGTCCCGGGGCGTAGAGCACGTCCGCGCCGGCCTCCTCGAACGATCGCAGGCGTCGGATCGTGTCTCGCAGGTCCGGGTTCCCCCGGATGTGGTTCTCCGCCCGCGCGGTCAGCGTGAACGGGAACGCGAGGCTCCGGGCCGCCTCCACTGCCGCGGCGATCCGCTCGGTGGCGTGGTCGAGTGAGTAGAGGTGGCGCCCGTCACGGTCGAAGTCCTCGATCGAACCGCCGACAGCGCCCGCCGCGCCCGCACGCCGGATCGCTTCGGCCGCATCCCCCGGGTCGGGGCCGTACCCGTTCTCCAGGTCAACCGACACGGGGAGCTCCGTCGCGCGGTCGAGCGCCGCCGCATGCTCGACCATCTCGTCGAGCGTCACGCTCCCGTCGAGGCGGCCCAGGGTGAACGCGAGGCCGGAGCTCGTGGTCGCGAGCGCCGGGAAGCCGAGGGCCTCGAGCACCCGAGCCGATCCCGCATCCCACGGGTTGGGGATCACGAACGCGTCACCTTCATGGAGCGCTCGGAAGGCGGCCGCCTTCGTGAACTGTCGTTGCTTCGATGACATCCCCGCCACCTTGCCACGCGCTCCATCGGAGTGACGAGCGCGTGCAATAGCATCGGCGTCAGATGGATGCCTCGACGATCTGGAAGTTCCTGCACATCGCGTCCATGTTCGTGGCGGTCTCGATCTTCGTCGGTCAGGGGATGCTGTCGGGAGCGGTCGCGCGCTCTGGTGACGTGGGTGCCGTCCGCCGCATCCTGGCCGCGGAGGATCGGCTCGCCCCGATCGGCGGCGGCTTGTTCCTCCTCGGCATCGTGTTCGGGTTCGTGACGGCGATCACCAGCGACCTCGACCTCACGCAGACCTGGCTGCTGATCGGGTACGCCCTGTCGCTCTTCATCCTCGTGAACGGCCTCACGTACCACCGGATGCAGGCGGAGAAGCTCAAGGCGGCTGCGGCGGAGAGCCCCGTGGATCAGCCCTCGGATGCGCTCCGGGCGCTGGCAGGTGCACCGAGCGTCGTCGTGATGAACGCGATCGACGGCCTCGCGTGGCTCGCGATCATCTACGTGATGGTGGCGAAGCCGTTCTAGCGACGAGCTACGAGCAACCCTCGCTCGATGTGCCACCATCGGGCGGACGGAGGAGGTCTCGAAGGATGAACGGCACCTCGGACTACGCGGGCTTCTGGCGGAGGGTCGCCGCATTGCTCCTCGATGGCTTGGTGGTGGGCATCGTGACAGTGCCCCTCACGCTGGCGCTCGGAAGCGACGATCCAGGCTCCAGCACCTATTCCCCGGTGGCGTCCAGCATCTCGACCGCGATCACCTGGCTGTACTACGCGCTGATGGAGAGCTCCACGAAGCAGGCCACGGTCGGGAAGATGGCGCTCGGCATCGTCGTCACGGACCTCGAAGGCCGGCGCATCGGGTTCGGCAAGGCGACGGGTCGGTACTTCGCGAAGATCCTCTCGGCCCTGATCCTCGGGATCGGATTCCTCATGGTGGCGTTCACGCAACGCAAGCAGGGACTCCACGACATCCTCGCCGGCACGTTGGTCGTGCGCGGACAAGCCCCGTCACAGGCGCAGCTCACGGCTCCGCCTCCACCGCCGACGCCACCGATGCCCGGTAGCTAGCCGAGCCGAGGAGCGGCGTCGAAGAGCCGGTCCATGATCAGGTACAGCGCGTAGTCACCGCGAGCACTCGTCGAGGGTGCGTCGCCGTCGGCGACCTAGGATGCGGCGATGGAGATGACGGGCGACCCGGTTCCGTTCCCGACGCCCGACGCGTGGCGATCGTGGCTGGAGGAGCACCACGCCAGCGAGGACGACGTGTGGATGATGATCGCGAAGAAGCACGCCGGCGTCCCCTCGATCACGCTCCCGGACGCGATGAAGGAGGCGCTGTGCTTCGGCTGGATCGACAGCGCGATGCAACCGATCGACGGCGAGTGGTACGTGCTCCGCTTCACACCGCGGCGGACGAGCAGCAACTGGTCCGCCCGCAACCGAGGCTGGGCCCTGCAGCTGATCGAGGAAGGCCGGATGACCGAGGCCGGCCTCGCGAAGATCGAAGAGGCCAAGCAAAACGGGCGATGGGACGACGCCGAGGAGAAAGAAGGACTCGCCGTCCGCCGGTCCCGTCGTGCTGTACCTGAGGCGGAGCGGTTGATGTCGGGGCGTTCTGATAGTCAAGAGGAGACGAAAGGAGGCGAGATGAACCTGAACAGCATCTTGATCGGGTCCGAGAACCCGGAGGGCTTGGCCGGCTACTACACCAAGCTCTTCGGCGAGCCGACGTGGAACGAGGGCGGCTACACCGGTTGGATGATCGGCTCCGGCGCGGTCACGGTCGGCGCGCACGACCAGGTGAAAGGGAAGAACTCCGAGCCTGGACGGGTGATCTGGAACATCGAGACCGCCGACGTGAAGAGCGAGTTCGACCGGCTCGTGGAAGCGGGAGCCACCGTGGTCCAGGAGCCGTACGGTCCCGAAGGCGAGACGGACGGGCTGATCGCCACATTCGCGGACCCCGACGGCAACTACTTCCAGCTCATGAGCCCGATGGAGCCGCAGTAGCACCGATGCGGTTGGGTGAGGTCGCGGCGGCGTCGGCAGACGTCGCCGCGACCTCGTCCAGGCTCAACAAGGTCGAGCGACTCTCGTCGGTCCTGGCGGCGCTCGAGCCGGACGAGGTCCCGATCGCCGTCGCCTATCTGTCGGGCGTGCTTCCGCACGGATCGATCGGCGTCGGATGGGCATCCTTGAAGGCGCTGCCCCCACCGGTGCCGAAGACGTCGCTCGAGTTGCTCGAGGTCGATGCGGCCCTCCGACGGATCGGGTCGTTGGCCGGCGCCGGCTCACAGGCGGCCCGCCGCACGGAGCTCCACGACCTGTTCGCTCGAGCCACGGAGGAGGAACAGCGCTTCCTCCGAGGGCTCCTGATGGGCGAGATCCGCCAGGGTGCGCTCGAGGGCGTGATGGTCGACGCCGTGTCGCGAGCGGCGGACGTCCCCCTCGCGGACGTCCGGCGAGCCGCGATGCTGGCGGGCGACCTCGGCGCCGTTGCCGCGGCGGCGATCGAGGGAGGCTCGTCCGCCCTCGAGCGGTTCCGGCTCTCGCTCCTGACACCCCTGCAGCCGATGCTGGCCCACTCCGCGGAGGACATCTCGGCCGCATTCGAACGGATCCGGCCCGCCGCGGTGGAATGGAAGCTCGACGGAGCGCGGATCCAGGTGCACCGGCTCGGCGACGAGGTCCGTGTCTTCACTCGGAACCTGGCCGACGTGACCGATCGCGTGCCCGAGATCGTGGAGGCGATCCGCAGCGTGCCGATCGAGGCGGCGATCCTCGATGCCGAGGCGATCGCGCTCCGGCCCGACCGGCGACCGCACCCGTTCGGCCTGACGATGAGCCGTTTCGGGAGCCGGAGTCGGAAGGACCTGGGGGAGCTCCGCGCCGACTATCCCCTGTCCCCGTTCGTCTTCGACGTCCTCCATCTCGACGGCGAGGACCTGATCGACCGGCCCGCCACCGAACGGTTCGCCGCGCTCGACGAACACTTCCCCGAGGAGCTCCGCGTCCCGCGGATCGTCACCGACGACGACGCCGAAGCCGAGGCCTTCCTCGAGGACGCGCTCGCGCGCGGGCACGAGGGCGTGATGGTGAAGGCGCTCGACGCCCCCTACGAGGCGGGGAGACGGGGCGCGGCCTGGATCAAGGTCAAGCGGGCGGATACCCTCGACCTCGTCGTCCTCGCCGCCGAGTGGGGTCACGGCCGGCGCCAGGGCTGGCTCAGCAACCTGCATCTCGGCGCGCGCGACCCGGACACGGGCTCGTTCGTGATGCTCGGCAAGACCTTCAAGGGCATGACCGACGAGGTCCTCGCGTGGCAGACCGAACGGTTACAGGAGCTCGAGACGAGCCGCGAGGGCATCGCGGTGTTCGTCCGTCCGGAGCTCGTCGTGGAGATCGCGTTCGACGGTCTGCAGACGAGCACGCGGTACCCGGGTGGCGTGGCCCTGCGGTTCGCGCGGGTGAAGGGCTACCGGCCCGACAAGAGCGCCGACGAGGCCGACACGATCGAGACGGTCCGCGCGATCCACGCGCGATCGGTGGAGTGAGACGTGCCGAAGCTGAGCGCCGGCCTGCTCGTGTACCGACGGACCGACGATGGGATCGAAGTGCTGCTCGTGCACCCCGGCGGTCCCTTCTGGGCGAAGCAGGATGAAGGCGCCTGGTCGTTGCCGAAGGGCGAATACGAACCAGAGGAGGAGGCGCTGGTCGTGGCGCTCCGCGAATTCGAGGAGGAGACGGGGCAGCCGCCGCCCGATCACTCGGAAGCCGAGTGGCTCGGCGAGCTGCGACAACCGAGCGGCAAGGTCGTGAGCGCGTGGGCGGTGGAGGGCGACATCGACGTGAGCGACATCCGGAGCAACACGTTCGAGATGGAGTGGCCGCCCCGATCCGGCCGGACCCAGGGGTTCCCCGAGGTCGATCGCGCCGGCTGGTTCGGCCCGGACGAGGCCCGTCGGAAGATCCTTCGAGGTCAGGTGGGGTTCCTCGACCGCTTCGCGGAGCTGCGGGGCACCGCCGGCTGATGTTTACGTGGTACCGATGCTGAGCAAGGGGAACGCATGGAGACAGACATCAGCACGTCCAGCTCCGTCGCGATCGACGCGCCGGCAGACGAGGTCTGGAAGGCGATCACGACCCCGGAGTTGATCAAGCAGTGGTTCTTCGGCGTGGGCACGGAGACCGACTGGAAGCAGGGCAGTCCGATCGTCCACCGAGGCGAATGGCAGGGGAAGCCCTACGTCGACAAGGGCGAGATCGTGCGCATCGAGCCGCCGCACCTGCTCGTGCACACGCACTGGAGCGATCTCTCCGGGAAGCCCGACAGCCCGGAGCACTACCAAGAGGTCACGTGGGAGGTCGCGGAGCGGAACGGCGGCTCCGAGCTCACGATCACCGAGCACAACCTCCCGTCCGATGAAGCGAAGGACGCTTCGGATCAGGCGTGGTCGATGGTCCTCCAGAGCCTGAAGGGGATGCTCGAGGACCGCGAGAGTTAGGAACCGTCCGCCGGTCGATCCGCCGGAGCGTGCGCCCGGTGGACCTCAGGGCCGGCCTCCTCGTGGCGGACCAGCTCACGCGCCTCGGCGTACCGGACCGCTTCCGACACGATCATCGCCACGAGGATGGCGGTCAGAAGGCCGAGGGCCACGAGGGCGGGCAGCTCCATCGCGAGTGGGATCAGCGCACAGAGCAACACCGCCACCACGAGCCGGCGCACGGTCACCCGGCGCCACGTCCGATATTTGAACGCGACGTGGGCGAACAGGAAGAGAGCGACCCCGCCGTAGAGCGCCGTGAGTGGGAGGACGCTGAGCCCGAGGGCGAGCTCGCCGTCCGTCGTGTGTCCCACGAGCTCGAGCACTTTCTCGATCCCCAGCGCGACGAGCGCGATGCCAGCCACCATCGGCAGATGCAGGTAGCTGTAGGCGTCGCGCGCCATCCGTGCTCGCGCCTCTCCGTCGAGACGCCGGAGCTCCCGCTCGGCCACGATCGAGACCACGTCGAAGTACGCCCACCACAGACAGCCAGCGATGGCGAGTCCCGAAACCGCCCCCGCGACGATCGGCCACGAGATCGGGAGATGTGCGACGCCGACACCGATCGCGACGATCGACTCGCCGAGGGCGACGATCACGATCAGGCCGTGCCGTTCGGCGAAATGGGAGGCCGACCGGAGGCGCCATCCGGACGCACCGCCGAGGATCACGCCGACGTAGTCGACGATCAGCACGCCGACCCAGGTGAGGGTCTGCGCGGTCCCCGAGAGTTGCGACGCGATGAGGAGTACTGCGGTGCTCCCGAACACCGACGGCGCGAACCGAAGGAGCTGTCCCCGGAGCGCGCGATCGTGCTCGGTTCGAGCCGTCAGCCAGAACATCGCGAGATGCAGGACACGGACCGCCAGGTACGCGAACGCGACCACGACGGGCCCGTCGAGGCCGCCCTCGAGATCGTCGAAGGCCTCCGGCACGGCGAGCGCCATCACGAACATCGCGGCCATCGCGGCGAACATCGCGGCGCGGCCCAAACCTTCCTCCGCCTGCACCACGTTGCCGAGCCACGCGTAGCCGACCCAGCACCACCAAAGGAGCGCGAGCACGAGCATCCCGCGCGCGATCCCGTGCCAACTCACCGGGTCGTGCCCCATCAACGCCGTGACCTGGGTGAGCGAGAAGACGAAGACGAGGTCGAAGAACAGCTCGATCGGGGTGACCCGAGCTTCCTCGGCGACCGGCAGCAGCCGCGGGTGCCTCTCGCTGCTCACGGCGCTCATGGTCTCACGGGTGCGGGAGGCGTTGGGAACCGTAGGCTCCGTCCATCCTCACTGTCCATGCACCGCGTGTTCGCCCGGTCCCCGGAGGGGCTCGTGGGGGATAGGTCTGCCGCCGCGGCCGGCTCCTCGCTCTTCTTCCTGCTGGCACCCGGCGTCGTCGCCGGCTTGATCCCCGGGTTGATCACGATGTGGCGGGTGGGCGTCGACTACCCCTGGCCGGTGCAGGCGGCCGGTGTTGTGCTCTTCGTCGCCGGCGCGATCGTGTTGGTATCGGCGTTCGTTCGGTTCGTGACAGAGGGGATCGGAACACCTGCCCCGGTGGCGCCCACGGCGAAGCTGGTCGTGGGCGGGCTGTACCGGTTCGTCCGGAACCCGATGTACCTCGCCGTCCTCGCCGCGATCGTCGGGCAGGCACTCCTCTTCGGCCGGCCAACGCTGCTGGCCTACGGGGCGGTCGTCGCGGTCGCCTTCGTGGTGTTCGTCCGCTTCTACGAGGAGCCGACCCTCCTCCGAACGTTCGGGGAGGAGTACGAGGCGTATCAGCGGGCGGTTCCCGGGTGGTGGCCACGCCTCCGTCCGTGGACGCCCGACGGAGATGAGAGCGTGGACTCGTGACCAGCTGGCACGTCCGCGCGGTCCGACTCCCCGAAGGCGACGCCGTCGAGGACGCCTGGCTGAGCTCGGACGGGTGGTCTGACCAGGCGGTCGCGGAAGCGGACGACCTCCCCGGTCGCTTCGCGCTCCCCGGTCTCGTCGATGCGCACAGTCACGTGAGCTTCGGCGACGGCGGGGACGGTCCGCTGCCGCTCAACCGCGCCGACGCCCAGGCGAACCTCGAACGGTGGGCGGGCGACGGCGTCGCGATCCTCCGCGATGCCGGCGGCGCGCCGGACGTGGTACTCCACCTCCGGATCGTCGCGGGCGATCCCCATCTGGTGGCCGCCGGCCGCCACCTCGCACCGGCCGGCTACTACTTCGAGGCGGTCCACGACCCGGTCGAGGCGCCGGACCTCGTCCGGGTGGCGCTGGAGGAGCTCGCGGCCGGTGCACGGTGGGTGAAGCTCGTCGCCGACTTCTCCTCCGCTGCCTCTCGGGCGACCGGATCGCCGTCCCCCGAACCCACGTACGACCTCGACGTCGTGAACGAACTCGTGGCCGCGACGCATGAAGCCGGCGCCCGGATCGCGGCGCACGTCACGACCGAGCTCGTGGCGGACCTCGTGCGGATCGGCGTGGATTCGATCGAACACGGAACCGAGGTCGACGAGGACACACTCGATGAGATGGCACGCCGACGCACCGCGTGGACGCCGACACTGTGCGCCACGCTCTCCCTCCCGGACGATCCTCCCGACGAGAGGAGCTCGTTGGTCGCGGAGCGCCGCGAGCGATTCCGCGAGCTGTTGCCGATGGCGGTGCGCGCGGGGATCCCGGTGCTCACCGGGAGCGACGTCGTGGGCTCGGTCCCTCGAGAGATCGCGATGCTCGTCGACTGCGGCCTCGAGCCGATCGACGCGCTCCGCGCGGCAACCACGGCGGCCGTCGAGTTCCTCGGCGCCGACGTCGCCGGAGCCCCACCGGCCGTCGTCACCTACGCGGGGGATCCACGCGAGGACCCGGACGTCCTCACCCGTCCCGCCGCGGTCGTGATCGGCGGCGTCCGCGTCCGCTGATGAGCTCGCCTATCCGCCCTCGCTCGCCTCGATGTCCCGGAACGTCAGCGCGTAGACCTCCTGACCCTTCGGGTACTCCTTCGTCGGGCGGCTCTCGCGCGTGGCCCTCATCCCGAGGGCCTGATAGATCCCGTCCTGCTCGTCGTGGAGATGCTCGCCGAGGTAGACGTTCGCGAAGATCTCCTGCGGTTTGGACGCCGCGTTCACCATCCGTACGGCACCCACCACGGGTGGCCCGACCAGCGTGAGCTCACCGGCGATCTCCACCAGGAAGCCCGGGCCGGCGTCCAGGCCGATCGACAGCCCCACGCCGTCCGAGAGGTTCCGTGAATTGCGGCGGAAGTCCTCGAGCACCCGGCGGTGGAAGAGATCGATCAACTCGTGCGCCGTGTGGGCGAGATTCCCTGCCGCCTCGACGAACCGCTGTTGATACTCGTCCTTCGGCGTCGAGGGAGCGATCCAGTACGCGAGGAACCCGTCGCCGGTGAACTTGTCGAACCACCCGCCGGGCGTCCCGATCCCGCTCCGGACCGCGGAGACGAACTTGTCCATGATCTTCGCGAACTGCTCGAAATGGACGGCTTCCTTCATCAACAGCGTCGATTCACGGATATCCGCCGCCATCACGAACATCTGGAGGGGCGTCGTGTCGATGATCGCGTCGAGCAGCTGGTCGCGTTGGAAGCGCTCCTCCCAGTCCGGCGGCGCGTGGACCTCCAAGAGGCGCGCGACGCGGGCTCGTTCCTCGTCGCGGTCGGGCTCCGGCTCGGTGGCCTCTTCGTCCGCCATGCCGACGGAGCCTAGCCGGACGTACTCGATCAGCGCGGGCGGCCCTCGTGGAGCGTGGCGACCGACTTCGCGATCCGACGTTGCCTCGTTTCGTCGGTCTTGGCGCCCTCGATCGAAGACACGTGCCAGCCCTTGTTGCTGTTGGACAACGCGTCGAACGTCTTCTTCGCCTTCGCGTCCTTCTTCAATGCGGCGGCGAAGTCCTTCGGCAGGGTGATCGTGCGCGGCGCCGTGTCGAGCTCGAGGTCGACGTCGATCACGTCGCCACCGGCGACCTTGGCGCCCGCGCGGTTCTCGGCACTGACCCCGACCATGAACCGCCCGCCCATCGAGGCGACCGTGTTCCGATAGGTGAAGCCGTTGATCGTGACGCGAACGGCCGGCCGCTTCCCGGCGCCGAGGCCCTCGACAACGGTGGACGGGACCTCGAAGCCGGTCGCGGTCTTGCCGGCCTGTTCGAGCGTGGTGCGGAACCTCACGTGAGCGCCCTCACTTCAAGAACCCTTTGAGTGCCGGCGCCAAGATCGTCGGGTCGACGTTGTGCCCCTGCCCGTCGAGGAACTTGACCTGACCGTCGGGAAGCGCATCTGCGAGCGCCTGTGCGGACTTCCGCATGAACGGCATATCGGCTCCTCCGGCGATCACGATCGTGGGCATCTTGACGGAAGCGGCTTGGTCGGTCGGCACGGAGTAGTCGCCCATGATCCGCGCGTCGTACGCGAGCGTGTGCGCCAGCGCCTCCTGATTGGGCCACCAGGGCTCGTTCCGCGCCTGCGCGGCGAACTCAGGAGGCATGCCCACGACCTTCGTCATGAAGTACTCGGCGGCGTCGCCTCGACGCCCCTCGGCGACCATCGTCTCGTACTGCTCCACCTGATCCTTCGGCGGCCGAGCGTTCTCGTCGATGATGTAGGGCGGCTCCCAGAGCGCGAGCTTCGTGACCGGGAGGCCGGCCGCCGCTGCCTGCAGAGCCAGAGCCGCGCCCGACGAGGTGCCGTAGAGGTTCGCCGAACCTCCCGCCGCCTCGAGCATGGCCTCGATGTCCTCGATCTCGCGCTCGATCGCGTACGGGGGCGTGTCCCCGCTCGGGCCGCGGCCGCGGCGGTCGTAGTTGAGGACCGTGAAGTCGGACGAGAGCTCCTGTGCGAGCGGCACGTTCGACATGCGATCGACCGACCCACCGGTCACCAGGACGATCGGCGGTCCGTCACCGAGCCGATCGAACGCGATCGTGGTGCCGTCTCTCGACGTGACGTTCTCCATCTCGATCTCCCTTCTCGATCCTGGCCTCGGTTCGAGCCTACGAGAACAGCTTCGTGAGCCAGGACTCCCAGGCTTGCTCGGTCTCCTGCTGATCGAGACCGTCGACGAAGATGTGGTGTCCGACGCCGGTCGGCCCGCCGAACACGCTGATGTGCATGAACCGATAGATCCCGTCGTCGGTACGGACGCCAAGGAAATCCCGGGAGAGCCAGTCCACCTCACCCTCGAGCTGCGGCAGACCCTCGGGCGTGAGCCGGACATGGTCACCGAGCTGGGGCGCACCCGTGAGCCCGAGCCCTCGGTAGAACACCGCCCACGCCTCGTCGCGATCCGGGATCACCGGTCCACCGAACACGTTCACCGGCGTCGCCTTGCGGCCCTTGAAGTACGTGAGGTAGATGCGGAGCTTGTCGAAGTACATCGGGTCGCCCTCGGACAGGCCCTCGTACTCCTTCTCCCAGTTGTCGCCGAGGAAGCCGCTGTGGACCCAGCGGACGACGGTGCTGCCCTTGTCCCGCCCCTCGACGAGGTACTCGAACGCGTGGAGCGCGCCGTCCTCACCCTCCGGGGTGCGGCTCGCGAAGTGTGTGGGCGGCTCCCACGCCGTCACCGTGGCGTCCTCCGAGGAGCCGCGGAACTCCATATGGGTGGCACCACCCTCCCGCGGCTCGATCTCGTTCACGCCCATGAACCAGGCGTCGACGCCGGCTCCGGTCGCGATCGCGTCCCAGACCTCTTCCGGGGTGGCCGTGACCTCGAACTCGTCGGTCACCTTGAACGGGTGTGCCATCTCAGTGCTCCTCTCCCTCGGATGGGGTCGTCATCAACGCTTCGCTCGGTTGGTCGTCCTTGAGGCTCGGGTGGACGGCCACGATCACACGATGGTCGCGGCCGCGCGGTGCCGTCTCGTCGTGGTATTTGCTTACCAGCGAGGTAACCGCGGTGGCCAGTTCCTCCGCGAACGCCGCGCGGTCCGCGGCGGACGCGAACCGGATCTCCCCGTCCATCGCGAACGTGGCGAGGCGCTTGCGGGCTTTGGTCGCGCCGGCCACGAGCTGGCCGACGTCCCGCACGGCCCTGGCCGTCACCGCGATCAGCCACCTCGCCGACAGCCGGTCGGGGGCGCGGGAGGGGTCGGGCTGGACGCCGTCGAGGGCCGCCGGGGAGATCACGTACGAAAGCGCCGTCGCTCGGAGCACACGTTCCGTCATGTTGCCCTTCTTCCGTTCCTCCACGAGCTCCACCAGGCCGTGCCGCTCGAGCGCCTTGAGGTGGTAGTTCAGGTTCTGACGGGGGACCCCGAGCTTCCCGGCCAGGCTCGTCGCCGTCCCCGGTTCGGCCAGCTCGGCCAGCAGCCGGCTGCGCATGGGATCCAGGGATACCTCTGCCGCCTCGGGGTCTTCGATCACCGCCACATCGATCACGGACTCATGTTGCCACCGACAGTTCTTTTTGTCAAGATAGGGGAAATCTTCGGTAGATCGGGGCGGGTGGCCTTCCCCGAAGTTCGGTTATAGACAGGAAGGGCACCCCCATCACGAGGAGGTTCCGATGCGATCCGTCTCCGATCCAGGCACGATCCCGATCTCGAAGCTCCGCGAGGATCTCCGCGGCGAGGTGATCACCCCCGAGGATCGCGGCTACGACGACGCGCGGACGGTGCTGCCCGGCAACATCGATCGACGGCCGGCGGTCATCGTTCGGCCCGTCGATGCCGCGGAGGTCTCGACGATCGTGTCCCTCGCGAGGGACACCGGGATCGAGCTGGCCGTGCGAGGTGGCGGCCACAGTGGTCCGGGATTCGGCGTCTGCGACGGAGGGATCGTCCTCGATCTGTCGGCGCTGAAGGCGCTGGACGTCGATGTGGACGAACGCTCGGCCTGGGCCGAAACGGGACTGACCGCAGGCGAGTACACGAACGCCGCGGGAGCGCACGGTTTGGCGACAGGCTTCGGCGACACGGCCTCGGTCGGGATCGGCGGCCTCACCCTCGGCGGAGGGATCGGCTTCCTCCTCCGGAAGTTCGGCATGACGATCGACGACCTGCTCGGCGCCGAGATCGTGACCGCCGACGGCGAGCTGCTTGAGGTGGACGAGGAGAACCATCCCGACCTCTTCTGGGCGATCCGTGGTGGGGGCGGCAACTTCGGCGTCGCCACCCGGTTCCGGTTCCGGCTGCACGAGGTCCCGTCGATCGTGGGCGGGATCCTGATGCTGCCCGCCACGCCGGAGGTGATCACGGCGTTCCTCGCGGAGGCGGAAGCGGCACCGGACGAGCTCACGACGATCGCGAACGTCATGAGGACGCCACCGATGCCGTTCGTCCCCGAGGAGCACCACGGCGCGCTCGCGATCTTCGCCCTCATGGCGTACGCCGGCGACACGGACGCGGGTGAGCGGGCGGTCGCGCCGTTCCGCGCGCTCGCCGAGCCGCTGGCCGACATGCTCCGCCCGATGACCTACCCCGAGATCTACATGCCGGACGAGGAGGACTACCACCCGATCGCGGTCGGGAAGACGAGGTTCGCCGACCACATCGACGAGGCGGCCGCCGCGACGATCCTCGACCGCATCACCGATTCGTCCGCGATGATGGCCGTCACCCAGATCCGCGCGCTCGGCGGCGCGATGGCGCGTGTGCCCGCAGACGCCACCGCGTTCGCGCACCGACAGAACCGGCTGATGGTGACGGTCGCCTCGGTGTACGAGGACCTCGGCGAAACGGCGAAGCACCATGCCTGGGTCGACGACCTCGCCCGCACCCTCCTCGAAGGCCAGGAGGGTCACGGCGCGTACGTGAACTTCCTCGGCGAAGAAGGCGGGGCCGGGGTCCGCGAGGCCTACCCCGATCCAACGTGGGACCGGCTCGGCTCGATCAAGCGCACGTACGACCCCGACAACCTCTTCCACCGCAACCAGAACATCGCGCCCTCGGAGGAGAGCAGATGACCTATCCGGAACCCACGTACCAGGGCGAAACGGGCGAGGTGAGCGCCACGTTCCGGCCCGTACACCAGGCGCCCCAGCTCACGTACCCGACGGGCAACACGGCGCACTACCTCGCGACGGGCGCGTCCACCGGGGGGCTCTTCGGCCTGTACCGCTGGGTGATGGGACCTGAGCCGAGCGGACCGGGACCGCACTTCCATCGTTCGATCACGGAGTCCTTCTATGTGCTCACGGGCTCCGTGCGGATCTACGACGGGAGGGCGTGGATCGATACGGAGCCGGGTGACTTCGTGCACGTCCCGGTGGGCGGGATCCACGGGTTCCGCAACGAGTCGGGCGAGCCGGCGTCGATGCTGATCCACTTCGCACCGGGCGCACCGCGCGAGGGGTATTTCGAAGGCCTCGCGGAGTTCGCGGTCTCCGGGATGCCTGATGACGACACCCTCGCCGCCTTCTATCGCGAGCACGACAACGTCTGGCTCGAGGAGGGCAGACGGGGACACCTGTAGATGGGAGGAGGTCAGCTCCACGCAGGCACATCACGTAGGTGTCTCGTCTCCAGCGACGAGCTCGTCCGCGAGCATCTCCATGAGGAGACCGTCGTGGAACGTCCCGTCGGGCCCTTGCTCGTAGGAGCGCATGACCCCGACCCGACGGAAGCCGACCTTCTCGTAGGCGCGGATCGCCGGCGCGTTGTCGGCGGCCGGATCGATCGTGAGCCGGTGGTGACCGAGCTCCTCGATCAGGTACCGGGCGAGCACCCGCACCGCCTCGCTCCCGAACCCCTGCCCGTGCCTCGGCGTCGTGAGGTAGAGATCGATGCTGGCGCTGCGGTACATCGGGTCCTCGACCTCGCCGTACTGCACGGCCCCGACGACCTCCCCGTCGACGTCGACCACGAACGTCTTGTCGTCCCCGACGAACTCCTCCATCTCGCCTTCCTCGAGGATCCCCCACCGACGCTCGATCTCCGGCTCGCGACGGATCGAGGTCAGGCGCTCGGCATCGTCGAGATCGGCGCGACGGAGCGTGACGCGAGGCCCGCGGAGGACCATCGGACTACGGCCTGATGTTCTGGTTCAGCCGGAACACGTTGTCGGGGTCGAACGAACGCTTCAGCTCGAGGAGCCGCTCGTACTTCGCGTCGCCATAGACGCCGCGCGCAACAGCTTCCCCGGTCTCCATCACGTCGTTCACGTAGTGGCCCTCGGCGGTGAAGGGTTTGAGCGAGTCCATCGTGACGCGTCCCCACTCCCGGTGGGCCTCGTCCAACGACGGGTCCTCCCACGCTGCTTCGACACCCAGCCAGAACGGCGCCTCGCGCCCGGTGAACGCCATCGCGCCGTCGGCGACGCGCGCGATCGCACCTCCCTGCGCCCAGAGGCCGACCCAGCACCCGGTCCCGGGGGCGACCGTGATCTGCTCGACGCCGAGATCGACGAAGCCCTCGCTCAGCGCCGCGAGGAATCCGCCCTTCATGGAGAAGCGCTTGCCCCAGGCCATGTCCTCGTCGGCGAGCGTCTGCACCTCCAGATACGGACGGACGTCGAACGTGTCGAACAGGGGTCCGGCATCGCGGAGCGGCCGGAGAACGTCCCGCGCATCCTCCGGCGTGCCGGAGTGCGTGGCGCCCACGAGGACGACGGTCTGTCCGGCGAGCTCCGGAGGGAACGACGGATCATCTTCGGTCGCCGTGGCGAAGGCGAACGACAGAGTCTCCTCGTCGGACGCGGTGTCGAGGTACTCGCGGAACCGGTCGGCGACCTCGTGCGCTCGCGCCGCGGGGAACGCGATGACGCCCTGGACCACGTCCGGGCCGAGCTCATGCAGTCGGAACTGGAACGAGGTGACGATGCCGAAGTTCGGCCCGGCACCACGCATCCCCCAGAAGAGGTCGGGATGCTCCGACTCGCTCACGTGGAGCAGCTCGCCATCAGCCGTGACGAGATCCACCGAGAGGAGGTTGTCGATCGTGAATCCGAACCGCCGCTGGAGCCTGCCCATCCCGCCACCGAGCGTGAGCCCCGCCACCCCCGTGTGACCGACCACACCCACCGGACACGCGAGACCGAACGCCTGCGCCTCTCGGTCGAGCTCGCCGAGGAGCGCCCCGCCGTTGACCTGCGCCGTCCGTTGCTCGGGATCGACGCGGACACCCCGCATCAGGGAGAGATCGATGACGATGCCGTCGTCGCAGGTCGAGAATCCTCCGATGCTGTGACCACCGGATCGGACGGCGATCGGCAGGGCCTGCTCGCGAGCGAAGCGGATCGCACGGATGACGTCATCCGAGCCCTCGCAACGGGCGACGATCGCCGGTCGGCGGTCGATCATCCCGTTCCAGACGATCCGGGCGGCGTCGTAGCCGGCGCTTCCCGGTAGCACGATCTCTCCCTGGAACGCCTCACTGAACGCTGCCAGTGCGGCCACGCTCAGCGCTGTCGTCGGCTGGCTCATCACGGTTCGACAGGATGCCACACGAGGCCGGTCACTCGGTCCGGCCGACCGAGTTGCGCCGAAGGACCATCATGAGCCGCTATCGCTCTCGGCATCCGGAACGTGATCGCGGCCCGTCTTCCCTGGTGGGGAGGGGGTGAGTTGCCAATCCACAGTGCGACCCGCAAGAATCCTCAAGTCCGTGACCATGGGGAGGGGTACCGTGCATCGTCGTCGTTCATTCGCACTCGTACTGGGTCTGGTGCTGGTATTTGCGGTACAGACCGCTGGGCAGTCGGCACCACAGAGGATCGACGCGAGGCATCGAGCCCGCATCGCAGCTGCTGCACTGCCCGACAACTTCCTGCCCGCTGCCGTGCGCGCACGACAGCTCGGTCGGTACTTCGTCGAGATGAAGGCCCCGGCGGTCGCGGATGCGGTCCTCAAGTCGGGCGCCTCGACGAGCGCCCCGCAGAAGGCCGCGGCGGCGAACGCCCTGCGAGCGCAGGCAGGCGCCATCTCGCAGGCCAAGTCCCTCGGCGGCACGGTGACCTTCCGTTACAAGATCCTCGTGAACGCGTTCTCCGCTCGGCTGTCCGCGAAGGCAGCGGCGGCGCTCGCGCAGCGTTCCGACGTGCGATCGGTCCAGCCGGTCTCGATCGTGCGGATGTCCCTCAGCTCGAGCGTGCCCTTCATCGGCGCACCCCAGGTCTGGAGCACCTTCGGCGTTCGTGGCCAGGGGATGCGTGTCGCGATCGTCGACACGGGCATCGACTACACGCATGCCTCCTTCGGCGGTGAGGGCACGGTGGCGGCCTACGAGGCCAACGACCCGACCTTCATCGAGCCCGACAGCTTCCCGACCGACAAGGTGATCGGCGGGTTCGACTTCGTCGGCAACAACTACGACGTTCTGGACGACGATCCTGCGAACGACATCCCACGTCCGGACTTCGACCCGCTCGACTCGGACGGCCACGGAACGCACACCGGCAGCACGGTCGCCGGGATCAGCGTTCCCGGAGAAGTGGGCCGCGGCGTTGCACCCCGCGCCCTGCTCTACGCCTACAAGGTGTGGGACGAGGGCAACTCGACGGATGACGTGTTGGTGGCCGCCTACGAGCGGGCGATGGACCCGAACCAGGACGGCAGCGTCGACGACGCGGTGGACGTCCTGTCCTTCTCCGGTGGCGTGGACTACGGCACGGTGAACTCGATGGAGGCCATGGCCGCCCAGCGAGTGGTCGACCTCGGGACCGTGTTCGTGGCTTCGGCCGGCAACTCTGGGAACCAGCCGGGCGGTGCGTCCGCTTACATCTCCGGGACACCCTCGATCGCGCGCGGCGTGATCGGCGTGGCCGCGTCGATCGACCAGTTCCTCGCGCTCGACCTCGACATCAACAGCACGACGGCGCCGCCGCCGCCGGTTCTCCCCCTCGACGGGCTCACGGTTCACCAGTCGTGGTCGGGGCCGATCGCGGCCGGCGGTCACACCGACGACCTCTTCGATGGACGAGAGGTCGATCCCGACACTTCCGCGCACTTCTGCGACTCGGTCGCCCCCGGCTCGCTGACGGGCGAGACCGTCGTGGTCTTCCGGGGCACGTGCGCGGTCTCCACGAAGACGTTCAACGCCCAGGAGGCGGGGGCCGTCGGCGTGGTGGTCCGCAACAACGCCCTCGGCGCGCCGGTGGCGCTGGCCACCGCCGGCGAGACCCTCACGATCCCTTCGTTCATGATCAGCCTGGGCGACGCCGACGCGATCCTCGAGGAGATCAGTCCGAACGCGGATACGGACGTCTTCAACGAGGTGACCGTCAACGTCACGATCTCCGACACTCCCGAGCCGAGCGCGTTGTTCGTCGACGCGTTGACGAGCTTCACGTCCGAGGGCCCGGCGCGGCTCACGAACGACCTGAAGCCCGACATCGCGGCACCGGGGTCCGCGATCGAGGCCGCTTCCGTTGGCACCGGCAACGAGGCCGTGGCCCTGTCCGGGACCTCGATGGCAGCGCCGCACGTCTCGGGCGTGGCCGTCCTGCTTCGCCAGCTGCACCCGAGCTGGACGCCTGCCCAGATCAAGGGCGTCCTGATGAACCAGGCGAACCGCAACCTGAAGGACAACTCGCTGAACGCACCGGTGTCGGCCACCGTGATGGGGTCCGGCCGCGTCGAGGCGTTCCAATCGGCTCGTGCGAGGTCGGTGGCATGGCCCGGGAGCCTGTCGTTCGGGTTCGCGCCGACCCCGACATCATGGTCGGCCGTCCGGAGCTTCGTGGTGAAGAACTTCGACAACAAGCCACACGGGTACACGGTCACCGGTGAGGATCGCTACTCGGACTTCGATCCGGCGATGACCACCGTGCGGTTCTCCACCAACGGCACGTCGTTCGGCGCATCCAGGTCGTTCACGCTGAACGGCGGTCAGCAGCGTCGGGTTTGGACCCGACTCACGCTGAACCCGACCTTCATCTCGGAGCCCGAGCAGCAGTACGGTTGGTACTACTTCTTCGCCAGCCTGGACGGCTCGGTGAGGATCGCGCAGAGCGGAAACCCGAGCGACGTCCTCCTGCTGCCGTGGCAGGTCGCTCCGCTCGCGACATCGGACAACGGACTGTCGGAGACGTCGCTCGACGTCTCCGCGGGCCCCGACACGATGGAGCTGACCGAAGGGACGGCGGCAGGGATCTCGTACGCCGACCTCTACCACCTCGGGTCGACCGACGCGGCCGAGAGCCACGGCGAGGAAGACATCGTCGCGGTGGGCGCCCGGTCATTCACGGGTGCCACGATCGATGGAACGCCCGAAGGGTTGCCGACGGGCGTCGACGAGTTCTTCGGGATCTCGTGGCTCGACTTCCTCACCTCTGACAACACGCCCGACGAGCCGGTCGAGATCGGCGTGCAGACCTGGGGCGTGCACAACGTCACGGAGACGCTCGAGGTCGACGTCCTGATCGACGCCGGCGCCGACGGCGTGTTCGCCGACGATGAGCTCCAGGCCGACTTCCTGGCCGTGAAGCTCGCCGCGCCGGGTGGAGAGGTCTGCGTCTTCGACCTGTCCCTGCCGGATCCGTTCGACGAGTGCGCTGCTCTGTACTTCCCCGACTACAGCAACTACAACAGCAACCTCGTGGGGTTGGTGTTGGACGCCCAGACGATCGGCCTGGTCGACGGCGAGTCGGACTTCGCGTACCGCGTCGAAGCGTGCACCGGGACGTTCTCCGGCGACGTGCCCGGGCTCGTCTGCGACTCTGCGGGTGAGTTCGACACGGACTCCGGGACGTGGGACCTCGTGTTCGACGCGGCGGACCCGGCGCTCGTGATCGATCCGCTCGTCTGCAAGGGGTTCTGGGACGGAGGCGACTGCGACGGGGCCAACCCGATCACCGTCGACGCCGGCTCCGCGGGCCCGGGCGACGACCCGTCGATCCTCGCCCTGTTCCCGAACGACCGGCCGCACCGAACGGCCGTGGTCGTCGAGACAGCCACATAGGGGATCCTTCGGCGGCCCGGGAACGGCTTCGGCCGTTCCCGGGCCGCTTCCCTTTCCACCACCGGTCGGTCATCGCGAGAGCGGAGCGATCCTGCGGCCCGCGGCGGAGTCCTCGATCAGCGTGGCGAGGCGGCGTTCTCGTGTCTCCTCCCGCTTGGCGGTCATCACCCACCGGATCGTGTTCTGCCGGTATCCCTTCGGCTGGCCCTCGAACCATGCCCAGGCCTTCTTCTTGGCCCGGAATCGCTCCTCGTACGCGGGCGAGAAGACCGCCTTGTCTCGTTGCTCGTACGAGTAGATGCCCGAGCGATCCTCGCGGCGCGCCTCGAACGCCGCGAGACCCGCCGGCCGCATCCTGCCCTGTTCGGTGAGCTCCGCGACGAGGGCGATGTTGACCGCGCTCCAGATGCTTCCCTTCCGGCGCGGGCTGAATCGGATCATGTAGCGCTCGGCGTCGATGCTCTTGCGGACCCCGTCGATCCATCCGAAGCAGAGCGCCTCCGCGACCGATCCCGGCCACGTCATGCTCGCTCTGCCGGAACCCTTCTTGAAGTAGCCCACCCAGAGCTCCGGCTCGCTGTCGTGGTGTTGCTCCAGCCATCGACGGAAGTCCTCGGGCCGTTCGAAGGTTGTTGGTTCCATGGTCCCGGAGTCTCGCACCGACGCCCCGAACGGGTCGGTGCCCACCCCTATGCTGAGGCCCATGGAGTGTGAGTTCTGCGGGCACCCTCTCCCCGACGACGCCCGCTTCTGTCCCAACTGCGGCACGCCGGTCTCCACCACGCTCGGTACCGAGGAACGCAAGATGGTCACGGTCGTCTTCGCGGATCTCGTGGACTCCACCGGCCTGGGGCACCGCCTCGACCCCGAGCGCGCACGAGAGGTGCTCGGGGGGTTCTTCGATGCGGCGAGCGAAGAGCTCCGCGCGTTGCGCGGGCACCCGGAGAAGTTCATCGGCGATGCCGTGATGGCGGTGTTCGGACTGCCGACCGTCAACGAGGACGACGCCGTGCGGGCCGTGCGGGCGGGTCTCGCGATCCGAGACCGGATGCATCGACTCCAGCTTTCCCTGGGACTGGAGGAACCGCTCGAGGTCCGGGTCGGGGTCGAGACGGGCGAAGCCGCCACGGGCCTCGGGCCCAGCGGGCAGCTCCTCGTCACCGGACAGGTCGTCAACGCGGCCGCACGGCTGCAGGCTGCCGCACAACCCGGGGAGGTGCTGGTCGGCGCCACCACGCATGCCCTGACGAAGGACGCGGTGTCTTTCGGCCCACAGCACGAGGTCGAAGCGAAGGGCTTCACCGGCGGCCTCCAGGCGTTCCAGGTGGAACAGCTCACCACGCGTTCGGCCCGGCGGACGATCCCGTTCGTGGGCCGGACGAACGAGCTCGACATCCTGCGCGGAAGCGTCGCCCGGGTGAAGGCGACCGCGAGCCCGCTGCTGGTGTCGATCCTCGGCGAGCCGGGTGTGGGCAAGTCGCGGCTCGCCGATGAGCTCCTCGCCGGGCTCGAGCCGGACGTCACGGTCCTCCGCGGGCGAGCGCAAACGTACGGCGACACGGCCACGTTCGCTCCGGTCACCGCCATCGTCCGCGAGATCGCCGGCATCGACGACGACATGGAGCCCGAGGAAGCGAAATTCCGCCTCCGAGCCGTCGTCGACGGATGCTGTGAGCCCGGCGAAGCCCAGCGGGTCGCCGATCGCCTCGGCCTCACGATCGGGCTCAGCGCCCCCAGCCGCGAGGAGTCCGTGTTCGTACAGGACGTGCAGAGCGGGTTCCTGGCGCTCGTCGAGGGCCTCGGCGCGCGAGGGGAGGTCGTGCTCGTGTTCGACGACATCCACATGCTCCGTGCCCCGATGCTCGACCTGATCGAGCGGACATCCTCAGCCGCCAAGAAGGGGCCGAAGCGCGCCCTTACGATCGCGCTCGGCCGGCCGGAACTGCTCGAAGAGCGACCGGCGTGGGGATCGGGTGCCGTGAACGCGGTCACCCTCCGCCTGGACCCGCTCCCGGAGCCGGATGCGCTCGAGCTCGTGCGTGAGGCAGCGGGCGGTCGCGTCGGCGACGCCGAGGCGGCCGAGATCGCGGACCGCACCGGTGGGAACCCGTTCTTCATCGTGGAGACGACCGGCATGGTCCTGCGCTCCCGACAGGACGGTGCGGCCACCTCCGGACGTGAACTGCCACCCACGGTGCAGGCGGTCGTCGCCGCCCGCCTCGACAGCCTCCGGCATCGGCTGCGCGACCTGGCTCGGCGCGCCTCCGTCTTCATCTTCTCCTTCGATCAGGAGGAGCTCGCGACGGTCTCCGACGCCGACCTCGAGGACCTGCAGGGCCTGGAAGAAGCCGAGATCCTCGTGCGCGACGTCTCGGCCCGGGTCCCCCGCTGGCGGTTCCGGCACGAGACCGTGCGCGAGGTCGCGTACGCGAGCTTGCCCAAGCGTGAGCGGCGGAGCCTGCATGAGGCGATCGCGGATGCCCTGATGGAGTCGGGACACCGCTCCTATGCCGCCGATCACCTCGAGCGGGCGGCGCTCGCCTCACTCGACCTCGAGCCGGGGGATCGACGCCTCCCGGACCTCGCGGTCGAGGCCCTCATCCTGGCCGGAGATCGGGCACGTCGGCGGATGGAGAGCCGGTCGGCGCTGGACTACTACGGCCGGGCGCTGGCGATGGCGGGGCCGGACGACGACTGGGGTGTCCGCGAGGCTCGGGCGCTCGCCGGCACGGGAGAGGCGCACTACTGGCTCGGCGAGTATCCGGCCGCGAGCACGGCCCTGACACACGCGGTCGAGCTCGGTGAGAAGTTCGACGATGCCTGGACCCTGGCGCTCGCCCTCCGCTACCAGGGCGACATCGCGATCAACGTCGACGGGGATCTCGACGCGGCCGAGCGGCTGCTCGCCGATTCACTGGCTGCCGCCGGCGAGCTCGACGACGCCTGGGCGATGTCGAGGTCGCTGTTGTTCGCGGGGTGGGTGCCGTGGACCCGCGAACAGTACGACGAGGCGAACGAGATCTGGCAACGGGCGCTCGCGCTCGCCGAGGAGCACGACGACACGTGGGCCCGCGTGCGAGCGTTGACGGCTCTGTCGATCAACGAGGCTCAGCAGAACCGCACCGAGGAGGCCGCTCGCTTGATCGAGCAGGCGAGAGATCTGGCCGACGAGATGGGCGATCGGTTCAGCGTCGCCGTCACGCTCGTCCAGCGAGGGCGGCTCGACGAAGACCTGGGGAAGCATGACGAGGCGATCTCCCGCTTCGACCGGGCCATCGAGATCTTCGACGAGCTCGGCGCTCGTTGGGAGATGGCCGACGCGCTGGCCGAACGAGGGATCTCCTACCGCGACCTCGGGCGACTCGATGAGGGCGAGGAGGACCTGAAGAGCGCGCTCCGCATCTCGAGCGAGCTCGGCGAGCAGCAGATCGCGGGATGGTCGGGCCGCGCGCTCGACCGGTTGGCGCAGATCCGCGCGGAGAACGCGGAGGAACGCGTCTCGGGCTCCTGAGCCCCGCCGCATCCGAACTACAGCAGCGAGGACTGGCCTCGCCCGGCGGACCTGCGGCCGCGAGGTGAGCCGACGGTGGGCCCGGCCTCGGCCGGATGCTCCACGAGGGCGACCACGCGGGCCGTCATGAAACGGCCGGTCCGGACCGCCTTGCCGCCGCGCGTGACCTCCGAGACCTCCACGATGCCTCGGCCGGTGGACACCTCCACGCGCCGGCCGGCGCGGGTCGCCTCGATCTCGTAGGTCTGGACGCCGTTGCCGATGTCCACCACGATCTCGACCCGGTCGCCGCGCATGGCCGCCATGATAGGCGTCGCCGACGACGCGCTCGCCGTCGCTCGTGCCTCGTCCGAGAGGATGAAGCCTGGAACCGAGGAGGATCGATCTCGACGCGCTCTTGACGGCGCACGCGTTCATGCGGGTCGAGCGTCCGCCCGAGCTCTGGCAGGTCGACGTCGACGACGAGTCGTTCATCCGGATGCTCGGCGAGATGATCGTCGTGGGTCTCCTGCACCACGACGTCCTGGCGGAGCTCACCCTGAACGCGTCCAACGTCACGATCGCCGACGACGGCCCGGAGGGCGTCACCCCCGGCGACTACGTCGCGGTGACCGTCCGCGGACCGGGAGCGTGGGAGCGAGACATGACCTGGACACCCGCGTCCGCCGACCCGCTCTGGAGCGCCGACCTCGACGCTTCCGCGCGGGCCGCGTCCGTCTCCTTCGGCTACCTGCGCCGCCCGAGCCCGGACGAGGGATCCATCACCGTGTTCATCCCTCGATGGCTCCCGGCGGAAGACTCGGGTGTCGGGAGCGGACTCCTCGGGTACGAGACCGCTGACCACGCCCGAGGAGGCGAGCCATGACCGCAGAAGGATCCGAGCGCGACCCGATGGACGTCGGCCAGCCGGAAGAGGCGCAGATGGCCGACGACGATCTGGCGGAACGGAAGCCAAGCCCGCCAGGCGCTCCGGACGAGGAGAAGGCCGAAGACGAGCTCGAACCGCTCGAAGGCGGAGCGGAGACGCTTGCGGACCTGGACGACGAAGGCGGTCAGGCGAACAGGCCGGGCACGGAACGACCGCCCGTCTGAGGGCGGTCGTTCCATCGGCGGGATCTTCACACCGGGGATGTTTGGAACCCTTCGGCTCGGGGTAGCCCCCACCCGGTGACCGTCGCCAGCAGATCCCGGATGTTCGCCCTCCTGGCGCTCGCCGCCGTGGTGATCGCCTTCGGGATGCAGCCGGCCGGCGCGATCGGTCCGGGACTTCCTCCTCTTGCGAAGTCCTCCAACGTGCAGCTCCTGGGGAACGTCCCCACGGGTCCGGCGCTCGGGATGGTCTTCAAGGACCACTGGGCGTTCGTCACGGGTCCGACGGGACTGACCGTTCTCGACATCGCGATCCCGGCCGCCCCGGCCGTCGTCGCCGTCCACCCCCTCCCTCATTTCGAGAACGAAGACGTCGACCTCTGCGGGAACACGGTGCTGATCACGAACGATCGGGTCGAAGAGGACCTCGGATCCATCCTCTACGCGTTCGACATCTCGACGCCTTCGAGTCCAGCCCTGGTTTCGGTGACCCCGGTCGGGCTGACCGGGAACGGCCGCGGCGCAGGCCACATCGCCAACTTCGTGAGCGCCGACTGTTCGCAGGTGTGGCTCGACGGAGGCGACCTCGTCGAGGTCTTCGACATGTCGAACCCGGCCGCGCCACGTTCGCTCGGGAAGTTCGAGTCCGTCGCCTCCCGGTCCCCCAACTTCCGCGTCTCGCACGACACCGAGCGCGACTCCAGGGGAGTGCTCTGGTCGGTCGGCGGCGGCGGGGCGGCCGGCTACCAGCTCACTTCGGATCCCCTGGCACCAAGGCTCGTGTCCTCCACCGGCGCTGCGGCCGTGAACCCCTCGCCCTACAACGACTTCATCCTCCACAACTCGAAGCGGAACGGGAACACGCTGCTCATCACCGAGGAGGACTACATCGACACCGATGAGGTGCCGCCGGGTGGGTGCCGCGGCCAGGGCAAGTTCGAGACGTGGTCGATCGCGATGCGACCGGGTGGGCTCGCTCCCCTGGACACGTGGATGACCGAGATGAACGGCTCGGATTCGAAGGCGGCCGCCACGGTCAACTGCTCGTCACACTGGTTCGAGGTCTCCAAGGATCTGGTCGCGGTGGGCTGGTACGAGCAGGGGACCCGCTTCCTCGACGTGCACGACCCGAACAACATCCGGCAGGTCGGCTTCTACCTGCCCGCGAGCGGCTCCACGTGGGGCGCGTACTGGTCGCCGACCGATCCGACACGCCGCATCGTCTACACCGCGGACGCCTACCTCGGCGTGGACGTGCTCCGCATCGATCGGAAGGCCGACCTCTCTACGATGTCGACGCTCACCGCGCCGATCCCCGCGTCGTGGTTCACGACCACACCGGCGTACCTCCCCTCGGACACGTGGCAGTTCGCATGCCCGTGGACCGGGGTCGCGATCGGCTAGGCCGAGTTCCTCCTTCCCCGGTATCGTCCCGAGCCATGCGCTTCGCGCCGACCGAGGTGGCGTTCATCGCCGACCCGTACCGCGACTACGACGAGCTCCGCCGGACCGCGCCCGTCGTCTACGACGAGATCCACCGACCACTGGCTGATCTCGCGGTACGCCGACGTCGACGCGCTCCTGCGGGATCGGCGGTTCGGCCGCACCTACCTCCACACCGCGACCCACGAGGAGATGGGCCGGCCGGCGCCACCGGACTGGCACGCGCCGTTCTGGGACCTGATCAACGCCGGGATCCTGGACATGGAGCCGCCCGATCACACCCGCGTACGGAGGCTCGTCGCGAAGGCGTTCACGCCGAGGTTCGTCGAGTCGCTCCGGCCGCGCGTCCACGCGATCTTCGACCGGCTGCTCGACCAGGTGGCGGGCGCCGGAGAGTTCGACATGCTGCCGATGTTGGCAGAGCCCCTGCCGGTGATCGTGATCGCCGAGATGCTCGGCGTCCCCGAGGCCGACCATCACCTGCTCCGGCCTTGGTCCGCCGACATCGTGAAGATGTACGAGCTGCATCCCTCGGAGCAGGCGCAACACGACGCCGTCCGCGCGAGCCTCGAGTTCTCCGCGTACCTCCGTGAGCTCGCGCACGCTCGGCGGTCCGATCCCGGCGAGGATCTGATCTCGGGCCTCGTCCACGTGATCGACCAGGGCGAGATGCTCACGGAGGACGAACTCGTCGGGACGTGCGTCCTGTTGCTCAACGCGGGGCACGAGGCGACGGTGAACGCCACGTTGCTCGGGTGGTGGGCGCTGTTCCGACATCCCGACCGGCTGAAGGAGCTCCGCGCGGACCCGGCCCTGTTACCCACCGCGATCGAGGAGCTGTTGCGGTTCCAGACCCCGCTCCCGATGTTCGAACGGTGGGTGCTCGAGCCGTTCGAACTCCACGGGTCCCTGATCCCGAAGGGCGCGGAGCTGGGACTGCTCTTCGACTCGGCGAACCGCGACCCGGAGGTCTTCGAGGAACCGGACGACCTCCGCCTGGACCGGAAGCCGAACCCCCATCTCACGTTCGGCGCCGGCATCCATTTCTGCCTCGGCGCGCCGCTCGGCAGGATGGAGCTCCAGATCTCGTTCGGCACGCTGCTGCAACGCTTCCCGAACCTCGAGCTCGTCGAGGAGCCGACGTTCCGGCCGAACTACGTCATCCGAGGATTGGAAGGCTTACGGGTGCGCACGTGAATCGCGAGGAAGGAGAGCGGGTGACCGAGGACAGGTACGAACGAGGGCGCGAGCGGTTCCTCGAGGTGCACGACGAGAAGGCGCTGGCGGCGGTCGAGGGTCTGGGTGACCTCGGTCGCTCGATCGTGGAGTTCGCGTACGGGGACGTCTACTCGCGGCCGGGACTGGCGCTTCGCGACCGCGAGATCGCGGCGGTCGCCGCCCTGGTCGCGACCGGCCGCTCGTCCCAGATCCCCCAGCATCTCCGTGCTTCGCTCAAGGCCGGTCTCACGGGAGACGAACTGGGCGAGATCATCCTGCAGACCGCGACGATCGCAGGATTCCCGCCGGCGATGAACGCGATGTCCACGTTGAAAGGCGTGTTGGGGGCCGATGGAGGAGTAGCCGCGGACCCAGACTCTCAGGACCCCCGCAGGGTCCGGAGGACGGCAGGCAGGAGCGGGTCGATCTTCGCGGTGTCCATCCCGAGGTGATGCTCGCGCTCGATCGAGAGGAACTCGGCGCCCGGGATCTCCTCAGCGGCGCGGCGTGCTTGATCGAAGAAGTCAACGTCCTCCGCCGCGACGGAGATGAGGCATCGCGTCGTCCATCGGCCGAGATCCGTGGCGACTTCGCCCTCCTCGAGGGCGGCAGTCCACGCGGCACGCATCGCCGCCGCGTCGCAGGCGAGGTAGTGGGACGCGGATGTCGTCGGGGTATCGACCGACGATCGTCTCGAACGCGTGCACGAGCGCCTGGATCCCCTGGGCGCGCGACTCCGTCAGGGCATCACCCACCAGTCGCGCCAGCGGTCCCGTCGGATCGATCGCGTACGGATGCTGGCCGATGAGGACGAGTGAGAGCACGCGTTCGGGCGCTTGCTGGCCGATCCCGAAGCCGAGGCGCGCGCCCCACGAGAGGCCGATGAAGTGTGCGGCCTCGATCTCGAGGACATCAAGTACCGAAACGGCATCAGCAGCCCGCAGGGCCATCGCGTAGGCCGACGCTTCGTGCGGCTTGTCGCTCCGGCCGTGGCCGCGATGGTCGACGAAGACGGTTCGGAACTCATCCGAGAACGGTCGAAGCGCCACGGCCAGAGGGGATCCGGCGGACCAGCGGCACCGGATCGAGGAACCCACCGTGGATCACGACCGGCGCGCCGGGACCGCCGTCGTCTTCGAAGGAGATGCGCGTGCCGTCGAGCGGGTTGGAGGCGTACGACACCTCATCCGACCCTACCGACTTCGAGCGGTGACGGTCCTAGTCGGGCCGGCTGGGCACCTCGACCGGTGCTTTGAGGCGTTCGTACTCGAGCACCCGGGTCCACGGGACGTGGATCTTCGTGAGGTGCACCTCGCCAGCCTCGACGTCCAGCATGCGCTCGACGAGGAAGTCCGCGGTCAGCGAGCCGGCGTCGAACCGATCGGCGCGCACGAGGAGCCGCTCGCCCTCATCGGAGCCATCGTCGACCCACGCCCGGATCTCCGCGCGAGTGAGGAACGCGTCGTCGATCGGCTGCACGACGTCGCGCGTGTACCGGATCACCCGGTGCCAGGGGATGATCGTGGTGGTCCCGATCGCGATCCCTCGGTCCAGGGACTCGAAGTCCTCGCTCGGCACGTCGAGCACGCTGCTGCGACCGCCCGGGTCGGCGAGGTGCACACGGTAGGCGTTCACGTCGGGTGAGCTCATCACGCACGAGCCTAGCCCCGGCCGGATGCCGACGCATCCGCCGAACGGCTGGGCTCAGGGTGCGCGCTCGTCGAGCCGGGGGAGGGCTCTCTCGGCTCCGGGGTTATCCTCGAAGGGTGAGCCTCTACCGACTCCAGGAGCAGATCCCGATGCTCACCGCGCCCGTACTGGTCGCGGCGTTCGACGGCTGGATCGACGCGGCGGGCGCGGCGACCGCGTGCGCGAACCACGTGGCGGAGGGCGGCCGGGTCGTCGCGTCGTTCGACGTCGACTCGCTGAACGACTACCGAGCGAGGCGGCCGGTCCTGGACGTGGTGGACGGGGTGCTGGCGCGGATGCAGTGGCCGGACATCACGCTGCGGCACGTGGCCTTCGACGGCCGGGACGTGCTCGTGCTCGTCGGACCCGAACCCGACTACAAGTGGAAGCAGCTGGGCGACGAGCTGCTCGAGCTCGCCCTCCGGCTCGGCGTCGTCGAATGGATCAGCCTCGGCGCCATCCCGGCGGCCGTCCCCCACACGCGGCCGGTGCCGGTCCTGGCCACCGCCTCGACCGACGCGTCGCTACGCGACGGCGAGCAGCAGGGCCCGGGAGGGGTCCTGCGTGTCCCGGCGGCCGCGCTCTCCGCCGTGGAGATGACGGTCGCGGCGGCCGGCATCCCGGCGATCGGCTACTACGCGCAGGTGCCGCACTACATCGGCGCCTCGGCGTACGCGCCCGCGACGCTGGCGTTGCTCCAGCATCTGGAGCGGCGTCTCGGCGTGACGATCCCGCTGAGGACCCTGGGTGACGACGCCATCGCGCAACGGGAGCGACTCGACGTCGCGATCGCGGAGGACGAGGACTCCAAGGAGTACCTCACGCGGCTCGAAGCGCTCGCGAGCGAGGAGCGGATGCCGTCGGGCGATGAGATCGCCTCGGAGATCGAGCGGTACCTGAAGGAGCAGACCTAGAACGACTCAGGAGGAGCAGCTCTGCGATCACACGAGGCGAATGCCTACGCGGTGGCCTGCCTGGGTACCTCCGCGCGTGAACGCGACGACAAGACGCCGAGTAATCGGCGCTCTGTGGGCAGCTTGGACGGTCCTCGTCTCCGTCAGCGCCACGTCGGCGGCGGACAACGGCTGGACGGTGGCCGGGTCTTGGTCGGCGGTGTTCTCTCTTTTGCCTGCGCGGTCGCCTACCTCGTCGGACGCGCGGAGGGATGGGAGCGTTCGACCGCCCTGAGGTGGCTCGTGGTGGCGTCGTTCGCCGTGTCGGTCACCTTGCTGATATGGTTGGACGGCCTAGCGGTTCACCGCTCCAACCGGGAACATACGCGCGTGTGGACGCCTAGGCCGCCGGTTGGCGACGCGGAGCGACAGCCCTCCTACCCCCGCATCAGGTGGTCTGACGGCGTACCATCCGGCCGATGGTCGAAAGGTTCGACACCAACAGCGGGTTCGTCGTCGGACGAGACGACGTCGGCTACGGCGTCTGGCGGTTCGAGGACATCGACACGGGCGAGCCACTCGAGCGGTTCTCCGACGACGATGAGGCGTACGAGGCCGCCGCGGAACGGTGGCGACAGCTCAGCCGTGCGGATCGCCGCGTCCGGAGGCCGCCGATCGAATGGGTGAAACGCGGGTTCATCGCGTCGGCCACGCTGTGGATCGTCGCTCCTGATCCTCAACGCCGTCTTCCTCGTGGACGTGCTGTTCGGTCGATCGCACATTCCCCGAGTCGAGGTTCGAGCGGCGGTCGACGTGGTCGGGCTTGTCGGGGTGCGCCTGATGCTCGCGCTGGGTGGCATCTACGTCGTGATGTGGCTCGATTCCCGCCGACAATAGGGCGCGGCGGCGAGCGTCAACGATCGCTCCGAGAGGAGGACGGAGGACGACGGCTCCGTTCCGGCCGCCGCCCTCCGGCCGTTCAACCTCACAGGAATCCGTGCGAACCGACCCATGCCGGGCGCTCAGCCTGCTTCGGCTTCGGGGCGCCGGCCTCGAGGGCGACGCAGGAGCCGTGTCCGTACTCGGACACCAGGGCGGGACGCCGCAACGAGCGAACGCCTCGAGCCGCCGTCGGGTCGCGGCCGCTTAGCCGGTGGGGACCACGTCGGGCCACAGGATGCTCGCCCGGTAGCGGGGATCAGGAACTGTCGGTCAGCGGGGGTCACGGACCGCTCCGCCGCGACCGGATCCTGAACCTCCGAGAACACTCGACCGGCTCGTCCCCACGTTGAGTCGGAGCCGACGACACGCACGAGCGCGTCGTAGACCGTCTCGGATCCGGCGTACTCGTGAGCGAGCCCGTCGAACCGCAACGCAGCGTCGGCGCCGTCGCGATCGGAACGATAGAGCTCCTCGACAGGAACGCCGGCGGGAAATCGCTTGACCATCCCGACGGCCTCGCGGAACACGCGCTCGAGGGCGGTGTTCAACACGCGGAGGATCGGACCGGGTTGCACTTGAGCGAGAACGGCGCCGACGGCGGCCTGGATCGCCGTTGTCCGATCCGGAGCTCGACGTCTAGCACCTCCGCTCGATGCATGAGCTCGGCTACCTTCGCGGCGGCCGGCGAGCTCGAGCTCGCCGCCGGCGGAAAGCGCCTCGAACGCGGCGCGACCTCCTCCTCCTCGATCGCGAGCAAGATCGGATCGGCGTCCCGGTCCTCGAACGGGCGGGGTGGTCACACGAGCGCTTCTCCTGTCCCTCGTCTTGCTGTGTACCTCGTGCGCCACGTTCATCGACGCGGTCGTGTCGAACTCATGCCGGGCACGGGCACGATGAACTTCGGGACGGGACGTCACCGCCCGACGAGGACGTGATGCTCGGGGCGCTCGACGACGAGTTGACGAGTGACGAGATTGATGCTGGTGCCACCGACCTACTGATCGAAGGAGCGCTTGTTGGCGGTCTGCCGTTCCGCGGGGGTTGGGCTACGTGCGGTGGGAAGGGTCCGCTGAAATCTCGCTGTTTGGACTCCCTCGTCTGATGCCGAGCCGGTCCCCGTCCTGGTGCCCAGGAAGGTGTGTCCGCAGGTGGTGGCCTAAGGCGGGCAGGTGGCTTCACTCTCCCGCTAGCCTCCGCTCCGTGGCCACGAGCGACCTTTGGACGTGCCCGCGCTGCGGCGCAAGGTTCGTCACGAGGAACATGTCGCACGGCTGCGGCGACTACACCGTCGACGGGTTCTTCGAAGGGGAAGCTGGCGTCGGCTCGCGAGCTGTACGACGCGCTGGTGCGGACGGTTGGCGAGATCGGCCCGTTCGAGCAGGTGCCGACCAAGACGCGGATCGCGTTCATGGTGCGGGTGCGGTTCGTGGCCGTGAACCGGGTGCGGAAGGACGGGCTCGCGTGCCACGTGTGGCTGAAGCGACGGGTCGAGTCTCCTCGGTTCACGAAGGTCGAGCTGCTCGGCCGGAGCGACTGGGTGCATCACTTCGTCCTCCGATCCGAGGAAGAGCTGGACGAGGAGCTTCGCGGCTGGATGCGCGAGGCCTACGACGTGGGACGCCAGACACATCTCGATCCACGTCCGTAACGAGTCTCAGAAGGACCCGTCGGATGCGTGTCGGATGAGCTTGGCCGCCTGACCGAATGCACCGGGATCATCTCGATCGCGCCTCCACCGTCCACACGGGCGGGGCCTGGAGTGCCAGGCTCGCCAGGACGAGCATGGTGTTCGCTTTCGGATGGGATATCACGAGGCGGAGCCCTTCCGATTGCCACTCCTCTTCCCCGTACAGATCGTCTCCTCGGCGAGCCGAGCGAAGAAGGACGCGAGATCCTCGGGTAGCCAGTCCGCATCGCTACAACGGGCACGCGCATCGAGTCCCTCACCACGTAGGTGCACCGTCCAATAGCGCACGCGTCCCTCATCCACGGCTCCGGCCGGTGTCAACTCAAGCGCCCCACCCCGCCGCGACGCGAGCACGATCGCTTCCGCCACGGGTGGACTCTATCCGGAGGTTGCTCAGAACCTTCCCTAGGAACTGAACGTGGTGGTGTGGGCCAAGATTGATGTAATAGCATGTCGAGCGCGCGGGAACGAGCGCGAGGATCGAGGCGAGGGCATCGTCATAGCTCGTGGCGGTCGTGGCTCGTCCGCGGAGCGCCTCCCAGAGCTCGGTCGCCCGGCCGTCGGTGAAGTCCCGTTCGGCGATGGGCACGACGTCCAGCAGCACCACGGGCGTGCCTCGTTGAGCCGCCTCGAGCGCGAGCTCGAGGTTGCGGACGTTGCCCGGACCGACGGGCGGGTCGCAGACGACGATCACGTCGGCGGCGGCGGCGTGGCGGAGCCACGCCGCCGCCGCCTCCTCGTCGATCTCGGAGAAGGCCGGCACGGACACGTGCTCGATGTCGAGGCGCTCCGCGACCTCGACATCGGTGTCGCTCCCGTGGAGCACGCCCGCCACGACGTGGACGCCCCGCTCCACCAGCAGACGCATCAGCGGCGCACCCCGGCCGGCGCCGCCCGCGATCAGCGCCTTCAGACCCGTCGGGACGATCGCCTGCTCCGGCGGGCCGAGGATCACCGCCGGCCGTCCGGTGGCGGAGCTCGCCTCCACGTCCGCGTTGACCCCGTAGACGGTGCGCAGCAACGAGCGCGTCACCACCTCCTCGGGCTGACCGTCGGCGACGATCCGGCCGCCGGCCATCGCCACGAGTCGGTCCGAGAGCGACGCGGCGAGCGTCAGGTCGTGGAGCACGGCGAGGACGGCGACGCCGCGCTCGTCGGCGAGCCGCCGGATCACCTGATGAAGCTCCACGACGTGGCGGATGTCGAGATGCGTGGTGGGCTCGTCCAGGAGGAGGACCGGTGCGTCCTGCGCGAGCGCTTGCGCCAGCACGGCCCGGCGCCGTTCTCCGCCCGACAGCTCGTCCATCGGGCGGTCGGCGAGGTGCTGGACGCCCACGGCCTCCATCACCTCCCGCGCCTTCGCCCAATCCGCCGGGCCACCTCCGGTCCATCGAGAGAGATATGGAGCCCGGCCCATCAGGACGAACTCGAGGACGTCGAAGGGGAACGCGGGGATCACGTCCTGCGGAACGACGGCCACGAGGCGAGCGGCTTCCTTCGACGAGAGGCCGTACGGATCGCGTCCCGTGACGAGCACCGAGCCGGCCGAAGGCTTGAGCGCCCGCGAGGCGACGCGCACCAAGGTCGTCTTGCCGCACCCATTGGGACCGACGAGCCCCACGACCTCACCGGGCCGCACCGCGAGGGACACACCCTGGAGGACGTCGGCAACGCCGTAGCCGGCGCGGACGTCCTCGAGCACCAACGACGGCTCAGGCGACACCGACGGCCTTCCCTCGCTCACGCCGGAGGAGCCACAGGAAGAACGGTGCGCCGACCAGCGCCGTCACGGCGCCGAGGGGAAGCTCCTCCGGCGCGAGCACCGTCCGCGCGGCGAGGTCCGCGAGCACGACGAACAGGGGCCCTCCGAGTAGGACGGCGGGCAACAACCGCCGATGATCGGCGCCCACGAACAGCCGAAGCAGGTGCGGCGTCATCAGACCGACGAACCCGATCACGCCGGCCACCGAGACGGCCGCGGCCGCCAGCAACGCGCCGGCGGCGATCGACCGCCGCTTGAAGCTCGGGACCTCGACCCCGAGCTGCGCCGCGCGCTCCTCCCCCAACGAGACCAGGTTCATGTCCCGCGCCAGCAGCAACGTCGCCCCCGCGCCCGCGGTCACGAACGGCACGACGATGCCCACGGAGCTCCAGCCGCGAGAGCCGAGTCCCCCGAGCAACCAGAAGTAGATGCTCCGGATCTGCTCGCCCGAGAAGGACATCACGAGCGACATCAGGGCGCTGATCGTGGCGGCCACGGCGATGCCGGCGAGCAGCAGCGTCGTGACCTGCACGGTCGGACCGACGCGGGCGATGCCGTAGACGAGCAGCGTCGTCACCAGCGCCCCGGCGAACGCGGCGCCGGTGACCACGAGGCCGCCCGCGATGGAGGCCCCGCCGAGCACGATCACGACGATCGCCCCGAGCGCCGCGCCGGAGGACACGCCGATCACCGCCGGATCCGCCAACGGGTTCCGGAACAGCCCCTGGAACAGCATCCCGGAGACCGCGAGGGCGGCCCCCACCAGCACGGCGAGGGCCACCCTCGGCAGCCGAAGCTGCAGCAGGATCACTTCCGCGGCTCGATCGACGCCGTCCGGATGGCCGGTCAGGCCGAGCTTCCAGCCGAGGATCCGCAGCGTCGTTCCCGGCGGGATCCACACGGCCCCGACCGCGACCGCGACGAGCACGGTGACGACGAGCGTCACCGCCAGCACGACCATCGTGCGGCGGTATCGGCGCGCGCCGGACCGCGTCATGCCGTGCCCAGCGCCTCGGCGAGCTGTCGGAGACCGTCGATCACGCGCGGCCCGGCGCGCGTCACCAGGTCACCGTCCACGAGGGCCACACGACCGTCCTCGATCGCCGGGATCGCAGCGAAGCCGGGGCGGTTCGACACCGCCGCGACGCTCTTCGCCGACTCGGGCGTCACCAGGTACACGGCCGGGCCGTCCGCGACGAGGTCGTCCACGGACCACTCGGGATAGTCCGAGCTCGCCTCCTCGGTCACGGGATCGCAGCCCGCCCGCTGCAGCAGGTCGTAGATGAACGTGTTCGGACCGACCGTCGTGAGGGGCGGGTAGTAGACCTCGAAGAAGCACGAGACGTGTCCGGTCGTCTCGGCGGTCGCGGCGATCTCGTCCGCTTCATCGCCCATCTGGGTCGCGAGCGCATCGGCTTCCTCCACCGCGCCCGTCAGCTCGCCGACCGTCTGGATGTCGATGAGCAGGTCGTCGAGCGTGTCCGCGTGGAGCGTGACGACCGGGATGTCGAGGTCCCGCAGACGCTGCTTCCACTGGTCGCCGCCGGGGATCGTCAGGAACAGATCCGGCTCGAGGGCGACGACCTTCTCGATCGTCGGGTCGACGCCGAAATCACCTGCGCCGCCGACCTCCTCGATGTCCTTCGCCTCGGCCGGGTAGTCGTCGAAGGGACCCGACACGCCGACGAGGCGATCGCCGAGACCGACCTCGAACACGATCTCGGTCATCGAGGGGGCGAACGTAACGATGCGCTGCGGCTCTTCGGGGATCGTGACCTCCACCCCGTCGTCGTCGGTGATGGTCATCGGGAACGCGGAGACCGGCGAGGGCGTCTCCGGCGAGGCCTGCGGCGGCGTGGACTCCCCGCAGGAGGCGAAGAGGAGGAACAGGACGGCGGCGATCCCGCCGATGCGACGGTGAACCATGGCGCGTCTCCCTTCACGCGAAGGCGACGGTCCTCTCGCGCTCGGGCAGGTCTCCTGACTCCCGGATCCTCGCTCCCCCGACCCTTCCCGGGCGCTTCCATGGACTTGGCGCCCAGTGGTTCGTGTCGGGTTCGCTCCCCGGTCACAGTGGCGCGACCGTGCCGGATTCCCACCGGCTTCCCTCTTCGGGCTCGAACGGGATACGCCCGCCGAGCCGTCCGGCCGCCGAAGCGGCCACTCGGGCACGTGAACCTATGTGCCGCGGAGTGTATCCCGGCCGATCAACCGACGTCGGGCATGACTCTGATCGCCCGCGTCTGCCCACCGCCCATATCAACGTTGAGATGACAAGCCGCTCGCCCGTCCCGCCAACCAGCGCCATGCTGCGGACGTCATCCCCCGTGAGCGCCGCATCCGGCTCGCAGTACCTATGCCGGCGACGTCATGGCCCTGACCGGCGTGGGCGCCGAGGCACTCGCCATCACGATCTCGTCATAGAACCGGAGGACCCGGGCTCCTGTGGGATGCTCTCGCGCATGTCTGCGCCGACCAAACGCACGCAGGTCCACCGACACCCTGAGCGGGGCGACTACGACCGCGCCACGATCGACCAGATCCTCGACGAAGCCCTGATCTGCCACGTCGCCTTCAACGACGGCGACGGCGCCCCTCGTTGCCTTCCCACGATCCACGCCCGGGTCGGCGACACGATCTACCTGCACGGCTCCACCGCCGCGCGTGCGTGGAAGGCGCTCCGCGCGGGCGCCGAGGTCTGCATCGTGGCCACCATCGTCGACGGCCTCGTGATGGCGCGGAGCGCCTTCAACCATTCGATGAACTACCGGTCCGTCGTGGTCTTCGGCACCGCCCGAGAGGTCACCGACGAAGACGAGCTCCACACGGCCGCCGACTGCCATCACGTCGCATGTCGCCCCCGGCCGGGAGGATGAGGCCCGGATGCCCACGCCCGCCGAATACAAGCAGACGCTCCTCCTCGCGGTCCCGCTCGAAGAGGCCTCCGCCAAGGTCCGCACCGGCCCACCGAAGGACGACGCCGACGACATGGAGCTCCCGATCTGGGCTGGAGTGCTCCCGCTCCACACGCGGCCCGGCGAACCCGAACCCGATCCTCAGCTCGGCGAAGGGTCTCGACGTCCCTCCCTCCGTCACCGGGTACCACCGACCCGGCGGGCAGTGAGCTCACCCGTCGAGCGAGGTCCGAGGCTCCGCGACAGCTACCGAGCCCTGCCCCGCACGGCGTGGATCCTCTTCTCCGGTACGTTCGTGCTCCGGCTCGGCAGCTTCGTCTTCCCGTTCCTCGCGCTGTACCTGACCAAGAACGGCCTCTCGGTGACCGAAGCCGGTCTGGCGATCACCGGCTACGGGGTCGGAGCGATGCTCGCGCAGCTCACCGGCGGCTTGTTGACGGACCGCATCGGACGCCGGAACGCGATCGCGATCTCGATGATCACCTCCGCCGCCCTGGTGTTGCTCCTCCTCGAGGCGCGCTCGCTCCTCGCCGTGCTGAGCGTCGTGATCGTCTATGCGTTCTTCGCGGAGCTCCACCGTCCCGCCTCGGGTGCGCTGATCGCCGACCTGGTTCCACCGGAGCATCGCGTGGCCGCGTACGCGTTCAACCGGCTGCTGTTCAATCTCTCGTTCGCGATCGGCCTCGCGATCGGCGGGCTCCTCGCCGAAGAGCACTTCCGGGAGCTCTTCATCGCCGACGCTGCCACCTCGGTGGTGTTCGGCGTGATCTCGCTCGTCGCCCTCCCTCACGGCACCCGCACCACCAAAGAGCAGGACCGGGAGATCGGCGGCGCCAGGGCTGCGATGCTCGCCGACAAGGGCTTCCTCCTCGTCCTCGGGGCGATCCTCGCCGGCGGGCTCGTCTACGCCCAGGGGTACTCGACCTTCCCGCTGTGGGTCCGCGACCTGGGCTTCCCCGAGAGGGTCTACGGCTTCCTCCAGGGCGGGAACGGCATCCTCGTCGCCATCTTCGAGCTCGGTGTCACGGCGATCGCGATGCGACATCCGCGGGTCCGGATGATCGCCCTCGGGATCCTCCTCACGGGCCTCGGGTTCGGCGGGTTCGGCATCTTCCTGACGGGGATCGGGATGGCGGGCGCCGTCGTCGTGTGGAGCTTCGGTGAGATGTTCGGCTCGCCGAGCACGGCGGCGTTCATCGCGGACCGAGCGCCGGCGCACCTCCGAGGCCGGTACCAGAGCAGCCTCGGGCTCACCTACTCGCTGGCGTTCACGATCGGGCCGATCGGCGGCACCGCGATCTACGGGTGGTGGCCGCGCGGGCTGTGGATCGTCTGTGCCGCACTGGGTGTGATCGGAGCCGCGCTCGCCCTCGCGGGCCAGCGGTATCCAGCGCCCGCGGTCGCCCAACCCCCGCAAGGTTGACGCCCGCCCTCGGTCGGCTATATATCGAAGCGATATACCGAACCGATATATCGGCGCGCTACAACGAGGGGATACACGAAGATGCTCGAACTTGCGGTCCTGGGCCTGCTCAAGGAGCGGCCCATGCACGGTTACCAGCTCTCCCGTGAGCTCGGTGACTCGCTCGGAGGCCTGTGGAGGGTCTCCTACGGCTCGCTCTACCCGACGCTGCGGCGCCTGGAGAGCGACGCCGCGATCGAGTCCGAGGCGGGCGACGTGCGCGGCGCCCGGCGCAAGAAGGTCTATCGCATCACGCCGAAGGGGGAGCAGATCTTCCTCGAGCTCCTCCAGGAGACGCCGCAGGACACCCAGACCGAGGACGCACGGTTCCGGATGCGCCTGGCGTTCTTCCGCTACCTCCCGCCCGAGACCCGCATCCGGCTGTTGGAGCGACGGCGTCAGGCGCTTCAGGAGCGCCTCGCCACCATCGCGGAGTCGCTGCGCACGGGGCGCAGCACCGACGACTACGGGCGCGCGCTGATCGAACACAACCGCAGCGTCACGGAGTCGGACATCACGTGGCTCGAGCAGCTGATCGCTGCCGAGCGCACCAAGAACGCCCCGACCGGGGGACTGAAGCGCCGCCGCGCGGCGCTTCGTGGGAACGCGGGCTCAAGCAGCGAAGCGGTAGCCCAGCGAGTGGGCTCAAGCAGCGAAGCGGTAGCCCAGCGAGTGGGCTCAAGCAGCGAAGCGGTAGCCCAGCGAAAGGAGCGCATCTCGTGAGCAAGGTCCGCATCGCGATCGTCGGCGTCGGCAACTGCGCCTCGTCGCTCGTCCAAGGTTTGGAGTACTACAAGGACGCCGACCCGTCGGCGAAGGTCCCCGGGCTGATGCACGTCGAGCTCGGCGGGTATCACGTCCGCGACGTCGAGGTCGTGGCCGCGTTCGACGTCGACGCCAAGAAGGTCGGCACCGACGTCGCCGAGGCGATCTTCACCGAGCCGAACAACACGATCCGGTTCGCCGAGGACGTACCGCCGCTCGGCGTCACCGTGAGCCGCGGGCGAACGCTCGACGGCCTGGGCGCCTTCTACCGCGAGGTCATCACGGAGTCCGACGAGCCCGAGGCCGACGTCGTGCAGATCCTCAAGGACACGCAGGCGGACGTCCTCGTCTCCTACCTCCCGGTGGGCTCCGAGGAAGCCGCGCGGTTCTACGCGCAGTCGCGCGATCGACGCGGGCGTGGGCTTCGTGAACTGCCTGCCGGCGTTCATCGCTTCCGACCCGGTGTGGGCCCGGAAGTTCGGCGAGGCCGGCGTGCCGATCGTGGGGGACGACATCAAGTCGCAGGTCGGCGCCACGATCACGCACCGTCTCCTCGCGAAGCTCTTCGAGGACCGCGGCGCGGAGCTCGACCGGACCTATCAGCTGAACTTCGGCGGCAACATGGACTTCATGAACATGCTCGAGCGCTCCCGGCTGACCTCGAAGAAGATCTCGAAGACGCAGTCGGTGCAGTCGCAGCTCGACGTGCCGCTCGACAAGGACTCGATCCACATCGGCCCCTCCGACCACGTCCCGTGGCTGGAGGACCGCAAGTGGGCCATGATCCGCCTCGAGGGCCGGAACTTCGGCGACGTCCCGATCTCGATCGAGATGAAGCTCGAGGTCTGGGACTCACCGAACTCCGCCGGCGTGGTGATCGACGCTGTCCGCTGCGCCAAGCTCGCGAAGGACCGCGGGATCGGCGGGCCGCTTGATCGGACCGAGCGCCTACTTCATGAAGTCGCCGCCCGTGCAGTTCTCGGACTCGGCGGCGCACGACATGGTGGAGAGCTTCATCCTGGGCAACGGTCACGCCGAGGATCAGGACTGGACCCGGTTCTTCGACGTCCAGTCCGCCGAGGCGTAACCACCGGATAGCCTGGCGGTTCGGTGAACACCGGGCCGGGCACGTTGGAACGGATCCGCGGGGCTCTCGCGAGCCCCGACTTCCGCAAGCTGTTCGGGATCCGGCTCGTCAGCCAGTCCTCCGACGGGCTGTTCCAGTCGGCGCTCGTCGCCTCGGTCGTGTTCCTGTCCCCTGAGCAACAGGACACCGCCACCGGGTTCCTGAAGGCGACGCTGGTCATCGCGCTCCCCTACTCGATCCTCGGGCCGTTCGTCGGCGTCTTCATCGACCGGTGGCGACGCCGGAGGATCCTGCTGTTCGCCCCGTGGGTGAAGGCGGCGTTGGTGGGGCTCGTGCTCTTCGATCCGACCGACCAGGCGATCCCCTTCTTCGCGGGCGCGCTCCTCATCATGTCGGTGAACCGGTTCTTCCTGTCGACCGCGGCCGCCGTCGTCCCGCGGCTCGTCCCGCACGAGGACCTCCTCGTCGCGAACTCCCTGGCCACGGTCGGTGGCACCGTGGCATTGCTCGCCGGGGTCTTCGTCGGGGGTCGCGTCATCGACGTCGTCGACGTCACGGCCCCGGTGGTCATCGCGGCCGGCATCGGCTGGCTCGCTGCCTCGTGGATCGCGTCGCGCATCGCGAGCTCCCTCAAGCCCCACACGAAGCCCGAGGATCCCGGCCTCCTCCGGCACCAGCTGCGGCGCGTCCGCGTGGAGTTCTCCGACGGGGCCCGCCGCCTCCTCCGGAGCCCACGTGCGATCGGCCCGATCGCGTCCATCACCCTCGACCAGATCGGCCAGGGGATCGTCCTCACGCTGTCCCTCGTGGTGTTCCGACACACGTTCGGTGAGGGTGTCGCCTCGTTCTCGAACCTGATCGGGGCCGGCGGCGTCGGCGTCCTGGTCGGCATCCTGACCGTTGGCAAGCTCGAGGAACGGTTCACGAAGCCGAGGATCGTGGCCGGCGCGTTCGTGGTCGGCGGGATCACCCTGATCGCCGTGTCGTTCCTCCTCCGGGACTGGACCATCCTGCTCGCGAGCTTCACCACGGGTCTCACGTTCGCGTGGAAGAAGATCTCCGTGGACACGATGGTGCAGGAGGCGATCCCCGACGGGTACCGCGGGCGCGTGTTCAGCGTCTACGACGTCGTCTACAACCTCGCGAGGGTCGCCGCCGCGGCGCTCGCGATCCCGATGCTCCCTCGGCTCGGCGTCGAGGGCTCTCTCGCGATCGTGGGCATCGTGTTCCTGCTGTGGCCCCCGGTGATCGGCCGCTGGTACGGGCGGGAGCCGGAGCTGGAGATCCGCTTCGTCGCCGGCGCGCGCGCCGACGAGAGCCCTCGCGCGATCGTCTGGGGTGGCGCCGAGGAGCCCGTCGAGCTGGTGCGGACCTGGCGGGAGGATCGCGACGGCGAACGACGGCTGGCGTTCCGGCTCGCCCTCGCCGACGGCACGGAGCTCGACGTGAGCCGTTCCGAGCCGGACGGCCCCTGGCGCCTGGATCGCGAGGGGGACCATGCTCGCTCCGCCGCGGAGGGGACGCGTATCGTGTCCGACGATCCGACCGAACGGGGTTCCTGATGGACGAACGCATGAAGCGGAACGCCCTGATCGTGGGCGCCCTCGTCCTGGCGCTGCTCTCCATCGGCGCCGGGGCCTTGATCGCGCTCTCGAGCGACGACCGAGCCGATGCGCCCAGCGCGACGCCGAGCTCGACGACGACACCGTCCCCGACCGACACACCGAGCGGCTCGCCCGAGCCGTCGGAGACCGAGACGCCCGGACCGTCCGAGTCGGAGTCCCGGATCCTCGAGGACGGACACCACTTCGTGTTCGTGAAGCGCGCCCTCTCCCTTCCCGAATCGGGTCGCCCAGGGTGCGGTTCGACCTCGCCTACTTCCTCACCGGGACGCAGGGCGAGCAAGCGGCGGAGGACCACGGCGACGAGTTCGTGAACGGGTACTACATCGTGAACGACAACCCCCGGTTGCGGACCCTGCCGCTCGCCGAAGACGTCGAGGTCGTCTACATCCCGACCACGCAGTGCTGCGAGCTCCAACCCGGCGACGTCGACGCATGGCTCGAGTCGATCAACGAGACGAACCCGACCGACTACGGCGGGAAGGACGTGCCGTGGTGGTTCACCGTCGAGGGCGGGCAGATCACGCGGATCGAGCAGCAGTATCTTCCGTAGCCGCTTCGGCCGTCGGCGCGTCCGTCGGCACATCCCCGACAGGCGGCATCGCCACCCCGCGCGCCCGGAGAGCGAACAGCCCGGCCACGACGGCGACCGCCCCGGTCGCGACGAACGTGGCCGGCGCCCCCCAGGTCTCCGCGACCCATCCGGTGATCGGGCCGCCGACCGCGGTGCTCCCCAGGAAGATCGTCGTGTACAGCGCCATCACCCGTCCGCGCATGTCCGCGCGCGTGAACTGCTGCAGCGTGGAGTTCGCGGTGATCGCGAACAGCATCGACGCGTAGCCAACAGGCACCATCGCGATCATCGCCAGCACGAACGTGGGTGCCAGCCCCGCAGCCCCGAGGAGGACGCCGAAGGCAACCGAGAACGCGGCCAGCCGTCGGAGCGTGGGCTCCGTTTGCCGGTTCGCCATCGCGATCGCGCCGAGGAACGCGCCGAGCCCGAGCGCTGCGTAGAACCAGCCGATCTCCTGCGGGCCCCCGAGGAAGGTCCGATACGCGTGCAGCGGGATGACCACGCTGAAGTTGAACGTGAACAGGTACACGAGCAACATCACGACCAGCGGCACGCGGAGCGCCTGGGTGTTCCAGACGTACCGGAGCCCCGCGCGGACGAGGCCGGGCTCACGCTCGGCCTTGCGTTGCGCATGGAGCTCGCCGATCCGCATCGCCCGCAGGGCCGCGAGCACCCCGATGTACGACACCGCGTCGAGCAGGAACGGCGACCACAGACCGAAGGTGTGGATCATCGTCCCGGCGATCGCGCCCCCAAGCACGCGGGTGCCGGTGAAGACGGCGCTGTTCAGGCTGATGGCGTTCGTGATGTGCTGCTCCCCGACCAGCTCGACGTAGAACGACTGGCGCGTGGGCGGCTCGATCGCGAGGATCAGGCCCGTCAGGAACGCGATGAGGAACACCATCCAGATCTCGACGACGTCCGTGGCGACGAGAGCGAACTGTGCCGCGGCGAGCACCGCGTAGCCCGCGTTCGACCACAGGAGGATCCGCCGCTTGTCGAACCGATCGGCGAGCGAGCCGGCATAGACCCCGAAGAGGAGCACCGGCAGGAACAGGAGCGCCGCCTCGATCCCCAGCGCGACGCCGCTGTCCGTGAGCTCCAGGACGAGGACGGCACCCGCGGTCCAGTTCACCCACGTGCCGGTGACCGAGATCAGCTGGCCCACGAAGAACAGCCGGAAGTTCCTCGAGACGTGCATCGAGGCGAACGTCTTCCGCATCTCGTCGGCCAGCCGGGACATGCATCCAGACTACGAGGCGCGGCACATCAGCCTCATGGCGCCGTCGCCGCCGGTCCGAACGAGGCCTCTTAGATGAACAGACTCACTGCCGCGTCGCGCATCTCCGCGATCGCCGTGGCGGCGCCGATCGGCTCCTCGAGACCGTCCAGGAGGTCCTCCCGCTTCAGACCGAGGAGGTCCATCGTCATCTGGCAGGGGATGAGGCGGACGCCCAGGTCCTGGGCCGTCTGGATCAGCTCCTCGGGCTTGGCCACCTGATGGTCGTTCGCGAGCTTCTTGAACATCGCGGGGCCGGCGCCGGCGAACTGATAGCGGCTGAGCTTGGCCTTCTGGGCAGAGCCCGGGTTCATCATCGACATCATCTTCTGCATCCAGTTCGAGCCGGTGATGCGCACGTCGGGCCGCACGATCGCGAAGAGTCCCCAGAACGTGAAGAAGACCGACGACTCCATCCCGGATGCGGCGGCGGTGGTGGCGAGGATCGTGGTCGGCCAGATCCGGTCGAGGTCGCCGCCCCACGCGATGATCGTCAGCTTGTTCTTCTTCTCGATCCGCTTGCCGTCCGCCTCCTCGAGCGCCTCGACGCGGTGCAGGAGGTCGGCGAGCTGGAGCTCTGCGGAGAGATCGGTCTCGGTCGTCGCCATCCCGCTCACCGCTTCCTGATCACGTAGCGATACACGCCGTCGGCCTCGGCGGTCTCCAGGAGCTCGTTCCCGCTGAGCTCCGCCCAGCTCGGGACGTCGCTCTTGGAACCGGGATCGGTCGCGAGGAGCTCGAACAGGTCGCCGCTGCTGGCGCCCTTCAAGGCTTTGGCGAGCGTGACGAGCGGTCCGGGGCAGGATTGACCCTTGGCGTCGATGGTGGCGGCGATGGTGTCCATGGCGGGACCTCCTGGGGTCTCGGAGGGCGGTCGGTGCGGAAGGTGGAGCGAAGCGGCCGTCCAGGTCAGGCAGGACAGCAGATGCGGTCGGGGATCATCGCCCCCACGGTGCCGGCTTCGCGTGTGCACACCATTTGCAGTTGCAACACCCTAGTCGACCCTTCCCATCCCGACAAGGCACCTTTTCGAGGAGTCGTTGCGTCGCATCCGTTCGCGTCAGGGACCGATCGGCTCCATCACCTGGATGCACCCGCCGTCGGCGCCGAGCTGGCGGAGTCCCTCCAGGTCGCCCGGGCCGAAGTCGACGACCCCGCCTCCGGCCGGATGCATGAGCTCCCCCCTCGCGCGCACGTGCCCGAGCCCCATCAGGTGGCCGAGCTCGTGGAGGATCACCGGGCCCTGCTGTCCCGGGAAGCTGAATCCCGGCGGGTTCGGATCGTCGGCGTTGATCGCCACCCACCCGCTCACGTACACGTCCTCGAGACGGGTCGAAGGGATGTCCGGCACCGCCACGCCGGCCGCCACGCGGTCCTTCCGCTCGAACGGGATGTCCGAGTCGTTCGGATCCACCCACGCGATGAGGACCGGCGCCCAGCGGTCCCCGTAGCGATCGGGCTGGTACATGTTCCGATAGATGGACGCATCCTCGTGGGTGGGCCCTTCGTACTCGAACTCGATCCCGGTGGCGGCCGTGACCCTGCGGACGGCCTCGAACACGTCCTCGATCGAACCCTGCGGCGCGAGGTCCGCGTTCACCACGTAGTGGATCGGCTCGCACGGATTCCACCGGGTCGGCGTTCCCTGATCGGTTCGATCCAGGAAGAGGAACCCCGGACCGCCGCTCTCCTCCGTGCCCTCGAAGAGGGGAGCGACCGCGAGTGCGCCCATGCTGAGCGCCAGGAGCGCGCAGACGGCGACGACCCAGCGTGGGAACCGACGCCGGGGCGGCGTCTCGATCTCCCTCCAGTCGAGGTCCGGCCGGAGGGGAACGGGCGGTGGGGGAAGCGGCTCCATGTCTCGATCCTAGATCGGGGTGTGCGGAAGGCATCGGCGTCCCGCTGGTCCGGCTTCAACTCCGATGGGTAGGGTTCGACGATGCGTCGCGTCTTCCTCTCGGCGATCTGCCTCGGGCTGCTGCTGATGATGCTCGGCGCCGCACCTGCCCTCGCCGCCGCGTCCCTCACGGTCGACACGTTCGAGGACACGTTCGACGGGAGCTGCGCGGACGGGGACTGTTCGATCCGCGACGCGGTGAGCGCGGTGGACGCAGGCGGGACCGTGCGGCTCCCCGCGGGCTTCTTCGGCCTCGACCGCACAGGGGCGGGGCCCGATGCGGGTGACATCGACCTCAGCCGTCCGGTCACGATCGTCGGCATCGGCGAGACGGGCTCGTTCCTGGACGCCTCAGGACTGGACGACCGGGTGTTCGACGTCGCGGCGAACGTCACGCTCCGCCATCTCACACTGCTGAGCGGCGGTCCCGTCGGGACGGGGGGTCTCGTCCGAGCTCGGGCGACGAGTCTCGCGCTCAGCCGCATCACGCTGTTCGCCGGGGCCGCTCGAGATGGCGGCGCCCTCGCCGTGGGTGAAGATGCCACCGCCTCGATCGACAGGTCCTGGATCTTCGGCAACGAAGCGACGAGCCGCGGGGGTGGGCTCTTCCTCCGCGGGACGACGGTCATCACGCGATCGACGGTCTCCGGGAACAACGCCGTCGGGGGAGGGGGCGCGTTCGTCGGTCCTGCCGCTTCCCTCTCGATCGGCGACTCCACCCTCTCGGGCAACGAGGCCGTTCGAGGTGGAGGCGTTCGGGCGATCGGCGCCATCACGTTCTTCTTCGCCTCGGTCGTTGGGAATCGTGCCGACGTGGGTGGCGGAGCGCTCCTCTCGTCGACGTCGGAGAGTTCGACGGCGAACAGCGTGTTCGCGCGCAACGAGGCCTCGGAGCGGGGACCGTTGTGCGTCCGGCGGCTCTTCTCGGAGGGACGGAACGTCGCCGACGTCCGCGGGTGCGGTCTCAGTGCCTCCGGTGACCTCGCCGGTGTCGACCCGCGGGTCGGGAGCCTCCGGCAGAACGGTGGGCCGACCCCGACGCACGCGCTGAAGACCGACAGCCCTGCCCTGGGCCGAGGCAGCGGATGCCAGCCCACCGATCAGCGTGGCGCCCCTCGATCCGATTGCGATAGCGGCGCCTATGAACTCGTGTTCTGTCTCGGCCGCCCGGTGACGATCGTCGGGACCCCTGGTCACGACGACCTCTCGGGTGGGCTCGAGCGAGACGTCTTCCTCGGACGCGGCGGCGACGACGTGTTCCAGGGCTCCCTCGACATCGATCGGGCCTGTGGAGGGATGGGCGACGACCACCTGATCGGTGGTCCCGGCGACGACCAGCTGACCGGGAACCCCGGCCGCGACCGGCTCGTGGGTGAGGGCGGTGATGACCTCCTCGTCGGCGGGCCCGGGGCCGATGTGTGCCGCGGCGGCCCCGGACGGGACGTCACGAGGCGCTGCGAAACGGTTCTCCTGACGCGTTCAGCGGATCCGGCCGCGGCGCGCCTTCGGCCAGTAGATCAGCAGGACCTTCGCCTTCACCTGCTCGCGCCTGACGGGTCCGAAGTGCCGGCTGTCGGTGGAGACATCCTCGCGATCGCCCACCACCCAGAACTCGTCTTCGGCGAGGACTCGCTCGCCGACCGGCTCACCGGGACCAGCCCAGGACTCGCTTCACCATCTCGTAGCCGGGACGGCCCGGGTGCTCCACCACCACCACGTCGCCTCGACGAAACCGGCGGCGATTGACCGCGAGCGCCCAGTCGCCGGGCATCAACGTGGGCACCATGCTGGCTCCCTGCACCTCGATCCGGGCTCGGCCGCCAGCGGAACAACGCCACGCCGATCGCCGCCACCGTGGCCACCGCGCTCAGCGCCGCAAGCGGTCTCGGGGCCCGATGGTAGGGTGGCTGCTCACCCCCAGTCGGAGGAGGCGGATCCATGTTCGAAGCATTCCTCAAACCGCACCGGACCGTCCACGCGCACTGCGACCTTCCGTGCGGCATCTACGATCCGGCGCAAGCCCGCATCGAGGCGGAGTCCGTGAAGGCCTGCCAGGAGAAGTACCAGGGCTCCGACGACGCGATCTTCAAGGACCGCGCGATCTCCATCAAGGAGCAGCGCGCGAACCTCGTCAAAGAGCATCTGTGGGTCCTGTGGACCGACTACTTCAAGCCCGAGCACCTCGAGAACTACCCGCAGCTCCACGAGCTCTTCTGGAACGCCACCAAGGAGGCCGGCAACGCGAAGCGGTCCGAGGACCCGGCGCAGGGCCAGAAGCTGCTCGACGCGATCGACGAGCTCTCGAAGGTCTTCTGGGAGACGAAGTCGGCATAACGCCGCGCAGGTCCCCGCAACGTGCGTGAGGGGCCGGGCCGCTTCCGCGGCCCGGCCCCTCACCTTGCACCCACCCCACCTGCAGGAGAAGAGGCCGACGGGCGGGGCCGTCGGAACACCGCCCGCCGGCGACGCGCGCCCCAAGGGACGCACGATCAGGTCCTCCGATCCTTCACCCCCCTCACGGGGTCAAGAAACCGGCGGTACCGGGGCGGGTCTGGCGGCACCCCGGCACCAGCCGGTCTCGACCGCAAGCATCGGTCAGATGCACCACATCGGCATAGTGGTCGAAGGTCGAAAGTTCCCCGACTTCCGGCTGATACGTTGACCGACCTATGCGCGACATCGGTCTTGTCGGCGTGCCCTTCTCGGGGAAGTCCACGCTCTTCACCGCACTCACCCGCGCCGGGTCGCACGGCGGTCAGTCGAACGTGGCGGTCGTGCCGGTCCCCGACCCCCGTCTCGCCGTCCTCACGGAGATGGAACGTTCGAAGAAGACCGTGCCGGCGCAGGTCCGCTTCGTCGACGTGCCGGGCGGCACCTCGAGCGCCCAGGGGGTGGCGAAGCTCCGAGAGTCCGACGCGCTGGCCGTCGTGGTTCGGTGCTTCGGCGCCGATCGGAAACCGGCCCAGGAGCTCGCGGAGGTCCGCGCCGAGCTGCTGCTGGCCGACCTCGCGGTCGTAGAGAGCGCGCTCGAGAAGGGGTTGAAGCGCGCCAAGGGCAGGCCCGGCCCGGAGGTGCACGCGCTGCAGCGCGCCAAGGAGGCGCTCGACGCCGAACGGCCGCTCCGCGATGCCGGGCTGGACGACCAAGAGCTCGGACACCTCAGGGGCATCGCCTCCCTGACGCAGAAGCCCGAGGTCGTGATCGCGAACCTCGAGGAAGGCGAGGAGCCTCCGGCCGAGCTCGGCGATGCGGTCGCCGTCTACGCCTCGATCGAGGCCGAGACGACGGAGATGGACCCCGAGGAAGCGCGGGCGCTGCTCGAGGAGTTCGGCGTGGCGGAGCCCGGCCTGGAGCGCGTGATCGCAGCGGGCTACGGGGCGTTGGACCTGATCACGTTCCTGACCACCGGCGACGACGAGACGCGTGCCTGGGAGGTCCGGCGCGGCGCCAAGGCGCCCGAGGCCGCCGGCGTGATCCACACCGACCTGGAGCGAGGGTTCATCCGCGCCGAGGTGATCTCCTACGACGAGCTCGTGGCGTTGGGCTCGATGGACGCGGCGAAAGCGGGCGGCAAGCTGCGCGTCGAGGGCAAGGACTATGTCGTCCAGGAGGGCGACATCCTGCACGTCCGTTTCGCGGTCTGAGCCTTACGCGCCCCCGACCCCCGAACCTCGGCACGCCGTCCCGCCCAAGGCGTCCCAGTCGACCGACGCGACGACTGTGTCCGTCGCGGACCACTTGCCAGACGCCAGACCATTCGGTGTCGCCCTCGGGGTTCCGGGTCATCTGCTCGACGACGTCGCTCCGTTCGAAGCCAGGGAGGTTGCCGACGATGAACGCCGAACCGCCGGGAAGGATCCGCACCGTCCGGCCCCGAGAACTCGACCTGATCCCCCGGACGACAGTCGAGAACCACGAGCTCGAGATCGGGCGTCGCTTCCGTCACCGTCAGCGGGACGACGAACGTCGCGTTCCCCTCTGCCCACTCAGCGCTCACGATGAGACCGACGTCGCCCTCGAAGAACTGCGTCGTCGTCCGAGTCGTGGTCACACGTGTCGTAGCGGCGGCCTCGATCGCGATCGACGTCCCGGGCGGGACCTCGATCGCCCGACCGTCACACACCGAGGTATCGGGCATCTCCTCCTGGATCCTCGTGCCGTCGACCTTCGTCCACTCGTAGTCCTGGGTGCAGGCGGTCGCGCGTCTCCCCGCCGAACGAGAACGTCGCCGTCGGCTGCCCAGTACGAGCGCTCGCCGAGGCCGTACACGTGGACGATGATGCCGTCTTCCGCGCCGGGCTCCGTGTTCTGCACGGTGAGCAGCAGCCAGAAGCTCGCCTCGGATCCGTCGTCCCACGTGACCTCATACGCGAGCGTGATGATCGTCCCCGGCTCCAGCGGCGGCACCGTGTCGCCCGTCCCGGGAAGACGATCCCCAGTCACTCCGGCCGACACGCTCAGTGTGGCGAAGTCCCCGGTGACCTCGATCGGTGTCCCCACCGGGGCCTCGAACACATCGCTCTGCCCGCAGTCGAAGATGATGTTGTCCGTCGTTCCATCCGGGTTCACGAGGGTCCAGTGGTCGGGGCACATCCGGACCTCTTGGTCCCCGAACCGAGCAGTCGCCCCTGGGTCATCCCCCTCGGACGACCGACCACGGATGTCGATGGTGACGACGTCGGAGGAGACACCGCTCGGAGACGGTGATTGCTCAGGAGTCGGCGGCGGCTCTTCGCGTCACGATCTCGATCGGGAAGAAGAAGAGCGCGCGCTCTTCCGTCCCATCGTTGCCGTATCCGGTTTCGCCTTCCTTCCATGAGACGTCGACCGCCAGGAGATGCCGCCCGTCGGGGCCTTCGACCACACCGGAACCTCCCAGGAGGTCGATAGGCAGGGAAACGCCGAGATCGAAGTCCGCGTACCTCTCGAAGAGACCGGCCCGTGCTTCGTTTGCATCTGTCGCGAGCAACAGAGGCGATCCGGGAGGCAGCTCGATCCCCGAACCTGGCTCGAAGCTGGGAGCTTGGGGCTCCATCTGCCCGCCGGCATCTCCCGCCATGAACCAGCTGGTGGAGAGGAAGCCATCGGTACGGTGCCCGTCGACGTACGCAGCGGCCGTAGCGGCGTCGACCTCCTTTCCCTCTGTGATGTCGAGCTGCAAGACGCCCGGCGTGACGACGCGGACGAACCTGGGCGTACGCGCGATCCCGTCGGGATACGTTGCCTCGAAGAGGAGCACATAGTCGCCGGGCTCGGCTCGGGGAGTCGGTCGATCGCCGTGAAGCGCTCGAACTCCGGCCACTCACCTGGCTTGCCCGATCAGGACCCGAGCGTTCTCTCCGTCGGCCTGGATCTGAACACGGACTCCCGGCCGTCGGTCCCGGGACGAACCGGGTCAGATCGTCGACCCCGACCCAATCGACATGCGCGGTCTCGGAGATGGTCGACGTGAAGTTCTCCTCACGGGCGTCGCCGTAGACGATCGTGGTGTCCACCCGTTGCACCTGTTCGTCAGGTTGATCGACGATGAATCCGTTGCTCTCGAACGTGACGAGCAGCGTCGGAAGCTCGTGCGCCGCACCTCCGATGTCGGGCCCACCCCCATCGAGCTGCCCGATGAGGGCGACTCCGGCGATGGCGACGGCACCGGCCACGACGCCTGCGACGAGAGCGTTCCGGCGAGGGGCCCGTCCATCCTGCGATGGCCCGCGCGCCGCACGGTCCCGGATCACGTGCTCTCGAGGCTCGACATCCCGGAGCTTCCGGATCTCTCGCTCCCAGCGTTCAGGCATCGTCGACCTCCTCGGCCCCCAACAACTCGCGCAACTTCTTCCTCCCTCGATGGATGTGGACCCGCACCGTCGGGATCGCGGTCCCCATCCGGTGCGCCACCTCCGGAACGTCGAGATCCAGCACGTGGCGCAGGACGATCGCGGCCCGCTGGTTCGGCGACAGCCGCCGGAGCGCTTCGATCAGGCCGCTCAGCTCGGGCGGCGGCGACCCTTCTTCTATCGGCGCCGGTCCGCGCTTGCGCTCCGCCCGAAGTTCGTCGTTCGCGAGCCGGAACGCCGTCCGGTAGATCCAGGCGATCGGATCGCGGATCGTCCCCGATCTCGCCAACGCTCGGGCGAACGCTTCGGCCATGGCCTCCTCCGCGATGTCCCGCCTCCCGCCTGTGTAGGCGTACAGGGTGCGGAACACCCCCGTGCCGGCCTCCCGGAACAACGCGTCGAAGTCGTGCGCCTCGGTGGTGCGCTCGTCCGCCAGCGGGACCTCCGCGATCGCCTGCACGTCGGACGATAGAGGGCCGGGAGAGGCCAAGCGTTTACCCGGTGCCGTTCCTCCCGATCAGGAATCGCGCCGGCGTGGGGCCCTTCCCCTTCAGATTCACGATGTGCGCTTCGGAGAACCGGTACCGCTCCTCCAGCCGCTCGTGCACGGTGTTCGACACCTGGATCTCGCCCGGGACCCCGTTCGACTCCATCCGGGCCGCCGTGTTCACCGTGTCGCCCCACAGGTCGTAGGCGAACTTCCTCGTGCCGATCACGCCCGCCACCGCGGGCCCGGTCGCCATCCCGATCCGGACGGTCATCTGGTCGCCGCTCGGCCACCGGAGCCCGCGCACTTCCTCGCGCATCGCGAGCGCCATCTGTGCCGCCACCTCGACGTCGTCTTCTCGTGGTTCGGGGACGCCGGCGACCGCCATGTAGGCATCACCGATCGTCTTGATCTTCTCGAGTCCGAAACGCTCGGCGAGCGCGTCGAACCCCGAGAACACCTGGTCGAGCACCTCGACGATCTCGGGGGGCTGCGAACGGCTCGACTGCTGCGTGAAGTCGACGAGATCGGCGAACACGACCGTGACCTCGTCGAAGGCTTGCGCGATGTGGCCGTGCTCGGTCGCCGGATCGCGCTGCTTCAGGCGGTCCACGATCTGCTCCGGCAGGATGTTCCGCAGGAGGCCCTCGGATCGGCCGCGCTCCCGATCGAGCTCGCGGTCACGGAGGAACAGCAGGCGCTGCGACCGCTCGAGCACGTAGGCGCCCACCGTGCCGATGAACGCGGTGACCAACAGGAAGTAGTCGCCGAAGACGATGTCGATCGTCGTCTCGTCCGTGAAGAGGAACGCCCCCACGTTGTGCATCACGATCAGCGCGACGCCGGCCAGCGCCGAATAGCGGAACTGCAGCCTGCTGAGGATGTACGCGAAGATCAGGATCAGCATGTTGCCCGCGTAGCCCCAGTCGGAACGGGCATCCACGACGAGCGCCCTGTGGATCACCCACACGAGCCCGCTGAACAGGATCGCCGACGTGATCACCGGCTGCCAGATCCGCCGGTAGTTCGGAAGGTACGTGAGCGCGAGACTCACGAGCCCGGTGGGGACGCCCAGGCCGTACCGGATCACGCCGTCGACCATCCCGTTGTCGACGACGAGCAAGGCGAGCGGGCCGAACGCCGCCCACGTGACCGCTCCGAGGAACGTCGCGATCCGGATGTACTGGAGGTTCTCGTCGTAGTACGAGTCCTGGAACCGGCGCTCCAGCCATTCGTCCTTGAACTTCAGCGACCACGGCCGGAGCTCAGGTGCCTGATCGAGGAAGTTCTGGACAGCTCGCAGCATGTGCCTAGAGACCTCGATGGAAGTGACCGGCTGATGGCGCGAGAGACATGGCCGCGCATCCTGCCACACGACGAGGGGATCACGGACCGGGACAACGGGCTGGAGCCCGGCCTTCAGCCTTGCCTGCCTCCGGAGGTGCCCCATACCGGCTGGTCGGCCCGATCTCAGGTGCCGGCTCCATCTGAGCCTCCGGGCCGCCCTCCCATCTGCTCCACGGCGGTCATCGGACTCACCTGGGGGATGCGGCAGGATGGGTCGTAACCCCCAGGTATCTCGTGAGAGCTGAACACCGTGTATCAAAGAGATGATCCCCGCTATCTCTGGCGATATCTGCGGATGAACCTATAGACTGCCGCGCGCGATGGAGGGTTATCGGATCGGGCAGGCTGCTGAAGCGATCGGCGTGCGGGTCGAGACGCTTCGGCGCTGGGAACGGGACGGCAAGCTGACCACCACAAGAACCTCGGGCGGTCAGCGACGTGTCCCGGCCGAGGAGGTCGCTCGGCTGGTCGCGGAGCGGCGAGCCGAGCGGGCACCGGCCGCCGCCAGTCGCCGGAACGCCTTCCCCGGCGTCATCACGAAGGTCACGCGCGACACGGTGTCCGCGCTCGTGGAGATCCAGGCCGGTCCCCACCGGGTCGTGTCCCTCATCACCCGCGAGGCTGCCGACGAGCTCGACCTCCAACCTGGGATGGAGGCCGTCGCCACCGTGAAGGCGACGAGCGTGATGATCGAGGTCCCCAAGTGAGGCTGCGAGCGGCTCTCCTGATCGCCGTGACACTTGTCGCGAACGCGTGCGGGTCCGAGGAGCCCGCGGAGGGCACCACCTCGATCACCGTGTTCGCCGCAGCATCACTCACGGACGCCTTCACACAGATCGCCGCCGACTACGAGGAGCAACACGGGACCGAGGTCAGGCTCAGCTTCGGTCCGTCCGACGGCCTGGCGACGCAGATCCAAGAGGGGGCGCCCGCCGACGTGTTCGCGTCCGCGAGCCAGAAGTGGATAGATGCGGTCGCGGAAGACCCCGGCGTGACCGACCGGGCGGACTTCGCCCGCAACCTCCTCGTCGTCATCGTGCCTGCGGGCGATCCCGCCGGTCTCGTATCGATCGACGATCTCGGGAAGCCGGGGATCAAGCTCGTCCTCGCCGCCGAAGGCGTCCCTGTCGGGGACTACGCCAGGGAGATGCTCGCCAGCGCCGGGATCGCCGACGAGGCGCTCGCGAACGTGGTCTCGAACGAAGACGACGTCAAGGGTGTGGTCCAGAAGGTCGCTCTCGGGGAAGCCGACGCCGGCGTCGTCTACCGGACCGACGTGACCGCCGCCGTAGCGGGGGACCTCGAGACGATCGACATACCCGAGGATGTCAACGTCGAGGCGATCTATCCGATCGCTGCGCTCGCCGGTGCCTCCGAGCCCGCTCGGGAGTTCGTCGCCTACATCCTTGGACCCGGACAGGAGACGCTGGAGGCGGCCGGCTTCCTCCCGCCGTGAGACGCCGCCTCCCCCTCGGGGTGGTCGCCGTCGCGGCCCTCGGGGTCGCGTTCGTCCTCCTCCCGGTCGCCGGGCTGCTCGATCGGGCGCCGTGGGATCAGGCGGGCGAGCTCCTCACCTCCGATATCGCGGTCGAGGGACTCCGCGTGTCCCTGATCGTGTCGCTCGGCGCCGCTGCGATGTCCATCCTCGTCGGCGTCCCGCTCGGCCTGGTGCTCGGCAGGATGTCGTTCCCCGGGATCGCGGTGGTCCGCGCGCTCGCGCTCCTCCCGCTCGTCCTGCCTCCGGTCGTCGCGGGGATCGGCCTGCTCACGGCGTTCGGGCGTCGCGGTCTGCTCGGAGGACCCGCTCGCGCGATCGGGCTGGAGCTGCCGTTCACCACGGCGGGCGCGGCGCTCGCCGCCGCGTTCGTGTCGTTCCCGTTCGTCGTGCTGGCCGTCGAGGCCGGGCTCCGCTCGCTCGACACGCGGCTGGAGAACGCGGCCGCCTCTCTCGGTGGCTCGAGGTGGTACGTCCTGCGCCGGATCACGCTCCCCCTGCTCGCCCCGCAGCTCGTGGCGGGGACGGTGCTCGCGTGGGCGCGCGCGCTCGGCGAGTTCGGCGCGACGATCACGTTCGCCGGCAACTTCCGGGGCGAGACCCAGACGATGCCGCTCGCCGTGTTCGAAGCGCTCCAGTCGGATCCGGGCGCCGCGACCCTCCTCTCGCTGGTGCTGGTGGCGGTTTCCCTCGGCATCCTGATCGCGCTCCGGGGTCGGTTCATCGGGGCGACGACGTGAGCCTGCGTGCGGCGATCGCGGCCGATCGAGGGTCGTTCGAGGTGCGCGCGGCGATCGAAGCCGAGGAAGGCGAGACGCTCGCGCTCCTCGGCCCGAACGGCTCTGGGAAGACCACGGTCGTCCTCGCGCTCGCCGGTCTCATCGAGAGCGCGGGCGACATCGAGCTGGGCGGTACGCGGATCGAAGGTCTCTCCCCGGAGCAGCGCCCCCTCGGGGTTGCCTTCCAGGACGGGGCGCTCTTCCCTCACCTGAGCGTGCTGGCCAACGTGGCCTTCCCGCTCCGCGCGCGTGGCAGGCGGCGGCGGGACGCGCACGATGAGGCGAGCGCCAGCCTCTCCCGCCTCGCGCCCGACGTGCGACCGGACGCGATGCCGCCGACGCTGTCGGGGGGCGAGGCTCAGCGGGTCGCGCTCGCGCGCGCGATCGTGCATCGCCCCCGGCTCCTCCTCCTCGACGAGCCGTCGTCGGGCCTCGACGTCCGAGGCCGAGCGGAGCTCCGCCCCGTGCTCGCCGACACCCTGTCGTCGTTCCCCGGCGTTCGCGTGCTCGTGACCCACGACCCCGTGGAGGCGATGACCCTCGCGGACCGCGTCGTGATCCTCGAGGGAGGACGGGTCACGCAAGCGGGGACGTTCGCCGACGTTCGTCGAACCCCGCGCAGCCGGTACGCGGCCGAGCTGGTCGGGGTCAACCTGTTCGTCGGGCGCATGGAGCCGATCGACGGCGGTGCCGGCCGGCTCGCCACGCCCGAGGGAGACGTGGTGGTCGGTTGGCCGGAGGGAACCCCTCGCCGTCCGATCGACGAGGTGACCGGGACGCTGCGCCCATCCGACGTGGTCGTGCACGCTGCCCCTCCCGCGCTGAGCTCCGCTCGCAATGCCTGGCGTGGCACGGTCGAGGACCTCGCCCTCTACGGCGAACGCGTCCGGGCACGCATCGCGTCGCGACCGCCGCTCGTGGCCGAGGTCACCGCCGGATCCGTCCAGCAACTCGGGCTCGTCCGCGGTTCCGAGGTCTGGATCTCGTTCAAGGCGGTCGAGGTGGAGATCACGCTCCCCGCCCCTCCAGGATCTGATGACAAGTACCCTGGATAGGTGAAGACAGACGAGCGCCGTGCCCAGCGGGCGGGTGGAGAGAACGAAGAACCCCGGCGGAAGAAGCAGCGCCACCCGGCACTGACGTTCCTCGGGGAGCTTCCCGGTCTGATCATCATGGCGTTCGCGCTGGCGTTGCTCATCAAGAGCCTGTTGATCCAGGCGTTCTGGATCCCGACCGGCTCGATGGAGCCGACGCTCGTTCCGGGCGATCGCGTGATCGTGGCCAAGGTCCCGTACTACTTCCACGATCCGAGGCGCGGCGACATCATCGTCTTCGAGGAGCCCGATCCCGCCAAGGAGCCGGAGCGGGGGGTCGTGGGAGCGATCACGCACTGGATGGGGCAGGGTCTCGGCTTCACGGCGCCCGACAATCCCGACTACATCAAGCGCGTGATCGGCGAGCCGGGAGACGTGGTGTCCGCGAGAGGAGGTCACGTCTACGTCAACGGGGTCCGGATCTCCGAGCCCTATCTGACGGTACGGACCGCCCGGTTCCCCGAGACGAAGGTGCCCGCGGGGAAGCTGTTCGTGATGGGTGACAACCGGTCCAACTCACTGGACTCACGATTCGGCCTCGGCTTCGTGCCGATCGACCGCGTGATCGGGAAGGCCGTGTGGATCATCTGGCCCGTCGACAACATGGGCGGCTTCTGACGACCGCCTCCTAGCCGATCCCGCGCTCCTTCGCCCAGGCATCCAGCAGCTCGTAGGCCTCGTCCTCGGGGATCTCTCCGCGTTCCATCCGAACCTCCATCAGGAACGCGAGCGCCTCGCCCACCGCCGGGCCGGGCTCGAGGCCGAGCCGCTCCATCACCTGCCGGCCGTCGAGCGTCGGGCGCATCGCCTCGAGGTTCTCCTGCTCCGCGAGCCGCGCGATCCGCTCCTCGAGGTCGTCCTGGAGGCGCCCGAACCGTTCGGCGCGCTTCGGGTCACGGGTCGTGCAGTCCGCCCGGGTGAGCTGGTTCAGCTTGTCGAGCAGCGGGCCCGCGTCGCGGACGTAGCGGCGCACCGCGGCGTCGGTCCATCCCTCGCCGTACCCGTGGAAGCGGAGGTGCAGCTCCACGAGCGTCCGCACGTCCTCCACCACCGCGTTGGGATAGCGCAACTCCCGCAGGCGCTGCTCCGCCATGCGGGCGCCCACGACCTCGTGATGGTGGAAGGAGACACCCTCGGGAGTGATCTCGCGCGTCGACGGCTTCCCGATGTCGTGGAGCAGACCGGCGAGCCGCAGGACCGGGTCCGGCTCCAGGCGCTCGACCACGGCGAACGTGTGTCGCAGCACGTCCTTGTGGCGATGCACCGGGTCCTGTTCGAGCTGGAGTGCGGGCAGCTCGGGGAGGAACTCGGCCGCCAGGCCGGAATCGACCAGGAACGCGAGCCCCGCCCCTGCCGAGTCCGCGACGAGCATCTTGTCGAGCTCGTCCCGGATCCGCTCCGAGCTGACGATGCGGAGGCGCTCCCGCATCGTCGCGATGGCTTCGACCACGCGCGGCGCCGGCGTGACCCCGAACTGCGACACGAAGCGAGCGGCCCGCAGCATCCGCAGCGGGTCGTCCGAGAACGCGATCTCGGGATCGAGTGGGGTGTCGAGTCGCTTGGCGGCGAGATCCTTCACCCCTTCGAAGGGGTCGACGAACTCGCCGTCCGGCAGCCGGACGGCCATCGAGTTGATCGTGAAGTCGCGTCGCGACAGGTCGGTCTGGATGTCCTTCGCGAAGGAGACGGCCGGCTTGCGCTCGTCCTCCGGATACCGCTCCTCGCGGAAGGTCGTGATCTCCACCAGCGTGCCGTGCCGGCGCGCACCCACCGTCCCGAACCGCACGCCCACGAGGTACTGAGCCTCCGCCCAGCCGCGCAGCAGGCGAGACGTCTCCGCCGGCGAGGCGTCGGTCGCGAAGTCGAAGTTCGTGGCCGGCGTCAGCCGGCCCATCACGAGGTCGCGCACGACGCCGCCCACCAGGTAGAGCTCGTGCCCGGCGGCCTGGAAACGGTCGCCGAGCTCCTTCGCGAGCGGATCGATCTCGAGAGTGGTCACGATGTCTGCACCTTACCCTCGGCGCTCATCCCGTCTGCCGCGGGACGGGCGCCGTCGTGCCCGTTCGGCGGGAGGAGAGAACTAGTACGGCATCTCGGCAGTGGCGGTGGCGGCGTCATCGAAGGCCGACCGGCGCTCGAGCGTGCCGTGCAGGGCGAGATCGAAGTCGTGGGGGTTCGTGGCGGTCCGCCTGGCTTCGTCCGGCGACACGATGCCCTCCTTCACGAGCATGACGAGCGCCTGATCGAAGGTCTGCATCCCGTAGAACTCGCCGCCGGCGATCACCTCGAGGATGCCCGACGTCTCGTCGGGGTCCACGATCCTGTCGAAGACCCGTCCGGTATTGACGAGCACCTCCACCACCGGGACCCGTCCCTTGCCGTCGGACCGGGTCACGAGTCGCTGCGAGACGATCCCACGGAGCGCACCTGCGAAGGACGAGCGGATCTCCCGCTGCTGCTCGGGCGGGAACAGGTCGAGTGTGCGGTTGATCGTCTCCATCGCGTCGATCGTGTGAAGGGTCGAGATCACGAGGTGGCCCGTCTCCGCCGCCTGGATCGCGGCGAGCGCGGACTCCGCGTCGCGGATCTCTCCGATGAAGATCACGTCGGGGTCCTGCCGGATCACGTGCCGCAGCGCTGACGCGTACGAGTCGGTGTCGATCCCGATCTCACGTTGCTGGATGATCGAGAGCACGTCGTCGTGCACGACCTCGATCGGATCTTCGACGGTGACGATGTGCGTGCGACGGGTCCGGTTGATGTGACCGATCATCGCCGCGATCGTCGTGGTCTTCCCGGTCCCGGTCGGGCCGGTGATGAGGATCAGTCCGCGCGGTGATGCCGCCAGCGTGCTCATCACGGGAGGGAGCCGAAGCTCCTCGAAGGACGGTACCTCGGCTCGCACCCGGCGAACCGCGAGGCCGATCACCCCACGCTGACGGAAGACGTTCACGCGGAACCGGCCCACGCCGGACAGCGTGTATCCGAGGTCCGCCTCGTTCGTCTTCTCGAATTCCCGCTTCTTGTGCTCGCTCATGAGCGTCTCGGCGAAGCGGTCGGTGTCGGCCGCGGAGAGGTAGCCGAGCTCGGCGGGCGAGAGCTCCCCGTCCACCCGCACGAAGGGGACGTTGCCCGCCTTCAGGTGGAGGTCGCTCGCACCCCGCTCAACCGTGTACCGCAGCAGTTCGTCGATATCCATGCCAGACCGACGCTCCTTCATCCCTCATCCGGCGGGTGCGTCCCTCCGGACGCTCGGTTCAAGCATCGGCGGCTGCGCCCGGAGACCTGAGGAACGGAACCTAGAATCAGCACGGATGCCAGAGGCGGGCGGAGCACGCAACGGCGGCGAAGGAGCGGGAGGAGGGGGCGCGAAGCGCCGACGCCGGCGGCGCCCCAAGCGAGCGTCCGCACAGGCTCCCGCCTCGACCTCGGCCCCGGAGGCGAAGAAGACCGGCGCATCGGCGGCCCAGCCTGCCAAAGAACCCGGCGCGAGCAAGAAGCGCGGGTCGTCCAAGAGGCGTGGGACGGGCCAGAAGAAGAAGACCCAGAAGCGCCAGAAGTCGCGGAAGAAGCCCGCGGTCCCCACGAAGCGCGAGATCTCCGCCGGCGGCGTCGTGTATCGGCGAGACGGTGAGCAGATCGAGGTGGTCCTCGCGTCACGCCGCACCCGCCGAGGCGAGCTCGCCTGGGGACTCGCCAAGGGCGGCATCGAGGACGACGAATCGCCGGAGGACGCCGCGATCCGAGAGGTCCGGGAGGAGACCGGGCTCCTCGCCGAGATCGAGGCCTCACTCGGAGAGACGCGCTACTTCTACGTGTGGGAGAGCGTCCGGATCCGCAAGACCGTCCACTTCTTCCTGATGCGGCACACGGGCGGCGACGTCGAGGACCGCGACGACGAGATGGAGGAGATCCGGTGGTTCCCGCTCGAGCGCGCCCTCAAGCGCGCCGCCTACCGCGGAGAGCGCGATGTGCTCGGCCGGGCCGCCGAGCTCCTCCGGTGAGTCCACTCCGATGACACCGGTCCTATGACACTGGGCGACGTCGGGATCGGCGTCGCGATCGGCCTCGTCGCCGGCGTGCTCTCGGGGCTGTTCGGCGTGGGCGGCGGCATCGTGATGACGCCCGGCATCCAGGTGCTGCTCGGGGCGCCGCCGATCGTCGCCCTCGCCACGCCGTTGCCCGTGATCTTCCCCACCGCGCTCGTGGGGGCGCTCGCCTACCGCCGTCGTGGCGAGATCGACGTGCGCGCGGCGGCATGGATCGTCGGGCCCGGCATCGTGGGCGCCGCGGTGGGGGCCTGGCTGACGGGCTCGATCGACACGAGGCTCCTCCTGGTCGTGACCGCGCTCCTGCTGGGCTGGCAGGCGGTCGCGATCCTGCGCGAGACCGAGCGGCGGCGCACCGCCCGGCCGGCGACGGCCCCGATCCTCGGAGGGATCGGGGCCGTCGCCGGCCTCGTCTCCGGTCTCCTGGGCATCGGTGGCGGGCTCGTGATCGTGCCCCTGTTGGCGGGGTGGCTCGGGATGCCGCTGAAGCGCGCGCTCGGCACCTCGCTCCTCGCGATCGTCGCCCTGGTGATCCCGGGGACGGTGGTCCACGGCGTCCTCGGGCACCTCGATCTCGGGATCTGCCTGGCCCTGATGGTCGGGGCGGTACCGGGAGCCCGCCTGGGAGCCGCCCTCGCGCTGGGCGCGAAGGAGCGGACCCTCCGGCTCGTGGTCGGCTGCGGACTCCTCGCGATCGCGATCGCCTACGCGATCGAGCAGGCCTCGGCGATGCTGGACAACTGAGCGCGAGGGCTACGATTGTCGCTCGGCATGCGTCGTTCCCGCGGACCACATCTGGCCCTGAGCCTCCTTTCTCTCCTTTGGGCGCTCCTTTGGGCGATCGTCTCGATCGCCTCGCCCGCGCGCGCCCAGGGAGAGGAACCGGCCGCGGCCGAGATCCGATTGCTCAAGCAGACCGCGTGGACCACGCCGGACCGGCCACTGATCCGCATCGAGGTGCGGATCCGCAACGTGAGCGGTCAGACGATCGCCGATCCCGTGGTCGGTTGGCGGCTGGGGCCGAAGGTGATCTCCCGCGACCAGTACGAGACCGCCCTCGTCGAGGGTCCGACCTTCACCGCGGTGGCCGACTCGGTCTTCCTCGCCGGGGATCTGGCCCCGGGCGCGTCGATCGAGGTCCCGATCAGGATCGACACCGCGGAGACCGGAGGCGATCGAGGACGACTCGGGTGTCTATCCCCTGCAGATCGAGCTGCGGAGCGGTGACCGGATCGAGGGGTCGATGACCACGGCGGTGGTCCACATCGTCCGGGATCCGGTGAAGCGCGTCTGGTTCTCATGGTGGACCGAACTGGCGACGCCCATCGCGTTCGGGCCAGACGGCAAGCTGGTCGATCTCGGATTCGAGGCGATGCTCGGATCCCGCCGCGGGATCGTCGCGCAGGTCGAGGCCATCCGGGACCTGCTGCGGCAGGCTCCGTCCGGCGCCGCCCTCGACCTCATCGTCTCGCCCGTTGCCCTCGATCAACTCCAACGGGCGGCGGAGGGCTATGAGCGGAGCGACGGGACGTCCGTTCCCGCAGATGCCGACGCACCCCTCGCGGCCGCGGAGACGCTCGCGAGCATGGAGGAGATCGCCAGGTCTCCGCAGGCGCGCCTGCACGCGATGCCGTTCGCGGCCCCGAGGCTCCCCGCGCTGTTGTCCTCGCCGGTGCGGGCGGACCTGGAGGCCCAGTGGGGGGTGGGCGACGAGATCTTCGAGCGGATCCTCGGTGAGCCACCCGATCCCACCGTCGCTCGACCGCCCGCCCTCTCCTTCGACCAGGAGTCGGTCGACGTGATGGTGGCGCGAGGCGCGACCACGATCCTGGGGGCGGCCGACTCCGTCGAACGGCCCCCGCAGGACTTCGACTTCGCTCCTCCGCCCGCGGCGATGCTGACCACGAGCACCGGCGGCGAGGTGACCCTCCTGCTGCCGGACCCCGGGGCGACGTCGCTCTTGAGCGACCCGGACCTCGGCGAGAACCCGATCCTCGCCGCACAGGTCCTCCTCGGCGAGCTCGCCACGATCTGGAAGGAGCAGCCCGTGCCGGGGGACGACATCGAGCGGGGGCTCGCGCTCGACCTGTCCCCCAACCTCCCGCCTGCCTTCTGGCGTGCGGCGGTACGACGGCTCGCCCAGGCGCCATTCCTCGCATCCGTCCAGGCGGAGGACCTGCGCGAAGAGCTGCTGCCCCCACCGGAGCTCGCGACCCTCGGAACGACGACACCCGAGATATTCTCCACCCTGTACACGGACGATCTGGCTGCGGCGAACGACCGTCTGAGCGCGTTCGAGGCCGTCGTCGAGGAACCGGCCGGCGAGGCCGACCGCCTCCGCCGTGCTCTCCTCTATGCAGAGGCATCCCAGTACATCGACAACGAGGGGTCGGGCAGGGTCTGGATCAACGCCGTCAACGGTGTCATCGATCGCACTTTCGACGGCCTCGCACCCGACACGGCCCGGGTGCTCACGTTCACCTCGCGGTCGGGCACGATCCCGCTCCGGATGGGAGATCCCGGCGACCGTGTCCTGAACGTGACGGTCGAGCTCGCCTCGGGGCGCGTGGAGTTCCTCGATGACAACGAGCGCCCGGTTCGGCTGGATCGTGCCGACCAGGTGATCACCTTCGAGGCCGAGGTGAAGGCGGCGGGCACGAGCAGCATCGACGTCATCGTGCTCTCGCCGAACGGCATCGTCATCGCACAGGGGGAGCTGATCGTGCGGTCCACCGCCGTCAACCCGATCGCGTTGGTCATCACGATCGGGGCGGGCCTGGTCCTGGTCGGCCTCTGGTCCAGGAGGTTGTTCCGACGGCGGAACACATGAGCCCGGAGGCCATGAGCGGAGAAGGACACCCGCCGAAGGACTCCCGCGACGTATTGATGCGGCACGCCGCCGTGATGACCGTGGGGACCACGCTTTCCCGCCTCACCGGTTTCCTCCGCCTGTCCGCGATGACGGCGACGCTCGGTGTCACGGTCAGCACGTTGGGATCGATCTACACGGTCGCAAACCTCACGCCGAACATCGTCTACGAGCTGATCCTCGGCGGGATCCTCACGTCGGTCTTCGTGCCGGTCTTCGTCGAGCGGCTCGAGACCCACGGCGCCGAGGACGCCCGCGAGGTGGCGGACCGCGTCATCACGCTGGTCGCGGTGATCCTCGTCGTGGTCGCCGCGCTGGGAGCGCTCTTCGCGGAGCAGATCATCCGTCTCTACCTGGTGTCGGCCGACGCGCCCGACCGCGGCGCACAGATCCAGCTCGGGGTCTTCTTCCTCCGATGGTTCATGCCCCAGATCGTCTTCTACGGTGTGGGCGCGGTCATCATCGGGCTCCTCCAGGCGCATCGTCGGTTCGCGGCGCCGATGTTCGCGCCGATCCTGAACAACCTGATCGTGATCGGCACCTTCATCGCGTACGCGATCGCCCGGGGCACCCGGCCCCCGACCGTCGAGGGGATCACCGACCTCGAGAAGACCATCCTCGCCGCGGGGACGACGCTCGGCGTCGTCGTGATGACGCTGGCGCTGTGGCCCTCGCTCAGAGCGATCGGGTACCGGATCCGGCTCCGACTCGCGTGGCGGCACGAGGCCGTCCGCCAACTCGTCCGCCTGGCCGCGTGGGTGGCCCTCTACGTCGCCGCGAACCAGCTCGCCTACGTCGTGGTGATCATCTTGAACAACCGCTTCCGGGCGGGACCGCAGATCTACACGACCGCGTTCACCGTGTTCCAGCTCCCCCACGCGATCTTCGCGGTCTCGATCTTCACGGCGCTCCTCCCCGGCATGAGCGAACGATGGGCCACCGGGCATCCTGAGGGGGTCCGCGTGTTCGTCTCCCGTGGCCTGCGCGACACCGCGGTCGTGACGATCCCCGCGGCGCTCGGCCTGATCGCCCTCGCCCAGCCGATCGCCAAGCTCCTGTTCGAACACGGGGAGGCGGTCGATGCGGACGCTTTGGCGATCGGGAGGACCCTCCAAGGCTTCGCAGCGGGCCTGCTCTTCTTCTCCGCCTTCCAGCTCCTCACGCGGACCTTCTACGCGATGCAGGACACGAGAACGCCCGCCGTCGTGAACGTCGCGGTCGGATCCGTGAACATCGCCGCCGCCCTCCTCTACACCGGTCCCCTGGGGCTCGGGCTGCGAGGGATGGCGTTCGCGCACGCCACGTCGTACATGGCCGGCGCCGCCGTCCTGATCGTCCTCCTCCGACGCCGACTCGGACCGATCGACGGAGCGCGGATCGCGAGGACGACGGTCTCCGCCACCATCGCGGCGATCGCCTCCGCTGCAGGCGCTGTCGGCGTGCTGCGGATCTGGGAGATCCCGGGCGACGCCGGCGTCCTCACGCAAGCGATCCACGTCGCCGTGGCCGTGGCCATCGGGGTGCTGGTGTTCCTGATCTCGGCCCTTATCCTCCGAGTCGGAGAGGTCGATGACTTGAGGAAGGCTCTGATCGGGAGGTTCCGCGGGTGAACGTTCGACGCGACGAGGCCGGCCTCGTCGGCAAGATGATCATCATCTGGATCTTCTTCCTCGCCGTCATCGCCGTCGCGGCCATCGACGCCGCCTCGATCGCGTTCGCGACCTACAAGCTCTCCGACGTCGGCGCCGCGGCTGCGAGCGAAGGCGCCCGTGTCTACGGACGTACCCACGATGTCCGGGACGCCTGTGACCGGGTCGCCCAGATCGTGACCGCACAGGAGCCCACCGCGAGGGTCGCGCGCGGCGGCTGCAGCGTCGAACGGCCCACCGGACTCGTGACCGTCAAGGTCAAGAAGCTCGCGAGCACCCTGATCGCGAAGCGGCTCCCGTGGACGGAGGACTTCGCCACCGTCACCGTGACCGAGACCGCCGGGCCACCGTCGCTGTAGCGTTCGACACGGTGGGTGTCTCCGAACCCGACGAGCGGCTCGTCCGTCGTTTCCAAGAGGGAAGTTCCGAGGCCTTCGAGGCCCTCGTGCAACGACACGGCACGCGTGTCTACAACCTCTGCTTCCGGATCTTGGGCGATGCCGAGGAGGCCGCCGATGCGTCGCAGGACACGTTCCTCGCCGCCCTCCGGAAGCTCAGCACGTTCCGGGGAGATGCCGCCTTCACGACCTGGATCCATCGGGTGGCGGTGAACGCCTGCTACGACTCCCTCCGGAAGAAGCGCCGGCGTCCGCTCCTCCAGCTGGCGCCCGAGGAGGGGGACGAGCGACCCGAGCCCTCTCTCCCGGCTCCCGACCACGCGGACGGGGTGGTGTTCTCCGTCGACGTCGCCGAGGCGCTCCGGCAGGTCCCGGAGGAGTTCAGGGTCGTCCTGGTGCTCGCGGACGTGCAGGATCTCCCGTACGACGAGATCGCCGCCGTGCTCGACATCCCGGTCGGAACGGTGAAGTCGAGGGTCTTCCGAGGGCGCGCGGCGCTCGGACGAGCCCTGGGTGTGGCGCGCGGGGAACCCTCACGAGCGTCACGGACGTCTGAGGAAGAGGCATGAACCATCCTTACGAGCTGCTCGCCGACCTCATGGACGGCACCCTGGACGAGGGCGACCTCGCCGGGGTACAGGCACATCTGGACGCCTGCGCCTCCTGTCGCGAGGATCTCGCGGACGCCGCAGCCGGCGCCCGCGCAGCCCGATCCCTGCCCGTCGAGGATCCTCCGGCGAACCTGCACCGGCGCGTGGTCGGCGGCGCCGGCGGTCACGGCACCCCGTCGTGGTACCGGTGGGCGGGAGTGGCCGCGGCTGCGGCCGCCGTGGTGGCGATCGCGATCGCGCTGCCGAACGTCGGGAGCGGACCGAAGGACGGCGTGACGGAACTGGCCGGTGACAGCGCCGAGTCCGCCGAGATCGCGCCGTCGGCGGCTGATGTCGTGGTCATCCAGGAGGACCAGGATTTCAACGCGGCCGAACTCGAAGCGCTCGCCCGGTCCGCGACCCGGGCATCAGGCCCGATGGCGACGACTGGCGCCGGCGCGGAGGCGTCACGCGATACGTCGACCGCCGTCCGGTGCGTCACCCAGGCCTTCGGGAACCAACAGTCCGGTCAACTGACCCAACTGATCCAGGCCAGGTTCGAGGGCGAGGAAGCCTACATCGCCGTCTATCTGGAGGGGCCCGGCGCCAACCAGCCGCCGGACACCGTGGCCGTGTGGGCGGCGTCCTCGAAGGACTGCACGATCCTCTCGTTCGCCTCGGCTCGTATCTGATCCCCCCGCCCGCGCGAGGGTCCGCGGGAAGGAAAAGCTGACGGGCGGCGTTCAGGTCGTGTGGGAGGATGAGCTTCGCATGACCGAAGAACGCACGAACGACGTCCGGAACATGATCGTGATCGGCTCCGGCCCTGCCGGATTCACCGCCGCGCTCTACGCGGCCAGGGCGAACCTCCAGCCCCTCGTCCTCAAGGGCGTGGAGGCCGGCGGTCAGTTGATGCTCACGACCGACGTCGAGAACTATCCGGGTTTCGCCGACGGGATCCTGGGTCCGGAGCTGATGGACCAGATGGAGAAGCAGGCTGCCCGCTTCGGCGCCGAGATCCTCCCCGTCCACGTCACCCGCGTCGACTTCTCCTCCCGCCCGCATCGGGTGTGGGCGGGGGATCAGGAGTGGAGCGCACGGACGGTGGTCATCACCACCGGAGCGACCGCCTCTTGGTTGGGCATACCGGGTGAGGAGAAGCTCCGCGGCCGCGGCGTTTCCGCGTGTGCGACGTGCGACGGCTTCTTCTTCCGCGATCGCGAGCTCGTGGTGGTGGGCGGCGGCGACTCGGCGATGGAGGAGGCGACGTTCCTCACGAAGTTCGCCTCGAAGGTGACGATCGTGCACCGCCGCGACGAGTTCCGCGCATCGAAGATCATGCAGGAGCGCGCCCTGGCGAACCCCAAGATCGAGGTCGCCTGGAACACGGAGGTGGCGGAGGTCCTCGGTGATGACGCCGTGACGGGCGTGCGGCTCCGCGACACCTCGACCGGCGAGCTCCGAGAGTTCCGAACCGACGGCGTCTTCGTCGCGATCGGCCACACCCCCAACACGGAGCTCTTCGCCGACTGGTTGGAGCTCGATCCCGACGGGTACATCGTGGTCCGCGAACCGCACACGCAGACGTCGGTCGAAGGGGTGTTCGCAGCGGGCGATGTCACCGACCGGACCTATCGTCAGGCCGTGACGGCCGCGGGGCAGGGCTGCAAGGGTGCGATGGATGCGGAACGCCTGCTCGAGGCGGAATCACACGCGCGGGTCGATGGGGCCGACATGCCCGTCGCGTCCGGCGTGCAGAGCGAAACGTAAACCGACCGGCGAGATGCCGGCGGCCGAGAGGAGATCGTGATGGCGAACATCGGAGACGTGAACGACACGGAGTTCCAGACGAGCGTGCTCGATTCGCAGACCCCCGTCCTGGTGGATTTCTGGGCCGAGTGGTGCGTGCCGTGTCACATGGTGTCGCCGGTCGTCGAGGAGATCGGGCAGGAGAAGGGCCAGAACCTGAAGGTCGCGAAGCTGAACATCGATGAGAACCCCGACGCCACACGCACCTACGGCGTCATGTCGATCCCCTCGCTGATCCTCTTCAAGGCCGGCAAGGAGGTCGCCAGGGTCACGGGCGCCAGGCCCAAGGACGCGATCCTCCGCGATCTCGACCCGCATCTGACGTAGGACCGCTCCCCCACGTCTCCGCGCGCCCGGTTGCCGTCGCGCGGCGTGCCCCCGCAGACTCGGACCGATGCGCATCTATCGCGCCGACGACAGCGGTCCGGAGATCGCGGACATCCAGTCGAGGTTGACGGCCCTCGGCGCCGCCATCGACGGCGCGGAGCTCGTGGGGGTGTTCGGATCGTCGACGGAGGCCGCGGTTCGCTGGTTCCAGAAGGAGCGGCACCTGCAGGTCGACGGCCTGGTCGGCCCCGACACGTGGGAACAGCTCGTCGAAGCCGGCTGGCACCTCGGCGATCGCACGCTCTATCACCGCGCCCCGATGTTCCGTGGCGACGACGTGCGGGAGATCCAGCGGATGCTCAACGCGCTGGGCTTCGACTGCGGCAAGCAGGACGGCTTCTACGGTCCCCGGACGGACGCGGCACTCCGCCTGTTCCAGCGGAACGTCGGGGACGAGCCCGACGGCATCGTGGGCCCGCACACGTTGTCGGTGCTCCGACGGATGCGCCCTCTCGACGCGGCGCCGTCCCGGGCACTCGTGCGGGAGCGCGAGGAGCTGGACGCCGCACGTGGGCCGATCGAGGGACAGATCATCGCCGTCGACGTGGGCGAGGGACTCGCGAGTGACGACGTGCATCACCGGTCGGCGGTCGCGCTGGTCGAGGAGCTCCGAGCCGTGGGCGCCGATCCGAGGCTGCTGGCGACCGGAGGCGAGGCGGCCGCACCGTCGAACCGAGCCCGCCTCGCGAACGAGGCCGGCGCGGCCGCCTCGATCACTGTGGAGTTGACGGCCCGCGATGAGGAGGGTGGTGGGGGTCCCGTCTGCTCGTTCTTCGGGAGCCGCACCACGCACTCCCCCTCCGGACTCGTTCTCGCGCAACTGATCCTGGAAGAGCTCGAGGCGGAGCTGGGCCTGCCGGGGAAGGTGCGGCCGCTGACGATCGCACCCCTTCGCGAGACGCGGATGCCGGCGGTGCAGGTGGAACCTCTCACCGGGACGGGAGAGCGCGAGGTCGAGATGCTGAGGGATCCGGACCTGCCGACGCGCGTCGCCCGCGCCGTCGCCGCCGGCGTGCGTCGCTACTTCTCAGGGTAGGCGCGGGCGACGCGCCAGCGTCGCGAGGACCAGGCCGAGGAGGACGCCGAGGATCGTCGCTTTCACGGCGCGCTCCCCCTCCGACGGATACGGGACCGCGTCACCCATCGGGCTAGGCTAACCGGGAGGATCCGACCCTGCCGGGAGAGGACGCGATGGAGCTGTTCTTCCTGATGTTCTGGTTGTTCTTCATCGCCAACATCGTCCTCGTGGTCTGGGCGCTCGTGGACGCGATCAGGGTCCCGGACGAATCGATGTACCGAGCGGGGAACAAGCTCATCTGGGTCCTGGTGATCCTGTTCGCCGGATTCATCGGGGCGATCATCTACTTCGCGATGGGCCGCCCGGTGGGTACGGGTGACTCGAGGGCGGGTTCCTCGCTCCCGGATCAGTTCCCGCCGCCCCCTCCGGGATCACTCGGCTAGCCACGCATCCGAGCGTCGACGGAAAGCTTCGTCTCACGCACTTCGACCCGTATGTATGACGGTATCACTCAATCAGGGGCGAGACCTGGACCGGAGCCGACGATCTCGGACACGATCCTCTCGAGGTCGTCGGCGGATCCGAACTCGATCACGACCTGACCGCGCTTCCGCCCCATGCGGATCAGGACCCGAGTGGCCAGTTGCTCCGACAGGATCTCCTCGACCTCGGCGAGATTGGGATCCGTCTTGTCCGCCTCATCGGAGGCTTCCTTCTTGGGGCGCGGCTCCGGCGGTCCCTCGATGAACCGTCGAACGATCTCCTCGGTCTCGCGGACGGAGAGATCCTCGGCGGTCGACCCGGAGTGACAGGGACGTGATGGCATCCGAGTCGCCCAGACGCAAGGAGCGCTCGCGCATGGCCGGCCGAGAGCTTCTCGTCCGTGAGGAGTTGCTGGACCTCGAGGGGGAGCGCGAGCAATCGGATCGTGTTGGCGATGTGGGACCGGGAGACGCCGACCCGGTCGGCGAGCTCCTCCTGCTTGAGTCCGAGCTCATCCAGGAGTTGGCGGAAGGCTTCGCCGAGCTCGATCGGGTTGAGGTCCTCGCGGTGGATGTTCTCGATGAGGGCTTCTCGGAGCAGGTCGGCGTCATCGGAATCCCGCAGGACGACGGGCACGGTGACCAGCCCCGCCAGCTTGGCGGCGCGGAGCCGCCGCTCCCCCGTGACGACCTCGTAGCCCTGTCCCGCGCGTCGCACGACGATCGGTTGGAGGATCCCGACCTCGCGGATCGAAGCTGCCAGCTCGTTCAAGGTCTCGTCGTCGAATCGGCTCCTCGGCTGCTTCGGGTTCGGAGCGATCGACCCGGCGGGCACCTGGAGGAGTCCGGTGTTCGTCTCCCCCGCCTCGGGCGCGCCGGGGATCAGCGCGGATAGCCCCCGTCCCAGACCCCCTCGTTTGGACATCAATCGCCTCCCTTGCGGAACATACGCCAGCGTCGCTTCCGGCCCTTCTCCTCATCCAATGTCGCGCCGATGTCGACCATCCCCTCGACGTCGGCGTGCTCATCCGGGGGTGGCGGTTGTTCCTGCCCAGCCCGGATATCGATGTCGGAGTTCTCGTCGATCACGACCACGCGACGTTGAGGCAACTCGCCCGGTGGGGCAGGGCTGGAGGGCGGCTTGACCCTCGGCTCGGGTTGCGATGGAGCCTCCTCCCACAGATCCTCTTCCTCGACGTCCGCGCGCCTCTCCTGGAGAGGGGGCGGGTTCCGAGGGCAGCGGTGATCGGCGCCTCGACGCGTGATTCCAGCTCAGGTTCAGGCACGGCGACCACAGGCTCGGGCGCGGGCGGTTCGGGTTCGGGTTCGGACCCTGCTGCCTCGGGCTCGAGTTCGGCTTCAGGCATGGCGCGTGGACGACTCAGGAAGAGGGTCGCTCGCGACCTCTTCGGGCTGAACCTCCGTGGGGGTGGACCCGTCGTCTGCCGCCGGCCCATCGATCGGGGCCATCACGGCGATCGGGATCTGGTCGAACATCGGCATCGGCGCCTCCGGCGTCGGTCGGAGCGCTACTTCCCGCGCGAGCTGGCGGTAGGCCTCCGCCCCTTTCGACTTGGCGTCGTAGACCGTGATCGGCTGGCCGAAGCCGGGCGCTTCGGACAGACGGACCGTCCGGGGGATGATGACGTCGTACACGAGCTCGCCGAAGTGCTTCTTGACCTCCTGGACGACCTGCTCGGACAGCTTCGTGCGCGGGTCGAACATCGTCATCACGATGCCGGAGAGCCGAAGGCCGGAGTTGATGTTCTGCTGGACGAGCGACACGTTCCGCAGGAGCTGGCCGAGGCCCTCGAGCGCGTAGTACTCGCACTGGATCGGCACGATGAGCTCTTCAGCCGCGGTGAGGGCGTTGATGGTCAGCAGGCCGAGCGAGGGCGGACAGTCGAGCAGGATGAAGTCATACACGCCTTCCCGGACCGGCTCGATCGCCTTCTTGAGCCTCGATTCGCGCGAGAACTGTGAGACGAGCTCGATCTCGGCTCCCGCGAGGTCGATCGTCGCCGGCACGGCGTGGAGGCGTTCGACGGGGGTCGGGACGATCGCGAGCTGGATGTCCGCCTCGGAGACCACAACGTCATACACGGTGATCTCGCGGGCGTCGTGGCGGATACCCATCCCCGTCGAGGCGTTCCCCTGCGGGTCGAGGTCGGCGACCAGGACTCGATAGCCGATATCCGCCAGGGCGGCGCCGAGGCTCACAGCCGTCGTGCTCTTGCCGACTCCGCCCTTCTGGTTGGCGATCGCGATGACGCGCGCCCGGCCGGGCACATCGGGAACGACCGGACCCTTCTTCCTCGACCGCCTTGGCTTGGGCGGGGCGTGTTGGCTCGACGCGGCGGGGGTCACGGCGTGAGTCGTGCTCGCGGAAACCTTGCTCACTGTCGGGTCATGATAACGATGGGTCCGCCGCTTTCAAGGGCCGCGTTTCCGATCACTCGGATGTGAACGCCCTCAGGTACGTCGCCGGGTCGAAACGTCCTTCCAGCCCAGTAGATGAGGTCGCCGGCCGGGAGGAGGCAAACCTGGGCGATCGCCCAGGTTCTCGACACGTCGCCCAGGCCTCTCGCGAGGCACACCTCGGCTGCGACCCCCGACCCCTCCGCCGGCCCGGCGAAGACCTCCACACGGACGAGCCGGAGCCTCTCGATAACCAGCTCGAGGAAGGCGGCTCGCGCTTGACGCGGCTCGGTGAGGGTCAGCGCCAGATCCGGTCGGGCGATCGCCACGGGTATCCCTGGAAGGCCCGCCCCGGATCCGAGGTCGACGACCGGCCCCACATCCGCGTCGATGTGGGAGACCGAGCGGAGGCTGTCGAGGATGTGGCGAGCTCGGAGCTGCTCACGATCTGCCGCAGCGACCATCCCGCGGGGGATCGCGAGGTCTCGAAGCATCCCCTCGTAGTCGTCGAGTGCCGAGAGCTGGCCTGCTGAGAGGTCCTGCACGGTCCAACCCTCATGTTTCACGTGAAACACGCCCCTCAGGGAAGCGGGACAGGTCAGAGGGGCTTGATGACCACGAATCGATCGGGGTCGGCGCCCTCGGACACACTCTCGAGACCGTCGAACTCGGCCACCACGTCGTGGACGAGCTTGCGCTCGTAGGCGTTCATGGGGTCGAGATGCTCCTCTTCCCCGGTCCGGTCCACCCGCTCGGCGACCTCGCGAGCGTGTTCGACCAGGCGATCCTCAGCCCGCTTCCGATAGTCGCCGACGTCGATCAACACCCGGATCCGGTCATCCAGACGGCGGCCGACCGCGGTTCGAGCGAGCTCTTGGATCGCGTCCAGCGTCTGGCCGTGACGCCCGATCAGGAGGGCCATGTCATCTTCCGGTCCGTCGACGATGTCGACGTAGACATGGCCGCGGTGCGTGGTCGGCTCCGCGATGGCATCGACACCCATCCGCTCCAGGAGCTCCTCCACGAAGTCAGCCATCGCGTCGGCCTGTTCCTCGAGATCCGGCGCGTCCGTCTCCACGCCCTCTCGGGCCTCGCCCTCGACTCCCGCATCCCTCCGGCTCTCGCTCCATCTCGGCCTCCTGGCTCTCTACCTCCCGGACCGCTTCGGACGGTTGGGTCCGGACCCCTTCGGCCGCCCCGAGCCACCCTTCGAACCCTTGCCCGAGCCACCCTTCCCGGTACCGCTCCTGCCCGAGCCCCCGGACCCGCTTCCGCCCGTGCTCCGTTTGCCGGTACCCGCCGTTCCCTTGCCCGAGGTTCTGGGCGGGGGCTTCCGCAGGGGTTCCGGCTCACCGAGACGGCGCTTCCGCTCCTGGTCGGCTCGCTCCATCATCTTCCCCATGAGACCGCTCCGGGGCTTGTCGGCAGAGGCGGCGGCCGCGCCCTTCGCTTTCCCCGCCTCGAGGCGGCGGTCCATCGCTTGCGGCCCGATGTGCCCGAGCCGGAGCATCAGCGCCTGCTGACCGATCTGGAAGAGGTTGGACACGGTCCAATAGAGGACCAGGCCGGCGGGGAACGCGAAGCCGAAGACACCGAACATGAGCGGCATGACCTTGGTGATGATCTGCGTCTGCTGGTTCTGAGCCGACGCGGGCGTCGCCTTCTGCGTCTGCCGAGTCGAGTAGAAGGTCGTCCCGATCATGAAGAGGAGGATCGCGTAGTACGGGATCCGGTCGGGGATCGAGCTCCCGCAGTCCAGCGGGTCGCCCGGTCTCGTTCCCCTCCGTGTCGAGCACCCTCACCGTCTTGCCGGCCTGCTGCGGGGAGCACTGGAGGTTCAGGAGGAGGAAGGTTGTCCCTCGCCCTTCGTATCCGGTGACATCGACGGAAGAGCTGGGAGTCCTCGGGGAAGGTGGTTGTCCTTGAACTGGACCACCCCCGTCTCGGGGTCGGCGGGCAGGGGAACCGGTGCTCGGATGACCGAATACATCGCGATGAGGATGGGGAATTGGAGGAGGAGTGGCAGGCAGCCGCCGAGGGGATTGACCCCGTACTCCTGATACAGCTTCATCGTCTGCTCTTGGATCTTCTGCTTGTTCCCCTTGAACTTCTTCTGGATCTCCTTGATCTTGGGCTGGAGGGCCTGCATCGCCTGCATCGACTTGATCTGCTTGATGCCGAGGGGGAGCAGGACCACACGGAAGACGATCGTGAGGATGATGATCGCGAAGCCGAAGTTGCCCGTCAGGTCGTAGAGCCACGCGAGCAGCCAGCCGATCGCGTCGAGCAGCGCCTGGAACGGGCCGATCTCAGCCAGCATGGCGCCGCCCGCTCACGTCGGCCAGGTCAAGGATGCGGGTTTTTGTATGGTGTCATCATACGCTGCGTGGGAACGTCGCAGCGGTACCGGATCCAGGCCGCCTCGGCCGAATGGGTTGCAGCGCAGCACACGTCGGAACGCGAGGAGCGACTCCCATGATCGCGCCGCGGGTCCGGACGGCCTCCTCGGCGTAGTGGGAGCACGTCGGCGAGAAGCGACATTGTCCGCCGAGCCACCCGGACAGCGTGAGCCGGTAGAGCCCGATCACGCCGACCAGGAGGAGCCGCGCGGGGGCGCCGGCGTTCCACAGGAGGCGTCGGGCGAACGTCATGTGCGCGTCCCTCCGCGCTGAAGCAGTTCGGTCATCTCGGTGATCAGATCCTGGGTTCGGGCGTCCCGGATGGCCTCGCGGGCCACCAGGACGACGTCATGTCCTGCCACCCCACGCGGCGCGACCTCGCGGATCGCCGCCCGAAGGACACGCCGGGCTCGGTTCCGTTGCACCGCGCCGCCGATCTTCTTCCCGGCGACCAGCGCGAACTCCCCCGAGCCGGGAGCGACAAACAGTACCACCCGCTTCCCGTGCACCGGTTCCGCGTCACGGAAGACGCGCTGGATCGCCGGAGTGCGCACCGACCCGGTCAGCCGGAGACGCTGAGGCGGCTGCGGCCCTTGCGTCGGCGTGCGGCGAGGATCGCCCGCCCGGCGCGCGTCCGCATCCGAAGACGGAAGCCGTGGGTCTTCGCCCGGCGACGCGTGTTCGGTTGGTACGTCCGCTTTCCCTTGGCCATCCTCGGATCCTTCGCGAAAGGAAGGCCGGCAACACCGCCGGCCGAAGGGGGAAGTATACGGAAACATCCCTGGATGGAGGGGTTGACAACAGAAAGAGCGTCAAGAGGGCGCCACGCGCTCGCGGTGTGGAAAAACCCGGTGCTATAGTCCGCCCCGCACGTCTCCGGGGTGGTGGGCCCCGGCGATCCCAGACCCCCGATCCCGACCCGCGACCCGTCCCCGGATGTGGCTTATCCACCGGTGTGGAAAGGTTCTGTGGAATCTCAGATGGCCGTGGCATTGCCTGACCAGGAGGCGAGGCGGGTGTGGTCGGTCGTGCTCGACCGGGCGCGGGCCGAGCTCCCGGAAACGACCTTCCTGATGTGGTTCACGGACGTCCGTCCGATCGCAGCCCACGACGAGGTCCTCTCGCTCGCGGTCCCGAGCCAGTTCGTCCGGGAGCGGCTGCAGCACAACCACCTCGGGCTCATCGAAGAGGCTGCCGCGGAGGCGTTCGGCCGCCCCGTCAAGGTCGAGATGGACGTGGACGAGGGCATCCGCCACGAAGAGGGCCCGTTGGTGGACCTGACTCCCGCGCCACCGGCTGCCTACGCGGCGATCGGTGCCCCGTCGAAGGCTCTCCCCGAGCCCGGCCGGTCGCTCGGAGCCCCCGGTCTGCCGTTCCCCAACTACACGTTCGACGCGTTCGTGCCGGGTCCGTCCAGTCGGTTCGCACACGCCGCCGCCATGGCGGTGGCCGAGGCACCGTTGTCCACGGCCTACAACCCGTTGTTCATCTACGGAGGCACCGGCCTGGGCAAGACCCACCTCTTGGTCGCGATCGGACATCACATCTGGCGACTGATGCCGGACACCCGGATCAAGTACGTGACCTCCGAGCAATTCGTCACCGAGTTCATCAAAGCGGTGCGCGAGCGCCAGGGTGACGCGTTCCGCCACAAGTACCGGGAGGTCGACATCCTGCTCGTCGACGACATCCAGTTCCTCGCGAAGCGCGAGGAGACGCAGACCGAGTTCTTCCACACGTTCAACCATCTCCACGGCGCCGGCCGCCAGATCGTGATCGCGTCGGACCGGCCGCCGCACGAGCTGTCGGGGCTGGAGGAGCGGCTGGTGAGCCGATTCCGGTGGGGTCTCTGCGTGGACGTGCAGCCCCCGGACCTCGAGACGCGCATCGCGATCCTGCAGCTGAAGGCCGAGCGCGAGAACATCCCCGCGGTCGTTCCCGAAGTGATCGAGTTCGTCGCGTCCAAGTTCGACCAGTCCGTCCGTGAGCTCGAGGGCGCACTGGTGCGCGTCGTCGCCTGGTCGGAGCTCACGCGACAGCCCATCGACATCGAGCTCGCCGAGCGGGCCCTCCAGGACCTGATCCCTCAGACCGAGCACGAGATCCCGCCGCCGCTGATCATGGAAGAGACGGCGACCTACTTCCAGCTCTCGACCGGCGATCTCGTCTCGAAGTCGCGGTCCCGGCCGCTCACCCAGGCCCGGCACATCGCGATGTACCTGATGCGCGAGTGCACCGGCCTGTCGCTGGTCAAGATCGGCGAGATCTTCGGCGGACGGGACCACACGACGGCCCTGCACGGCATCAAGAAGGTCGAGGACGAGATGCGGTCGCGTGACGACACCTTCCGGCAGGTCCAGGACCTCACGCGGATCATCCGCGGCCGGGTTCGCGGGTTGGTGTGATGTCGGTGGACAACCTCGCAGGATCGACCGGACGAGCCCGGTCGCGATCGGTCTCCGGACAGAGCGACAAGGAGGGTGCACCGCCCTTCCCCATGTCGGTCACCCTCGCTACGCTGCACGAACAGGCCCCTTCTCCACATTCCCACCGCCCCTACTACCGCTCTCTTCTGAAGAAGACCTAAAGAGCAGTAGTCGATCAGGAGGTTGACGATGAAGTTCCGATGCGACCGCGACGACCTGTCCGAGGCCCTGCAGACCGTGCAGCGCGGCGTGTCCTCACGCCCCGGGATCCCCGCGCTCACCGGGGTGCTGCTGGAAGCGGGGGACGACGGCAGCTTGATGCTCACCACGACGGACCTGGAGGTCTCGGCGAGGCTCTCGATCTCCGTCCAGGTCCAGGAGGCCGGCTCGGCGCTGGTGCCGGCTCGGCTGCTCGCCGACACGGTGAAGTCGCTGTCGGAGGCGCCGGTCGACTTCGAGACCGACCAGTCGCAGGCCCACATCCGCTGCGCGGCGTACGAGGGGGCGTTGCGTCTCCTGCCCGTCGACGATTTCCCGAGTCTGCAGGAGCCGTCCGGCACCGCGATCTCGGTGGAGCCGGCCGCGTTCGCGGAGGCCGTCGCCCAGGTCTCCAGGGCAGCGTCCCGCGACGAGGCGCGGCCGGTCCTGACGGGTGTCCTCCTCGAGATCAGCCGGGAGGGCGTCGTGCTGGTCGCCACCGACTCCTACCGGCTCGCGGTGCGGGACCTGGTCGCCACCGCCGACGGTGAGGCGAAGGCGATCGTGCCGGAGCGAGCCCTCACGGAGGCCGGGCGCGCCGCGGTCGATCAGAAGGCGGGCGTGGAGGCGTCGGTCAACGCCTCCCAGATCGCGTTCCGCGTCGGGTCGTTGACCCTGACGTCCCGGCTGATCGAAGGCGAGTTCCCGAACTACCGGCAGCTCCTGCCGGAGGCGGTCGAGAGCCGACTCACGATCTCGCGACAGCAGCTCCTCGAGGCCGTGCGTCGCGTCGGCTCTGCTCGCCCGCGACACGACCCCCGTCCGACTGGAGTTCAACGCGCTGGGGGTCAAGCTCTCGTCGTCCAGCCCGGATCTCGGCCAGGCCGTCGAGACGGTCGAGGCTCGGTACGAGGGAGAGGATCTCGTCGCCGCGTTCAATCCGCAGTATCTGGTCGACGGGCTGACCGCCGCCACGGGTGAGAGCGTGCGGATCGACGTGCGCGACGGGCTGAAGCCCGGCGTGATCCGGGGCGAGGGCGACGAGCTCACGTACCTCGTGATGCCGGTGCGGCTCCCCGCCGCGGTCGGCTGATCCGCAGGGCGGATCGCGGACCGGGATGCGCCTGGAGTGGCTCGAGCTCCGGGACTTCCGGAACCACCGGTTGACGGCCGTGGACCGGCTGGAGGACGGGCTCACCGTCGTGGTCGGTCCGAACGGGGAGGGCAAGACGAACCTGCTCGAGGGCATGTTCTTCCTGTACGCCCTGCGGTCGCCGAGGTCCTCCACGAACGCACCGCTGGTCCGTGAAGGCGTCGACGTCGCCTACGCGAGAGGCGAGTTCTCGGGCAACGAGGGCAAGACCCTGGTCGAGGTCGAGATCCCGCGCAAGGGAGCGAGCCGCGTGAAGCTGAACAAGAGCCCCCTCCGACGCAAGCGCGAGCTTCGCCGGCAGGTCCGCTCGGTCCTGTTCGGTCCCTTCGATCTGCCCGTGGTGATCGGCGATCCCTCCAAGCGTCGCGACCTCATGGACGAGGCCGTCGTCGCTCTGTGGCCGCTGCGCGAAGGCCTGTCCCCGGCGTTCGAGCGAGCGCTGCGGCAACGCAACCGGCTGCTGAAGGAGTGGGACGGGGGCCGCGGGGGACCGGCCGGGATGGAGGCCTGGGACGAGGAGCTCGTCCGGACGGGGGTGCCGGTGATCGAGGCGCGCGGTGACGCCGTCGCTCGCCTCGCGACCGGCGCCTCCGCCGAGTTCGAGGCGCTGTCCGGCTACGAGCTCATCGTGACCTACGCGCCGAACGTGGTCGGTCAGACGGAGGAAGCGTTCCGCGAGCAGCTCGCGGCCCGGCGGCCCGACGAGCTCCTGCGCAGGTCCTCCCTCGTCGGACCGCACCGCGACGATCTCACCCTGGCCGTCCGCGACCTCGGCGCCCGGGCGTTCGGATCGCACGGCGAGACCTGGGCGGCGGCGCTCTGTCTGCGTCTCGGGATCGCGGAGGCGGTCGCCACCGAGGCGGGCGAGCCTCCGCTCCTGCTCGTCGACGATCCCTTCAGCGCCCTCGACCCGAGCAGGCGCGACCGGATCGCCGAGCGACTCGCGAACCGCGGAGGCCAGGTCGTGATCAGCGTCGCGGATGAAGCGGACGTCCCGTCGTCCTCGTCCGCGGTCTGGGACGTGGCGGACGGCGTCGTGACGGTGAGGGGCTGACGTGCCGCACGCGAAAGGGTTCCGACGACGCAGCGAAGACCCGAGCTCCGAGCCGGTCGAGCTCGGCGACGTGATCGACAACCTGATGGCCGATCAGGTCTTCGCGCGCGGCATGCCGGTCGCGCACCTCGCCGCCGCGTGGACGTCGATCGTGGGGGAGCGGCTCGCATCGGAGACCGCTCCGGCGGCCCTCGAAGCGGGCGTCCTGACCGTCACGGCGACCTCCGGACCGTGGGGTGCGCAGGCCCGTTTCCTCCACGAGGAGATCCGCCGACGGGCCGACGAAGCGCTCGGCAACAACCAGATCACCGCGATCCGGATCGTCGTGCGAAACCGCAGGTAGAAGGCCGATTTCCGCGACCCGAAACGCCGTTTCCGTCACCCCTGATTGGTAGAATCTCAGGGTTCGTGCGACGGCCCCGCGCACGCCCCCAGCATCGATGCGTGGGGCGGCCTGCGCGGGGCACCGACAGGAGGACGATTGGCCACCGCGAAGGCGAAGAAGGACACCTACGACGCGCATAACATCCAGGTCCTCGAGGGCGTCGAGCACGTCAGGCTCCGCCCGGGGATGTACATCGGCACCACCAGCTCACGCGGCATGCATCACCTCGTCTACGAGGTCGTCGACAACTCCGTGGACGAGGCGATGGCCGGCCGCGCGACCAAGATCGTGGTCACGATCCATGCCGACAACAGCGTCTCGGTGCACGACGACGGCGCGGGGATCCCGGTCAAGCCGATCCCCAAAGCGAAGGATCGCCGCCCCGCCGTCGAGGTCGCGCTCACGACCCTGAACGCCGGCGGGAAGTTCGGCGGCGGCGGCTACAGCATCTCCGGCGGCCTCCACGGCGTCGGCGTCTCCGTGGTGAACGCCCTGTCGGAGAAGATGACCGCCGAGGTCCAGCGCGACGGCTTCTCGTGGAACCAGTCCTACGCGCGCGGGCGCTCCACGTCGAAGCTCCTGAAGGGCAAGGCCACCAAGAAGACGGGCACGTCCATCCGTTTCTGGCCCGACGCCGAGATCTTCACCGAGGAGATCGAGTTCAAGCGCTCGGAGCTCACGGATCGTCTGCGCGAACTGGCGTTCCTGAACGCGGGGCTCGAGATCCAGCTGATCGACGAGCGGGAGAAGCCCGCGCACAAGGACGTGTACCGGTACAACGGCGGGCTCGTCGACTTCGTGAAGCACCTGGCCGCCGGGAAGGACGCCGATCACCCGGGTGATCGCGATCGGCGACAAGGCCGAGGACGCGGAGGTCGAGCTCGCGCTCCAGTGGATGTCGGGGTACTCGGAGTCCGTCTACTCGTTCGCGAACACGATCAACACCCACGAAGGCGGCATGCACGAGGAGGGGCTCAAGAAGTCGCTCACCAACGTGTTGAACCGCTACGCCCGGTCCAAGGGGCTCCTCAAGGAGAAGGAGGACAACCTCATCGGCGAGGACGTGCGCGAAGGCCTCGTCGCGATCCTGTCGGTCAAGCTCCGCGATCCGCAGTTCGAGGGCCAGACCAAGACCAAGCTCGGGAACGCCTCGATGCGCTCGTTCGTGGAGACGACGGTGAACGCGCAGCTGGCCGAGTGGTTCGAGGAGCACCCCACCGAGGCGCGGCGGATCGTCCAGAAGACCCTCGCGGCGGCGAAGGCGCGGATGGCGGCCAAGCAGGCGCGCGACCTCACTCGGCGCAAGTCGTTCCTCGAGGGTGGCTCCCTGCCCGGCAAGCTGGCCGACTGCCAGCTGAGCGACCCCGCCTCGTGCGAGCTCTACATCGTCGAGGGGGACTCCGCCGGCGGCAGCGCCAAGCAGGCGCGCGACCCCGCGACCCAGGCGATCCTGCCCATCCGGGGGAAGATCCTGAACGTCGAGAAGGCGCGGCTCCACAAGATCCTCGAGAACATCGAGATCCAGGCGCTGATCACCGCGATCGGCACCGGCATCGGCGACGAGTTCGAGCTCGACAAGGCCCGGTATCACCGGATCGTGTTGATGGCCGACGCCGACGTGGACGGCGCGCACATCCGCACGCTGCTGCTCACGTTCTTCTTCCGGCACATGCCCCAGCTGATCGACGCCGGATTCATGTACCTCGCGCAGCCGCCCCTCTACCTGATCAAGGAGGGCAAGCAGGAGCAGTACTTCTACACGGAGCGCGAATGGGACACGTTCCGGAAGGTCAACGGCAACGGGAGCAAGAAGCTCGACCCGCAGCGGTTCAAGGGGCTGGGTGAGATGGACGCGCACCAGCTCTGGGACACCACGATGGACCCGGAGCGGCGCACCCTCCTGCAGGTCACGCTCGAGGATGCGACCACCGCCGATCGGCTCTTCACGGTGCTGATGGGAGAGGACGTTCCGTCGCGCAAGGAGTTCATCGAGTTGAACGCGAAGTACGTCCAGAACCTCGACGTGTAGGGGGGCGCGGAAGACGATGGCGCAAGAGGGATTGTTCGCGGGCCGGGTCGAGCCCATCGAGCTCGGGGAGGAGATCCAGCGTTCCTACCTCGACTACGCGATGTCGGTCATCGTCGGGCGGGCCCTCCCCGAGGTGCGCGACGGCTTGAAGCCGGTCCACCGGCGGATCCTGTGGTCGATGCTCGAGGCGGGGCTCCGGCCGGATCGCCCCCACCGCAAGTCCGCGTGGGCGGTCGGCGAGGTCGTGAAGAAGTACCACCCGCACGGCCTGGAGGCCGTCTACGACGCGTTGGTCCGGATGGCGCAGGACTTCTCCCTGCGCTACCCGCTCGTCGACCCGCACGGCAACTTCGGCTCGGTCGACGGCGATCCGCCGGCGGCCATGCGGTACACGGAGGCCCGGCTGGCTCCGGCGGCGATGGAGATGCTCCGCGACATCGACGCCGAGACCGTCGACTTCGTGCCGAACTACGACGGGTACGAACAGCAACCGTTCGTCTTGCCCTCACGGTTCCCGAACCTGCTCGTCAACGGCTCCGGCGGCATCGCGGTGGGGATGGCGACGAACATCCCGCCGCACAACATGGGCGAGGCGATCGACGCCGTCGTCCACTACCTGGAGCATCCGGAGTCGACGTCGAAGGACCTGATGAAATTCGTCAAGGGACCTGACTTCCCGACGGGCGGGATCATCATGGGCCGCGACGGCATCCGCGACGCCTACGAGACCGGTCGCGGGTCCATCAAGATCCGGGCGGTGTGCTCGGTCGAGGAGGGATCCGCCGGTCGAGCCCGCATCGTCGTCAGCGAGCTCCCGTACCAGGTGAACAAGGCGCGGCTGGCGGAGAAGATCGCCGAGCTGGTGAAGTCCGGCAAGGTCAAGGACATCGCCGACCTGAAGGACCATTCCTCGGGCCGGGCGGGGATGCGCCTCGTGATCGACCTGAAGCGCGCCGCCAACCCCCAGGTCGTCCTGAACCAGCTCTACAAGCACACGCAGCTCCAGGAGTCCTTCGGCGTGATCATGCTCGCGCTGGTCGACGGCGTCCCTCGCACGCTGAACCTGGCCGAGATGATCGGCTTCTACGTCGACCACCAGATCGACGTCGTCACCCGGCGCACGCGCTTCGACCTGCGCAAGGCCGAGGAGCGCGACCACATCGTCCAGGGACTCCTGATCGCCCTCGATCACCTGGACGAGGTCATCAAGGTCATCCGGGCCTCGCAGGATGCGGAGCAGGCGCGCACCAAGCTGATGTCGAAGTTCAAGCTCTCGGAGATCCAGGCCAACCACATCCTGGACATGCCCCTCCGCCGGCTCACGAAGCTCGCTCGCACCGAGCTCGAGGAAGAGCACAAGGAACTGCTGGCGAAGATCAAGTACCTCAAGGCCCTCCTCAAGGACCCGAAGAAGATCCGCGGCGTGATCAAGGAAGAGATCCTGGAGATCAAGAAGAAGCACGGCGATCCTCGGCGCACGCAGATCAAGGCGGACGAGGGCTCGTTCGACATCGAGGACCTGATCGCCGAGGAGGACGTGGTCATCACCGTCAGCCGGGCCGGCTACGTCAAGCGCGTGCCGATCGACACGTTCCGCCGGCAGGGTCGAGGCGGCAAGGGCGTCCGCGGGGCGACCCTCAAAGAAGAGGACGTGGTCGCCAACGTCTTCACGACGACCACGCACAACTGGCTCCTGTTCTTCACCACGAAGGGCAAGGTCTACCGCGTCAAGGTGCACGAGGTGCCCGACGCCTCCCGGATCGCACGCGGGCTCTACGCGGCCAACCTCCCCGGCGTCGCCATCTCGGGCGACGAGGGCGTCTCGACGGTCCTGCACCTGAAGGAGTACGACCCCAAGCGCTTCCTGCTCTTCGCCACGAAGAAGGGGATGGTCAAGAAGACGCCGCTGCCGGAGTACGAGTCCGCGCGCACCGGGTCTCGCCGCGATCAACCTCAAGCCGGGCGACGAACTCATCGACGTGAAGCTCACCGATGGGAAGGACGACGTCTTCCTCGTCTCGCGGAAGGGTCAGGCCATCCGATTCAGGGAGCAGCTCGCGCGCCCGATGGGCCGGGCCACGGCCGGCGTGATCGGGATGCGCCTGGCAGAGGACGACGAGGTGATCTCGCTCAGCCTCGCTTCCGACGGCGAGGAGATGATCAGCGTCTCGCAGCAGGGGTACGGGAAGCGGTCGCCGCTGAAGGACTACCCGGTGAAGGGGCGCGGAGGCAAGGGCGTCATCGGCCACCAGATCACGAAGAAGACGGGTCTGCTCGCCGGCGCGTTCGTCGGCTCGAAGGAGCAGGACCTGTTCGCGATCTCCTCCAGCGGGATCGTCATCCGGGTGCCGGCGGGGGAGATCCGCCGGGTCGGGCGGTCGAGCCAGGGCGTCCGCACGATGCGCGTCGACGAGGGCGCCCACGTCGTCGCGATCGCGCCGGTGATCATGCAGATGGAGGAGGAGTAAGGAACCAGAGGGCATCGCGGGCCGTTACTGCGATGATGTCGGGACTCCCATGAACATCGGACTCGGCGTGCTGGTCGAGGTCGTCGCGTTCCTGGCGGCCCTCTACGTGGTGGTGGCGCTGCGGCCTCGGATGCCGCAACAGACGACGGACATCGTCCTCGCGTCGATCGGCTGCGTGATGGGGGCCGGCGCACTGCTGTTCCAGGGGGACGTGAGCCTCGCGGGCGGACTGCTCGCACCCCTGTTCGCGGCGGGCCTCGTCGTCGCGCACGTGCGCGCGTTCGACCTGCTGGGCGTCCAGCTCCCCGCCTGGGTGCAAATCCCCGCGTGGGGGGGCCGACAGGCGTACGCTATCGACCCAGCCGAGACCCAGATGATCGAGGAGCCTGTGCAGCAACCACAGTCCGCGACCGAGCCAGAGCCGGCATCCGGTTTCGATCCCGAGCCGTTGCCGGGAGAAGACGAAGGGGAGCTGTTCGTCCCGCCGCTCGGGCCGATCGCTCCCGAGCCGCCGTGGCCGTCGACGGTCGTCCGCGCACCTGCCGAGACGAAGCTCCCGCGGCGCGGCGTGCGCCGGACGCGTGTCGAGGTCAGGAGGCTCGGCCCGCTCTCCGTCCTCAAGTTCTCGCTGATCTTCTACTTCTGCATCTTCCTGGTGATCTATCTCGCGCTCGCGATCATCTGGGGCATCCTGTCCGCGAGCGGCGTCATCGACTCGCTCGAGCAGCTCCTCGGCGACATCTTCCCGTCCGCAGAAGCGCTCACGCCCACCGGTGAGCTCGGCACCGGGCAGGCCCCTCCGGTGGAGATCGTCACCGGGCAGCTCTTCACCTGGCTCTTCCTCGCCGGGTGCGTCGGCGTGGTGATCTGGTCCTGCATCAACCTGTTCGTCGCGATCATGTACAACCTGATCAGCGACATCGTCGGCGGCATCGAGGTCACGCTCGCCGATCGGCGCGACTGACCGGCCGCTCGCCGAGGACTTCGATTGACAGGGTTTCCGGACCCTGACTACCCTGCGGCGAGGGGCTCGGGGCCCTCGGGCCTGTAGCTCAGCTCGGTTAGAGCGCTTCCCTGATAAGGAAGAGGTCGATGGTTCAAGTCCATCCAGGCCCACAGTCAGGCTCACCCACCCGATAGGAGGCTGTGCTCGATGGGAGACGACACCGAAGGCACGGAGAAGAAGGGCGGTTTCTTCCGGAAGCTCCTGAAGCTCGCTTTCATCGGCGCGATCGTTGCCGCCGTGATGCAGTTCATGAAGCGGCGCCGGGGTGAGGACCTCGACGACGTGGAATGGCAGGAGCTGCCGCCGCCGGCCGGCGGGTAGTCCGAACCGCTTCGTAGTCCACAGGGAGGCCCGCCGGCGGCGGGCCTCTCTTTCGTGTTCGAGTCCCTTCCTGCGGTCCGCCGCGACGTCTCTCGGGACCACGCACGCGCGCCACTAGACTCGCCCGCGTGGACGAGCCGGGAGCGCCCTGGGATCTCGCCCGCGCGGCGGCCGATGCGGCGAACGTGCAGCTCCGACCACTGACCTCGCTCGGCCAGCTCGACGACGCGACCAGGGTCATGGTGGCCACGTGGGGCGCGTTCCAACTCCCGCCGCGCGAACTGATGACCGCGCTCGCGCACAGCGGCAACGCACCTCTCGGGGCCTACGACGGCGACCGTCTGGTGGGCTTCGTCCTCGGCTGGGCGGGCGTGGACGAGGACGGGCTCCACGTGCACTCGCACATGCTCGCCGCGCTGCCCGAGCAGCGCCATCGGGGGGTGGGCTACGCGTTGAAGCTCGGGCAGCGGGCACAGGCGCTCGAGCGAGACATCCACGTGGCCCGATGGACCTTCGATCCGCTCGTGGCGCGGAACGCCTGGTTCAACCTCGGGAAGCTCGGAGCCATGGCCGACGACTTCGGACGGGCGTACTACGGCGAGATGAGCGACGAGATCAACGCCGGCGACCGCTCCGACCGTCTCGTGGTCCGGTGGGATCTCGATCCGGATCCGGCGCCGCAGGGCTGGCCCGAGGGGCTCCCCACGGTGCTCGCGGCCGAGGGTGACCCCGACGACCCGGTGCCCACCCCGGGATCCGCGCCGACCGCTGAGGGAGCGGTGATCGAGGTGCCGCGCGAGCACCCGGACCTCCGTCGGCGGAACCCGGCTCTGGCGTCACGCTGGCGCGACGCCTCGGCCGAGGCGTTCGAGGCGTGCTTCCGGGCCGGGCTGATCGTGCGAGCCTTCGACAGGGCTCGGTCCGCCTACGCGCTCTTGCCCGGGATGCGCACGTGAGCAGGGTCCGCTCCGTCGAGCTGCTCCTCGTCGAGATCCCGTTGGTACGCCCGTTCCGCACGAGCTTCGGGGAGGTCGCCGAGAAGCGCTGCGTGATCGTTCGCGTGGAGACCGACGACGCGGAAGGCTGGGGGGAATGCGTCGCGGACACGCGGCCCGACTTCAGCGGGGAGTTCAACGAGGGCGCCTGGCTCGTCTTGCGGGAGTTCCTCGTTCCCACGCTCTTCCGAGCAGGTGACGGCGACGTGGAGAGCGTGGAGGCGGCGTTCGTCGAGGTCCGGGGGAACCCCATGGCGAAGGCCGCCCTGCTGGACGCCTTCGTGGACGCGGAGCTCCGAGCCGAGGGGACATCGCTCGCCTCCTGGTTGGGCGCCGACCGCAGCCGGGTCGAGTGCGGCGTGAGCATCGGGATCGCATCGTCGACCGAGGTGCTCCTGGAGCAGGTCGAGGGCTACCTCGGGGAGGGGTACCGGCGCATCAAGCTGAAGATCCAGCCGGGCACGGACCTCGATCGCGTGCGCGCCGTGCGAGCCGCTCACCCCGACATCCTGCTCTCCGTGGACGCGAACGCTGCATACTCGCTCGCCGACGCGGACGTGTTCCGCTCGATGGAGGACCTCGGGCCTCCTGATGATCGAGCAGCCCCTCCATCACGAGGACCTCCTCCGCCACGCGGAGCTGCAGGCCCAGCTCCGCACCGACCTCTGCCTGGACGAATCGATCCGCTCGCTCTCCGACACCGTGGCTGCCCTCGACCTCAACGCCTGCCGGATCGTCAACATCAAGCAGGGCCGCGTGGGCGGCGTGCTCGAAGCGAAACGGATCCATGACCACTGCCGTGAGCGGGGGGTCCCGGTGTGGTGCGGCGGGATGCTCGAGACGGGGGTCGGCCGGGCCCTCAACCTCGCGCTTGCCGCGATGCCGGGCTTCACCTTGCCGGGCGACACCAGCGCCTCGGCCAGGTACTTCGCGGAAGACCTCACCGCCCCGTTCGAGCTGAGCCCGGACGGAACGATGGCCGTGCCCGCCGGGCCCGGGATCGGGGTGACCCCTCTCCCGGATCGCCTGCGGTCCTTCGTCACCCGCCGCGAGGTCATCCGGGTGCCAGCGACGAGGGGAACGATGCCGAGCGAGATGAAAGAGTGACAAAAGCTGCCGAACACCTTGACGGAGGATCGAGACTGCCCGTATGGTTCGCAGTGAGAGACCGCTGGAGCCCTCGGGTTCCGGCGGTTTCTCACTTTCCGGGCCATCTCTGGCCTCTCCCGCACCTCCGCCGGCCGATCTTCTCTGCCTGAACGCCGCTCGTCGCCCTTGCTTGTGTCGTGCCGCTCAGCGGGTGACGATAGTGAGACGCCGCCCGCCGTCTCGGTCGGCATCCATGCGATGAAGAAGCGAACGATCAGAGCCGAGGAGTTCGAGGTCCTGGATGCCGCCGGCCATGTCCGGCTGCGGATCGGGCTGTCGAACGACGAATCCCCGTTCTTCTCGATGTTGGATCCCACCGGACAGGTCCGGGCGCGCTTCGGGCTCTCCGCCGACGGTTCGGCGGGCCTGGCGATCGGCGATGACAACGGCAAGGTGCGGGCGACGCTGGGCCTGTCCACCGACGGGTCGGCCAGCCTGGCGTTCGGAGACCGGAACGGGAAGATCCGGGCCAAGTTCGGGCTCGCCTCGGACGCCTCACCGACCCTGGGCGCGCACGTGGAGGGGAACGAGGTGACCCACCGCTACACGCTGGCCGACCAGGGATCGCCGACGCTAGGCTTGTACGACCGAGCGGGACGGGTGCGGATCCGGCTGGGTCTGGCCGCAGACGGTTTCCCCATCCTTCGGTTGCTCGACGCCGATGGCGAGCTGCGGGCCCTGGTGGGCTTGGCAGACGACGGGAGTCCATTGATCCAGTTCATGGACGAACGGAAACAACCGACCTGGACGATGCGATGAGCGATTGGTGGACGGCGGCCTTCGTCGCACAATGGGTCCTCCTCGTGGTCTTGTGCGTCGTCGTCGTCGCGCTCGCCCGGCAGGTCGGCACCCTCCATCTGCGGCTCGGACCTCGCGGCGCCCTGGAGATCGACACGGAGGGGCCCGCGCTCGGGGAACCGGTGCCACCCGTCGAGGCAAGGGGAGCGGACGGCGCGTCCGTCGTGGTCGGGGGCCCGGGGGTTCGGCGATTGGTGCTGTTCTCGTCGCCGACCTGCATCGTCTGCCGCGAGGTGGCGCCGGCACTGCCGGCGGCGGCACGAACGGCGGCGCTCCTCCCGCAGATCGTGCACGACCCGGAGGTGGAGCGAACGTTCGAGGTCCCGGGCACGCCGTTCCTGCTGGTGCTCGACGAGCTCGGCATCGTTCGCGCGAAGGGCACCGTGAACAACCTCGAGCAGGTCGAAGGGCTCATCGACACCGCCGACCGGCGGATGCGAGGAGGCGACGAGCGATGGGCGAGCTGACGAGCCTGGAGCGGGCACAGCGGGTTCTCGCGCAACGAACGAGCCGACGCGGGTTCCTCGGTCGGGTCGGCCGCGGCGTCGTCGCGCTCGCGGGCGGGTCACTCGTGGCCGCGGCGCTCGCCCCGGATCGTGCCGAGGCCCACCACATCTGTGGCCATACCTACACCACCGGTTCGTGTCCCCATCCCTTCGCTCCGTTGTCACGGACCGATCGGTACGGGTTCCCCGTCCATCCGACGCTGGGATATCCGGTCGATGACCGAGGGAAGGTGTACCTCGACCCGGCGTCGCAGGAGCGATCGAAGACCTGCGAGGAAGTGGTCCCCCGGGTCTATGCCTTCGTGAACAACCCGCATTACGGCGGAGGGTGGACCCGGTGCTGCTCGGGGCGGCTGCGCCACATCCAGGATTGCTGCTCCCGCTCGAACATCAGGATCAACGGCGACTACGCCGTGCGTGGCTATTGCCCAGCGGGCCTGAAGGTCTTCTGCATCACGTACCGAGAGCTCACGCGGGCGTGTTGACCGATCTCCAGATCGTCCTCCTGGCGGCCGCCGCGGCGACCGCCGGCTGGTCCGCGCTCTGGGGTCCCTGAGGCCTGTCGATGGTGGAGACCATCAGCCCCGTCGTGTACGGGACGCGGACCCGATGGGCAGGCGCCCTGGCGCTCCATGCGGCGGGAGCGACGGCGACGGCGGCCGCGTTCGGCGCCGCCGCGGCAGCGGTGGCCGCACTCCTCGGCGCTCCGTGGGGGAGGGCGGGGGGAGTAGCCCTCGCAGCCGTGGCTGTCCTCTACCTCGTCCGAGAGGTCACGGGTCTCCGCGTGCCCGTGCCGCAGCTCCGGCGGCAGGTGCCCGACTGGTGGCGCACGTACTTCGGACGGCCTCTGGCAGCGTTCCTCTACGGCGCTGGGCTCGGGGTCGGGTTCTTCACGTTCCTCGGCCACGGGACGCTCGTCGTGGTCACGGTGGGGGCGGCCGCGACGGGGAGACCGCTCCTGGGTGCATTGGTCATGGCTCCGTTCGGGCTCGCGCGGGGGCTGGCGCCGCTGGTCGCCGCACGATCGGCGGAACCGGAGGACGGCCGGCGGCTTGTCGATCGCCTCAGCTCGATGTCCGGCCGCCTCCGCTCCGGGTTGAACGGCCTCGCCCTGGCCGCGATCGTGGTCGCGGCAGCCGCCGCGACGCCGGGCACCCACGGTGGATGGGCCGCCGCGGCCGCCGCGGTGCTCGCCGTGTCCTTCGCCTGGTCGGCCATCTCCAAGATCACGGGGTGGGCGGGGTGGCGGCAGGTCGTCGCCGCCCACGCGTTCCCTCGAGCGGTGGAGCGGTTCGCGGTGTGGGCGACGCCGGCCGTGGAGTCCCTCGTGCCGATCCTGGCGCTCCTCGGTCTCCCGCACGCCGCCGGTGCCGTCGCGCTCGCCTCCCTGGTCGTCTTCTCGATCGCCCTCGTGCGGCTGGCCCTGCGCGACGGCATCCGTGTCTCGTGCGGCTGCTTCGGTCGCGGATCCGTCGATGTCCGTCTCGCGCTCGCGCGGAACGCTGCGCTCGCAGTGGCCGCCGCCGCCGCGTGGTCCTGGGCACCGTCCCGTCCACTGCTCGGGCTGCCCGTCGCCGGCGACTCGATGCCCGCCCTGCTCGTCGCGGGGTCGCTGGCCGTCGCGGCGTGGACCGTGTGGCGAACGACGAGCTGGCTCGGGAGGGGACGAACGTGAGGAGGCTGGTGGCGCACACGACTGCGCCGTTCGTCGTCGCCGTGCTGACGGTCGCCATGGTCGCGCTGGTCGCCGGCGCGCACGACACGGATCTCACGGACCCCGACGACGCGCGCGGCAAGCTCGACGTGAAGCAGGTCCGTCTCGCCCACCAGCCGGGCCCACCGCAGTGGACGATCGTGACCTTCGGCGAGTGGAGGACCGCGGAGATGTGGGACCGCGGGTACCTCATGGTCCTGCTCGACACGCAGGGAGGCGCCGGCGCCGAGCACTACCTGCTCGTCCGGTCGGCAGGCCTCCAGCTCGAGGGTTCGCTCTGGCGGGCCCGGGTGGTCGGGCCGGACACGTTCCTCGGCTCGGTCCCGGTGGAGCGATTCTCCCGCCGGAGCGCGTCGGTGCAGGTCGGCCTCGCCCGGCTCACCTTCGGTGCGAGCCGGTCCTTCTATCGATGGTGGGTCCGGACCGTCTACACCGGTGAGCTCTGCCGCAGAACGTGTCACGACGTGGCTCCGAACGGCGAGCCGGTCCTCCAGTGGAGACCCGGGATGTCCCCGACACCGCCGTCCCCGACCGGATCCCCAACCCCGTAGGGACGGCGATGGGACCGGCCGGGCCAAGCGTTTGACAAAGGCTCCGAACCCGCGGAACTTTGCACCGTCCGGCGGCGTCCGACCGGCAGGGATCCGGTCGTCACGCGTTCTCCGGGTGACGTGAGAGCACATCTGAGGCAGTAGAGGGGGGCTCCCGATGAGAAGGCGTCAAGTCGCCATCGGCATCATCTGCACGCTGGTAGCCGGTCTGTTGGGACCCGCCGTCCAACCCGCGCTCGCCGTCGATGCGAACGCCAAGATCCAGCCGCGGGTCCTCCGTGGACTCGAGGCGGGCACCCTGGACACCTTCGTCGTCGAGTTCGTCGCTCGAGCCGATCTGAAGGCCGCGGCCGCCATCAAGGGATGGGCGGCCCGAGGGCGGGCCGTGTACCGGACGCTCACGACCGTGGCCGATCGATCGCAGGGGCGGGCGAAGGCGATCGTCCGCGGCACTCCCGGGGTCCGAGCGGAGAGCTTCTGGCTGACCAACGTGCTGGTGGTGACCGGCGGCGCGACGCCGGCGCTCGCACGACGCCTCGCCGGCCTCGCGGGCGTGTCGAAGATCCGTGCGGAACGGACGTTCCCTCTCGTCGAGCCGGTCGAGCGTCACGCCGTGGTGATCGCCGAAGACGAGCCCACGCCCTACGGCATCACGACGATCGGCGCGGACGACGTCTGGGCCGACGGGATCCTCGGGAGCGGCGTCGTGGTCGGCAACGTCGACACCGGCGTCGACTACACGCACGAAGCGCTCGTCGAGCAGTACCGCGGGAACAACGGGGGCATCTTCGACCACAACTACTCCTGGTGGGACCCCACGGGGATCTGCGGAGACGTCCCCTGCGACAACGCGCAGCACGGCACCCACACGATGGGCACGATGGTCGGCGGTGACGGGCCCGGACCGTTCACGCCGGACATCGGCGTCGCTCCGGGCGCGAGCTGGATCGCCGCGAAGGGGTGCGAGAGCTTCGACTGCAGCGAGACCTCGCTGCTGTCGTCGGGCGAGTTCATGCTCGCCCCGACGGACCTGAACGGCGACGACCCCGACCCCACGAAACGGCCGGACATCGTCAACAACTCATGGGGCGGCGGCCCCGGGGATCCCTTCTACGCGGAGGTCGTCCAGGCCTGGCGCGCGGCGGGCATCGTCCCCGTGTTCTCGGCGGGCAACGCGGGACCCGAATGCGACTCGGGCGGTTCCCCCGGAGACTTCCTCGAGTCGTTCAGCGTGGGCGCGACCGACGTGAACGACCAGATCGCGGACTTCTCGAGCCGTGGACCGTCCACGTACGGCAAGGTCAACCCGGACGTGTCGGCGCCGGGCGTCAACGTCATCTCGAGCGTCCCGGGGGATGGCTACGACTCGTTCAGCGGCACCTCGATGGCGGCGCCGCATACCGCCGGGACCCTCGCACTCGTGCTCTCCGCGGAGCTCGGGCTGCTCGGCAACGTCGACGGTTCGACGGATGCAGTCCGCACGACCGCGCTGGACATCGCCGACGACAGCTGCGGCGGTGACGAGGACGGTGATCCGAACAACGTCTACGGCGACGGCCGGATCGACGCGCAGGCGGCGGTCTCGCTCGTCGCGACCGGCGGCACGCTCGCCGGGGACGTCACGAACGTGGTCTCCACGGACCCGATCGCCGGCGCCCGGATCGAAGCGAGCAGCGGCGGGCGGACGTTCTCGGCCACGACCGACGGCGCCGGCCACTTCGAGCTCTTCCTCGGAGCCGGCACCTACACCGTCACCGCGTCGGCGTTCGGGTACCAGTCCGCTCTCGCGAGCGGCGTCGAGATCGAAACCGACCTGACCACGACGCAGGACTTCTTCCTCGCGCCCCTTCCACAGCGAGACATCACCGGCACCGTCACCGCCGAGGAGGACGGTTCCCCGATCGAGGGAGCGGAGGTGCGCGCCCTCGGCACCCCGGTGGCAGCGGCGACGACGGATGCCAACGGTGACTACACCCTCACGCTGCCGATCGGCGACTACACGATCCGGATCGCGGCGGGAGGATGCACCGACAGCGAGCTGACCGAGGTCACCCTCGGGCTCGGGGGCCTGGTGTTGGACGCGTCGCTGTCGAGGACGCTCGATGACTTCGGTCACGGGTGTCGGCCGATCGGGTTCGACTGGGTCGACGCCGCGCAGACCACCGCGATGTTCGGCGACCAGACGATCGGGCGGCTCGCCCTCCCGTTCTCCTTCCCGTTCTACGGGGAGAGCTACGACACCGTCTACATCACGGACAACGGCTACCTCACGTTCGAGGTGCCCGAGTTCGGCTTCCCGGACCCCGTGCCGAGCCCGATCCCTTCGGCCGCGACGCCCAACACCGCGATCTACGCGTTGTGGCAGAACCTCGTGATCGACGAGGCGAGCGCGGTCCGCTACGAGACCGTGGGCGACAGCCCGGATCGAGCGTTCGTGGTCGAGTACGAACAGATGAAGGTCGGCCCCAGTTTCGGCGACCTGACCGCAGATGCGTCGCCCGCAGCGACCGGGCGCGTGGACATCGAGGTCAAGCTCTGGGAGGACGGAACGATCGACATCCTCTACGGCGACAACCCCGCGAACCCCGGCGATGGAAGGGACGCCTCGATCGGGATCGAGAACGCCGACGGGTCGGACGCGTTGCAGTTCTCCTTCTCGGACGATCTCCTCGGCCCGAACGTCGCGTATCGGTACGAGTCCGTCCCCACGGGGACCGTGTCCGGCACGGTGACCGATGCGAATGACGGGCTGCCGATCGGCGGCGCGGTCGTCACCGCCACCCCCGGTGGCCGGAGCGTCTCGACGGACTCGGACGGCACCTACTCGCTCCGGCTCCGGCCGGGCACCTACACCCTGGCGTTCACCGCAGACGACTACGTGACCCATGAGGAGACGGGCGTGGTCGTCACCGACGGAGGCTCCTCCGTCGTCGACGTCGCCCTGAACGCTCCCGTCGCCGGCGTCGAGCCGGACGAGCTGGACGCGACGGTGGACTTCGGGGAATCCTCGACCTCTCCGATCACGATCTCGAACACGGGGTCGTCGGATCTCACGTGGGAACTCCTCGAGCGGGAGGGGAGCCGCGTCCCGCCGGACCTGCCCCCGGTGCCGCTCGTGGTGCGCGAGGCGGTCTGGGGACCCGCGCAGATCCCTGCGCGGGTCGCCACGGTCCGGCCGGCGGCGTTGCCGCCGTCCTCGCTGGAGACGGTGATCGACGATCCGGACGACGACTCGCTCGGGGCCGTGGAGGTCACGGCGATCCGCGGCGGCTCGGACAACGCCGAGATGTCGGTGGCGATCGACTTCGACCTCGACACGCCGATGGACGCGCCGGCCGGCTACGTGTTCTTCGACACCGACCAGGATCCGGAGACCGGGTTCCCGCCGGAGGAGTTCGCGGGCCTGCCGGAGCAGGACATCGGGCTCGACTACTTCGCGGATCTGTTCGGGGTCCACGACCCCGGCAACCCGGTCGTGCTCGTGTGGGACTCCAACTTCGAGCTGGTCGCCGAGGTCCCGGCGACGATCGAGGGTCAGACGCTCTCGTTCGCCGTCCCGTTGGAAGCGCTGGGCAACGACGACGGCACGGTGGACGTCGCCTCCGTGATCGGCGACTTCTTCGAGCCGCTCGACTGGGCCCCGGACGAGGGGCACGGCACGATCCAGAGCTTCACCGACGCCCCGTGGATCGAGCCGTCCGTCGGGTCGGGCGTGCTCCCCGCCGGCGAGAGCGTCGAGGTCGACGTGACCCTCGGCGGCCCCGACGTGCCGCCGGGTGACTACACGGGTGCCCTCTTCGTGATCTCGGATGCGCCCAAGCAGCCTGCGCTGCAGGTCGACGTGACGCTCTCCGTCGGTCTTCCGACCGGCTGGGGCGCCGCCACCGGCACGATCTTGGACGCCCATCAGTTCGAGCCGTTGGCCGGGGCAGAGATCACGGTGCACACCACCTGGGACGGGGAGCCGCTCGATCTCACCGACACCGCCAACGGTCAGGGCACATGGTCGGTCACCGGCCCGCCCGGGACCTGGGATGCCGATGTCTCGAGCGACGGCTTCCTCCCGGAGGCCGGGGAGGTGACGATCATCTCCGACGGGACGCTGGAGGGACAGGACTTCTTCCTCCACGCCGACCAGCCGCACGGGACGATCCGGCCTCGGTCATTGCGGTTCACGCTCCTCCGCGGCCAGCAGGACGAGCATGTGCGTGCGTCTGGGGAACCTCGAGGGGCATCGGGACCTCACGTTCTCGGTCGGCGAGGTGGCGATCCCGCCACCGAGCGACGGTGGCGGTGACGGCGGGGAGCCGCCCGAGCCTCTGTCGATCCCGCAGGCCGCGGACCCGAACGCCACGGATTCGCAGGGAGCCGGTCACGCCTCACCCGGCCACGCCGGCACGGCGTTCGAGGGCGAGGTCATCACGCAGTGGGAAACGGGGATGTCCCTGCCGTGGGGGGTCGGCTACCGGAACGGACCGGACACGGTGACGTTCACCGATCCGGAGGACCTGATCGACGTGGAGTTCACGCCGGACGGGGACCGGATCGGTGAGTTCGACACGCCGTGGGTCGGTGACTGGGCCGGCGACCTCGCGTGGGACGCGGGCCGCGGCCTCCTCTGGCACGTGAACGTCGGGGGCGACAACGGGATCTACGGCGTGGACCCGTCCGACGGTTCGGTGGTCGAGACGGTGACCGGTCCCGGGTGGACGGACATCAGCCAGCGTGGCCTCGCCTACGACCAAGCCACGGACACCTTCTACATCGGTGGCTGGAACGAGGGGATCGTGTACCACGTGGCGGGTCCGTCGTGGGCCGAGCCCGGCGCAACGCTCGGCTCGTGCCTGCCCGACGATCCCAACATCTCCGGGCTCGCCTGGAACCCCGCCTTCCACAGGCTCTGGGTCGCCACGAACTCCGACTTCGACGACATCTGGTTGATCGATCCCGACACGTGCGAGGCGGAGAACGTCCTGCCGCACCCGGATCCCGGGTTCAACGGGGCCGGGCTCGAGCTGGACGCCGTGGGGAACCTGTGGACGGTCTCCCAGGGATCGCAGGCCGCCTATCTGATCGAGTCGGGCCTGCCGACCTTCTCCGACGTCCCGTGGCTCGAGGTGAGCCCGGAGGCCGGCGTCGTGGAGGCGGGTGAGGAAGCGGAGATCACGGTTTCCGTCGACTCCACCGGGATGGCACCCGGAACCTACGACGCGATGGTGGGCATCATCACCGACGATCCCGACATGGGCGTGGCGACCGTCCGGGTGCGCCTGCTGGTGACGAGGTACCAGCGGTTCGTGAACGTCGGCGGCGCAGCCGTCGCGTTCCCGGACGGGACCAGCTACGTAGGCGACCGTCAGTTCCACGAGGGCGGGCTCGGTTGGGTCGGTGCCAGCACGGTGCGCACGACGACCCACGCGATCCAGGGCACCCCGTATCGGGCGGTCTTCCGGTCGCAGCGCGAGGGCATGGGGTCCTACCGGTTCACCGTGCCGGACGGTCGCTATCGGGTCCAGCTGGAGTTCGCGGAGCTCGCGGGTCTCTCGGAGTTCGGGCGGATCATGGACGTCTTCGTGGAGGGCCAGCTCCGCTCCAACAACCTCGACGTCGCGGGCCGAGTGGGCCGGTGGCGGGCGCTGTCGTTGACGTTCGACGCGAACGTGCGCGACGGGGTCCTCGTCGTGCGATTCGCCCGAGCGCTCGGTGCGCCACCGGTGCTCAACGGGATCCGGGTGACCTGGCTGCGAGCCTGATCACGGAGGGGTGGCGTCGGCCGGACCGCCTCAGGCGGTCCCGGCCGACGTCGCCGCTCCGATCGAGCGGCGGGTGTTCGAGCCGCCCAAGCACCAGGAGCAGTCCTCGTATCGAGCGTCCCCTTTCGCCTCCTCGAGCGTGTCGTACCAGCGCCGATGGTCGACGCCGATCTGCCCGAGCCGGCAGTTGGGGTTCTCACGATCGGCGTCGTGGACGTGGAAGGTGAGCGTGTTGCCGAGATAGCGTCTGATCTCCACCACCATCGAGCTCCCTCCCGCAAGGCGATGACTGCCCTTCGATGGGGTTCTTGCCGCGACGGGGCCCGCCGGTTCACGGATCTCGGGGGAGTCCGGGCTCTCAGGAGAGGTTCGGGTCCCCCGGCCTGACGCCGACGCTGCTGACGGTGGACCACGCCGTGTAGGCGCGCCACGCGTGGAAGCTCGTCGTCGACGCCTCTGCGCTCGTCGATCGCGAGCAGGAACGACGTGTCCGGATCGACGATGAGCACCACCCGGCGATCCTCCGGGCCCAGGCCGATGGCGACACCGCTGCGTCCCAAGGGGTCCGTGCGCACTCCGAGGGCTTCGATCCCGTCGAGCCCGGCCGCAGCGTCGAACAGAGCCCGTCGGAGAGCCGGCTCGGCGTCCCCGCGGACCAGGAGGTCGCCGATCGCGAGCAGGACCTCCTCTTCGCTCTCGAGTGGCGCGGGCTCCCAGTCCTCTCGGAGGCGGTCGAGCAGAGCCTCGGGCTCGAGCGGGAGCGCACCGAGGTCGGGGAACGGGATCTCGCCCGGAGGGATCGGCTGGGGCTGCTGCGGTCCCGGCGCGATGATCTCCTCAGGTCGGCCGAGCTCTTCCCAGGTCAGCCGATCCTGTGCCGACGCGAACTCGGTCGAGAGCACGTCGGTCTCCGAGCGCTGCGAACCATCGGGCCCCCTCCAGATCTCCGTGCGCACCCGCGCCAGGACGGTGAACCCCTCGCCCTCCGATGAGGTCGTATGCATGCGGCTCGAGCGCCTCGTACCGCTCGTAGACCACGGGCCGACCTCCGGCGGCGAGCTCGTGCCTCCCGGCGACCCCCGCGAGACGGTGGAGCTCGCTCACCGCCACGGCGTCGGGTCGGACGGCGGCGTACCAGGAGAAGGAGCCGACCGCGATCACCAGCGCCGCCGCCGCGACGAGGGCGATCCGTGGGAACCGTCGCGTGGTGGAGGCGCCTCGGAGGCGCTCGAGCGCTCGCTCCCGCGCAGCGCGGTCTTCCGAGCCGACCTCGCCGTAGAACCGCAAGACCAGCTCCCGCTCATCCACGGGGCTGCCACCCTTCGTCGTCATCGGTCGGTATTGCCCCCAGGGCCCCGAGTCGTTCACGGAGCCTCTCGCGGACGCGATGGATGCGAGATCGGACGGTGCCGATGGGGATGCCCAGGGCGCTCCCGACCTCTTCGTACGAGAGGTCCCCCAGCACCGCGAGCAGGAACGCATCGCGATCGCCCTCCGGGAGGGCCCGGAGCTCCTCCGACAGCACCGGCCACACGCCGAGCGCCGCCAGACGCCCCTCGTCGTCCGGCGCCCGGCTCAGGGTCTCCCTCGGCATCGCTTCCAGGATCCGCAGGTGCGTGTGCTCATCCCGCACGTGATGGCGGATGAGGTTCGTCGCGATCCCCATGAGCCACGAGCGGGCGGAGTCCTGCGAGGTCCGGAACGTCGCGCGCTGTTCGAACGCGATCAGGAAGGTCCTGGCCGCGAGCTCTTCGCCCGGCGAGTCGCCGACACGGCGCTGGGTGTAGCGGCGCACGCGTTCGTAGTGCCGTTCGAAGACGACCTCGAACCGCACCGGGTCCTCGATCGACTCTCCGATCAGCTGACCGTCGGTGGGTTCTTCCACCGCCGCAGGCTACGGCGTCAGTGCCTCCAGCGCAGAGAGGACACCTCATCGCTCAGGCTCCCGTAGGAGCTGCAGTTGGGTGTGCACAGGATCGACGAACCGCCGAACTGCGAGTTCGCGAACTTCCGGTTCGCGTCGCACCCGCCGAACCCCTTCCCCGATTCGAAGTCGTCGTTCCAGGCGTCCGTGACGTATCCCACCTCCCACGTCACCGTGGACGAGCACGTCACGGACGCGAAGTAGCTCTTCGACGCGCTCGTGTACCCCGCGCCGGTCCACTCCGTCCCGATCAGCACGCTGGCCATGACGCTCTGCGAGGAGGCCTCGAGCTCCCCGTCGCTGAGCGAGGCGGGCGTGGTCTCGGGGCCGACGGAGATGGCTCCGTCGGAGCCGGCCTCCAGCGCTTCCGCGTACGTCGCATAGCAGCCTGCGTCGACGGCGATCGCGGAGACGACGTCACCGCTCGTGTCGATCGGGACGAGCTGGGTGACGCAGTGCTCCTCGCCGGCAGCCGCCGGACCGGCGTGGAGCCCGACGACGACGGTCGCCAGCAGCAGCGTGGCAGCGGTGCGTGGACGCATGGCAGGACCTTTCCGATCGGGACGACTCGGCGACGGTAGGCGCGGGTCCCGAACGAATCGAGGACGGCTCGCGGACGGCTCGCGGACGGTTCGGAACCTCCCAGAGACGCCGTGGCGAACCGCGGAGACCTCGAACGGCAATCAGTGAACGATGACGACCGCCACGGTGCTCCTCATCGGCACGGACGAGTTGATGACGATCCCCGACTACCTGCGGCTGGGCGCGGTGGTCGTCGTGGCTCCCGACCGCGCCACCCTCCGCCTGTGGCAGTGGGAGGCGCACGAGCGACGACCGGTCTCCCCACCTCGTGGAGGAGATCGAGGGGGTCGTGGTGGATCTCACGGGGAGGCGGGTCGTGCTCGACGGCATCGACCTGGACCTCACGGAGCTCGAGTTCCGTGTGGTGGCGGCCCTCCTCAGCCATCCGGGTCGCGCCTGGTCCTTCCTCGACCTGCGTCGGGCCGGGTGGGGGGAGGGCCCCCGACTCGCGGGCGACGTGGAGGCGCTCCGGGCGCTGATCCAGCGGCTCCGCCGGAAGCTCGCGGCTCGGGGGGCCCGCGTGGGGATCGACGCGGTGCGCGGCTACGGCTTCCGGGCCTCCGTCGTGGTGGCGGCTCGCCCCGAGCTGCGCAGCCACCAGGGATCGGCCTGACCCAGTTCCGCCCCAGATCAACCCACCGTGCTCGTGAGCCGATAGCACCCCTGTGAGCTCGGTCGCGGTTCCGCTTCAGCACGTGCCGACGTTCCGCCGAGGATCACGCGTGCTCCTCGTGGTCCTCGCCTCGGCGGTGGCGATCGGCGTCTTCGTGATCGCTCCACAAGGACGTGCCTCTTCCCTACGCCACCTTCCGCGGCGCGTGCCAGCGTCTGCGCGCTTCCGGGCTTCCGATCACGGACAAGGACTGGTTCTGCCACGCGATCCCCTGGACGAAGCACGCCGGCTTCCTCGTAGCGACTCTGCTCGCCGGTGCCGCGTTCGCCCTGCCCTGCGCGATCCTCGCCGCGACGGGTCGTCGGCTCGCGGCGCTCGCTCCAGCTGCTCGTCGTGCCCTTCGTGACCTACCCGACGCTGATCTACTCGTACGACATCCCTTGGTGGCAGGGAACGTGGCCGGTCGGCGGATTGATGAATGCCGCGATGACCGCGCTGCTCGTCCTGCTTCCCTCCGCGGTCCTCGCCGCGACTCGCCGAGCGCCGGTCGCCCCACGAGCGCCGGTCTCGCTCGCCGGAGCGGGTCTCGCCTCGGTGGTCTGCCTCGTGGCGTTGATCCCTGTCCGCTCCCTGACCGATGTCGTGTTCGCCCGGCACTTCGAGGTGATCGGTGTGACGCTCGGCAGCGCCTCGCTGCTCTGGCCGGCCGTTGGGATGGCCTTGTTCGGGGCTCTGCTCGGCACCGATCGGCGATGGTGGCCGTGGGCGCTCGCACCGGTGGCCGTCCTGCTCAGCTTCGCGCCGGCCACCGCGGCACTCGTCGGGCCCGAAGGCTTGCAGGACTGGTCGCTGTTCGGCGCGGTCCTGCCCCTGTTCCTCGTCGGGTTGGTCGCGTCCGCCTGGCACCTGCTCGCCGCTCGGGCCACGCGCGCGATCGCGCGCGATGACGGCCATGCTGTGGCCCCGGTCGCGGGGACCGTATCCCGTCGGCGCCGTTCGACGATCGTGCTCAACGCCTTCGCGGCCGCTCTGCTCTGCATGTCGATGATCGCGTTCATCGGGGATCCGTTGACCGCTCAACTCGCGTCGTCTCTCCCGACCTATCTCGGTGTCCGGAGGGTGACCGAGGATGTGCGGGTGCAGATGAACCTGCGGCTCGCGATCGACGCGATGGACCGATATCGCGCCGAGTCCGGGACCTATCGCGGGTTCGATGCGGAGGTGGCGGCGACCATCGAACCGAGGCTCGCGTGGACGGAACGTGCGTCCGACGCCACGGAGCCGCTGTGGATGTGGATCGCGACGGTGCACAACGGTGTGGCTCGTGTGGTGGGTGTGAGCCGCGGGGGGAGCGCGATCTGCATCGAGCGGTCGCCCGAGGGCCTCACGTACGGATCGGCGTCTGGCAGGTTCGGCAGCGCGCCGACGAGTCGCCTGCTGAAGAGGGCACTCGGGGCGTGCGGAGCCACTCCGTGGTCGTCGTCGGTAGTGCAGGCGCCACCGTTCGAAAGCATGTGTGTGGATCTCGATCCCTCGGGTGGCTACTTGATCTGCCGGATGGTCCAGGCCCTCAACGTTGCGACGCTCAGCCGGACGAAACCCGACGGAGTTTGACTCAGCCTGCCTCGACGATCGCCAGGATCTCGTCCGCGTACCGTTCGAGCTTGGCCGGTCCGACGCCGGAGACCGCCGCGAGATCGGCCCAGTCCTTGCACTCTCGCTCGGCGATCTCGGCGAGCGTCCGGTCGTGGAACACGACGTAGGCCGGCACCCCGTCCGCCTGCGCCCGCTTGCGGCGCCACTCCTTGAGCCGATCGAACAGCGCTCCACCTCGCCCCACCGTGACGGACGCGCGCGGTGCCGACTTCGTGCCGCCGGTCCCGAGGGCACGACTTCCATCTCGTCGAGGAACGGGCTCGGCCGCGAGCGACCGTCCACGGGCCACGTGAGGAACAGGTACCGGCGAGCGCGCGTGATCCCGACGTAGAGCAACCGTCGCTCCTCCTGAGGGTCGGCCTTGGCTCGGCCCGAACGGAACGGGAGCTCTCCGTCGATGAGGCGCGGGAGGAACACGGCGTCGAACTCCAGCCCCTTCGCGCGGTGGTAGGTGAGCAGGTTCACCCCACGGCCGTCGTACTCCGTGGAGAACCGGTGAGCCAGCTCGGCCAGGAACGCGGCGAGGTCGCCGCCCGGATCGGCCCGCTCGAACTCCGTCGCCAGTGAGCGCATGCGCGCGAGGTCGGATTGGCGCGTGACTTCCTCGACGGCGTCGGGGGACGCCTCGGGGTCGTAGCCGAGCTGGTCGGTGATGCTCTCGACGGCGCCGACCACGGCCGCATCCGCGCTCGTTCGCTTCAACCGCTGGAGGACCCCGCGCGGCCCTGGTCGCCGCAGGAACGCCCCGTCGCGCACCTGATACGGGATCGCTGCGGCGGCGAAGGCCTCCTCGAACGGTTCAGAGCGGGCGTTGATCCGGTACAGCACCGCGATCTCCTCGAGGGGCACCGCTTCCTCGTGATGGAGCCGCCTGACGGCGTCGACGATGGCGGAGACCTCGGCCTCCTCTTTCGGTTCGGCACGCGCGATCGGAGACGGACCCGATGGCCTGGTCGAGCGGAGGGTCTTCTGGAACCCGCCGAGCCGAGACCCGAGACGGTTCGCGAGATCGAGGACCTCCGGCGTCGAGCGGTAGTTCTCCTCGAGACGGACGACCGTCGCGTGCGGGAACCGTCGCGTGAAGCCCAGCAGATGCTCGGGAGAGGCGCCGGTGAAGGCGTAGATCGTCTGGTAGTCGTCACCTACCACGCAGAGGTCGTCGCGCGAGCCGAGCCACCGCTCGAGCAACCCCGCCTGCAGCGGGTTCACATCCTGGAACTCATCCACCGTGAACGCGGAGAACCGCGATCGGACGACATCGGCGGCTTCCGGGTGGTCGTCGAAGAGCCGAAGAGCGAGGCCGAGCATGTCCTCGAAGTCCAGCCGGCCCATCGCTCGCTTGCGGCGCTCGTACCCGTCGTAGATCCGAACCATCAGATCCTCCGGGATGGGGGGCGTATGGTCGCCGAGCTCGCCGAGGTACCGATCCGGCGGGATCATCCGGTTCTTGGCCCACTCGATCTCACCGGCGAGCTCGCGCCGGGGGAGGAACTTGTGCGGCGGCGGCAACGCGTTCGCCAACGAGGCGATGAGCGGAGCTTTGTGGTCCAGGACCTCGGGGAGCGACTCACCCGTGTGCGAAGACCAGAGTCGCGAGAGCTGCGAGAGCGCGGCCGAGTGGAAGGTCCGGGCCTCGACGCCCGCCACGCCGAGCGCGTCGAGTCGCCGCTTCAGCTCACCAGCGGCCTTCTCGGTGAAGGTGACCGCGAGGATCTGCGATGCCTCGAACGCACCGCTCCGGACCTGGCAGGCGATCCGACGCGTGATCGTGGTGGTCTTGCCCGTTCCCGCGCCGGCCACGATGGCGACCGGCCCGCGGAGCGCGAGGGCGGCCTCACGCTGCGAATCGTTCAGTCCTGTGAGGACGCTCTCGACATCGTGCACCTCGCCGAGGCTAGCACCGAGCTCCGACCCGCTTGGCGTCGCCACACTCGGCTACGCTGTTCCTCACTGTCAGTCATGGGGACGTAGCTCAGCTGGTAGAGCACCTGCTTTGCAAGCAGGGGGTCGGCGGTTCGAGTCCGCTCGTCTCCACCTGATCCCCTGGTTGGGCTCGCTCAGCGTGGGTCGCGGAGCCGGCGCCGCTAGACGCTCATCTCCACGATGAGGGCGAGGTAGTGGCCTGGGCCATCCGGCGTCCACCTTAGCTGGACGGTCTGCGCGGCCGAAACCTGCGTCGAGGTCGAGCTCGGGAACGAGGGCGTATCGCCTTGTCCGAGCTTCGTGGCCGGCGCGACGGCGTTGATGGTGGAGCTGGTGCCTATGAGGAAGAACCCAAGCACGGTGCCTGTGGGCGGATCCGGGAGCGACACCTGAGCCGGTGGGCCCGCCAGCGGCAGGCCCGTGGTGCCCATCTGCACGACGCTCCCCTTCGCCTGGACAACAGACCAGGACAGCTCTTGCTTCGGCTGTGGTGCCACCGAGATCGTCAGCGGACCGGGCCCGACTCCCGTGCTCGCGAAGAGTGTGAGGAGGCGCCCACTGCCCACGCCGTTCCTGACCTCCGTGACCGAATCCAGTTGGGTCCAGCGAACGCCTCCACCCGTGAGCGAGGGAACTGGCGCAGGTCCTGTGCCCGCCAGCGTGCTGATGCCGACGAGGACCACGTTCCTCCGAGCCGGCGTGATGGGAGCCGTCTGGACGGTCCCGATCCCGACGAGTCGCGTTCCGCCCGAGGTGAGATGGGCCGCCTCCGCGGGTGGTGTGTTTGGAACCGCGGTAGGGGTTGAGGTTGGAGTTGCGGTTCCGGTGTTGGTTTGGGTGGGGGTCTTGGTTGGGGTTGAAGCCGTGCACGCGGCGAGCAGGCCGAGGACGGCCAGCCATGCACCGACCGGTGCGAAGCCGCTTGCTCACGAGCGTTCGGCCCGTGTGGCCCTCTGACGGAAGCATCCGATCGGCATGCACTCAGCGTATCCGGGTGTGGTTCAGGTGCGAAGGCAGCCCTCTGCACGGTCCTCCCGGGGAAGTACTGACCTCCTCGAAGGAGAAGTACTGGCCTTCTCGCGCACTCCTCAAGATTGCTCTCGAGAGCCCCGAGTTCGTTGGTAGGGACACTTTCTGGAGGCCATGAGGTATCCAGCGGTTCCGTTAGGTCAGGAGGGCAGCATGCTCCCTGCACGGAACCTGCGAACCGCGTATCCGTTGAAGAAGCTGGCTGCGCCCGTCGCGATCGCCATCGTGGTCGGCGTGTTCGGCCTGAGGCCGCTGATCGCGAATGCGGCTCAACCGATCGATCTCGGAACAGCAGATAGCTTCGCCGTGCTCGCCGGCCAGGGCGTCACCAACACGGACTCCACGACCGTTGTCAACGGGAACCTCGGAACCTCTCCTCTCTTCGCGGTGACCGGTTTCCCGCCGGGGGTCGTGAACGGGGAGGTGCATCAGGCCGACGAGGTCGCGCTGCAAGCACAAACCGACTTGACCGCCGCGTACAACGACGCAGCGAGCCGCAGCCGGTGACCACGATCGGGGTGGAGCTCGGCGGCGAGGTCCTGGTGCCCGGCGTCTACGACTCGCTGGCGGGATACTTCGAGATCACGGGGACCCTCACGCTGGACGCGACGAGCGACCCGGACGGGATCTTCGTCTTCAAGATGGCGTCCACGCTCGTCACGGCTTCGTACAGCAACGTGGTCGTTCTCGGCGGCGCGGGATCGTGCTCGATCTTCTGGCAGGTCGGCAGTTCCGCAACGCTCGGAACGTATTCCTCCATCGTGGGAAACGTCCTGGCGTTGACATCCATCCAGGCGCAGACATCAGCCGAAGTGAACGGCCGGCTGCTCGCCAGGAACGCCTCGGTCACGCTGGACGATGTCGACGTCACCGCAACGACGTGCGTGGCAGCGAGCCCGAGTGCCAGCGCGAGTCCCAGTGTGAGCGCGAGTCCCAGTGTGAGCGCGAGTCCCAGTGTGAGCGCGAGTCCGAGCGTCAGCGCGAGCCCGAGCGTCAGCGCGAGCCCGAGCGTCAGCGCGAGCCCGAGCGTCAGCGCGAGCCCGAGCGTCACGCCGGCTGCCTCGCCGAGTCCACCGACCTTGCCCGGTCCGCCGACCTTGCCCGGTCCGCCGACTTTGCCCGGTCCGATCGACACGCCCATCCCGTTCAGGGGACCAGGGCTACACACTCCGGGGCAGAGCAGAACACCGCACCACATCCCGGGGACACCCTGGAGGCAGGTCACCATCGTTCCTCCTGGTGGTCCGCAGACCGGCAGCGCCCCGACGGCGGGCTCGCAGGATCTGGGCCTCTACGCGTTCGGTGGTGCCCTGCTCGTAGGTGCTGCAGGTATCGGGATGCGCCGGCGCGTCGTGCGCCGTGGGTAACCCGGCTCCGTCAGCTCCGGGAGGCACACCGACGTCCGGCGGAGGCCATCGAAGGCTCCTCTTTGTCGTGGGGATCTTCTCGCACTGAGTGGGGTGGCCGTGATCGCGGTCGCGACGGCCTCCCCGTCACATCCACCGCAACCACCCCTCGCGGCTGCCGGTTCCGTCGCTCAGCCACGCCTGGCCCCGCCCGTCAGCATGACGTCGAGGGCGGTCCAGCAGGTCCTCCCGAGATCGAAACCGGTCGCCCTCGACATCCCCTCGATCGGCGTCCATACATCGCTGCTGTCACTTGGGTTGCATGCCGACGGCACGATCGAGGTCCCGTCGGGAACGTCGTACGACGAGGCCGGCTGGTACCGCTTCTCGCCCACCCCCGGATCGCTGGGGCCGGCAGTCATCCTGGGCACGTCAGCTCGGGAGCTCGAGGTGCTTCGGTGTTCTTCGAGTTGGGGCTTCTTCGACCCGGCGACAGGGTGAGGGTCACGCGGCGCGACCGTTCGATCGCGGTGTTCGAGATCACGGGAGTTCGCCGGTACCCGAAGGATCGGTTCCCCACGCGGCTCGTCTACGGCAACACGGATCACGCGGCGCTCCGGCTCATCACGTGCGGGGGATCCTTCGACTCCTCGACGGGCCACTATCGAGATAACGTCGTCGTCTTCGCCTCCCTCGTCGTTCGCACGCCGCCGCGCTCGTAGTCGACGCGGAACTGCCCCTACAGGTCGGTGGTAACGACACCGAGCACCGGGAGGTGTACGACGGGATCCGCCGACGGTCCTTGCACGAGGGTATGGATGTCGCCGGCGGACATGGGGCGAGCGAAGAAGAACCCCTGGCAGAAGTCACAGCCGAGCTCCACGAGGCGTTCGTACTGCCCACGGGTTTCAACTCCCTCCGCGACGACCGTCATGCCGAGCAGGTGGGCCAGTTCGACGATCGCGAAGATGATGGAGTGACTCGCTCGATCGTGCTCCAGGTCGGAAACGAACCCTTGGTCGATCTTGACGACGTCGATCGGGAATCGTTTCAGATAGTTGAGCGAGGAATAGCCGGTCCCGAAGTCGTCGAGGGCGAGCGTCACGCCGAGTCCTTGAGCTCGTTGAGGACGATGAGGGCCCGTTCGGTGTCTTGCACGAACACGCTCTCGGTCACCTCGAGGGTGATCAACCCGGGATCGGTCTCGGCACGGTCGAGCACCGCCGTAACCGCAGCCGTGAAGTCGGGCGCCATCAGCTGATGGGCCGACACGTTGACCGACATCATGAACTCCTCGGTCTGGAGGTCCTCCTGCCAGCTCAGCCGGTCCCGGCATGCGCGATCGAGCATCCATCCACCGATGTCGCTGATGAGTCCGGCCTGCTCGGCGAGGGGGATGAACGAATCCGGGGCCACCGATCCGCTGAACGGATGATCCCAGCGAAGCAGGGCCTCGGCGCCGCTGATCCGCCCGTCGCCGGTGGTGACGAACGGTTGATACTCGACCCGGAGCTCGCCCCGACCCATCGCGCCGTGCAGGTCGTGCTCGAGCCCTGTCCTCGTCGCGGCCCGGCCCTGCTCGCGTAGATCGACGATCTGGTGCTGCCCGCCTCCGTTGCGCTTGGCCTGGTACATCGCCGTGTCGGCGTTGTGGAGGATCTGCTCGGAGAGCTGGTCTGCCGGACCCGAGAAGGCGATCCCCACGCTGGCCGTGACCTCCACCTCGATGCCCCCCAGGTCGAACGGCGTGGCGATCGCCTCGACGATCCGGGAAGCGATCGTCCCGACCGTCGCCGGCTCATCGAGGTCTTCGCACAGGACTACGAACTCGTCGCCCGAGAGGCGGGCAAAGGTGTCGCCGGACGGAGGGCGAGCGCCAGCCGGTCGGCGACGGCCACCAGCAGCTCGTCGCCAGCGCTGTGCCCGTACAGATCGTTCACGAGCTTGAACCGATCCAGACGATGAAGAGCACCGCGGCCCGTGGCCCGACCGCCAGGCTCGACGGATCGCGTGATCCAGTCGTTCGAGGAGGAGGACCCGATTGGGCAGCCCGGTGAGCGGGTCGTGCAGAGCGCTCTCACGGGATCTGTTGAGGGAGTCTCGGAGGTCGAC
>CAVQEW010000015.1:0-315245 GCA_963711655.1 uncultured Actinomycetota bacterium
TGATGGAGCGCGACGTCTTCAAGCCTGTCTCCATCATCGTTCCCGCCTTCAACGAGGAGGGGAGCATCGTCTCCGCGGTCGATAGTTCGTCACGCTCCACTACCCGAAGTTCGAGGTGATCGTGATCAACGATGGCTCGACGGACGGCACCATGGATCGGCTGATCGAAGCGTTCGCGCTCGTCGAGGAGCCCCGTGTGTGGCGCGCACGCTCCCGACAAAGCCCGTGACGCGCGTGATGCGTTCGCTCCGAGATCCAGGGCTCGTCGTCGCTGAGAAGGAGAACGGGGGGAAGGCCGATGCCGTGAACGCCGGCATCAACCTGGCGAGGTATCCGCTCATCGCCCCCGTCGACTCCGACTGCCTCTTGGACGAGCTGGCGATCCTGCGCGCGACGCGCAACTTCGTGAAGGACGAGAGCGTGATCGCGGTCGGGGGTACCGTCCGACCGCTGAACGGCGCCACGATCAGCGGTGGGCGTCCGACCGCGCTCCGGATGCCGCGGCGGTGGGTCGAGCGGCTGCAGGTCGTGGAGTACGCGCGTGCGTTCTTCCTCGGGAGGGCCGGCTGGAGCCGCATGGGAGCGCTGCTGATCATCTCCGGCGCGTTCGGCATCTTCCGTCGTGACGCCGTGCTCAAGGTCGGAGGGTTCTGGACGGGGACCCTGGGCGAGGACATGGAGCTCGTCATGCGACTCCACAAGGAGTACACGAACGCGGGCGTGCCGTATCGGATCGTCTTCAGCCCGGATCCCATCTGCTGGACCGAGGTGCCTTCGGACCTCCGCACGCTCCTCGGGCAGCGAAGTCGCTGGCACCGTGGTCTGTTGACCAACCTGTGGCGGCACAGGGACATGCTGTGCAACCCCCGGTACGGCCGGCTCGGGATGTTCGCCGTGCCGTTCTTCTGGGTGTTCGAGGCGCTCGGTCCCGTGATCGAGGTCGTCGGCTTCACGTCGCTGGTCGTGTCGGCCGCACTGGGCATCCTCGACACGCACGTCTTCTGGTTGTTCCTGGGCCTCGCGGTGCTCCACGGGATGGTCCTCTCGCAGGTGGCCGCCGGCGTCGAGGCGATGCTGCTCCAGCGCTACAACTCGCCGTACGACCGGTTCGTCCTCTTCGCGGCCTCGTTCGTGGAGTTCCTCGGCTTCCATCAGCTGGTGGTGGTCGAGCGATTCATCGCCACCTTCCAGTCCGGGGCCAAGCGGCGGCAGTGGGGTGTCATGACCCGCACGGGCATCCCCTCGTCGGAGCCTTCTGCGGCATCTCAGGTCGCCGTCCCGAACAGCCGATGAATCAGATATGGCCACGCTCAGGGAGCCCGGCACACTCTTCGAGGCTGCCCTCGGGCGGCTCTCCGACGTGCTCACCCCGAGCTCCCTCCTGGAGGCCACCCCCGAGTCGCTGGTGGTGGCCGAGATCGGCGGTGAGATCGTCTATGCCAACGCCGCTTGCGAACGCCTGACCGGCTTCGCGCGCGGTGAGCTCCTCGGGCTCAAGGTGGCCGGATTGCTCGCCGACGACCTCGCCGGACATCAGCCCGGGACGTCCTTCGACACCACGTGTACGCGGGCGGACGGGGCAGAGCTCCCCGTCGAGGTCCACGTCGGCCGGATCGAGGCGGCCTCCCCGCTCCTCGTCGTGACGCTCCGGGACCGGACGGAGGTGGAGGCGGGTCGCTCCGCGCGTTTCGAGGCGGAGGCGAAGTATCGAGCGCTCGTGGAGCACATCCCCGCGGTCGTGTACCTCGACCCCGTGGACGAGAACTCGGATTCGATCTACGTGAGCCCGCAGGTCATCGAGCTGCTCGGCATCAGCCAGGACGAGTGGTTGGCGGACCCGTACGCGTGGCGGCATCACGTGCATCCGGAGGACATCGACCGCGCCTGGGACGACTACCAGCACGCCTACAACGCGCACGAGCCCCTCAACCACGAGTACCGGATGATCCACGAGGACGGCACCGTCCATTGGGTCCTCGAGCAGGCCTACCCGATCGACGACGAGCAAGGCGAACCGTGGCTGATCCAGGGCGTGATCTTCGATATCACCGAGCGGAAGCGCGCCGAGGAGCAGGTCGCCTTCCTCGCGTACCACGACAAGCTCACCGGCTTGCCGAACCGGGCGCTCTTCGAGGAGATGCTCGAGTCGGCGATCGCGCGCGCCAACCGTCACGACCTCGGCGTCGGCGTGCTGTACCTCGACCTCGACAACTTCAAGCTCGTCAACGACTCGCTCGGGCACCATGCGGGTGACGAGCTGCTCAAGCAGCTCGCCGAACGGCTCCGCGGGTGCACGCGGGAGACCGACCTCGTCGCGCGGCAGGGTGGGGACGAGTTCCTGTTGCTCCTCGCCGACCTCGAGCGTGGCATGGGATCCGTCGCCGGCACGGAGGCGGGGCTCCTCGTCGCCGAATCGGTGGCCACGCGGGTGCACGAGGCGCTTCAGGAACCCTTCGACCTCGGGGGCGTGGAGTTCTTCACGTCCGCCTCCGTCGGGGTGAGCTTGTTCCCGCAGGACGCCACCGATGCCGAGAGCCTCCTCAAGAACGCTGACAGCGCGATGTACCAGTCGAAGAAGGCGGAGCCGGGCGGCTATGTCGTGTACGCCACCGGTGGGAACGAGGCGATCGAGCGGCTCTCACTCACGACGCGCCTCCGGCGAGCGGTGGAGCAGAAGCACTGGGTGCTCCATTGGCAGCCGATCGTCGACCTCGCGGACGGGACGGTGACCGGTCTCGAGGCACTGATCCGTTGGCGCGAGCCCAACGGCGGGATCGTGCCGCCCGGCGAGTTCATCCCGATCGCGGAGGAGCTCGGGCTGATCGAGGCGATCGGCGATTGGGTGATCGACGAGCTGGCGCGTCAGCACGACGTGTGGAAGACGGAAGGCATCGACATCCGCCTCGGATTCAACCTGTCGCCCCGGCAGCTCTGGTCGGGTCACCTCGCGGAGAAGCTGATGCAGAAGCTCTCCTCGGCGAACGTGGACCCGCACGACGTGGTCGTCGAGATCACGGAGTCGACGGCGATGGCCGACCCCGATCGGACCCAGCGCGTGCTCTCCGAGCTCCACGCGTGGGGGCTCACGTTGGCGATCGACGACTTCGGAACCGGCTACTCGTCGCTCGCGCGCCTCAAGCACCTGCCCGTCGACATCCTGAAGATCGATCGCTCGTTCATCCACGACGTCCACCTCGACGAGAGACTCCGGTCGCATGGTCGAGGCGATGATCCAGCTCGCACACGGGCTCGGCATGGTTCCGCTCGCGGAAGGGATCGAGACCGAGGGCGAGCTCGCGTTCCTGCAACAGGCCGGATGCACCCGGGGCCAGGGGTTCCTGTTCTCGCGGCCGGTGCCCGCGGAGGAGGTCCCGGCATTGCTCGCGCGGGGGAGCCTGTTCGGTATCCCGTCGGTCGCGGTCGAGCCCTAGTCCGAGAGCCGCTGCGGCCAGCTCGGCGAACCGATCCTCGGCGACCTCGCGGTCCACGTCGATCATCGACGCGGCAGCCTTCGGGATCGCGAGCGTCACGCTGGCGAGCCCGAAGAACCGCTGGGTCGGAGAACGGCGAAGGATCAGGTGCTGGACGTTCGCCCGGTCTGCCAGCGTCGATCGCCGCAGCAACGCGCCGGAGCGCATCAGCACGTGCCGCCCGACGAAGGCGTGGCCGAGGCCGCGCCACGACAGGAACTCGAACCCGACCGCCAGCGGGCAGGACGGGCAGCGCCGCCACCAGCGCCCGTCCTCCGGAAGGGCGAGATCCGCAACGCAGGGCGCGTCGACCCCGACGATCGCGGCGAGGACAGGCGACGGATGAGCGCGCGGGTGCGGCGCCGGATGGACGGCCGCCTCGGGGAGGCCGTCCGAGCCCATGACCGCCTCCGCGACCTCGAGGCACCGCGCCCGCGACGGCAACGGGGACGAGCATGCTGGTCTGCTGCTCGTCGCCCGAGCCCTTCCCGTAGCCGGCCGTGAGGACCCGCAGCGCCGCGAGGCCGAACACCCGCCGGATCAGGTTCTCCTCGACGCGGACCGCCTGGATCCGAGCGACGGGGATCACGGATCGTCGGGTCTGCAGCAGGCCTCGGGTCACGATCAGCCGGTCGTCCGTCCGTTCGGCGGTGAAGTTCCAGTAGACGACGACCGTGGTCGCCAGCGAGATGAGCGACGGAGGCGACGAGCAACGCGCCGATCACCAGCAGGAGGGTCTCGAGATCGGACCGGTCGGTGCCGGCGAGGCGGTCCAGGGTCCGGACGAAGGTGTCCTGCGGGAGGACCTGGAACGCCCAGCCCGCGATCGCGGCGACCACGGCGACGCGTCCGCCGGTCACGCCGGCCAGGAGCAGGTCGCGCGGCCGCATCCGCACCAACGGCGGCTCCGGCCGGACGGGTCGTCCTCCTCGACGACGTCGGCCATGAGCAGCGCTCGAAGCCGCTTCGCCTCCTCCGGCGAGGAGCGCGACGAGCGGGGCTTCCGTGCTCTGGCCTCCCACGACCTCGATCCGCAGCTCCACCACTCCGAAGAGCCGGTGCGTGAGCTTCTGCACCACGTCCACGCTCTGGATCCGTGCGGGTGGCAACGTCCGCTCCCAACGCTGCAGCAGCCCGCCGCGCACGATGGAGCGTCGCGGCCGTCGAGCCGATACCAGAAGCGGGCCCACCGGATCGCGGATCCGACGACGGCGAGCGAGCCGGCCACGATCGTGAACGTCAGCGGCCCGCCTTCGCCGCCCAGGAACGCGAGGAAGATGAGGGGGACCGCGAAGCCGCCCACGAGGCCCGAGATCCACACCGCGATGGCGGCCGGATGGAGTCGACGCCAGGCGCCGATCCCGTCGGCGGCGACCGTGCTCCGTGTCCCGGTCGGGCCGCGGTGGGATCGCGTCAGACGCTCTGGGTTCCTGCAACCTTGGCGAGCTCCTCTCGCAAGGCCCCTGCCTCGGTCGGGAGCGAGGCCCGGGATCCTGGCCGCCCTCCCCGCTGCGGTGTAGACGACGAGCTGCATCAGCCCGAACGCGAGGTCCAGCGGCCCCTGGTGGGTCTCGACGTACTGGATCCGATCGAAGGGGATGAGCGTGAGCACGAAGAACAGCGAGCCACGGGCAGAGGAGCAGGTCCCGCTCGCGGATCTCGTAGCGCCAGCGCCGGTACCGGAGGTACGGGACGGCGGCCGCCGCGGCGGCGGCGACGCAGGAGCCCCGCGACGTAGCCGACCGTGGCCGCGCTCGACTCCCGCGACGAGCGGCGACGCCACGAGGCCGGCCACGACGACGATCGCGCCCCAGATCGTCCACCACATCGTGAGGACGCGGCGAGTCGAGGGATCGCGGCTGGGTCGGCGCCGTTCGACTCGATGTCGGTGCCCACGTTCGTCGGCAAGTGTACGGAGGTGAGGCCCGTTACCATGAGCCGATGCACCGCTACGAGCCCACGGAGATCGAGCCGAAGTGGCAGCAGGTCTGGGAGGACGAGGACCTCTACCGAGCCTCCGACGATCCCGATGACCCCCGGCCGCGCTTCTACGCGCTCGACATGTTCCCGTACCCCTCCGGGGACCTCCACCTGGGGCACGCGGAGGCGTTCAGCGGCGGCGACGCGATCGCGCGGTTCCGGTGGATGCAGGGATACAACGTCCTGCACCCGATCGGCTGGGACTCGTTCGGGCTTCCCGCCGAGAACGCGGCGATCAAGCGCGGGATCCATCCGAAGGAATGGACCTACGAGAACATCGAGCAGCAGGCCGCGTCGTTCAAGCGGATGGGCTTCTCGTTCGACTGGACGCGGCGGCTCCACAGCAGCGATCCCGAGTACTACCGGTGGACCCAGTGGCTGTTCCTCAAGCTCTTCGAGATGGGGCTCGCCTACCGCAAGAACGCGCCGGCGAACTGGTGCCCGAACGATCAGACGGTGCTGGCCAACGAACAGGTGATCAACGGCGTTCTGCGAGCGATGCGGCACCGCGGTGGTCCGCAAGGACCTGACGCAATGGTTCTTCAAGATCACGGACTACGCGCAGCGCCTGATCGACGACATGGACACCCTCGAGGAGTGGCCCGAGCGCGTGATCACGATGCAGCGGAACTGGATCGGGCGGTCCGAGGGCGCCACGGTCCGGTTCACCGTCGAGGAGACGGGCGACGAGGTCGAGGTCTTCACGACGCGCCCGGACACGCTCTGGGGCGTCACGTTCTTCGTGTTCGCGCCCGAGCACCCGCTGGTCGCGAAGCTGGCGGAGGCCGGAGGGACCTCGGAGGCGGCTCGCGCGCTGGTCGATCGTCTGCAGGCGACGCCGCTCACGAACCGGGAGCAGGCCGAGAGCCGCGAGGGGGTGCCGCTCGGCGTCCACGTCGTGAACCCCGTCAACGGTGAGCGGGTGCCTGCGTTCGTCGCGCCGTACGTGCTGATGGAGTACGGCACGGGCGCGGTGATGGGCGTCCCCGCCCACGACCAGCGCGACTTCGAGTTCGCGCGCGAGCACGACCTCGAGGTCCGCGTCGTGATCCAGCCACCGGGGGAGGAGCGCGACGCGGCGTCGATGACGGAGGCGCACGACCACGAGGGCGTGATGGTCAACTCCGGGCCGTTCGACGGCGAGTCCTCGCCGGCGTCGATCGCGAAGGTCGCGGCCTGGCTGGAGGAACAGGGCCTCGGCGGCCCCGCCATCACGTACCGGCTGCGGGACTGGTTGATCTCGCGTCAGCGGTACTGGGGCGCGCCGATCCCGATCATCCATTGCGACGAGCACGGCGAGGTGCCGGTGCCGCTCGCGGACCTGCCGGTGAGGCTGCCCGACGACGTCGACTTCCGGCCCGGAGGGGAGTCACCGCTCGCGCGTCACGACCGGTTCGTGAAGACCACCTGTCCGACGTGCGGTCGTGACGCGCGACGCGACACCGACACGATGGACACGTTCGTCGACTCGAGCTGGTACTTCTTCCGCTACTGCTCGCCGGGCGACGAGGACGGCCCGTTCCGCCGGGAAGACGTCGAGCGATGGCCCGTGAGCCAGTACACGGGCGGCGTCGAGCACGCGATCCTGCACCTCCTGTACTCGAGGTTCGTCACGAAGGCTCTGCACGACGACGGCATGGTGCCGTTCGTCGAGCCGTTCCCGCGTCTGATGAACCAGGGCCAGGTGATCTTCGACGGGGCATCGATGTCGAAGTCCAAAGGCAACATCGTCGAACCGAAACCACTGATCGACCGATGGGGCGCCGACTCGATGCGCGTGACGATGCTGTTCGCGAGTCCGTTCGAGGACGACATCGACTGGAAGCTGATCGCCGGCGATCCGCAGCGCCGACCGGCAGCCCATCACTGGCTGGGTCGCGTGTTCGCGGCGGTGTCGGATGCGGCGGACGGTGCGGGCGAGGAGCCGATCGAGCTGGTGCGATCCACGCATCGAACGATCAGAGGCGTCACCGAGGATCTCGAGCGGCTCCGGTTCAACGTCGCGATCTCGAAGCTGATGGTGCTGACCAACGAGATGCGCGCGGCCCTGGACGCGCGGCGGCGCGGCTCGTCGGCGCGGCGGAGGCGCTCGTGCAGATGCTGGCGCCGTTCGCGCCGTTCGCGGCCGAGGAGCTCTGGCGCGAGGTCCTGGGTCACGCGGATTCGGTCCACGTCTCTCGGTGGCCTGCCTACGACGAGGCGCTGGCCGCGCAGGACACGGTCACGCTGATCGTGCAGGTCGACGGGAAGGTCCGCGACAAGATCGAGGTGCCCGCCGATGCCGACGAAGCGCGCGTGCTCGAGCTCGCTCACGCCTCTGAGAACGCGCAGCGCGCGATCGGCGACCACGAGGTCGCGAAGGAGATCGTCCGCGCTCCCAAGCTCGTGAACCTCGTCACCCGCTAGGCGGAACCGTTCGGCTCGGTTAAGGAACCAGGGGTATCTGAACCCTGTCCACTCGACGTGCAGGATGAGGCCGTGGGGGTGGACGTCGAGGATCATCCCGAACCCGGGCACGATGACGCCGGGCGGAGGCTCGAGCAGGTGTATCGGGAGCACGGCGCTCGCTTGTGGCGGGCGGTGCTCCTCGCCTCCGGGAGCCGCGAGGTCGCGGATGACGCCGTCGCGGAGGCGTTCGCGCAGGCATTGCGGCGAGGTGGTGCGCTGCGCGACCCGCCGCCTGGGTGTGGCGAGTGGCGTTCCGAGTCGCGGCGGGCGAGCTGAAGGAGCGAGGGCGAGTGGACGCGTTCAGGGACGAGCCGGTCGCGGGGATGCCCGACCCGTTCATCGACCTGCGGAGGGCGCTCGCCCGGCTCCCACTCAAACAGCGGGCCTCCATCGTCCTGGCCGACTACGCGGGTTGGTCCCACCGCGAGATCGCCAGGGCGCTCGATTCCTCCGTCTCGGCGGTCGGCGTGCACGTCCACAGGGCGCGGAAGCGCCTTCGCGACCTGCTGGAGGACGAGGATGCCTGACCTGAGGGATCGCTTCGCGATCGCCGACGAGATCGAGACGCGGGATCTGTGGGGTGAGGCGAGACGGCGCGCCGACGCACCGGAGACCTCAGTCACGCTCCTACGCGTGGGCACCGGCGCCGCGGAAGCGAGTGATGGCGGCGGTCGTCGCCTTCGCGGTCTTCGTCGGGGCTTCGGTCTTCGCCTGGGACCTGTCGCACGTGGACGGGCCACCCCCAGACGGGAGCGGGTCCGTCGACCCGTGGACATCCCTTCCGGTCGGATGGAGCGAGCTGCCGCCACCGCCGGAAGTGCGGACCGGGACCGCCACCGGGTGGACGGGGTCACAGATGCTCGTCTGGGGTGGCTACGAGTACACCGGGTACGGCGACGAGGCCTCTCAGAACGACGGGTTCGTGTATGACGCGAGCTCCCGGACGTGGTCGCCGATAGCCGCCGGCCCTCTCGACGGCCGATCCGATCCCGCGTTCGCATGGACCGGCGACGAGCTGCTGATCTGGGGCGGGCGGTTCGAAGGGGGGGGAGCACGCCTTCGTTCTTCGCAGACGGAGCGGCGTACGATCCCTCGGCGAGGACGTGGCGTTCGCTGCCTGAGGCCCCGATCGACGGCCGGGCGCCGTTCTCCGTGTGGACCGGCTCGGAGCTCGTCGTGTGGGGGAGCACCGACCGGACCGCCCGACGCCTGGACGGTGCCGCGTACGATCCGTCGGCCGATCGTTGGCGACCGATCGCCGAGGGCCCTGTGGACATCACGGACGGGTCGGCGGTCTGGTCCGGAGACGAGATGCTCGTGGTCGGGGCCGCACTCGATGGCAACAACCACGCGGAGACTCGGACCGTGATCGGCGGAGCCTACGATCCGGAGGCCGACGTCTGGCGCGAGCTGCCGGCCTCGGGTCTGTCTCCTCAGGCGATGACTGCGGCGTGGCTCAACGGCGAGCTGGTCGCATGGGACTACGACCTGGCGAGCGAGGCGTACGACCCGGGAGTCGACCGCTGGCGGTCGCTGCCGAGCGTTCCTCTCGATTTCTCCGAGTGCCGTCCCGAGAGCGCCTCGACGTCCCGGATCGTGCTCTGGGGACTTCTGCGGGATGACCGTGGTGTTCACCGCGGAGGAGCAGAAATGGCGGCGGGCACCGCTGCCTCCGTCTCCTCGCGGGTGCTGCTGGCCGAACGAGCTCGCCGCCGCGGGAGACGTCGTGCTCGCGATGTCGCACGCGATCGCGACCCAATCGCTCGACGCCGTCGCTCGCCGGATGTACGTCTACAACCCTCCGGCGGCAGCGAGCCCCGATCCGCCGATCGCCGTGGCGGAACACGATCCCTTCGTACCTCCGACAGAGACCGTCGACGATGTGGTTCGGATGCCGGTCGTCTTCCCGGACGGGTCGGAGGTGACGCTCGTGTATCCGATCCCGCTTGATCTTGCGACGCTGAGCGTCCAGCCTGATGTCACATACGCCTTCGACGGGAGGTATCAAGGTCCGATCGTGTTCCTGCACGACCGTGATGCATCGATCCGGCGGTTCGTTGAGGGGGCCGAGCCTGTCGCACTCATCAACTCGGACAGAGGCATCGAGATCTGGGCTGCGAGTGGCAACGATGTCGACCACCGCTTCTGGTTGCGACTCTCGCTGCCGTCCTGGACCGTGCTCGTGCCGATCGAAGAGCAAGGTCTCGCTGAAGAGGTGGCGGCCTCGCTCGACATCGTGGAGACGGCCGCTGGGTTCCCTATGATCGAGGCCTCCGGACGTGCCGAGCTGGCCGAGGGCTTCGGCGAAGCAGGCGGCGCGCAGCTCGCCTTCGGGGATGGCAGGGCAGAACCGGACATGGTGTCGCAGCTCGATGCGACCATCTTCCTCTCACCGGACGGGTGCACGCCCGCCGTGGACAGTGGTCCTTCCGAGGGATATGGCGCGATCTGCCTCGGGGATGGACGTGTGTTCGCCAGCATCTACGGGGATCGCGAGTTCGTGGCCAGCGTCATCGATGGCCTTCGCGTTGAGGATCTCCGTCCGGCGTGACGATCTCACTGCGTACATCGTGCACGCGCGCCTAGCGTCGTCCGCATGCCGTTCCGGGAACGCCTGGACATGCTCTCGCGGGGGGAGATCGCAGGACTGATCGTCGTGCTTGGTGGCCGTGCTGGGCGGCGCCGGGCTCTGGTACGCGCGCTCGCTGCCGAAGCCGGTGACGATCGCCGAGGCGGGGCCAGGCGTCGCCCCGCAGGGGTCGCCGTCCGCGAGCCCAGCCGTGATGCTCATCGTCGACGTCGCGGGAGCGGTGCACCGGCCCGGCGTGTACGAGTTCGCGGAGGGTGACCGCGTGATCGACGCGATCGAACGGGCGGGCGGTCCGATGCCGAAGGCCGACCTGAGCCTCCTGAACCTCGCCGCGCCGCTCGCCGACGGCACCCAGATCCTCGTCCCGAAGGCCGGCCCGCCCGGAGCGGTCGTGCCCGGGGGTGGGGCACCGGGCTCGGCCGGCGGCCTGATCAACATCAACACGGCCTCCGCCACAGAGCTCGAGACCCTGTCCGGGATCGGCGAGGTGCTCGCCGCCACGATCGTCGAGTACCGCGATCAGAACGGACCCTTCGCCTCGGTCGACGACCTGATGGACGTGAGCGGGATCGGGCCGGCGACGCTCGAGGAGATCCGCGACCAGGTCACGATCTGAGGCGAGCGGTTGGGTGCGTGGATGCTGCCGTCGGCGACGGTGGCGTTCGCCCTCGGTCTCCTCGGGTGGACGTCGATGCCCGCCCGGGTCGAGCCGTGGATGGCGCTTGCGGCCGGCCTCCTCGGCCTGACGGTCGGATGGTTCGCGGCGGGAAGGGAGGAACGCGGGCCAGGAGCCGCTCGCTCGCGTCGGCCTCCTCGCTCCCGATCACGAGGTCGTGGAGGCCGTCGCCGGCGGTCGCGTCAGGGCGACGATCACACCGATCGTCGCGGCGATCGCCTCCCTGATCGGGGTCTTCGCTCTCGGATCGGGCTGGAGCGGGATCCATCATCGAGGCGTCGAGACCGCGCTCCTCGCGAGCCTGGCCCCTGAGCGGGTGGTGCTCGAGGGCACGCTCAAGACCGATCCTCGCGAGACGTCGCTGGGCTGGTCCGCCACCGCGCAGGTGCATCGTGTGGAGTGGCCGGAGGGCGCCGCCACCCTCCGCTCGTCCGTCTGGGTCAGCGGGGGCGACGAGATGCCCGCCGTTCACCGAGGCGACCTCGTCCGGCTCGAGGGCACCCTCCGTGTGCCGGACGACGAAGAGTTCGCGGAGGCGCTGAGGAACAAGGGCATCCCGGCGCAGCTCCAGGTGCAGACCGTCACGAGGTTGGGTCCTTCGCCGAGCGCGTTCGTCCGCGCGGCGCAGGCCGCGCGGCGCATCGTGGGCAGCTCGATCGAGCGGGTCTTCCCGCCGAAGGAGGCCGGGTTGCTCCTCGGTCTCCTCCTCGGTGACGACTCCCAGCTGGATCCGGGGGTCGAACGGGACTTCCGGGCCGCCGGCCTCAGCCACCTGCTCGTCGTCTCTGGCGGGAACGTCGCGATGGTGCTCGCTCCCGTCCTCGCCGCCTCGGCCCTCCTCGGGCTCTCGCGCTGGCCCAAGTTCGCCGTCGGCTTCGGCGCGGTGGCGTTCTTCACGATCCTCACCGGGGCAGAGCCGTCCGTGCTCCGCGCCGGCGTGATGGCGTGCATCGCGCTCGTCGGCCGTCCTCGCCGGCAGGCCACGCACGACGGCGTCGATCCTCTCCGCCGCCGTGCTCGGCCTCCTCGTCCTCGATCCCTGGCTCGTCTGGTCGGTGGGGTTCCAGCTCTCCGTCACGGCGACCGCCGGCATGGTGGCGCTCGCCTCACAGCTCGCGGAGCGGTTCGGTCGCGTCCTGCCCGGTCCGGTCGCGGCGGCCGCGGGCGCGACGATCTCTGCGCAGCTCGGCGTCACGCCGATCCTGCTGTATCACTTCCACGAGGTCCCGCTCGTCACGCTGCCGGCGAACCTCGCGGCGTTCCCGCTCGTGGCGCCGTCGCTCCTCCTCGGCGCGGTGGCCGCCGGTGCGGGTCTTGGCCTGGTTCCCGCTGGGCAAGCTCGTCGGGGCGGTCGCCGTCCTGCCGATGCGCTGGCTCGAGTTGGTCGCGGACCACCTGGGCAAGGCGCCGGTGGGCTACCTGACCGCGGAGGGCGGGCCGTTCGTCCTGCTCGGGGGCACCGCCGCCGTCGTGGCGATCGTCGTCTGGATCCGCACGGGCTGGAAGCCGCCCCGGTCCGCGACCGCCGTCGCGGCGGCCATCGTGCCGGTCGTCGTCTGGGCATCCGCGCTGGGCAGCGGTCCCCCCGACGGGTTCACGGTTCGGTTCTTCGACGTCGGACAGGGCGACGCCGCCCTGCTCACCACGCCCGAGGGTGCCTCGGTGCTCGTCGACGGGGGACCGGAGCGTGACCGGTCGCCACCGAGCTCTCGGCGCTCGGGGATCAAGCGGCTGGACATGGTGGTGGCGAGCCATCCGCACGCGGACCACATCGTCGGGGCTGCCGTCGGTGCTCGCTCGCATGCCGGTCGGGCTCCTGCTGCAACCGGGCTGCGAGGAGGAAGGCCCTCGCCGCTGCAGACCGATCTCGACCGCGCGATCGCCGACGAGGGCGTGGAGGTCCGGAACCCGCGGGCCGGCGACACGTTCTGGCTCGGTCTCCTCCGACTCGACGTCCTGTCGCCCGACCGGTGCTGGACCGGCACCGAGTCCGACGCGAACAACGACGCGATCGTGATCAGGTGCGACCTATCGGGGACATGTCGTGCTTGATCGCCAGCGAGCCGGAGGAGCCGGCGCAGGAATGGCTCCTGGAGTCCGGCGTCGACCTGCGCGCGGAGGTCCTGAAGGTTCCGCACCATGGCGCGGCCACGTCCGTCCCCGAGTTCTTCGACGCCGTGCAGGCGGAGATGGCCATCGTGTCGGTCGGGGAGAACGACTACGGGCATCCGACGGCGTTCACCCTCGATGCGCTCGTCGCGGCCGGCTCTCGCGTCTGGCGCACCGACCGACAGGGCACGATCACGGTCCTCTTCGCGGTCCGACCCCGACGGTAGAGTTCGAGCGATGGCCGTGAAGCTCCCTCCTCCCGTGACGCTCCTCTGGGGCGAGGACGACTACCTCCTTCGCGAGGCCGCGCTCGCGCTCCTCGGCGAGACGAAGGCCACGGAGGTCGACGCCGCCGAATGGGAAGGCGGGGAGCTCCAGAGCCTCGCGACGCCGTCGCTGTTCGGCGAGCCCCGCGCGCTCCTGGTCAACGACGCCAAGTCGCTCCGGAAGGAGACGCTCGACGAGATCGGGCGGTACCTCGCCGCCCCGGACCCGAACGCCACGCTCGTCCTCGCCTGCGTCGTCGCCGATCGCGGGAAGGTGCCGGCCGCTCTCCAGAAGCTCGTGGAGCCGGTCGGGGAGATCCGGAAGGTCGACATCGCGCGCAAGGAGCTCGAGCCCTGGCTCGTGACGCGTGCGAAGGAGCGCGGTCTCGACCTCGCGATCCCGGGGGCGCGTGCCCTCGTCGAGACGCTCGGCCCGGAGCCCGGCCAGCTCGTGGCGGCCCTCGGCCAGCTCCAGGACGTCTTCGCCGGGCAGCGTGTCGGTCCTCGCGAGATCGCGGGGCAGTTCCGCGGGCTGGGCGAGCAGAAGACGTGGGACCTCTGCGATCGGGCGTTCGGCAAGGACCTGCCCGGCGCGATCCGCTCGCTCCGATCGATCGAGGAAGGCGGCGACGAGGCGCTGATGGTCCTCGGCGGGATCGCGGCCAGGCTCCGCGACCTCCTGAAGGTGCGATCGCTCCCGGAGCGCATGCCGCCGGCCCAGGTGGCGAAGGAGGCGGGCCTCCGCTTCGACTGGCAGGCGCGCCGCTACCAGCAGCAGGCGAGGAACTTCTCGATGGCCCAGCTCGTCGCCCTGCACGACCGGGTGACGGAGGCCGATCGCGCCCTCAAGTCCGGGGCCACGGGCGACATCGTGATGCCGTCGCTCGTCACCGCGATCGCCGGCTAGTCCGGTCAGCCGAGGAGGCCACCAGCACGAACCAGCGGCCGTCGAACACGACCCGGCCGTCTCCCAGTTCGTCCGCCAGTTGCGTCGCCGTGAAGTAGCGCTTGAACACACGGTGCGACGATCCGTCGTTCAGGACCCGTTGCTGCGTTTGCTCGGGCGCGACGGCCGGATGGATCTTGGCGTCGACGACGACGAGTTCCGGCGCCACCCGGCGACTCTCGTCCAGGAACCGAGCGCGCTGCTCCGGGAGGAGGTGCCCGTAGAAGTGACCCGTGAAGACCCGCTGGAAAGAGCCGTCCCCGAACGGGAGCGCGAACGCGTCGCCGCGGACGAGCGGATGGGCGTGCCTCGAGCGGGACTCCGCCAGCATCCCCGCGCTCGCGTCGATCGCGACCACGGTGCCGGGCAGGTGTTGGGTGAGGAAGCCCGTCCCGCACGCCACATCCACGGTGCGCGACCGCGGGCAGCGATGCCACCGCCTCGATCAGCGCGCGGACGTCCTCATCCCATCCGGGCCGGTCACGTCCTGCGAAGAGCCCGGCGCCGAGGTACCAGTCGTCGTACTCGGCCGAGCGACGCTCGTAGTACGGCTCCATCGAGCGGTCGAGGGGATGCCCTGCCATCGAGCGGCAGTGTAAGGACGAGCGGGCGGCGGAGACCGGAGGGCTACTCGGACGCGACGGAGCTGGCGGCCTTCGCGAGACGGCTCTTGCGGCGTGCGGCCGTGCGCTTGTGCACGATGCCTTTCGCGACGGCCTTGTCGAGCGCCCGCGCCCCCTCCCGCTGCATGGACAACGCCTCCTCGGCGTCGCCCGCATCCACGGCGGTGCGGATCTTCTTCGTGGACGTCTTGAGCGCGGTGCGGACGGCCTTGTTGCGCTCGCCGCGCTTCTCGTTCTGCTTGTTCCGCTTGATCTGTGACTTGATGTTGGCCATGAGCGGGGCAGTCTACCAGCGGGTATCCGCCGGCCGGTCTCGTCCATCCGGCCGGTACCCAGGCACCCGTAGCATGGAGGCCTCGTGGACACCTCGCACATCCGGAACTTCTGCATCGTGGCGCACATCGACCACGGCAAATCGACGCTGGCCGATCGGCTGCTCGAGCTCACCCATGCCGTCGCCGACCGGGACATGCGCGCGCAGTACCTCGACCGGATGGACCTGGAGCGGGAGCGGGGCATCACGATCAAGGCGCAGGCCGTCCGGCTCACGCACGGCGGCTACGAGCTGAACCTGATCGACACGCCCGGCCACGTGGACTTCACCTACGAGGTCTCGCGGTCCCTGGAGGCCTGCGAGGGAGCGATCCTGCTGGTCGACGCCGCCCAGGGTCTCGAGGCCCAGACCCTCGCGAACTTCCACCTGGCGCGCGACGCCGGGCTCGTGATCGTGCCGGCGCTCAACAAGATCGACCTGCCCGCCGCCGAGCCGGACCAGCGGGCGAAGGAGCTGGCCGACCTCCTCGACCGCGACCCCGACGACATCCTGCGGATCTCGGCGAAGACCGGCGAGGGCGTCGAGGAGCTCCTGAAGGCCGTGATCGACCAGGTGCCCGCGCCCTCCGGCGAGACGGACGCGCCGCTCCGCGCGCTCGTGTTCGACTCGATGTTCGATCCGTACCGAGGGGTGATCGCGTCGGTCCGCGTGAAGGACGGCGAGCTGCCGAGCCGCGCGAGGATCTTCCTGATGGCGACCGGGGTCGAGTCCGACGCCGAGGAGGCCGGCGTGATGGCCCCCGAGCCGCTGCCGGTCGACATGCTCGGTCCCGGCGAGGTCGGCTATCTCGTCACCGGCCTGAAGGATGTCCATCAGGCGAAGGTGGGCGACACGATCACCCTGGCCGGCAAGCATGCCGCCACGGAGCCGCTCCCGGGCTATCGGGAGCCCAAGCCGATGGTGTGGTCGGGCCTGTTCCCGAACGAGGGCGGCGACTACTCGGAGCTCCGCGAGTCGCTCGACCGGTTGAAGCTGTCGGACTCGGCGCTCAGCTACGAGCCCGAGACGTCGCAGGCGCTCGGCTTCGGGTTCCGGGCCGGTTTCCTCGGACTGCTCCACATGGACATCGTGAAGGAGCGGCTCGAGCGCGAGTTCGACCTCGAGCTGATCGCGACGGCGCCGAACGTCGAGTTCCACGTGATCAAAGGCGACCAGACCACGGTCGTCCACAACCCGGCCGAGATGCCGGTGCCGGGGACGTACGACCGCGTGGAAGAGCCGATCGTGTTCGCGACCGTGATCACGCCGAAGGAGTACCTGGGCGCCGTGCTCGACCTCTGCCAGTCGAGGCGTGGCGAGCTCGTCGACACGACGTTCCTCACTCCGGAACGCGCGGAGGTGCACTACATGTTGCCGCTGGCGGAGATCGTGTTCGACTTCTTCGACCACCTGAAGTCGAACACGCGCGGGTACGCGTCGCTCGACTACGAGCCCTGGGGATACCAGGAGTCCGATGTCGTCCGCGTCGACGTGCTCCTGCACGGCGAGCCGGTGGACGCGTTCAGCACGATCGTCCACCGGTCGAAGGCGTACGCCTACGGGAAGAAGATGACCGAGCGACTCCGCGAGCTGATCCCGAGGCAGATGTTCGACGTCGCGATCCAGGCGGCGATCGGCTCGAAGATCATCGCGCGCGAGACCGTGAAGGCGAAGCGCAAGGACGTGCTCGCGAAGTGCTACGGCGGCGACATCACGCGCAAGCGGAAGCTGCTGGAAGAGCAGAAGAAGGGGAAGGCGCGGTTGCGGAAGGTGGGCCGCGTCGACGTGCCGCAGGAGGCCTTCATCGCGGCCTTGCGCGCGGATGCGGGGGCGAAGAAGAAGTGAGGCCGCTCCTGGACGCCGCCGGCATCTACGTCCACGTGCCGTTCTGCCTGACGAGGTGCGGCTACTGCGACTTCAACGCGTACGCCGGGCTGGATCATCTGGCATCGCGCTACGTGGCGGCGTTGCTGCGGGAGGCGGAGCTCGCCGCGCCCGCTTGGGAGGACGAGGAGATCGTGAGCGTGTTCCTCGGTGGCGGCACGCCGACGACGCTCGAGGTCGCCGACCTCAAGGCGCTGCTCGCCCGCGTGCGATCCGTCTTCGCGGTGACGCCCGACGCGGAGGTCACGATCGAAGCGAACCCGGACACCGTGGACGAGCAGAAGCTCGCCGGCCTCCTGGAAGCGGGCTACGGACGGTTGTCGATGGGTGCGCAGTCGTTCGACCGTTCGGTGCTCGCCGCGCTGGAGCGCGTGCACCAGCCGGAGTCGGTGGTGAAGGCGTTCCGAGCCGCGCGGTCCGTGGGCTACGACAACGTGAACCTCGACCTGATCTACGGCGCGGCGGGGGAGACGATCGAGTCGTGGGAGCGGACGCTCCGAGGAGGCGATCGCGCTCGCGCCGTCGCACATCAGCGCGTACGCGCTCACGATCGAGCCGGCGACGGCACTCGGCCGCCAGGTGGCGCGAGGCGACACGCCGGCGCCCGACCCCGACCTCCAGGCCGAGATGTTCGAGCTGGCGTGCGGGCTGCTCGGCGACGCGGACTACGGCCACTACGAGATCTCCAATTGGGCGAAGCCCGGATACGAGTGCCGCCACAACCTCGGGTACTGGGAGCGCCGGCCGTACGTCGGGCTGGGCGCGGGGGCCCACGGGTACCGCGAGGGCCGGAGGTGGTGGAACGTCCGTCCTCCCGAGGAGTACCTGTCGATGGTCGAGCGCGGCGAGCTGCCGGTCGGCGGATCCGAGGAGCTCGAGCCCGCGGACGCCTACCTCGAGGAGGTGTTCCTCCGCCTTCGGATCCTCCAGGGCATCCCGGCCAGCTGGGTCGACGACGGCCGCGCGGATCCCTATCTGGAGAGCGGACTCCTGTTCCGCGACGAGGACCAGCTCGTCCCCACCGAACGCGGCATGCTGCTGCTGAACGAGCTCGTCCTCGGCCTCACCGGGTGAGCACCACCATCACCCCAGCCGCTCGGTTTCGACCCCGCACATCCTGCCGTTGAGCCCGCTTGGCGGAAGCGACTCCGAGGACACGATCGAGGACCGAGTGTCCGCGAGCGAGAACGTGAACGACTCGACATCGATCACGAAGATGCGCTCCGTGACCCGATAGGTCGACGGAAATGGGCCGAGTGGGATCGGTGCATCCCAGAGCGCGAAGACCTGCTCCTCCCCGTCGGAGTAGCAATACGCACCCTCGTAGGAAGGGACGGAGGCGACCTCTTCGAGCTTGAACCGATTCGACCCGTTCGGGAACGGGATCGGCCGAACCCTCGACCCGTCGAACCCGTACACGCCGATCCACGCGGAAACCGGGCTGACCACATGTCCCTCGTTCACGAGCATCTCGGCCCAGCCGTCCCGGTTCAGGTCCGGCGCCGCGAACGGGTTGCACCAGGACCCGCATGGGAGAGGTCCCCTGGTCGCATCCACCCGACCGTCGCGGTCGAAGTCGACCCCGAGGTGACGGACGGGATCCTCGAACGACTGTGGACAGCCCTCCGGAACGACTTCCGTCACGATGTATGCGGTGTCCGCCTTCGCGTCACCGTCGTAGTCGCCGGCGAGCGTCTGGACGGCGCACACCCGGAACGGGAAGCCGATGTCGCGACCTTCGGGCTCCAGCACTGGGTGACGAGCTGGGGTGTCCGGAGATGGGTGACACTCACCGTCGATCGGAAGCGGGTTGCCACGCGATCGCGGTCGTTCCCTCCACCAGGACCGAACGTAAGCCATCGCTCGCGATGTCGAGGTCAGGTCCCGGACCCAGCCGTGGAACGAGGCGAGGAGCGCCAGTTGCCGTCCGGGGACCAGGCGAGCGGAAGTCCATGAACGGCATCCGTGCCTGCTCGATGATCACCGGCGAGGTCCCGTCGGGCTGAGATCGAGCGAGCATCTCCGAACCCGCCATCGTCGGTCGGCGCTCCGAACAGAAGGCGATCGATCGCCCGTCTGGAGACCATCCGGGGGACAGCTCGTGCAACGCAGCCGTACGGGTCAAGCGGGTCAGAGTCCGTCGCCCTCCGGGGTGACCGAGTACGATGATCGATCCCCGAGGCCCGAAGAGGTCCGTCGAACCGCCACGAACGCGCTCCGCGACCCGTCGGGACGACCACGAGGGGTCGATCGCGTCGACCCGAGGTCGTCGCCGGCGATCCGTCGAGGGTCGCGAGCCGTCGGCATCCATCGACCCACAATCCGAACGCGTCGTCGTCGAAGGAGCAAGGTCGAACGCGATCATGGCCCCGTCGGGAGACCAGGCCGGCTCGAGTGACGACCGCCCGCTGGCGTCAGCTCCGTGCCGGCGCCGCCCGTCGATCGGAGCTCGACCGCGATCACGAAGCCGGCACCGTCGAGATCGTGCAGCTGGAACACGACGGTCGTGCCGTCGGGGGAGACGGCTGGGTTGAGATCGTCGAACGGCCGCGAGATCGGCGTGGACGGATCCGCTGGTCGCGAGCCGTCGGGCTGCGCGACGAACAGCTGGATCCGGCAGACCCTCACCTCCGACGTGTCGAGCAGATGACGATCTCGCCGTTCGAATCGGAGCGGCGCTGTCTCCGGCCGTTTCCCGTGCCGCCCTCGCGGAACGCCTCGCGTGAGGGCGACGAACCCCGCCACGGTCGTGGCACCGATCACGACGATCGGCGAGCAATGCACTGGTGGTCCTGCGACCCCGGGCGCGTCGAGCCCGCCGGATCTGGACGCGCTCGAGGACGCCGGAGGGATCCGCCGGGCGCGCGACCCGCTCCAGCTCGCGCGTCAGCCGATCATCGAAGCTCGGCAGGGTCGTCCACCTCCTCCTGCTCGCCGTCGCCCAGGAGCTCGGCCAGTGCCCGGCGCGCCCGGAAGAGCTGGGTCTTGACGGTCCCTTCGGTGATGCCGAGGACGCCCGCGATCTCGCTCACGTCCATCGCGAGGTAGTAGCGGAGCACGGTGACTTCGCGCTGCCGCCTGCGACAGCCGTGCCAGCGCCTGCTCCACGTCGGGTCGAGATTCAGCCGGGGGAGGAGTCCGATGCGCTTCGAGGCGTTCGGTCGCCCTCGCTTCGGCTCGGAGCCGTCTCCAGCGACTTCGTGACAGGTTCAACGAGACCCTGGTCACCCATGCCGGGAGCGAGCGGATCTCCTCGGTTCCGGCCCGTTCCCAGGCTCGCGCGAGTGCTTCCTGCACGGCATCTTCGGCGGCGTCTCGGCTCCCCGCGACGAGGGCCACCGCTGCGACCAGGCGCGGATAGCTCGTCTCGAGGAACTCCCGGATCGTCTCGTCGTCCAGGGCCACCGTCCTCCTCGCCCAGATGACGCCCGAAGCGTCTCATCGGTTGACGTCCGGTGCGAGTTCTTGCCCTGACGGCATCGCGTTCAGAACGGAAGGGCCAAACTCGAGGACGAACTCGTCCTCGGTCTCACCAGTTCGCACTCAGTCCCAGAGCTCCCAGTCGACACCACAGGCGGTGGGCTCGGATGTCCCGGGGACGGGTGCCGCGACCGGCGCCTCGTAGTCGCTGGAGTCCACGACGTGGAACGCACCGTCTACGTCCAGGACGAGCTTGGTCTCGTGGACGGTCTTCGTGTCCCCTTCGATCGGATGCTCGCTCCAGATGGTGACGAGCACGGGAGCGTCCGGGAAGTTCTCGCATCGGACCGAGCCGGAGAACCCGGCGTCCCCTCCGGTCGTGAAGGTGAGCGGTTGCCCGGCCTGGTGGCCACCCGACGGATGGCCGGGCGCGGCGGCGAGGATCGGCGGTCACGCGCGGCTCGCCGCCGTCGACCGTGGCCGCGTAGATCGCGAACGTCGGCATCGAGCCCTCGCTCGTCATCACGGCCAACTCGTCGTCGCCGTCGGCGTCGAAGTCCACGCCTGCGAATGGGCGGCACATGAAGCAGAACTCGATCGTGTCCCCGGACCACGCGTCGGCGAGGCCGTCGCCGGTGAGGTCCACCGCGACGCCGTAGGTCGAGTTCGGTTCGTCGGAGCACGTCCATCGGCGGTCACGCCGCGAGCCGGTCCAGGCCATGTTCACCGGGCCGTCGCCGAGAAGATCGAGGCCGCCGAGCGGGTGGAGATGACAGAGGCGGAACCCGAGGCCGATTTCGTGCCCGGCGAGCTCCGGGTCGGGCGAGACGCTCGGCTCCGGGCTCACGCTCGGCTCGGGCTCGCGCTCGGTGAGGCGGTGGCGGGGATCGGCTGCCACGACGGGGAGACGCCTCTCACGAGCTGTACGAAGTTGTCACGAGGATCCCCGTCAGGCGTCGCGCTCACGCGGTAGATCCATTCACCGTCTGAAACCAGACACGGCCGATCCATCGGGTGCCCATGCCAGGTCCGGCTCGAGCGATGCTTCCTCGGCCGTCGCGATCAGCGTCTTGTCCGTCCCGTCCGGTGCGATCGTCCAGATCTCGTGGCCGCCGTCGCCCGGTTGCAGGTAGGCGATCCGCGATCCGTCGAAGGACCACGTCGGTGCCGTCTGATCTCCGGGCTCCGTGACGAGCGACTGGAATCCCGTCCCGTCGACCGAGACCGTCGCGAGGTCCCAGCCCGTCTCGCTTTCGTTCGGGGCGCCGAGGAGGGCGAAGACGATCCGGGAGTCGGGCGACCAGGACGGATGGGCGAGATCCGCGTCGCGACCGGCGAGGTGCGCGACAGAACTGTCCCCATCGAGCGGGACGATCAAGAGTGCCGTGCCAGAAGGCTCCTGGGCGTTTCCTTCACTGACCGCGATCATGCTGCTGTCCGCCGACCAGGCGGGGTCCGGAGACATCAATGAGGAGAACTGAGGCTCCACGAGCGCGACGTCGGGCTCGTCGAAGGGAACGGTCCCTACATGCGTGGACGAATCGCCTTCGGACTGGACGACGGTGATCCATCGCCCGTCCGGGGAGATCGCCGAATCGATGTCGTTCGTCTCTCCGTGGGTGAGTTGCTCCACCCCCGTCCCATCGGGTCGCGCGGTGAAGAGGTGGGAACGGCCATCGTCGCCGACACGGGAGAACACGATCAAGCCGTTGGGTGGGGCAAGGCCCGGATCGATCGCGGGACCGCTCGAAGGTAGGAACGCGGACCGAAGGGCGACGAAGCCGACGATCGTGGCGGCGAGCACCGCGAACGCCAGCATCCCCGCCTGCACCTTCCGAAGACGTTCCCGGTGCGAGCGACGTCGCTCCAACCCTTCGAACAGGCCGTCGCCCTCGACCGGGCGCTCTGCCCGGTGGAGCCGGCGGGTCAGCTCGTCATCGACCTTCGACATCGTTCGTCACCTCGTCGTCCTGCACGGCGAGCGCATCCACGAGATGCGCCCGTGCCCGCGAGAGCGAGCTCTTGACGGTGCCTTCGCCGATCCCGAGCGCCGACGCCACCTCGGCGGTGCTCATCTCGAGCAGGTACCGCAGCACGGCCACCTCGCGCTGGCGACGGGGGAGCGCCTCGAGCGCCCTCGCCACGTCGATGTGGTCCGCGCTCGGCGCGGCGGTCGCGACGGAGCTCTCGGGGATCCGACGCCGTCGCCCGCCGCTCCGCCATCGCGCGCCGCCACCCGCTCCGCGTCTGGTTGAGGGCGACCGCCGCCACCCACGCCGGGAGCGAGTCCAGCTGCTCGCCGCGCTCCGATCGCATCCACGCTCGCACCAACGCCTCCTGCACCGCATCCTCGGCGGCGGGGTAGCTCCCGGACGCAAGGGCCACGGCGTTCACCACGCGCGGGTAGTCGCGCGCCAGGAACCCGCGGATCTCGGCTTCGTCCGTCGCGCTTCCCTTCGCTGGTTCTTGGCTCGGGGGGAGTTGACCGTCACCGATCGTAGGACGCATCCGGGCCGAGATCGGTTGTCATCGCCGATCGTTTCTCGGCCGCGCACCGGGACGGGGTACGCTCCGCTCGCGATGCCGCCCGCCGGTCCCTTCCCCCTTCATGGCCCGCTCCGGCGCCCTGCATCGAGGGCCTTCCGGCTCGCCTCCGCCTCTCTCGCGGCACTGGTCACGACCCTGTGCCTCGCCGCGCCCGCGATCGCGCAAGAGGAGGACCCTCCCTCGATCCTGCTGATCGTCACGGACGACCAGCGATGGGACACGCTCTGGTCGATGCCGGAGGTCCAGCGCTCGCTCGTCGAGCGCGGCGTGACGTTCTCGGAGTCGTTCACGACGAGCTCGCTCTGCTGCCCGAGCCGGGCGTCGATCCTCACCGGCCAGTACCCGCATACGACGGGGGTGTACCGGCAAGGCCCTCCGTACGGTGGCTTCAAGTCGTTCGACGACACGACGACGATCGCCACCGCGCTGCGCGCCGGAGGCTATCGCACCGGGTTCTTCGGGAAGTACCTCGACTCGTTCCAGTCCGACGCGCTCGCGGGCTATGTGCCACCGGGCTGGGATCGCTGGGTGGCGTTCGTGCACTCCGAATACTTCGACTACGGCCTGACGATCGACGGGACCGTGCGTCGCTACGGCGTGGAGCCCGAGGACTACTCGACCGACGTCCTCGCCGCGGAGACCGAGGACTTCATCCGCGAGAGCGACGGTCCGGTGTTCGCCCTCTACGCGCCGCCGGCGCCGCACGACCCGGCGATCCCGACGGGGGTGGACGAAGGGCTGTTCACCGACCTGCCGCCGTGGCGGCCACCGTCGTTCAACGAGCCGGACGTCTCGGACAAGCCGGCGCACGTGCAGGCGATGATCCTCGCTCGGGCCGGACCGCACCGCGCACCTCGACGCGCTGAGGCGCAACCAGTACCGGACGCTCCAGGCGGTCGACCGGGCGGTCGGCCGATTGCTGCGAGCCCTCGAGGACACCGGCCGGCTCGACGACGCGCTGGTGATCTTCACCTCGGACAACGGCCTGCTCTGGGGCGAGCATCGGTGGGTGAAGAAGGAGGTCCCGTACGAGGAGGCGATCCGCGTCCCCCTCGTGGTCCGCGCCGACGGGATCGTCGGGGATGCGCCGCGAACCGACGGCCACCTCGTGGCCAACATCGACCTCGCCCCGACGATCGCGGCAGCGGCGGGCGTGTCCGCTTCCGCACGTCGACGGCAGCAGCCTGCTGCCGTTGCTGGAAGGGAGGTCCCCATCGTGGCGCGACGCCGTCCTGATCGAACACCTCAGCGGTACCAACCCGATCCCCACGTACTGCGCGGTCCGCACCGCTCGGTACCTGTTCGCCTCCTACGAGACGGGTGAGCGGGAGCTGTACGACCTGCAGGTGGATCCGTTCGAACAGGACAACCTGGCCGGCACGACGCCCGAGCTCCAGGCGCGGCTCGAGACCGCGCTGGACCGGCTCTGCGACCCGCGGCCGCCGGGGTTCCACGGTCAGATGGGCCTGGCCGCAACGCTCCTCGCGATCGTCGCCGTCCTGGCCGCCGCAGCGATCGCCCGCGTCGTGGTGACGAGGTCGGCCGAGTCCCGACGGGTAGCATGAGCCGGCCGATGGCCCAGGTCACCTGTCCTCAATGCCAGACGCGCCAGGAGATCGATCCGGACGCCGAGGGCTACCAGTGCATCGTGTGCGCCGGCACGTGGAGCTTCGTCCGGTGCACCGTCTGCGGCGAGCGCTTCCATACGCGGCCGGGCACGCGCGCGTGGACCTGCCCGAACTGCGGCACACCACACGGGAGGAACCGCCGCGGGATCTCGCGGGTGGGCATCCCGCTGCCGATCCTCCTGGGCGGTCTCGCGGTCCTCGGCCTCATCGTCTTCTTCCTGGTGCGGTCGCTCGGATCCGACGACGGCGCTCCCACGACCCCGTCGTCTCCCTCGTCCGCATCACCGATCACCGACCCCGCCAACAAGGTCTGCGGGGACCTCGGTGCCGTGCAGGTCCTCCGCGTCGATGCGCTGGGTGACGCGGCCGACGCGCTGACGGCCGACGCCGATGCCCTCCGGGCAGCGGGAGAAGCCGAGCGGGCCGACCTCGTGGACGACTTGGTCGCGGCGATCACGACCTACCAGGAGGTCGCGGAAGGCGGAGGCGACACCCAGGCCGCCACGGATCAGCTCCTGGATGCCCTGGCGGCCGTCGACTGGTGCGACTGAGCGCTTTCGCCTAGCACTCGGGGCTCGAGAGTGCCAGTAGCATGGGTCCATGGTGGAGCAGCGGCACGAGCTCGGTCTGCGGAAGGCCGCCGTCTTGAACGCGCTCGTCGAGGAGTACGTCCGGTCGGGTGAGCCCGTCGGATCCGAGACGATCGCCGAGGGCTCCGGTCTCGGCGTGTCGAGCGCCACGATCCGCAACGAGATGGCCGCCCTCGAGGAGATGGGCTTCCTGACCCACCCCCACACGAGCGCCGGGCGCATCCCGACGGACATGGGCTACCGCCACTACGTGGACACCCAGCCCCACGGCGCTCGTCTCCGGGACGCGCACCGCCGGGCGATCGCCGGCTACTTCGCCGAGGCGATCATGGACCTCGAGGAGGTCCTCAAGGGATCCGTGCAGCTGTTGAGCCGGCTCACGCAGTACGCGGGCCTGGCCGTTCCTCCCGGTGCCGCCGAGGAGCCCATCGTTCGCCTGGAGCTGATCGACATGGGCCCGACGGTGATGATCCTCGCCGTCGGCCAGCACGGTCGCGTGGACAAGCGGGTGATCGACCGACCCGACGCCGTGGACGTGGAGGTGCTGCGATCGTTGGAGGAGCGGCTGCAGTCCCTTCGAGGGCTGACCTACGTCGAAGCGCAGGTTCGCCTGCTGAAGCTCGCGGCCGAGGCACCCTCGTCGGAACACGACCTGCTGCTCCATGTGGCGGAGATGCTCCGGACCGCCACCCAGGGGGAGGGGGCCGCCCACGTCGTCGTGGGCGGCGTCTCGAACCTGACCGACGAAACGCAGACGTGGCGCCACCAGACGCTCCGCCGCTTGGTCGAGACGCTCGAGCGCGAGCAGGAGATGCTCCAGGTCCTGCAGGACGTGACGGCCGACCGTGAGGACGTGTGGGTGACGATCGGCGCCGAGCACCCGACCACGGGGGAATGGGAGGCGTCGATCGTGACGGCCCCGTTCAAGGCGGGCGAGGCGACGGTGGGAACGATCGGCGTGGTCGGCCCCACCAGGATGGACTACCTGTCGGCGATGGCGTCCGTGCGAGCCGTGGCGAAGCGGCTCTCGGAGATCGCCACCGAGCACGAGGCGTAGACGATGGCCGCCGTCCGAGACCTCTACGAGATCCTCGGCGTCCAGCGGGACGCCTCGTCCACCGAGATCAAGGCCGCGTACCGGAAGCTCGCGCGAACCCTGCATCCGGACGTGAACGCGGATCCCGCGGATCAGGACCGCTTCAAGGAGATCACCGGCGCGTACGAGATCCTCTCCGATCCGGCGAAGCGGCATCGCTACGACGAGTTCGGCGCCGCGGGACCGCAGGGGGCGCCGTTCGCCGACATCCAGGACCTGTTCGACATGTTCTTCGGCGGTGGGGGGTTCGGTGGCCGCTCCCGCGGCCCGCGGTCCAGGATCCGCCGCGGCGAGGACCTCCGCATCCGGGTGCGCCTGACCTTCCCCGAGTCGGTCTTCGGGGCCAAGCAGGATCTCCAGGTCGAACGGCTCGCGGTCTGCGCGCGCTGCGACGGGAGCGGAGCGCGGCCGGGCACGTCGACGATCGCGTGCCGGACGTGCGGCGGCGCGGGCGAGGTGCAGAGCGTGCGCCGGAGCATCTTCGGCACCGTGATGACGGCGATCCCGTGCTCGACCTGTGGCGGGACGGGCGAGGAGATCCCCGATCGATGCGAGACGTGCGGCGGCGAGGGCCGGGTGCGGGAGACCGGGGCGGTGACGTTCGACGTCCCCGCGGGTGTCCTCGAGGGGATGGACCTCCGCGTGGGAGGGCAGGGGAACGCGGGCGTCGCCGGCGGGCCGTCGGGCGACCTGATCGTCGGCGTGGAGGTGGAGCCCTCGGAGGCCTTCGTCCGGCAGGGACAGGATCTCCACGGCGTCTTGGACGTCTCGATCACCCAGGCGACCCTCGGCGGCGAGATCGGGATCCAGACCCTGGACGGGCCCGAGACGCTCCGGATCGACGCCGGGACCGAGTCGGGCACGGTCCTCCGCCTGCGGGGCAAAGGAGTGCCGCACCTGCAGCGCCGCGGACGCGGCGACCTCTTCGTGACCCTCCACATCGTCACGCCTCGCGACCTCTCCAAGGAGGAGCGGTCGCTGCTGCAGAGACTCGCCGAGATGCGCGACGAGCCGACGACCGGCAACGGCGCCGCGCCGCGAGGCCTGCGGCGACCGGAGTACCGATCATGAACACCGACACCTCTTGCCTCTTCTGCAAGATCGCGGCGCGGGAGATCCCCGCCGACGTGGTCCGGGAGTCCGACCGCCTCCTGGCCTTCCGCGACCTGAACCCGCAGGCGCCGACGCACATCCTGATCATCCCGAAGGAGCACATCCGCTCCATCGCCGAGATCGAGGAGGGCCACGGCGATCTCCTGGCGGACGTGGCGCAAGCGGCGACGCAGCTCGCCCGCGCCGAGGAGATCGATGAGTCCGGGTGGCGGCTCGTGACGAACGTCGGCCCCGACGCCGGCCAGAGCGTCTTCCACCTGCACTTCCACCTGCTCGGAGGCCGGGTGATGGGCTGGCCGCCGGGGTAGAAGCGCCGAAGAACGCGCCGAAGAAAGCGATAGGATGCGGTCCGCGGGACCCGAACGGGTCCCGTTGTCGACAACAGGAGGAACGGGGTCACCCCCGAGAGCGCGACACGTGGCAGCCGCCACCACCCAAGTCAAGATCCTCGTCCCCGGTCACCAATCGATGGTGGCCCTCCTGGGGCAGCAGGACGTCTTCCTGAAGCTCATCGAAGCGGCGTTCTCTTCCGACATCCTGGTTCGCGGCAACGAGATCACGATCAAGGGGCCGGATCACGAGGCCGAGCAATTGGCCCGCCTGTTCGAAGAGCTCCTGGCGCTCCTCGAGAAGGGGCACCAACTCTCCGACTCCTCGGTGGGACAGACGATCGAGCTGATCAAGGGCGGCGACGAGGAGGGCGGCGACGGGGCCGCCGCGATGAGGCCGAGCGAGGTGCTCGGCGACACGCTCCTCACGGCGCGAGGAACGTCGGTCGCACCGAAGACGGTCGGGCAGAAGCGGTTCGTCGACGCGATGCGGAGCTCCACCGTGACCTTCGCGATCGGCCCGGCGGGAACCGGCAAGACCTATCTGGCCGTGGCCACCGCGGTCCGGGCGCTCCACGATCATCAGGTCTCGCGATTGATCCTGACCCGACCGGCGGTGGAGGCGGGGGAGCGGCTCGGGTTCCTGCCCGGGACGCTCTACGAGAAGATCGATCCGTACATGCGTCCGCTCTACGACGCCCTGTTCGAGATGACCGGGGGCGAGAGCCTCTCGCGGTTGATGGAACGAGGGACGGTGGAGGTGGCGCCGCTCGCCTTCATGCGAGGCAGAACCCTGAACGACGCGTTCATCATCCTGGACGAGGCACAGAACACGACCCCCGAGCAGATGAAGATGTTCCTCACGAGGATCGGGTTCGGGTCGAAGGCCGTCGTGAACGGCGACGACACCCAGGTCGACCTCGCCACCGGACAGCGATCCGGGCTCCTCGTGATCGAGGAGATCCTCTCGGGGATCAGAGGCATCTCGTTCTGCCGGCTCGGCGGGCGCGACGTGGTGCGGCACAAGATCGTCCAGGAGATCGTCGAGGCGTACGACCGCTACGGTCAGCAGGTCCTCGGGATGAACGACTGATGGACGACGACGATCATCTCGATGGTTGGCCGCGCATCCTGATCTCGAACCGACAGCAACGAGCGATCGACGACGAGGGCCTGCGCGGGCTCGCCCGGGACACGCTCCGCGGGGAAGGGATCGACAGAGCGGAGCTCTCGGTGTCGTTCGTCGATGCGGACGAGATCGCCGAGCTGCACGAGCGCTTCATGGACGAGCCGGGTCCCACCGACGTGCTGTCGTTCCCGTTGGGCGACGTCGACGTCGACGAGAACGGCGTCCGTCTCCTCGGCGACGTGGTCGTGGCGCCCAGCGAGGCGGAGCGGAACAACCCGGAGGATCCCGACGCGGAGCTCCGGCTCCTCCTCGTGCACGGGATCCTGCATCTCCTCGGCTACGACCACGAGGAGGACGGCGCGCGCACGCGGATGTGGGAGCGGCAGGAGCGCTACAGCGGGGTGCGCGCGCCGTGAACTGGTGGTGGGGCCTCGCGCTCGTGCTCGTGCTCTTCGGGTCGGTGCTCGCCGCGGCCGAGGCATCGCTCACCCGGACGTCGCGTGTCCGCGCGCTCGCCCTCCAGGAGGACAGCCGCCGGAACGCGGAGACGCTCGTGAAGATCGAGTCCGACCCACCGCGCTACCTGAACGCCGTCTACCTGTCCGTGATGTTCGTCCAGAACGGATCCGCGATCCTGGTGGCGATCCTCGCCGAGCGTGAGTTCGGGAGCACGTGGGTCACGCTCGCGTCGTTCGGGTTCACGCTGCTGTACTTCGTGTTCGTCGAGGCGATGGCCAAGACGTTCGCGGTCCTGCACACCGACCGGGTGGCCCTCGCGCTCTCGCCGCTCGTCTGGTTCCTCGGTCGTCTGCTCGAGCTCCCGACGCGGTTCCTGATCGGTCTGGCGAACGTGCTCCTGCCCGGGAAGGGGCTGAAGCAGGGACCCTTCGTCTCGGAGGAGGAGATCCGGTCGATGGCCGAGGTCGGGTCCGAGGAGGGCTCGATCGAGGAGGGCGAGAAGGAGCTGATCCACTCGATCTTCGAGTTCGGCGACACGATCGCGCGCGAGGTGATGGTGCCGCGACCCGACATCGTCGCGGTCGAGGACGACAAGACGCTCCGCGACGTCCAGGCGCTCGTCCTGTCGCACGGGTACTCCCGGATCCCCGGTGTACCACGAGTCCCTGGACGACGTGAAGGGCGTGGTGTTCGCGAAGGACGTGCTGAAGGCGCTGCATCAGGGCAAGCAGGACATGCCGCTCGCCGAGGTCATGCGGCCGGCGCACTTCGTGCCCGAGAGCAAGCGCGTGGCCGAGCTGCTCAAGGAGATGCAGCGCGAGAAGTTCCACCAGGCGCTCGTCTACGACGAGCACGGTTCCGTCACCGGCATCGTCGCGCTCGAGGACCTCCTCGAGGAGCTGGTCGGCGAGATCGCCGACGAGTACGACCGGGAGGAGCCGGAGGTGCTGGAGCTCGGCGACGGGATGTACCGGGTCTCCGGGAAGGCGTCGATCGATGACATCAACGAGCTGCTCCGCACGGAGCTGCCGGACGAGGAATGGGACACGGTGGCGGGGCTGATGCTCGACCTGCTCGGGCGGATGCCGGAGGCGGGGGAGGAGGTCACGTTCCGTGGCCTGAACCTGAAGGCGGACAAGGTCCAGGGGCGCAGGATCGCGAGCGTGCTGATCACGCGGGCGCCCGACCAGAACGGCGAGGGGCCGGAGGCCATCGATGCCTGAGGAGTGTCGCGGGAGGTCGGACTCCACGCTCGACGAGATGCTCGCGGCCGCCCGCGCGATCATGCCGAGGGCGTACGTGCCCTACAGCCACTTCCACGTCGGGGCGGCCCTGTTGAACGAGGACGGCACGATCCGGCCGGGCGTGAACATCGAGAACGCGAGCTACCCGCTCTCCGTCTGCGCGGAGCGGAACGCCGTGGCGTCGATGGTCATCTCGGGACACGAGAAGATCCTCGCGGTCGCCGTCGCGACGGACGCGCCCACGCCCACTCCGCCCTGCGGCGGCTGCCGCCAGGTCCTGTGGGAGTTCGGCGACGCGGACACGCCGGTCGTGGCCGAGGGGGCGGGCGGCGTCCGCGCCCGGTGGCGCCTCGGGGACCTGCTGCCCGACGCCTTCGGTCCGGACGACCTCACGTGATCGACCACGCGGTCACGCGCTCCGGCATCATCGCCGTCGTGGGCCGCCCGAACGTCGGCAAGTCGACGCTCGTGAACGCGCTCGTGGGACGCAAGGTGTCGATCGTGTCCGACAAGCCGCAGACGACCCGTCGCGGGCTGCACGCCGTGCTCACGACGGACGGCGCGCAGGCCGTCTTCACCGACACCCCCGGGTTCCACAAGCCTCGGACGGAGCTCGGTGCACGATTGAACGACATGGTCGGCGACGCGGTCGAGGGCGTCGACGTGATCCTGCACGTCCTCGACGCGGGGTCCGGGGTCGGACGGGGCGACGCGTTCGTCTACGAGCGCCGGGTCCGCCCCCACGCGTGTCCGAAGATCGCCGTGGTGAACAAGATCGACCTCACCGGGAAGCACGGGGTCGTGCCGCAGCTCGCGGCGGCGGCCGAGATCGGCGACTACGACGAGATCGTCCCCGTGTCCGCCAAGGCCGGGAAGGGGGTCGGCATGCTCCGCGACATGGTCCTCACGATGCTCCCGGAAGGACCGGCGCTGTACCCGGAGGAGACGGTCTCGGACCAGCCGCTCGAGACCCGCCTCGCGGAGATGATCCGGGAGAAGGCGCTCCACGTGACCCGCCAGGAGCTCCCGCACTCGATCACCGTGACGATCGAGGAGCTCGACATGGGAGAGAGCCTCGTCAAGCTCCACGCGTCGCTGATCGTCGAGCGCGACTCGCAGAAGGGGATCGTGATCGGCAAGGGCGGCCAGACGCTGCGCACGATCGGGACGCGCGCCCGCGAGGAGATGGAGCTCGTCCTGGGGACGAAGGTCTTCCTCGATCTCCGGGTGAAGGTCGTCAAGGAGTGGCAGCGAGACCCGAAGGCACTCGAGCGACTCGGGTTCTGAGCGTCACCCGACCGTGAGGGTCGCCGTCATCTGCGGGTGGAACGTGCACGTGACCGGGTAGGTGCCCGGATCCACCCCGTCGAAGCCGACCTCGTCCGATGCGCCCGGGTCCACCTTCACGTCGACGTCCGTGCCTCCCATCGTGAAGGTGTGGGGAGCGTCACCGACGTTCTCGAGGGCGATCGTCGCGCCGGCGTCGACGGACAGGCAGTCGGGCTCGAACGCGAAGTCCGCGAGCTCCACCGACGTGGCGGGCTCGGGGTCCGAGCACGGCTCCGCCGGCGCAGCTGTCCCCATCGCAGGCGGGGAGGAGTGCGGCGAGGGCGAGCAGGAACAGGCCGACGATCTTCATGCGAGGCAGCCTAGCGGCCGTACGCCGCGGGCGGCTCGCGCCGGACCTCCTCGCGACCACGTCGGCTACCATCGATGCATGGCGCAAGCAGCGCAGATCGAGCCGAGCCGCCCGCTCCCCGTCGCGGCGGGCGAGGCGGTGCGGATGGCCCTGCGGACGACGGCCGTCGACGCGGTGGGTCTGGAGGAGCGCGCGGCGTCCCTCGCGAAACGCTCGATCAAGCGCGACGCCAAGCTCTGGGCGCTCGACCTCGCGATCCGGTCGATGGACCTGACCACGCTGGAGGGGAGCGACACGGTCGGCAAGATCGTCGCGATCTGCGCGAAGGCGATCCGCCCGAACCCGCTCGATCCCGAGATCCCGCCCGTCGCCGCGGTCTGCCTGTACCCGCAGCTCGTGCCCGTCGCCCTGGAGCAGCTGGACGGAACCAGCGTGCACGTGGCGAGCGTGGCGGGCGGCTTCCCGAGCGGCCTCGGGCCCCTGGACGCACGGCTGCAGGAGATCCGCGACGTGGCGGCGACGGGCGCCCAGGAGATCGACATCGTGCTGAACCGCTCGCTGTTCCTGGGCGGCCGGTACGCGCAGGCCTTCGACGAGCTGGTCGCCGCTCGGGAAGCCGCCGGCTCCGCGCACCTGAAGGTGATCCTCGAGACGGGTGAGCTCGGGTCCTACGACCGCGTCCGGCAGGCGAGCGTCCTCGCGATGGCGGCGGGCGCGGACTTCATCAAGACCTCGACCGGCAAGATCGGGACGAACGCCACGCTCCCCGTGGCGCTCTGCATGCTGGAGGCGGCGCGCGACTTCCATCACGACACGGGCAGGCCCGTGGGGATCAAGGTGGCCGGCGGGGTCCGGACCGCGAAGCAGGCGATCCAGTACCTCGTGCTCGTGCACGAGACGCTCGGCACGGCCTGGATGACGCCGGATCGGTTCCGGATCGGCGCGTCCTCGCTCCTGAACGACGTCCTGATGCAGATCGAGAAGGAACGCACGGGTCGATACGCCGGGCCGGACTATTTCACGATCGACTGACGTTGCTCGTTGTGCAGACGATGGGTAGCCGGATCCTGTCCACCGCGCACGGAACGCATCGCGGCTCGTTCGCGGCCGTCGACTGGGCGCTGTTCTCCGTGGTCGGGACGATCTGGGGCTCCTCGTTCCTGTTCATGGCGATCGGGCTCGAGGCCTTCCGCCCCGGGCTCGTCACGTGGCTCCGGATCCTGTTCGGTACCGCGGTCCTGTGGGTGCTGCCCGGCGTCCGCACGCGGATCGACCGAGCGGACCTCGTCCCGCTGCTGCTGCTGGCCGTCACCTGGGTCGCGATCCCGTTCACGCTCTTCCCGCTCGCCCAGGGCTCGGTCAACTCGGCGATCGCCGGCATGCTGAACGGCGCCGCGCCGATCTTCACCGTCGTCGTCGCCACGATCCTGTTCCGGAAGGCCCCGGGGTCCAGGCAGCTGATCGGGATCCCGCTGGGGTTCCTCGGCGTGGCCGCGATCGCGCTCTCGGCCGCCGGCCACGGCTCCAGCGAGGCGCTCGGCGTGGCGCTGATCCTGGTCGCGACGGTCTGCTACGGCATCGCCTTCAACATCGCCACGCCGTTGCAGCAGCGGTACGGATCGCTCCCGGTGATGGCGCGCATCCTCGCGATCGGCGCCGTGCTCACCGCGCCGATCGGCCTGGGCTCGATCCCGGGCTCGCGGTTCGCATGGTCCGCACTCCTGGCGGTTGCCGCCGTGGGCGTGCTCGGGACCGGGATCGCGTTCGTGCTGATGGGTCGGCTCGTGGGTCGGGTGGGGGCGACGCGCGCCTCGATCGTCGGCTACCTGATCCCCGTGGTGGCGCTGCTGCTCGGCGTGCTCATCCGGAACGACGTGGTGGGACCGTTCGCGGTCGCCGGTGTCGTCCTCGTGATCGTCGGCGCCTACCTCACCTCGCGCCGCGAGGCCGTCGATCTTCCGTCGCGCCGAGAAGTCGGCGACGTCTGATCGTCCTCACCCGCATCCGGCCGGAAGTCGGCTACCGTTGCCTGGTGAGGAGCATCACCCGATGACCGAGCTCGACACGACCCAGGAACGGACCCCCGGCGCCCCGCCCGCGTGGGAGTACGCGGACGCGCCGGAGTCGAAGGACATCGTCACGCTCCAGGACCGATACGGCCTGTTCATCGGCGGGGAGTTCGTCGAGCCGAAGAGCGGCCGCTACATGGCGACGATCGACCCGTCCACGGAGGAGGTCCTCGCGGAGGTCCCGGAGGCGGGTGCCGAAGACGTCGACCTCGCCGTCACCGCGGCGCGGGATGCGTTCGACTCCCGCTGGCGCGACCTCCCCGGCAGGGAACGGGCGAAGTACCTCTACCGGATCGCCCGCGCGCTCCAGGAACGCGCCCGGGAGTTCGCGGTCCTGGAATCGATGAACGGCGGGAAGCCGATCAAGGAGTCGCGCGACATCGACCTGCCGCTCGCCGCGGCGCACTTCTTCTACTACGCCGGGTGGGCGGACAAGCTCGACTACGCGTTCCCCGGGAAGGACCGCGAAGCCGATCGGCGTGGCCGGCCAGGTGATCCCCTGGAACTTCCCGATGCTGATGGCCGCATGGAAGCTCGCGCCGGCGCTGGCCACCGGGAACACCACCGTGCTCAAGCCCGCCGAGACGACGCCGCTCACCGCGCTGTTGCTGGCCGAGGTGATCCAGGCGGCGGAGCTCCCGCCCGGAGCCGTGAACGTGATCACGGGAGCGGGGGAGACCGGTGCCGCGCTCGTCGCCGCCGACGTGGACAAGGTCGCGTTCACCGGATCCACGGAGGTCGGCAAGGCGATCCGCCGCACCGTGGCGGGGACGAACAAGCGGCTCACCCTCGAGCTGGGCGGGCAAGGCCGCCAACATCGTGTTCGAGGACGCGCCGCTGGACCAGGCCGTCGAGGGCGTCGTGAACGGCATCTTCTTCAACCAGGGCCACGTGTGCTGCGCCGGTTCGCGTCTCCTCGTGCAGGAGCCGATCTTCGACGCGTTGCTGGAGAAGCTGAAGGCCCGGCTGCAGACGCTCCGGGTCGGCGATCCCCTCGACAAGAACACCGACATCGGTGCGATCAACTCGCGGGCGCAGCTCACGAGGATCGAGGAGCTCGTCGCCTCCGGCGTCGAGGAGGGCGCCGAGATGTACCAGCCCGTCTGCGATCTTCCCGAGCGAGGGTTCTGGTTCCGTCCGACCCTGTTCACCGGCGTCAGCCAGTCGCATCGGATCGCCCGCGAGGAGATCTTCGGCCCGGTGCTCTCGATCCTCACGTTCCGCACGCCCGAGGAAGCCGTCGAGAAGGCGAACAACACGCCCGTACGGCCTCTCGGCCGGCGTCTGGACGGAGAAGGGCTCCCGCATCCTCTGGATGGCCGAGCGGCTGGAGGCCGGGGTCGTGTGGGCGAACACGTTCAACCGGTTCGATCCCTCCTCGCCGTTCGGCGGCTACAAGGAGTCCGGGTTCGGGCGTGAGGGCGGCCTGCACGGCCTGGCGCCGTACGTCGAGCTGATCCCGCGGGACGGCGCGTCGTGACGGAGGACCGGCTTCCCGTCCGGCGCACGGCGAAGCTCTACGTCGGCGGCGAGTTCCCCCGGAGCGAGTCGGGGCGGTCCTACGAGGTCCTCGGCACCGACGGCGAGCTGCTGGCGTGGGCGGCGCGCGCCTCGCGCAAGGACCTCCGCGACGCCGTGCGAGCGGCGCGCGCCGCCCAGCCGGGATGGGCCGCGAAGACCGCCTTCAACCGAGCGCAGATCCTGTACCGCGTGGCGGAGCTGATGGAGGGTCGACGATCGCAGTTCGAGTCGGAGCTGAAGGACGCGGGCGCGAAGGACCCGGCGAAAGGCGTGAGCGCCTCGATCGATCGCTGGGTCTGGTACGCGGGCTGGGCGGACAAGATCCACCAGATCCAGGGCGCCTCGAACCCGGTGGCGGGGCCGTACTTCAACTTCACGATCCCCGAGCCGACCGGCGTGGTCGGCGTGGTGGCGCCTCAGGACCAGTCCCTGCTCGGCTTGGTGTCGCGCCTGGCGCCGGCGGTCGTGAGCGGCAACACCGTCGTCCTGCTCGCGAGCGAGCCCTCACCGCTCCCGGCGGTCTCGCTCGGTGAGGTCCTCGCGACGTCCGACGTGCCGGGCGGCGTCATCAACATCCTCACCGGCCTCACCGAGGAGCTCGTGCCGTGGCTCGCGGGGCACATGGACGTGAACGCGCTCGACACGACCGGCGTGCCGGAGGAGCTCCGCGGGAAGGTCGAGGAGCTCTCCGCCGAGAACGTGAAGCGGGTGCACCGCGCACCCGAGGCCGACCCGTTCGCCGAGGAGGCCCAGAGTCCCTACGAGATCACGGCCTTCGTGGAGTACAAGACGGTCTGGCACCCCATGGGCGCCTGAGTCGTCATCCCGCCGCGCTCTGGGAGTGAAACGCTCGAGCGGATCAGCGAGACGAGGAGATAGCCACGACGGAAGGGAGAGCGTGATGGGCAAGGTGTCGAAGGGGAGCGCCGGCGAGCCGATCGAGGGGCCGGGTTTCGAGGGTCGGTACGGTGAGACCGAGGGCTACACGATCGGTTTCGAGAAGTACACGGAGCACTCGGACATGACCCCGCTGTTCGTGGGGCTCCCGAACGATCAGTGCCAGGCCCCGCATTGGGGATTCGTCGTGAAAGGGAAGCTCGTGTACCACACGGCGGACGGGGACATCGAGATCACGGACGGGGAGGCGTACTACGTGGGTCCTGGACACACGCCGGAGATCTTCCCCGACACGGAGATCGTCGAGTTCAGCCCGACGGCGGAGCTGAACGAGACGATGGAAGTCGTCACCAAGAACATGGAGTCGATGGGCTCCTAGTCGCGCAGGCGTGTGGCGCCGCCCCTCACGGGACCGGCGCCACCGCGTCTCGCAACGGAAACGTCACACAGCTTCTGGGGTGGGGCGACCCATCGCCGGGCTACGATTCGACGATGCCCCCCTACAAGGAACAGGGCGTCGTCCTCCGGTCGGCGAAGCTCGGCGAAGCCGACAAGATCGTGACCATCATGACCCAGGGCTCCGGCAAGGTTCGCGGGGTGGCCAAGGGCATCCGCAAGACCACCAGCCGCTTCGGCGCGCGCCTCGAGCCCTTCACCCACGTGAACCTGATGCTGTACCGGGGCCGTGGATCCCTCGACACCATCACGCAGGCCGAGATCATCGCCCCGCACCGGGCGATCCGGGACGACCTCGCGCTGTTCGCCGCCGGCGAGACGATGCTCGAAGCGGTGGACCGCGTCGCCGAGGAACACGAGCGCAACCTCCGGCTCGTGCTCCTGCTCCTCTCGGGGCTGCGCTCGCTGGAGACGAGGCCCGCCGATCCGGCGGCCGTCGCCGAGTCCTTCCTGCTGAAGCTGCTGTCGGTCTCCGGCTTCCATCCGAGCCTCACGGCGTGCGCGATCTGCGGGAGCACCGACGTCCAGCTGTTCTCGGCCGGCCTGGGTGGCGCCGTCTGCGCGGCCGACGCCGAGCCCGGCGCGGGTCACGTCACGGCGGCGGCGCTCGCCTTCCTCGGCACGCTGGCCCTCGTCGACCTCGCCGATGCCGGCGCCACCGCAGCGCCCGAGCCCCGCACGCGGAAAGAGGCGAGGGGGCTCCTGTTCGGCTTCGCGGAGTATCACCTGGAGCGCCGGATGAAGTCGGTTCCGATGCTCGTGAGGACGGCGACATGAGCAGCTATCTCCACGATCTCGATCTCGATCGGATCCCGGCCCACGTCGGGATCGTGATGGACGGCAACGGACGCTGGGCGGAGCAGCGAGGCCTGCCGAGGACCGAGGGTCACGGCGCGGGGGAGGATGCCCTCTGGGACACGATCCTGGGGGCCGTCCAGGTGCGCCTTCCGTGGCTGACCGTGTTCGCGTTCTCGACCGAGAACTGGCGCCGGCCACCCGGTGAGGTGCGGTACCTGATGAACTTCAACCGCAACATGCTCCGCCGCCGCCGGGACGAGCTGCATCGGATGAACGTCCGGATCCGGTTCATCGGCCGCCGCAACTGGCGCGTCCCGCGCTTCGTCCTGAAGGAGATCCGGGAGGCGGAGGCGATGACGGCCGCCAACACGGGGACGACACTCTCCATCGCGTTCAACTACGGGGGACGGGCCGAGATCGTGGATGCCGTGAAGGAGCTGGCGCGCGAGGTCCGGGCGGGGAAGCTCCGACCGGAGAGCATCAACGAAGCCGCGATCGCCGAGCGCCTGTACGCCTCGGACATGCCGCCTCCGGACCTGCTGATCCGCACCAGTGGGGAGCAGCGGATCTCGAACTTCCTCCTGTGGGAGGTGGCGTACTCCGAGCTCTGGTTCACGCCGGTCTTCTGGCCGGACTTCGACCGCGAGCTCCTGTTCGAGGCGATCCGCGACTTCCAGAAGCGCTCCCGGCGCTTCGGCGGCGTCGCCGACGAGGACTGAGCCAGCGCATCCTCGCCGTCCGGTCCGCCATCGGCCATTCGACCTAGCCCGCGCTGGTCGTTCGGCCGTTTCGCGGGGGACGCCGGACGGGGTATCTTGCCTGCGAGTGCGCACGTCGTGCTTCCGGTGGCGTTCGCCGCACCGGCGAGGAGGGATCCGATGGGCTTGATCGAGCGGTTCACGAGAGACACTGCGAGCAAATACGTCTGGGCCTTCATGGCCCTGGTCGCCGCGGTGGGTCTCGCGTTCGCCTTCACCAGCGGCGGCGCCGCCCTGGACGATGAGCGTGCGAACTCGCAGGAGCGGGCGGTCTCCTACGTCCAGGACGAGCTCGATCCTCGGCTCCAGGGCTCCGATCTGAACGCCCCCATCACGGGACAGGCGGCGTCCTCGCTCGAGGACGTGGTCGAACGCACCATCCTCGCCGACGACCGCCTGACGCGCGTCCGCATCTGGTCCACCGACGGGAGGCTCCTGTTCTCGACGGACCAGGGCGACACCCCCGGGTCGGACGCCGGGCTGAACGACGAGCTGCTCGCGGCTACTGCCGCCGACGGCGTGCTCACACGATCGAACATCTCGGACACCGGTGGGCAGGACGACCCGGAACGCAGCCTCCTGCGGACCTACGTGCCGCTCCGCGCCTCGGCGATCGCCGAGATCGACCAGTCCGACGAGGGGACCCTCGCGGCCGTGCGGACCGAATGGATGTACTACGAGATCCTCGCCGGCGCGATGCTGCTCGTGTTCCTCGTGCTCACGGGGCTGTCGCTTCGCGATCCGATCGAGCCGATCAACGTCGGGGTCCCCTTCGCCGCCTCCTCCGTCCCCGCGGGGTTCTCGTTGATCGACGACGACCGACTCAACGCGGTACAGGAGGTGTATCGGCTGGCGTCGGAGCGTGTCGCACGGCTGAAGGGGAAGCTCGAAGAGTCCGAGACGGCGCGGAGGCGCCTCGAAGGCGACATCCAACGGGCGCTGTCGAAGGCGGCCGGCGTCGCGCGGCCCACGGTCCCCACCGTGATGGGACCGCCCGCCCCGGTGGTCAAGACCGAGCCCCCGGTCGTCCAGGTCCCCGAGTCCGAGGTCGTGAAGGCGCCGCTCGGCGAGACGTGGACGGCGGCGCCCGCCGGCCCGCTCGCCCGCGCGTCGCGCGATCAGAAGCCTCTGCCCCCGGCGGTTCGCAGGGCGAAGCAGGCCGTGGAGAAACCCAAGCGGACCGTGAAGCGACCGAAGCCCGAGCGGGAGCGACAGCAGGAGCGGGAGCGAGAGTGGGAGCAGAAGCGAGCGCAGAAGCTGGAGGAGAAGCGGGAGCGCGAGCAGGAGCGCCAGCAGAAGCGGCGAGCAGGAGCGCCAGCAGCAAGCGGACGAGCAGGAGCGCAGCAGAAGCGGAGCGCGAGCAGAAGCGGAAGCCTGAGCCCGCACAGCCCGCCGCCGCGCAACCGCCGGTCCGAGTTCCGGAAGCGGCACCGGAGCCGGAGCGTCGCGTGGCCGCCATGGCCACGCCGGCACCGCCGACGCCCCGACGGACCGGCGCCGGGACCGAGGCCGCCGACGCCAAGGCCCATGAGGCCGCCCTCGAGACCTTCATCCGGCTCACGGAAAGCGACCGCCAGCCGCACGGAACGGATTCAGTGGATCAGGGAGCCGTTCGGGCCGCCCTGGCGCGGACCGCCGCCCGCAAGAAGCCGGGTGGGGAGCGGCTGCAGCCTCCCGAGGGCCCGCCCGAGGAGTCGCCCGGCGGCCCCCCGCGCGAGGAGTAGGACCTCCCTACAGGTCGTTCCAGCTCGCGAGGAAGATGCCGACCCCAGCGACGATCGCGACGACGGCCCAGACGTAGCGAGACGCGTCGTCGAGCGAGAGCCACGCGATGGCCGCTCCACCGACGGCGACGACCAGCACGATCCCGCCCATCCCTGCGCTGAGACGGAGCTCCTTCCCCAGCACGGGGTGACGAGCACGGAGCCGCTCGATCGTCGTCGGTGTCGGATCGGCGATCCGCTCGGGCTTCCAGGTGCTCCGGAGCACGACCACCGCCGCCAGCACCCAACCCATCAGCGCCCAAAGGAACAGCGGGTTGAACCCGCTGAGTCCCCACCAGGGGAAGAGCGCTGCCAGCGCGAGGGTGCAGACGATCCGGCCGAGCGGGCCGAATGACGTCGGTCCGGCCCGCCACCGGGAGGTCCTGGGCGTGTGGGCCGGAACGCCGACGAAGCCGCCCGGCACGTGCAGCCGCTCGCGTCGCGAGTACAGCGCCACCGGCGCATAGCACGTCGTGCACCACCGGATATCCGGCGGAAGGGCGGCGCCGCACGACCGGCAGAGAGGTCCGACGGGCATGCTTGAGGTATCGGGAGTCGGCCCCCTTTGGTTGACCGGGGTTGACCGGCGACCCCGGTAGCATGGCTCCCACGCCGGCGGCCGCAGCCAGCGACCGGGAAAGGAGCCCAACCCTCATGGCCGATCTACCGAGGCCTGCTCTGCCAAGGCCCGCTCTGCCAAGGCCCGCTCTGATGGAGGCCGTCACGTCCCTCGCCAAACGGCGAGGGATCGCGTTCCAATCCTCGGAGATCTACGGTGGTCTCCGCTCGTCCTGGGACTACGGACCGCTCGGCACCGAGATCAAGCGCAACGTCCGCGAGCAGTGGTGGCGCTCGATCGTGCAGCTGCGCGACGACGTCGTCGGGCTCGAGGCCGCCGTGATCATGTCGCCCAGGGTCTGGGAGGCCTCGGGGCATCTCGAGGTCTTCACCGACCCACTGGTGGAGTGCTTGAACTGCCATCAGCGGTACCGCGCGGATCACCTCCCGGAGCCGCCGGTGTGCCCGAACTGCGGGCAGACGGCGTTCACGCAGCCGAAGAACTTCCACCTGATGTTCAAGACGAACATGGGTCCCATCGAGGAGGCGGAGAACACCGTCTACCTGCGACCCGAGACGGCGCAGGCGATGTTCGTGGACTTCGCCACGATCCAGCAGGTGAGCCGCAAGAAGATCCCGTTCGGGATCGCGCAGATCGGTCGCTCGTTCCGCAACGAGATCACGCCGGGGAACTTCATCTATCGCCTGCGGGAGTTCGAGCAGATGGAGATGGAGTTCTTCGTCGAGCCGGGCACCGACGAGGAGTGGCACGAGTTCTGGATCGCGGAGCGGATGCGCTGGTGGACCGACCTCGGCCTCCGCGAGGACCAGCTCCGGATCCGCGAGCACGATGCCGACGAGCTCTCGCACTACTCGAAGCGCACGGTCGACATCGAGTATCGGTTCCCGTTCACGGACTGGGGGGAGCTCGAGGGGATCGCGAACCGGACGGACTTCGACCTGAAGGCCCACCAGCAGGCGTCGGGCGAGGATCTCACGTACTTCGATCAGGAGAAGAACGAGCGGTACCACCCGTACGTGATCGAGCCGGCGGCCGGCGTCGATCGAGCCGTGCTCGCGTTCCTCCTGGATGCCTACCGCGAGGAGGAAGCCCCGACGGCCAAGGGCGGCACGGAGAAGCGCACCTACCTCGCGCTCGACAGGCGACTCGCGCCCACGAAGGTCGCCGTGCTGCCGCTGTCGCGCAACGAGAAGCTCGCGCCCGAGGCACGCAGGGTGTTCGACCTCGTGAAGACGGACTGGATGTGCGACTTCGACGACGCGGGCTCGATCGGGCGCCGCTACCGGCGGCAGGACGAGGTCGGGACGCCGTTCTGCGTCACGGTCGACTTCGACTCGCTCGAGGATCGCCAGGTGACCGTCCGCGAGCGCGACTCGATGGCGCAGGACCGCCTGCCGATCGACGGGCTCGTCGCGTATCTCTCGGAGCGATTGTGATCGTCTACCTGGTGGCGCTCGCGCTCTGGGTGGCCGCCATCGTGACCCTCGGCGTGTCCGCCGCGGGGTTCCTCGAGTCCACCGGGCTCCTGATCGTTTCGGCGGTGCTCTCGGGACTGGCCGTCGTGGCCGCCGTCGGCGCGCTCGTGGTGGCGAGGCGACGATGAGGAGGCTGACAGCGGCGGCGGTGGTCTGCGTCGCGCTTCTCGCAGCCTGCACAGAGGTGACGACGATCCGGCCGATCACCGTCCGAGACGCCGTCGGAGACGCCGTCCGGCGCGCCGGTCGAGGTCGAGACGGGGCCGACCACGGCCGCCCAGGCGATGCGTCGGCTCTGCATCGCGGCCGACGTGGAGGCCGACCCGGTGACGGAGGTTCCGACGCCGCCGGCGATCGCGGAGGTGGCGGATGAGGTCGAGGCGGTCCGCGGTCTCACGTTCGACCGGCCGGTGAACGTCGAGCCCATCACGGACGCCGAGATGGACCGGCGGCTGCAGCGCCTACTTCGACACCTACTACCCCGAAGCGGTACTACGCTCGCAGGAGCCTGGCATGGCAGACGATCGGCGCGCTTCCGAACGACATCGGATACCTGGAGGCTCTCGATGCCTACCAGCAGGGTCAGGTCCTCGGCTTCTACAACTCGCAGAACGAGGAGCTGGTCTACGCCGGCGATGCCGACCTCGACCGGATCGAGCAGTTCGTGCTGGCGCACGAGCTCACGCACGCGATCGACGACCAGCACTTCGACCTCGACCGCCTCGACGAGATGGTGATCCGATGCGAGGACGAGCCGTTCCAGGCGGCGCTCGGCATCGTGGAGGGGAGCGCGAACCACTTCGCGACGCAGGTGCTGATCCGGTTCGGCGTGTCGGAGACCGGCTCCATCCCCGACGGAGGACCGGCCGGCGAGGTGCCGCCCTTCATCACCGAGTACATGGCCTACCCCTACACGATCGGGCAGCGGTTCGCGGATGCGCTGTCCGATGCGGATGGGCCGAGGGCGATCGATGACGCGCTCGAGACGTTCCCGACCACGACCGAGCAGGTCATGCACCCCGACAAGTTCCCGGACGAGGCGGGGGAGGCGGTGGACGTGCCGGACTTCGCGCCCACGTTCGGACCCGAGTGGCGCGACATCGACGCGATGGTCGTGGGGGAGCTGTGGCTGAAGGTCCTCCTGCACCTCCGACTCGATGACGACGCGGCCGCGGCGGCCGCGGCGGGTTGGGGCGGCGCCACCTACCGCGCCTGGAGCGACGGCGAGGACGTGGCGGTGATCATGAGCACGGTCTGGGACACGCCGAAGGATGCGCAGGAGTTCAGCCGGGCGCTGGATCGGTGGGTGTCTCGCGGCTCATCGCCGGGACTCGTCCTGGACGCCGACGGCACGACGGTTCACGCGGGGTTCGGGTCGGCTGAGTCCGTGATGGACGCCGTATCGTCGATCCTCCGGTCACTGTGATGCGCCCGGGCCGCGGTCGTCCTCATGCTCGTGCTCGCGGCGTGCGGCGAAGAGTCGGTATCACCCAACACGTCACCATCTCCGTCAACGTCAGCCGAGCCGTCTGGTGGAAGCGCCGACGTCGGCGGCTACGAGCTCTCCTACGAGTGCCAGGGCGAAGGCGAGCCGACCGTGATCCTGGAGGCCGGGCTCGGCGCCGCCGGCACCGAGGAGTTCTTCGGCTTCATCGACCAGGTGGCGGCGATCACGCGGGTGTGCACCTACGACCGTGCCGGAACGGGCGTGAGCGGCAACCGGCCGGAAGGTCTTCACGTCACGGCGGGGCTGATGGCGGAGGAGCTGCATCGGTCTGCTCGAAGCGATCGGCGTCACGGAGCCGGTGGTGCTCGTGGGCCACTCCTATGGCGGCATGCCCGTCCGCGCGTTCGAGGGCACGTACCCGAGCGACGTGGCCGGGATGGTGTTGATCGACGTCTCGAGCGAGCCCGAGGTGCCGGTCTACGAACGACTCGACGCCGGACCGTGGATCGATCGCACGGATCGGATCGACATCCATGCGACCGTGCGCGAGCTCCACGCCGCCGGCGATCTGGGCGACATCCCGCTCGTCGTCGTGACCGCCGGGATCATCGAGGACGAGTGGCTGGCGACGGTGCCGGAGCTCGCCGCACGTGCCCAGGCTCGGCTTGCGGGCCTGTCCTCGAACGCCTACGAGGTCGTGGCGCCCGACTCGGGGCACTTCGTCCACCGGGACGCACCCGACGTCGTGCTCGCAGCGATCGAGGCGGTGGTGGCGGCAGCCGGTTCCGGCGCGGCGCTCACGCCGTGCGAGGACGCGTTCGCGTCCACCGACGCGACCTGCGTGCCGGCCGGAACGGTGCCGCACCTCGTCTCGGCGTGAGCCCTAGCGGGCAGTCCGGAGCCGGATCTAACGTCGGAGCCGATGGCGGATCCGATCGTCTTCGTCGACACCTCGGAGATCCACGAGGGGAAGCTCGAGGAGCTGCGGCGAGCCGTCGTCGAGCTCGCGGCGTTCGTGGAGGGGAACGAAGCCGACCCGATCTCCTACGAGATCTTCTTCAGCGAAGACGGTCGCCTCATGACGGTCCTGCAGGTCCATCCCGACTCGGCGTCGATGGAGCGTCACATGGAGATCGCCGGGCCGGTGTTCGCGAGGTTCACGCACCTGGTCGTGCTCCGGACGATCGACGTCTACGGCTCGCCGAGCGAGAAGGTGGTGGACCAGCTCCGGCGGAAGGCCGAGCTGTTGGGCACAGCGACCGTGGCCGTGCACGACCTCCAGGCCGGTTTCGCCGCTTCGGATCGCATCTCGTCGGCTGAGGCGTTTCCGGGGCTGTTGTAAGCGCCCGCGAACTCGATCAGGATGAAGGGTCTAGTTCCGTTCGCCGATGGTCTCGACGGCGCCCGTCTGACGGCGGCCGTCGTGCTTCAGCTTCTTCTCGGCACGCTTCTCCTTGATGCCCTTCGCGGCCTTCTTCTTGACGTTCTTCGCGCCCTTGTCCTTTGCGTGTGCCATCGTCGAACCTCCGTCGCGCGTGAGGAGGCGAGCGTACACCGGCCGGCCCCCATCCCGTCGACGTTCTCCGTGGCCTCGGCCGTAGACTTCGGCCATGACCAAGTACGTGTACGACTTCTCCGAGGGCAACAAGGACATGAAGGACCTCCTCGGCGGGAAGGGCGCCAACCTCGCCGAGATGACCACGATGGGGCTGCCGGTCCCGCCCGGGTTCACGATCACGACCGAGGCGTGCCTGGTGTTCCTCGCGGAGGGCGGGGCCCCGGCGGAGATGCTCCAGGAAGCCGGGGAGCACCTCGGGACGCTCCAGGAGGCGATGGGCCGACAGCTCGGCGACCCCGACGATCCGCTGCTGGTCAGCGTGCGGAGCGGCGCGAAGTTCTCGATGCCGGGCATGATGGACACGGTCCTGAACCTCGGGCTGAACGACCGGTCCGTGGAGGGCTTGGCGAAGCAGTCCGACGGCGATCTGCGGTTCGCCCGCGACGCGTACCGGCGGTTCATCCAGATGTTCGGCAAGATCGTGATGGACGTGCCGGGGGAGTCCTTCGAGGAAGCCCTCGACCACGCGAAGGAGCGCAAGGGCGCCGGGAGCCAGGACACCGACCTCGACGCCGACGACATGGCCGCGCTGATCGAGGAGTTCCGCACGATCTATCGCGATCACGTGGGCGACGACTTCCCGCAGGATCCCAAGGAGCAGCTCCGCCTGGCGATCGCGGCCGTGTTCGAGTCGTGGAACGGCAAGCGGGCCATCGACTACCGGCGCCAGAACAAGATCTCGGACGACCTCGGGACGGCGGTGAACGTGCAGGCGATGGTGTTCGGCAACCGAGGCGAGGACTCGGGCACGGGCGTCGCGTTCACGCGCGACCCGTCGACGGGGGAGAAGGTCCCGTACGGCGACTACCTCCCGAACGCCCAGGGTGAGGACGTCGTGGCGGGGATCCGCAACACGCTGCCGCTCGTCCAGCTCGAGGAGCTCGACCCCACGTCGTACCGGGGGCTCCGCGAGCACATGGACACCCTCGAGAAGCACTACCGCGACATGTGCGACATCGAGTTCACGATCGAGAAGACGAAGCTCTGGATCCTCCAGGTGCGGGTGGGGAAGCGGACCGCGTTCGCCGAGTGGGTGATGGCGCACGACATGCTGGGGGAGTCGCTCGTCGACGCCGACACCGCGCTCCTGCGCGTGGACGCGAACCGGCTGGAGGAGCTGTTCAAGCGGCGGGTGAAGGCCGACGGCGCAACGCCGATCGCGAAGGGCCTGAACGCCTCGCCGGGCGCCGCGATCGGGACGGTGGTCTTCACCGCCGACGAGGCCGAGCGCCTCGGGAAGCAGGGCGAGCGCGTGATCCTGGTTCGTCGGGAGACGACACCCGACGACTACCACGGGATGATCGCGGCGCAGGGCATCCTCACGAGCGCCGGCGGCACGAACTCACATGCGGCGGTCGTCGCGCGCGGCGAGGGCATCCCCGCCGTGTGCGGCGCCGACGCGATCAAGCTCTCGCCGGCCGACCGGACGTTCTCGGCGAACGGCACCTCCGTGAAGGAGGGCGACGTCATCACGATCGACGGCTTCACGGGCAACGTCTACGTGGGGGAGCTGCCGCTCGAGGAGTCGGTCCTGGAGAAGGCGCGGGCGGGTGACGCCGAGGCGCGTGAGGAGAAGATCTGGCAGGCGTTCGAGGCGCTGATGGCGCACGCCGACGAGGTGCGCCGGCTGCGGGTGCGCGCGAACGCCGATACCCCCGACCAGGCGCGGAACGCGCGCGAGCGCGGCGCGGAGGGCATCGGCCTGTGCCGCACCGAGCACATGTTCCTCGGCGAGGAACGGGTGGGAGCGGTGCGGACGATGATCTTCGCCGAGACCGAGGAGGAAGAGGCGAAGGCCTACGACGCGCTGGCGCCGCTGCAGCGCGAGGACTTCGTCGGCATCTTCCGGGCGATGGACGGGCTGCCGGTGACGGTGCGGCTGCTGGACCCACCGCTACACGAGTTCCTGCCGAACCAGGTGGACCTCGCGGTCGAGGTGGCGCTCGGGGAGTCGCGCGGCGAGGACGTCGAGGAGCAGAAGGCCGTTCTGCAGAAGGTGAACGAGCTCCACGAGACGAACCCGATGCTCGGCCTGCGAGGCGTCCGGCTCGGCATCGTGAAGCCGGGCCTCTACGCGATGCAGGTGCGCGCGATCTTCGAGGCGGCGGCGCAGGTCCGTTCCGAGGGAGGCGATCCGAAGGTGGAGGTCATGATCCCGCTCGTCGCGACCGCGCCCGAGCTGCGCCAGATGCGAGAGGAGCTCGAGCCCGTGGCGGCGGAGTCGCTCGGTGACGTGGAGCTGTCGCACCTCGAGTGGGGAACGATGGTCGAGCTCCCGCGCGCGGCGGTCACGGCCGGGGAGATCGCGGAGGCGGCCGAGTTCTTCTCGTTCGGGACCAACGACCTGACGCAGACGGCGTTCGGGTTCTCGCGCGACGACATCGGCAAGTTCGTGGGGATGTACGAGGAGCGCAAGCTCGTGCCCGCGAACCCGTTCGTGACGATCGACGTCGACGGGGTCGGCCGGCTGATGCGGATGGCGGCCGACGAGGGGCGCGCGTCGAACTCGTCCTTGCATCTCGGGATCTGCGGCGAGCACGGCGGCGACCCGGCGAGCGTCGTGTTCTGCCACGAGATCGGGCTGGACTACGTGAGCTGCTCGCCGTTCCGGGTGGAGACGGCTCGGCTCGCGGCCGGCCAGGCCGCAGTGGGCGCATCCGAGTCCGCCTCCAAGTAGTCGCGATGATCGGCGAGTGGCAGGGCATCACCCTGCAGGGTCTGATGCGCGTGTCGAATGCGATCCACGGGGTCGGGGACGCGGCGACGGCACACGTCGGGCGGCAGATGCTCCACGCGGGCATCCAGCCCGACGAGGAGGATGCCGGTCGTCTCGCGCGTTCGAGGTGGCTCGAGCGGAACCGCGCGGAATCTTCCTTCCCGTGCGGCGTCGTACCGAGACCCGAGCCTGGGCCGGGAGAGCCGGTGCTCAACGTCCTGCCGGAGATGAAGCGAGCCGTCGCCTCGATCACGGCCGTTGTGCTCCCGACGGATCTCGTCTTCCTGCTGGAGCATGACTCGACCGAGATCGTGGAGCTCGGCCGCCTGCCCAGGGTGTCGATCCGGGCGACCGATGTGGTCGACGAGGCCGGCGTCCATCTCGCCGAACCGCTGCACGAGACGTTCGAGACCGACATGCCCGCGATGACCGTGCTGCGGTGGTCGAACGACGGTGTGGACGACGAAGAGCGGTTCGGTTTCCGCTCCGTCTGGCTCGCGTGGAAGTCGGCGCGGAAGCTGGCCGCCGCCCGGCAGGGCTGATGGGGCTCTTCGATTGGACCGACGCGCTGCAGTTCCGCCTCTGGTTCAACGTGGTCCGGGCCCACGATCTGGACCAAGAGCTCATCGCCCGCGGAGCGCGCCGAGCCGATCGCGCACAGGAAGAGCGGTTCAAGATCGAGCGCACCCGCTGGCTCGAAGAGAACCGCGCCGAGCGATCGTTCCCGTGCGGCATCGTGCTGCTCCCGGACCCCGCGTGGCCCGCACCCGAGCGATCGCCGAGACCCGAGGTTCCGCCGCCGCCTCCGCAGGCTCAGGCACCGAGCGTGATCGGGGCACAGCGGCCGCCGACGCCTCCCGCTCCCGTCAAGTCGTCCGGATCAGAGCTCGAGGCGCCGTTGCATCCGATGCCGGTGATCGCCGCCGTCCTCCCGCCCGACGTCGTGTTCGTGCTCGAGGAGGCGGAAGGGGATGAGGTCGTCGAGGTGGGCCGGATCCCTCGGACGGCGATCGGTGGCATCGACGTGATCGACCACGCAGGCGCCCACATCCCGGAGCCTGTCCACGAGACCATCGAGGAGCCGCAGCTCTCGATGCTCGTCCTCCGGTGGAAGAACGAGGGCGTGGACGACGAGGACCGGTTCGCCTTCCGGTCGCCATGGATGGCATGGCAGGCAGGGAGGCGCCTGATGGATGCTCGCCGGGGTTAGCTCGCGAGTGACGGCGGCGCCCGATCCTCGCCGAGCCGAGCGCCGTCGGCCCTCCAGAACACCGGCCGGTCACCGTTCATCTCCACTCGGAACCGTTCGTGGATCGCACGGTGGTGGGGGCGGCAGAGCAGCACCAGGTTCGAGAGTGCCGTCTCGCCCCCTCGCGCCCAGTGCCGGACATGATGTGCGTCGCACCACGCTTGGGGCCTCCCGCACCCGGGGAATCGACACCCACCGTCTCGGAGGACGAGCGCCCGTCTGAGACCCGCGGGCACCACGGCTGTCTTGCGGCCGACGTCCAGCGGCTCGGACGCGCCCGCCGTGATCGACGCGCGAGACGCCGGCGTCGCACGCGAGGCGCCGGGCGGTCTCCGGCGTGATGGGACCGGCGTCCTCCAGCTCCGAGCGCTTCCCGGCCCGACCCGTCAGCGTCTCGAGGTCCACGGTGACCACGATGTGAGGGCGCTCGCCGGCGATCTCCGGGCCGATCGGAGCGATCGAGCCAGCTCCTGCAGACAGCCACGAGCGCGTCGGCCCGGCGCTGAGGCGCCGTCCGATCGTCCGGCTCGCCGTCCTTCGCCCAGGCGTCCTGCATGCACCGCAGCGCGGTGATCACCGTCTGACCCGACTCGGGGTCCAGGTCTCCGTCGACGCGCACCATGCCGCTCAGCAGCGGGGAGACGTGCAGGTGGCGGCCATCGTGCTGACGCCGCTCTCGCTCCTCGGCCCCGGTGGCGTCGGCCACCTGACGCCAGTACTCGATCGCCGTTCGAAGGTCCCGCGCAGGAAGGGCGGCGGCCGCTTCCACGAGCATCGGTTCGGCCTCCATGAAAGGCCTCCGGGGCTGCCTCCCTGGCGGCGACGAGAAGATCCACCGCCTCCGAGGACAGGTCGCCCTCGCCCGACGCCTCGGCGGTCCGCGGCATGTGCCGGAGGGCCCGAGAACGCTTCACCTGCCGGGAGGCGCGCCCGAACCCCACGCGGAGCTTCGCCGCGAGCCACGAGACCACCGAGAGATGACCGTCGACGCTCCACGTCCCTCTGCGCTCGACCTCGATCAATCGCCGCGACCGCTCCGCGTCGATGACCCGCGACGCACGCTCGAGCTCGACCAGGCCATCGCCGAGCTCCTCGTCCGAGGCCGTCCCGAGGTCTTCCCCGCGGAGCTCATCCAGCGCCGATCGCAGCGTGCTCATGCGAGAACCCTATGAACACCCGTTCGACCACGCAGTGAAACGCGTCACATCGAGCGAAGTTTTTCCGGAAGATCGTGCAGACCGAACGATCCGCCCGGCACCCGCGAAGATACGCGCCATGACCGCCGACGCACCCACGCCCGAACTGCTCCTCGATGTCCGAACGCCCGCGGAGCTCACGTTCTCGCCGGACGAGACCCGCCTGGCCTTCGCGCTCCACGCCACCGTGGCCGACGAGGGCTCGTTCGTGCCGAGCGACCTCTACGTGATCGATGCCGACGGCGACGCAGCCCCCGTCCAGCTCACCACCGGCCCGTGGAGCGACCGGACGCCCGCCTGGTCGCCCGACGGATCACGACTCGCGTTCCTCTCGGATCGGATCACCCCCGGCCATCAGCTTCCGTACACCATGTCGTCCGCAGGGGGCGAACCGGAGCTCGCGGCCACCTTGACGGGCTCCGCGGAGAGCGTCGCCTGGTCGAGCGACGGCACCCGTCTCCTCGTCCTCGCCGCGGATCCCGGGTCCTACGGCCTCGACTGGAGCGCCCGTGCCGTCAACGGCGCCTCGCCTCCCACCGACCCGATCGTCCGACGTCCGGGTGACGCCCGCCGCCGCCTCTTCCTGATCGATCCGGCAACCAACCACGCCGAGGAGGTCGGCCCGGACGACCGCAGCGTGTGGGAGTTCGACTGGGACGGCGCCGACACCGTGGTCGCGCTCGTCTCCGAGGACCACTCCGGCTCCGGCTGGTACCAGGCGGTCGTCGCTCGGCTCGACCTCACGAACCACACGGCGGAGACCCTCTACGAGCCCACCTGGCAGACGGGGAGCCTCGCGCTCTCGCCCGACGGCACCCGCGCCATCGTCGTCGAGGGCTACGCGAGCGACCACGGCCTCCTCGCGGGCAGCATCGTCGTGATCGATCTCGCCACGCGAACCACCACGGACCCGTGGCCGGACCTGCAGACCGTCGGTCTCGCCTCGTGGTGCGACGACACCTCGCTCTGGTACGCCCGCACCGACGGGACCGGGAACGCCTGCGGCCGGCTCCATCTCGACGGCCGGCAGGAGGAGCGCTGGCGCGACGACGCGTTCATCGGCGACGCCGTCACCACGCCTGCCTGCGCGGTCACGGAGGGACGCCGCCCGCGTCTGGACCACCCACCAGGCGCACGCCCGGCCTCCCGAGCTCGCGCGCTTCGACCACGCCACCGCCACGTGGGAGCGGCGCACCGGGTTCAACGACGACATCGTCGAGGGCCGCCTCTTCCCCGACGCGAGGACGATCCGCTGGACCGGCGAGGGCGGCACGCGAGATCGAGGGCATCCTGATGACGCCTCACGGCGCCACGAACCCGCTCCCGCTCATCGTCTGCGTCCACGGCGGACCCACCTGGAACTGGGGCGCGTACTTCTCCGACTCGGAGCCCAACGCCGTGCTGCTCTCGTCCGCCGGCTACGCCTGCCTCCTGCCGAATCCGCGGGGGAGCATCGGGCGCGGCCACGCGTTCCAGCAGGGGGTGATCGGCGACGGCGGCGGCATCGACTTCCGCGACATCATGGCCGGCGTCGACCACTGCATCGCCGAGGGGATCGCGGACCCGGACCGGCTCGGGATCGCCGGCCTGTCCTACGGCGGCTACATGGCGGGCTGGGCGGTGGGCCAGACGGATCGCTTCGGCGCCGCCGTCGCGATGTCCGTGGTCTCGAACTACGTGTCGTTCCACCTGACCTCGGAGGTGTGGTGGTACGACCAGGCGATCCTCGAGGGGGAGTGGAACGACCCCGCCGGCCAGTACGCGGAGCGCTCGCCGGTGACGCACGCGCACAAGTGCACGACGCCGACCTTGATCATCCAGGGGGCGGAGGACCGATGCACCCCGGTCGGCCAGGCCGAGGAGCTGTTCCACGCGATCGAGGCTTCGGGCAGCGAGGTCGAGCTCGTCGTCTACCCGCGCGAGGGCCACGTGCCGCTCGAGCGGGCGCACGCCCTCGACGCGATCCAACGGACGCAGGACTGGTTCGACCGGCATCTCCGTCCCGAGTAGCCGCGGTCACTTCTGCAGTTCGCCGCAGGAAGCCCTCCGGGTCTTCGAGGCCGAGTCCGAGGCGCTCGATCGTGATGCGGAACGGGCCCGAGCGGCCCTTGGCAGGGGGGAGGAGGTCGAGGAAGACGATGCCCTTGCTCGAGGCATTCACGAGCCAGCTCTTGAAGCGGAGGTCCGCGTGGACGCCGATCGCCCACCACACGTCACGATGGAGGGCCGCACGGCGGATCGATGCGCGAGGGATCGAGGCTCGGAACGCCCATCCCCACCGAACGTCGAGGGAGTTCTCCGTGAGCTCCACCTTCGGCCGTCCCAGGAAGAACAGGCGCTGGAGCGGCACCAGCCAGAACCGGGAGATCCGCGAGTACCGGATCGCGAAGGTGCGGCGCGGTGGCATCAGCCTCCGACCGTACCAAGCGGGGAGTGAGGCCGGAAAGTGAGAGGGGCGGGCGCCTTTCGGCGCCCGCCCCTCTCGGCGTTGCTGATGAAGCCGTGGAGCCTTACTCGGGCAGCTCGCCCCGACGAAGTCGATCGGGTCTGCGTTCCACGTGTCGACGCCGGTACCGCAGTTGAGGCTGTCCTTCGCAGGAGTCGCCTCACCCGTGGCGCCGTGCACAGCGTCGTTCCCCGGACCCACCGACCAGGCTGTCGCGGCCGGCGTTGCCCTGGACGAGGTCGTCGCCGGCACCGCCGTTCACGGTGTCGTTGCCGTCACCGCCGCGCAGCGTGTCGTCGCCGTTGCCCCCGTTGAAGATGTTGGGGTTGCTTCGGCCGCGCCGAGCTTCGCCGACGGATCGTGTCGTCGAAGTTGGTGCCGGTGACCGCTCGACGCTCGAGGTGGACGTTGTCGTTCTCGCCCGCCTCGCCGTCGCGCGCCAGCGACGTCAGGTTGACGGTCACGGACGACGCACGACCGGCGTACGTGGTGGTGTCTCCACCACCGTTACCGCCGTTGATGTCGTCGGCACCGAGCGCCGCCGTTCAGCGTGTCGTTGCCGACTCCGCCGTTCAGCATGTCGTCGTCGTCCTGGCCGTTCAGCGCGTCGTTGCCGATCACCGCCGTTCAGCGTGTCGTTCCCGCCTCCACCGTTCAGGCGGTTGTTTGCGGCGTCGCCGGTCGAAGGTGTCGGCACCGGCACCGCCGGTGACGTTCTCCACCGATCGTGTTGACGTTGTCGTTGTCCCCAGCTCGCCGTCGTTGCCGCTCCGACGTCGATCGTGACGGTCACCGGGCCACGACGTCAGCTGAGTAGTCGCCAGGTCGCCTGCCCGGAGCCACCGATGAAGGTGTCGGCGCCCTGCGCCGCCGATGAGGGCGTCGTTGTTGCCACCACCGTTGAGCGTGTCGCGCCACCACCACCGGTGAGGATGTTGAGGGCCGCTTGCCGGTCAGCGTGTCGCCGCCGCTGCCGCCGGTTGCCCGTTCTCGATGTTCGCCATGACGTTGTCGTTCTCGCCGCACTGCGCCGTCATTCGGCGTTCGCCGTCGAGGGTGACGGTCACCGCCGCCACTCTGCCGGCGTAGGAGGCGGTGTCGAGGCCGGATCCACCGCTGATCACGTCGGAAACCGCATCGTTCCCGCCGTTCAGCGAGTCGTTCCCGCCGTTGCCGGTGATCGTTCCGGCACCGGTGCCTCCGACGAGGATGTCGTCCCCGCTGCCGCCGGCGATGCTCTCCACGTCCGAGTGGACGTTGTCGCCCTCGGGCTGGATGCCGGGGGTTCCGGCGTCGATGTCGGGACCGTCGTCGGCGACGTTGTCGGCCGTGACGCTCACGTCGCGGCTCTCCGGGTTGTACGACACGGTGTCGATGCCCGCATTGCCGACCAGGTCGTCCGCGTCCGCCCCTCCGTTGAGGTTGTCGTCACCGCCGGCGCCGTCCAGCGAGTCGATGCCCGCCCCGGAAGTGAGGGCGTTCGCGTTGGCGTCACCCGTGAGGGTGTCGTCGCCGCCTGCCGTCGTGACGTTCTCGGTGTTCACGTTGTCGAGCTCGACCGGCTGCGCCGTCGTTGGCAGCACCGTCGAGCGAGACGTTGCGGTTGATCGTGCCGATGTAGGAGGCCGTGTCGATGTCGAGGGCGTCGCCGTTCAGCGCGTCGGCGAGGCCCTTGCCGTCGAGGCGTGTCGTTGCCCGCGTCACCGTTGATGGTGTCGTTCTGCTGGCCGCCGTTCAGGACGTCGTTCCCGTCGCCGCCGTTGATCACCATCGGCTCGTCGATGCCGCTCGACTGGAGCGTGTCGTTGCCCAACCCGAGGTTCACGTTGACGACCGTCACGCCGTTGGTCGGGATCGCGCACCGGACGCCGTCCGGGTTCACCGGGTTGACCGCGCAACCGGCACCGGGCGTCACGCCTTCCGCCGTGTCGACCACGTTGACGTGCGTTGCGGAGCTGCTGACGGTGACGGCGTTGTTCGAGCCGTCGCCGGTGATCGTGACCGTGCCGGGGTTCCCCACCAGGGTCACCGTGGTCGGTGCGGCGAATGCCGCCGTGGGGAGACCGAACAGCGCGACGAGCGCCAGTACGACCCCTCCACTCGAGATGCGCTTCAGCGCTGAGCGCGAAGCGCGAGAGTCCTTCCTCATTACCCATCCCCCTTCCAGGGCCTTACGGCGATCTATTCCCTCCGTCGCCGACAGACCCGAAACGAAGTTCAAGACGCGCCTGAGATCCCTCCAGGACCCTCTTCGGGGAGCCGCCAGATGGCTTACGACCATCGGCTGAACCGCCTCGAAGGGTCCAGATGCACCCAGGCGCATCAGTCGGAGCAGGGTACACCAGGCCCCAGTCCCGAGGGAACCCTTCTTTCGCCCAATATTTCGTCCCCCGTGCGGTACGTCACGGTCCGTTTCCCTAGGAAGAGGTACCGTCGCCGACCCAACCTCCCCCATGGCCAGGAGGAGGTGGCTCATGAGCACAGGCAACAGCCACCGGCGCCTGCTGGTGGCCGGCCTGGTGGCCGGGCTGGCGATCGGTGCGGCGGTGGGGGCGACGTCCCTCACCGGGGCCTCATCGGAAGGTCCGCCGGGTGCTCCACCGGTCGTCCTGCACGTGGCCCGCGTGCTCGCGGACCCGGGCGTGGATCTCGAGCTGGTGGCGGGACTCGCCTGTCCGGCAGGGCCGCTGCAGGCGTGCGCGGTCGACTCGGCGGTCGCCCACGTGCTGTCCGGCGGATCCACCGGCTGGACGGACGTCGAGGGCATGCCCGAAGGCAGAGGCTTCCGGTTCGTGGTGCCCGGCGCGTCGGTCGCCGAAGACGGTCTGTCGTACTGGTTGGAGTTCGCGATCGAGGGCGGCGGGCGCGTGACGTTCCCGGAGGGCGGCGCCTCCTCGGCGTTCCACGTCGTGACAACGGCGGGGCTGCGCGAAGTGCCGTGGCCGGGTGGCTTCGACTTCGGGGCGCTCCGTGCCGGCGACGGCGTCGTAGCCCAACTGCGGTACGGCGATGACCCGAGTCAGGTCGGCCGGGTCGGTGGCGTGGGCGACGAGCAGCCGCTCGGACCCTCGAGCTTCGACGTCGCGCCCGACGGCTCGATCCGCGTGGCCGATTGGGTGCACGGTCGACTGTTGGTGCTGTCGGCCCGAGGGGCGTATCGGCGTGCCGTCCCGTTGCCCGTGGCACGTCCGGTCGACGTCGCGGTCGGTGCGAACGGCGAGCTCGCCGTCACGACACTGGGACTCGGAGCGACCGCGTTCGAGCTGGGCGCCGACGGGCGCGTGATCGGGCGGTACGGGGTCGAGACCGGCGTCGCCGAGCGGATCGCCCTCACGCCCGGTGGGCCGCACGTCTGGGTCGGGCCGGCACAGTGGGCGCCGGTGCGATCGAGGGTGGGGGCCGCGCTCCCCGCGGAAGCGCAGTCGCGTGGCCTCGCCACGGCGGTTCCCGGGCGCGACGGCACGGTGGCGCTCTCGCAGGACCTCACCGGGGGCCGCGTCGCGTTCGTGTGGTCGAGGCCGGACGGGTCGCGGGGCGGTGCGGTGCTCCGGCTCCCCACAGGCGTGCAGCCGGGCGTGGACTACTTCGTCCGAGGGCTCCCCGACGGCGGCGCGATCGCCGCTCGAGGCCTGTGGTCGGAGACGGGCGAGGCCGTGGCGCTGCTCCGGTTCACGGCCGGTGGCGCGCTGGCCTCGGCCGAGCTGATCGCGCCGCCGACCCACGAGATGGACGCGGCGGCCTCGACGGTCCGCTTCCGCGCGCCGGACGAGGTCCTCGCGGTGTACGCGGACGAGCGCGGCATCCGGATCGAGCGATTCGAGGTGGAGGGATGACGGTGACGAAAGCGCTGAAGATCGCGGCGTGTGTCGGTCTCTTGATCGGCGCGCTGCTTCCCGCCCAACGGGCGCTGGCGACGTGGGCGTCGGAGAACTGCCACGGCGGCGGGTGGCCCCGACGAGACGTGGAAACGCTCCCAGGCCGACGACTACGCGATGCGGGCCGTGGGCGAGGGCTACGAATGGAACGGTGGCTGCTACAAGCTGAACGGCTACGACGACACGCCCCACACGGCCACCGACGGCGGCGGCGAGGGTGCCGACTGCTCCGGCTTCACGTTCAAGACCTGGGCGCTGAAGAACGAGCTGGGGAGCGGTGCCGGCTTCCACTTCTGGGAGCACGAGAAGAACATCCACGGCCCGTACAGCACGTGGGCCTACTACGACCCGGCGCCGAGCTATCCCTTCCGCTTGATCTCCAAGACCTACTCGGCCACCGCCTTCATGGACGCGCTGGCGGAACGGCATCCGGACTGGGGGCACGTCGCGCTGATCCACCAGGAGGGCTCGAGCGGGAGCGACTACATCGTGCACGCGCGCAACAACACGATCGGCACGGAGCTCCGCTACCTCCCGTACCGTTCGGATGCCGACTTCCGGGCGGTGGCGCGCGAGGGCTGGACGGCCGAGTGCTACCCCAGCCGCTGCGGGTAGGCGGCCCGGCATCGCGGCGGCGCAGGCCGTATCGGAGGGCGACGATAGGCTGGCCGGGTGCGGTGGATCCGCCGTCATCCGGTCCTGGCAGCCTTCGCCTTCGTCGTCCTCCTGACGCTGGGCTTCGTCGCCGGCTGTGGGATCGTCGTGTGGCGATCCGCCCACCATGACGACGCCTCGCAGATCGACCGGGCCGACGCGATCGTGGTCCTCGGCGCCGCGCAGTACGACGGGGTGCCGTCCCCGGTGTTCGCGGGGCGCCTGGACCACGCCGCGCTCCTCTACGAGCAGGGGAGGGCGGAGCGGGTCCTGGTCCTCGGGGCCGGACAGCCGGGGGACCGGTTCACCGAGGCCGAGGCGGGGCAGGCCTACCTGATCGATCACGGCGTGCCGGGCGAGGCGATCGTCCCGGTTCCCGAGGGCCACACGACGTTCGAGTCGCTCGAGGCGGCCGTGCCGGTGATGCGCGACGCCGGGATGGGCTCGGCGTTCCTGGTCTCCGACCCGTGGCACAACGCCCGGGTGGAGCGGATGGCCGGGGACCTCGGGATCGACGGGCACGCGTCGGCGACGTGGCAGTCCGCCGCGACGTCGCAGGAGACGCGGTTCGAGGGGTACGTCCGCGAGACGTTCGCCTATCTCTACTACCGGCTGTTCGGCGGGTGACAGGCGTGTGGGTGGCCGGCGCTACCATGGCCACGATGACGACCCCCCGTGAGCGAACCGAAGAGATCGAGCGGCAGGTCCTCTCGGAGCGCGCGCAGCTCGCGTCGGCCACGAAGGGACGGGAGCGCGACGAGCCGCACGACGACCTCCGCACCGTCTACCAGCGCGACCGGGATCGGATCGTGCACGCCAAGGCGTTCCGGCGACTGAAGCACAAGACACAGGTGTTCCTGTCGCCGCAAGGCGATCACTATCGCGTTCGCCTGACCCACACCCTCGACGTATCGCAGATCGCGCGGACCGCCGCGCGGGCGCTCCGGCTGAACGAGGACCTCGCGGAGGCGATCGCCCTCGGCCACGACCTCGGGCACACGCCGTTCGGGCACCTGGGGGAGCAGGCGCTCACGCCGTTCCTCGGCAGACCGTTCCGTCACTCGGAGCAGTCGCTGCGGGTCGTCGACCACCTCGAGAACGACGGCGAGGGCCTGAACCTCACGTGGGAGGTGCGCGACGGCATCGTGAACCACCCGTGGTCGATGCCGCCGCCGTCCACCCTCGAGGCGCAGATCGTGCGCTTCGCCGATCGGATCGCCTACCTGAACCACGACGTCGACGACGCGCTCCGCGCCGGCGTCCTCACGGAGGCGGAGCTGCCGGCGGGGGCGATGAAGGTCCTCGGCGACACGCACTCGGCGCGGATCAACACCCTCGTGACCGACCTCGTGGCCGCGAGCGAGGACCAGCCGGAGGTGCAGCTGACCAAACCCGTGTTCGCTGCTCTGGACGGGCTCCGGGACTTCATGTTCGAGCAGGTCTACCTGCGCGAGGACACCGAGGGGGAGCACGCACGCGCCACGCGGCTGATCCGCGAGCTGTTCCAGCACTTCCTCGATCACCCGGACGACCTGCCCGAGGAGTACCATCGGGCGCCGGGCGACCTGCCGGTCCGCGTGGCCGACTACATCTCCGGCATGACGGACCGGTACGCGATCCGGACGTACGAGCAACTGTTCCTTCCCCACGGGTGGTTGCACGACCAGGGGTAGGGGCTTCCATGGCGCGGATCAGGCAAGAGGACATCGACGCCGTCAAGGAACGGACCGACATCGTCGCGCTCGTCGGGCAGTACCTCACCCTGAAGAAGACGGGCCACGACTCGCTGTCGGGTCTGTGCCCCTTCCACCAGGAGAAGACGGCGTCGTTCAGCGTCTCTCCGGCGAAGGGCGTCTTCTACTGCTTCGGCTGCGGAGAGGGCGGCGACGCGATCGCGTTCCTCCGCAAGCTCGAGAGCCTCTCCTACGTCGAGGCGATCGAGCGGCTGGCACAGCAGGCGGGCGTGACGCTCCGGTACGAGGGCGACTCGGCGGCCGAGCGGCGTGCGGCGGCGCGGCGCAACTCGTTGTTCCACGCGAACGAGGAGGCGGCCAAGCTCTACAAGCAGATGCTGCTGGACGGCCGCGAGGCCGAGGACGCGCGGGCGTACGTCGCGGAGCGCGGGCTGTCGCCGGAGTCGATCGAGGCCTTCGGCATCGGCTACGCGCCCGGCTACCCGGACTTCCTGCTCCGCCGGCTGGCGCAGGACCTCGGCCCCGACGCGTTGCTCGAGGCCGGGCTCGCGACGAAGGGTGAGGACGGCGTGGTCCGTGACCGGTTCCGCGCGCGGCTCACGTTCCCGGTCCAGGACCTCCAGGGGCGCTACCTGGGATTCGGGGCGCGCGTGTTGCCGAGCGACGCCCGCGCCGCGGAGCAGGCGAAGTACCTCAACACCGCGGAGACGCCGATCTACAAGAAGGGCGAGATCCTCTACAACCTCCACAAGGCGCGGCAGGCCGTCGCGCGGTCCGGGCAGGTCTTCGTGGTCGAGGGCTACACGGACGTGATCGGGCTGGCGCAGGCGGGCATCGACAACGCCGTCGCCACGTGCGGCACGGCGCTGGGGGAGGGGCACTTCCGGCTGCTCTCGCGCTTCGCCCAGCAGGCCGTGCTCGCCTTCGACTCCGACGAGGCCGGGGCCCGCGCCGCGGAGCGGGCGTTCGGCTTCCAGGAGCAGTACCCGGTACAGGCCGTGGTGATGATCATGCCCGAGGGCCTGGACCCGGCCGAGTTCGTGGCGAAGCACGGGCCCGACGAGGTCCGGGAGGCCGCCAAGTCCGCCCGGCCGCTCGTGGAGTACATGGTCCGCCGGACGGTCGAGCGCCACGACCTGTCCAACGTGGAGGGGCAGTCCGCGGCGGTCGCGAGCGCCCTGCCGATCCTCCAGGAGCTGACCGATCCGGTCCGCCGGAGCGAGTACGGGCACCTGCTCGCCGACCTCACGGGTGTCTCGGAGGACTCGGTCCGCACGGCGCTGGAGCGCCGGCTCGGCGGGCACCCGGAGCAGGTCGCGAAGACGCTCAAGCGACTGTCCGCGCGCGATCGCGTGGAGCGCGAGATGCTCCGCCTGCTCGTGCGCGATCGCGCGCTCTTCGACGAGTACGCGCCGCAGCTGTCGGAGGATCACGTGCGAACGCCGGCGGGCCGGGCGGCGCTGACGGGGCTCCGCGAGCATGCCGGAGACGTGGGGGCGCTGGCCGGCTCCGACGACCCCAAGGTCGCGTCGGCGGCGAGCGCCCTGGCGGTCGAGCCGATCGAGGGCGAGCCGACACGCGAGTACGCGTCGCACGTCTTCCTGCGACTGCAGGAGTTCGTCTTGAAAGCCAAGAGCGACGAGCTGCGCGTCCGATTGCAGAAGCTGAACCCGCAGACCGAATCGGGCTACGACGAGCTCTTCCACGAACTGGTGGCGGTGGACGGCGATCTCCGCCGGATCCGCCAGGGATTGTTGGACGCGGGGTAGTTCCCCTCACGCCCGGGTCGGCGCCGCCGCTCGTTCCGTACACTGTCCTTCGTGCTCCCGACGCAGCTGGAAGACCACCGTTGAGCGCGGCCCGCGAACCAACGACTGACACCCAGAGCCTCGACGAGGTCAAGGAACAGCTCGTCGTGCTCGGCCGCGAACGTGGCTTCGTCACTTCCGGCGACGTCTTCGAAGCTCTGCCGGAGATCACGCCCGATCAGGTCGAGGACGTGCTCGCGCAGCTCACCGATCACCTCAACACCGAGGGCATCGAGATCATCGAGCTCCCTGGGGACGACACCGATGCGGTGACGCAGATCCGCATCGAGGTCGACGCGCTCAAGGCACCCACGAACGATCCGGTCCGGATGTACCTGAAGGAGATCGGCAAGGTCCCGCTGCTGAACGCGCCGCAGGAGGTGGACCTCGCTCGCCGGATCGAGGCGGGCGAGCTCTGCACCGAGCTCCAGCTGCAGATCGCGGAGGAGGGCAAGCCCGACCCGAAGCGGTTCCGCATGGCGACCACGCGCGTCTGGGAGATCTGGGACCACCAGGTCCGTGCGTTCGGCAAGGTCGAGGGCATCGGCCGGGACCCGCTCGCCCAGAAGAAGTCCTATCGGCCGAAGACCGATCACGACCTCGTGAGCTACCTGCACCGCGTGGAGCGGGACGGCCAGCTCGCGAAGCGGAAGCTGATCGAGGCGAACCTCCGGCTCGTGGTCTCGATCGCGAAGCGCTACGTGGGCCGCGGGATGCTCTTCCTCGACCTGATCCAGGAGGGGAACCTCGGTCTGATCCGGGCCGTGGAGAAGTTCGACCACTCGAAGGGCTTCAAGTTCTCGACGTACGCGACCTGGTGGATCCGCCAGGCGATCACACGGGCGATCGCCGACCAAGCGCGCACGATCCGGATCCCGGTCCACATGGTCGAGACGATCAACAAGCTCGTGCGCGTCCAGCGGCAGCTTCTGCAGGACCTCGGCCGCGAGCCGACGCCCGAGGAGATCGGCAAGGTCATGGGGATCGGTGCGGAGAAGGTCCGCGAGATCCAGAAGGTGTCCCAGGAGCCGGTGTCGCTCGAGACGCCGATCGGCGAGGAGGAGGACTCTCACCTCGGCGACTTCATCGAGGACTCCGACGCCGTGGTCCCGGTGGACGCGGCGTCGTTCATCCTGCTGCAGGAGCAGCTCGGCTCCGTGCTCCACACGCTCTCGGAGCGGGAGAAGAAGGTCATCGAGCTCCGGTTCGGCCTGGCCGACGGTCACCCTCGGACGCTCGAAGAGGTCGGCCGGGAGTTCGGTGTCACGCGGGAGCGGATCCGCCAGATCGAGTCGAAGACGCTCTCCAAGCTGCGCCATCCCTCACGGTCGCAGCGCCTGCGCGACTACCTCGAGTAGCCCGCTCCGCCGGCCGCCTCGGGGCCCCCGGTCAAGGTGAGCGCCGGGTGGCCGATATCCGACGCAGGAGGAGCGCACGCATGAGCGCTCACACTGATGGCATCTCTCGTCGCCAAGGTCGGATCGATCGCGCCGCTCGAGCCCGGTGAGCGCGTCCTCTGCGCCGCCTACGTCTCGGGGAGCGGATCGTCGATCGGATCCGCCCTCGTCGCGGTCTCGGATCGTCGCCTGCTCCATGCGCCGCGGTCCGCCTTCCTCTCACGAGGATCGTGGCGCGCGCAGAACCTCGATGACGTTCGGCTCGAGTTCAGCACGCGACGTTCGCTGGGCTTCGCCGCCGCACATCGGTTCGTGATCACCGATGCCGACGGGTTCCCGCTGACCTTCGAACTCGAGCAGAAGAAGGAAGCGGGGGAGTTCCGCAAGGCCTTCGGCCGGCGGTTGGTCGGCAGTCGCTGACCGCACCCGAGCGCGCGTGACTCCTCGGAGGAGTCACGCGAGTCGCGATCCGGCCGACTCAGGTTGCTGCGACGGCGGTACCGACGTCCTGGAACGTCTGATTCGTCGCTTGCCCGAGGAACGTGACTGCCAGGATGACCGCCATCGCGATCAGTGCCACCATCAGTCCGTACTCGACCGCGGTCGCGCCGTCCTCGGAGCTGAGCATGTGGTGCATCCGTGCGACGAGCCCCATCACCTCACGCACCTTCCGATCCCCAGAGCCCGTGACGGGCCCGAGCGCCGCCAGCCCATCCTCTGTGGAAGATCCTCGTCGCTCATTGAAGGCATCGGCCGCGAGAGGCTTTCCGCTGGAGTCAGCCCGCTGGGGGGTTGTTGCGACCTACGGATGCCGAGGCGTTAGTTCCAGGCGGCGGCGTCGTCCTCGCCGAGGCGCTCGCGGATCTCGCCGCGGAGCCGTCGGATCGCATCGAGGCTCTTGCCGGTGGCGGCGTCGGTGAGTCGCTGGACCTGCGTCGACACCAGCCGGAGGGCCGGGCGCTGCTCGCTCCTGACGCGCTGAGGACCGTGCAGGACCTCGGGGTCGTCCTCGCGGAGCTTGGCGGCCACCTTGAGGCCGATCATGACGCCTGCGACGAGGAGGAACAGGGACCGGAGCTTCATGGGCGACAGCCTACCGGGTGTCGCCGGCGGCGCGGGTTGCCTCGAGCACGGCTCCGGCGGCGCTCCTGAGCAGGTCCTCGTCGACCGCACAGGACACGAACCGGAAGCCACGGGACGCCATGGCGGAGGCGTTCGTCGGCGACGGGGCGTGGATCCCCGGCGTGAGGCCATGTTCGCCGGCCGCTTCGATGATGGAGTCGAGGGCGGTGAGGAGCGCCGGGTCGGTGAGATCGGCGAACGCGTCGAGCCCCATCCCGAGGCTGAGGTCGGCCGGCCCGACGAACAGCCCGTCGAGCCCGGGCGTGGACGCGATCCCGTCGAGGTGCTCGAGGCCATCCGCCGTCTCGATCATCGCGAAGAGGAGGATCGCGTCCTCGGCCCCCGCCGTCTGCTCGTGGCCTCGGCCGAAGGCGGCGTGGATCGGACCGTAGCTCCGGGACGCCTGCCGGCGGGTAGCGGCACGCGGCCACGAACGCCTCGGCCTCGGATCGGGATCCGACCATCGGGCAGATCACCCCGCGGGCGCCGAGGTCGAGCGCTCGCATCAGCTCGGCGGGGTGGTTCCACGAGGCGCGGATGAACGGGACCGCGGGGGTGGTGGACTCGATCGCGCCGAGGAGGGAGGGCAGATCGGCGAGCGTGGCGTTGCCGTGCTGGAGGTCGACCACGACGGCATCGAATCCCGCCGAGGCCACGAGTCCAGCGGCGGAGGGACTCTCGAGGGTGAGCCAGGCGGCGAAGGCTGCTTCGCCGGCGGCCCACCGGGCGCGGACGGGATCGGTGGTCACGAGACCCGCATCGTAGACGTGAAAGACGGTGCGGGTCCGGTAGCATCGGTGGCCGACCCTTCCGGGGTAGCTCAATTGGCAGAGCGGCGGACTGTTAATCCGTAGGTTGAGAGTTCGAGTCTCTCCCCCGGAGCCAACGTCTGCGCCACGCGCTCGACGTCTCACGACCACGAGGACCACCAACTGCCCCCCAAGCTGCTGATTTGCGCATCCATCGACAAGGGAGTATGCCGGAAGAAGCCCGGTGCAGGCGGAGGAGGGGAACGATGGACCGTGTGGACGCGGATCGCTATTCCCGGATCGGAAGGGCGGAAGTCACGGAGGGCTCCCAGTCCCGACACTCACCAAGCCGTGATCAGTCGAAGAACTGCGATCGGCGGGGCGATCGGCGGAGCATTGGTGACTGTGCTTGCACGTCCGGAACTGGCGGCGGCCCACGGGAGGGATGCGAAGTCTCTTCCTCTCGTCCTGCTGCTGAGGGGTGTGTATCAGCCCGTGGTCGATGGCCCCGATCTCGGCCTGTCCACGGTGGATCTGAATGATGGTTCGTACTCAACAACGAAGATCTACCCGGTGAGCGGGATCCGCGACCACACGAACGTGCTCGAGGCGATCGGTGACTTCTACGTGCAGTTCAGCGGCAGCCTGTGCGCCTACGACATCCCCGGAGGCGCGCTTGCGATGCAGTTCACGGGCTCGAATACCGTTTCTCTTCCCGATGGATCAGGTGGGTCGTACTTACACGGGACCTTCGAACTGGAGATCACGGAGGCGACAGGCCGTTATCGATCCTTCATAGGCGGTCACAACCAGATGGTCGACTTCCTGCATTTCCTCGCCTCCGGTGAGGTAGATGAGTACTGCTTCTGCTTCATCACCCGTCGTCACGGCAAAGGCGGATGATCGATCTCTGCTTCAGCGCCCTGCGAAGCTGAGGGCCGAGAGGAGACTGGAGTCGGAGGCTACGCGCAACGGATCTGATCGAGGAACGGCCGGCCGGCCAGGGACTGTTGGATCCGTAGGTTGAGAGTTCGAGTCTCTCCTCCGGAGCCATCGATCAACAGGTGTCAGATCTTTCGCTCGTTCCGGGTGAGCACCGAGAGCGAAAGCGTGTACGGTTAGCGCCCATGAAGAGACTGCTGGTCCTCGTCGCCGTCGTGTCCCTCTCTACCGTCGCCATGCAGATGCCGACGTCGGCCCTGCCCGCCGGTACGCCGCACTATCCGGACTTGATCACCAAAGCGCCGTTCAGCGTGCAGGCTCGTCGCCGGCAAGGGCGCGACGAGCCGGAAGCTGTTCTTCGCGAACACCATCGGCAACATCGGGGACGGTCCTCTGGAGCTTCGGGCCCAGAACGATCCCTTCACGGGAACGACCAACGCGATCCAGGAGATCTACACCCACACGACCGCGTCGCCGGGGCCGAAGGGGAGTACCCCCCTCACGCTGGTCTCATCGTCGACCATCGGCACGTTCGCCTTCCACCCGGCTCACAACCACTGGCACATGGGGGACTTCGCCCGATATGAGCTGCGTTCGATCAACACCGACGGCTCGACCGGTCCCGTCGTCGCGACGACCGACAAGGTCAGCTTCTGCATGATCGACACCGATACCATCAACTCCTCGCTGCCCCACTTCGGCATGGGTCTGGGTCACAGCTGTGGGCAGAACGCCCGTCAGGGCGTCCGGGTGGGGATGGGCGACACCTATTCGGCCTTCTTGCCCGACCAGTTCATCGACATCACGACCATCGCCGACGGCACCTACCGGCTCGTGTCGGTGGCCGACCCGAACACCGCGGAGCGTCCGGGGGGACGCCTGTTCGAGACGAACAACGCGAACAACGCGGCTTCTGTCGACGTCAGGATCACTCGGACCGCGGTCACGACCGTTGCCGGAACGGAGCAGACCGGGATCGACGCTCCGTAAGAGCTCGGACGTCCGTCACGCCGGCGGATCGGCGGCGAAGAACACGGAGCCGCCCGGATCGAGCCGTTTGGCTCGGTACATCGCGATGTCGGCGTTCTTGAGGAGCTCGACCGGGTCCTGGGCATCCCTCGGGAACACGCTGATCCCCATCGAACCTCGAGCATCGACCTTCACGCCGTGCAGGTCGAACGGCGCCCCCAACGCCTCGTTCACCCGCCGAGCCACACCGCGGATCGTGTCGTCCGCCTGGTCGGGCTGGAGGTCCGCGAGGAGGATCAGGAACTCGTCGCCACCCTGACGCGCGACGAGATCGGTCTCCCGCGTACAGCCCTGGAGCCGCTCCGCGGTCTCCTGGAGCAGCGTGTCGCCGGTGTGATGCCCCATCGTGTCGTTGACCAGCTTGAAGTTGTCGAGATCCAGGTAGAGGACCGCCACGAGGCTCTCGGCTCTCCTCGCTCGCTCCACGGCCAACACGAGGGTCTCCTCGAAGAGCTCACGGTTCGCGAGTCCCGTCAGGCCGTCGTGGAACGCCATCTCGGCCACACGGGCCTCGGCGTCTTTGAGCTCGGTCACGTCGAAGAGGAGGCCGTGTTCCCAGATCACCTGACCTTCGGTGTCGCGGAACGCGAACGCTCGGTCCCGGACCCACACGATCCGGCCGTCGGGTCGCACCATCCGGTAGTCGGTGAGGTCCGCGCCCTCGCCCGCGAGGAACGCCTCGCTCTCGGCCTCCGCCCGCGCGCGGTCGTCGGGATGCACCATGCGGAGCCACATGTCGGGGTCCGCGCGGTACTCCTCGGGGGAGACGCCGAGGATCTGCTGGATCTGCGGGCTCACGTACGTCGTGACCTCGCCGTCGTCCGCGTAGACCACGGCGGGGATCTGCTCCACCAGGCTGCGGTACCGGGCCTCCGCCTCGGTCAGGGCGGCCTCTGCTTCCCGCCCGGCGATCACCGCCCGGGCGTCGTGGATCGCGACGATCGACGTCGACGCGTCCAGTCGGCGGACCCGCACCTCTCCGGGCAGCTCGCCTCCGGCGGGACTCATGATGATGGCTTCGAACGGGACGCCGGCATCGGCTCCCTCGACCCACTCCGGGATCACCTCGTGGACGTCGAGCCCGACGGGATCGCAGCCGAGGAAGGCGGAGGCCTGGTCGTTCGCGAGCTCGATGCGGTGGTCCCGGACCACGAGGAGGGGCTCCGGAGCGGCCGCGAACAGGCGCTCGGCATCGAGGCCGGTGATCGGCGGGGCGGGCTCCTTCTCGACCACCTCGTCCTTTCGGCGTCCTCGGCAAGGATGCAGGATGGTCAGGGCGAACGCTAGTCCTTCTGCGGTACGGAGCCCGTGAGCGGGGGCTGGCACCGGGGACACGCGTAGACGATCCGATCTTCTCCGGCGGCTCCCTGCATGAACGAACGGATCGGTGTGCCGCAGCGGCGGCAGGGTCTCCCTCGCCGGCCGTAGACCCACAGGTCGTGGCCGGGGCGAGGGTCGTCCGTCGTGACGCGCCGGCCGCCCTCGCGGTTGCGCTCCATCAACGACTTCGTGAGCTCGACCAGGCCGCCGGGGTCCGTCGAGCCGACCGACCTCCGTCCGCGGATCGACGCCGGCGAGGAAGCAGACCTCGGATCGGTAGACGTTGCCCGGCCCGGCCATCACCGACTGATCGACGAGGGCGTCACCGACCTGGCGTTCCGGCTGAGCGGTGAGCCTCCGAGTGGCTTCGGCGGCATCCCAGTCCGGACCGAGGACATCGGGGCCGAGGTGCTCGAGGAGTCGCTGTTCGGCGGACGTCCGGATCACCTCGAGCCGCCGCAATCGATGGCCGACCGCGATCCGGTGCTCGGTCTCGAGCACGCATCGGACCTCGATGGCGCGTCCCCGCCACCGTTCGCCGGGTTCGTACAGCCGCCACGCCCCGTCCATGCCGAGGTGCGAATGGATCGAGATGTCGCCGTCGGTGCGGACGAGCAGGTGCTTGCCGCGCGGAGCGACCTCGCGGACGACCTGCCCGGACAGGTCCGCGGTCGCGAAGCGCGGCACACGGAGGTCCGTTCGCGTGAGCACCCGACCGGCGAGCGCGTCGTGCATGCGCGACGCCGTCGCGAACACCGTGTCGCCTTCTGCCATCTCGACATCATCCGGGACCGTGCCGCGATGTGTGAACGCCTGGATGTGTGAAGCCCGGGGGCGCCGGGTACACAGGGTCTGGAGACCTGACAGGAGGAGGTGACCAAAGATGATCTGGACCATCCTGGCTGTGATCGGATTGATCGCCGTCCTCATGTGGCTGTTCTAAGGACGGATCGACAACCCCCTGAGCGGATCAAGCCGCAGAAGGCGGTTCGAACCGCTCCATGAAGGGGCCGAGCATCTCGAGGAGCGCATCGATCACCGCTTCCTCGCCGGCCCCTTCGTAGTGGACCCCGTCGCGACGTGCCGTGATCCCCCCGATGCGGTCGTCGCACGGGGCCACGTCTTCCCTGCAGATCGCATCCGTGATGCTGACGAACCCCGTCGCGTCCGGGTGCGTTCCTGCGTACTCCCGAAGCATCGCGTTCCACGGCACCGTCACGTCCTCGTACCGCGCGATCTGGAACCGTGGCCAGTCACAGCCGACCTCTGCGCAACGATCGAGGACGCTTTCGGCGGGCGGCTCGGCGCCGATGAACACCACGATCGCGCCCCGTTCCCTGAGCCGATCGACCGCGGCATCCAGGGCCTCGGACCGCAGTGACCAGAACCGGGCGGAGCCGGCGGGCACGTGCGCACCGTCCTCATCGAGGAATCCGGACACGGAGAAGCGGTCCCACCAGACGATGACGTCCGGATCCGCCGCGTCGATCAGCGCGTCCTGTCTCTTCGCCACCTCGGAGCGGCAGCCCGGGAGCACGCCCGGCCAGGCGGTGCCGTCCGGCCGAACCGGTGTCTCGCCGGTGGGAGGGCATCCGCCCAGCGCGGCGCTGACGAAGCGCCATCCCTCGTCGGTGAACGCGCGTTCGAGCGCGGTGCCGAGCCGAGCGGGGACGGAGTCCCCGACGAACATCACGACCGGGACACCCTCGCCGATCGGCGGCACCCTCGTGAGGGCGAGCGACACGCCCGCCACACCGACGAGCGTGATCGGGACCGCGAGCAGCGTGGCCACGGTTCGGCGCCGGATGAGGTCCGCGCGCCGCCGGACGACGTCCTCGTGCGGACGGAAGGAGGCGAGGAACGACCCGCTCCGGATCGGTCTCTCCACGGCGTAGAACGAGACGGCCGCGAGCCCGAACGTGAGCGCGAACGCCGCGAGCCGCCGGGGGATGAGGTCGTCCACGCCCGGCTCGCGGACGCGGAGCCAGAGCGTGACCGGCCAGTGCCAGAGGTAGGCGCCGTAGGAGACCACGCCGATCCACACCAGCGGCTTCCACGACAGCACGGGGCGAGCGACCCCTCCGGCCCCGACCCAGAGCGGTCCGAGGATGGCCAGCGTGCCTACGGACACGAGCACGGCTCCGCCGAAGAAGTACTCGCGACCGCCGGGCGTGATGAACGCGAGCGCGATCGCGAGGGCGGCCGCGCCCGCCGCCAGCACCCACGGTCCGGCTCGCTCGAGGCGGGCGCGGCCTCCCGGCGACGCGACGAACGCCGCGCCCGCCGCGCCGAGCAACGGTTCGAAGATCCGCGCGTCGGTGCCCATGTAGGCGCGTTCCACGTCGCCCGGCGACCAGAGCACGGCGAGCAGGCCGGCGGACACCGCCACGCCGAGGAGCGCGAGCGTGCCCACGCCGGTCCGCGGCTTCACGCCGACGGTCGCCACCCCGAACACCAGCAACGGCCACAGCAGGTAGAACTGCTCCTCGATCGCGAGCGACCACGTGTGCTCGAGCGGCGAGTCCACGCCGATGTCGGCGAAGTACGTGGACGTCTGGATGAAGTGCCAGTTCGCGACGTAGCCCGTCGTCGCGAGGAGGTCGCCGCGCATCGACGCGCGTTCCGTGTACGTCGCGGTCAGCGCCGTCACCACGCCGACGGTGAGCAGCACGAGGACGAGGGCGGGCAGCAGACGCCGCGCACGACGGGCCCAGAACGCCGAGAGGGAGACGCGGCCCGTTCGCCGGATCTCCTCGAGCAGCAGCGACGTGATCAGGAATCCGGACAGGACGAAGAAGACGTCGACCCCCACGAAGCCGGCGCGGAATCCGGGGACGCGGAGGTGGAACAAGATCACCAGCAGGACGGCGATCGCGCGCATGCCGTCGAGGGCGCTGACGTGCTCGGCCTTCACGGGGATCGGCGGTCCGGTCGCTCGCTCGGTCACGTCCCCCTCCGGAGACGAGCATACCGACGTGGTGTCTCGGAACGGATGAACGGGCGGCTGGCGAGGGCTAGTGGCTGAGGCGGTGCTCGGGCTGATGGACCAGCGGATCCATCGCGCGGCTGAACCGGTTCGCGTTCTGCTCGAAGTCGCATCGACGCCGGTAGTCGGTGGGACTCATCCCCATGTGCCGGCGGAACGTCGTGGTGAAGTGGCTGGGACTGTGGAAGCCCACGCGATGGAGGATCTGCGTGACCGTGAGATCGGACTCGCGGAGCAGCTGGGCGGCGCGCGCGATCCGGAGGGAGATCAGGTACCGGTAGGGCGGCATGCCCACCATCGCGGTGAACTGCCTCGTGAAGTAGTACGGGCTGAGCGAAGCCTGCGCCGCGATCGTGTTCAGGTCGACGTCGTGCGCGAGGTTCTGGGCGAGGAAGAGTTGTACCTCGTGGATCTTGCGCTGGAGATGCGGGCTGGGGAGCCCGTCGGCGATCACCGTCATGCGGCCCTCATCGTCTTCCTCACAAGGGTACGCCGGATACGGGAGCGGTGGCTTTCGCAATCCTGCCCGGTTTCCCCTCCACGTACGCTCACACCATCTTCTCCGGCACGACGATCTCGTCGTATTCGGCCTCAGAGAGGTATCCGAGGATGAGCGACGCTTCCTTCAGCGTGATGCCTTCGTGGTGGGCCTTCTTGGCGATCTCCGCCGCCTTGTCGTAGCCGATCTTCGGCGTGAGCGCAGTCACGAGCATCAACGATCGGTGCACGAGCTCCTCGATCCGCGCCCGGTCGGGCTCCAGTCCGTCGATGCAGAACTCGCGGAACGTCCGGCAGACATCGGCGAGGAGTCCCCCGGAATGCAGCAGGTTGCGGATCATCACCGGCTTGAAGACGTTCAGCTCGAACGCGCCCTGCGAACCGGCCACCTTGATCGCGGTGTCGTTCCCGAACACCTGGGCCGCGACCATCGTCATCGCTTCGCTCTGCGTCGGGTTGACCTTCCCCGGCATGATCGACGAGCCGGGTTCGTTCTCGGGGAGCACCAGCTCGCCGATCCCGGCGCGCGGCCCCGAGCCGAGCAGCCGGACGTCGTTCGCGATCTTCATGAGCGATGCGGACAGCGTGGCGAGCGCCCCGCTCGCGTGCACGACGGCGTCGTTGGCGGCCAGAGCAGCGAAGAGGTTGCGGGCTCGGACGAAGGGCAGGCCGGTCAGGTCCGCCAGGCGAGCCGCGCAGGCATCGCCGAATCCCTCCGGCGCGTTCAGGCCGGTGCCGACCGCCGTGGCGCCGATCGCGAGCTCGCAGAGGCGAGGGAGCGACTGCTCGATCCGCTCGATGTCGTCGTCGAGCTGCGCGACGTAGCCCGAGAACTCCTGCCCGAGCGTGAGCGGGACCGCGTCCTGGAGATGCGTCCTGCCGATCTTCACGATGTCCGCCCACGCGGTGGCCTTCGCGTCCAGCGCCTCGCGCAGCTCGCGGACGGCGGGGAGGACCCGTTCCACGAGCTGTTGCACGGCCGCGACATGCATCGCCGTCGGGAAGGTGTCGTTCGAGGATTGGGACATGTTGACGTGATCGTTCGGATGGACCGGCACCTTCGAGCCGAGCTCACCGCCCGCCATCTCGATCGCGCGGTTCGAGATGACCTCGTTCACGTTCATGTTCGTCTGGGTGCCGGAGCCCGTCTGCCACACGCGCAACGGGAAGTGCTCGTCGAGGGCACCGCCGAGGATCTCGTCGGCGGCGGCGACGATCAGGTCCGCCAGCGAACGGTCGAGCAGGTCGCGATCCGCGTTCTCCATCGCGGCCGCCTTCTTGAGGAGCGTGAGCGCGCGGACGACCTCCATCGGCATCCGGTCCGCCGTCGGGTCGCCGATCGAGAAGTGGTGGAGCGACCGCTGGGTCTGGGCGCCCCAGTACCGGTCGGCGGGGACGTCGATGGACCCGATGGAGTCGGTCTCGGTGCGGGAGTCGGTCATCGTCTGCAGCCCCTGGGCGCGAAGAACCTCACGCACCATCCTCCCATGCCAGGGGGGCGGGAAAAGCGAGGGGGCGGCCCGTTCCGGGCCGCCCCCTCGCGTGCGCTTGGGAAGGACGTGGTGTCCTACCCTCCCGGCTGCGTGACGCCGTTCACGTCGAGCGTGTACGGCGCGTACTGCGTCACCAACTGGGTGCCGTCGTGGTAGGTGACGATCGCCGCCACCACGTCGGCCGTGGTTCCGATCGCGTCGGCCACCGCAGCGCCGCTCAGCTCACCGTGGAAGCTGCCGTCCACAGGGATGCTGAACAGGTGCGCCTCGGTCGCGTCGGTGTCGTAGGCCACGAGCTGCACCGTGTAGCCCTCGACCTCGATCGGGTTGTACTGCGTGGCGGAGCTCCAACCCTCCAGGGTGCTCCCGTCGGAGATCAGCGTGTCGTTGATCATGACGTTGTCCACCCAGAAGCCGTCGAAGTGCAGCCCACCGTCGTTGAACACCCGGAAGGCGAGTCCGACTTCCTGTCCGGCGTAGGGCGACAGGTCGCAGGTCTGCGGAGCGAAGACGGGTGGATCGTTCTCTCCGTTGAACCCTTGACCGAATCCCGGACCCACGTTGCCCAGGGCGGGATCGGTGTCGTCGACCGTGTCGGTGCACTGGAGGCTCGTGTAGGTGTCACCTCCGTCGGTCGTGATCTGGGCGTACCCGAAGTCGAACGTCGTCTCCAGGTCCCACGCCGCGTCGAACGTGAGCTCCGGCGCGGTTGCCGGCACGCTCACGTTGCGGACGATCACGTCGTTCAGGTTGTCGTCCACCGGGGAATGGAGCGCGGGTCCGTCCGCTCCGCTCGGCGGCGCCTCGTCGACCGTCCACGTGATCGGGAGCGCCGGCAGGTCCTGCGCACCCTGGAATTCCACCGACGTGACGTCGCCGGCCCCCAGGAACGCTCCTTCACCGTCCATCAGGCGGACGAAGTCGCCACCGTTGGGCGGCGCGCCGGGCGTGTCGTAGGCGTCGTTGTCAGGCGCCCCCGTCTCCCAGTTGATCGCCGCGTGGAGCCGGTCGACCTGGTACGTGTCGGCGTCGCCTCCGGTGAGCGAGGCGCCGTCGTCCAGCGACGCATCCAGCGCCATCGTCGCCTGCCAGATGTCGATCGCCTGCGACACGGTGAGACCCGGGTCCACGTCGTCCAGGATGGCCTGGATCGCGTCGAAGCCCTGGTGGTCCGAGTCGTTGTGGAGCGTGGTCAGGACGTCGTCACCGTAGGTATCCGACAGCCACAGCAGGAAGCTGTAGGCGGCCCCGTAGTCGCACAGGATCTCCTGCTCGTGATCGAAGTTCTGATCACCCCAGACATTGAGCGAGTTCTCCGGACCACCCGGCCTCGGATTCGGGTTCGCGTCCGTCTGCACGGCGTTGTTCCCGAGGAAGCACTGGATGTGCGAGTCGAAGTGCACGTCGTCGATCGGTGCCGCCGGGTCGCCGTACCCCGTCAGCGCGATCGCCATGTCCGACGTTCCCTCGTTGATCCAGGTGGCCTCGGACGGATCGACGTACGACAGGAGCAGGTGCTGGTACTCGTGCGCGAAGACACCCTCGTACAGGGCGGGGCGTGCAGGCGCGCTGGCGCAGTTGTCGCCCGGCACCGGCTCGTTCGGCGGGTTCTGACCGGTGCGGTGCAGCCAGTCGAACGCATCGATCGTCATGACGTTGCGGTTGAAGAACCCGTTCAGTCCCGACGAGAAGAAGCCCGCGATGTAGGAGAACCCCTGCGTGTTGTTGAGGTCGTAGAGGTTGTCGTCCCGCACGTTGTCGATCAGCACGACGATGTCGTCGCCGTCGCCGATGTAGTACGAGGGCGGAAGCCCCAGGGCGGCGGCTCCGGGCGAGTTCCCACCGTTGCGTTGCGGCGGGACGCTGAAGACGCTCGACTCGATCGGGTAGATGTTCCGGTCGAACTGCCCGATCAGGTAGCGGACCTGGGCGTCCGTGACGGTCGTCCGCTCGCCGTTCCGGCAGTCACCGTCCTGGAAGTTCAGGTCTGTCGTGGTGATGCCGTTGAGCGTCCGGGTGCCTGATGCGGACCAGACCTCGATGTGCTTCCCCTTGCCACGCATCGTGAAGTTCTTCGTGTAGAAGCCGCCGGCGACGTCGTCGAGTCCGAGCCACGTGCGGACGTCGCCCACGCGCGGCGGCGTCTTCGCGTTCGGATTCGCGACCTTGGCACCTCGGAGCCGGATCGGCGCCTTGAGGTCCGTCGGGGTACGGACGATGTCCGACCCGTTGCCTCTTTCCGCGGCCTGTGCCGTACTGCTCGCCGTTCTGGCGAAGCTCGTGCCAACGGTGGGCACGAACATCATGGCGAGGGCCATGACGAGCGCAGCGATGAGGGTTCTCCTCATGCAACCTCCTCTGGTCGGGTCCCCGGTGGGGGGACACGGGGGGGATATGACCCGGATCTGGAGGTCGTCCTCGACCCGGGGTGCCGAACGAAGCTAGCTGCGAGTTCGGAAACACGTCAACCGGACAGGTCTACGCGCCTGCTCCCCGAGGGGTTCGAGTGTGGTCGTGACGGGTAGGGACGAGGAAGTCGCAGTGAGCGAGGAGAAAACCGAAGCAAGGAAGGCGAAGGAGGGTCGGCATGGAGACGTGGGTGTGGGTGGTGATCGCCGCCGTGGCGGTGGTGGCGGTGGTCGTGTGGCTCGCGGTTCGCGGAGCCAGAACTCGTGCGCTGCAACGTGACTTCGGCTCGGAGTACGACCGGACGATCGCGCGAGCGGGCGAGGACCGTGGACTGGCGGAGTCGGATCTGCGTGAGCGCCGCGATCGTGTGAGCGCGTTGGACGTCCGGCCCCTTTCGAGGGTCGATCACGACCGCTTCGCTTCCGAATGGACGAAGGTGCAGGCGGAGTTCGTAGATGCGCCCTCGGAGGCCGTGACCGACGCCGACGAGCTGATCCAGCAGGTGATGGCCTCGCGCGGATATCCGGTGGAGGACTTCGATCGCCGCGCCGCGGACATCTCCGTGATGCATCCGCAGGTCGTGGAGAACTACCGGTCGGCGCACTCGATCGCGGTGAAGGAATCGCGGGAGTCCGGCGACGGGAACACGGAGGCCCTCCGCAAGGCGATGGTCTACTACCGCTCATTGTTCGAAGAGCTGTTGATCGTCGACGACGGGGAGGATCGTCGGAACTAGGGCGCCGCTGCGTCGTCCTCTTCCGCGTTCTCAGGCGTGTTCTCAGAAGCGCGCCGGTGCCGCCAGATCCAGAACCCCACCACCAAGACGGCCACGCCGAGGCCGGCGAGTCCGATCCTGGCGATGATCCGGTCGATCGTCTCGACGTTGTTGCCGACGAGGTAGCCGAGCAAGGCAAGACCCGTGGCCCACACGACCATCGTCGGGATCGCATACGCGAAGAAGGTGCGAGGTCGGACCCCGGAGGAGCCCGCGACGAACGGCACGAAGACCGCGGCCCCGGTCACGAACCGTCCGAGCACGATCGTCTTCCCGGCGTTCTCGGCGACCGAGACCTGGGCCTGGGTGATCCGATGCTCGAACCGTCGCAGGATCGGGGCGCGTCGCAGCAACGAGTCGCCGTACCGGCGACCCAGGAGGTAGCCGGCCGACGTCCCGAGCACACCGAAGACGGCGCCGCATGCGATGACCCCCGTCAGGGAGAGGGCTCCCTCGGCGGCGTAGACGCCTCCGAGCGCGAGGATCACGTCGCCCGGAACGAAGATCCCCGTGAACGCCGCCGATTCGAAGAACATCGCGACCGAGACGATCACGTACCCGAACGTGTCGAAGAATGGCCGGAGCCACTCCAGGAGCTGGGTCACGAGGGCGAGCTTCACGGGACCAGCATGCCGCAGGAGCGAGGCGGACCACACCCTGGCGGGGTTGCGGGGACGGTGCCGGGGGAATGGTCATGACCGTGTCTGGATGCCCATGAGTACGGTCACCCCTGTCCCGGAAACCGACCACCAAGGTGCCGGTGACGCCCGCGACCAGCTGCGCCGGTCGGGGATGATCCGACTGCTCCGCAACGCGGCCGCCCGGCTCCGCGCGGCCCACGGCACGACGTACGCCCGGGCACTCGGCCATTCGTCGCTCCTGACACTGATCCCGGGGGTGATCACGGTGATCGGGCTCGTCGCGGTGTTCGACCTGAGGGGGTTCGCGCGAGTGCTCGAGGATGCGGCGACCTCGTTCGCACCCGGTCCGGCCGGCGGCATCCTGACGGAAGCGCTCGCTCAGGCGGAGCCCTCCGCGGGTCCGACCGCGCTGCTGGTCGGCCTGGTGGGCGTGGTGTTCTCCGGCACCGTCGGGATGACCCATCTCGAGCGGGCCGCGAACCGGATCTACGGGATCGACGAAGATCGGAGCCCGCGGGTGCGGATCGGTCTCGCACTCGCCCTGGCCACGACCGTCGAGGTGATGCTGATGATCGGTCTGGCGGTGATCGTGGCGGGCGGCTCCATCGGTGAGGGCTCGAAGGGTGACGCCGGCGGCGGCCTGTGGTCGTTCGTCCGATGGCCGATCGGGGTCGGTCTCGTAGCGATCGCGATGACGATCATCTTCCGCGTCGTCCCGAACAGGGATCAGCCCCCGTTCTCGTGGCTCCTGTCGGGAACGACCGTCTCGGTGGTGGCGTGGGTCGCGGCGACCCTCCTGCTCGGCCTTGTCTACGAGCACGCGTCGCTGCTCGGCGACGCGTTCGGCCCGCTCGTCGGCATCGTCGCCCTGCTGGTGTGGGCGTACGCGACAGGGCTCGCCGTGCTGTTCGGGCTCGCGTTCGCTGCGCAACTGGAGGCGGAGCGCGCCGGTCGTCCTTGACCCAGCTCGGCGACCGTGGTTGCCTCGTGGCACATCTTCTGAAGGGGCCTCGTGAAGACATCTCGCCACCGTCGCTTGCGCCGGTTCGCACGCGGCCTCGTTGTCTCGTTCCTGCTGGCGCTGACGCTGAGCCCGATCGCCCGGGCTGGTGGGGCGACGACGTGCGCATTCGATGCCCCGAGCGCCACGGCCACGGTGACGGTGACGCAGGGCGTCGTTGCGACGATCTCGCGGGATGGCGACGCCATCGCGGTCAACGGCGTCCTCTGTCAGACCGCCACCGTGACGAACACCGACGTGATCGAGGTCGCCGTGCCGGACGTGCCCGAGTCGGACACCGTCGTGGTGGACCTGTCGGGTGGTCCACTCGCGCCGGGAGCGACGGATGAGGGCGACGGCTCATCGGAGATCGAGATCGAGATCAGCGGCACGGAGGGGGCTTCGACACCCTGCGCGTGATCGGCAGCGCCGGACCCGACGCGCTCGCAGCGGGTTCCTCTCGGTCAGCCTCAACGCGGACGAGGCGGCGTTCGACGAGGATGTGACGCTGACGGAACTGGGCAGCGGAGTGAAGCTCGAGCTCCTGGGAGGTGAAGGCGACGACCTGCTGTCCCTCGCCGAACCGGGTACACCTCTGAACGCCTTCGGCGCCAAGACGGTGTCGGCGGTCCCGGCGACGACCGGGTGATCGGCGACCTGCAGGACGACGACGAGATCGACGGAGGTCCCGGGCACGACATCGCCGACTACTCGTGGGCCGTCTGAGCTGAGCCTCGTATGGGAGGGCGGCGATCGCGACCGTCTTCGCGGATGGCTCCTCCGAGGGAGGAGCTGGCCGGTGTCGAGGAGGTGATCCTCACCGACTCGATCGACACCGTCGCCTACATCGGTGCTTCGACGGGCGAAACATGGACGGGTGCCGATCCCGATTCCGTGACCGTCGTCGACCCGGTACCGGGTGGGAGCGCCTCCGATCGGATCATCCATGGTGGCCCCGGAGGCTTCGACTCCATCGTCTTCGATTCCTCTCCCCAGGAGCCGGTGTCCCTCGAGCTCGGGCGCCGGACGATCGGTGGGTCGTGGGCGGCGACGTTCTCCGGGATCGAATACGTGTTCGCGGAAGGCGGGGACGACCGGTTCCGGATCACGGAACGCGGAACGTACCCCTCGCTGGTCGGTGGAGACGGCCAGGACGTTCTCGATCTCCGAGCAGCCATCCAGGGGATCAACGTCACGATGGGGCAGCCCACGTTCGGACCCCGGAAGTGGATCGAGGCGTTCGAGATGGAGCGGGTCCTCGGTTCGAACTACGACGACGTGTTCCTCGGCCCGTCCGGCATCTCGGACCCGGTGAAGCTCATCGGGTTCCTGGGTCGCGACGACCTCCGCGGCGGTGAGGGGGCCGACCGGCTCGTCGGTGGAGCGGGTCCGGACACCCTCCGAGGAAGAGGCGGAGCGGACACGCTCGAAGGTTGGCTCGGCAACGACCTCCTCTTCGGGGGATCGGGGCCGGACACCCTCCATGGCGGCCCCGGCGACGACGTCTGCGACGGTGGCCCGGGCGACGACGTGCAGACCTCCTGCTGATCCGGTCCTCGCTCTAGACTGCGGCGAAGCGGCGCAACGCAGGAGGGGCGGTAGCTCAGTTGGTCAGAGCAGCGGACTCATAATCCGTCGAGGACCGTTCCACGACTTGCCGACTCCCTCCCTGACCTGCCGTTTCGTGAGGCACAGGTTCTGTCGACGCCGTGACGTGGGCCGCAGATTCTTACACGGATTCTTGCACGGCCCGGTCACACGCCGAGGTCTCGGATCGCACGGAGCAGCCGCAGCCGGACGACCTCATCCGTGTCGGCCATCGCGATCAGCATGGCGATCGCCTAGGCGCACAGCACGACTTCACCGACGAGATACCCGTCAGGGGTGTGCATGACGTGAAGGGATGCACCATCAAGGTTCACCTCGATGGGGATGGTGTCTATCGTCGCGGTTGCCGCTGCTCCCGAGATCGTCCTTTGACACAGAGAAGCCGTTCTGGTTCAGGTAGCCGGAGAATCCCACGACCGCTTCTTCCAGCGTTGGGTACCCGGACCCCGCCACGTAGTCGAGCACGCCCACGTTCATGGGCACCTCGTTCCGGGACATGTCGCAGCCCGCCGCGAGGGCCATCTCACGTCCGGTGTCCCCCGAGTCCTGCCTTTGTCCGCCCGGCTCCCCGGACAGGGTCTGCGCCACCGCAATCGCGACGAGCCCGCCCAGCAGAACAGCCGCCGCCAACAGGGTTACCAACCGTGCACGGTTCGCTGCCTTCATACGCACCAGACTGTCATGGTCCCTAGACGCACGCCAGGTGCCCGCGGGTTCCCAGCCGTAGGTCACTACAGGAGGGATTGAGACGCCGACGGTCCCGGATCGCACGGAGCAGCCGCAGTCGGACGACCTCGTCCGTGTCGGCCAGCGCGATCAGCGTGGTTGAGGGCGTGTCGGTGGTCCTCGATAGATTCCGCCACGGAGCTAGCTATGACCCTCAACATCACAGGAACTGCCTTCGGTTCGGTCATCCAGGTCTCGGATCGGCTCGTCACGCGAAAGAGCCCCTTCGAGAAGTTCGACCCGGCCGCGAACAAGAACGTTGTCTTCCTCGCCCGGAACGGCTTGCTCACGATCGGCTACACGGGTCGGGCGTACGTAGGATCAGCCGACTGATCGCTGGATAGCTCGCAAGCTCGCTCTCGACGAAACACTCCAAGACGACGAGATGGGAGCTGTGCACACAGGATTCGGCCAGCCCGACCGCTGGCTGGATGTCGGACGGGCGATGAAGCACCTGGCCGATGAGTTCACCTTCGCATGGAAGCACCATGGCTACGAGATAGGCGACATGCAGGTCTTCGCGAGCGGCTTCCAGTGGCCGGCAGCCGGTTGGAGGTGGGAGCTGGCACGCAGCCGTCCAGTCATCTGGCAGATCATGTGCCGGACGTCGAGTCCCGAGTTTGGGGCTGTTCCGTTCGAGCGGTACTTCGGGTGGGAGCGGGGACTCGTCACGGTCGCCATGCTTCCGTCGGCCTTGTCCGGCGACAGCCTGAAATCGCTCACCGCGGATCTCGCCTCAGCCGATACGCCGGAGGTCATCATCGACCGTATGGTCGGTGCCGTGCGAGAAGCGGCTTCCCAGCATGACGTTGTTGGGCCCGACTGTATGACCATCCATGTCCCGTCACCGCGGCTATCGCGGGAAGTGACCTGCCGGTACGTGCCGTCGGCGAAGCCGGAGGTTGCAAGCACTGAATCAGCATTCGCGTTCACACCTTGGATAATCGCGCCCGACATGAAGGTTGCGCCTACGATTCTCAACGGATTCACCTTCGAGGTTCCCTCTGGCCCGTTCAACTTCAAGATTGAGGGGTCTCAGGCGCTGCATTTCCAAGAGGATGGTTCGCTTTTCATGTTCCGATCGCAGCCTCGACCGCCGTTTCCGAGTCGATAACTTGCCGATTGTCGAGCATCCCCGTGGTGGACCTACCGATGCTCGAGTAGCTGCATGTCGAACCCCGCCCGGAGGTCATCGTCGGCTTCGAGATCCATCAACAGACTGCCCATCCTGGGGTCCCTCTCCACCAGCTCGCCGATCAGGCGGGCCCGCTTCTCGGACGTGGCGGCGAGGTAGCGAAGAAGATCGCGGCGAAGTTCGGGCGTCAGTTCGGATCGTTCACCGCTGACCCTAGCTCTCGCAACCCCGCCCATCGTTGTCATACCCGTCGAAGCTATGCGGGTCACTGCCGACGACAACGATGTTGTTGTAAGGGACGTCGTCGCAGTCCAGGTCTGGCGGGTACGGCGGGATGCACACCCCCGAGTACGACGGATCGCAGTCGGGGCCTGAACCCACGAAGGTGGGTGGTACCGCCTTGACCACAACGGTCACGAGCGTTCCAGGACGGCGGTAGGCGAATGAACCCGGACGGGTCTCCATCACGGTGCCTGGATCGAACAACGAGGCCAGGAACCCACCGGGGCGGTCGATCACGCGGACACGGAACCCCGCCCTCCGAAGAACGCGACGAGCGCGCTCCACAGTCAGTCGGTCGACGTCGGGCACTCGGAGGAGCCGCCGACGCACCGTGATCACCGGCCGGATGCCGGGGGGCTCAGTGAGTCCCTCTGGCCCCCTGGCGGATCACCCTGCCGTCCTTGCCGGTCTCGGACCACCTCTGGCGGACGATTGGGTCGAAACCCTCGGCACGTAGGGTCACGAGGGCAGATGAACGAGTCATCCCGAGGACATCGGGGACGATGTTCTCCGGAGGTCTTTCCGGCGGTCCCATGGGCCGCTCTTGGGCCTCACACCCCACGAGCGCCAGAAGGACCGCGATCGCGACGGTCCTCCTGATCCGCATGGCGGACGGAGTATTCCTCGGGAGCAACCTCGGAAGCAAGACGGCCGCAGATCAGTCAACCCCTCAGCTCGGCCTCGATGCTCATCAGCGCGCGATCAAGTTCGAGCAGCGCCGACCCGTGTTCGTCGATCGCGGTGGTGATGTTGCTGGCCTCGGCCAGTCTGCGGGTCTCCGAAAGATCGTCGGTGTGCCGGAGGAGACGGCGAAGGTCGACCTGCGCGTTTCGACGCCACGGGTCACCAGCACCGTTCCAAAGCACGACGATGCGCCGCATCTCGTCGAGCCGCCGGTAGTCCTCCGCGAGCACGACGAGGGAACCCGCGCGAGCGCTTGCTCGCGCGCTGCGCCAGGCGAACATCGCGGCCACGGCCGCGGCTACGGCCGCGATCACCTGCGCCCATGTGTCGGCAGTCCAGTCGAACACGATGCGCATCGTAGGAGAAGGGCTGTCGGATCACTCGCGAAGGTGGGCCGGACCCGCGCCGAGGAGGAACGGGTCCGGCCCACCTGGGCGTCGGGCTCGCTAGGCAGGAACGTGCCCCCGGCACCCGATCCGCCCCTCGTGCCGGTCTAGCAAACGCCGGGATTCGGCGATCGCATCGGGCCGTTGGACGACGAACAGCGCGTGACACCTAGACCGGCGAGGTCGACACGACGACCCGAATCACGATCTCAGGCTCGGTGGAGTCGGTGGGCGTCCCTGCAGCCGGTCGCTGCTCAAGAATCGTGCCGTTCGTAACATCGGATGACTCGCGATACGTGATGTCTAAGAGACGGAAGGGAGGGTCGACCTCCACCATCGCTCGGAGGAAGTTCTGACCCACAACGTTTGGGACGGCGACGATCGGTGCCGACGGTGACGTCGTGATGGTGGACGTCGGCCCCTGTCGTGCTGGTTCGCCCGTGCAGGCGACCACAACCAGGAGGGGGATCACCAGTCTGGTTGCCGAGTGGCGCATCTGTTCATGTATACACCCCACTCCGATCACCGGTTCCCCAGCCACTCGTTAGTAGCGCAGGTGGAGGTCTGGTCCGGCCGAGGAGTCGGACCGGACCCCCACCCTGAGCGGGAGGGCCTTGTGAGGTGGAACCAACACCTCCGGCACCCCCTATCCCGCTCGCTCTCGGTGCCGGTCTATCTGAACGCCGGGATCTTCGCGATCGCGTCGGGCCGCTGGACGACGAAAAGCGCGTGCGCCTCCAGCCGGACCGTCGACGTGTTCGTCTGCCCGGCGTTCTCCTCGAACGCCCCGAACCGGATCGGCGACCGGTACAGGACCCCCGCCGCCTGCGGGTCGAGGACGAGCGGCGACCAGAGATCCTTCACCGCGACCCGCCGCAGGCCCCACAGGTTCGCCGCGTTCGGTGCCGTCGCCGTGAGGGCGAACTGATACGTCTGCTCCGGTCCCGAGGACGTGAGGAGGTCGAGCGCCTCCAGGTCCTCGGGCGAGGCCGCGATAACCGTGGGCGAGTACCCGGCAGCCTGGACGAGCGTGATCGCCCTCCGGGCTCCCTCCAGCAGGTTCACCCCCGGATCGGCGTCGGGCGGGTTCACGGCTGCGAGCTGGGCGACGACGTGAGCGTCCATCGCGTCGCCGAAGGCCAGCCGGAGGTCGGTCTCGACGAAGTCTCGGAACGCCGGGGACTCCAGCAAGACGTTCGGCGTGCCGGTCGAGACGTTGGCGACCTGCTTCAGGGCCTCGGTGACGACCTCCGTCGTCGTGTCGGTCTCGGGCTTGGTCGAGGTCGCGTCGATCGCCCGGACCATCAGGCCCGGATCGGCGAGCGTCCGGGCGCTCTGGCGGAACGACTGCACGCTCGTCGTTCCCGAGTCCACATCGATCTGCGGGAACACCGGGTGCAACCACCGCTGGTCGTAGGCGAGCGGTGCGCCGCCGAACCGTCGCGGGGAGAAGTCGAGCGGGTCGCCGTCGAAGCTCGCGCTCTTGAACTGACCTCGACCGTGTTCGTGCCGCGCGGTCCGGTGAACCCGGCCGATCGGATCGCGTCGGCGAACCCGGAGCCTCCGAGATCGGGAGGAGCGCCGAGGTCGTTGAGTGCTGTGCGGCGGGACCGGTCGCTGATCGCCGTGGCGATTGCCTCACCGATCTCGTCGATCCGGTGAGGTCGTCGACGGAGTAGAGGACTTGGTCTGCAGCTCGCGCAGCTCGGCGCGGAGCGCCGAAGCGCGTTCGTGGGTGAGCATCGGAAGGACCTCCCTGCTGGAGCGGGAGGGGATCGAGTCCTCAACCCTCACCGCATGGAGGTCCTCGGTGTTCCTCGGCCTTGCCGCCGTCGCGGTTCGGCCTTGACGCCTTGCCTCGGATCGGATTGTACGTCGTCGGTCTGACAACGGGCGCGAGAGTCGATAATCAGCTGGTCATGCCCTTCTTCCTTGGGATCGTCGGCGTCGTGTTGGTCGTGTACGGCGTGCGCCTGATGCATTGACCCCGCCTACCGCGAGCGAGTCGATGTGAGCAGGTGTGGTCCCACCACCAACCCGCTGGACCACCTCTGGTTCCGAGGTCCCGCGACGAGGCCCGCCCGAGACGACGCGTGGAAGCGGGTCGGGTGGATGGTGGTCGTGATGGGAGCCTTCTGTCTGATCGTGAGCCTCATCTTCATCTTCATCATCTGGTAGCTGGGTGGCTTCGACGGATCGCGTTCACAGCTGCTCGCGAGCTGCGAGACCTCGAAGCACTGCGTCGAGGTCACGGGCGGGAACAGCTCACGATCGATCGCATTGAGCAGCGCGGCGGCTTCGTCGGGTGGAAGCCCATCCTCGGCCAGCTCGCGGGCGAAACGCTCCTTGCCCCCCGACCGCCAGTAGTCGGCCGCGCCGACATTCTTCGACCGCAGGACCTGCCTGATCCGCGCCTCGGTCGCCGTCAGGTCGCGAGTACTACCCGATCCTTTCAAGCCGACGCGCCCTTCACCCGATACCTCTCACATGCTCAAGAAGGCGATCCTGTGGACACTCGGACTGACCGTCCTCGTCTCTACATTCGCCGCAGCCGCCAGTATCAGCAAGGTCGTGGGCGAGGAGTGGGACGACGGCGTATTGAGCAACGTCGTTACGCGATGCGGGAGCTTCAACCCCGGGACCTGGTTCACCGATGGCTGCTCGGACCTACTGCTCACTCGGTTGGCCCCCCTTGTCCTGGGGCTCGGGGTGTTGGGCATGTGCATCTACTTCGCCCAAAGGAACCGCCCGCAGGCGGTCGCGAAGTAGGGCGTTCGGTTTCCCCTCACAAGGTGGTGGTTTCTGGCCCACGATCGGTCGGAAACGGGGTTTCTCCCTCGCGGATGCGGAGATACTTTGGCGAACTCCGATGTGCGCGCCAGCCGCGTGGCCGTGAGGCACATCTCCCAAGATCGAACCGCCCCCCACCTAGGCGTAGCATCGGGACCGATGAGCGCCCGTGTCCGATGGATCGCCCTCGGCGTCGTCCTGCTGCTCGTGCTCGGCGTCGTGGCGCTGAACTGGTTCAACACGAACCTGACGATGTCGACGGACCAAGAGCGCGGGCCGAAGACTTGGTTGGTGCAGCCCGGCGAGACACTCCGCGTTTCGGCCGATGACGTACTTCTCGACGACCGTTTCGATTGTGCTGGCGAGGGTTTCACCACCGGTGGGCAGCGGTACGGGGACGTGCTGAACGCGCCGGATAGCCTTGCCTGGACCGCCGTGATCGTCGACGAAGAGGGCAACGTCACGCTCCGCTGCCAGCCGGGTTCGCGCTTCAACCCCTGATCTCACGCGTCCTCCTGGTCGTTCCGGTCGAGCGCCCGTCCCACCTCGACGAAGTGCGCTGCGATGTCTCCTGCCGGAGTCCGTGTCGCCACGAGCGCCCAGAGACGACCGCGCTCGGAGATGTTGGCCGCGTTCGTGAGCATCACGTCGAAGAGCTGCTCGCCCGTCAGCTCCGCGAGCCACTCGGGCTCCGGGTTCGTGGACGCGATCAGCTGGAGACCGAGGTCCGCGAGCAAGTCACGGGTGGTTGCTCCAGTTGGTCGACCCCGCTGATCTCGTCGGGCGTGTTCACGGGCGCCGCCCTCTTCCAGAAACAAGAAAAGTCACCAGAGAGGGGGAGAGGGGAAGATGGATAGGGTCTCTCGACTTTTCGCGTTTCACTTCTTCCCCCCGATGACCAGCACTTTCGCTGCCGTCGTTCCGTCGTCAGTGAGACTCCACCTGAGGCCCGAGCCAGATCCAACCCGCTGCGCCAGCCCGATCGCGGTGAGGTCTTCGGTCACACTCTTGACGGTTGAGACCGGGAGGTTGGTAGCCGTCGAGAGATCGGGGGTCGAGACCTCAGAGGCGCCGGCGAGCTGCGCCAGGACCACCACGCGAACCTGCGGCATCGAGTACCTGCCGACCCGTGCGACGACGTCCATCGCATCCCGCTCGGAGTAGCCCATCGCCACCAGCGCGCTCCCGAGCGCCGCAGCAGCCTTCGCGAACCGGGTGGGCACCTCCAGTTCGGGGACGACGACAATCTCCCGGCTGTACCCGTCGCGCTCGACCCCGGTCCGCCCCTGCGTCGAGTAACGGGCCACGGCGACGGTCTGCATCGGTCGCCTCCGCCGACAATGCGCCCGAGTCCGGATCGACGCCAGCTACGAAGCTTTTCATCGCCTCGCGAAGCTCGGCGCGCATCACGCGCTCGTGGCCCCTTGTGGCCAGGGCCCGCTTGGTGATCGAGTCGCGGTCCTCCGGGGGCAGGCGGAGCATCGGGACCCGCTGGCCGAGGACGGCGAGGACCTGGTGGTGTCGGTCGATCACGGGCGTGGCTGCCGGCCAGGAACCCGAGCCGGCCCGACCAGGACACGGACTGGCCGTTGCCGAAGTCCTTGGTGAACTCGCCGTCGTAGATCTCCCGGAGCGCCCCCAGGATCTCGGAGCGTGCGTCCCTGTGGAGCGAGAGCACGGTGGTGAAGTCCTTCAACATCAAGAACGAGAGCCCGTTGTCGTCGAGCCGATTGAGGAGGCTGGAGGAGCGTCCCTTGAAGCCCGAGGCGAACGTCTGGCCCGTGAGCGAGGACAACCGGTACACCTCGGGGCAGCCCGCGAGCGACTGCAGGATCTCGGTCTTGCCGGAAGACGGCGGAGAGACGAGCAACATCCAGAGTGGATCTCCCCCGCCTCGATGCGCCACGTAACACGCGGCGGTGACGTCAACGGCCACGAGATCCCGGAAGGTAGAGGTGCCGTTGGAAGCACTCGTGCAGCTCGTCCACTGACCGACGGGGTGCGAGCCTCTCCCGCACGAGGTCGACGGGCGTGCTCATCCCACGGCACCTTCCCGACGGCGGAGCGCCCTCAGATAGTCCTCGCGCCTGTTGCGCCATGACTCGAAGTCGAGGTCGGTCGCCAACGTGCTGAGACATGTCGGGCACGACGTGAGCCCTTGCGCGCGGAGCTTCCGTTGAGCCCGCTCGAAGGGCTCCGGAACCGGCTTGGGCAGATCGTCATCCATCCCGAGGAAGCGCTTGCTCTCCTCCCAGATCGCTCGCTCGCTCCACAGGCGGACGGTGGGATCTGACTCGGCGCGTGCGGCTTCGGCGAGGTCGATCAGCGCCAGGCAACGGTCCTGGAAGCGATGGTCCTGGGCCTCGACCGCGAGGCGCGCGGCACGGCGGTACTCGCGGACCTTCTCCAGGGTCTCGATGTCGGTGCTCACGGCGCACCCCGGCCATCGCGGATCTCCTCGATCCAGGTCGATCGACTGCTCCGCCTGGGACGAGATACCTCGACCCTCGACGGATCGCTTTGAGCTGTCCGCTGGCGAGGGACGCGTACACGAGCGCCCTCGGGGCTCGCGAGAGTCGCCAGATCTCGGAGGGTCGATAGAAGCGGTCGGGCAGGAAGGTGGTCACTCCCGATCCTGCGCGTTTGCGACGAACAGGCCGATCGTGTCGACCACGTTCGTCAAGCCGAGGGCTTGTCCGATCCGGACGAGGGTGTCCAGGGTCGGACGCTGGATGCCGCGCTCGATCCTGCTCAGGTTCGAGGCGTCGATCCCCGACTCACGGGCAACGTCTCGGAGGCTCCGGCCTTGGGCCTCCCTCGCCGCGCGCAACCTCATCGAGTCCGACTCCATGAATACATCGTGAGGCCGGGTGGTCGTCCCCGCAAGGGGCCGTCGTCATCCTGTGGTTGACCGCGCCACGGCAGGAGCGTAGCGTGGAGTGGCCGGAGAAGAGAGGACGCGATGACGTACGACGAGCACCAAGACAGGGCCGAAGCGTGACCGGGCAGATCGGGACACTCGCTGCCGTGATGGGGCGCAACGTCAAGATGTTCCGAGTCGCTCGGGGCATCTCGCAACCCCGGCTCGGGGAGCTCGACCGCTTCCTACCTCGGCCGTGATCCGCTCCCGAAGCAGTCGATCTCGAAGATCGAGAAAGGGCAGCGGTCACTCTCAGCGGAGGAGGCCGTGGCCTTCGCGCTGGCGTTTGAGGTTCCGGTGACGAAGCTCCTCACCGCACACACCGAGACGGACGATGACCAGGAGCTGACGCTGACCGAGTCGGGTGAGACCTGGACCATGACGATCCCCGAGCTTCGAGCGATCGTCATGGGCGATGCCAAGGCGGCGGCTCAGATGGAGGTGCGCCAGGCCCTGATCAAGAGGATTCTCGATGTCGATGGAGACCGACGTCGCTCTGCCGATCACGGCAGTCAAGAACAGGCCGAGGAGGAAGCGATGACGAGACAGCGTAGTGACGCCGGGGTGTATGAGGCCGGACCTGGTCGATACCGCGTCGTGGTGAGCACCGGTCGGCGACTGGCGAACGGGCGTTATGAGCAGATCGTCAGGATGGTTCGTGGAACGAAGACGACCGCAAGGAACATGCGCGACCAGCTCCGCGCGGACGTCACGAGGGGCGACTACGTCCCGGCTGCCCGCGAGCCGCTCGGTGTGTACCTGGTCAGCTGGCTCGAACGCGTGAAGCCGCCGCACGGAAAGATCAAAGTCTCGACGTGGAAGTCATACGAGAGCCACGTCCGCGTGCACCTGCTGACCGACGCCATCGCCGATCGTCGGATCTGCGACGTCACGACGACAGATGTCGAGGATCTGTTCCGCCGACTGCTCGACAAGGGGCTGAGTCCCGCTACGGTCGATGCTGTCCGGCGCACGCTCCGCCGAGCCTTGAACGTTCACCGGAAGCTCGCGGTCAACGCGGTTCGCGGTGCGGAGAGCCCGCGTGTTCCCCGTTCCTCGATCGACGTCGACGCGCTCTGGACCCCCGAGCAGGCCCGGAAGGTTCCTCCGTCACGCGGCGGACCATGATCCCGACATGGCGGTGCTCGTACGGGTCGGCTTGGACTCCGGCGCTCGCCTGGGCGAACTCCTAGCGCTTGCGTGGCCAGACATCGACGCGGCGCGGCAGATCGTGCGGATCGGACGCTCGGTGAGCGCGAAGCGGCTCCCGGGTGACGAGCGGATGCTCCGGTTCGACACCCCGAAGAACGACAAGAAGCGCAAGGTGGACCTCGCTGGTACGACGATCCTCGCCCTCCAGGAGATGCGCACAAGGCAGGGCACCGAAGCGGTCGCCGACGTAGGGCAGCTCGTCTTTCGCCGTCCGACGCGGCTCGGGTTCGAACCCTGGCGTCCCGACGTCACGACGCACACGTTCCAGCGCCTCGCTGCCGGAGCTGGGGTCCCGGTCGTGCCGTTCCACGACATGCGCCATGCGTGCGCGTCGTGGTTGCTGGAGGCAGGCATGGACGTCGTCGCGGCGCGGCGAGCGCCTGGGACACTGGTCCCCGTCGGCTGCGCGCCTCACGGTCTACGCGCACGCAATCAAGGGTCGTCAGGCGGAGCTTGCTCGCGCGATCGGCGCAGCGCTCAAGTAGGTAGAGCGATTCTGACATGATTCTTACCCACGAACGGTGAAGGGATGTGTCCAGAGGCGCATAGTCGCAGGTCGCACCCATACGGGGCGGTAGCTCAGTTGGTCAGAGCAGCGGACTCATAATCCGTCGGTCGCAGGTTCGAGCCCTGCCCGCCCCACGACAGAGGCCCACGACAGAGATTCCAGGTCAGTGCCCTTTCGAGGCTGAGGCCCAGATCGGGGGAGGGCTCGTTCTCCGATCGACGAGCGGGCTGTCTGCCCGGCATCGTAGGCCCATCGGTCGACAGCAGACGAACGACTTGACGCATGCGTACCGGAGCGCCATGTTCATTGCCCCTCGCCGTGCGGGATGGTGACGGATGTCCCAGCAGGATGAACTCGTCAACCTCAACGCGGAAGCTCGTGAGGCCTTGGGCAACGGGACTCGGCCCCCCCGCAAGTCCGGGTTCGGGCGCCGCGGCTCGCGCGATCAACGCGTCAGCCCGAGCTCCGTCAGGTTCGAGGTGCAATGGCTCAATGAATGCGGAGCGATGCTGAGGTACGCATCCACTCGAGGGATGGAGATCCCGGCGAAAGCTGCGTACACCGTGCGCGAACTGGACAACAAGCGTTCGAAGCAGGGCGACGGTTGGACGCCGATCCCAAGAGACGCGGCCGACCTCGTGGCTGCTCACTCGAGTCTCAGCAGGCTGGTCGAGCCTGCGACGCCGAGGTCGATCACACTCGTGAACGAGCAATCCCCGGATTCGCCGTGGTTGGCGCTGTTCGGAGGCGTGCTCGTCGTGCGCCTCATGATGTTCATGGCGATCGCCTTCTTGGTCGCATTCCTCATCGTTCTCCCCATCGCTGGGGACGATCACTGCCGACGCGATCGCGACCGGGACGTGGGGCGAAGGGGTGTTGGGCGCGGTGTACATCGTTCTCGCGGCGGGTCTGGGTGTCCTGTTCTCTCAGCTCTTCCGCATCAACCGGCAAGATCTCCAGAGGGCAGTACGATCCGACGGAAGACGCCGCCCACATGACGACGATCGTCCTGGGGCTGATCGTCGGGCGTGATCTTGGCGATGCTGCTGCCCGATGTGCTCAGGCCAAGTGACGCGACCGAGAATTTCTCGCCCGTCCTGCTGGCCCTGCTGGGCGGCTTCTCCGCTCCCGCGGTGTACGGCGTCGTTTCCAGGTTGGTCGACGCGGTAGGAACCCTGGTCGGCGGCGATCCGAGAGACCAGACCGCCGCAGAAGTCCAGGAGGCCATCACGCGAGCCAAGTTGGCGTCGGAGCAGGACCGCCGGCGGATCGCAGGCAGAGCATTCCGTGTCGGTGACGAGGCGACCAGGGTGCTGCAGATGAAGATCCGCGGGAACAAGCTCGAGCCATGCAACATCTGCGCAACGAGATCACCGACATGTTGAATGACCTCGTACCGGAGGTCGGGATCGACTCGATCGGCGTGTCGACGAAGCTCGCCATCGATCGTCCCAGCGCACTGCTGCCGGCGTCGCGGATTCTCCCGGCCGAGCAAGACGAGGTTCCACCGCCCGGGCCGTCGTAGCACAAGTGAGAAGCCCCCCCGGAACCCGAAGGCCCCAGCGGCTTCTCAACGCGGAACGCAGCCTGGCCGACGGTCACCTGTCAGATCATCCGCTGAACGCCTGCCGCCGGCCCAAGAGCTTGGAGCTCCGGCCCGGGGCCGAGACTCGACTATCGTTCGCTCGTGGACATCAGGATCCAGTGTGTCGTCGTCGACTCCGCCGACTGCGAGGGCCTCGCACGCTTCTGGTCGGAGGTTCTCGGTTGGCGTATCACCTTCGAGAGCGACGACGAGTACGCGATCGAGCCACCAGAGGGCAGCCGCGAGGTCGACGTCGCGCCGGACATCCTCTTCGTGAAGGTTCCAGATCACAAGGTCATCAAGAATCGACTCCACTTCGACCTCCGCCCGAAGAACCAGGAGGCGGAGGTTCAGCGCATCCTGGACCTCGGCGCGAGTCGGGCGGATATCGGGCAACGCGACGTGAGCTGGGTCGTGCTTGCCGATCCGGAAGGGAACGAGTTCTGCGTCCTGGCGCCACTTCCCCCTCCATCGGACAGGTAGACGGCGGATCGACGTCGATCGAGGAGGAGAGCGATGGGCTACGAGCAGATGATGGCGGTGACAGTCCCGCTGATCGCGAGCGCGGAGGCGGCGGCGGCGCTGGCCGCGAGGATGAGGCTCGACGAACTCGGCGAGGACGGTGACCCGACGGTTCGCGCCGCGCTCGACCGCGTCGTCTCCGCGCTGAGCGTGCCCGGCCTCTTCGACGACCTCGACGAGACGGCGCGGCACTCGATCATCGGCACCGTGACGGCGTTCTTCAAGCAGGCGCTCGAGTCTGCATCGAGGACCCGGGACGACCCGGCGGGTGGGTCTACACGGATCCCGTGGTGCTGCAGACCCAGGGGCAGAGCTCCGGCGGCGTTCCCCCGCTGATCGCGAGCATCGCGCCCACGCTCGACGGTCTCGACGACGCGCTCGCTCGGGAAGGAGCGCGCATCCTCGACATCGGCTCGGGTGTCGGGGCGCTCTCGATCTCCTGCTGCCGAGTCTGGCCGGCCGCCTCGGTCGTCGGCGTGGATCCGTGGGAGCCCGCGATGGAGCTGGCCGCTGCGAACGTCGCGGCCGCGGGCCTCGAGGATCGCATCACGCTGCGAGCGATCGGCATCGAGGACCTGACCGACACCGATGCGTTCGACCTGGCGTGGATGCCCGCCCCGTTCTTGCCGAGGTCGGTGCTCGAGACAGGTGTCCCGATGGTCGCGAGGAGCCTGCGACCGGGTGGCTGGCTCGTGCTGGGGAGGTATGCCACTCCACAACAGGCGCTCCCCGAGGCCCTCGCGGAGCTGCGGACGGTCCGTGGAGGTGGCACGCCGCTGTCCGACGAGGACGCGGTGGCGCTCCTCGAGCGCGGCGGTCTCGCGGACGTGCGCGAGGTCCCGAGCGACTGGCAGGCGCCGATCCGATTCGTCGCCGGCCGGCGCGCGGCATAGCTCCACGGGAGCGTCCGCGACGATACGCTCGGGCCATGGACATCGCTCGGGGGTCCGAGGGCGTCTTCGAACAGGGTGACGAGGGGCGGTTCACCGGTGAGGTCTGGCTCCGCTCGACCCTCACGGCCGACGACGGGAGCAGCGTCGCCGAGGTGCACTTCTCCCCGAACGCCCGGACCCATTGGCACCGGCATCCCGGAGGTCAGTTCCTGTTCGCGCTCGAGCGGGCGAGGACGCGTGCGTTCGAAGGGGGACGCCGGGCCACGTTCTGGAGCCCGGCGATGTCATCCATGTGAGCGGCGACGAGTGGCATTTCCACGGCGGTACGCCGCAGTCACCGGTCGTGCACGTGGCCGTGAACGGCGGGGGCGCGCCGGACTGGGGCGATCCCGTCACCGACGAGGAATACGGGGAGGGGTTCTGATCGCCCGCGTGACGGAGGCGACCCGCGAGCTCTACGCGCTCCCGCCGGAGGAGTTCACCGTGGCGCGCGATCGCCTGGCGGGTGAGCTGAAGGAGTCCGGCAAGGCGGACGAGGCGGCCGCGATCAAGAAGCTCCGGAAGCCGAGCGTCGTCGCCTGGGCGGTCAACGCGGCGGCACGGGCGCGGCCCGAGGAGGTCGAGGCGCTCCGCGAGGCCGGGCAAGCCCTCCGGCGTGCCCAACGGAAGGCGCTCTCGGGCGGCGGCGGCGACGATCTCCGCCGCGCGACCGACGAGCGCCGGGCCCTGGTCCAGACGCTCGCGGAGGCGGGCGTCGCGGCGATCGGCGCGCGAGGCGCGACCCACCGTGATGCGATCGCCGCGACGCTCGATGCGGCGTCGATCGACGACGAGCTGGGGGCCCGTCTCCAGGCCGGTGTCCTCGAGCGAGAGGCTCGCCCGACGGCGGGATTCGGCGCGATCGAAGGCTTCGAGGTCCTCCAGGGCGGCGGCGGGGTCGACGGCGACGACGAGCCGGCCGAGGAGGATCCCGCCGAGGTTCGGCGGGAGCGGGCGCGCGAGGCGCGGGCGGCGGAGCAGCGAGCGGCCAACGCCGAGCGCGCGGCCGACAAGGCCTACCGGCGTGCCGAGGACCTCAAGGAGAAGGCGACCGTGGCGGTGACGGCCGCGCGGGAGGCGGAGTCCGAGGCCAAGCGCCTGGCGGACGAGGCGAAGACGGAGCGCAAGCGCGCCGACCGGGCGGCGAAGTCGGCCGAGGCGGCGGGCGGCAGATCCTGACGCTCGTCTGAGTGTCAGGCCAAGGAATCAGGAAGGCTCGCGGCGGGCGAGGGCGATGGCCCGCTCGACGACCTCGGCCAGCGGCTTCGGCACGTCCTCCGCGCCCAGGTCGGCGAACCGGCGCCATGCCCGTGCCGGCTTCTGGCGGTCTCCATGGATCCCGGCGACGCCTTCGAAATCGGGTGCGAGCTCCACGCGATCCGGCTCCCGCCACCTCGGCGATCAGCGCGTTCAGCTGTCGCTCGGCATCGCTGGGCTCGTCACCCTCCGGCGCGTCACGATCGTGCACGGCCACGAACGGCAGTCCGACGGCCTTGCTGATCTTGCCGAAGAGGGGGATGTTCCCCTTGCCGCCGCACTCGATGATCGAGATCCGCTCCCGGTCGGGGTCATGGCCGAGCGACTCGAAGATGAAGGGGAGCGTGAGCTTCTCCGTGAGCCCTTCGACCAGGACGGCGGCTCGAGCGAGGAAGAGCTCGCTCCGAGAGGAGTCGAACTCCGAGAACGCCCGGAACTCGTCGTCCGCCGGCAACGGCTCGGGCTGGAGCAACAGCGTCCCGACCTTGGGGCGTCGCTCGGTGAAGACGAGCTCGTCCAGCCGCACGACGTTCAGGAACGCGGGGGAGTGCGTGGAGTAGAGGACCTGATTGCCCTGCGACGCGACGAGCCGGAGCAACCGGTAGAGGTATCGCTGGGCCTGGGGTGGGAGGAAGAGCTCGGGCTCCTCCATCAGGACGATGACCCCGCCGATGCCGGCCTCGTGCCACGACTCGAGTCCGGCGACGAGCCCGTGCGGCGACGCCATGGTCCCGGCAGGACGCGCCCAGCTCTCCGAGGCGGCCCGGTCGACCGCGACACGCAGCAGCTCCGCGACGGGGTGCGGCGCGGTACCCGGACCGGTCGGCGCGACGATCGGCCCGTCCCGGAGCTCCGCCGGGAAGAAGAGCGCCGGAGGCCGCGGCGACCCCTCGGCCGAGGAGGGATCCGGCGGCGCGCCCGCCACGGCGATCGTCGTCCCGCCGGCGAGCTCGCCCACGATCCGGATCGGCCCGGTCGAGGTCTTGCCGTCCTCGGGCAGGTCGTCGGTGGACAGGGGAGCCGCGCCGGGGTCGAGAAGTGCCCAGATCGCCGTGAGCAGGTTCGACTTGCCGGTGCTCGGCCCGCCGACGATCGCCGAGATCGTGCCGGGGCGGAAGCTCGTGTCCTTCAGCGACCGGTATCCGCGGACGTGGACGCCGGTCAATCCGAAGGCAGGCACGGACGGATGCTAGCGCGGGCCCGATCCCCAGCACCTCACGGCTCGTGGGGCACGCGTGTGCGGAACCCGCAGGAAGAACAGCGGACGTCGTCGGGTGCCAGTTCGGCGCCGCAGTAGGCGCACAGGTCGATCGCGGGCGCTCGTGGCGGCTGCGAGGCGGTCGGCGTGGCCGCGTGGCGCCTGCGGAGTCGCGAGATGCCCAGCATCCCGAGGACGAGCCCGGAGGTGAGCAGGATCTCGTCCCAGCCTCCCTGATGCGCGAGCATCGCCCTCACCCGGACAGGATCAGGAGACCGCTCGCCGTGAACAGCACCATGACGGCGAGGAGCGCGTACTGCGTCCGCACGGCGGTCTCGCGATCGAACATCGCGATCGCGCGATCGTGCGCGAACACGACACCACCGATGTGGCCGATCACGATCGCCGCGACCTGCACGTACCAGATCGTCGTCGGAGACAGCAGCGCGAGGTTGATGACCCAGTCATCGGTCCCGAACAGGTCCCAGCCCACCCCGAAGGGATCCGACAGGCGGACCAAGCCCAGCTGCCCTTCCAGGACGAGGAACGAGAAGTAGTGGGCGACGACGTAGGCGAGCACGATCGGGACGAGCGAGGGGGAGAAGCGGACCGCGAGCGCGTGCCACTCGCCGCCGACGATCCGTGCCGCCGCGCGCATCGCGAGGAAATACGCGAGGGTCACGATGCCGATCACGGCGAGCAGCCCCGCCGTCTGGATCGCGATGCGTCCGGGTCCGCTGATCCCGAAGTTCCAGTTGATCCACAGGCTCGTCCGGGAGAATCCGTCGAACGTCGTCGAGCCGAGCGCGATCAGGACCATCGCCACGAGCCCGGGGCGGGACCGGATCTCCGAGAGGCCCGCGAGGAACGGCCGCCACACGACGCGGCCGTCCCGGTCGCGAGCGAGCGGTGCCATCGCCGCGATGAGCCCGAAGTACGCGCCGAACGCCTCCCCGTTCTCGAGCCACGCCCGGCGCCCGTACCGCTGCATCCCGGCGATCTGGAGCAGCGTGTAGGCAGCGATCACGATCCCGAGGGAGCCGGGGATCGCGCGGAACGGGTCGACCAGCTCGATCCACACGAAGCCGAACAACAGGATCGCCGCCGGCCACAGACCCCAGGCCTTGGGGTAGGGGTGCGGGGCCTCCTCGAAGCCGACCAGACGTCCGATCGTGTCGAACGGGGACAGGGTCGCCCAGATGTTCCCGAGCAGGACATGCGCGAAGGCGAGCCCCACCCAGAACCACGTGTAGATGACGATCGGTCCGATCGTCTCGGTCAGGTTCGCTCGCCGGGCCGAGGCCATCGCCACGACGATGAAGAACAGCAGCATCAGGAGGCGGATCGTCCACTCGAGGGCGCGGTTGGTGAGGATCGACTGGATCCAGGAGGGGCGAGACTGGCGGGAAGGCCGTCCCTCGAAGTGAGGCTCCGTCCACAGGGTGGAGAGCGCGACGAAGGAGACGAGCAGCGCGGTCGCGGCGCCGAAGACGAAGAGCCAGCGCGGCACCGGCAGGTCCGTGCGTCCACCGAGCCCGTGCGCGAACGCCGGTGCCGCGGTGGCGAGGAACGTCGCGAGCGACCCGGCGAAGATCGCCCGCCGCATGGTCAGGGAACGATCTGCAGCTCGAACAAGGGCTCGCCGGCGCCCTCCAGCTCCACCTCGTACACACCGGCCGCGTTCGCGACGAAGTCGATCCTCGCCGGCGATCCTGCGGCGTCACGTCGGCCGACAGGTCGTAGCCGTGGAAGTGCACCTCGTCCGAGACGTCGGCGTGCACGAGGAGCCGAACACGATCGCCCTGGGTCACCGTGAACGACGTGGGCCCTTGCACCGCCCCGTCGCGATACGTGACCTCGATGACCGTCCGGTCGGGCACGGGGCTCGGCGTCGGGGACGGCGACACCGACACCGACGTGGACGATGTGGGGGACGTGGTGGTGGGGGTCGTGGGGCTGACCCCGTCGGGGTTGTCGTCATCGGGACGGAGGAGGAGGAACAGGACCACCAGGACGGCCACCGAGGCGACCGGGATCGCCAACCGCGTCCAGGGTTTCATATCGGGAGGCTATCGCAGCTCTCCGGGAAGGCTGTTGCAACTTCGCGAAGCTCTCGCGTGCCCTCAGGTAGGCTGTGCGGGACCGTCGAGCGGAGGCCTGGGTTGGACATCATCTTCGACTTCGTGAAGTTCGGGATCATCTTCGGCATCCTGGGGACCGCCCCGATCGTCACCTGGCTCGCGATCTCCTGGCTCTTCACCGACCGGCGACGGTCGTCGTCTCGCTCGGACGGGAGCTGACCGGTTCCACCGGATCGCCGACCCGCACCCGACCGGGCTCGACCACCTCGGCGTACATCCCGAACGGCAGCCCGCCGCGCCCTCCGATCCGCTCCCGGTGGCGGGCGATCAGGTTCAGCGTCGTGAAGTCCTTCTCACCGGTGTCGGGGCCGAGCGTGGTCACGACGCATCGGGGGACCTGTCCGCGGACGCGGATCGTCGCCTCGCCGACGCGCACCAACCCGCCGTCCCAGGAGTCCTCCTCGAAGGGATCGCATCCGTCGATCTCCAGGTTCATCCGGAAGCGGCGGGCGTCGAGATCGGACCGGTCGCCGCGCGACCCGATGTCGCGCACGCTGGCGGACGACACGAGCGTCAGGGGATGCACGTCCTGCCCGTCGCCGTCGTGCGCGACCCGAACGAGCCGAACCGTTCGACCGACGGCGAGGGACAGCGCGCCGGCGAACGCGCCGTCGACGACCCGTCCGGTCACCGCTCGACCGAAGAAGTCCGTCGTGACCGTCCCTTCGAGACGATCGGAGGCGTCTTCGACCATGGACGCCGTCGGGGAAGGTGAGCCGGAGTTGCTCGCTGCCGGGGTCGTACGCGGCGACGATCTGCAGGAGTCCGCCGTGGTCGGAGGCATCGAAGAGGTGGTCGTCCTCGTCGATCAGGTAGAAGCGGCGGTCGGCAGGGATCCCGGCAGTGGTGAGGTCCGCCTCAGGGGGGTGCGAAAGGCGTAGGGCCTTCACCGGGGTCACCGACAAACGGACGAGGGTTCGCATGACCGAAAAACCGTAGCCGAAAGGCGGGTTGGCCGGCGGCATCGGGGTGGCATAGCATCACCCGTACCGAGGACGGGGAGACCGCATGGAGGAGACCGAAAGGCGGAGCGGATGAGCGAATACCAAGAAGAGGTCCTCACCAACCTCCTCGACCTCCAGGCGGAGCTCCGAGGCGACGAGCCGGAGGCGCACGCGGAGGCCGCCTCGGCTCTTCCCGTGGCCCCTTCCCCCGCCCCGTCGGCGGGCACGATCTCGGACGGCGGCCAAGACGAGCTCGCCGTCAGCGAGCAGGACCTCACCGTCACCGCCTCACCCGGTACCGGTCAGGGTGTGAACGAACGCCTCGCCGCGTTGCACGAGCGACTCGCGCGGCTGGAGTACGACCTCGCGGGCGTCACCAAGCGGATCGAACGGATCGAGCCCGATCTCGAGATGGACGCGCCGGGCAACCCCGACATCGACGTCGACGCACGGTGGCGTTCGTTCCTCGACCTGCAGAAGATCGTCGCGGATCGTCTCGACCAGCGCTGAGCTCGACCGCCGACCGCGACAGGACCCCGTGGTAGGTTCCGCCGTGTCCGTGGAGCTGCCCGTTGCGCTGGAACCGATCGCATTCCTGCTCGGAACCTGGCGCGGCGAGGGTGAGGGCGAGTACCCCGGCGTCGACCCGTTCCGCTACACCGAGGAGCTGTCCTTCGAGCATGTAGGCGACGCGTTCCTGCTGGTGACCGAATCGAGTTGGACGCCTGCAGGGAGAGCCCCTCCATTTCGAACGAGGCACGCTGCGTCCCGTGGGGGAGGGCAAGGTGGATCTCACGCTGGCCCATCCGATCGGCGTGGCCGAGGTCGCCGAAGGCACCGTCGAGGGAACCTCGGTGACCGTGTCGTCGACGGCGATCGTGCGGACGGCCACGGGTTCGCCGGTGACCGAGGTCGCTCGGCGGTATCGCCTCGAGGGTGACGACCTCTCGTACGAGCTCGACATGGCCCTGGAGGGTGTGGAGCGGACCTTCCACGTCCGGGCCACCCTGGGGAGGGTCTGACGTTGGCCGGCGACACCTCCCGGGACCTGTCACGGGTGTGGCTCGCCACCTCGATCATCGGCCTCGCGAGCGGAGGCGTCCTGTGGCTGCTCGATCTCCACGACGCCGCGAACGTCGTCTGGGCGGTGACGACGGTCGTCGCCCTCCTCACGCTGCTCCGCGAGGTGGTGGCCGGGCTCCTCCGACGCGAGCCCGGCGTGGACGTGATCGCCCTGCTCGCGATGGGCGGTTCCCTCGGCCTCGAGCAATACCTCGCGGGCGCCGTCATCGCGTTGATGCTCGCTTCGGGTGAGGCGCTCGAGTCCTACGCCGATCGGAGAGCGCACCGCGAGCTCTCGGCACTGCTCGAGCGGGCCCCACGCGTGGTGTCTCGCTACGAGGACGAGGGACTCGTCGAGCGACCGGTCGGGGAGGTGCGGCGAGGCGATCGCCTGCTCGTGAAACCGGGGGCGGTGATCCCGGTGGACGGGGTCGGCTCCACGCACGCCGTGCTGGACGAGGCGGCGCTCACGGGTGAGTCGCGTCCGGTCGAGCGCGCCGCCGGGGACCCGATCCGGTCGGGGGCGGTGAACGCCGGTGGGGCGTTCGACCTGCTCGCGACGACGACGGCCGAGGAGAGCACCTACGCCGGGATCGTCCGGCTCGTGCGGGAGGCGGAGCGACAGAAGGCCCCCTTCGTCCGGCTCGCGGACCGTTACGCCGCGATCTTCGTGCCGGTCACCCTCGTGATCGCCGGGATCGCGTGGGCGGCGGGGGATCCGCTCCGGGCGCTCTCCGTCCTGGTCGTGGCCACGCCGTGCCCCCTGCTGTTGGCGGTGCCGATCTCGATCGTCTCGGGGATCTCGCGGGCCGCGCACCGGGGGATCATCGTCAAGGGCGGCGGCGTACTCGAGACGCTCGCGCGCGCGAAGGTCCTCGTCCTGGACAAGACGGGCACGCTGACGTCGGGGGTGCCCGAGGTGAGCGACATCGAGACGTTCCCGACCGGCGACGCCGATCCCGGCGAGGACTTCGGTGCCGACGACGTGCTGCGGCTGGCGGCCTCGCTCGACCAGGTCTCTCCGCATGTGTTCGCCACGGCGCTGGTGCGCGCCGCGCGGATGCGAGGGCTCGAGCTGGTCTTCCCGTCCGATGTCGACGAGCGGCACGGATCCGGGATCGAGGGCATCGTCGTGGGGCGCCGCGTGTCGCTCGGGAAGGCGAGCTACGTGTCGGAGGGGGCTCCGATGCCGGCCCGCGCTCGCGAGGTGCGCCGGCGGTCGATGCTCGACGGCTCCTCCTGCATCTTCGTGGCGATCGACGGCCGGATGGCGGGTGCCCTGATCATCGACGATCCGATCCGCCCGGACGCTCCTCGCGTGATCCGCTCGCTCCGGAGGGCGGGTATCGAGCGCGTGATCATGGTGACGGGCGACCACCCGGACGTCGCCGAGTCCGTCGGCGCTCGCCCTCGGCGTCGACCGGATCCTGTCCGAGCGCGACCCGACCGAGAAGGTCGAGGCGTTGGAGGCCGAACGCGAAGGGGGCGTCGTCGTGATGGTGGGCGACGGGCTCAACGACGCGCCGGCGCTCGCCGCCGCGGACGTCGGCGTCGCGATGGGAGCCCGTGGCGCGACCGCGTCCTCGGAAGCCGCCGACATCGTGCTGGTGGCCGATCGACTGGACGGGTTGGTGGACGCGATCGCGATCGCGCGCCGCTCACGCGCGATCGCGGTCCAGTCGGTGTTCCTCGGCATGGGACTCGCGCTCGCGTTCATGATCGGCGGCGCCTTCGGCCTGTTCCGCCCCGCCGTCGGGGCGCTGATCCAGGAGCTGATCGACGTGGCGGCGATCCTGAACGCGCTCCGAGCGCTGGGCAGCGGCAGCCGGCCGTCCGCCGGCCACGAGACCACGGACGTCGCGGAGCGGTTCCGGGCGGAGCATCGCGAGTTCGCGCCGGAGCTCTTGCGCGTGCGGTCGGTGGCGGACCGCCTCGGCGAGCTCCCGCCGCAGGAGGCTCTGCGGGAGCTCGAGGCGGTGCGCCGGTTCGTGGTCGAGCGACTGCCGCAGCACGAGGAAGAGGAGGAGGCCGCGGTCTATCCGGTGGTGGCTCGCCTGCTCGGCGGGGAGGATCCGATGAGCTCGATGGCTCGGGCGCACATCGAGATCTCCCACCTCGCCAGGGTCTTCCGGCAGCTCCTCGAAGACCTCCCCGAGGACGGGCCCACGCCCGACGATCTCGTCGATCTGCGCCGCGTCCTGTACGGGTTGTACGCGATCCTCCGCCTGCACTTCGCGCAGGAGGAGGAGGCCTACGCCTGGCTCTCCTCGGGCGAGGAGTCCGTGTCGGTGGCCTGAGCGTCCTCGGGGAGCACCAGCAGGTCTTCCTGGTGGGGTTCGAAGGCGAGCAGGACACGGAACGACGATCCGCCGCCGGAGCGCTCCTGGACCCACGCCCGGCCGTCGTGGAGCTCGGCGAACTTGACCACCAGCGCGAGACCGACCCCGGCGCCTCCCGTCGCCGGACTCGCACCCTGGACGAAGGGTTCGAAGATCCGCTCGCGATCCGGCGGCGGGATCCCCGGGCCGTCGTCCTCGACGGCGATCAACGCGCCCTCGTCGGTCCGCTCGACCCGGATCCAGATCCGCGCGTCGCCGGGCGTGTGCTTGACGGCGTTGGCGAGCAGGTTCTCGACGATCCGCTCCACCATCGTCGGGTCGGCCTGTACGTGCACCGGCCCGGTATCGAGCTGGAGCCGCCGCTCGGTCACCGCCTCCGTCTTCGTGACGAGCTGACGGACGAGCGTCCCGAGGTCCACCGGCCGCAGCCGCGCCACCAGGCCCTTCTTCTGGAGGCGGTCGAGGTCGAGCAGGTCGGTCACGATCCGATCGAGACGGCGGGAGTTCTGCACGATCCGCGACGAGAGGTCCCGGACGTCTTCGGCCGACATGTGCTCCGCCCGGTTCTCGAGCGTGATCGCGAGGCCCAAGATCGCGGCCAGCGGGGTCCGGATGTCGTGCGAGACGGCCTGCATCGCGATCGTCTTGGCCTCGTCGGCCGCGGAGAGGCGGAGGTTCTGGGCGCGCTCGTCGGCGAGCTCGTGACGGAGCTCGTGGACGCGACGGCGATCCGTGACGTCGACGAGCACGCCCAACCAGTAGCGGGGGACGCCGTCGCCGTCGGTGATCAGCCGGGATCGATCGTGGAGCCAGACGGTCCGGCCGTCCTTGGCCACCACGCGGTACTCGATGCCGCCCGCGAAGCCGCCCGAGCGCTCGGCGGCCTCGAGGCGGTCCGCGTCCTCGGGATGGACGATCTTCTTCCAGAGATCCGGATCCGCGTACCAGTCTTCCGGCGCGTACCCCAAGATCGTGGTGGTCTGCTCGCTGATCGACAGCGTCTTCTGGGGGCCGTCGATCGCATCGAGATAGGTGATCGCGGGGACCTGCTGCTCCAGGGCGCGGAAGCGCTCCTCCGCCTCCACCCATCGCGAAGCGGCCTCGCGCGTCCGTCCCTCGCTCACACCGCGGAGCGCTTCGACACGCTCGACCTCGAGGCGGCGTCGCTCCGTGACGTCGACGATCAGCCCGCGCAACCGCGGGCGGGTCCGGACCGAGACGGGGACGAGCTGCCCGATGTGCCAGAGCCAGATCTCGCCGCCGTCCTTGGTGGCGAAGCGGTACTCGATGTCCAGTCGCTCGCCCGCGGCGGCCTTCGTCCACGCCTCGACGACGCGGTCCCGGTCCTCCTCGTGCACGCGGCCGAGCCAGGCACCGGGGTCGTCCAACCACTCCTGCGGCGTGTACCCCAGCGCTCCCTCGACCGTGTCGGACACGCTCGTGAAGAGCCCCGGTTCGGCGGCCGCCTCCCAGACGATCGTGTCGGCGCCGCCCAGCACCTCCAGGACACGGCGAAGCCCTCCTCCGGCGGAAAGCAGTCGCGGCGACATCGGGGGCTAGTCTGCGAGATGGCCCAGGGGTTGCCAATGGGCCGAAAGCCTCACGACGCCCGTGCTCCACCGTCGGCCCGGGGGTCGCTCCCCGCACGGAACTCGCCCTCGGCGATCCGCAGCAGCATGGCGTGACCGACGGCCCGGTCGACGTCGCCGAGGGTCCGCACCCGGAAGCCGTCGGCGACGAACGCGTCGCCGAACGGAGTCCGGCACCGAGCCCTCCGACTCGATCCAGGGGTCACCGAGGAGCGGGGACATCCCGCCGACGAGCCATCGAGGCGCGGCCACGGCCTCGAACGGTTCCATGCCGAGGTCGAAGGACCGGACGAGCGTCATCAGATCGATCTGCGGCTGGCCGTGGCCACCCCGCGTGCCGGCGAGCCCGACGAGCGCGCCGTCACGATGGACGGCCACCGGCATCAGCGTGTGCGCGGGTCGCTTCCCCGGTGCCAGCTCGTTGGGGTGTCCCGGCTCGAGCGTGAAGCACGCGCCACGATCGTGGGGCGACGATCCCGGTGGCGGGTTCGAGGATCCCGGCGCCGAAACCGCTGTAGAGGCTCTCGATCAACGACACGCCCCAACCGTCGGCGTCGGCCGCGACCAGGGCGATCGTGTCGCCCGGGAGATGCGCGCGGCTCCCCGGGCCGCTCGCGGTGTGCTCCTCGAGCCGGCCGCGCACGACGTCGCCGAGCGCGGCGATGTGTCCCTCGTCCAAGAGTGAGGACACGTGGACCCGCATCGACTCGGGATCGGCGAGGTGGCGATCGCGGTCGGCCGACGCCGCCATGAGGATCCGGGCGAGCGTGGCGGCATCTGGGCCGACCGGGTCGGGGTCGATCGAGAGCCGCTCCAGCGGCCGCGAGCGCCTCGAGGAGCACGAAGCCCTGGGAGCAGGGGGGCGTGACCGAGACGTCGAGATCGCGGTAGCGCCCGCGGAGCGGAGGCAGCAGGTCGGCGCGGTGGGCCTCGAGGTCGTCGATCCGTGAGGGGCGTGCCGAGGATGCGGAGGCCGTCCACGAACCGCGCGCCGAGGTCTCCGGCGTAGAACGCATCGGGGCCGTCGTCCGCGAGGGTTCGAAGGGTGCGCGCGAGGGCGGGTTGGGCGAGGCGGTCGCCCTCGGACGGGATCCCCTCGCGGAAGAAGACGTCCGCGAGACCGGGGTCCCCGCGGAGGCGGTCGGCGCCTCGCGCGAGGCTCCACGCGAGGTCACGGGAGACGGGGAAGCCATCGGCGGCCTCGACGGCTGCGCCGAAGGCCTCACCCCACGGCCGGACCGCTCCCTGGCGGTGGACGGCCTCCCAGCCGCGGATCGGCGCCCGGCACCGTGATCGTGGCGGGACCGGCGTCGGGCATCGCGGTGCCGTGGGCGGCGCGGAGCCCTTCGGGGTCGGCGGCCGCAGGCGCCCGGCCGGACGAGTCGATCGCCACGAGCTTCCCGTCCGGGTTCTGCACCAGGGCGAAGAGGTCCCCACCGACCCCGCACATGTGCGGGGAGACGACCGCGAGCGTGACGGCGGCGTGGAGCGCGGCGTCGACGGCGTTGCCCCCGGCCGCGAAGGCGGCAGCGGCTGCCTCGGCGGCGAGGGGATGCGGTGTGGCGACGGCCCATCGCTCTCCGCGCGCAAAGAACGCGTCGTCGGGTCGCGCGGTCGGCGTCATCCGCGGAGCGTGAGCCCGCGGTAGCCGTCGACGAACCCCGCCGTGCGGAGGGCCGTGGCGGTCGGGTGCGCGGAGGCATCCTCTCCGTCGATGCGGCCGAGCTGGATCCGCTTCAGGCTCCCGTCCTTCACGAGGGAGGCGAGGGCGTCGACCCACGCGGCGGGATCGGCGCCGAACGTGAGCAGGCTCCGGCCCCCGCGCTCGAGGTAGGCGGCCGGCGCGCCGTCAGCGAGCACGACGTAGGCGCCGGCCTGGCGCGCCGGCCGCCCCTCGCTCGCGGGCCATGGGATCGCGGCCCCGTAGGGCTGGGCGGGGTCGGCCGCCGCGAGCACGAGGGTGCCGCCGAGCATCTCGTCTCGATCATCTGGCCGATCGTCTTCTCGAGCCGTTGCCGTCTCCTGACCCGTCGACCGGAACGAGCGCAGCCGGTCCACCGCCCCGGGATGCGCGAACTGGGCGGCGCCGAGACCGGCCACGAAGTAGCCGCGGCGGACGTGACCTGCTTCCTCCATCGCCTTGAAGACCGGGTAGATGCCGACGAAGCCGCCCGGGACCCCTTCGGCGAGGACCGCCTCGCGGGTGACGACGCCGTGGCGGTCCAGGAGCTGCCGGGCGAGGGCATGCGCGCGCTCGGTGGAGGCCGGCGCCGGCTGCCGGAGTCCCGCGACGAGCGACCACCGGCCGGCGCCGGCCGGGGGACCCGCGCGGCGCAGCGCTCCCGGTCTGGGCCGACGACCGGGCCCCTTGGTCCGGATCTTCGCGGAGGCCCCACGGACGAACGCTCGCAGCGGCGCCAGCGTGTCGTTCGTGACCTCGCCGGACCAGACGAGGTCCCAGAGGGCGCCCAGGAGGAACTGCTCATCGGCGGTGCCGGCCGCGCCGACGAGCTCCGTCCAGAACGATGCGCCGCGATCCGCGAGGTGGGAGCGGATGGCGTCGTGGAGCTCGCCCGCCGGGAGGTCGGTGGACGGTTCGGGGAGCAGCGCCGGCGCCTCCGAGCGGAAGACGAGCGTCACCCTTCCGTCGTCGCCACCCAGAGGTCCCGCTCCGACCCAGGCCACGTCGCCGCCGGCCACGAGGGCGTCGAGGTCGGCGGGCCGGTACCCGCGGACCCGGCACGGAAGCACGTCGGCCTCGAGGATCGACGCGGGAACCGAGGTGCCCTGGAGGCGCGCGATCGCGTCGGCGAGCGCGTCGAGGTCGCCTCGCGGCCGGTCCGCACCCTGCCACGCGGGGAGGAACCGCCCGAGCGCGGCCGCGTCGACCGGCTCGACCTCGCGTCTGAGCAGGGCGAGCGACCGCCGCCGGAGCCGGCGGAGGACGTCGGGATCGCACCATTCCCGGCCCGAGCCGCCGGGACGGAACTCGCCGAGGACGACCGCATCGTTCGCCTCCAGCGATGTGAGGGCCTCCTGCACGCGCTCGACGGATGCACCGAGACGGGCGCCGACCTCGGATGCGACGAACGGTCCGTGCGTCCGCGCGTACCGACGGACGAGACCTTCGAGGGGGCGCTCGGTCTCCCCCGTGAAGGCCCCCGGCAGGCCGATGGGGAGCGACACGCCGAGCGCGTCGCGGAGCCGGGCCGCGTCCTCGATCGCCGCCAGCCGCTCGTCGCCCGCGACCCGGATGCGGATCGCGCGCCCGTCCGCCAGGAGCTGTTCCTGGAGGGCACGCGCGTCGGCATCCTCGACGCGCACCCCGATCTCGTCGTCGGTCAGGTCCCCGAGCGTGCGGAGGAGGTCGTGGAGGTGATCGGCGGACCGGGCGCCGCGGCCGTCACCCAGGCGCTGGAGCTCGAGCTCCACCTCGTCCAGCGCGCGGGGATCGAGCAACTCCCGCAGCTCCTCGGAGCCCAGCAGCTCGCGGAGGAGATCGCGGTCGAGGGTCAGGGCCGCCGCGCGCCGCTCCGCGAGCGGGGCGTCGCCCTCGTACATGTAGACGCCGACCCATCGGAACAGCAGCGACTGGGCGAAGGGCGACGCATGCTCGGTGTCGACCGCGACGAGGCGCGTGCGACGCGACCGGAGATCTGCCATCACCTCGCGGAGGGCCGGGACGTCGAACACGTCTCGCAGGCACTCCCGGGTGGCCTCCAGGAGGATCGGGAAGTCGGGGAACTTCGATGCCTCGGCGAGGAGGTCGGCGGAACGCTGACGCTGTTGCCACAGCGGCGTCCGTTGGCCGGGGCGGCGTCTCGGGAGCAAGAGGGCCCGCGCCGCCGCCTCCCGGAACACGCTGGCGAACATCGCGGTCTGCGGCACCGCGTGGACCACCGCCTGCTCGATCGCGTCGGGATCGAACAGGAGCTCCTCCTCGGGGATGCGGTCGACGGACTCGGGGAGGCGGACGACGATGCCGTCGTCGCTCCAGAGCACCTGAGCGCCGGGGCCGAACCGCTCGAGCATCCTGGCCTCGATCGCCATCGCCCACGGAGCGTGCACGCGCGAGCCGAACGGGGACAGGACGCACATCCGCCAATCGCCGACCTCGTCGCGGAACCGCTCGACGACCACGGTCCGGTCGTCGGGGACGGCGCCGGTGGCTTCCATCTGCTCCTCGAGGTAGGCAACGAGGTTGCCCGCGGCGAGCTCGTCCAGGCCCACGTCGCGGCGGAGCCGCTCGAGGGCGGCATCGCGGCGGGAGCCTCGCAGCGTGCGGGTGAACGCGCCCACGGCGCGGCCGAGCTCGATCGGACGGCCCGGCTTGTCGCCGTGCCAGAAGGGCATCCGTCCCTGCTCGCCGGGCGCGGGGGAGACGATCACGCGGTCACGTGTGATGTCCTCGATGCGCCAGGCCGAGGCGCCGAGCACGATCACGTCGCCTCGCCGGCTCTCGTACACCATCTCCTCGTCGAGCTCGCCGACCCGCGGCCCGTCCGCGAGGAAGACGGAGTACAGGCCGCGATCGGGGATGGTTCCGCCCGAGGTGATCGCGATGCGTCCAGCGCCCTCGCGGGCGCGGACCGTGCCGGCCGCGCGATCCCAGACGACGCGCGGTCGGAGCTCCGCGAATCCGTCGCTCGGGTAGCGGCCGGCGAGCATGTCGAGGACCGCGAGGAAGACGTCCTTCGAGAGCTCGGCGAACGGAGCGGCGCGCCGGACCGCGTCGTACAGCTCGTCGACGCCGCGCTCGTCCACCGCGCACATCGCGACGAGCTGCTGCGCGAGCACGTCGAGCGGGTTCCGGAGGTACCTCGTGTGCTCGATCTCGCCGGCCAGCATGCGCTCCGCCACGACCGCGGCCTCGAGGAGGTCGCCCCGGAACTTGGGGAAGATCCGGCCGCGCGACGGCTCGCCGACCTGGTGGCCGGCCCTGCCGATCCGCTGGAGCCCGCTCGCGACCGAGCCGGGGGACTCCACCTGGATCACGAGGTCGACGGCGCCCATGTCGATCCCGAGCTCGAGCGAGGACGTCGCGACGATCGCGCGGAGCCGTCCCTCCTTGAGGGCGTCCTCGACCTCCAGACGCTGCTCGCGCGCGAGGGAGCCGTGATGCGCGCGCACGAGGTCCTCGCCGGCGAGCTCGTTCAAGCTCGCCGCGAGTCGCTCGGCCAGCCGCCGGGCGTTCGTGAACACGATCGTCGAGCGGTGAGTGCGGATCAGCTCCAACAGCGCCGGGTGGATCGAGGGCCAGATCGAGCGGCCCGGCTGCCGGTCCTCGTTCCTGGCGCCGTCGCCGGCGGCATCGCCGTTGCCGGGACGAGGTGCCCGGGCGTCGAGCGCGATGCCGCCGCCCATGTCCTCGACCGGGACGACCACCTGGAGCTCCATCGGCTTGCGATGCCCCGCGTCGACGATCGTGACCGGTCGCTCGACGCCGTCGACCGAGCCACCGAGGAACCGCGCGATCTCCTCGAGCGGGCGCTGGGTGGCCGACAGGCCGATCCGCTGCGGGGGCTCGTCGCAGAGCTCCTCGAGTCGCTCGAGCGACAGGGCGAGGTGGGAGCCGCGCTTGGACGCGGCCATGGCGTGGATCTCGTCGACGATGACCGTCCGGACGCTCCGGAGCGTCTCCCGGGCCGACGAAGTGAGCATCAGGTACAGGGATTCCGGCGTCGTGATCAACACGTCCGGCGGTCGCCGGATCATCCGCTGCCGGTCCCGCGCGGGCGTGTCGCCGCTGCGGATCGCGACCGTCGGCGCGTGGGGGAGGGGCGTGTCGAGCCGATCGGCGGCGTGCTGGATGCCGGCGAGCGGCGCCCGGAGGTTCTTCTCGATGTCCACGGCGAGCGCCCGGAGCGGCGACACGTAGAGCACGCGCGTTCGCGCCCGCTGGTCCTCGGGAGGCGCTTCCGCGGACAGCCGGTCGATCGCCCAGAGGAACGCGGCGAGCGTCTTGCCGGATCCCGTGGGAGCGAGGATCAGGGCGTGGTCGCCGGCGGCGATCGCCTTCCATCCATCACGCTGGGCACGGGTGGGTGCCTCGAACGAGGTCCGGAACCAATCACGGACGGCGGGAGAGAAGACCTCGAGGGCCACGTCGCACAACCTACCGGGTGTCCCCGACACGCGGGAGGTCACCGATAGGATGCCCCCGCATGCGTGTCCGGCGCCTCCCGTTCTTCCGGCCCTTCCTCCGCGCGATCTGCCTCGTCGGCCTCGGCATCCTCGGCCTCTCGCCCGCGAGCGCGCACGCGCAGGACGTGCCTCCAACTGATGCCGCAGCGATCGCCGCGGAAGACCAGATCGTCCTCGCCGGAACGGTCACGGTGCCGCAAGGGGAGCGGGTGGGGGAGGTCGTCGTCTTCTCCGGGCGGGTGGAGGTGGACGGCGTGGTGACCGGCGACGTGGTCATCCTCGAGGGTTCGGTCACCGTGGTCGGCCAGGTCAACGGGTCGGTGATCGCCGCCGACGGCGTGATCCGCCTCGCGAGCAGCGCGCGCGTCGGCGGCGACGTGCTCGCGAGCGACGAGGTCCGGGTCCGGCCCGGCGCGAAGGTCGGTGGAGAGACCCGGGGTGCGACCCGGTTCTCCCTCGAGGCGCCACTCGCCGTGCTCGGGAAGCTCCTGGGGCCCGTCGCGGTGGCGTTCTCCGTCCTGTTGATGGGCCTCGCGCTCGTCCTGGTCGCGCCCCGGGGCGCGGATGCGGTGGCGGAGGCCCTCACGGAGGCGCCTCTCGCCTCGCTCGGGTGGGGGATCCTCGTCGCGGTCAGCATCCCGGTCGCCTCGGTCGCGCTCGTGGTGTCCGTGCTCGGCTTCCCGCTCGGCCTCGCGCTGATCCTGTCCCTCGGCCTGTGGTGGCTGGCCGGGCTCACCTGGGCCGCCTGGTGCGCCGGTCGCGGACTGGTTCGCGCGCCGCGGGGTCGCTGGACGGCGTTCCTGGCCGGGTGGGCGATCCTCGCCGCCGTCGGGCTGGTCCCGATCCTGAACGCGGCGGCGTGGACGCTCGCGCCGATCCTCGGACTGGGCGCGATGGTGGTGGCCGTGTGGCGTGCTCGGCACGGGGGGCGCCACGGACGTCATCGGCCGGGCGGGGTGCGAGCGCCGGCGGAGGACGAGGTCGAAGCCGGGATCGCCTGACCTAGACGCCGGTGAGTGTCTTCGCCACTTCCTCGGTGGAGTCGCCGCCCCGACGCAGCACGAAGCCGACGGAGACCAAGGCGGCGAGGGTCAGGAGAAGGAGGACGGTGGAGGTCGAGGCGATGTCGGGTCGCAGGATGTTGCGGATCGAGCCGAACACGTAGGCCGGCCACGGGCTCGTCCCGGGCACCGACACGAAGTTCGAGATGATCGTGTTGTCCAGGCTGAGGCTGAAGGACAGCAGGAGCCCCGCCAATACGGCCGGCATCGCCAGGGGGAGCGTGATCTGCTGGAATCGTTTCCAGGGGGTCGCGTAGAGGTCGCCCGCGGCCTCCTCCAGCGACTCGTCGAGCCCGGACAGTCGCGCCCGCACGATCAACGTCACCACGGCGGTGCTGAAGAGCGAGTGGCCGACCCACAGCCGGAGGAGGCCGTTCTCGAACGGCCCGCCGAGCCACACGTACCAGATCAGCAGCGAGATCCCGTCGACGATCTCGGGCGTCACCATGACGAGGAACAGGATCGCCAGGAACCCGAGCGTCCATCGTCCGGGGCGCCGCGCGAGGGCGAGCGCCGCGCAGGTCCCCAACACGGTCGAGATCAGCGCGCTTCCGACGGCGGCTTGCAGTGAGGTGACCACGGATCGCTGGATCGTCACGTTGTTCAGCATGGATTCGTACCCGCTGAACCCGAATCCGTCCCACTCGAGCAAGGCGCTCCCTGCGTTGAACGAGTACCAGACGATGACGGCGATGGGCAGGAACAAGAAGATGAAGACGAGCACGCCCCACACGGTCATCAGCGCGTTGATCGCGTCGCGCTTCGGCCGCACGAGCGTTCGCTCGTTCACGACACGGTCACCAGTTGCACGTCGCGACGCCTCCGGACGAGGGTTCGAACCGCGAGGCCGATCCCCGCGAACACGCCGAGCGTGGCCAGGATCATCCCGATCAGCAGGATCGCCATCGCCGATCCCTGGGCCCAGTTCTGCGCCACGAGGAATCGCCCGAACACCATGTTCCCGACCATGTTGCCCTTCGCCCCACCCAAGATGGCCGCCGTGATGAAGTCGCCGGTGAGCGGGATGAACACGAGCAGCAGGCCGGCGACGATCCCCGGCATCGCGAGCGGCAGGGTCACCTGACGGAACGTGGTCCACCGTCCCGCCCCGAGGTCCTTCGAGGCCTCGCGCAGAGCCGGGTCCAGCCGGTCGAGCGCCACGAACAGGGGGAAGATCATGAGGGGGAGGTAGTTGTAGACGACGCCCAGCTGCACGGCGGCTCTCGTATCGAGGAATCGGAGCGGCCCGTCGAGCAACCCCAGGGTTTGCAGGAGTGACGACAACGGCCCTTCTGGGCGTGAGCAGGATCCTCCAGCCGATCGTCCGGATCAGGAAGTTCGTCCAGAACGGGATGATGACCATCGCGAGGAGTACCCCTCGGAACCGCGGGGGAACCTTGATCGCGAGCCAGTAGGCGAACGGGAATCCGATCAGCAGGCACAGCAGCGTCCCGAGGATCGAGATCTGGAGCGTCGCCCTGAACGTTTTGAAGAACGTGCCGGTGAGGGCGTCACCGAAATTCTGCAGCGTCGGGCTTCCGATCGCGATGCTCGTGAACGGGTCCGGCTTGTACCCCCAGATCGCGTAGAAGGCGATCCAGAGGACCGGGATCACGAAGAACGCGACGAACCACACCCAGGCCGGGATCGCGAGCGCGAAGCGCGGGAGGCGCCGGCGCTTCGCGCCGGCGCCTCCCGCCACCCTCGCTGCTTCGGCCGCCACGGAGCTCCTAGACCCCCGCCGCCGCCTTCGCCGCTTCCCAGATCTCCACCCGGCGCGCCTGACCCTCGTTGAGCGCGTTGTCCTGGAGGCCCGAAACGGTCGCCTCGTCGAGGAAGATGATGTCGAGGAACTCGAGCTCCGCCTCCTCCGCGCGAGCCTGGATCCCCGTGATCCCTGGGTGATACCCGTGGTACTGCATGTCCTGGAAGGACACGTCGGGGTCGAGGATGAAGTTGATCCATGCGTGCGCGTCCTCCAGGTGCGGGGCGCCCTTGGGGATGCACCAGTTGTCCATCCAGATGTCGGCTTCCGGCTTCCCGACGCTCCACACGTAGCGGTCCGGATCGTCGACGGCGATGAGACCGCCGCGCGCGTCGCCGTTCCACACCTGCGACAAGGCGTAATTCCCCTGGGTGAGCGAGATCCCTGGGTAGGAGTCGAAGGCCTTGATGTGCTGCGCGAACTCGTTGACGATGAAGTCCTCGGCGGCGTCGAGTTCCGCCGCATCCTCCGTCACCCAGCTGAGCCCTTCGCCCCAGAGGTAGATCGCGGCCACGTACCCGGGCGTGTCGAGCACGGACACGTTCCCGCTCGCGACCCCCATCGCCGCGGTCTGGAAATCCTTCCAGGAGGTGATGGGTTCGGTGACCACGGTCGTGTCGTAGATCCAGCCGGTGGAGCCCCAGTCCTTGCAGACTGAGTACGCGTTCCCCGGATCGAACGGCTGGTCCTTGTACTGGTCCTCGAGGTTCGAGAAGTTCGGGATCAGCGACTTGTCGATGGGCTCGAGCAGGTCGAGCTCGATCATCTGCCCGACGTAGACGTCGCTCGGCACCACGATGTCGTATCCGCTCGCCCCTCCCGCGGCCTGGAGCTTCGCCACGGCCTGCTCGTTCGAGTCGTAGATCGAGACGGCCGTCGCAGGACCGACCTCGTCGGTGAACCTGGTGAAGATCTCCGGGTCGTTGTACTCGGCCCAGTTGTAGATGTTGAGCGCGTCCCCCTCGCCGCCGCACGCGGAGAGCAGGACGCTCCCCGAGAACACGGCGACGGCCGATCCCGCCAGGAAATGCCGGCGCGTGATCCGTTGCGCCGCTTCCCGCGATGCCAGGATCCGCACGTTCCCGAACTCATCCGTCATCCGCTTTCCCCCTTACCCTTCCGTTCCGGTCGCGCCCGCGGCCGGATCTGCCAAGACGACGTCCGCCTGTCCCGCGTCGAAGACGTGCACGTGATCCGTGTCCCACACGCACCACACGTCCCCTCCCACCTCCAGCTTTGGTGCCCTCGGCCGGGGCATCCGGCACAGGATCTCCTTCTGCCCGGGCGTCATCACCACGAACTGGATCACATCCCCAAGATGCGAGATGCCGGCCAGTGTGCCGCGGACCGCGTTCTGGGGGTCCGACGGCTGCTCCCGCGTGAGCTGCACCGCCTCCGGCCGGATCGCGGCCAGGGCGGGCCGGCCGTCGACCGCGTCCGGGGACCGGTTCGACGAGCGGATCGTCCATCCATCTCCTTCTACGATGGAGCCGCTCTCGCGGGCCGTGCCATCGAAGAAGTTCTGCTGCCCGATGAACCCGGCGACGAACGCCGAGGTGGGGTGGTCGTAGATCGTGTCGGGGTCGGCGAGCTGCTCGACGTGGCCGTCCAGCATCACGGCGATCCGATCCGACATCGACAGCGCCTCTCCCTGGTCGTGCGTGACGAAGATGAACGTGATCCCGACCTGAGACTGGAGCAGCTTCAGCTCGATCTGCATCTCCTCGCGGAGCTTCCGGTCCAAAGCACCGAGCGGCTCGTCCAGCAGCAGGAGGCTCGGCCGGTTCACGAGGGCCCTCGCGAGTGCGACCCGCTGCGCCTGGCCGCCGGACAGTTGACGGGGGCGGCGGTTGGCCAGTGGTGACATCTTCACCATCTCGAGGAGCTCACCGACCTTCTGCGCGATCTCCGAACGTTCGACCTTCTTCTGTCGGAGGCCGTAGGCCACGTTCTCCGCCACGCTCATGTGCGGGAACAGGGCGTAGTGCTGGAACACGGTGTTCACGTCGCGCTTGTGGGGCGGCACGCCCTGCACCTCCTGCCCGGAGATCCTGATGCGCCCGGCGGTGGGTTCCTCGAAGCCCGCCAGCATCCGGAGGGTCGTGGTCTTCCCGCATCCCGAAGGCCCGAGCAGCGACAGGAACTCGGCCGGCTGGACCGCGAGCGAGATGTCGTCGACCGCCGTCACGTTCCCGAAGCGCTTGGTGACGTCGATTAGCTCGACCGAACCCTTCTCGGCGTCCAGCGGCCGAGGCACCCCCTTCAGACGGTTGAACGTTGGGAGTCTGACGAACGACCTCTCCTTGCGCAAGCAGAGGCAGGCCGGCCCGGTCAGCGAGGGAAGACGACCCGGCCGGCGGCGATCGTGTGCTCGACCCGGGCGTCGGCGACGGTGGCGTCGTGGGCGTCGAAGAGGTTGCGGTCGAGCACCACCAGGTCGGCGCGGTTCCCCTCTTCGATCGAGCCGGCGTCGTCGTCGTGGTTGACGTGGGAGGAACCCTTCGTGAAGGCGGCGAGGGCCAGGGGCAGGGAGAGGCGCTGCTCGGGGAGGAACGCCTCGGCGTCCCGGGCGGAGGGGTCGGCCCGGCGGATCGCGACCTCCATCTCCTCGAGCGGGTTCGCGGTCGATACCGACCAGTCCGACCCGAACGCGAGGGTGGCGCCGGACGCATGCAGCGACGCGAACGGGTATTGGAGCGGAGCGCGGTCCGGCCCGAGGAACGGGATCGTGAGCTCGTCCATCTGCGGGTCGTGCTGGGCCCAGTACGGCTGGCAGTTCGCGATCACGCCGAGCTCCCGGAACCGGGGGACGTCCTCGGGGTGGATCACCTGGAGGTGGGCGATGTGGTGCCGGGAGTCGCGGGCGCCGTTGGCCGTGCGGGCCGCTTCGCACGCGTCCAGGCCGTTGCGGACCGCCCGGTCGCCGATCGCGTGCATGTGGACCTGGAATCCGTTCGGGCGTCGAGGGCGACGACCGCCTCGATCAGCTGGTCGCGATCCACGTACGTGATGCCCGTCTGGTCCGTCTCGTGGCCGGCGGCGTCGCAGTAGGGGCGCAGCATGGCCCCCGTGTAGTTCTCGAGCACCCCGTCGCACATGATCTTCACGGTCGTGGGGTGGAACGTGCCGACGGAGCCGCGGTCTCGTCGCGCGGCGAGCTCCTCGACCTGCTCGAGGCCGCGGTGCCGGTCCCACCAGAGCGCGCCCACCACGCGGGCGGTGAGCTCGCCCCGTTCGGCGAGGGACCGGTAGGCGTCCTCGGTGGCCGGCGTGACCCAGGCGTCCTGCCATCCCGTGATGCCGAGGGCATGGAGATGCTCCTGCGCGAGGAGGATCGCTCGCTCCCACTCCTCCTGCGGGGGCGGCGGCAGGTGCGTGTCCGCCAGGGAGTACGCGGCGCCCTCGTGGAGCGTGCCGGTGGGTTCGCCGGTCGCGGGATCGCGCTCGATCCGCCCGTCCCAGGGGTCGGGCGTCTCTCGGGTGATGTGCGCGAGCTCCAGTGCCTTCGAGTTCACCCACGCGCCGTGCACGTCGCGGTTCAGGAGGAAGACCGGCCGGTCGGGCACGATGTCGTCCAGGAGCTCCTTGGTCGGCGTGCCGCCGGGGAAGTGCGCCATCAGCCAGCCGCCGCCGAAGATCCAGGGCTCCGACGGGTTGTCCCGGGCGTACGTGGCGACCGCGTCGCGGTACGCGTCGACGCCCGGCAGGTCGTGCAGCGAGACGTGCAGCCGGTACCGGCCGGCGAACGGCGCGTGGAGATGGGAGTCCTGGAAACGCGGGCAGGACCATCCGCCCGGGGAGGTGGAGGACCTCCTTCGCGTCGGGGAAGCGATCCCTCACCTCCGCCTCCGTGCCGACCGCCACGATCCGGTCGCCGCGGATCGCCACGGCGTCCGCCCACCGGCGCGCGGCGTCCATCGTGGCGACGTCCGCACCGGTGATCACGAGGTCGGCGGTCCCGCTCGGCTGCGGCATCGGGCGGAGGATAGCGGGAGGCTTCGCCGTTCGGGCTGCACGGGATCCGAGGGCATGTAAATGTCACCGCACTCTTCTGCCCCTGAAGGGCATGGACGTCATGGTGAGCGCGCGACACGACCTGGAGGTGCTCTACCGCGAGCACGGCAAGCGCCTCTGGTGGGCCCTCGTCGCCTTCAGCGGCGATCGGGAGATCGCCAGCGACGCGGAGTCGGAGGCGTTCGCGCAAGCCCTCCGGCGCGGGGACGGCATCAGGGACCCGCTCGCCTGGGTCTGGAGGGCGGCGTTCCGCATCGCGGCGGGCGAGCTCAAGGCGCGGGGAGGCAGGCGCCGCCGATCTCCGAGCCGATGTACGAGCTGCCCGAGCCGGCAGCGGAGGTGACCGTCGCGCTCCGGCAGCTCCCCGCGCAGCAGCGAGCCGCGGTCGTGCTCCACTACTACGCGGACCGACCGATCCGTGAGATCGCCGAGGTGCTGGGGACGTCCGCATCCACGGTCGCGGTGCACCTGCACCGCGGCCGGAACCGACTTCGAGACCTCCTGGGAGACGACGATGGCTGATCTGCGCGAGCAGCTCCGACGGATCGAAACGGCAGCCCCCCACCCGACCTGTGGGAGGGGATCGAGATGCGGGCCAGACAGGCGGGACCCGAGATGGACACGAGCGTCACTCGATCGACGCGTTCCGGCCCCGCGGCGCGGACGTCGGCGCCGCGTCGCGGCGGGGCTCGTCGCCGCGGCCGTGGTCGCCATCGACGGCGGTCGTGGTCTGGGAGGCTTCCGGCAGGCGGCCCGACCGTCCGAACCGTGCGGCGACGGACGAGATCCCCGACGGCTGGGAGCGGTGCACGAACGGCGCGCTCGGCTACTCGATCGGCTACCCCGGTGTGTGGCACACGACCGACGTCTTCGACGGAGCGCCCGACCCGGCGAACGCCTGCCAGTGGTTCTCGCCGGATCCGTTCGGGCCGCAGGGCAACGTCGTCCCCGAGGGCTGGGGGTACCCGCTCGAGCTGGGGATCAGGGAGAGCTCATTCGATGACGTGCTGGCGCAGGAGACCGATCCCGAGCTCGCAGACGTCCTCGTGGAGGAGGAGCTCTTCGTGGATGGCCACCGCGCCGTTCGCCTCGAGTACGAGACCCTGATCGACGTGATCGCGGAAACCGGCCTGCACTACGAGTACGTGATCGAGCTCGACCCCGAGACGACGCTGATCGTGCACACGACGGCGACGCGGGGTGATGGTGGGTGATTACGCGGAGAACAAGACATCGTCGACCGCGCCGTCGACACCCTGCGGTTCACGCGGGCGACGTAGCACAGCGTGCCCCGCGGATCGGCGCGGCGCCGATCCCCGGCCGGAAGGGATATCCTCCGGTCCGTGAGGCCGCCGGACCGGCCGGGCTGCTTCCTCTGCCACCGACCCACCTTCGATCCCGACAAGCGCGCCGTTCCGTGGGCGCGCGCGGTGGCCGGAGGCGTGCAGGTCCTGATCTGTCCGGACTGCCAGCACGACCGCCCCGACTGGCAGGAGAGCCTGGACCGGTGCCGGGCTTGCGGCTCGACCCGTTTGTCCGTCACCCTGGGAGAGGTGGTGTGCCGAGCGTGTGGGCATGCCGATGGTGGTGGAGCGGGCGCTTAGCTCAGCTGGTAGAGCGTCGCCCTTACAAGGCGAAGGTCGGGGGTTCGAGTCCCTCAGCGCCCACAGGCAACCTGGTCGCATGTGCGCTGCACCAGTCGACGGGGCAGTATGGATCCCGCGACTCACCTACACGTTTGTGTGCTGGAAGGGGTTCATGTCGTTAGGTCATGGACGACTCGGCTGCCATCGTGCACACGCTTCCGGCGCACCTTCCCGGGATCCCTGATCTCGCGTCGTCCTTCGAGCAGTTCGTTCAAGTCGAAGGTGCGAGCCTGCACGGGGCTCTCCGGCTCCTGACGCGTGATCGCGGCGAGGCCGAGGATCTGATGCAGGACGCCCTCCTGAAGGTCTGGGAGCGATGGAACCACGTCCGGGGCCTCGACGACCCCAGTGGGTACCTCTACAAGACCGCATTGAACCTGTACCGGAAGCGTCTCCGCCGCGCAGCCGTCGCGATCAAGCACGCGGTCGGGCTTCGGCCGAGGCGCGACGAGCTGGACGAGGTCGAGTCCCGCGACACGGTGCTCCGAGCGCTCGCGGCCATCACCCCGCGACAGCGCATGAGTCTCGTGCTGACCGACCTGCTCGACTACTCCTCCGAGAACGCGGGTCGCCTGATGGGCGTCAAGCCGGCGACGGTGCGGGTCCTCGCCTCGCAAGGGCGATCGGCGCTCCGTGAACACATGGATGGTGACGACGGTGAATGACACCAGGCAGCTCCTACGTGAAACGCGCGACCGCGTCGTTCCTCCGAGCGACGTGCTGGGCGCGCTCGACCGCCGGCGTCGGCACGACACGCAGGTCCGGCGGGCAACCGCGGCGGTGCTCGGGATCATCGTGGCGGTCGCGGGGCTTGGCGGGTGGTTCGCATTCCGTGGCGACGATGCAGATCGGACCGGCATCCACGACGAGGAGCTCGGCATCTTCGCCCCGGTCACCGGCTGGATCTTCTACGCGAACGATCCGTACGGGTCGGCGAGGATCCGGGCCGTCGATCCCGCGTCGTCAGGGGGGATCGCCACCACGGTGCAGGTGACTTCCCAGGTCGGCACGCCATTGGGATGGTCTAGCGACGGCACAGAACTGCTGATCAGGCGATCCCTTGAGCCCGGGACCACGCGGCAGCTCTCCATCCTGATCTTGCATGCCGATGGCACCGAGACGGAGGTCGTGCGGCGGGCGGACTTCGGAGGCGCATCGATCTCCCCCGACGGTTCCCGAGTGGCATACGTGCGCTACGGGAACGAGAGCCGACGGCGAGCCCCCTGGGCTGTACCTCGTTGACGCCGATGGCGGTCCCAGCGTGCTCCTCGCTGAGCCTGGTCGAGCGCTCGATGAGGCCATCTTCTCGCTGCTCGATGAGCCGATCTTCTCGCCGGACGGGACCCAGATCGCCTACGTGGAGGAGGTGGGCGAGTGGCCGCAGCGCGAGCACAAGGTGTGGATGGTGGACGCGGACGGCAGCGGTGCCCATGTGATCGTGGACAACGAGTTGACCCGGGAGCCTGGATCCATCGTCGGGCTCGAGTGGTCTCCGACAGGCGATCGGATCGCGATGGGGTTGGTGCGCGATTCGGGTTCCGGCAAGTACTACTTCGACCCGATCGGGGAAGCCAGCGTCGATGCCGGCATCTACACCTTCTCGCCCGACGGTTCCCAGTTCACTCTCGTGATCGAGGGCGGGGTAGGGCCGACGTGGTCAGCCGACGGCTCGCGCATCGCTTTCGAGGGCCTTCGCCGCGACGGCGATCACCCCAGCCGTTTCATGATCGCGGACGCCGACGGTGCGGATAGGCAGGACCTCAGCTTGCCTGCCATGGGGCAAAGTCTCTGGCACCCGGGACCCTACCGGTTCGCTGCGAGGGAGACCTGATGGTCCGGACCGCTGTGGCAGGAAGAGGCGCCGTGGGTGGCCGTGCGGATCGAGAGGGGGTGCGCCCAGCCAGCGTTGGTTCGACCGGCCTGATGTCGTTCAGGCCGTTCTCGTTCTCATGCAGATCGGAGTAGGGAGATGAAGACCCGAACAAGGTTTCTCGTCGTTTGTGCATCGATGATCGGCCTGTTGGCGCTCGCGCGCGTCGGCCTCGCCGATCCGCCCAGCATGCTCACCAGCCCACCGAACCATCGGCATTTCCTCGTGACTGAGAATGGTTTGGTCCCGGTTGGCCCGCAGGTCTGCCAGCACGCGAGCTTGCAGCAGGCGTTCAACCAGTTCCACTACAACGTGCACCACTCGGAAGTGCCGGGCATCGGTGACATCCCAACGCTCGGTCCTCAGGATGGCGCACCGGGGTTGCACAACGGAAGGGGTGCCGAGGTGATCGGCGTGGGAGGTTGTGGCTAAGTAGTCGATCGAGAGGGCGGCCGCAGCGATGCGCGCCGCCCTCTCCTCACCTCCGGGTTCCTGTATGCGCTGCTCGGCCGTCTGACCAGCACGTTCGCCTCGCCCCGACAAGGCGAAGGTCTGGGGTTCGAGTCCCTCAGCGCCCACAGGCAAACGTGCGGCGGCTGAACGAGCACGATGGCACGGCGGCAGAGGGAGCCGATAGGGTGGCTGCCATGAGCACTGTTGACGGCGAGGAGTTGGAACGACACAGGGTTCAAGTCGGAGACAAGCGTCGGCGCGTCGTGAGGCGGCTGGGACTCGCGCTCGGCGCGATGATCGTCATAGCGGGGCTCAGCGTCCCCACCGGGGCGGTACCGATGGCCCGGATCGTGGGCTTCCAGGTGCGGGTGTACAACTACGCCGATCATCGGTACACGAACTGCCGGGGGTCGGCGCTGGAACCGAAGGTACGGTTGCAGCCGATCGTCATCGGGTCGGCGAGGCCCTCCGAGCACTTCACCGTGACGCTCGAGATCGCCCGGAGGTTCAGGCAGTCGGGGAACTTCCACTGGAGGTTGGAGGAGCAGTACACCTGGGCCTACCAGCACATCCCCGCCGATGCTGCGTCGCTCCGCTTCCAGGCGGCGTACTCGGAGCACGGGGTCACATCCAGTGTGCTCGATCCTGGGTTCTACCGCCTCCGCGCGAGGGTGTGGGGCGACGCGAGCGGGGCCGCGTTCATCCGAAGGTGTCACTTCAGGATCGCGAGCTAGCGCCAGCGAAGCTCCTCCTATCGAGGACCGCCGATCAGGCCGGGTAGGAGGTGGAGGACCGATGCAGACGCGCAGACTCGGAACCCACGGCCCGGAGGTCTCCGCGATCGGGCTCGGCTGCATGGGGATGAGCTCTTCCCTCGGTCCGGCTCCGGACCGCGGGGAGATGATCAAGCTCCTCCAGGAGGCGGTCGAGCTCGGCGTGACACTCTTCGACACGGCAGAGGTGTATGGGCCGTTCGTGAACGAAGAGCTCGTCGGAGAGGCGCTCGCTCCACTCCGCGACCAGGTCGTGATCGCCACGAAGTTCGGGTTCGCACTCGACGCGACGGGCGAGGGCGCCTGGGTCGGCGTGGACAGCCGGCCGGAACACATCAAGGAGGTCGCGGAGAGCTCGCTGAAACGACTCCGCATCGACGCGATCGATCTCTTCTATCAGCACCGTGTCGACCCCGACGTGCCGATCGAGGATGTCGCTGGTGCCGTGCGGGACCTGATCCAGGAGGGCAAGGTCAAGCACTTCGGCCTGTCGGAGGCAGCGGCGGCAACGATCCGCCGCGCCCACGCCGTCCAGCCCGTCACCGCGGTGCAGAGCGAGTACTCGCTGTGGACGAGGGTCCCCGAAGCGGAGGTCTTGCCCACGCTCGAAGAGCTCGGCATCGGCTTCGTGCCCTTCAGCCCCCTCGGGAGGGGATTCCTCACCGGGACGATCGACGAGGGCAGAACGTTCGACAGCGACGACATCCGATCCTCGCTCCCGCGGTTCACTCCCGAGGCGCGCAAGGCGAATCAGACTCTCGTCGATCTGATCCGCGCGATCGGCGAGCGGAAAGGCGCGACACCGGCGCAGATCGCGCTCGCCTGGCTGCTCGCCCAGAAGCCGTGGATCGTCCCGATCCCGGGGACGACGAAGCGGCACCGGCTGGAGGAGAACATCGGAGCGACCGAGGTCGAGCTCACGTCCGAAGATCTCGCGGAGATCGACCGCGCCGCCTCGGAGATCCAGGTGGAAGGGGACCGATACCCCGAGCATCTCGAGCGGTTGACCGGTCGCTAGAGCAGGTTTCCGGCCTCTGACGGGTCAGGTCTCGCAACTCGTCTTCGGCCCGGAGCCCGGGCCCTGATTGCAGTCGTCGGTGCCGGGACCGCCGTTGAGCGTGTCGTTGCCCGCAGCGCCATTCAAGACGTCGGTGCCGGGACCACCGTTGAGCGAGTCGTTGCCCTCACCGCCGTTCAAGGAGTCGTTGCCGTCGCCGCCGACGAGCGAGTCCGCGCCCCCGCCGCCGTTCAATGTGTCGCTCCCGGCGCCGCCGGTAAGGGTGTTGGCGGCAGCGTTGCCGGTGATCCTGTCAGCCTTGAGGCCGCCGGTGACCCGTTCCATGCCCTCCAGCGTGTCGGTGCCCTGGCCTGTGGCGACGCCGGTGCCGAGGTTCGCGGTGATCGCCGTTCCCGCGCCCGCGTACGAGGCGACGTCGAGGCCCGGGCCACCGATCAGCACGTCGTTGCCCCCTTTGCCGAGCAGCACGTCGTTCCCGCCGAGGCCGCAGAGCACGTCCGGCCCGCTCGTACCGGTGAGCGTGTCCGGACCAGGGGTTCCGTTCTGGGTGCACGGGTCGTCACCGACGAACCGAACAGCGCCGATGTGGGTCTCGCCGAGACCGGTATGCACCAGCCGTGCAGCCAGGACGATCGCGCCGTCGCTCTGGAGAGCGAGTCGAACCGAGGAGGCCAGTCCTACGTCGACGGAGGTGATGCCTGTTCCGCCGAGCGAGATGTCTGGTGCTCCTGTCGGCAGGAAGCGACCCACCATCACCTCGTCGATCGCGTCGACCAGGTCCTTCGCGCTCCCACCGATCACGATCGCGCCGTCCGGCTGGATGGCCAGGCCCGACACGGACGCCGGCCGCGCCGGCCGATCGTTGAACGCCAGGCCGTCTCCGCTGAACGAGGTGTCCGGTTCACCTGCCGAGGTGAGCCGAAGGACGAACGGCTGGGGCCTGCCGTCGGATGCCCGCGCCGTGCCCCCTCCCACGACCAGATTGCCACTGCTATCGAAGGCGACCGCGGTCGCCCCATCAGCGGCGTATTGCCGGCCCACCACCGAGCTGAGGTCCATCCGGAGGATCCCGTCTTCCGAGAAGGTGGCGTCGAGGTCACCGTCCGTCTCGAGCCGGGCAATCCACAGGTCCGGGTCACCAACACCGGTGGAGCCAACCACCACGATGCGCCCCTGTGCGTCCAAGGCGAGGTCGCGCGTAGAGATGTTCAGGGCGAGGTCGGCGACGCCATCACCCCCGCCGAACAGAGGATCGAGGTCACCGTCGGACTCGAACCCGAACACGCTGATCCCCGCGAGGGCGAGCACGCGTCCGTCCGGAAGGACGGTCACGTCGGAGGCCCCCGAGCCCGGTTGCGTCAGGAATCCATCGCCCCCGCCGAAGGTCGGGTCGAGGGCCCCGGACGAGGTGAACCGCGCGATCAGCGCGGCAGTGCAGTTGAACGTGTCCTCACCGAAACAGGCGCTGCCGCCCGCCACCAGCGTTCCGCCGGGACCCAGCGCGACCCCATGGAAGGGGCCGCCGGCGACCCCTGCGAACGGCGGGAGCACGATCCCGTCAACGCCGAAGCTCGCGTCGGTCCCACCCCCGGGGAGGTATCGGACGAGGGTGGGCTGAGGCGGAACCTCCGGCTGGACGGACCAGCCCACGACGACGATCCGGCCATCCGGCTGCACCAGCACGCCCTCGCCGGTCGAGTCGTGAGCCACAGGGGTCACCACCACTCCGTCGCCGTCGAACGTTGGGTCCAGCCCTCCCGCCAGTGGCCATGCGGGCCCGGCAACCGTACCGAGCGCGGCCAGCGCGAGGCACAGGGCGACGATCAGGCGACGCGATCTGGGAGCAGACACTGCCGGAGATCCACCTCGCGTTGTCCAGGTGTATCTGCGCAAGCCGGCGAGAGCGGTTCGAGCGCGCGAGGGCAGGGGAGTTCCTTTCGCAGAGAGAAGGGAGCGTCGCGTCTGAAGGCGCGAGGAAACCAGCTTATCACTGTGCGGAGCACCTCTACGCGATAGAGGACGTTGCGAGTGGCGCTGACCGTACGGACGTGACCCGCGTCGTATCTGAGACCGTCGATGTTCGACGACTGGCTACCTGGGCTTTCTAGGCGCTGCCCATGCGATCGTGACGACGCCAGAATGCCACCATCGACGGTTCGGGTCGCGAGGACGGCGTGGTCCTCGTGTCCGCTTGAGCTCGTCGGCGATGTCGCCGCCTCGGCCATGCGCGGCGAAGTAGCCCTGCCCACCGACGGGAACGCCGCCGTGGCCCTCGGCCCCTCCCAGCCCGATACCGTCGATCACGCCAAGAAGCGTACATCTCCTAGACTTCCTGTCTTCGAGTCGACGGACCCGAGCGCTTCCGACGACGAAGAGGAGGTCTGAGCGATGGAAGATCCGGAGCCGCGGGACGCGGACGACGGTGACGAGCTCGAGGCGGCCATCATGCAGGCCGATCACGCCTTCGGAGCGGAGTCGGTCGGGACGACCGCCCAGGAGGCCCTCGAGGGGGAGTCCCTCGACCAGCGCCTCGCCGAGGAGGTGCCGGATCGGCCGAGCACCGACGAAGCCGTCTCCGTAGTCGACGATGGTCTGTCCGACGAAGAGGACGAGCTGGTCGGGGACGCGGTGACCCAGCGGGACGAGTTCGCCTCGCCCGAGGAGGCGGCGTTGTCCGTTCGTGACAGCGCGCCGGGCGCCACCGACCACGACGATCCTCATCCTCCCGACGAGGGCTGATCGACTTCGGTTCTGGGCGCGCCGTCATACTGTTCGGCATGTCGCAGCCGGATCCACATCGGGACCTCTTGGCCGAGGAGGATCGGCTCTGGATGGAGCTCCACGACCTCGTCGACTCGCTGCCGCCGGACAAGGTCGAGGAGGCCGGCTACTTCGATGAGGGGTGGTCGGCGAAGGATCTCGTCGCTCACATCGGGAGCTGGCTCGCCGAGGCGGGAGTCGTCCTGGAGCGGATCCGGGCCAGGACGTATCGACCCGAGGAGATCGACATCGACGCGATGAACGCGGCGTTCTACGACTCGCTGCATGACGTCGTGTTCCGGGACGTGCGAGCGCTGGCATTCACCGCCCGCAACCGGATGCTGCGCGCCTGGCGCTCACTCCCGGAGAGGTCCTCAGAGGCCGATCGATGGATCGGGAAGTCCGGTCCCGAACACTATGCCGAACACGTCCCACGCCTCCAGGAATGGGTGCGGGAGGTCAGTCGGTGAAAGAGCTGCCCGGTTAGCACCTCCGTGCTCGGGGTAAGGCGGAACCGACGAGGGAGGGGCGGTGAGGGAGAACCCGGTACGAGGTCGTTCCCGAAGGCGATCAGTGGATCGTCCGAGAGGGGAAGAAGAGCACTCCGCCGCTGGACAGCAAGGAGATGGCCGTCGAAGCGGCGATCCGGCGAGCGCAGGAGGCAACACCGTCCGAGGTCGTCGTCGTGCAGGAGGACGGCACCCTCGAGGAAGCAGGGACGTTCGGCGATAGCTGAGCCCGCGCGTCCGGTCTCGCTAAGCTCGTAGCGACGCAACGGGGGAGCATCGGAGTCCGCGTCGTGGGAGTTCCGCATGGATGCCGAACGTCACGCCGAAGATCCAGTTTCGGATGCTGTGCTGCCTCCACGCGCCCGAGGGTGGATCCATCGGGTCTCGTTCCTCGTAGCGGTTCCCGCCGGACTCTTGCTGATCGTGCTCGCGCCCACGTGGGGCACTCGCCTCGCGGTCGCGGTCTACGCGCTCACCCTCGTCACCGTGTTCTGGGTCAGCTCCACCTATCACCGGGGCACGTGGTCCGCGGAGGAGTTCGCACGATGGCAGCGGCGGGACCACGCCGCGATCTTCCTGCTGATCGCGGGCTCGTACACACCGTTCTGCGTCGTGGCACTCGACGGCGCTTGGCGAACGTGGATGCTCGTCGCCGTCTGGATCGGCGCCGCCCTGGGGATCCTGCTGAAGCTGTACCGCATGGACCTCCACGTGCTCTCAGGGTTCATGTACCTGGGGCTCGGGTGGGCGGCGGTGATCGTGTTCCCACGGTTCGTCCGCGCGATGGGCGCCGCCCCGATCGTTCTCATCGTGATCGGTGGGCTCCTGTATTCGATCGGGGCGCTCGCCCTCGCGACGCATCGGCCCAAGCTCTTCCCGCGGACCTTCGGGTACCACGAGGTCTGGCATGCGGCCACCGCGGCGGCCGCGGCGTGCCACTACGTCGCGGTGTTCCTCATCCTGATCGCTGAGTGAGGCGACCTAGCCGATCGGCTGCGCCAGGTTCTCGGCGGACTCCTGCGAGATCCCGAGCCGCTCCGCGAGGCCCGGGGTCTTCTGATCGAGGAGCTTGCGGATCGATTCCTTCGACAGTCCGAGCTCGTTGCGGATCTGTTCGGTCGTGAGTCCCGCCTGGGTCGCTCGCTCGAGCTGCTCCTCGATCATCTGCTGCCGCCGCTCCGCGACCTCCTCGAGCAAGACGAGCTTCTCGATCTCTTCACGGAGCAAGGCGATGTCCATCCCGGACCCTCCCACCCCCGACCGTTCCACCGGTCAGCTCGACTCATACTTGAACGAGATGTTCACGCGCGCGCGGTAGTTGGTCACCTTGCCGTCCGACATCGTGACGTCGAACCGCACGACCTCGCCGACCCGCAGGTCTCGGAGGGTCTTCGCCGCGGTCTCGACGGCGTTCTTGGCAGCTTCCTCCCACGAGGTGGTGCTGGTTCCGATCACCTCGGTGACCCGATAGACGCTGTCGCTCATCCGGCTCCCTCCTTCGGTCTCGGCTGAGGAGCCTGCACAGGCTATCGTCCTCGCGTGATCCGTGCGCTGCCGCTGGTCCTCCTCGTGATCCTCGTCCTCGCGGTCCTGAGCTGGGTCATCGGATGGTCGAAGGCTGCGTTGGTGCGGCGCCCGTCTCGGCGGGGGAGCTCCCAGACGGGCGGATACGAGTTCGACAGCCGGATCCACCAGGCGAAACGGCGACTCAAGGGGGTGGCGCCGGCCTCTGATACGCCACCCGGCGCGATCGAGGAGTTCCAGAGCACACACTTCGGGGTCGAGGCCTACGTCGAGCCCGAGACGGTGATCAGCCCGAGGTCGGTCGTCCTCGTGGATACAGACGGCGGATGGAGGCGGTTCCCGCTTCCGGACGATGCCGCCCTTCGCCGCCTGTCCGCCGAGCGCGGGTTCCCGATCTTCGACGCCGGTCGAACGGGCTACCCACCGCGGATGCGGCGGGGGCCGGAAACGCCACCCGCCTAGCGACGCAGCTCGAACCAGGCCACCCGGTGGAGCCGACCACGGGCTCGGAGCAACGCCTGGCCGAGGAAGAGGTCGTCGTCGATCTGGACGAGCTCGTCGAGGATGTCGCGGATCAGCCACGGGCTCTGGGGGTGCTCGTAGTCGATCTTCAGGACGTCGCCGCCGCCGGGCGTGAAGGCGCTGGGACCGTCCCACATGGTGAACGGGAACGTCGCGTACCGGCCGGCGCCGAGCGGCCAGTCGAGGTCGTAGCCGGGCCAGAGCACCTTCTGGACCGTGCGGAAACCGGTCGTGAAGGTGTTGCGTCCCTCCTTCGCCTCAGGGTCGAACGACTTGCCCTTCCACGGCATCCAGAGCTGCGCGAGACCTGCGGCGAGCGAGTCCAGTCCGTAGCCGATCGTCGTGGTGAGTACGCGGCCCTGCATCGGACCGTCGAGTCCGCGGGGGGTCGCCGCGTCGCGGAAGCACCTCTCCAATGCGCGGAGGGCGTTCGACCGCTCGTGCGGGAGATCGGCGAGGGCGTGCAGGTACCGGAGCGTGGACTCGGCGGGCACGGCTCGAGTATCGCACGGCACTCGAGCGAACTCCCCGGCCGTACCCTTCGTACCGTGAGGGTGCGTCGCGCGCTCGGACTGATGGGAGCAGCCGTCCTGACGGTGGCATGCACCCAGGGTGGGTCGGTGGACGATCTTCCCTCACCGACCGTGTCACCCTCGCGCGGATCCACGATCGTCCCGGATCCCGGTCCGGTCAGAGGTGAGCGGTTGCTCGTCCTGATGGACGACGGCGGCGTCCTCACCGCGGGACCGGACGGGGGCGACGTGCGATCCCTGGTGGACGATCCCGGTGTCGAGTCGAGGTCCGCCACCCGGTCTGGTCGCCGGACGGACGGTCGGTCGCGTGGGCCGAGCTCGAGATCGGCGATCAAGGCGCGCGCTCCCGGATCGTGACGAGCGAGCCGGACGGATCGGCGCGCACCGAGTTCCCCGTGGACACCGGCACGTTCTACCTGCAATGGGACCCGACCTCCTCGCGCATCGCCTACCTCGGGAACTTCCAGGGTCGAGTCGGGATGGGGGTGACGGGGCGTGAGCCCGGCGGCGATCCCGTCGCGCACGACCCTCGGGGCGGGGCAGCCCTTCTATCTGTCCTGGTCGCCGGAGGGGCTCGAGCTGTTGGTCCACGTCGGTGCCGACACCCTCGGTCTGTTGGATCTCGAAGGCGAGCTCGATCCGCTCGATGAGAACCCGGGGATCTTCCAGGCGCCCGTCTGGCTCGCCGACGGACGGATGATCTACGCGGTTCTCGCAGAGGGCGGCGAGGCCCTCGTGATCCGGGACGGGGACCGCCGGCGAGAGCTCGTGGAGTTCGAGGGATCGATCGAGTTCGTGGTGAGCCCCCACGGCGAACGGATCGCCTATCGAGTGGACGACGGGAGCGGCCTGGGAGGGGTGGAGGTGGTGGACGTCGATTCGTCGACCTCTCGCGTCGTCACGAGTTCCCCTGCCGCCGCCTTCCAGTGGAGCCCCGACGGCCGGCGTCTCCTGATGCTGACGATCGAGGAAGGGGGCGAGGAGGGAGCACAGCGCTGGCTCGTCTGGGACGGTCGGGAGGCACGCCCGATCGGCCCCGCGTTCGTTCCGAGTCCGGCGTTCCTCCGCGACTACGCCCCGTTCTACGGACAGTTCACGCAGGCGATGACGCCCTGGTCTCCCGACGGGCGATCGTTCGCATTCGCGGGTCTGATCGGCGATCGCGACGGGATCTGGGTGCAGGAGCTCGATGCCGCCGAGCCGACCTTCGCGGTCGAGGGAGGCTCGGTGGTGGCGTGGTCGCCCGCGCCCACCTGCCGGCCGACCGTAGACTGCGCGACCGTGCTGAGTGAGAACACCGTCTTCGACGCCGCGGGCGGCATGCCGTTCTTCGAGGATCTGGTGAGCCGGTTCTACGGAGGCGTCGCGGACGATCCCGTGCTGCGTCCTCTGTACCCGGACGACCTCGAGCCCTCGGCGCGGCACCTCACGCTGTTCCTCGCGCAGTACTGGGGCGGCCCGACGACGTACGACGCCGAGCGCGGGCACCCTCGGCTGCGCATGCGACACGCCCCGTTCGCGATCGGCCCGGTCGAGCGAGACCGGTGGCTCGTGCACATGCGGGCGGCGGTGGAGGAGATGGCTCCGCCCGAGCCGATCGTCCGTGCGTTGCTCGAGTACTTCGAGATGGCGGCGGACGCGATGCGGAACCGGGACTGATCCTTCAGGCGAGGAGATACCGGCGCGAGAGCGGCACCTCCGTGACCGGATCGATCCGGAGCACGCGTCCGTCGAGCGTCACGGTCCCGTCCCGGGGCGAGACCTCGATCGGCGGCACGGCGGTGTTCCGGGCGAGGTCCGAGCGTGTGATCGTGCGCGTGCCCCTCACAGGGACGAGCCGCCGTCGCGTGGCCAGCTTTCCCGCGATGCCGGCGTCGAGCGCCGCCGAGGAGACGAACGTTGTCGAGACCGCCGCAGGGGCGTTCCCGGTCGCTCCCCAGTCGGGGCCGTAGCGGGTGGGCTGGGCACCGTGCACGCTGGCGTTGCCTTCGCCGATCGCGCTCCACGCGACGACGCCTCCCTTGAAGACCAGGACGGGCTTGACGCCGAAGCTCGAGGCTTCCCACAGCACGAGGTCGGCGAGCCTCCCCGGCGTGAGCGAGCCGACCTCCTCGGAGATGCCGTGCACGCGAGCAGGCTCCTCCGTCACCTTGGCCAGATAGCGCAGGACCCGCTCGTTGTCGTCGTCGGTCGACTCCTCCGGCTGCCGCCTTCATCACATGGGCGAGCTGGAACGTCCGACGGACGGTCTCGCCGATCCGTCCCATGCCCTGGGAGTCGGAGTTCACGATCGAGATCGCGCCGAGGTCGTGCAGCGGACCCTCCGCCTCCATCGTGGCCGGATGCACGAGCTCGCGGGCGGCGGCCACGTCATCGGGCAGTGCGGGATTGCCCTCGTGCACGATCAGCTTCATGTCGAGCTGCTCGGCGCCGGTCGAGGGGCCGTAGGGGATCGTCGGCGTGGTGGAGGAGCAGAAGACGTTCGGTTCGCGGACGATCCCGATCAGGTCGGGGATGTGGCCGCCGCCGGAGCCCTCGACGTGATACGCGTGGATCGCGCGACCGCCGATCGCTTCCACCGTGTCCCGGAGCTCGCAGGATTCGTTCAGCCCGTCGGTGTGCAGGCAGACCTGGACGTCGTGGGCGTCGGCCACCCGGAGCACCTCGTCGATGACCTCGGGGTAGGCGCCCCAGTCCTCGTGGATCTTCAGGCCGACCGCGCCTGCCTCGATCACGGACTCGAGCTGCCCCGGCACACCGGTCCGCGCCGACGGCTGGAGCCCGATGTTCACGGGGAGCTGCTCGAAGGCCTCCAGCGTGCGGAGCATCCGCCACGGAGGCTCCTCGAACCCAGCCGTGATCAGCGTGGTGACGCCGGCGGAGAGGGCGACCGGGATCAGCCGCGGAGACAACAGGTGGACGTGCGAGTCGATGGCTCCGGGCGTGGCGATCAGGCCGTGGCACGGGATCGGCCAGGTGTTCGGGCCGATCGTCAGATCCACGCCGTCGGTGATATCGGGGTTGCCGGCGCGGCCGATCCCGGCGATCCGCCCGTCCTTGATCCCGATGTCCGCCTTGAGGACCCCCAGCAGCGGGTCGAGGACCACCGCGCTCGCGACGATCGTGTCGAGCTCGCTCTCGGTGGTCGCGCGGTCGTGCTGGACCATCCCGGAGCGCCAGTTCTTCGCGTAGCCCCAGAGCGCCTGATCCCCGGGATCGGTCAGGTCGCGTTCGATCCGGATCCACAGGTCGGTGTCGCCCAGGCGGATCCGATCGCCGGCGCTCGGGCCGTGGCGCGTGGCGTGCTCGGCGCGGGTGTATCGCTCGGGCACGGCGGCTAGGCGCCCGTCCCGCCGTACCGGACGAGGTCGACCTCGTGCGCCTCACCGGGGGCCCACCGCAGGGAATCGCCGGCGGGCAGATCCAGGCGGAAGCCGTCGGCGATCTCACGGTCGAAGTCGAGATGCTCGTTCGAGCGCCAGAACGGGAAGTGCGACGACACACGGATCGGGTGCTCGCCCCGGTTCGTCACGGTCAGGTGGATCCGCTCACGCCCCGGCGCGAGCTCGATGTCGCCCTCGGCGAACCGCATCGCGCCGGGCGCGTCCTCACCGGCGGGACCGAACGGTTCGCGGAGCACGAACAGGCGGGTGCCTTCCTCGAGCAGCACCTCCACCCGGATCTCGGGCGCGATCCCGGCGACGCCGTCCATCACCTGGTCCGGCCGCACGGCGTCGCGACCGGCCGCGACCACCTCGTCGAAGGAGCGGCCGGCGCGTCCGGCCGCGTGCATCTCGTCGCACACGAGCGCGACCGCCTCGGGAGCGTTCAGCTGAAGGCCGTTCGCGAGCGTCGCCCGCGCGAGCTGTGCGGCGGTGAAGACGCGGAGACGGTCCTCCTCGGTCGGGGTCAGCTGCATCGGTTCCTCTTCCTTACCTCCTCTGGCTCCTCCTCTGGCCTCGGCGAGCGTACCCTCGGTCGCGATGACGCGCCCTCCAGAGGAGTCGCCGGCCACCGCGGCGCCGAGGACCCCCACGTTCCGCGAGGCGTCCCGATTCTGGATCTGGCTCGGCTTCGTGAACTTCGGCGGACCCGCCGGGCAGATCGCGTTGATGCATCAGGAGCTGGTCGAGCGCCGGCGATGGATCGACGAGGGCAGGTTCCTGCACGCGCTCAGCTTCTGCATGCTGCTCCCGGGTCCGGAGGCGATGCAGCTCGCGACGTACGTGGGTTGGCTGCTCCACCGGGTGCGCGGCGGCCTGGTCGCCGGGATCGCGTTCGTGCTCCCGAGCTTCTTCCTCCTCCTCGGGTCTGTCGTGGCTCTTCGTGACGCACGGCGACCTGGGATGGGTGGCGGGCGCGTTCGCGGGGCTCGCGGCGGCGGTGGTCGCGATCGTGGCGCACGCGATGGTGCGGCTCGGGCGCACCACGCTGGCGAACGGCCTGATGGCCGCGGTGGCCGGGAGCTCGTTCGTCGCCATCTTCGTCTTCGACGTGCCGTTCCCGATCGTGGTCGCGGCAGCCGTCCTCATCGGGCTGATCGGGGGCTTGGTCAGACCGTCGCTCTTCGTGGTCGGCGCCGGGAGGGAGCTCGAGGAACGCGCGGCGGCATCGGTCGTCGGACGCCTCGAGACCCCCGCGCCTTCGTGGCGCCGGAGCCTCATCGTGCTCGCGGTCGGGATCGACGGTGTGGTGGATCCCGATCGCCGCGGTCGCGCTGTGGCGACAGGACGCGGGCACGCTGACGGACATGGGGCTGTTCTTCTCGAAGGCCGCGCTCGTCACGTTCGGCGGCGCGTACGCCGTGCTCGCATACGTGGACCAGGCCGCCGTGGGCACGTTCGGCTGGCTCCGACCCGGCCAGATGGCGGTGGGGCTCGGCCTCGCGGAGTCCACGCCGGGCCCGCTGATCATGGTCGTCGAGTTCGTGGGGTTCGTCGGCGCCTACCAGCATCCGGGCGGTCTGCCGCCGTTCGTGGCCGGCCTGCTCGGAGCGGGGGTCGTGGTGTGGGCGACGTTCGCGCCGTGCTTCCTGTGGGTGTTCCTCGGGGCACCATCGATCGAGCGGATCCGGGGCAACGTCCGGTTCGCGTCGGCGTTGCAGACGGTGATGGCGGCGGTCGTCGGCGTGATCGCGAACCTGGCGGTGACGTTCGCGGTCGTGACGCTGTTCCGCGCCGCGCGCCCGGTCGCGTTCCTCGGCGGCCAGGTCCCGGTCCCCGTGTGGAGCGAGGTCGACCCGTTCGCCGTCGCCGTCGCGGCCGTCGCGTTCGTCGGCCTGTGGCGGCTCAAGTGGCGGGTCGTCCCGGTGATCGCCGCGGCCGCGATCGCCGGCCTCGTGGTCAAGGGGCTCCTGTAGGGAGCCGCTTCTCCCTGCGCACCAGGATCGCGGCGCCGACGATAGCGACGGCGGCGAATGAGGAACCATTGGATCGCGTACGACAGGTGCGGGCCCTCCGAGAGCTCGGGGAGGGCAACGGGCACCGGCAGGTCTCCCGGTTGGGGCGGTTTCTGCTCGGCCAGCTGGAGCGGGTGCGGGGCCACGTCGTACGGCAGGGTCGAGGCGATGCCGGCCACGTCCAGCGTCCGGACGACTCCGCTCGCATCAGGCGTGACAGAACCGTCGCCTTCGTCGGGAACGAGCACGCCCCGCACGCGGACGGTCCCGGAGGGTGGGGCGGCGCCGGCGACGGGTGCCGACTGCGTCGCGAACGGGACCCAACCGCGGACGACGAGGATCGGCATCGCCGTCGCGCGAGCACCAGGGGTGTCACGACGTGGTGGCCCGCCTCGCCGTCGAGGCTCCGGCCGTACACGAGGACCTCGCGCTCGACGTCGTAGGCGCCCTCGGCGGTCGCGGGCCGGAACGAGCCCGCCGCGGTGTTCGCTCCGTCGATCGCCACCGGCGTCGCGTCACGCCGGTCGAGGATCCTCGAGTTCAGGTCGCGGCGCTCCGCGAGCCTCGCCAGCTGCCAGAACCCGAGGGCGATGCAGCTCGCCGCCACGACCGAGGCGATCGCGACGATCGCGGCGCGACGCCGTCCGGGGTGATCCATGCGCGAGGGCCTACGGGCCCTTCGCCTCCTGGATCACGTTCCCTCCGTCGACGACGAACGTCTGGCCGGTCACGTAGCGGGCACGGTCCGTGGCGAGGAACGCGATGACCTCGCCGATCTCCTCCGCGCTCCCGGACCGCCCGATCGGGGTGTGCTTGCCGACCTCGTGCTCCTCCGGCGTCTGCGAACCCGTGGCGACGAAGCCCGGCTGGACGCTGTTCACCGTGACACCGTGCGACGCGACCTCGAGCGCCACCGAACGCATCAGGCCGTCCATGCCCGCCTTCGCCGCGGCGTAGCCGGCCAGACCCGTGTACGTCACCAGCGGTCCCGTCACCGACGAGACCATCACGACCCGTCCCCACCCTCGCTCGACCATCCCGGGCAGGACCCGCTTCGTCACGTTGAACGCCGTGTCCAGGTTCATCGCGAGGTCGCGGTCCCAGTCGGCATCGTCGAGATCGATGAACCCGTGCGACGTCGAAGGCTCCATCGAGACCGACACCATGCCCGCGTTGTTGACGAGGATGTCGATGCGGCCGAAGCGCTCGGTGACCTGGTCCACCATCCGCCCGACCTGCGCCCGATCCACGAGGTCCGCGACGAAGCCGCCCGCATCCGCTCCCTCCGCCTGGAGCTCGTTGAGCGCGGTCGTGGATCCGCTCCGTCGTGGAGGCGATCGCCAGGGACGCGCCCTCGCGGGCGAGGATCCTCGCGGTGGCGAACCCGATCCCGGTGGGGCTCCCGGCGCCCGTCACGAGGGCGACACGTCCCTCCGCCTCTCCAAGCACGACGCGAGCGTATCGGCTGCTCGCCCTCCGAACCCGAGGCATCGGCTAGTCTTCCGCGCTCATGGACCCCGCCCGCCCGCTGCTCGATGTGCAGGAGCACGACACCGCGATCGACCGCTTGCGAGCGCGGATCGCGGCACTCGAGACCGGTGCCAACGTCGCGGCGGCCCTCGCCGAAGCGAACGAGGCGGAGCGAGTGATGGGGGAGCTCCGACTGAAGCTCGACGAGCTGTCCCGCGACCAGCTGCGCTTCGAGCACGAGATCGATTCGATGTCGCAGAAGGCCGCGGCCGAGGAACGGCGGATGTACGACGGATCGGTCGCCAACGCGAAGGAGCTCGACTCGATCCGCCACGAGGTCGAGAACCTCAAGAAGCGGCGCACCGACCGGGAGGACGAGCTGCTCGGGCTGATGGAGGTGCGTGAGGAGCTCGAGGGGCAGGAACGTGCCGCCGACGAGCAGTCACAGACCCTCAGGGCTCGGGTCGAGGAGGTCGGGGGCGTCGCGGCCGAGGAGCTCGAGCAGCTCACGACCGAGCTGAAGGAGCGAGCCGAAGCGCGAGCGGCGGTGGCCGAGACGGTCGATCCGGAGTTCCTCGAGCTGTACGAGGACCTCCGACCGCAGAAGAAGGGCATCGCCGCGGTGGCGCTCGTCGACGGCGTGTGCCAGGGATGCCACGAACAGCTCTCGTCCGTCTACGTCGATCGATTGAAGCGCGTCGAGGGCCCGAAGAGGTGCGAGCACTGCCGGCGGATCCTGGTCACCTGATCGTCTCCTGCGACGGGGCCTCGCGCGGGAACCCCGGGCCCGCCGGCATCGGCGCGCAGATCACCGACGAGAGCGGCGCCATCCTCGGGGAGGTCGCGGAGGGCATCGGCGAGACGACGAACAACGTGGCCGAGTACACGGCCGTGATCGAGGGGCTCTCACTGGCGGAGAAGCTCGGGGCGAAGACGGTCACGCTCCGCTCGGACAGCCTGCTCCTGATCAATCAGCTCACCGGCCGGTTCCGGGTGAAGAGCGAGCACCTCCAGCCGCTCCACCGCCGGGCGCGGAGCCTCGGCGGCGGGATTCGAGCGGATCTCGTTCGAGCACGTCCCGCGGGAGCAGAACACCGCGGCCGACGCCCTCGCGAACATCGGCGTCGACCGGTGGCTCGCGGGGGAGCGGTAGACGTACGCTAGAGGCGGAGGAGCCGGCCGGGCGGCCGCGGTCGCGCATCGCGCGATCGAGGAAAGTCCGGACTCCACAGGGCAGGGTGCTGGGGTGACTCAGGCGGGGGCGACCTCGCGAAGGCGCAGCAGAAAGCAGACCGCCCCTCTCTTCGATTTCTTGGGGAGGGGTAAGGGTGAAACGGTGCGGTAAGAGCGCACCAGCGGCGCGGGCGACCGCGCCGGCTCGGCAAGCCCCACCCGGAGCAAGGCCAAGCAGGCAGCGTTCGAGGGCGGCCCGCCCGAGCTGCCGGGTAGGCCGCACGGCGCGGGTGAACCGCGACGCGGCGGCGCGGCGGGCAACCGCCTGCGCGCCGAGAGAGATGGCCGCCGCCGGGACTTCGGTCCCGGGCACAGGATCCGGCTTACAGGCCGGCTCCTCCACCTTCTCTCGGGGCTACGTTCGCTCCTTCGTCGCTCACTGCTTGAGCCCCGAACCCCGTCCCTAGCGGGCTACGTTCGCTCCTTCGTCGCTCACTGCTTGAGCCCCGAACCCCGTCCCTAGCGGGTACGTTCGCTCCTTCGTCGCTCACTGCTTGAGCCCCGACCCGAACTCCGGGCTATCGGCGTCGTGTAGCGTCCTCGCGATGGACGTCGAGAAGCTCCGGGAGGTGCCGCTCTTCGCGGACCTCCACGACCACACGTTGAAGCGCATCGCGGAGCTGTCGACCGAGTTCGAGGAGCCCGCGGGATGGGTCCTCGTGGAGGTGGGTCAGCCCGGTTCGGGGATGTTCGTCCTCGAGGAAGGGACGGTCGAGGTCCAGACTCCGGACGGCCGAGCGTGGGAGCTGGGACCGGGGGAGTTCTTCGGCGAGCTCGCGCTGCTCACGGACCAGCCTCGGCAGGCTCGCATCCGTGCGAAGACGCCGGTCCGGTGCCTCGCGATCTCCCGGGCCGACTTCTCCAAGCTCCTGAACGAGGAGCCGGAGATCGCCGTGGCGATGCTGCCGAAGCTGGCGCAGCGGATCGACGCGCCTCACTGATCGGTCCGCGAGAGCAATCGAACAGACGTTCGAGTATCCTGTGTCACGTGGATCAGCTCTTCGAGATCGCCCGGAAGACGTTCGACACCCCCGAGTTCCGAGGCATCACCTTCATCGAGTCCGAGGCGAAGTCGATCATCAACCGCGTGCCCGGCGGCGCCCTCCCGTTCGACTGGACGATCAACCCGTATCGAGGATGTTCGCATGCTTGCATTTTCTGCTTCGCTCGGCCGACGCATACCTACCTCGACATGAACGCCGGGCAGGACTTCGACACGAAGATCGTCGTGAAGGTGAACGCACCCGAGGTGCTGCGGCGTGAGCTCGCCGCGAAGCGTTGGAAGGGCGAGCACATCGCGATGGGCACCAACACCGACCCCTACCAGCGAGCCGAGGGCCGCTATCGGCTGATGCGAGGGATCATCGAGGCGCTGATCGATCACCGCAACCCGTTCTCGATCCTCACGAAGGGCACCTTGATCCTCCGCGACATCGATCTCCTCATGCGCGCCGCGGAGGTCGCGCCCGTTTCGGCCGCCTTCTCGATCGGGACCCTCGACGAGACGGTCTGGCGCGAGTCCGAACCGGGAACACCGCACCCTCGTGGTCGGATCGAGGCGATCCGGACGCTCACGGAGGCGGGCATCCCCACCGGCGTTCTGATGGCGCCGATCCTTCCCGGGATCTCGGATCGCCCCGACCAGCTGCGAGAGGTCGTGGAGGCAGCGATCGACGCGGGGGCGACCCACGTCTCGCCGATCCTGCTGCATCTGCGGCCCGGCGTTCGCGAGGAGTTCCTTCCGTGGCTCGAGGAGAAGCATCCCGATCTCGTCCCGCGCTACCTGGAGATGTATCGGCACCCGTACGGCCCGAAGTCGATGCGCGAAGGGCTGGGCCGATCAGGTCACGTCGATGATCGCCGCCGCCGGTGGGGTCCGTCGAGGCGTGGAACCGGCACGGCGGTTCTTCCGACGCGATCGCGAACGTCCGACCGAAGCGAGACGCAGAGCAGCTCCGGCTGCTCTGACGGAGACGTCTTCCGTCGTGCGCGCGGGCCGGAAGTGAGAGGATGGGTGCAGGAAGTTAGCGGGACCGCTCCCGAAGAGGCCGTGGGCAGCCCCCCGTTCTAGGGAGGGCACCGATGAGAACCATCCTGCGAGATCCCGCTGCTCGACTCCGGGAACTCCTGTCCCACAAGCTGAAGCGTCGGATACGGAGCGGGTCGCCCGAGGACCCGAAGGGATTCACGCTCCACTCGGACCGCGGGAGGGGATCGTTCCTGCGGCATCGCAAAGCCGAGGACCGCAGCGTCCTCGCAGACTGAGCACCGCCCACTACGGGTGGAACCGCCCAAGACAGGGCGAACGCGCGAAGACCTCGCGACCTTGCCTTCCACGGTTCCTTGAGAACGGGGAGGTTGTCATGCAGTGGCCGAAGACCGGTACTGGTAGGGCGTTCTATATCGCATTGATCGCAGTCGTCGTGCCGACCACGGTGTGGTTCTTGACGACGGTGCCGAGCTACGTGCTCTATGCGCTCGGCGTCGTCGCGCTCGTGTCCGTCGGCCTCTACCTGTGGCGGCGCAAGCTCGATGCCGCTCGCGAGAAGGCCTGGGTCGGCGAGTTCTCGTTCGGTGACGTCGTCGGTCGCATGAAGGCCAGGGACGCGCTCGATCGCGCCCGGGAGCCCGGCACGCTCACGGGTGCCGCCGCGTCAAGCGGGGGCTGAGACCCCGGCCTCCACCGCGCGCCGGAGCTGCTTGCCCGCGTGGTAGCTGGAGCGAACCAACGGTCCCGCTTCCACGTGGGCGATCCCCATCTCCTCGCCGATGCGCTTCCATTCCGCGAACTCGTCGGGATGCACCCATCGATCGACGGGCAGGTGGTAGCCCGTGGGCTGCAGGTACTGGCCCATCGTGAGGATCTCGATGCCGGCGTCGCGCAGGTCCGCGATCGCGGCGGGGATCTCCTCCGCCCGCTCGCCCATGCCCAGGATCAGGTTCGACTTCGTGACCTGCCCGGCGCGATGTCGCTTCGCGAACCGCAGCACCTCGAGTGAGCGGTCGTAGCCGAACGCCGGGCGGATCCGGTCGTGCAGGCGCCGCACCGTCTCGAGGTTGTGCGCGAAGACGTCGGGCTCGGCGTCCAGGACCGTGGCGATGTCGCGCTCGCCTCCCTTGAAGTCCGACGGCAGCACCTCGATCCCGATGCCCGGGACGGCCGCACGGACCGCGCGGATCGCCGAGGCCCAGATGCGCGCCCCGCCATCCTCCAGGTCGTCACGAGCGACACCGGTGAGCACGACGTGGCGCAGGCCCATCTCACCGACCGCCTCGGCGATGCGCGCCGGCTCTTCTTCGTCCACCGGATCCGGCTTGGCCGTCATCACGTCGCAGAAGCCGCAGCGCCGCGTGCACTTCGACCCGAGGATCAGGAACGTCGCCTCGCGCTCCTCCCAGCACTCGCGGATGTTGGGGCACATCGCCTCCTCGCAGACGGTGTGGAGGGACCGCTCGCGCATGATGCCCTTCAGGTCCTCGTAGTTGGGGCCCGTCGCGAGCCGCACCTTGAGCCACGGTGGCTTCCGGCCGGCGACGGCATCCACGCCGGTCCGTTCGTCACGCCGACGATCGGGAGGTGGAGGCGCCGCTTCTGCGGATTGTGGTCGGTCTCGCGCGCCATGGCTGCCATCGCTCCGAGTGTAGCCAGCGTCCCGCTATGCGCGGGCGAGGTCGCGCATCCGCGCGTAGATGTGGTCCGGCTCGGGCTCCATGAAGTAGTGCTCGAGCGGCGCCGCGAACGGCATCGCCGGGATGTCCGGCCCGCCGATGCGCAGGATCGGCGCGTCGAGGTCGTACAGAGCCTGCTCGGCGATCGTGGAGGCGATCTCCGCGCCGGCGCCGTAGGTCCGGTTGTCCTCGTAGACGACCATCGCCTTCCCGGTCTTCCGGACGGAGCTCACGATCGTGTCCACGTCGAGGGGCGCGAGCGTGCGCACGTCGACGACCTCCACGGAGACGTCCTCGTCCTCCTCGAGCCGCTGGGCGGCATCGAGGCAGAGATGCATCGAGTACCCGTAGCTCACGCAGGTCAGGTCGTCGCCCTCGCGCTTGACGTCCGCGACGCCGATCGGCGTGAGGTACGCGTCGTCGGCCACCTCGCCCTTGATCGCGCGGTACGTCTTCTTGTGCTCGAGGAACAGGACCGGGTCGGGATCCTTGATCGCGCTCCGGAGCAGCCCGGCGGCATCGCCGGGCGTGGACGGCACGACGACCTTGATCCCGGGGATGTGGGCGTAGAACGCCTCGATCGACTGCGAGTGGTACAGCGCGCCGTGGATCCCGCCGCCGTACGGGGTCCGGATCACCATCGGCACGCCGAAGTCCCCGTTCGAGCGGTACCGGATGCGCGCGGCCTCGGAGACGACCTGGTCGAAAGCCGGGTGGATGAAGTCCGCGAACTGGATCTCCGCGACCGGCAGCAGGCCGTGCAGCGCCATCCCGATCGCGATGCCCACGATCCCGGACTCGGCGAGCGGCGTGTCGATCACCCGGTCCTCGCCGAACTCCTCCATCCAGTCGGCGGAGATCCGGAACACCCCGCCACGCGCGCCGACGTCCTCGCCGAGCAACACGATCCGCTCGTCGTTCTCCATCTCGTCGTGGAGCGCATCCCGGACCGCGGTGACCACGTTCTTCTCGGTCATCGCTCGTCCCCCGGCTCTTGGAACACGTGGAGGAGGGCGGTGTCGGGGTCGGGGTCCGCCGCGTCCCAAGCGGCGCGGATCGCCTCGTCGATCTCCTCCTTCACCTCGGCACGGAGCGCTTCCTGCCCCTCGTCGTCGAGGAGATCGTGCTCGTGGAGGTAGGCGGCGAACTGGATCAGCGGGTCCCTGGCCTTCGCCTGCTCCACTTCCTCGCGCGAGCGGTAGCTCTTGTCGTCGTCGTCGGACGTGTGCGGCATGAACCGGTACGTCTTGCACTCGATCAGGGTGGGTCCCTCACCGGCTCGCGCCCGCTCGTGCGCCGTCTTCATCGCGCCGTAGCACGCGAGCACGTCGTTGCCGTCGACCACGACCCCGGGGAAGCCGTAGCCCTCGGCGCGGCTCGCGACGTCCTTCACGGCCATCTGCTTGGACTGGGGGACGCTGATCGCGTACTGGTTGTTCTCGCAGACGAAGATCACGGGCAGGCGATGGATCCCGCTGAAGTTCAGGCCCTCGTGCCAGTCGCCTTCGCTGGTCGCCCCGTCGCCGAACCAGCAGCCGACGACCGCGTCTTCGCCCCGGTACCTCGCGGCGAAGGCGATGCCGGCCGCGTGCGGGACCTGCGTCGCGATGGGGGACGAGCCGGTGATGATCCCGAGGCGGCGTGAGCCCCAGTGCGCCGGCATCTGGCGGCCACCCGAGGAGGGATCGTCGGCCTTGGCGAAGATCCCGAGGAAGACCTCGTAGGGCGTCATGCCGGCGCTGAGGACGATGCCGAGGTCCCGGTAGTAGGGGAGCCAGATGTCCGTGCCCCGGCGCATCGCCCACGCGGTGCCGATCTGGCAGCCCTCGTGGCCTGCCGCGGGCACGACGAACGGCGCGCGGCCCATCCGGTTCTGGCGGAGGGCGGCCTCGTCCAGCAGCCGGGACGTGAGGAGCAGGCGGTACATGGAGGCGAGATCGTCGGCCGTCAGGCCGAGCGCGCTGTGTGGGGTTTCGGCTACCCGGGTGGCCACGCCGTCTCTCCTCGCACCGTGCTCGGAGGATAACAGTGGCCCTGCCGTCGGCCGATGACGATAGATACCCCTGGGGGGTATCCTTCCGGACAGGAGACGAGCTGAGAGAGACGGGATGAGCCCAGGGGAGGAGCGTCATGGTCGACCCGGTCTGCGGGATGAAGGTGGATCGCGAGAGCGCCGCCGCTGCATGGGAGCACGAGGGCGAGACGTATCTGTTCTGCTCGCTCGCGTGCCTGGAGCGGTTCCGCGAGGATCCGGCGCACTTCCTGGGGCTCGAGCCCGGAGATCGTCGCATGTGAGGAGGTTCCGATGGAGCACGGGTACGCGAGGAACAAGGAGGACCTTTCCCTGCGACTCCGACGGATCGAGGGGCAGGTCCGGGGGCTGCAGCGGATGGTCGACGAGGACGTCTACTGCATCGACATCCTGACGCAGGTCAACTCCGTGACCGCTGCATTGAGGGCCGTGGGCATGGGGCTGCTGGACGCCCACGTCCGCCACTGCGTCACCGAGAGCATCGAGCGAGGAGAGGGTGAGGGGAAGGTCGAGGAGCTCATGAGCGCCGTGGCTCGCTTCTCCGGTCGATGAGCGCTGCCCGAGGAGGAGCTCGTCCTCGACATCGAGGGCATGACCTGCGCTTCGTGCGTGACGAAGGTCGAGCACGCCCTCTCGTCGGTCCCGGCGGTCGAAGAGGCGTCCGTCAACCTCACCACCCGGACGGCCGTGGTCCGCCCCGCCGCCGACGTCGGCGCTCTCTCGGAGGCGGTCCGCCGGGCGGGCTACGGGGCAGCGCTCCACGACCACACCGCCGGCCCGGCGGACCGGGAGGCCCGCGAGTACCGGTGGCGTCTCGTGCTGGCCGTCGCCCTCACGGTGCCGGTCCTCGCCCTCGCGTTCCTGGTCCCGGAGGCGGCGTGGAGCCGGACCCTCGCGTGGGTGCTCGCCACGCCGGTCGTGTTCGTCGCCGGCTGGCCCTTCCTCCGCGTGGCCGCCCGTGCGGCTCGCTATCGGACGACGACGATGGACACGCTGATCGCGCTCGGGTCCCTGACGGCCTACGGCTACAGCGTGTGGTCGTCCCTGTCGGGTCGCATGGGGCACTACTTCGATACGGCCGCCGTGATCGTGACGCTGATCCTCGTCGGCAAGGTGCTCGAAGCCCGGGCGCGCGGGGCAGCGGGGGACGCCGCTCGCATCCTCCGCGAGCGAGGCGCGAAGGACGCCACCCTCCTCGTCGACGGCGAGGAACGGATCGTCCCGGTGGATGCGGTGCGCCCGGGCGATCGGGTGGTGGTGCGACCCGGGGAGAAGATCCCCGCGGACGGTGTGGTGAAGGAGGGCAGGTCGTGGGTCGACCTCTCGTTGCTCACGGGCGAGTCCGTGCCCGTCGACGTCGGTCCCGGCGACGAGGTCGTCGGGGCGTCGATCAACGGTCACGGGCGGTTGGTCGTCTTCGTCACTCGGACGGGGACGCACGCCCGGCTCGCGGAGATCGGGCGCCTCCTCGAGCACGCTCAGGGTTCGAAGGCGCCGATCCAGCGACTGGCGGACCGCGTCTCCGCGGTGTTCGTCCCGGCGGTCCTGGTCCTCGCGGCGCTGACGTTCGCGGGCTGGCTCGCGGCCGGGGCGACGATGGGTACCGCGCTGCTGCACGCGACCGCCGTCGTGCTGATCGCGTGCCCATGTGCGCTCGGCCTCGCCACACCCGCCGCGATCACGGCGGGCGCGGGGAGGGCCGCGCAGCTCGGGGCGCTGGTCGCCGACGCCGAGGTGTTCGAGCGCGCCAGCCGCGCCGACACCGTCTTGATGGACAAGACCGGCACCATCACCGAAGGAGCGATGACCCTCTCTCGGATCGTTCCGGCGCGCGGTGGCTCCGAAGACGAGGTGCTCGGGTTGGCCGCGGCGGTCGAATCCGGCTCCGAGCACCCGATCGCCGCCGCGGTGCGTCCGTGGCGCGGAGGCGCGTGGCGTGGCGGTCCCGTCCGCGGAGGATCACCGGATCACGCCGGGCGCGGGGGCCGAGGCGATGGTCGACGGGCGGCACGTCTCGGTCGGGCGGGGAGGGGCGTTGCCGGCGGACCTCGAGGAGGTGGCCGCGGATCTGGCTCGGGGCGGGCTCACCACGTTCGCCGTGCGGGTCGAAGGGGACGTCGTCGGGCTCGTCGCCGTGGAGGACACCGTGAAGCCGGGAGCCGCCGAGGCGGTCGCCCGCCTCCGAGCGATGGGGCTCCGGGTCGCGATGGTGACCGGCGACCGTCGGACGACCGCCGAGGCGATCGCCCGGCACGTCGGGATCGACGAGGTGCTGGCCGACGTCGTGCCCGAGGACAAGGTGGCGGAGGTCTCCCGGCTCCGTGGCGAGGGCCGGCGCGTCGTCTTCGTGGGGGACGGGCTGAACGATGCGGCGGCCCTCGCCCTCGCCGACGTCGGCATGGCGATGGGCACCGGGACCGACGTCGCGCTCGCGGCGGCAGACATCAGCGTCCTGGGCGGCGACCTTCGCATCGTTCCGGACGTCCTGGAGCTCGCGCGCCGGACGTACCGCGTGATCGGCCAGAACCTCGTGTGGGCATTCGGCTACAACGTCGTGATGATCCCGCTCGCGGTGGCCGGCGTCCTCACGCCCGCGTGGGCCGCGGGCGCGATGGCTGCGTCCAGCATCTCGGTGGTGCTGAACGCGCTCCGGCTGCGACGGTTCGGCGCGGGGGGAAGAGACGGGACGCCCCCCGGCGTTGTCAGCGGAGCCATCGTCGCTGAGACTTGATGGAGAAGGAAGGGAAGACCATGGACATGACAACCAACGTGATCGAGGTCACCGACACGACGTTCGAGCAGGTCGTCGTGGAGGGCTCGAAGGAGCGTCCGGTCATCGTCGACATGTGGGCCGAATGGTGCGGTCCGTGCCGGCAGCTGACCCCGATCCTCGAGAAGGTGGCGAACGAGCGCGAGGGCGCGTTCCTCCTCGCGAAGCTCGACACCGACGCGAACCCGATGACGGCGACCGCCTTCGGCGTGCAGAGCATCCCGACGGTGATCGCGTTCAAGGACGGGCAGGCGGTGACCGGATTCCTGGGCGCCTATCCCGAGCCGGAGGTGAACCGCTTCATCGACTCGATCCTTCCGACCGAGGCCGAGAAGCGGACGGAGGAGGCTCGTTCGGTCGAGGAGTCCGGCGACCTCGCGACCGCGGAAGAGCGGTACCGGCAGGTGCTCGAGGACGACCCCGCGAACCGTGAGGCGGCGGTCGGGCTCGCGCGGATCCTCGTGGAACGAGGCGACCTCGACGAAGCCGAGAGCGTGGTCGGGAAGCATCGCCCCGATCCCGAGGCGGAGAAGGTGCTCGCGACGATCGCGCTGCGACGGTGGGCCGACGCTCCCGCCGACGGCATCCTCGGTGAGGCGAAGCGGCTCGTCGCCGAGGGCGATCTGAGCGGCGGGCTCGCCGGCCTGTTGCAGGCGGTGAACGACGACCGCGACGCCGCGCGCGATGCGATGATCACCGTCTTCACCGCCGTCGGCGACGACGACCCCGTCGTGCAGGAGTACCGCCGCCTGCTCTCCGCGGCGCTGTTCTGACCGCGTGGACTTGCGCGACCTGATCCGCGGCTGGTGGGACGAGGACGCCGACGCCTACGACGACTCGCCCGGCCACTCCCTCTCGGACCCGGTGGAGGCGGCCGCCTGGGGAGCCGCTCTCGCGAGCCTCCTCCCCGCCCCGCCGGCGCGCCTGTTGGACGTCGGCGCGGGGACCGGAGCCCTCTCGATCCTGGCGGCGGAGTTGGGGCATGACGTGACCGCGCTGGACCTGTCCGAGGCGATGCTCGAGCAGGGCGAGGAGGAAAGCCGATGACCGCGGTCTCTCGATCGGATTCGTGGTCGGCGCGGCGGAGGAGCCAGCCGGCGGGATCGTTCGACGGCGTGATCGCGAGGCACGTGGTCTGGACGTTGCCGGAGCCGGCCGAGACGCTCGCGGCATGGCGGCGCTCGGTGCGCCCGGGCGGGTGCCTCGCCCTCTTCGAGGGATCGTGGGCGGGCGAGGGCCCCGGGACCGTCGTGAAGGACGCGATCGCGAGCATGCTCGAGCGCGTGATGGGGATCGGCTCCGACCATCACGCGCCGTACCCACCGGCGGTGATCGATCGGTTGCCGTTGCGAGAGGCGAGCTCGCCCGCCCCGTTCGTGGCGGCGGTGCGGAGCGCCGGATGGTCACGGATCCGACTGGTCCGGCTGCGCGACGTGGAGTGGGCAGTGCAGCGGCGCGCCCCCTGGCCGATCGGCCGGCTCCGCCATCGGCCGCGCTACGCGATCGTCGCCGAGTCCTGAGGATCCCCGAGCCGGTAGAGGAACTCCACCTCCTCGTCTGGCCCTTCCTCGTTCGGGAGCACGACGCTCCCGACGTTCGAGAACCCGCACTTCTCCAGCACACGGATGGATCCGATGTTGTGCTCCACGACGTGCGCGAACAGCGGACGTTCCTGCAGCTCCGCGAGGAGTGCGCCGAGGGCCGCCGTGGCGATGCCCTTGCCCCAGTGCTCCCGGCCGATCCAGTACCCGACATCCCGCTCGTCGTCGTGGGTCCAGCTCACCACGTTGCCGACGACCTCGCCTTGATGCACCACCGTCCACGCCAAGAGGCGCTCGTCCGCCAGGATCTTCGCCCAGTGGGCCATGAAGGAGTCGCGATCTCTCGCGGGGAAGTGCGCCATCCGGTTCGCCTCGGGATCCATCTGGTGCTCGAACAAGCGTCGGGAGGTCGTCGTCCCGGACATCGCGCAGCTGTATACGCAGTCGACATCGGCGCGGAGGCTACCGCGGGTCACGTTCCCGTGGCGTTCCGGTCGCATCTCCGTGACGAGACTGGCGTCGCGCGAGCGAGCACCCCATCATCGGCGCATGGAAGAGACCTGGGTCACGCTCGGTGTCGTCTGCATGGGGCTCGGCGCGGTCGTCGCCGGGTTGGTGGGGGTGGTGCTCCCGGAGGGACGGCGGCTCGGGGCGCTCTTCGGGCTGATCGCCGGGGCCGGCGTCGGGGTGGCGGCCATCGGGCTGGGTGCGCTCCTCAACGAGAACAAGGAGCCCTCGGAGCTCACGTTCTTCGTCGCGTCGCTCCTCGGACTCCTCGCCGTCTCCGGGTCGTCCTGGCTGGTGTGGAAGCGGGCGATCGAGGCGCGAGCGGAGCCGGGGGAGCCCGGCTAGACGGCGACCGGCCGGAGCTCGCTCGCGATCGCCTCGGGCGCCGGGACGAGGTCGAGACCGAAGACGTCGGCGAGGTGGCGCTCGAGCGGAGGGGAGACCTCGGCCGCGGTGATGGCGCGGCCGGCCAGGCGGCTGAGCGAGGTGACCCCGTGGCCGGGGAGCCCGCAGGCGACGATCCCGTCGAACCAGGACAGATCGGGATCGCAGTTCAGCGCGAATCCGTGGATCGTCACGCGGGCGCGCAGCAGGCGCACGCCGATCGCGCAGACCTTCTCGTTCCCGTGCCACACGCCCGTCTGCACGTCCTCACGGCGGTGCAGTGAGACGCCGAGATCCGCGGCGGTGCGGATCACCGCCTCCTCCATCCGGCGAAGGTGCGCCGCGGCGTCGGGCTTCGGGCCGAGGTCGAGGATCGGGTACCCGACCAGCTGACCCGGTCCGTGGAACGTGAAGGCCCCGCCACGGTCGATCCGATGGACCTCGGCGCCCCGCGCGGCCAGCTCGTCCGGCGACCAGAGCAGCTCGTCGGGCCGCGCTCGACGCCCCGCCGTGAAGACCGGTGGATGCTCGAGGAGGATCACGACGTCGGGGACCTCGCCCGCGAGTCGACGCTCCGCCAGCCGGTGCATCGCCTCGTTCGCGAGCCCGTAGGGGACCGGTCCCTCGGGCCGGACGAGGAGCGCCTCCCGCGTCATCGTGGCCGTCAGACCGTGACGTCCTCGGCGAAGTCCCAGCTCTCCAGGTTCTGCTTCACGCGCGCGAGGAACCGCGTGGCGATCTCGCCGTCGATCGTGCGGTGGTCCCAGGACATCGAGATGTTCACCATCGAGCGGATCGCGATCGTGTCGTCGATCACGACGGCCCGCTTCTGGATCGCGTCGAGGGACAGGATCCCGGTGTTCGGCTGGTTGATGATCGGAACGCTCGCGATCGACCCGTAGGGGCCGGGGTTCGTGATGGTGAACGTCGATCCCTGGATCTCGTCGGGCTTCAGCTGGTGGGCGCGGGCACGGCCGGCGAGGTCGGCGATCGCCCGAGCGAGACCCACCGTGTTCATCGAGTCGGCTCCCTTGATCACGGGGACGATGAGCCCCTGGTCGTAGGAGACGGCGATGCCCATGTGCACGGAGCGATGGCGCACGATCTCCTCGCCCCGTAGCTCGGAGTTCACCTCCGGGTGCGTGACGAGGGCGTCACAGGTCGCGCGGATCACGAACGGCAGGTACGTGAGGTTGACGCCGTGCTTGGTCTTGAACGACTCCTTGGCCCGGTCCCGCAGCTTCACGAGATGGTCGACGTTCACCTCGACCATCGTCCATGCCCGAGCCGAGGTCTGGAGCGAGGCGACCATGTGCTGCCCGATCAGCTTGCGGATGTGGGAGACCGGGACGATCTCCTCGTCGGCTCCGGCGACCGCTGGTTGGGTCGCGGGCTGGGCGGCCGGAGCGGGCGCGGGAGCGGCGGCGGGCACTTCGGCGGTCGCCGGCGCGGCGCTGGCGGCGACCCGTGCGCCACCGCCCTCGATCGCCGTGAGGATGTCCTTCTTCGTGATGCGACCGCCCGTTCCCGACCCCTCGATCTGCGAGAGGTCCAGGCCGTGCTCGTCGGCGAGCCGCCGCACGAGCGGTGAGAGGATCCGAGATCGAGGTCCTCGGTCGGGCAGGTCTCCGGCGCTGCCACCCGACGCCGGCGTGGCGGCCGGCTCTGGGGCCGGCGCTGCGGCCGGTTCCGGGGAGGTCGCGCTCGCGGCCGTGGCCTCGGCGCCCTGGGCGGTGGCCGGCTCCACCGCCGGCATCTCGGCGGCCGAACCCTCGGCGACCGCCTCGGCGCTCTCCGGCTTCGTATCCGCTTGCGTTTCCGGCTCGCTCTGCGCTTCGGGCGCGGCGTCGGTCGAAACCGCCTGCTCGCCGGAGGACTCCCCACCGGACGCTTCTCCTCCGCCGGCCCCTTCCTCGCTCACCTCGGCGAGATCGGTACCGACGGGCACGGTCTGACCCTCCTCCACGAGGATCTTCGTCACCGTGCCGCCGACGGAGGACGGCACCTCGGTGTCGACCTTGTCGGTCGAGATCTCGAAGAGGGGCTCGTCTCGCTCGATCGAGTCCCCCTCCTTCTTGAGCCACTTGAGGATCGTGCCCTCGATGATCGTCTCGCCGAGTTGGGGCATCTTGATCGTGGTCATCGGGATCTCCTCACCCTCACCAGGCCGAGAGCTTCTTCACTTCGGCGACGATGTCCGCGACCCCGGGCAGGAAGGCGTCCTCCAGGGTCGGAGAGAACGGCACCGGCACGTTCGGGGGCGCGAGCCGCACGACGGGCGCGTCGAGGTGTTCGAACGCCTTCTCGGCGATCGTCGACGCGACCTCCGCGCCGATCCCGACGAACCGGTACGACTCCGTGAGCACGACGGCTCGCGACGTCTTCTCGATCGACTTCAGGACGGTCTCCTCGTCCATCGGGACGACCGTGCGGAGGTCCACGACCTCGGCCGAGACCCCTTCCTCCTCCAGCGTCTGCGCCGCCTCGAGGGCCCGGTGCACCATCGCGCCGTACGTGATGATGGAGACGTCGTCCCCGGACCGCTTCACGTCGGCGGAACCGATCGGGACGAGGAAGTCCGGATCCTCCGGGACCTGCTCACGGATGCGCCGGTAGATCCACTTGTGCTCCAGATACATCACCGGGTTGTCGTCGCGGATCGCGGACTTCAGCAGGCCCTTCGCGTCGGCCGGGAAGGCGGGGCAGACGATCTTGATGCCACCCGAGTAGGCGAACCAGGGCTCCGGGTTGACCGAGTGGAAGGACGAGGCGCGGACCATCCCGCCCGACGGTCCCCGGAGCACGACGGGGAGGGGGACGCCGCTCCGATAGTGGACACGGGCGAGCGCCGTGGAGATCTCGTCGAACCCGCTCGTCATGAAGTCGGAGTACTGGAACTCCGCGATCGGGCGGAAGCCCTCCATCGCGGATCCGATCGCCATCCCGACGATCGTCTCCTCCGCGATCGGGGTGTCCATCACACGGTCGGCGCCGAACCGCTCGTAGAAGCCCTCGGTGACCTTGAACGCGCCTCCGTAGACCCCGATGTCCTCGCCGAGCATGTACACGCGTTCGTCGCGCTCCATCTCCTCCCAGAGCGCCTCGGCGATCGCCACGAGGTAGGTGGCCTGGCCGTCCTCGGTGCGCTTGCCGCGTGGCTCCGCGCCGTGCCCGGCTGCGCCCGCCTCCACCTGCTGGGTCTTCGCGGCCGCCATCAGGAGGCCTCCGTCCCGCCGCCGCGCCCGGGCTCGCTCGTCCAGTAGCCGTCCTCGACCCAGAGGCCCTTCGCGAAGTCATCGGGCTCGGGGAACGGGGAGGCTTGCGCATACTCGTATCGCCTCGTCGAACTCCCGCTCGATCCGCGCCTGGATGTCGGCGACCTCCTGGTCGTCGACGACGCTCTCCGAGCGGAGCCGCTCCTCGAAGTTCTTGACCGGGTCCTTGTCGCGCATGTACTCCTCGAGGAGCTCCTTCGGCACGTACTTGGCCGGGTCGTGACCGGCGTGGCCCTTCCACCGGAGGGAGACGGACTCGATCAACGTGGGGCCGCCGCCGTCTCCGGGCTCGCTCGACCGCCTCGCGCGCCGCCGACTCGACCGCAAGCACGTCCGACCCGTCGACGCGCACGCCCGGCATCCCGTAGGCGACGGCGCGCTCGGCGATCGTCGGGATCGCGAACTCGAGCTCGTTCGGCGTGGAGTAGGCGTACAGGTTGTTGTTGACGACCCACACGACGGGGAGCTGCGCGACGGCCGACATGTTGAGCGACTCGTGCCACCGCCCGTTCGAGGTGGAGCCGTCCCCGCAGATCGCCAGCGCGACGTGTGGCTCGCCTCGCCGCTTGTACGCGAGGGCCGCTCCGCACGCCACCGGGTACGCGATCGGCAGGTGCGACATGACGGTCCAGGTCTTGTTCCCGTACCAGTCGCCGATGTGGCTGTTGCCGTCGCGGCCGCGCGTGTAGCCGTCGATCCGGCCCCAGAACTGGGCCATGATCCGCTTCAGGTCGAGGCCCTTCGCGATCTGCGCAGAGAGGTCGCGGTGCGTCGGGAAGAGCGAGTCATCGGGTCCGAGGGGGAGCACGACCCCGATATGCGTCCCTTCCTGCCCACGGCCGGAGTAGATGGCTCCGGGGAGGCGACCCTGCCGATACAGCGACTCCATCCGCTCGTCGAAGTAGCGGCAGAGCTTCAGCAGGTACAGGGTCCGCTTCAGCTCGTCGTCGGGGAGCCGCGACGCGGTGTCCTTGTCCTGGCGGGTCTTGGTGGTCGCCACGGGCTCCTCAGACGGTGTGCAGCGGCTTGCCGGCGAGCGCGAGGTGCGCCTCGCCGATCGCCTCGGACAGGGACGGGTGCGGGTGGATCAAGGCGGCGACCTCGGCGGGGACGGCCTCCCAGTTCGTGATCAGCATCGCCTCGGCGATCAGATCCGTCACGTGGGGGCCGATCATGTGGACCCCCAGGACCGGTCCGCCGCCCTGCTCGCTGACGACCTTCACGAACCCTCCCTCGCCGAGGATGTTCGCCTTGCCGATCGCCCGGAAGTCCAGATGCGACGTGGCGACGCTGCGCCCGGCGTCCTTCGCCTGCGCGGCCGTCAGGCCGACGCTCGCGATCTCGGGCGTGCAGTAGGTGACACGCGGGATGTTGACGTAGTCGATGTCGGGCACGGTCTCGCCGGCGATCCGCTCCGCGACCGCGTACCCCTCGGTGAACGCCACGTGGGCGAGCTGGAGCGGGGTGGCGGCGACGTCGCCGACCGCCCACACGTGGTCGACGTTCGTCCGGAGCTGGCCGTCCACGTTCACGAACCCCTTGTCGTGCATCGACACGCCGGCTTCCTCCAGGCCGAGGCCCTCCGTCACCGGCCCGCGGCCGATCGCGACCAGGCAGAGGTCGGCGCTGACCTTCTCGGCCTTGCCGCCCGCCTCGAACGTGACGTCGACCGCCTCACCGGTGTCGGCGATCTCCTTCACGGACGCGCCCGCGGACGCCTTGATGCCACGGCGACGGAACGCCTTCGCGATCTCGGCGGAGACGTCCTCGTCCTCCAGGGGCGCGAGGCCGGGAAGCGCCTCCAGGAGCGTGACCTCCGCACCGAGCGATCGGTAGAGCGACGCGAACTCCAGACCGACCGCCCCCGCCCCGATCACCACCGCCGAGCCGGGGATCGTGTCGTACCGGAGGGCCTCGTCGCTCGTGATGATGCGATCGGTGAGCTGCACGTCCCGCAGAAGCCGCGGCTGCGAGCCGGTGGCGATCACGACGTCCGTGGCTTCGACCCGGGTCCCGTCCACCTCGAGCGCAGGGCCGGCCCGAGCGGAAGCTTCGCGGTCCCCCGGAGGACGGCGATACCGCGGTTCTTGATCAATCCCGTGATGCCTTTGACCAGCTTGTCGACGATCTTGTCCTCGAACGCCCGAACCGCAGACCAGTCGGGATCGCCCGAGGCCTTGATGCCCCATTCCTGCGCGCGGTTCACGGTGTCCATCACGGCAGCCGATTGGAGCAATGCCTTCGTGGGGATGCAGCCGCGGAGGAGACAGGTCCCGCCGAGTCGTTCGTCACGCTCGACGATGGCAACGCGCTTGCCGAGTTGTGCCGCCCGAAGGGCTGTGGAATAGCCGCCGGTGCCGGCGCCGACCACCACGATGTCGTACGCGTCCGTCATCGAGCGTCGAGTCTACTCGGCAACTTCCGGACGACATCTCGAAGGGGCTGCCGGGCCGATACGATGCCTGCTGCTATGGCGCACTCGACCCCCGGCGATACGGCCGACGCCGCGGCGGCCGATGCCGCGGACGTCCACGACGAGCTCAAGCGGACGCCGCTGGAGGCCGAACATCTCCGCCTCGGCGCCAAGATGGCTCCGTTCGCCGGGTGGCAGATGCCGATCGAGTACGAGGGGGCGCTCGCCGAGCATCGGGCGGTGCGGACGCACGTCGGGTTGTTCGACCTGACGCACCTCGGGAAGGTGGAGGTGGTCGGGGCCGGGGCGCTCGGGATGCTCCAGCGGGTCGTCACGAACGACCTGTCGCGCGCCGCGGTGGGAGAAGCCCTCTACAACCTCGTGCTGAACGAGGGCGGCGGGGTGATCGAGGACCTGATCGTCTATCGGCTCGGCGAGGAGCGCTACTTCGTCGTGCCGAACGCCTCCAACGCGCCTCGGGTGCTCCGGATGCTCGAGGAGGAGAAGGCCGACGGGCCGCTGCACCTGATGTATCACCAGGACTGGTGCTTCCTCGCGGTCCAGGGTCCCGAAGCCATGAACGTGATGGCCGGGATGTTCCCGATGGCCACCGATCTCGGTTTCATGCGGTGCGCGGAGACCGAGTATCACCGTCGGCCGGTGATCGTGACCCGATCCGGCTACACCGGGGAGATCGGGTTCGAGCTGTTCACCTATCAGGACATCGCCGAGCAGCTGTGGGGCGAGCTGCTGGACTCGGTCCGAACGTTCGGCGGCGCCCCGTGCGGGCTCGCTGCTCGCGACGTGCTCCGGCTCGAGATGGGCTATCCGCTCTACGGGCAGGACCTGTTCGAGTCCTCGACCGCCTTCGAGGCCGGGCTGGGGTGGGCGGTCGCGATGGAGAAGGGCGAGTTCCGAGGGCGCACCGCGCTCCTCCGCCAGAGGGAGGAGGGACTCCCGAGCCGGCTGCGCGGGCTGCGGATGCACGAGCGCCGGCACATCCCCCGCGCGCACTATCCGGTCTTCGTCGGCGATCAACTGGTGGGGGAGGTCACCAGCGGCACCTTCTCTCCGGTGCTCGGCACCGGCATCGCGCTCGCGTATCTCTGGCCGGGGGACGTGGTCGACCTCGGGCAGGAGGTCGAAGTGGACATCCGCGGGAGACGGGGGACCGCCACCGTGGTGAAGCCGCCGTTCGTGGACCGAAGTCCTCGCTAGCGCCTCAGGTGCGACCGGGCCGAGACGCGCTACGCCGTCTGGCCGGGGCGAGCGACGGCGACGAAGTCGCGGATGGCGTCGTCGCCGAAGCGCGTCCGGCCGATCAGTTCCCTGAGCAGGTTCCGGGCCCCGCGCGATGCGGGCACCACCGCCACCACCACGTACAGGCCGCTGCTCGGGATCCCCATCTCATGCACGGGGCCGAAACCCGGCGCCGCGACGAAGTAGGCGTACCGCGTCGCTCGGGCACCTCGCTGGCACACACCCGCTCCCTCGGCCATGAAGTGTCCCGGCGAGAACCGGTCGAGGTCGAACGTGGGCCGTCGGTTGAAGTACACCTGACGGGATTGCTGGCGACAGTTCGCCGACGTCGTCAGTCGGGACAGCAACGGCCCATTGGCGGCGAGGTAGTAGAAGTCGGAAGGGACGCCCACCCGAGTGGCGTCGACCCATGTCGCCGACATGCCCACGGCACTCCCGTCGATGTCCGACCAACGTCCCATGCGCGGCGACGCCACGAAGCCACCGCGGATCCCCGACGCGGAGTCCACGAGGGTGGCCTCCCACGTCTTGGGCACCGCGCCCTGAACCTGGCCTGCGGTCACGAGGTTGAACGGCGAGGGCGAGGTCGTGACGAGGAGGCCCTGGAATGGCGCGGGCCGGGGCGACGCGGGGGCGCATGCGGACACCATGACGACGACCCCGATCCCTAAGAGGCTCTTGCGCACCCGCACCTATGTCCTCGGGGGCAGGATACTTCCCCGTACCTCCGTAGGTCCAACGGGGGAGCCCGGGAAGCAGCCCGAAAGGGGGACTCAGGCGGCGCCGGCGGGCGGCATCTCGACCCGCTCGCCGAGCCGGCGGGGGACGCAGAAGGACGCGCGGGTGCCACCGCCGGGCAGTGGGTCGACCCACATCACGCCTCCGTGCTCCACCACGAGCTGCCGGGCCAGGTGCAGCCCGGTCCCGACGCCCGACTTCTCCTTGTGGAGCACGCCTTCTCCGGTGGAGAAGGGCTGCTCGAAGGCTCGAGCCGCGACCGCGCGATCGAGGCCTTCGCCTCGGTCGGTGACCATCACGATCACGCCCTCGGCGAGGTCCCTCGCCACGAGCTCCACGGCGCGCCCGAAGGGCGAATACCTGCATGCGTTGTCGAGCAGCTCCCGAACGACGGATCCGAGCCGCGGTCCGTCGGCCATGCAGATCAGGCCATCCGGCACCTCCGCCGCGATCGGGATCCCCGGGTAACGCATCCGAACCTCATCGAGGGCGTGGCGCACGAGCGGGGCGAGGTCCGTCTCGACGAGGCTGAGCTCGAAGGTTCCGCGCTCGAGCTCGGACAGGGTGATCAACTCATCCACGATCCCCATCAGCTTGTCGAGCGAGCCGGTCAGCTGACCGAGGAACTCGTTGCGCTCCTCGTCGGGGACGGCCGGGTTCTTCAGGACGTAGGCGATCCCCTTGGCGACCGTCACCGGTGTCCGGAGCTCGTGGGAGATGTTGGCGAGGAAGTCGGCCTTGGCGGTGGATCCCTGTGCCACGTCGTCGCGGACGGCGAGGAGCTCCGTCTCCAGCTCGCGCGAGCGGTTGACCGCCCGAGCGATCTCGTTCGAGAGCAGGCCGGCGACCTGTCCGGACAGCGTCACCGCGCCCGTGGACGCCGCTCGGATCGCGCGGAGCGCGTCCTCCACGGGGTCCTCCTTCAACACGTAGCCGGAGGCGCCGGCGGCGAGGACCTCGGTGACCTTGACGGGGTCGCGGACCACCGTATGGGCCACGAACTTGGAGGAGGGAGAGGAGGCGAGGAACCGTTTGACGAGCTCCGCGCCGCCCAGACCCTCGAGCGTCAGCTCCGACACGATCACGTCGGGGCGGGACCGGACCGCCGCCTCCACGCCTCGGAAGGCATCGGTCGTGACCTCGACCTCGAGATCGTGCTCGCGCAGCAGGTGGTACTGGAAGCGCGCGACCTCGTCGGCCGTGTCGCAGAGGAGCACACGGGTGGGCATCTGCTGGTGGTATCGGCGCCTGAACGGGCCGGTTGAGCAGGCCTGCTCAGGGGTCGTTCAGGGGCTGCTCAGTGGACGATGCCCTGGCGGATCGCGATCGCGACCGCTTGTGCTCGATCGTTGGCCCCGAGCTTCTCGAAGATCCGTTCGAGGTGGGTCTTCACCGTGTGCGGGGAGATGCCCAGATCGCTCGCGACCTGTCTCGTGGTCGCGCCATCGGCCACCTTCTGGAGGATCTCTCGCTCTCGCTTCGACAGCGGGGTGGTCCTCGACCCCTCGCTCTCCGCGAGGTGGACCTCCTCGATGAACGTCTTGGTCAGTTGCGGATGGATCACCGCGTTGCCTTCGACGGCGTTCCGGGCCGCATCGACGAGGGCGTCTGGCGAGGCGTCCTTCAGCAGGTACCCGGAGACGCCCGCCTGGATCGCCTCCGAGATCGCGCCGCGGGATTCGTCGATCGTGATGAGGATGACCCGGGTCTCGGGAGAGGCCTCACGGATCCGCCGCGTCGCCTCGATCCCGTCCATCCCCGGCATCCGGACGTCCATGAAGACGACGTCGGGAGACAGCTCGCGGGCCTGATCGATCGCCTCCTGGCCGCTGGCCGCCTCGCCGACGACCTCGACCGCGTCGTCGGACATCCCGAGGGCCGTCCGCAGACCCTCCCGGGTCACGGGGTGATCGTCCACGATCAGGGCTCGGATCGAGGTCATCGGTCGGGTGCGCTCCTCCTCACGTGCCTTCGCGGTCGGGGGCGGTACTCTGGGTAGTAAGGATAGACCCGCTCGCGACCGAGGTATGCATGCTTGAGCCCGAAACCCCTATACCGCAAACGCATGAGGCCTCCGACGCACCGTCGGGGGTTGCGACGCCCGTCGCCGAGGCGAACGGGGAAGCTCCCTCTGAGGACGAGGTGCTCGAGGCGCTCAAGAGCGTCGTCGACCCCGAGCTCGGCATCAACATCGTCGACCTCGGCCTCGTCTACGAGGTCGCCATCGCGGAGGACGGGGACGTCGACATCCAGTACACCCTCACCACGATGGGGTGCCCGATCGGGCCGATGATCGAGGATCAGATGCGCGCCTTCCTGGCGCCGCTCAACGGGATCGGCGAGGTTCGCCCGGAGATGGTGATCCGGCCTGCGTGGACGCCCGAGATGATGTCGGAAGAGGCCAAGGCCGCCCTGGGGATGTTCTAGGGCGGTCTTTCGGCTTCCGCCAAAGCCTCGAGGAGTCGTTCGATCGAAGGCGCGTCGGCGAAGTTCCGGTTCCGATGCGCCATCCGCACCCTCCCTCCGCGGGCTTGCACCACGCCGCTCGTGTCGATGACGAACGTGCCAGGCATCTGGAGGAAGCTGCCTCCTCGGAGCCCTCGCTGCCGCGTCTCGGGAGACAGCTCGGCCTTGATCCACGGCAGCGCGACCCTGGGGCTCAGGACCTGCATCGCCTTCCCTTGGACCAGCCCGTAGGCGCGGTAGGCACCGCGGTCGCGATCCAGCAACAAGGGGAAGGGCAACGCTTTCGATGAGGCGAACCCGATCGCGGCCTCCGGATCGCCGTGACCGATGAGCCCCACGGTGGCCCCCGCATCACGGATCCTGTCGTGCTCGTTGCGGAGGTGCACGACCTGCGTCTGGCAGAACGGGCATCCGAAGTACCTGAGGAAGACCACCACCGCGGGCCGTTCGTTCCAGAGCCGGGAGAGCCGGACCTCCGTGTGGTCGAGGTCGACCAGCAGCGCGTCGGGGGCGGGGTCGCCGACCTCAGGCCCGGCCATGACGCGGAGCGTACGCGGTCGGGCTGAGCTGGTCGGCGTTCGATGCCGGGTCGCGCGCGGGATCGGGGACCCACGGAAGCGCGAACGAGAAGCTCGCGCCTCCGCCCGGCCCGTTCTCGACGATCAGGGCGCTCTGATGCAGATCGAGGATCCCCAACGCCAGCGCGAGGCCGAGACCGAGTCCCCTGGGCCTGGCGTTCAGCGCGCCTCCACGGTAGAAGCGCTCGCCGACGAACGGGAGGTCCTGCTCGGCGATCCCTGGGCCGTCGTCTGAGACCGTGACCACGACGTCCGCACCTCGTCGGCGGCACGAGGCGGTGATCGTGGTTCCGGGGGGTGTATGGATCGCGGCGTTGGCGAGGAGGTGGGTCACGATGCGCCGGATCAAGACGACGTCCCCGCTGGCGAGGAGGTCCTCCTCGATCTCGGTCCGGAGTTGATGCTGACCCACCGCCTCGTCCGTCCGCTCGCAGACGGCGCGCAGCATCCCGGAGATGTCGAAGGGCTCGAAGCTGACCCACAGCTCGCCGGCTTCCATGCGCGCGTAGTCGAGGAGGCTCGTGAGCATGCCGTCCAAGGTGCGAACGCTCGTGTTCATGCCCGAGACCAACTCGAGCCGGCTCTCCTCGTCCAGGTCGGCCCAGTTCTGCTCGAGGGTCACCCCGTTGCCCATGAGGACCGTGAGCGGCGTCCGCATCTCGTGGGAGACCGTCGTCAGGAACTCGCCCTTCAGTCGGTCGCCCTGCTCCAGCCGGCCGACCGTGTCGCGTCGCTCTTCGAGGCGTTGCGCGTTGTCCAGCGTGAGCCCCGCCTGGATCGCGAGGAGCTCGAACGCGACGACCCCGTCCGGGCTCGGTCGCGCATCGTCCCCGAGGACGCCGACGAGGATCGCCGCGACCCACCCGTCGATCCAGACCGGGCTCGCGATCGCCGCAGAGACGCCACCCTCTGTCTCGAGGAGGGGAATCTCCCCTCCCGTCGGCTCGTGGTTCGCCACGACGGTGCCGCCTCGCTGGAGGACGAGGTCCGCCATCCATGCGGACAGCGAGTCCCGATCGCCGGCATCCTCGAGCAGACCGCGGGCCTCGAGGGGCCGGTGGGTCATCTGCTGGTCCTCCAGCACGCGGAAACAGGCGCCGTCGTACCCGAGCTCGATGGCCGCCCGGACCGCGATCGCCGGCGCCTGGTCCGGCTCGCGCCCCATGTCTGCCGCGGCCCTGGACAGGATCAGGAGCGATTCGGACATCGGTTCCTCCGGGATCGGGGACTCCTCAGCTCAATCGGCGCTTCGGTCGGAACCCTGAAGATGCGACCCTTGACGCTCGACGTAGGGTGCGATAGTCGTTGCACCTGCGATACCGACCCGAGGGGTGGGATTCCGAGGTGGTCCGAACCAGAGCCACGGGCATCGTGGGAGCGATGATCCCGTCGAAGCTGTGCTGTTCGTCGTGCGCGGGGGTATCGCTGCGCGCGCGGTCGACGTAGCGAAGGAACGAGTACCGATCTCGAGCGGCCGCGAAAGCGGTCGCTCACGTGTTTCCAGGGCGCTCCGGCGATGAGAGAGCCCGAGAGACGAGAGAGCCACAGGAAGGAGCGAACGATGGGGGACTACGCGAAGCCGGATGTGCTCGTGAGCACGGACTGGTTGGAAGAGCATCTCGACGATCCCGGGGTTCGGGCGATCGAGGTGGACGAGGACACGGAGGCCTACGAGAAGGGCCACGTCCGTGGCGCCGTGGCGTGGAACTGGACGACCGACCTCCACTCCAAGGTCGGCCGGGACTACCAGGATCAAGCCGGCTTCTCGGCGTTGCTGTCGTCGGCCGGCGTCGGTCCGGACACGACGGTCGTGCTGTACGGCGGGAACAACAACTGGTTCGCGGCCTACGCGTACTGGCTCCTGAAGCTGCGCGGCTTCGACAACGTGAAGCTGCTCGACGGCGGTCGCAAGAAGTGGGAGCTCGAGAGTCGCGAGCTCACACAGGAGGCGCCGTCGTACGAGGCGACCGGCCTCTCGATCTCCGGCGCCGATCGCCCCGAGATCCGGGCGCTCCGCGACGAGGTGCTCTCGAAGGTGGAGTCCGGGACCGGATTCGTCGACGTCCGCTCGCCCGAGGAGTTCCGAGGCGAGAAGCTCGCGCCCGACCATCTGCCACAGGAGCAGGCGCAGGTGCCAGGTCACATCGCGGGAGCCGCGAACATCCCGTGGGCGAAGGCCGCGAACGAGGACGGAACGTTCAAGTCGGCGGACGAGCTTCGGGCGCTCTACGCGGCCGAGGGGATCACGGGCGATGGCGAAGTGATCGCGTACTGCCGCATCGGTGAGCGTTCTTCGCACACGTGGTTCGCGCTCCAGGAGCTCCTCGGCTTCGAGAACGTCAAGAACTACGACGGCTCGTGGACCGAGTACGGCTCCCTCGTCGGCGCTCCGGTGGAGCTCGGGTAGAGGATCGATGGAGCGCCGGCCTCTCGGGGCCGGCGCTCTTCGCTAGTTGAAGCCGCGCTTGTCCTGCTTCAGTGCGGTGTCGACGCAGAGGGCCGACGCCACCACGAGCGAACGGAGCGGGTCGGGCAGCTCCTTGTGGATCTGCACGACGTAGTGGTCCGCGGTCGTGAAGACCGTTCGAGCCAGGCCTTCCCACGTCTTCGTGATCCGTCCGATCTCGGCGCCGGCCTCGTCCGTGATCGCGAAGTTCCAGGCTCGCCAGTTCTCGCCCTGGATCCCGCCGAGGCGTTTGCCGCCCGGCCTCGATCCCGAACCGGATCTTCCCGACCATGTTCTCCTGCACGATGCGGCCGACCTCCACGCCGTCGGGTCGTGCCACCACGATCGTCGACTTGAAGACCTTCCTGGGTCGCGTGAGCGTGAGCTGGGTCGCTCCTGAGGCGTCGGTCACCTCGAGGGTGTGGGTCATGAACTGGTCGACCGACGAGACCAGCCGCAGCGCCTTCTTCAGGGTGGATTGGCCGGTCTGGCGGACGGCGCCGAGCTGCTTGCCTGCCTGGTCGAAGACCGAGTACTCGTTCGAGAGCTCGATGATCTTCGTCTTCTGATTGACGACGAGGACCGGCTCGGTGAAGAGCGTTCCGCCCCCGACGAAGGCTCCCGACGCCGCCGCTCTCTCGACCTGGCCTTGCACGCGCCGCTCGTCGTCCATCCTGCCCGTCCTCTCGCTCCGTCGATCGGACCGTAGCAGCGTGCCCGTGCGGAAGCGAGGGCCGACGTTCTCCTAGACTCGGTCGATGGGTAGCGGGTGGCGTGGCCCGTGAGACTGCTCGAGTTGGGCGCAGTGATCCTCGGCCTCGCGGGTCTCGCACGCGTCGCGGCGCGATTCGACCTGCCGACGGTGCCGCTGTACCTCCTGGCCGGGCTCGCGTTCGGCGAGGGCGGCGTCCTGCCGCTGGTCACGACGCGGGGATTCGTGGAGACGGGCGCCGAGATCGGCCTGATCCTCGTGCTCTTCGTCCTCGGGCTCGAGCACTCGTCCCGGGACCTGATCGCGACCGCGAAGGCGTCCACGGCACCGGGCGTCGTGGATCTGCTCCTGAACGTGACTCCTGGGGTCGTCGCGGGGCTCGTCCTCGGCTGGGGGCCGCTCGCCGCGGCGTTCCTCGGCGGGATCACCTACGTCTCCTCGTCGGGCGTGGCCGCGAAACTGCTGGAGCACGCAGGACCACATGCTCGCGGGGCCAGCAGGTTCGTCGTGACGATCGCCGTCATCGAGGACCTGGTGATGGCGATCTACCTGCCCGTGCTCGCGGCCCTGCTGATCGGCGACGGCGCAGGCGCCTCCTTGGCGGCGGCCGGCGCGGCGATCGCGGCCGTTGCGCTGCTGCTGGTCTTCGCGCTCCGGGTGGAGGTGGGCATCAGCCAGATGCTGTTCAGTCGCTCGGACGAGGCGCTCCTGCTATCGATCCTCGGCTTCGCGATCCTCATCGCCGGCGTGGCGGACGTGGCCCGGTTCTCGGCGGCGGTCGGCGCGCTCCTGGCCGGCATCATGCTGTCCGGTCCTGCCGCCGAGGGAGCTCAGACGCTCGTTCGGCCGCTCCGCGACCTCTTCGCGGCGATCTTCTTCGCCTTCATCGGCCTCTCGATCGATCCCTCGACGATCCCGCCCGTCCTGGGGATCGCCGTGCTGCTCGGTCTCGTGACCTCGGCGACGAAGTACGGGACGGGATGGTGGGCGGCCAAGCACCTCGGGTCCGAGGAGCGCGCTCGCGGGGTCGTCGGCGCCGCACTGATCCCTCGCGGCGAGTTCTCGATCGCGATCGCCGGGTTGGCGGCGGCCAGCACGGTCGACGAGGATCTCGGCGCGCTCACGGTGGCCTACGTCATCCTGACCGTGGTCGTGGGATCGGTGGTCACGAAGGTGCTGGCCCGCAGGGTCGATCGATGGGACCCCTCGGATGCAGCTGCGAGGCACGGCTGAGACGAATCCGACCTGCGGGATGGACTTAGCGGGTACCCTGTAGGGGACCGTCGGAAGCCGATCCAAGGGAGTGACATGGCCGTCAGCCAGGAAGAGCACCTCAAAGAGCTTTCCAAGGGATACCGCTTCGACTGGAAGGACGCCTCGCACTCGGTCTTCGAGCCGAAGCGAGGCCTGTCGGCGCAGGTCGTCGAGGAGATCAGCGAGCTCAAGAGCGAGCCCGACTGGATGCGCAAGTACCGGCTCAAGGCCCTGAAGCACTTCGAGAGCCGTCCGATGCCCTGGTGGGGCGCCGACCTTTCCGACATCGACTTCGAGAACATCTTCTACTTCATCCGTTCCACGGAGAAGCAGGCCCAGAACTGGGAGGACCTGCCCGAGGACATCCGCGGCACGTGGGACAAGCTCGGGATCCCCGAGGCGGAGAAGAAGTACCTGGGTGGCGTGAGTGCCCAGTACGAGTCCGAGGTCGTGTATCACAAGATCAAGAAGGAGCTCGACGAGATCGGTGTGATCTTCACCGACATGGACTCCGCGCTCCGCGACTACCCCGACCTCGTGAAGGAGTACTTCGGGACGATCATCCCGCCGAACGACAACAAGTTCGCCGCGCTGAACACCGCCGTCTGGTCGGGTGGGTCCTTCATCTACGTGCCGCCAGGTGTCGCGGTCGACATCCCGCTCCAGGCCTACTTCCGGATCAACGCCGAGAACATGGGCCAGTTCGAGCGGACGCTGATCATCGCCGACGAGGGTTCCTACGTGCACTACGTGGAGGGCTGCTCGGCGCCCATCTACACGAGCGACTCGCTGCACTCCGCGGTCGTCGAGATCGTCGCGAAGAAGGGCGCCCGCGTTCGCTACACGACGATCCAGAACTGGTCGACCAACGTGTACAACCTGGTCACCAAGCGAGCGGCGGCCTACGAGGACTCCGTGATGGAGTGGATCGACGGCAACATCGGCTCGAAGGTGACCATGAAGTACCCGTCGATCTACCTGCTCGGCAAGGGCGCGCGCGGCGAGGTGCTTTCGGTGGCGTTCGCGGGCAAGGGCATGCACACCGACGCCGGCGGCAAGGCGATCCACGCCGCGCCGTACACGACGAGTGTCATCAACTCGAAGTCGGTCTCCAAGGACGGCGGCCGCACCGGCTACCGCGGGCTCGTCCGGGTGGAGCCCGACGCGCACCACGCGAAGTCCACGGTGCGCTGCGACGCGCTGATCCTGGACGACGAGAGCCGCTCGGACACCTACCCGTACATCGAGGTCGAGGACGAGACGGCCGCGCTCGGCCACGAGGCCACCGTCTCGAAGGTCGGCGACGACCAGCTCTTCTATCTGATGAGCCGCGGGCTCTCCGAGGCCGAGGCCACCGCGATGATCGTGAACGGCTTCATCGAGCCGATCACGCGGGAGCTCCCGATGGAGTACGCGGTCGAGCTGAACCGTCTGATCGAGCTGCAGATGGAGGGCTCGGTCGGCTAGCGCCGTCAGTGCTCGGCCACGAACACGAGGGCCGAGCCGGACACCAGGACCACACTGCCACCCATCACGAGCCACATCGGCAAGCGGAAGCCTCGTGCGTCGAGCTGCCTGAGCCATCGCCACATCGGGAAGGCGTAGAGGAATAGCAGCACCGAGCCGATCGCCCACCCGATCAGGAAGTCGCCGCCGGGGTCGCTGAACGTCATCGCGCTTAGCAGCACCATGAAGAGCCCGCCGAGCAGGCCACCGGCGATCGAGAACAGCGCGAGACCCCACACCGAGGTCCGCAGCGCGACCAGTGCGGCGGTGAAGAGGGCGGCGATCGCATTCGTCAGGAGTGCCGATGGGGCGAACGTGTCGCTAGGCCCGGACACCGTGAGGCTCATCACGAGGACGATCACGAGGGAGAACGGCAGCGCGATCAGGAAGTCGCGCCTGAGGTTCGTCTCGGGCGGCGGCGGGGACGGTTCCAGCGGAACCGGCTCCCACCGCCGCGACCATCCCCACGGCGACCGCGATCCTCTGGCTGACTGGAGCCGCTCCGCCATCTCCCGCATCCCGGGCGTGAACGCGACCGACAGCATCACGCCACCCGCGATGCACACGAAGAGATAGCGGGGGAGCGACGGCTTCCACCCCACCGACCAGATCACGAGCTCCTGCAGCCCGCCGAGCAGGGGGAGCATTACCAGCCCGAACACGAGGCGCTTCTTCGAGAACGGCGGGAACGTCCGGTTCCACCAGCGGTCGCCCCGGTTCATCGGCGACCCCTCGGGACCTGCCGTCGTGGCCATCGCTGCGGCGACGATCGCTGCCTCCTCCTCCGGGGTCATCGCCGGCTCGGTAGGCGGCCACGGGGGGGCCAGCGGGCCCTCCCAGGCGTTCGAGGACGAGTTCCAGCGGAACCACGCGTCGTCGCTGGTCCGTCCCCACCAGGTGCCACCGTGCTCTCGTCGTTCGACGATCCTCATGCCACCGGATATCGGACGAAAGAGTCCGTTCCTGAGCCGCGGAGGATGGCGCTTCCCGTCAGGCGGAGGTGGAGCTCGCGGTGCCGTTGCGAATCCGACCCTTTCGATAGGATTCCCCTATGACCGCGGTGAGCATCACGACGTTCGACGAGCGCGCCCTCGACTCGCTTCCCGAGGGAACCGCCTTCGTGGCCCAACTGCGAGCCGATGCCTTCGAGCGGTTCTCATCCATGCCCGTCCCCTCTCAGGAGACCGAGGAGTGGCGCTACACGGACCTTTCGGCTTTCGAGCTGGACTTCCAGCCGTTCGCGGACGGAGGCGGTCCCGAAGACCTGAACCGGCACGGGATCCTGGCTTCGGCGGGGGTCGCCGGCGAGCGAGCCGGTCTCCAGATCCAGCGGAACTCCACCGTGCTCTCGACCCAGCGGAGCGCCACGCTCACCGACCGCGGGGTCTGGTTCGGCAGCCTCGACGAGGCCTCGGAGACCCATCCCGAGCTCGTCGAGCCCTTCCTCCATCAGCTCGTCCCGGCCGGCAGGACGAAGTTCACGGCGCTCCACGCCGCCTTCCGGACGGGGGGAACGTTCCTCCACGTTCCGCCGGACACGGCGCTCGAGCTCCCGATCCAGACGTTCACCTACCTCGACGCCGACGGCGCCGCCGTCTTCCCGCACACGCTGATCGTGGTCGAGGCGGGCTCGGAGGTCACGTTCATCGACCGCTACGCCAGCCCCGACCTCGCCAGGGCATTCAGCGACGCGATCACGGAGATCCACGTCGGCGCCGGCGCGCACGTCCGCTACGTCTCGATCCAGGAGTGGGGGAGCGGTGTCACCCACCTGGGGATCCAACGCGCGACCGTGGGTCGCGACGCCACCCTCCGCACCCTGAACATCGGCTTCGGCGCCTCCTTGGCCCGCGCCGAGGCCGAGACGATCCTCGCGGAGCCGGGTGGCTTCTCCGAGATGCTCGGGATCTTCTTCGCGGACGAGGAGCAGCACTTCGACCACCGCTCGATCCAGGACCACGTGGCGCCGAACTGCACCAGCGACCTCCTCTACAAGGGCGCGCTCCGGGACCATTCCCGGGCCGTCTACAGCGGGTGGGTCCACGTTCGGCCCGACGCGCAGAAGACGAACGCGATGCAGACCTCGCGCAACATCGTCCTGTCCGAGCACGCGAAGGCCGACGCGATCCCGAACCTCGAGATCGAGGCGAACGACGTGCGATGCGGCCACGCGGCGAGCGTCGGCCCCGTGGACGAGGACGCGATCTTCTACCTGACCAGCCGCGGGATCCCTCGCGCGGAGGCGGAGCGGCTCATCGTCTCGGGGTTCTTCCAGGAGGTGCTCGACCGCGTGAAGATCGACGAGGTCCGAGAAGGCGCCGAGCGGGCGATCCAGGACGAGCTCGACCGAGCGGCCATCGGCCAGGGAGACCGCAACTGATGGGCCGGGTCAGGGTCTGCGAGATCGCCGACGCGCCGGCGCCGGGCGAGGCGAAGCGCTTCCCCGTCGACGGCCGCCTGGTGGCGCTGGTGAACCTCGGCGACGAAGGCCTCCGGGCGATCGACGCGATCTGCAGTCACGCCCACTACTTCCTGGACGAAGGCGACGTCGACACCGACTTCGAGACGATCGAGTGCCCGAAGCACGGGTCCTCGTTCGATCTGAACAGCGGGAAGCCGAGGAGCCTGCCGGCGACGACGCCGGTGGACGTCTTCCCGATCACGACCGAGGACGACGACATCTACATCGAGGTGTGAAGACCATGAGCGAGAACAACGGCCGCGCGATGCTCGAGATCCGAGATCTCCATGCGGAGGTCGAGGGCAAGGAGATCCTGAAGGGCATCGACCTGACGGTGACGCAGGGGGAGACCCATGCGCTGATGGGGCCGAACGGCTCGGGGAAATCGACGCTGTCCAACATCATCATGGGCCGCCCGGGGTACGTGCTCACCGGTGGCGACGTCATCTTCAAGGGCGAGAAGATCACCGGTCTCACGACGGATCAGCGGGCCAAGCGGGGTCTGTTCCTCGCGCTGCAGTACCCGACGGAGGTCCCCGGCGTGAGCGTCGTGAACTTCCTCCGCACCGCCTACCAGGCCGTGAAGGGCGAGCAGATGAGCGCGCTCGCGTTCCGCAAGCACATGAAGGAGCAGATGGACCGCCTCGGCATCGAGGACGCGATGGTCCAGCGCTACGTGAACCAGGGGTTCTCCGGCGGCGAGAAGAAGCGCAACGAGGTGCTCCAGCTCGCCGTCCTCCAGCCGGAGATCGCGATCTTGGACGAGACCGACTCGGGCCTCGACATCGACTCGCTGAAGTTGGTCGCCGGGGGAGTGGCGGAGCTGGTGGGGCCCGATCTCGGCGTCCTCCTGATCACCCACTACCAGCGGATCCTCAACTACATCAGCGCCGACCGCGTCCACGTGATGATGCAGGGTCGTATCGTGAGGTCCGGCGGACCCGAGCTCGCGAGCGAGCTCGAGGAGAAGGGCTACGAGGGCATCCGCGCGGAGCTCGGCTTGGACGAGGCTCCGGAGGAAGCCGAGCCGGTCGGAGCCCCGGACGGAACGAGATCGTAAGCGAGAGGCGGAACGAGATGGCGGTGGCCGAGCGGCGCGTGGGCACGATCGACGTCGATCGCGTGCGGGCGGACTTCCCGATCCTGGAGCGGAGGCCCCACGGCAAGCCGATCGTCTACCTCGACAGCGCGAACACGAGTCAGAAGCCACGCCAGGTCATCGACACGGTGTCCGAGTACTACGGCCAGCACAACGCGAACCTCTACCGGGCGGTGTACGAGCTCGCAGAGGAGGCCACCGCGATGTTCGAGACAGCCCGTCTGAAGCTCGCCGCCTTCATCGGTGCCACGGATCCGTCGACCGTCGTGTTCAACCGGGGAACCACGGAGTCGATCAACCTCGTGGCGAACGCCTGGGGTCGTCGTTTCCTGCAAGAGGGCGACGAGGTTCTGCTGACCGACATGGAGCACCACTCCAACATCGTGCCCTGGCAGCTTGCCGCGAACGCCACTGGCGCCGTGCTTCGGTACCTGCCGCTGACCGAGGATGGATCGCTCGACCTGGCGGACCTCGAGAGCGTCCTCACCGAGCGAACCAAGGTCCTCGCGGTAACGGGGCAATCGAACGTGCTGGGGACGCTGCCCCCCTTGAAGCAGCTCGCCTCGGCGGCGCATGCGGTGGGCTCCATCGTGGTCGTGGACGGGGCACAGCTCGTGCCGCACAACCCCGTCGACGTCGTCGATCTCGGGATCGATTTCCTGACGATCTCGGGCCACAAGATGCTGGGTCCCACGGCCTCGGGCGGGCTCTACGGCAGGCGCGAGCTCCTCGACGCGATGGATCCGTTCCTCGGGGGCGGCGAGATGATCATGGAGGTGTTCCCCGAGCGCTCGACCTACAAGGAGCCACCGCACAAGTTCGAGGCGGGCACGATGAACATCGCCCAGGAGATCGGGCTCGCTGCGGCGATCGAGTACCTCGAAGCGCTGGGGATGGACGCCGTGCGCGAGCACGAGAAGCAGCTCACCGCATACGCGATCGAGCGCTTGGAGGATGCCGGCGCCGTGGTCCACGGCCCGAAGGATGTGGAGGTCCGTGGTGGCGCCGTCTCGTTCTGGTACCGGGACATCCACCCGCACGACCTTGCGCAGGTGCTGGATCAGGAGGGGGTGTGCGTGCGCGCGAGCCACCACTGTGCGCAGATCCTGATGCGTCACCTCGGTGTTCCGGCCACGACTCGCGCCTCGTTCTACGTCTACAACACGATGGAAGAAGTGGACGCCCTGGTGGATGCTCTGGCGAGGGCGGAGTCGGTTTTCGCCTAGGCTTGGGTACGGCAGGCGAGTCCTGCAGGAGGACACGTGGCGCTCGACGACATCTACAAGGAAACGATCCTCGACCACTACAAGAACCCCCGGAACAAGCGTGCGCTGCCGGGGGCGGTCGTAACGAGGACGAAGAACAACCCGCTCTGCGGCGACGAGATCACGGTGTCCGCCAACCTGGAGGACGGGAAGCTCCTCGAGGTCACGTTCGAGGGTGCCGGCTGTTCGATCAGCCAGTCGAGCGCGTCGATGATGACGGAGTCCGTCGGCGGCAAGACGGTCGATGATGCCCTGGCCATGGCGGCCGACGTGCGCGGCATGTTGTCGGGCGAGGTCGAGCCCGACGAGGACGCCTTCGGAGACCTCGTCGCCCTCAAGGGCGTCGTCAAGTACCCGATCCGGATCAAGTGCGCCGTGCTGGCGTGGGACGTCCTGCAGGAAGCGGTGTCGGACGGTTCCGCGAGCGGCGCCGCCGCTCACTAGCCGCTCGGCGGCCTCCGACCGTCTACCCTGGCGCCCGTGCCGACGACGACGCCGACGCCGACGCCGACCCTTCCCCTCTCCTTCGTGCATCGATGAGGGGCGTCCTACGCTCGTCGCTGGTGTTCTCCGGATCGCTGCTGGTCCTCCTGCTCGTGGCCGGTCCGGCCTCGGCGCAGTCGGGAACGGAGGTGATCCATTCCTACGAGGTCGACATCGAGATCCTCGACACCGGCGACCTCGTCATCACGGAGCGGATCGACTACGACTTCGGTTCCGCACTGCGCCACGGCATCTTCCGGACGATCCCGACGCGGTACTACCTCGATGAGGTGAACGATCGCGTCTACCGGATCGAGGACGTCGCCGTGCAGAGCCCGACCGCGCCGGCGGACGTGGACGTGTCGTCGGAGGGCGCGTTCACGAAGATCCGCGTCGGCGATCCCGACGTCGAGATCTCCGGTCGGCACCGGTACACCCTGACCTATCGCGTGGAGGGTGCGCTCAACGCGTTCACCGATCACGACGAGCTCTACTGGAACGCGATCGGCGACGAGTGGCAGGCACCGATCGACGGCGTCGAGGTGACGGTCCGTGCCCCGGCCGACATCGAGCGCGCGACCTGTTTCCAGGGGTACGAGGGAGCCACGGAGGAGTGCGCGCAGGCGCGGGTGCGGGGTTCGGCCGTCCGGTTCCTGGCCGGGCGGACCCTCCAGCCGTACGAAGGCCTCACGGTCGTCGTCGCGATCCCGAAGGGGGCGGTCCCCGAGCCCGCGATGATCCTGGACGAGCGGTGGTCGGCCGAGCGTGCCTTCGACCTCAACCCCTGGACCATCGCGGCCGGTGTCGCCCTCGTGGGGCTCTTCGGCGGTGCGCTCGGCCGACTGTGGTGGCGCGAGGGACGCGACCGTCGCTTCCTCGGCTCGCAGATCGACCAGGTGATGGGGACGCCGTCGGGGGAGAGCGAGGCGGTGCCGATCGGGGAGGGGGACTTCGAGGCGCCCGTCGAGTTCGCTCCGCCGGAGAACGTCAGGCCGGGACAGATCGGCACGCTGCTCGACGAACGCGCGAACGTGATCGACGTCACCGCGACGATCGTCGACCTGGCGGGACGAGGGTTCCTCCTGATCCAGGAGATCCCCGACGAAGGCCTGTTCTCGAAGACCGACTGGACCCTGATCCGGCTGGAGAAGGACGAGAGCGAGCTGCTCGTCTACGAGCGGCAACTCCTGGATGCGCTGTTCCGGGACGGCAACGAGGTCACGGTCTCCGAGCTCAAGACGGCGTTCGCGGACCGGCTCCACAAGGTGGAGGAGTCCCTCTACGCGGATGCGATGCGCCAGAAGTGGTTCCGGGACAGGCCCGACAAGGTCCGGAGCAGGTGGGCGATCCGGGGCGTCCTCCTCCTCGTCATCGGCGTGGTGCTCACGTTCGCGCTCGCCCTCTGGACGCACTGGGGGATCGTCGGGATCCCGGTGATCGTGGCCGGCCTCGTGCTCGCGTTGATGGCCACGCGGATGCCCGCTCGGACCGCGAAGGGAACCGCGATGCTCCGGCGCATCCGCGGCTTCCGTCGCGTGATCGCCACCGCGGAGCAACACATGGCTCGATGGGCCGAAGAGGAGAACGTCTTCACGCGCTACCTCCCGTACGCGATCGTCTTCGGTCTCACCAAGAAGTGGGCGAAGGCCTTCGAGGATCTCGGTCTCGAGCCGAACACCGCGGGCTGGTACGTGGGGGCACGTCCGTTCACCGCCCTCGCGTTCGCGGATTCGATCGACGGGTTCGCCGTGACGACGGGGGGCACCCTGGCATCGACGCCGTCGTCCTCCGGATCCAGCGGGTTCGGCGGCGGAGGCTTCTCCGGCGGCGGCGGCGGAGGCGGCGGCGGCGGCTCCTGGTGACCGATCTCTCCCTGGTCTTCTCCGAAGACCCTCGAGACTTCCTCCGCCGCGACTGGAGCGACCTGGTGCGCGCCGATCCTGCGGGGACGATCTTCCACACGCCGGAGTTCCTCAAGCTGTACTGGGAGGAGTTCGGCGAGGAGCCCGAGCACCTGCTGCTGGCCTTCGGCGAGGAGGAGGGAGGCGCCCAGGTGGCCGCGGTAGCGTTCGAACGGATCGACGACAGCCTCCGGTTCCTCGGGGGCACGGAGGTCACGGACTATCTGGGACCGGTCGGTCGAGCGGACGCTCCCGCATCGTTCAGCGAGGCGCTGTGGGCCGGCCTCCTCGAGCGGGACGATTGGCGCCAGGCCGATCTCCGAGGACTTCCCGAGGACTCGGCGTGGCTCCCGTCGCTGCGAGACGCGGCGCTCGGGCACGGGCTCCGTGTCGAGGAGACCGAGGATCAGAACGGGGTCGCGCCGTTCCTCGGCCTCCCGGGCTCGTGGGACGAGTACCTGCAGCAGATCCCCTCCAAGCTTCGGCACGAGATCAGGAGGAAGGCGAAGAAGCTCGAGACGGAGGCCGGGCCCTTCGGCATCGAGACCGCGACGGACGAGACGCTGCTGCCTCTGCTCGATCGGTTCGTCGAGCTGCATCGGATGAGCGAGGGCCCCAAGGGGGTGTTCATGGTCCCGGGGATGGAGATCTTCTTCCGGCGGCTCGGAGAGACGTTCTGCCGGCAGGGCATCTTCCGGCTGTCGTTCATCCGCGTGAACGGCGAGCTCGCGGCCGGGACGATCGGGTTCGTCTTCCACGGGACCTACTCGCTCTACAACTCGGCGTTCGACCGGGGATGGCAACAGCTGGCGCCCGGCATGGTGCTGGTCGCGGAGGACATCCGGCAGGCGATCGACGAGCGGTGCTCCACCTTCGACTTCCTGAAGGGCGACTACGCGTACAAGTACCGGTTCGGCGCACGGAAGAGGATCGTGAAGCGTCTGGTCGTCTCGCGCGACTAGGCCTCGTGGATGGCCGCGGTGGCGAGCCTGGATCCGTCCGGCGCGCTGATCGTGAGGCCGGTCATGGTGTCGATGCTCCGATCGGTCACCCACCAGACCGCCGCGTCCCCGTCTCCGTCGAACTCGATCGGCCCCGGATCCCAGGTGGTCCCGTCCGATCGGGACACGAGGAGGGACCCTCGGCCGGTGAGCCCGGGGGTACGGACGAACACCACGACGAACGACTGGTCGTGGCTCGATTCGTACGCGACGACGCTGCCCTCGACCGGCGTCGTGGTGGCCGCCTCGAGGGACCCGACCTTGAAGCCCGTCCCTCCCAGCGTGTCGAGGACGGTGCGGTAGCTGGCGGCCTCGATCGCTTCGTCGCGCGCCCGGTCGAGCTGGATCGCTCCGAATGCCGCCGCGATGAACGCCGCCGCGAGCGACGCGGCGACCGCGACGCGCCATCGTCGGGGAAGGGGCACCGTCGGCGGCGCGGCGTCTCCCTCCCTCCACTCGTCGTCGAGCACCGCCATCACGCGATCGCGGAGCTCGGGCGGCGCCGGCCGCTCCATCGTGGACCCGAACACCTGCAGCCCGTCGTGGAGCGCCTCCAGCTCGCGACGGCACGCGCCACACCCTCGGAGATGTCGTCGAACCTCGAGGTCTTCGGCGTCGCTCGTCGAACCGAGCACGAAGTCCGGGAGGAGCGCGCGCACGTCCTCACACGTCGTCACGCTCCACCCCCTTCGCGGATTCGATGTCCGACGCCAGCATCTCCCGCAGACGCAGGAGCGCCGCCCTGATCCGCGTCTTCGCCGTCCCGACCGGGATCCCTTCGAGGTCGGAGATCTCGGCGCTGGTCTTCCCACCGAGGTAGGCGAGCTCCAGAGCCGCGCGCTGTTCGGGGGGAAGGGACGACATGGCCTGTCGCGCGCGCTCGGTGAGGTCGAGCGTCACGGCGCGGTCGTCGGGGCCGGGATCCTGATCGGCCACGGCCGGCCGGTCGGAGTGCTCCAACGTGCGCGCCTCCAGCACCCGACGACGGATCGCGTCGATCGCGAGCGACCGGGCCATCAGCAGGACCCAGGTCTCCAGCTTGCCCCGCGAGCGGTCGTATCGGCCCGCGCTCCGCCAGAGCTTCACGAACGTGTCCTGGACGAGGTCCTGCGCGGCCGCGTCGTTGCCGAGCATCACGAGACCGAGTCCGTAGATCCGCCCCGCGAAACGCCCGTAGAGCGCGTCCGCCGCGCCGGGATCTCGCGCGGCGAAGGAGCGCATCAGGTGTTGGTCGGCGTCGAGCTCCTTGGACGACATCTCCAGCCCCACAAGGTACACAGCTTCTGTTCACGAAAGGGGTACGAGCGACGGGCCGAACGGGTTGGCTCAGACGAACGCGCGGATGTGGCGCAGGAGCGTGTTGCCGAGCTGCGAATCGAGCCCGGTGACGAGGTTGCCCGACGCGAGGACCTCGTCGGCCGGGATCCGGCGCGCGGCGACGAGCGCCAGATGCGGAGCTCGTCCGATGATCGTGGTGTCCGGCTTCTTGTCGGCCGGCGGGACCTCGCCGGCGCCGAGGCCCCAATGCCACGATCCGGCGCCCGCCCCTTCCACGTCGACCTGCACGCTGTAGCCGGTGAGGTCGAGTCCGGCCTCGGCCAGCGCCCACGGGAGCATGCGGATGCCCATGTCGATCGTCAGATTGATCGGCCAGTGCTGGTACTCGGGTCCCAGGCCGTTGGTCGCCCGCATATCCTCACCGTGCACCCACCACTCGACGACCCGCGACTGCACGAGGTAGCGGGCGGCGATCTCGCCGGCCAGCCACGGGAAGCGGCCCTTCTCCCAATCGTCATCGGAGAGGAGACCGGCGTACGCGAGGAGAGCGTCGGCCGCGTGTCCCCACGTCACGAGCACGTCACGCGTCGGGAGACCCGAGCGGCGCTCGACAGCCCACTCGTTGAACAGGTCCACCGTGAACGGCCTGCCCTCGAGGCGGTTCCGGTACTCCTCGAGCTCTTCGGCGGGATCGCCCTTCAGCACCTGCGCCGCGGCCGTGTCCTGCGCCGCCAGATGCGCCATCACGTCCCGGTTCCACCAACCGGGCAGGGCGCTCGGCTGCTCCCACGTCTCGGGGTCCGCGAACTGGATGGTCCGGCCGAGCCGTTGGCGCTCCGCATGCGCGACGCCGAGCAGCGTGGTGCGGTCCGGGCTCACGACGCGGAATCGTACAGTACGGCTCATGGCGGCTCCGGGAGTGCGTCCCCGCGCGTTCGCCGCCGCCACCTGATGGGGGCGATCGAGCGATTCACGGAGGCCGCGCGCGAGCTCGGCATCGAGCCCCAGATCCGGCGGTTCCCCGAGGGGACGAAGACGGCGGCCGATGCAGCGGCAGCGATCGGTTGCGAGCTGGCGCAGATCGTGAAGTCGCTCGTGTTCATGGCGGGTGACCGGCCCGTGATCGCGTTCACCTCCGGAGCGAACCGCGTGGACCCGGCGAAGCTCGCGGCGGTCGACCGGTGCGACGTCGGCTCGCCGGGCGACGCCCGAGGAGGCGCGCGAGGCCACCGGCTTCGCCGTCGGGGGCACGCCGCCCTTCGGCCACCCCCGGCCGGTGCGTTCGTACCTCGACCCGGCCTTGCTTGCGTTCCAGGAGATCTGGGCTGCGGCGGGAACGCCGGACTCGGTCTTCCCTCTGACTCCCTCGGAGCTCCAGAAGGCCACCGGCGCGGAGACCGCAGATTTCACCGAGAGCTGACGTCGACCCAGGGTAGAATCTGGGCATGACAACCACCGAAGAGACGATGGCCCAGACCGCCGAAGAGACCATCCCGCAGACGGACCGGAAGACGATCCAGCTGACCGAGACCGCCGCCGGCGAGGTCCAGAAGCTCATCACCGAGGAGGGGCGTCCGGACATCGCGCTGCGGATCGCCGTACAGCCCGGAGGGTGCTCGGGCCTCCGCTATGCGATGTACCTCGACGACCAGGTCTCCGAGAAGGACCTGCTCGAGGAGCAGTTCGGCGTCAAGGTCGTGGTGGACAAGATGAGCGTTCCCTACCTGACGCAGGCGACGATCGACTGGGTGGACTCGCTGGAGGCCTCAGGGTTCACGATCGACAACCCGGCCGCGCAGAGCTCGTGCGCCTGCGGCAACTCGTTCCACTAGTCAGCCGATCGCCGTCCCCATCCCTGCTGCGCATCCGTTCCGCATCTTCACCTCGAGGGTGTACGGCATCGGGAGCTGGACCTCGTGGGAGACGAGCCACGTTCGGTACCGAACGGCCACCGAAAGGAACGTCACTCCGTCACCGGCTTGCTCGTACGACTCGCAGTGGTCGAAACGGTCCTCCAGGATCACGTAGCGGAACGCTCCCGGCTCGATCACGAACGGCTCGAGCGGTCGCGCGTGTCGACGATCGAACATGTACTGCCCACGGGCTGGCGCGACGAGTGCCTGTTCGAAGACGAGCGGGAACACGCAGCCTTCGCACTCCGGTTCGCCGACTCCGGTGATCGTGACCGGCAGAGGGCCGCGGTTGTAGAGGGTCATCCCGTACCACATCGTCAGACCATCCTCGTAGCGGACGACGTACGCTGAGAACGACTCCCCGTCGGGCGGCGTGAAGTCTCCGATCCGGGTCGCGAATCGTGGGTCGACGAAGGCCGCCCCGCCGCCATTCATCGTGAGCGGCTGGTAGCGCGCGAGGAAGACTCCCGAGAACACGAGGAAACAGATCCCTACCGCGATCATCGAGATGAGGACACGGCGCAGCCAGCGGCGTCGTGTCGGTGGTGGTTCGGATACAGCCGCGGGCGGACGGACGATCGTGTCCACGGCCGAACCGTACGCCTGAGATGAGAAGCGGTCCAGCCGCTAGCTGGCGGCGTCGAGGCCGTCGCGGAGGCCGTCCACGGCTCCTCGATCTGCGAGTCGTCGATCGTGAGGGGCGGGCTCACCGCGAGTGCGCCCCCCACCAGAGGCCGCACCAACACCCCTGCCTCGCGTGTCGCGGCGCCGACGCGAGCGCCCAACGCCGGGTCGGCCTCGACGAGATCCTGGCGGAGCTGCACTGCAGCGAGCAGACCGATGCCTCCGCGAATGTCCTCGACGAGGTCGTGATCGGTCAGCTGCTTGAGGGCATCCAGAAGGGAGCCCTCCATCGCCTTCGATCGCGCGGGGAGGCCCTCGCGCTCGAGGATGTCGATGTTCGCCAACGCCGCAGCCGCGACGGCCGCGTGCCCGCTGTAGGTGTAGCCGTGCCGCCACATGCCCGCGCCCTCGGCCCAGAAGGGCTCCGCGACGCCCGGTGACGCCAGGACCGCGCCGAGCGGCAGGTACCCGCTCGTGATCCCCTTCGCGCAGACGACGATGTCGGGGTCGAGCGAGAAGCGCGTCGAGGCGAACCAGTCGCCGCACCGGCCGAACCCGGTGATCACCTCGTCGGCCACGAACAGGACCCCGGTGTCGCGGCACACCCTGCGCACGCCTTCCAGGTAGCCGTCGGGTGGTGGGAACACGCCGCCCGCGCCGATCACCGGCTCGCAGAAGAACGCCGCGACGCGCTCGGGACCCACGTCGTCGATCGCGGCACGGAGCGAGTCGGGATCGTCCCACGGGACCTCGATGACGTCCTGGATCAGGGCGCCGTGTCCGGCCGCGTTCGCCGGGATGCCGGCGAGCGAGGTGCCCGCCGTGTGCATCCCGTGGTAGGCCTTCTCCCTGCGGATCAGGATCGTGCGCTCCTGCTCGCCCAGGAGCTGCCAGTAGTGGCGCGCCATCTTGGTCGCCGTGTCGATCGAGTCAGAGCCGCCGCTCGTGAGGAAGACCTTGGAGCCGGGCACCGGAGCGAGCGCCGCCACGCGATCCGCGAGCTCGAGCGTGACGGGGACCACGATGTCGCCGAAGTTGGAGTAGGTCGGGAGCTTGGCCATCTGCGCGGCGGCGGCGTCGCCGATCTCCGTGCGGCCCCAGCCCACGTTGCAGTACCACAGCGAAGCGGTCGCATCGAGGTAGCGCGTTCCCCCGACGTCCCAGACGTAACAGCCGTCACCTCGCTCGAGGACGAGCTCCTCGCCCGACACGATCGCGGCCATGTCGGCGAACGGATGCCAGTACGTCTGGGTCATGGCGGGGACGCTATCAGCAGCTCCGGGGACCGCGGGGAACTCCCGGTCGTGTCTACCCCGGCTCGTACGAGAGGTTCGGCGCCAGCCAGCGCTCGGCCTCCATCAGCGACTCGCCCTTGCGGCGCGCGTAGTCCTCGACCTGATCCTTCCCGACCCGGCCCACGTGGAAGTACCGCGCGGCCGGATGCGCCAGGTACAGGCCGCTGACGCTCGCGGCCGGCATCATCGCGCACGAGGTCGTGAGGTCGATGCCCGCCGCCTCGCTGACGTTGAGCAGCTCGAAGAGCGTCCGTTTCTCGCTGTGATCCGGGCATGCCGGGTAGCCGAAGGCCGGTCTCGTCCCGCGGTAGCGCTCCTTGATCAGCTCCTGGCTGGAGAGCTGCTCGTCCGGCGCGTACCACTCCCGCCGGACCTGCTCGTGGAGGTGCTCGGCGAACGCCTCGGCGAGCCGGTCGGCGAGGGCCTTCGCCACGATCGCGCGGTAGTCGTCGTGCTCGGCCTCGTAGGCCTTGGCCAGCTCGTCGGCGCCGAAGCCGGCGGAGACCGCGAAGGCGCCGACGTGATCTTGGATGTCGGACTCCGACGGTGCCACGAGGTCCGCGATCGACTTGTTCGGCTCTCCCTCGCCGCGATCGGCCTGCTGCCGGAGGCAGTGGAAGACCCAGCCTCCTTCGAGGACGAGGTCGTCGCCGTCGGAATGGGCGGGGAAGTACCCGTAGACGCCGCGCGCCTCGAGCAAGCGCTCCGACACGATCCGGTCGAGGACCTCCTGCCCCACCTGGAAGAGCTCCCGGGCGGTCTCGCCCATCTTGGGGTGGTCCAGGATCTGCGGATAGCTCCCCTTGAGCTCCCATGCCGTGAAGAAGAACGTCCAGTCGATGTAGTCGCGGAGCACGGCGAGGTCGGGCTCGACCGTCCTGGTCCCCACGAAGGGAGGCGCCGGAGCATCCTCCTGCTTCCAGTCCACCTGGAGACGGTTCTCGAGGGCCTTGCGGTAGGGGAGCAGCGGCGTCTTCAGCTTCTCCTCGTGGAGCGTGCGGAGCCGGTCCTGGTCCTTCCGGTTGTCGGCGTCCAGCTTCGCCTTGCGGGGCTCGTCGAGCAGGGCGCTCATGACCCCGACGACGCGCGAGGCGTCCACGACGTGGACGACGGGCTCCGCGTACGCCGGCGCGATCTTCACCGCGGTGTGCTGCTTCGACGTCGTGGCGCCGCCGATCAGGAGCGGGTACTTCAGCCCACGCCGTTGCATCTCCATCGCCACGTTCACCATCTCGGTCAACGACGGCGTGATGAGGCCGGAGAGGCCGATCACGTCCGCCTTCTCGCGCTCGGCCGCGTCCAGGATCGTCTCCGCAGGTGCCATCACGCCGAGGTCCACCACGCGGTAGTTGTTGCAGCCGAGGACCACGCCCACGATGTTCTTGCCGATGTCGTGCACGTCGCCCTTCACCGTTGCGGTGACGATGGTGCCCTGCGCCGAGCCCACCAGGCCCAGCCGCTCCTTCTCCTCCTGCATGAAGGGCTCGAGGTAGGCGACCGCCTTCTTCATCGCGCGCGCGGACTTCACGACCTGCGGGAGGAACATCTTCCCGGCGCCGAACAGGTCCCCGACGATCTGCATCCCGTCCATCAGCGGCCCCTCGATCACCTCGAGCGGCCGGTCGAACTGCTGCCTCGCCTCTTCCGCGTCCTCCTCGATGAAGGCATCGATGCCGTGCACGAGCGCGTGCGAGAGCCGCTCCTCGACCGAGCCCTCCCGCCACGTGAGGTCCTGCTCGGTCCGCATCGCCTCGCCCGTCACGGTCTGCGCGAACGTGAGCATCCGCTCGGTCGCGTCGGCGCGGCGGTTGAAGAGCAGGTCCTCGACGTGCTCCTTGAGGTCCTTCGGGATGTCGTCGTAGACCGGGAGCTGGCCCGCGTTCACGATCGCCATGTCCAGCCCGGCCTGACGCGCGTGATACAGGAACGCCGAGTGCATCGCCTCGCGGACGACGTCGTTGCCTCGGAAGGCGAACGAGAGGTTGGAGACGCCGCCCGAGACCTTCACGCCGGGCAGTCGCCGCTTGATGATCCGGGTCGCGTCGATGAACGCCCGGGCGTAGTCCGCGTGCTCCTCCATCCCGGTCGCGATCGCCAGGATGTTCGGGTCGAAGATGATGTTCGACGGGTCGTAGCCGGCCTTCTCGGTGAGCACCCGATACGCCCGCTCGCAGATCTCGACCTTCCTCTTGACGGTGTCGGCCTGGCCCTGCTCGTCGAAGGCCATGACCACGACGGCCGCGCCGTAGCGCTTCACGCGCTTCGCCTTGTCGAGGAAGTCCTCCTCGCCCTCCTTCAGGCTGATGGAGTTCACGACGCCCTTGCCCTGGACGCACTTGAGGCCGGCCTCGATCACGTCCCAGCTGGACGAATCCACCATGATCGGCACGCGCGCGACCTCGGGCTCGGTCGCGAGCAGGTTGAGGTAGGTGGTCATCGCCTCCGGCCCGTCGAGCAGGTCCGTGTCCATGTTCACGTCGAGCAGGTTGGCGCCGTTCTGGACCTGCTCCCGCGCGATGTCGACCGCGGCCTGGAAGTCGCCGCTCTCGATCAGGCGGCGGAACTTCTTCGAGCCGGTGATGTTCTGGCGCTCGCCGACCATCACGAACCCCGTGTCGGGCCGGACCACGAACGGCTCGAGCCCGCTGAAGGAGGTGAAGGTCTCGTCGGGGGCGGGCACCTGGCGGGGAGGGAGGTCGCGGACGGCCTCCGCGATCTGGCGGATGTGCTCCGGCGTCGTCCCGCAGCAGCCACCGAGGACGTTGGCGAGCCCGGCTCGTGCGAACTCCCCGACGTAGCCGCTCGTGATCTCCGGGTCCTCGTCGTGGAGCCCGAACGCGTTGGGGAGCCCCGCGTTCGGATAGCACGCCGTGTACGTGGGGGCGATGCGTGAGAGCGCCTCGAGGTACGGCCGCATCTGCGCGGCGCCGAGCGAGCAGTTGACCCCGACGATCATCGGCTCCGCGTGCTCGATCGAGAGCCAGAACGCCTCCGCGGTCTGCCCGGAGAGGTTCCGGCCGCTCTGGTCGACCGCGGTGAACGAGAGCCAGAGGGGCACGTCGGGAGCGACGTCCTGGGCTGCGGCGATCGCGGCCTTCGCATTGAGGGTGTCGAAGATCGTCTCGATCTGGAGCACGTCGACCCCGCCGTCGATCAACCCCCGGATCTGTTCGGCGTACGCCTCGGTCAGCAGGTCGAACGTGATCGTCCGGAACGCGGGGTCCTCGACCTTGGGGGAGATCGAGAGGGTCCGGTTCGTGGGGCCGAGCGACCCGACGACGAAGCGGTCCTCGGCGCCGTCGAGCGCCCGCCGGGCGTTCTCGGCCGCGGCGCGGTTCATGTCGTAGACGAGATGCTCCAGGCCGTACTCGGCCTGGGAGACGGGGCTCCCGTTGAACGTGTTCGTGCTGAGGATCCAGGCGCCGGCCTCCAGGTAGTCCCGGTGGATCCCCTCGACGATGTCGGGCCGGGTGAGGCCGAGCACGTCGTTGTCCCCTTTGATGTCGCGGGGATGGTCCTTCAGGAGGTCGCCGCGGAAGTCCGCCTCGGTCAGCTCGAGCGACTGGATCGCCGTGCCCTTCGGACCCTCGAGCACGAGGATCCGTTCTGCCATGAGGGCCTCGAGCCTGCTCCGCACATCCACCCGATAACCCTACCGCCGTGCACGGTTGTGCCTGCGCTGGGCGGCTGCGCATCGTTGCTCCATCGGGGTACGCTCCGCCGATGCGAGCCGTCCCGACCAGAGGATCGGTGTTGCCGTCGAGGCAGGCTTCGGGTTCCTCGCGCCCACGATCCGCGGCCGGAGTCCGCCGCTCCGTCGCGGCCCTGGCCGCCGTGCCGTTGTTCGACGGGTTCTCGAAGCGACATCTCCGCCGCCTCGCGCAGGAGACGGACGTGGTCGCGTTCGACCGCGAGCGCGCGGTCGTGGAGGAGGGCCAGCCCGGCGAGGCGATGTACGTGGTGCTGAGCGGAGGCGCGCGAGTCACCCGCGGGGGTCGGAAGGTCGGCGCGCTCGTCCCGGGCGACTTCTTCGGCGAGCTGTCGGCGCTGGACGGGGGCCCGAGGACCGCGTCGATCGTGGCGGAGACTCCGATGGAGGTCCTCCGCCTGTACCGGCACACCCTCCGACGGATGATCCAGGAAGAGCCCGGGCTCTCGATGGGGCTGCTGGAAGGGCTCGCGCGGCGACTCCGCCAGGTGCAGCCGGGCAAACCGGTCGCCTGACCCGATCCGGGGGCCGGCCCGCGCTCACTCAGGAGACGAGCGAGTCCAGCTCCTCGAGCGTCGCGGCGTCCAGCTCGACGTCGCCCGAAGCCGCGTTCGCCCGGACGTGCTCGGGGTTCCGGCTGCCGGCGATCGCCGCGGTGACGCCGGGTTGGTGGACGTTCCAGGCGAGCGCCAGGTCGGCCAGCGAGATGCCGAGCCGATCGGCGACCGGGCGGAGGCGATCGACCGTGGCCAACGACCGGGGGAGGTCGGTGAATGGACCCTCGTCTTCCTGTTCCTGACCTCGCCAATCGCCCGTCCGGGAAGCTCGAGTCTCGGCGGTGATGGCTCCCGTCAGGAGGCCGTAGGCCAGCGGCGCGTAGCTGACCACGCCGACGCCTTGCTCGCCGCACCAGCGGATCAGGTCACCGTTGGCCCGGGTGAGCATCGAGAACTCGGGTTGGAGGGAGTCCACGTGCCGGATCGCCAGACACTGCTGGATCTGGTCCCGGTCGAAGTTCGAAACCCCGATGTGACGCACGAGGCCTGCATCCTGGAGCTCGCCCATCGCCCCCCAGGTGTCCTCGAGGGGCGTGCCGCCCTCATCGATCCAATGGAGCTGATACAGGTCGATCCGGTCGGTCCCGAGGCGGCCCAAGCTCTTCTCGCACGCCTCGCGGACCTGCGTCGGCGCGAAGCCGCTGCCCTCCGGCTGGGGCGCCACCTTGCTCGCGACCACGACCTCGTCCCGGCGGCCCTCGAGCGCTCGCCCGACCAGCCGTTCGGAGATCCCGTCGCCGTAGACCTCGGCCGTGTCGACCCAGTCGATCCCGGCATCGAGGCCGGCTCGGATCGCGGCGATGACGACCTGTTCCGAGTCGTTCGGGCCCCACGCCGTGCCGCCGGCTTCCCAGGCGCCGTAGCCGACGACCGAGATCTCCGGACCCTGCTTCCCGAGCCGTCGACGCCGCATCGGCCAGGAAACTACCAGTGGCGGCCATCACAGCCGAACCCGCACAGTAGGGTGTTCTCTTGGATGAGCAAGGCGGTCAAAGAGCGGGAACGGATCGTCGTCCGCTTCGCGGGCGACTCCGGCGACGGCATGCAGCTGACCGGCGATCGCTTCACGAGCGCCACGGCGGTGCTCGGCAACGACCTCGCCACCCTGCCGGACTTCCCGGCTGAGATCCGGGCCCCGGCGGGCACCGTCCACGGGGTCTCCGCCTTCCAGATCCAGTTCGCGTCGAGCGATATCACCACGCCCGGCGATCATGCCGACGTGCTGGTCGCGATGAACCCTGCGGCGCTCAAGGCGGACCTCGACAAGGTCGCGAAAGGGCGGCGTGCTCATCCTGAACGAGGACTCCTTCACGGAGCGGAACGTCCAGAAGGCCGGGTACGCCGCCGACCCCCTCCAGGACGGGACGCTCGACGGCTATCAGGTCTACAAGGTGCCGATGACCTCGATCACGGTGCGGGCCACGGAGGGCATCGGGATCGGCAAGAAGGAGTCCGAGCGGGCGAAGAACATGTTCGCCCTCGGCCTGGTGTCGTGGATGTTCGGCCGCCCGACGGAGACCACGCTCAACTGGCTGGAGAAGAAGTTCGGCTCGCGCCAGGAGATCTTCGACGCCAACGTCGCTGCGTTCAAGGCCGGCTTCAACTTCGGCGAGACGACCGAGCTGTTCGCCGAGTCCTACAAGGTGGAGGCGGCGCCCCAGGAGCCCGGGACCTATCGCAACATCGACGGCGCCACCGCCCTCGCGTGGGGATTGATCGCGGCGTCGGAGCGCAGCGGCCTCCCCCTCTTCTACGCGAGCTACCCGATCACGCCGGCCTCCGAGCTCCTCCACGAGCTCTCGCGCCACAAGAACTTCGGGGTCGTCACGATCCAGGCCGAGGACGAGATCGCGGCGGCCAACATCGCGCTGGGCGCCGCCTTCAGCGGCCAGCTCGCCGTGACCGGGACGAGCGGGCCCGGCATCGATCTGAAGGCCGAGACGATCGGGCTCGCGGTGATCATGGAGCTGCCGATGATCATCGTGGACGTGCAGCGCGCGGGTCCCTCGACCGGCATGCCGACGAAGACCGAGCAGGCGGACCTGCTGCTCGTGATGTACGGGCGCCACGGGGAGTCGCCGCTCCCGATCGTGTCGGCGTCGACGCCGTCGGAGTGCTTCACCGCCGCGCTCGAGGCCGCCCGGATCGCCGTCCGCTACCGGACGCCGGTGATCCTGCTCTCCGACACGTTCATCGCGAACTCCTCGGAGCCGTGGCCGATCCCCGACATCGAGAGCCTTCCGACGATCGATCCGGAGTTCGCGTCGCCGAACGGGCAGGACTTCCTTCCGTACGCGCGCGACGACAAGCTGGCGCGGCCCTGGGCGATACCGGGGACACCGGGCCTGGTGCACCGGATCGGCGGGCTGGAACGCCAGGACGGGACCGGCAACATCAGCTACGACGCGGCCAACCACGAGCTGATGACGCGGCTCCGCCAGGCGAAGGTCGACGGCATCGCGGACGACATCCCGGCGCTGGAGGTCGAGGACCCGAGCGGCGAGGCGGATCTGCTCGTGCTCGGCTGGGGCTCGTCCCTCGGCACGATCACGGCGGCCGTCGCGCGAGCGAGGGCCGACGGCCGGAACGTGGCGACGGCGCATCTGCGACACCTGAACCCGTTCCCCGCGAACACCGGCGACGTCGTGCGCGCGTACGGGAAGGTGTTGATCCCGGAGATGAACATGGGGCAGCTCGCGGCGCTGATCCGCGCGAAGTACCTGGTGGACGCGCAGTCGTACTCGAAGGTGCAGGGCCTGCCCATCTTCGCCGAGGAGCTCGAGCACGAGATCGCGAGGGTGCTCGATGAGTGACGTGATGCAGAACGGCGGGACCGCGCCGGGCGACGCCTCGACGCTGACCAAGAAGGACTTCACCTCCGACCAGGAGCCGCGCTGGTGCCCGGGGTGCGGCGACTACGCGATCCTGTCCGCGGTCCAGGCGTTCATGCCGGAGCTCGGGATCGAGCCGCACAAGACGGTCTTCGTGTCCGGGATCGGCTGCAGCGGACGGTTCACCTACTACATGGACACGTACGGCATGCACGGGATCCACGGGCGCGCGCCCGCCCTCGCGACGGGGATCGCGGTCGCGGCTCCGGAGCTCTCGGTCTGGGTCGTCACGGGTGACGGCGACGGTCTCTCGATCGGTGGCAATCACCTGATCCACGCGCTTCGCCGGAACGTCGACATCAAGATCCTGCTGTTCAACAACCAGATCTACGGGCTGACGAAGGGCCAGTACTCGCCGACGTCGGAAGAGGGGAAGGTCACCAAGTCCACGCCGTTCGGATCGGTCGACCATCCGTTCAATCCGATCGCGCTCGCCCTCGGCGTGGAGGCGACGTTCGTCGCACGGACGGTCGACAACGACCGGCAGCACCTGACGGAGGTCCTCCGTCGAGCTGCTCAGCACAAGGGGACGGCCTTCGTCGAGATCTATCAGAACTGCAACGTCTTCAACGACGGGGCGTTCGACCTCTTGCGCGACAAGGGCCAGGGCAAGCACAACCAGATCCGTCTCGAGGACGGCGAGCCGATCGTGTTCGACGAGGGCAACCGGTGCGTCCGGGTGGGGGAGAACGGCCGCTACGAGATCGCCGCCACGGCGGACACGAGCCCTGAGAGCATCGTCGTGCACGACGCGCACGGACGCCCGTCACTGCCCTTCGCGCTCGCCCACCTCTCCAAGGGTCCCGACGAGCCGTCGTGCATCGGCGTCTTCCACGAGGTGGAGCGCCCCGTCTACGGGCAGGCGATCCAGCACCAGCTCCAGGCCGCCACCGAGCGACTGGGGGCCGGCGACCTCGGGAAGCTCCTCCACACGGGAGACACCTGGACCGTGGAGTAGGGAGTAGGGTCGGCGCGGCGATCTCAGCCGTCGCCCGGAGGGCTGAAGCGTGCGAGGGTCTCCGCGGAGGCGGTCTCCATGCGTTGGAGCTCCCGGACGGTTCCGGAGAGGACGCCGACCAGCGCATCGAGATGCGCCGTCGTCGCTCCGTTCCCCAGGCTCACCCGGAACCCCGTCGTCTGCGGGTAGCCGATCTGCTCCAGGACCGGCGACGGGTCCTCGGGTCGGCCGCTGCAGAGGGATCCAGCGCCGAGTTGGAACCCACGATCGTCGAGGGTCATCAACAGGGTCGCGGGGTCGAGTCCCGAGACGCTGAATCCCACCAGGTGCGGCATGCGATGGGTGGCGTGTCCGTGCACCGTGGCGCCGGGGACCTCGGCGGCGATGCGATCGCGGAGCTCGGCCGACAGCGACCAGAGCGAAGCTGCTCGGTCCGCCATCGTCGGGAGGGAGGCGGCGAGGGCGGCCGCCATCCCCGCGATCCCCGGCGTGTTCTCCATCCCGGAGCGCCGCTTCCGCTCCCGATCGTCTCCGCACGGATAGGCGGTGATCGCCAGGCCCCTGCGCACGTAGAGGGCGCCCACACCCGGCGGGCCGCCGAACTTGTGCGCCGACAACGACAGGAGGTCCACGCCGAGCGCGGGCGCGTCCACCGGGAGCCGGCCCACTGTCTGGCAGGCATCGGTGTGGAACCGCACCCCTGCTTCGCGCGCCAGACGGGCGGCCTCCGCCACCTGCTGCATCGTCCCGAGCTCGTGGTTCGCGTGCTGGAGGGACGCCAGGAGGGTGCCGGGGGATCGGACCTCCGAGGCGAACCGATCCAGGTCGACCCGTCCGTCCCGGTCGACGGGGACGATCACGACCTCGAACCCGTCGGACTCGAGCGCGTGGGAGACGCCGCCGACGGCCGGATGCTCGACGGCGCCGATCACGATCCGGGTCCCGAGCTCGCGGATCGCGCGCACGCCGCCCCAGATCGCGAGCGCGATCGACTCGGTGCCGCCGGACGTGAACACGATCTCGTCGGGCTGTGCCCCGATCGCGGCGGCGACCTGCTCCCGGGCCTCGTCCAGCAGGGATCGAGCCTGGCGGCCGGGCTCGTGGATCGACAGAGGATCGCCGAATCGCTCGAGGGCGGCGACGACGGCGTCGCGCGCCTCGGGCAGGAGGGGAGTGGCCGAGGCCGAGTCGAGATACAGGTCGGCGACCATCGCCGGCTCAGGGTACCCGGGGAGGCTCGCGCTACGGGGTGGCGGGCTCCTTCCCGCGGAGCAGCACCGTCGTGTACAGGACCCCGGCGATGATCGCGCCGGCGATCGGCCCGACGATCCACACCAGCGCGTCGTCCCAGAGCCCGCCGACGAGCGCGGGGCCGAACCAACGTGCCGGGTTCATCGCCGCGCCGGTGAGCGGGTCCGAACGCGAGGATGTCGAACGCGATCGTGAGCCCGATCGTGAACCCCGCCGTCTTGTTCCACGGACCCCTGTCGTCCACGGCGGTCCCGAAGACGACGAAGACCAGGAAGAACGTCAGGATCGCCTCGATGACGATGCCCTTGCCGACCGCGACACCGGTCCCGAGGGCGGGCGCGCCGGCGCCGCCGGCGTCGAAGGAGGCGCCTCCGACCACGTACCGGAGCAGGAGCGCGCCGATCACGGCACCGAGCACCTGCGCCACGATCAGGACGGCACCTCGCGCGGTCGCGATCTTCCCGGCCGCCCAGAGGGCGATCGTGACCGCCGGGTTGATCTGGCCGCCCGAGATGTGTCCGGTCACGGAGACCATGACTGCCAGGACCAGGCCGTGCGCGAGCGCCACCCCGACCAGGTCGAGCTGTCCGGAGCTGGAGACGATCACGGCACCGGCTCCCACGAAGATGAGCGCGAACGTCCCGATGAATTCGGCGACCGCGGCCTTGCCCAGAGCTCTCCATCACGTCCTCCTTTGCATCGCCTTGGGGCATCTGCCGGCCGAAGGGGGTCACCGGTCGAGTGCTGGTCGAGCGTTGGCCGGCCGAGCGTAGCCCGCCGTCGCGGGTCGTTCAAAGACCGCTCGTGCGCGGGGGGCTGCGCAGGAGCGAGTAGCATCGCCGGAGTGGACGTGCTGCTGGTCTCGCCCGACGAACGCTCTCGGCAGCTGATGGCGCTCGCCGTTCGGAGCATCGAGCGCCGGCTGGGGGAGGAGCTCCGCTTCCGCGCCGCCCGCAACGGAGAGCTCGGGACGTGGGCGGCCTTGCGGGACCGGCCGGACATGATCGTCGCGGACGAGATCGCCTCCCGCGAAGGTGCGTTCGGCCTCGCCAGGACCCTCCGGGATCACGAGGAGCCCTACACCGGGGTCATCGTGATCCTCTTGGACCGCAAGCACGACGCCTGGCTCGCGAAGTGGTCCGGGGCAGACGCGTGGTTCGTGAAACCCGTGGATCCGTTCGAGCTGGCCGACCGGTTGCTCGAGCTCGTCACCGAGCAAGAAGAGCGAGCCGAAGACCGAGCCAAACACCGAAAAGGAGAGCGCGTGAAGATCAAGGGGACCTGTAAGCGGGACGGCCGGGAGTTCTTCGCCGAGCAGGTCGTCGAGCTCGGCGGCGAGTGCCCGTGGGACGGTCAGCCGTTCAACGCCGACTACGCGGCCACGCTCGTGGAGTCGCTGCGGGAGGCGGAGAGGCTCGGAACGCAGCTCGAACGGGCGCTCGAGCGGGTGGCGTCCCTGCATCCGGCGTTCACGCTGAACGAGGAGAGCGTGCTCGGAGAGCTCACGGACCAGCTCGGACGGTTCCATCGGAACCTCGTCCGCCAGGCATGACGGTGGTGGCGGTGTCGTCGGAGGAGAAGAGCTTCGACGTGGAGGTCCGCGGCGGAGAGGGGACGTGGCGCGTGGCGATCCTCGGCCCCGACGGCGAGGTGGTGTCGGAACGCGCCTGTCATGACGGAGCCGAGGCCAGGACGTACGCATCCACCGTCCGCCAGCACATCTTCTGGCTCTCGTCCGAGAAGTTCCGCGAGTACTACCGGATCGGGAGCTGATCGGTGGGCTTCAACGCGATGCAGCCGGGCAAGGTCAAGAAGGCGGACCTGCTCATCGCCGGCGTGGCGCTGCTCGTGATCGTCGGGCTCGTGCTCTGGGCGGTGCTGTGACCGATGCCGACGCCCTCGCCGACCTGGACTACTGCTACCTGACCACCACCGGCCGCCACTCCGGCGAGCCGCATCGGATCGAGATCTGGTTCGCGCTCGCCGACGGCGTCGTGTACCTCCTGTCCGGCGGCGGGGAACGATCGGACTGGGTGCGGAACCTCACGATCTCGCCCGACGTGGTGCTCGAGATCGGCAGCGAGAAGCGGACCACCAAGGCCCGGGTCGTCACGGATCCGGACGAGGATGCGTTGGCGAGACGGATCGTCGGCGAGAAGTACCGGCCGCGCTACCGAGGGAACCTGGACGACTGGGGGACGAAGTCGCTCCCGATCGCGATCGAGTGGCCCTAGCTCTCCTCGAACCCGATCGAGAACATCCGCTCGAGGTCGTGCTTCGAGTACACCTGGAAGGCGATGAGGGTCTCCGTGCGCTGGACACCCTCGACCTTGGAGATGCCGCCGGGGATGACCTTCGCGAGGTCGTCGTGTTCGGCGACACGGACGATCGCGACCAGGTCGAACTCGCCGGCCACGGAGTACACCTCCGAGACGCCCTCGATCTCCGCGATCGCCTGGGCGGCCTCGGGGATCTCGTCGATCTCGCACTGGATCAGGGCGACGGCGTGCACGGTCATCGGCTCAGGTCCTTTCGAGGACGACGGCGAGCCCCTGCCCGCCGGAGATGCAGAGGGTGGCGAGCCCGAGGGATGCCCCGCGGTCTCGGAGCTGGTAGGCCAGGGTGAGCAGGAGACGGGCGCCGCTCATGCCGATCGGATGGCCGAGCGAGATGCCCCCGCCCAGCGGGTTGAGCCGGTCCCGGTCGAACTTCAGCTCGCGCTCGCACGCGATCACCTGAGCCGCGAACGCCTCGTTGATCTCGATCAGGTCCATGTCGGCGAGGGAGAGGCCGGTCTTCTCGAGGACCTTCTTCGTGGCGGGGACGGGGCCGATGCCCATGATCTCGGGAGGGACGCCGGCCCAGCTCATCCCGAGGATCCGCGCGAGCGGTTCGCGCCCCTCGGCCCGCGCCCGCGTCTCCGACATCAGGATCATCGCGGCGGCACCGTCGGTGATGCCGGCCGCGTTGCCCGCGGTCACGGAGCCGCCGTCGCGGAAGACGGGCGCGAGCTTCGCGAGACCCTCGAGCGTGGTGTCGGGGCGGGGGTGCTCGTCCTCGGAGACGGTGATCGTGCCCTTCCCCGACGGGTCCTTCGCCTCCACGGGAACGATCTCGGCGGCGCGGGCACCGGCACCGGCGGCCGCCTTCCCCTGCGACTCCAGGGCGAACTCGTCCTGCTCCTCGCGCGTGAGGTCGTAGCGATCGACCAGGTTCTCCGCCGTCTCGCCCATCACGAGGCCGCAGAGCGGGTCGAGGAGCCCGTCGCGGTACATCGCGTCGTGCACCGTCGCGTTGCCCATCCGGTATCCGGTGCGCATCCGGTCGAGCAGGAAGGGGACGCGGGTCATGTTCTCCATGCCACCCGCGAGGACGACCTCCGAGTCACCGAGCGCGATCTGCTGGGCGCCGAGCTGGACGGCCTTCATCCCCGAGCCGCACGCGATGTTGACGGTGTACGCGGAGACCTCCTCCGGCACGCCGGCGTGGATGCTCACCTGCCGCCCGGTGTTCGGACCGTTCCCCGCCTGCCGGGCGTGACCCACGATCGTGTGGTCGATCTCGTCCGAGGGGACTGCGGCGCGCCGCAGCGCCTCCTTCGCGGCCGCCGTTCCGAGCTCGACCGCGGAGGTCTCGGAGAAGGACCCGAGGAACTTCCCGATCGGGGTCCGGGCGCCCTCGAGGATGACCGCGCGCTCCATGACGGGCAAGTCTATCCGGCGTCCGGATGTCCCCCGGCCGAACGGGTCACGCGATAGAGGTCGCGGAGCGCGCCGATCTCGCCGCCGTGGTGCGCATCGTGATGGATCATCGTCCAGAAGATCCGCCAGACGGGCCACTCCTCACCCCAGTTGGTCATGACGGGGCGTTCGAGGTCGGCCTCGAGCGACCCGCGAGGTCTTCGGTCAGCAGGGCGTGACCGGTGTCGAGCATCTCGATCGCATCCTTCGGGCGTGCCCGGGGTCTCGAAGGTGAGCCACGAGAGCTCGCCCGGCCCGAAGGCGTACTCGTGGTACATCACCTTGCACATCGCGACGTGCGTGAGCCGCCAGGCGATCGTCGTGAACGGGGCGGGCTCGGGGTCGGGCTCGGCGTAGTGATGCTCCCAGCGGCCGCTGTCGTCGCGGAAGACGGTCCAGCTCCCCGGGGCGGGCATCCAGAAGAACTCGTCTTCGGACAAGCCGTGGAGGCGCGAGCGCATGTCGTGGAAGGTCTCCGACATCTCCCGCGCGAGGAGGTCGACGGTGGCGCCCACGGAGTACCGAGCCTAGCGCCGGCCGGCCCGAGGCAGCTCGGGATCCTCTCTCGATCGTGGCGACCAGCGGACGATCCGCGCGATCCGGGCGCCGCCGTCGACCGGCTCCGCCAGCGGCGCGTCGCAGGCGACCAGCCGAACGGGGTTCCGGGCGAGCCAGGACCGCACCGCGGAGAGTTCGTCGGCGCGCTCGCGCGGGCAGGGCACCGGGATCGGTTCCACGTCGGGCTCGTCCGCCCGCGCGAGCGCGCCCCCGACGAACGCGAGCCGGCGGTCCTCGGGCGCCAGGACCTCCAACCGGCCCGCGCCGACGAGCCAGGCATCCTGGCGCGACCGCTGCAGCGCCGCCGCGAGGGCCCGGAGCCGGTCGCGGACCGAGGCGGCTTCCTCGTACCGCTCCGCCTCCGCGAGTCGGCCCATCCTCGCCTCGAGCGCTCCGAGGAGCCCGTCCGGGGCCTCGAGGGAGGAGAGGAGATCCCGGACGAGCTCTCCGTAGCGCTCGTTGTCGATCGCCCCGTCGCACGGGGCGGGACAGCGGCCGATGTCTGCGAGGGCGCACGGCGCGAAGCGGGTGCGCGCGCTCATGGCGCGGGTGCACCGGCGGAGGGGCACGATCTCCTCGAGCGCCTCCTTGGCGAGCCGGGCGGCGCCGGACCCGGTGAACGGCCCCAGGTAGGTACACGCATCCCCGTCGCCGGCCCGGTGGACGACCTTCAGGCGCGGGAACGCCTCGGCGGGGTCCAGCTTCAGGTACGCGAACCGGCGCCAGGTCTTGCCGCGGCGGTTGTACTTGGGCTCGTGCCGCCGGATGAGCCTCGCCTCGAGCACGAGGGCCTCCAGCTCACCTCCCGGGGTCTCTTCCCCTTCGACCCGGCAGACCTCGCCGAGGAGATCCTCGACCTTCTTCCGACCGTCGCCGTAGAAGTAGGACTTCACCCGCGCGCGGAGGTCGCGGGCCTTCCCGACGTAGAGCACGCGGTCATCCCTTCCGACGAAGCGGTAGACGCCCGCCGCGTGGGGGAGGGCATCCGCGAGCCGGATCTTCCCGAAATGAGGCCGTCCTCGCGCGCGGACGGCCTCGCGGAGGTCGCCGAGCGTGAGGATCCCGAGACGAGCGCCGAGGTCGAGGAGCCCGTCGAGGACCTCGGCGCATGCCATCGCGTCGTCCAGTGCCCGATGGATCGGCTTCACCCGGGTGCGGAAGTACGACGCGAGCGTCTGCAGGCGGACGTTGGGCACGTCGGGCCACACGACCCGGCGCGCCAGCTTGGCGGTACAGACCGGCGGGCCATCGAGGAGGGGATAGTCGAGCCGTTCCAGGTTCACGTTCAGGAACGAGAAGTCGAAGCGGGCGTTGTGCGCGACGAAGACCGCGCCTCGAGCGAACTCGAGGAAGGCGGGCAGGATCGCCTCGATCGGAGGTTCTCCCCGCACGAGGAAGTCGTCGATGCCGGTCAGGTGCGTGATGAACGGCGGGATCGACGAGCCGGGATCGACGAGCGCCTGGAACGTGCCGAGGCGCTCTCCGCCGCGGACCCGAACGGCGCCGATCTCGGTGATCTGGGACTCGCGAGGTGATCCACCCGTGGTCTCGAGGTCGACGACCACGAACTCGACCTCTCGCAGCGGCACACCCTCCTCGAGGGTCGTCTGGATGGGTGCCGACAGCACGGGCGCCTCCGATCGGTGGGGCCGACGGGGGCGCTCACCGTATCGAACAGATGTTCGATGGTCAAGGAGGCGCCGCGATCCATCCCACGATGGTGAGGACGCGCGACCGACATCGGGCTCGCCTATCGTGGCGGGGAGCATGAAGATCTTCGACGCGGGTGCACGGCTTGAACAGCGCGGCGCCCTTGAACCGGACGACGACCTTGTACGTGCCTGCCGGCCTGGGGCGGAGGAACGTGGCCTTGTAGGAACCGTCCGGCTTGCCGTCGTGGTCGCGGTCGCCGATGTGTGTGACGCGCACCGTCTTCGCGATGATCTTCACGAACCGCCCGTGGACCTTCCGGAACAGCGTGGCCGTGACCTGGAGCCCCGTCTGCGCGTGCTCCAGGACACCGGTGGTGACGACCTTCGTCGCCGTGCGGGCCACCCGCACGGTGAGGGTGGTGGGGGCCTTGTCGTCGTTGCGGATCGTGCCGACGGCGGCGCCGTCCACGAGCGTCGCGTTCGCCGGAGCACTGAGCGCCATCGACAGCGTCTCGTCGGGTTCGAACGTCACGTCGCCGTTCACGACGACGTCGACCGTGGTTCCGGTGTCGCCCGCGGGGATCGTCAGCGGGCCGGCCGCGTCGACGTAGTCGCTCCCCGCGGTGGCGGTGAGGCCGGCGGTGGCGTAGTCGACCGTGGCGTCGATCTCCGTGTCGCCCGTGAGAGCACACGGTGAAGGTCAGCATCTTCAGCCCCGCGTTCCCTTCGGTGACGGAGACGTTGCCGACGGACAGTCCCGGCGCGGCATCGTCGTTCACGATGGTGCCGATGCCCTGCGAGTCGCCGATCGGGGCGCCGGATGCGTTCGAGAGGTTCAACGCCATCGTCTCGTCGTGCTCGAACGTCCCGTCTTCGTTCACCGTGATCACGACGGTCTCCGAGGTGTCCATCGCGGCGAACGTCACGGTGCCGGTCGCGTTGAAGTAGTCGGGACCGTTCGTCGCGGTGCCGGGGGCGGTACTCCAGTCGACCGTCACGGGGAATCGCCGCCGGGTGCGAGAGGGTCACCGCGAACGTGATCGAACCCACACCTTCGAGCGCGGTCGGTTCGTCGATGTCGATCACCGGGAGGAGCTCGTCGTCCACGATCGTCCCGATCCCGGTCGGCATCTCCCAGGGTCGCGTTGGAAGGAGCGGTGAGCGTGACGCGGAAGGCCTCGTCGAGCTCGGCGATGAGGTCCCCGTTCACCGTCACGGCGAACGTCTCGCTCGTGTCTCCCGGAACGAAGGTCAGCGTCCCCGACGCCGCCGTGTAGTCGGCGGGCTGGATCGGCATCATCGTCGCCGGTCGCCCAGCCCACGGTGATCGTCTTCGCGCTCACGGCGGAGAGCGACACGGTGAAGGTGGCGGTCGTGGTGCCGGCGTTGCCCTCGGCGAGGGAGACGTCGTCGATCGACAGCGCGGGGACCGCATCGTCGTCGTTGATGGTGCCCGGCCGGAGCCGTCGGCGATCGTGGCGTTGACGGGGTTCGACAGCGCGACGGTGAAGGTCTCGTCCACTTCGTCGATGACGTCGCCGTTCACGCTCACCGTGAGCGTCTCGCTGGTATCGCCCGCGACGAACGTCAGCGTGCCCGAACCGGTCGTGTAGTCGGCGGGCTGGACCGCACTGCCGTTCGCTGGTCGACCAGTCCACGGTGATGGTCTTCCCGCTCGCGGCGGAGAGCGAGACGGTGAACGTCGCCGTCGTGGTCCCGGCGTTGCCCTCGGCGAGGGAGACGTCGCCGATCGACAGGGTCGGAGCCGCGTCGTCGTCGGTGATGGTGCCTTGGCCGGAGCCGTCGGCGATCGTGGCGTTGCCGGGGTTGGACAGCGCGACGGTGAAGGATTCGTTGTTCTCGTCCATCGCGTCGCCGTTCACGGTGACGGCGATCGTGGTGCTCGTGGCACCCGCGGCGATCGTGCTGCTGCCGCTCGCGGAGACGAAGTCCGTTCCCGCGGTGGCCGAGCCTGGGGCGGTGGCCCAGTCGAGGGTCACCGTCTTCCCGCTCGCTGCGGAGAGCGAGACGGTGAAGGTGGCGGTCGTGGTGCCGGCGTTGCCCTCGGCGAGGGAGACGTCGCCGATCGACAGGGTCGGAGCCGGGTCGTCGTCGGTGATGGTGCCTTGGCCGGAACCGTCGGCGATCGTGGCGTTGGCGGGGTTCGACAAGCGCGACGGTGAAGGTCTCGATCGGCCTCGTCCACGAGCGTCGCCGTTCACGTTGACGACGATCGTGGCGCTCGTGGCACCTGCGGCGATCGTGCGGCTGCCGCTCGCGGAGACGAAGTCCGTGCCTGCGGTGGCCGTGCCCGGGGCGGTGGCCCAGTCGAGGGTCACCGTCTTGCCGCTCGCTGCGGAGAGCGAGACGGTGAAGGTGGCGGTCGTGGTGCCGGCGTTGCCCTCCGTCACGGACACATCGGTCACCGAGAGCGCCGGAGCCGGGTCGTCGTCGGTGATGGTGCCGATCGCCGGAGCCGTCGGCGATCGTGGCGTTGGCGGGGTTCGACAAGCGCGACGGTGAAGGTCTCGTTCGCCCTCGTCCAGAGCGTCGCCGTTCACGTTCACGGCGATCGTGGCGCTCGTGGCACCTGCGGCGATCGTGCGGCTGCCGCTGGCGGAGACGTAGTCCGTGCCCGCGGCGGCCGTGCCCGGGGCGGTGGCCCAGTCGAAGGTCACGGCGTTCGCGCTCGGTGCGGAGAGCGAGACGGTGAACGTGCCGGTCGTGGTGCCGGCGTTGCCCTCCGTGACGGAGACATCGGTCACGACAAGGGCCGGAGCCGGGTCGTCGTCGGTGATGGTGCCCTGGCCGGAGCCGTCGGCGATCGTGGCGTTGGCGGGGTTCGACAAGCGCGACGGTGAAGGTCTCGTTCCCCTCGTCCACCACGTCGCCGTTCACGTTCACGGCGATCGTGGCGCTCGTGGCACCCGCGGCGATCGTGCGGCTGCCGCTCGCGGAGACGAAGTCCGTGCCTGCGGTGGCCGTGCCCGGGGCGGTCGCCCAGTCGAACGTCACGGCGCTCCCGCTCGGTGCGGAGAGCGAGACGGTGAACGTCGCCGTCGTGGTCCCGGCGTTGCCCTCCGCGACGGAGACGTCGCCGATCGACAGGGTCGGAGCCGCGTCATCGTCGGTGATGGTGCCTTGTCCGGAGCCGTCGGCGATCGTGGCGCTGGCGGGGTTCGACAGGACCACGGTGAAGGTCTCGTTCGCCTCGTCCACGACGTCGCCGTTCACGCTCACGCCGATCGTGGCGCTCGTGGCACCCGCGGCGATCGTGCGGCTGCCGCTCGCGGAGACGTAGTCCGTGCCCGCGGCGGCCGTGCCCGCGGCCGTGGCCCAGTCGAACGTCACCGTCTTCCCGCTCGCGACGGAGAGCGAGACGGTGAACGTCGCCGTCGTGGTCCCGGCGTTGCCCTCGGCGAGGGAGACGTCGCCGATCGACAGGGCGGGAGCCGGGTCGTCATCGTTGATCGTGCCGTTGACCGGAGCCGTCGGCGATCGTGGCGTTGACGGGGTTGGACAGCGTGACGGTGAAGGTCTCGTTGTTCTCGTCCACGGCGTCGCCGTTCACGGTGATGACGATCGTGGTGCTCGTCGCACCCGCCGCGATCGTGCGGCTGCCGCTCGCGGAGGCGAAGTCGGTGCCCGCGGTGGCGGTGCCCGCGGCCGTCGCCCAATCGAAGGTGACGCTGTTGCCGCTGGCGGCCGACGGCGACACGGTGAACGTGGCGGTCGTGGTGCCGGCGTTGCCCTCCGCGACGGAGACATCGTTCACCGAGAGGGTGGGTGGCGCGTCGTTGTCGGTGATGGTGCCGACGCCCTGGGCGTCGCCGATCTGGCCGGGTCCACCGACGAGCGTGTTGAGGTTGACGACGAACGTCTCGTTCGACTCGTCGGAAGAGTCGCCCACGATGGAGACCGTGACGACCTTCGAGGGCGCGGCCTTCGGTGAGCGTGACCGTGCCCGAGGACGGCGGCGAAGTCACCGGGAGCGTTCGCGGAACCGGGCGCCGTCGCCCAGCTGACCTGGAGGGGGCAGCACGGCTTCGGCGGCGGCGCGACCTGGATCGTGAAGGAGGCCGTCGTGGACGCCCCCGTGCCTTCGGTCACCGTGGCGTCGGAGATCGTGACCGATGGGGTCGGGGCCGCGGTCGCGGGGGACGGCAGGGTGAGGACGAGCAACGTCGCAGCCACGGTCCCGGCCATGAGACGCCAGGATGCCGAGAAGAATGCGGAAGTCAGGCCAGGTCGACCTGGACGAAAGCCGAGGCGCTCCATGAGAGAGCAATCGGCAGGCCCACGCCCCGGATGGATACCCGTTCCAGGGTTCTTCCGTCCTCCAAAGATGGGTAGGGCGGTTGGGGGACGAGGCTAGGCCACCTGGCGGCCGACCCGCCGCCGCTGCTGCTCCGTGAGCCCGCCCCAGACGCCGTATCGCTCCCCGTTCTTCAGCGCCCACGAGAGGCATTCCTCCCGGATCGTGCAGGCACTGCAGAAGGCGAGCGCCGGTCCGGCCTCTTCCTCCGAGATCGGGAAGAAGACGTCGGGGTCGATCCCGTAGCACGCGGATCGCTCCTGCCAGACGTCGGGCGGTGCGGGGTTCTCGGGCAACACCTCGACGTCGAAGGCTGGAAGACGATCGATCCGCACCCTTCCGTTCCTCCCTCCCGGGGTTCCCCGTCGGTCCGGGACCGAAGGAATAGCACGGAGTGACCACGGCGGGGAAGGGGTCGGATGATAGGTCCTGGCAAACCCCCAGGTGGCGGATACGAAATGACCCGAAGTATCTACTGCCCGTGCCGTAGGGAGAGCGAGCCGACCGCCGTCGCAAGAAGATCCGAGGCTGCGTCCCACCGGACGCGGGCGATCGCGTCCGTGCCGTTGACCGACCGCGCGACGCTCGTCACCTCGCCCACGGCGACGCCGTCCCTGAGGACCGGTGTCCCCGCGGTGATCGCCGCGTCGGAGCGGACGCGGAGCAACACGCGCGGAGGGTGTCCGAGGTTGCGGACCTTGGCGACGGATTCCTGGCCGAGGAAGCAGCCTTTGGTGAAGTCGATCGTTCCCTCGAGCCCCGCTTCCGCAGGGAGGGCGTCGGCTCCGAAATCGACCATCATCCGCGCGACCCCGCGACGTATGCGGAAGGTCTCCAGATCCTCCTCCGTGACTTCCACGAGGCCTTCCTCGAGGAGGCTCGTTCGCGTCTTCTCGGCGGAGTCGCCCGGCGCCACGACCAGGTCGCGCCCCGCGCCGAGCACGGACGGCTTCAGGACGAGTGCGCCGTCGTCACGGTTCGCGACGGCTCCGTCGTCGAGGACGGCGACGACCACCGATCGGTCGGTGCGATCCTCCACCACGACGTCGGAGGAGAGCACGTATCGGGACAGGATCGCGTCCACGGGCTCCGGTTGGTCCGGCGCCTGAAGGAGCAGGTAGGAGTCGCCGACGGCGGCGACGTGGAAGTCCGCACGGATCCTGCCGGTGGGGGACAGGAGGAGGCAGCGCCGGGATCGGCGATCCGACAGACCCTCGACGTCCGCGGTCACCAGGTCGTGCAGCCATGCTCGCGCGTCGGTTCCCCCGACCGCGATCGTCCGCCAGCCGGGAAGCACGCCGAACGCCCGTCCGTGCTCGAGGGCATCCTGTGGCGTCGTTCCCGTCGCGATACCTCCCTCGTCGAGCATGCTCTGGGAGGATATCCGTCCGGTGGAGATCCCAAGGACCCTCGTCGTGACGAACGACTTCCCCCCAAGGGTCGGGGGCATCCAGCGGACGCTCGAGTCCCTCTGCCGGGAGCTTCCTCCGGACAAGGTCTCCGTGGTCGCCCCCTCGTGCGAGGGCTCCGAGGCGTTCGATGGGTCCGTCCCGTTCGAGGTCGTCCGCGAACGGCGGCGGTTCGTGTGGCCGTCTCCGGGGGTGGCGCGTCGCCTCGAGGCCGAGGTCGCTCGGTCCGGCGCCGAGGTCGTCCTGTTCGGCGACGCCTTCCCGCTGGCGCTGATGGGGTCGCGTCTCGCCGCGCGGGGGACGCCCTCCGTCATCCTCGCCCACGGGTTCGACTACTGGCTCTCGACGGTCCCGATCGCGCACGCGGTGATGAAGCGGATGACGGCCCACGCCTCACGGGTGGCGGGATGCAGCGAGTTCGTCTCACGCCGTGTCCGAACCGCCGTCCCTCGCCGGGTGCCGGTCTCGGTCCTGCACCCGGGCGCCGACGTCGAGCGGTTCCGTCCCGATCTTCCCACCGCCGAGATCCGGGAGCGGCATGGCTTGGGCGACCGCCCGCTGATCGTCTGCGTGAGCCGATTGGTTCCTCGCAAGGGCCAGGACGTCCTGATCAAGGCGATGCGGTCGATCCAGCGTCGGGTGCCGGAGGCGGGCCTGGTGATCGTCGGTTCCGGTCCCCACGAAGCCACCCTCCGCGGACTCGCGGAGCGGGCGCCCACCAGGGCCGTGACGTTCGTGGGCGAGGTCTCGGAGGAGGACCTTCCCCGCTACTACGCCGCGGGAGACGTCTTCGCCATGCCGTGCCGGACGCGCCTCGGCGGGCTCGAGGTCGAGGGCTGGGGGAACGTCTTCATCGAGGCTGCGGCGTGCGGGCGACCGGTGGTCGTGGGCGATTCCGGGGGCTCGCGCGAGGCGCTGGTGCACGGGGAGACCGGTCTCCTCGTCGACGGCGCGGACGTGGCCGGGGTGGCGGACGCCGTGGCGACCCTGCTGGAGGATCCGGCCTACGCTCGCCGGCTGGGCAAGGCGGGTCGGGCTCGGGTCGAGCGGGATCACACGTGGTCCCGGGTGGCCGAGCGCCTGGCCGGCTGGCTCCGCGCCGCCGTGGATGCCTGAAAGCCGGCTCCACGGTTCACCGGCATCCCGACGATACGCTGGCCGATGTGGATGACCTGCGCTGTCCCAACTGCTCGGCGCTCGTGAGCGCCGACGCCGACTGGTGTGGCCAATGCTTCACGTCCCTGCGGGCTCCGGCCCCCGACCCGGCGCCCGATCCCGTCCTCCCCACCCCGGTGCTCGCTCGACCGGCGGAAGGGGCCGAAGGGGCGGTTCCCACGTGGCCCTGCCCCACGTGTGGCACGCAGAATCCGATCGAGCTCGATCTGTGCAGCGTGTGCGGCACGTCGTTCGGTCAGCTGTTCCGGGAGGAGGCTGCGGGCCCGACCGTCACGCCTCGCGATGCGTTCCTGTGGTCGCTCACGTTCCCCGGCATCGGGCACGCGAAGGCCGGCCGGACCCCCGACGGCATCGCTCGGGGCACGTTGTTCGCGCTCACGTTCGGTCTGGCGCTGGTGATCGTGACGTCGGGCGTCTCGAGCCCAGCGGTCTTCGGCGTCGTGGTCCTGCTGCTCGGGTCGGCGCTCGTGCTCTACCTCGGGTCTGCGGCCGAGGCGTATCGGATCGCCTCCGGGGGAGCTCCGTTCGTCTCGGCTCGCGCCCTGCTGTGGGCGACGGTCGCGTTGATCATGCTCTCCGTCGCGCTGCTCGCGATGTCGGTCGTGACCGTCAACGCGCGCTGAGACCTCCCGCCGCTAGGATTCCGGCCCATGGAGCACGCCGAAGGGTCGATCGTGATCGATGCGCCCCTCGAGGACGTGATGGAGGTCCTCGAGGACTACGAGGCGTATCCCGAGTGGGCCGAGGTCCGCGTCGCGACGATCCACCAGCGAGGCGAGGGGGGGCGAGCGACCGAGGTCGCCTTCGAGGTCGACGTCCCGGTGCTCGGCAAGGCGACCTACACGTTGACGTATCGCTACGCGCCCGGTGACACCGGCCTGTCCTGGACGACGAAGGAGGCGCGCGGCGCGATCCGCGACATCCGCGGGGAGTATCTGTTGAACGAGATCTCCGACACCGAGACGAAGGTCACCTATCGCCTGGCGGTGGAGATCGGGATCCTCGTGCCCGGGTTCGTCCGGACCGAGGGGGCGAAACGCGTGATCGAGAACGCCCTCGAGCGGCTCAAGCGGCGCGTCGAGATGGGCTGAGCGGTGCGGGTCCTGCTGTTCACCGGCAAGGGCGGCGTCGGCAAGACGACCGTCGCGGCGGCGACGGCCGTTCGGTCCGCCGCGGCAGGGCAGCGGACGCTGGTGATGTCGACCGACCCGGCGCACTCGCTCGGTGACTCCTTCGACGAGGACATCGGTTCGGCTCCCACACAGATCGCGGAGCGGCTGTGGGCGCAGCAGATCGACGCGCAGGAGCGGCTGGAGGACAACTGGCGCGAGATCCAGGACTACATCATCCAGCTCATGAACTGGGCGGGGACGGAGACGATCCAGGCCGAGGAGCTGACCGTGCTGCCGGGACTGGACGAGATCTTCGCCCTGATCGACGTCAAGACGCACGTCGAGAGCGGCGCCTACGACGTGTTGATCGTCGACTGCGCTCCGACGGCCGAGACGCTCCGGCTGCTGTCGCTCCCCGACGTGATGCAGTGGTACATCGAGCGGATCTTCCCCGTCGAGCGGCGGATCGTGAAGACGGTTCGTCCGATCATGGCGCGGGTGACGACCCTGCCGATCGCGGGCGAGCGCGTGTTCGACGCGGTGGAGCGGCTCCATCGGAACCTCGACGCGGTGAAGAAGATCCTGACCGACGAGGCGACCTCGTCCGTGCGTCTGGTGGTCAACCTCGAGAAGATGGTCATCGCCGAAGCGAGGCGCACGTATACGTACCTCGGCTTGTTCGGCTACCGCGTGGACGCGGTCGTCGTGAACCGGGTCCTTCCGCCCGACGTGACCGATCCGTACTTCGGGAAGTGGAAGGACATCCAGGCAGAGCACCTCGCGACCGTGCACGAGTCTTTCGAGCCGGTGCCGATCCTCACGGCCCGCCTCTTCGACCGGGAGATGATCGGCGTCGACCTGCTCGAGGACATGGGCCGAGAGGTCTACGGGGAGCTCGACGCCGCCGACATCCTGTATCGGGACGAACCGATCCGCGTTCGGAAGCGGGGGACCGGCTACGTGCTGATGATGCGGCTCCCGTTCGCGTCTCGCGAGGACATGGACATCCATCGCCGTGGGGAGGAGCTCTTCATCCGCGTGGGTGCGTACAAGCGGAATCTGATCCTCCCCCAGACCCTCAAGCGGATGACGGTCCGGGAGGCGAATTTCGCCGGCGATCATCTGGAGATCCTGTTCGGACGGGAACCCCGTCCGACGGAAAGGAGCTGACATGACCGAGGCCGCCAAGCGGACGAGGGCGAGGGGCTCGGCGCCCCCCGAGCACGACGCGCACGCGACCGGCGACCAGGTGTGCACGGTGGGGTTCTGCCCGATCTGTCTCGCCGTCACGGCCGTGCAGCCCCTCAAGCCCGAGGCGATCGAGCATCTGCTGAACGCCGGGCGGGAGTTCCTGCTCGCGATGACGGCGGTGCTGGGGGCGCGGGCCGACGAAGCGGGCGGCAAGGACGACGCGCCGACGCTCACGCGCATCGACATCGAGTGAGCGCCCGGCGCGCGGTCGGCGTCGACATCGGCGGCACGAAGATCGGCGCCGCCCGGATCACGACCGAGGGAGCGATCGAAGCCACCAACGTGACCCCGACGCCGGCGAGCGATCAGGACGAGGCCCTCGCCGCGATCGAGGCCGCGGTCTCGGCGGTGATCGACGACGACGTCGTCGCGATCGGCGTCGGTCTCGCTGGCCTCATCGACGCTCGCTCGGGAGTGCTGCTGTCGGCTCCGAACCTCGCGTGGCGGAACCTGTCGGTCTCGGAAGGGCTCGGGTCGAGGTTCGGGCTGCCCGTGACGGTCGACAACGACGCGACGGCCGCCGCATGGGGCGAGAGTCGGATCGGCGCGTCACGGGGCTACGACGACTCGCTGTTCGTCGGTGTCGGCACGGGGATCGGCGGCGGGATCGTCGCCGGCGGACGGCTCCTCCGGGGTGCTCACGGCCTCGCAGGGGAGATCGGCCACGTCATCGTGGAGCCGGATGGGCCCCTGTGCGGCTGCGGGAACCGTGGATGCTGGGAGCAGGTCGCGAGCGGGCTGGCGATCGCGCGCGCCGGCGCTCGCGCCGTGACCGACGAGCCCGGGTCCACGATCGCCCGCCTCGCCGGCGGCGAACCCCGGCGCGCGACCGGCGCGCTCGTGACCGAGGCGGCACGGGACGGTGACGCCGCTGGCCGTCGCGATCGTGACCACCGTCGCCCGGCGACTCGGCGAGGGCATCGCCGGACTCGTGAACGTGCTGGATCCCGAGATCGTGGTGGTCGGGGGAGGGGTGGGTGAATCCGGGGATCTGTTGCTGGGTCCCCTCCGGGAGGCGTACCTGGCGTCGGTCGAAGGGGCCGACGTCCGACCGGACGTGGCGATCATGTCGGCGCAGCTCGGGAACGATGCCGGCGCGATCGGCGCCGCGCTCCTGGCGCTCGAGGCCGCGCCGGCGTGAAGCTCGGGCTCAGCCTCCCGATGTTCACGTCCGACGTGGGGCGGCCGCTCACGGCGGCGGCGCGAGCGGCGGCCGCGGGCTACGACGGGGTGTTCGCGCCCGACCACCTGTTCCCGCCGGGCGCGCCCGGTCGGCCGGCGCTGGAGCCGTTCGCGATCCTCGCCGCCGTGGCGGCGCGCCATCCCGAGCTCTCACGTCGGGACCCTCGTCTCGAGGGCGTCGCTGCGACCGGCAGGGATCCTCGCCAAGCAGGCTGCCGCGTTGGACCAGATGAGCGGTGGCCGCGGGATCCTCGGACTCGGCGCCGGCGATTCGGTGTCGAAGGCCGAGCACGAAGCCTTCGGGATCCCGTTCCCATCCGTGTCCGACCGGATCGCACTCCTCGCGGAGACCGTGGGCGCCATGCGCCGGTTGTTCGTGGGGGAGCCCTGGGAGGGAGGTCCCCACGTGCCGCCGATCGCCGGGCCCCTGCTCCCCCCGGGCCATCCGGAGGTCTGGGTCGGAGGGAGGTCGCGCAGCGTGATCGCCGTCGCCGCCCGCTCGGCCGATGCCTGGAACGGGTGGGCGATGGATGCCGAGGGCTTCGAGGCAGCCGCCGCCGAGCTCCACAGCCTCGCCGACGGCCGCACGGTGTTCCCCACGTGGGGCGGGATCGCCCTGGTCGGCAGCGACCCCACGGAACTGGAGCGGCTCCGTGAAGCGCGTCGGGCGCGAGGCCTGTCCATGGACGTCTGGCAAGGAGACGCGAGCGCGTTCCGAACGTTCGCCGAACGTCTCGAGGAGGCGGGCTGCCGGTGGATCGTCGTGCTTCCGGTCGGCGGTGAAGATCGGCTCGAGGTCGTCGCCAGTGCGATCCGAGCCTGAGCGCGCCGTGGACAGGGAGGTCCGGGAGTGATGAAGAGCGCCGCGCTGAAGCGCGAGAAGGCGCGGATCCGCCGCGCCGTGCTCGAGCAACGGGACGCTCTGCCGGCCGACGTCCGCGCCGAGTGGGGGGAGCGGATCGCCGTGCGATTCGTCGATCTTGCCGAGGTGTCGTCGGCCAGGGCGGTGATGGTGTTCTCGTCGTTCGGATCCGAGGTGCCGACCGGTCCCTTGGTGGAGCGGCTCCGCGCACGCGGGATCGTGGTGGCGCTCCCGAGGATCGAGGAGGGCGATCTCGTGGCCGTCCCGTTCGCGCCCGGCGACCCGGTTCGCGCGACGACGTTCGGTGCCGTCGAACCCGTGGCTCCGGACGTCTTGGACCCTGCGGCACTCGACGTCGTCGGCGTTCCGGGCGTCGCGTTCGATCGGCAGGGTCGCAGGGTCGGCTACGGCGGCGGCTACTACGACCGGTTCCTCCGAGGACTGCACGCGTTCACGGTCGCCGTCGCGTTCGGGCTCCAGGTGGTCGACCGGCCGTTGCCGGCCGGGAACTTCGACCTCCCGGTCCAGGCGATCGTCACGGAGCAGGAGACGATCCGACCGGACTTGAACAGCCGTTCAAACTCGTGATAAGAGGGGCGCATGAACGAGACGGGGAATGGCAGCGAGAGCAGGAAGACGGCGTTCCACGAGATCATGTCGAAGACGGCGGCCGGGTTCATGGAGGAGGCCGGTTGGTTCTGGGTGACGGGATTCGGCGACCCGGACGCCGAGTACGAGGCCGTGCGGGAAGGGGTCGGCGTCTGGGACGTCTCGCCGCTCAACAAATGGGACTTCCGCGGGTCCGACGCACCCGAGGCGGCACAGCGGGTCCATTCGAACGACATCCTCGGCATGCAGGAAGGCCAGGTCCGATACGGCGCGTTCCTCGATGAGGACGGTCTTCTCGTCGACGACGGCACTGTCTTCAAGCACTCGGACGACCATCTGTGGGTCTGCACGAACGGCCTGGATCACGAGGCGTACTTCGCCGAGGCGACGAAGGGATTGGACGTCGGGGTGGAGTACATCGCGCCCGACCTGCCGCACCTGCAGGTGCAGGGTCCGCGGTCGCGCGAGGCGTTGCAACGGATCACCGAGGCAGATCTGGGGGAGCTCGGGTATTTCCGGTTCCTGCCTCGACGCGTCTCCGTGGGCGGTGTGCCCGTGTGGCTGTCGAGGACCGGCTTCTCGGGCGAGCTCGGCTACGAGCTGTTCACGGATCCGGAGCATGCCGAGGACCTCTGGAGAGTGATCGAGGGCATCGGCGCGGTGCCCTACGGGGTGGACGTCGTCGAGCCCCTGCGCATCGAGGCGGGGATGGTCGTCACCGACTACGACTACGAGGCACACCAGCGCACGCCGTACGATCTCGGGCTCGACCGACTGGTGGCGCTCGGGAGCGCGGGCTCGTTCATGGGGAAGGAGGCGCTCCGGGAGGTCGCGGCCGCGCCGCCCAACCGTTTCAAGACGTTGCGACTCGAGGGAGAGGAGCTGCCCGAGTACGGCGCCGCGGTCACGAAGGATGGTGAGGACGTCGGCGTGCTGACCTCCCCGGCGATCAGCCCCGCGTTCGGGGCGATCGGTCTCGCGATCCTCCGAACCGACGTCGCGGCCGACGGCACCACGGTCGACGTCGCCCTCGGGGGAGGCACGGTCGGCGCGACGGTCGACCAGCTCGCGATCGTCGACCCCGAGAAGCGGCGTCCCCGGGGCTGAGCCCCGCCGCTCACGTAGGCTCGCCGGCATGACCGAGATCGTCGGCGTCGTGCCGAACTTCAGCGAGGGGCGGCGGCGCGACGTGATCGACGAGATCGTCCGGGCCCTGGGTGTCGAAGGTGCTCGCGTGGTCTTCGCCGAGGCCGATCCCGATCATCACCGCCTCGATACGACCGTCCTGGGATCGGCCGATGCCGTCCGACGAGCGGCCGTCGCCGGGGCCGCGGTCGCGATCGAACGGATCGACATGTTCGAGCACCACGGTGGTCACCCGCGGATGGGAGCGGTGGACGTCGTGCCGTTCATGCCGGTCCGCGACGTGGAGATGGACGCATGCGTGGACCTGGCGCGCGCCGTCGGCCGGGAGCTGGCGGAGACGTTCTCGCTCCCGGTCTACCTGTACGGGGAGGCCGCGGCCGCGCCCGAGCGCCGCTCGCTCGCCGACGTCCGGAAGGGCGAGTTCGAGGGCCTCCGGGCGGCCGTCGCCGCCGGTGACCGACTTCCCGACTTCGGCCCGCACCAGATCGGGCGTGCGGGCGCGACCGCCGTCGGCGCACGCAAGCCGCTCGTCGCGTTCAACACCTACCTACCCGGAACCGACGAGGAGGCGGCGAAGGAGATCGCCCGCGAGATCCGCGAGTCCTCGGGAGGGCTGCCCGCCGTCCGGGCGATCGGCTTCGCGGTTCCGGAGCGAGGATGCGTCACCGTCTCGATGAACCTGGTGGACTTCGAGGTGACGGGCGTTCGGGCGGCGTTCGACGCCGTGACGGAGGCGGCGTCTGCGCGCGGGATGACGGTGCGCGACTCCGAGATCGTCGGGCTGGCGCCGGAAGCGGCACTGCCGGCGGGGACGGCGGAGCACGTGCGATTGGCCGGGTTCTCGCCGGAGGCGCAGATCTTGGAGCGGCTGGTGGACGCCGGTTGAACCCGGCCGGTGTCGGGAAAGGAGAACGTTCGTGAGCACCTCTGCACAAGGGATCGGACCGTGGCTGGACGAGCTCGGATCGGCGTCGGCGACTCCGGGCGGCGGTGCCGCCGCCGGCGTGGCGGCCGCCACGGGGGCAGCCCTGATCGCGATGGTGGGACGCCTCACCGTCGGCAAGGAGGGCTTCGAGGACCTGGACGCGCGCATGCGATCCCTGGTCGAGACCGCCGACGCCGAGCGCGAGGCGTTCCTCACGCTCGCCGACGAGGACGCCGAGGCCTTCGAGTCGGTGATGGCGTCGTTCAAGCTCCCCAAGGGGACGGATGAGGAGAAGTCCTCGCGGACGGTGCGGATCCAGGAGGCCTACGAGGCCGCCGCCGCGGTCCCCCTCCAGCTCGCCACGCGGTGCGTCGGGTTGATGGAGCTCGCCGAGGATGCGACCGCGATGGGGAACCCACACGCGGCCTCGGACGGCTACTCGGCGGCGATGCTCCTGTTCGCCGCGGCCCTCGCCGCGATGGCGAACGTTCGGATCAACGCCGCCGGCCTCAAGGACGAGGCGAAGGGGCAGATGCTCGTCGATGAGTGCGCCACTCTCCGCGCCCGAGCCGACACATCGCTCCAGCAGGTGGAGGAAGCGTTCCTGCTGCGTCTGTCGCCCTGACCTCGAGCGACGGAGCGCGGCGTTCCCGCTTGGCCTAGGCTTCGGAGACGGTGAGGGTCGAATCGATCGTCTTCGACTGCCGCGATGCCGCGCCGCTCGCCCGTTTCTGGGCCGCTGCGCTCGGTTGGTCCGTCGCCCCGTATGACGAGGACGAGCTCGAGCGGCTCGCGTCGAAGGGTGTCTACGACCCCGAGGACGATCCGTCGGTGATGGTCGAGCCTCCCGCAGGGGAGGAGCTCCCCGTCCTGTTCTTCACGGAGGTCCCCGAGGAGAAGGCGGCGAAGAACCGCGTCCATCTGGATGTCGCGGCGGACCTGCCGCTCGAAGACGAGGTGCAGCGTCTGGAAGGACTCGGCGCCCACGTCCGGAACTGGGCGGAGGACGACGGCAGCACCTGGTGCGTGATGCTCGATCCGGAGGGCAACGAGTTCTGCGTGGTCACGGTGCCCAGAGACGAAGATGACGACGATGACGACCCGGGACGACGACGGGAACTGACGCGGACGGCTGACGCGATCCTCAGAGGATCGTGGTCACGCTGTCGACGTACTCAGCGCCGGCGAGCCCGACGACCACGAGCATGCCGGCGGTCGCGCCGACGCGGATCAGCTGCGCGAGCCCGTGCCGTCCTCGTCGGTCGACGGCGGAGGCCGCAGAACATGGCGACCCAGGCGCCGATCAGCGGCACGCCGAGCTGCGACGCGAACGCGAACGCGACTCCGATCAGCCCCGGCACGATCGGGAGCGCACACACGGCGGTGAGCGCCCACATCCGAGGCGAGAGCGACGCGGCCGGCGGCACCCGGCGTTCCAAGGAGGGCGAAGGCGGACGACGCCACGAGACCGAACGCGAGGAACAGGGCGGAGAACATCGTCACGTTCAGCAGACGGTCGCCGAGGATCACGAAGTCGGCGTTGCCCTTGTCGACCACCGCGGCGCCCGTCAGCGCGAGCAGGAACCCGCCGAAGACGAGCCCGCGCCGGACGGTCCGGCGGGGGAGCCACGGCCGCGCCACGACGAAGGCGCCCGCCCCGAGGACGGTGGACAACAGCCCCGCGAGGACCATCAGCGCGATCGTCCCCTCGAGGGTGATCTCGCCCACGACGTTGCCGTTCTCGGTCACCGCTCCACGGACCTCGGGGGCGGCGAGGGCCGAGATGCGCATCACGACGCGGCTGCCGATGCCCCCGACGAGTGCGCCGGCGATGCCCGAGCCCACCACGATGATCGCCGTCTCCCGCAGGCGCGAGGCCATCGCGTCCCCGAAGGGGCGAGAGGGAACGGCGGCGGTCGCGGTGACGCTCACGGCCCGATCCTCGCGCGCCCCTGACACCCGCGCGAGGTGGGGGACACCCGAGATCGCAGGGATGCAGGCACCTCGACCGGATGAGCGCGGTCGAAGCGCCCCGCGCTAGAAGAGGCCGAGGGTGCGGCCCTCGGGATCGAGGTCCACCTGCATGAACGCGGGCGTCTTCCCGAGCCCCGGCATCCGCTGCATGTCACCGCAGAGCACCACCACGAAGCCCGCACCGGCGCTCGGCACCACTCCGCGGACGGGGAGCCGGTAGCCGGTCGGCCGGTTGAGGAGCAGAGGGTCGTGGCTGAGCGAGAGGTGGGTCTTGGCCATGCAGACGGGCATCTCCCCGAACCCGAGCTGCTCCATCCTGGCGATGTCCTTCTCGGCCTGCGCCTGGTAGTCGACGCCGTCCGCGCCGTAGATCTTCGTGGCGATCGCCTCGATCTGCTCCTTGAGCGGCGTGCCGTCCGGCGTGAGCTGGTGGAACGAGCTCGGTCGCTCGCACGCCGCGACGACCGCCTCCGCGAGCTCGGTGGCGCCGTCGCCGCCTTCCGCGAAGGCCCGGTTCACGACCACCGTCTCGGCGCCGGCGCCGCCGGCGAGCTCCCGGATGGTCTCGATCTCCTTCTCGGTGTCGGTCGGGAAGTTGTTGATCGACACGACGCACGGGAGGCCGTACTCCCGGACGATGCCGATGTGCGCGCCCAGGTTGTCGATCCCACGCCGGAGCGCGTCCACGTCCTCGTTGCCCGAGCTGATCGAACGGCATCCCGCCGTGGGACTTGGTCGCCCGCACCGTCGTCACCAGGACGCCGGCGGACGGCGCGAACCCGCCGAAGCGGCACACGATGTCGCAGAACTTCTGGAACCCGAGGTCGGAGGCGAAGCCCGCCTCCGTGACGACGTAGTCCGCCAGCTTCAACGCGATCCGATCCTCGATGATCGAGTTGTTGGCGTGCGCGATGTTGCCGAAGGGTCCCGCGTGGATCAGCGCGGGCTGTCCCTCGAGGGTCTGGACGAGGTTCGGCTTGATCGCCTCCTTCATGACCACCGCCATCGCCCCGGCGACCCGGAGGTCGTCCGCGGTGACCGGGGTGCCGTCGAAGGTGGAGGCGACGACGACGCGACCGAGCCGGGCGCGCAGGTCGGCGAGGTCACTCGAGAGCGCGAGCACGGCCATGATCTCCGAGGCCGCCACGATCACGAACTGGTTCTCCCGTGGGACCCCGTGCGCCTTGCCCCCGAGGCCGACGACGCCGTAGCGAAGCTCGCGATCGTTCACGTCGAGGGTCCTCGGCCAGGTCACGGACACCGGGTCGATGCCGAGCAGGTTGCCGTGGTAGATCGACGCGTCCAGGGCGGCCGCGAGGAGGTTGTGGGCGGCCTGGACGGCGTGGAAGTCGCCGTTGAAGTGGAGGTTGATCTCCTCCATCGGGACGACCTGGGCGTAGCCGCCGCCGTTGCCGCCTCCCTTGATCCCGAAGACCGGGCCCATCGACGGCTCGCGGAGACACAGCATCACGTCCTTGCCGATCTTCCCCATGCCCTGCGCGAGCGAGATCGACGTGGTGGTCTTGCCCTCGCCGGCCTTCGTCGGCGTGATCGCCGTGGTGATGACGAGCTTGCCGTCGGGGCGGTCGGCCAACCGTTCGAGGATCGAGAGCGAGATCTTCCCCTTGAAGCGGCCGTACTGCTCGAGCTCGGCCTCGAGGATGCCGGCGTCCGCGGCCACCTCGGTGATGGGACGAAGGACGGCCTCCTGCGCGATCTCCAGCCCGCTCTTCACGGCCTCGCCTCCCGTCGGCTCTTCTCGCTCCTTGGCAGGGTCGCGTGAGGATACCCCTTCGCTCCCGCGTAGCGCGGGCTGCGGCCCTCGGCGTAGGATGCGCCCAGCCGGCCCGGGGAGGGCCGCCCGAAGGGAGGCGCGAGTTGGCCACCGACATCGAGCAGTTCGTCGCCCAGGACGAGCGCGACGCAGCGATCAAGGAGGTCCGCCGGCAGATCGACGCCGAGGGCGTGACCTACATGTACTACCAATTCGTCTCCGTCACGGGGCGGATCATGGGCAAGGGGATCCCGGCCAAGCACTGGGAGACGATCGCTCGGAAAGGGTTCCAGCTCGTCTACGGATCCACCGCGAACCTGTTCGTCGACCGTGAGGGGAACTACATCGGGTACGGGCCGGAGGCGAGGGAGCTCGTCGGCCTCCCCGACGTCGAGACCTTCTGCGTGCTCCCCTGGGATCGGAAGACGGCGAGGGTCTTCTGCACGCTCTTCCGGGGCCGCGAGGAGGAGGTCGACGGCGGCGCCTTCCTGACGTCGGACTGCCGGGGCAACCTCAGGCGGATCCACGACGAGTTCACGGCGGAGACCGGGCTGCACCTGCGGGCCGGCACCGAGCCCGAGATGATGTGGCTGAAGACCAACCCGGACGGCACGCCTTCGGTCGAAGGCAAGACCAAGCCGTACTGCTACCACATCGATCAGTTCTCGGAGCTCCAGCCGATCATCCACAAGGTCATGGAGTACGGCGCCGCGATGGGTCTCGACATGATCCAGGGCGACCACGAGGATGCCCCCGGCCAGCTCGAGCTGAACTTCATGTTCGACAAGGCCGAGGCTGACGGCCGACCGCCTCACGACCTACCGGCAGATCTGCCGGCAGGTCGGCCGGGAGATGAACGCGTTCGCGTGCTTCATGCCGAAGCCGTTCATGGGCGTGTCCGCGAACGGCTGTCACCACAACATCTCGCTCTGGCAGGGCGACGAGAACATGTTCATGCCCGACGGCGACGATCCGCGGGTGCCGGGCAAGATCGGTCTGCACGCGATCGGCGGTGTGCTCGAGCACCTCCGCGCGCTCACCTGCATCACCTCGCCGACCGTGAACTCCTACCGGCGCTTCGCCGACGCGGGGTTCTGGGCGCCGATCTTCGCCGACTGGGGGTTCCAGAACCGGACGACGGCGTTGCGGATCTCCGCGCCCGGGCGGTACGAGTACCGATCCGTCGACTCGGCGGTGAACCCGTACCTGTCCTTCGCCGCGCTCCTGATGGCGATGAAGGACGGGCTGGCCCGCAACCTCGACCCCGGCCCCCCGGAAGAGCGGAACATCTACGAGGCGATCGCCGAGGGCAAGGACGTCGAGCGGATCCCCGAGACGTTGGGAGAGGCGCTCGAGGCGCTCGAGGCGGACGATGTCGTGAAGGCGGCGTTGCCCGGGGACATGTACCGGGTCTTCATGCACTACAAGACCGACGAATGGAAGCGATTCATCGGGACGGTCAGCGACTGGGACGTCGCCGAGTACCTCGACGTATTGCCGTAGACGGATCGCCGGAGAAAGGAGTACTTCCGTCACATGTGCGGGATCGCAGGCATCATCCACCGCGACGGTTCCTCCGACGTCGGTACCGAGATGACCCAGATGCTCCAGGCGATGAAGCACCGGGGACCGGACTCGTCGGGCTACGCCTTGTTCGGGGAGCCGTCCGAGCTGGTCGTGATCCGTTTCAAGCTGGCCGACGCGAACGACCCTCGGGACTTCGACTTCAAGGAGCGTCTCGAACGGCACCGGCAGGAGGTGGAGTCGCGCCTCCACAAGATCGGCGCCTCGGTGGACCGGGTCGAGCGAGAGACGGAGTACGCCTACCGGGCGACCGTGCGCTACGACGGCGACATGAAGGCGCTGGCCGACTACCTCGAGGACGTTCCCGGCTGCGAGGTCCTCTCGCTCGGGCACTCGCTGGAGATCGTGAAGGATCTCGGTGACGCGCAGGAGGTCTCGGACCTCTACCGACTGGGCGGGTTCGCGGGAACCCACGCGATCGGTCACGTCCGCATGGCGACGGAGTCCGACGTGGACATCTCCGGCGCGCATCCCTACTGGGCGTATCCGTTCTCCGACGTCGCGGTGGTGCACAACGGCCAGCTCACGAACTACTTCCTGTGGAAGCGGCGGCTGGAATCCAGCGGGCACCGTTTCCAGTCCGAGTGCGACTCCGAGATCATCGCCGTCTACCTGGCGGAGAAGATGGCCGGAGGCGACTCGCTCGAGGACGCGATGCACACGAGCCTCGAGGACCTCGACGGCGTGTTCACGTACATGGCGGTCACCAAGGACGCGCTGGGCGTCGCCAAGGACGAGATGGCCGCGAAGCCGCTGGTCCTGTACGAATCCGACGGTTTGGTCGCGATGGCGTCGGAGGAGATCGCGATCCGCGCGGTCCTCAACCGAGAGATCGACACCTCCGATCCGTACGAGGGGCAGGTGCTCGTGTGGACACGATGAGCGGCGCACGCCACACCACCTACGACGCCCGGGGGCTCGCGGAACCGGTGGCGGAGATCCCGAAGGTGTCCGAGATCGCCGAGGGCTCGGCGAGCTTCGACGCGACGGACCTGACGACCCGCCAGATCAACCTCGAGCTCCGGTGGTTGATCTACGAGCAGGGGATCCGCGACGTCACGGTCCGCAACCCGGGCGCGAAGCACTCGATCGGCGTCGGGATCCTCCAGCGGTGCAAGATCCGGTACGAGGGCTCCCTCGGCTACTTCGGCCTCGGCCTGATCGACGGTCCGGAGATCACGGTCACCGGCCGGGTCGGCTGGTCCGTGTGCGAGAACATGATGTCCGGGGTCGTCGTGATCGAGAAGAACGCGGGCTCGCTGACCGGTGCGGCGATGCGTGGCGGCGACCTGATCGTCAAGGGCGCCGTCGGCGCCCGCACGGGGATCGACCAGAAGGGCGGCACGATCATCGTGGGCGGCGACGCCGGAACGATGACCGCGTTCATGATGCAGCGCGGGCGGCAGATCATCCTCGGCGACGTCGGGTCCCGGGCTCGGCGACTCGATGTACGAGGGGCAGATCTACGTCGCCGGGAAGGTGAAGTCCCTCGGTATCGACTGCGTCGAAGGGGAGTGGACCGACGCCGACACCGAGCTCATCGAGCGGAAGTTCCGGATCCACGGGTTCGGGAGTCCGCCCGCGTTCCAGAAGTTCGTCTGCGGCAAGATGCTCTACAACTACGACAACCTCGAGCCGAGCGAGAAGAAGCTCGTCATCTAGGGCCGCCGAGAGACCGGAAGAACGAGGAGACGGGATGGCAGAGGTCTCAACCAGCAAGGACGTCCTCGGTCGGAGCCCGATCTTCACGGAGGAGGTCATCAACGACATCCACGTGAAGTCCGAGCTCGGGCGATACCGGATGCGCGGGTTCTCGATGTTCAAGCCGATCCCGCACTGGGATCAGCTGATGTTCCTGCCCGGCACGCTGACGCGCTTCGTGATCGAGGGCTACCGGGAGAAGTGCGAGACGAAGACGACGCTCGGAGCCCGGTTCGCGAAGGACCCCATCGAGCTCGACATCCCGATCTACATCACGGGGATGTCCTTCGGGGCGCTGTCGCTCGAGGCGAAGATGGCGCTCGCGAAAGGCGCGTCGATGGCCGGGACCGCGACGTGTTCGGGCGAGGGAGGCATGATCCCGCCGGAGCGAGACCTCTCGACGAAGTGGTACTACCAGAACATCCAGTCCCGCTACGGGTTCAACCCGCATCACCTGATGCTGGCCGACGCGTGCGAGTTCTTCATCGGCCAGGGGTGCAAGGTCGGCCTGGGCGGCCACCTGATGGGCCAGAAGGTCACGGAGCAGGTCGCGGAGATGCGTTCCCTCCCGACCGGGATCGACCAGCGCTCACCGGCGCGGCACCCGGACTGGCTGGGGCCCGACGACCTGTCCCTGAAGGTGCAGGAGATCCGTGAGGCGACCGACTACCGGATCCCGATCCAGCTGAAGCTCGGGGCCGCGCGGGTCTATGACGACGTGCGGATGGCCGCCAAGTGCGGGCCGGACATCATCTACCTGGACGGTGCAGAGGGCTCGACGGGAGCCGGTCCGCACATCGCGGCCGAGGAGACCGGCATCCCGCTGATGGCGGCGATCCCGGAGGCCCGCCGGGCGTTGGAGGACGTCGGGCTCGCCGACGACGTCGACCTCGTCGTGGCCGGAGGGATCCGCAATGGCGCCGACGTGGCCAAGTGCCTCGCCCTCGGCGCCACCGCGGTCGCGATCGGCACGGCCGCACTCATGGCTCTGAACTGCAACAAGGAGATCCCCGGGGTCACCGACTACGAGGGGACGGTCGGCGTGCCGGCCGGCCAGTGCTACCACTGCCATACGGGCCGCTGCCCGGTCGGGATCACCACGCAGGACCCGGAGCTCCGCAAGCGCCTGGAGGTCGATTCGGCGGCGACGCGCGTCTACAACCTGCTCACGGCGATGACCATGGAGCTCCAGATGATGGCGCGGGCATGTGGGAAGACCGACGTCCACTCGCTCGAGCCCGAGGATCTCTGTGCGCTCACGGTCGAGGCCGCGGCGATGGCCAAGGTGCCGCTCGCCGGCACGGACTACATCCCGGGCGTCACCGAGCAGAGCACGTTGGACGAGATCAAGAACATGATGCAGAAGTACCTTGCCGACACGGGGCAGTTCCCGACCTAGAGGAGCCACGATGATCGAGCCGCACCTTTCGACGAAGATCGGGATCGACGCCGAGGAGCTCGCGGGCCGCCGGTTCCCGTACCAGGAGGACATCACCTTCGGTGGAGGACGTCGATCTCGACGCGCTGACGCCCGGCGAGGACCTGAACTGGCTCGAAGACGTCACGCTCCTGCAGGAGGACGGCGTCGCCGCCGTGTTCGACCGCTACTCCAACTCGTTCCTGAAGATCCACTTCGAGATCCCCGCCGGTCGCGAGGACGAGTTCGCCCGGAAGGTGTTGATGAAGCACCTGATCGAGGGCAACTCCTACGGGATCCAGCTGAAGACGAAGCACGCGAAGTTCCCGCAGCCGATGCTCGGTCCGTGGGTCGAGGACTCGGAGACCGTCGGCACCGACTGGAAGCCGCCCGTGATGGAGGGTTGGGAGCGGCCCGCCGGGCACTGAGTACGGTGCCAGGCACGGTGCCATGACGGACCGCCGTCCGCTGGTCGCGATCTCGGAGGGGTTCGCCGACTACGGCGACTACTACGGGTTCGGATACGGCCGTCCGCTGCTCGCGGCGGGCGCCCTGCCGGTCCTCCTGCCGTACTACGAGCAGGAGGAGGATCGGGTCGACCTGATCGACCGCATCGACGGGCTCGTGCTCGCCGGCGGGCGAGACATCGAGGCGTGGCGCTACGGACGCGAGGAGCCGCATCCGAAGCACCTGCCCGGGCAGCCCTTCCTCGACGAGATCGACCTCTCCTACGCGCTGCTCGCGGTGGAGGAAGAGGTGCCCGTCCTCGGCGTGTGCCGGGGATGCCAGGTCCTGAACGTCGCGCTCGGAGGCACGCTCTACGGAGACCTGGACGAGTTCCCCGCGGAGGGCGCCGATCACCCCGGTGCGAAGTGGGACGAATGGCGGGCGCTGGTCGCCGCCACGCTGGCGGGAGCCGAACGCCCCCCGCACCCGACGCACCCCCTCGTCGTGAAGCCGGGCTCGCTCCTGGCCTCGCACCTCGGTGAGAGCTCCGAGGTCGACAGCTACCACCACCAGGCCGTGAAGGAGCTCGGGACGGGACTCGAAGCGGTCGCCTGGGCGCCGCACGGGACGATCGAGGCAGTCGAGATGCCGGGTTCGTCGTCGTTCGTCCTGGGCGTCCAATGGGAGCTCCACGAGGAATGGCAAGACGACGAGCGGACGCTGAGGATCTGGGAGACGTTCGTCGCCGACGCCCGCCGGCGGATGGAGGAGCGCGATCAGGTCGGGGTGCCCTGACCGCGTCGTTCGAGACCCTAGAATCGCCCCGGATCGAGACTCGAAAGGTGGTCCGCACGGTGACGCTCCCGGAGCACTCGCGCTACGTGGTGATCGGCGCCGGCGTGCACGGGCTGTCCACCGCCTGGCACCTGGCGAGAGAGCTCGAGGCGCGGGGCGACGGAGACGGGAGAGACATCGTGCTCCTCGACAAGACCGGCGTCGGCGCGGGACCGTCGGGGATCGCCTGCGGGGTGATCCGCAACAACTACTTCCAGCCGGCGATGCGCGAGCTGATGGCGCACTCGGTGGACGTCTGGGAGTCCGATGTCGACGCGTTCCACTATCACCCGATCGGGTATCTCCAGATCGCGCCCGAGGTGATGCGGGCCGACGTCGCGCAGATCTACGAGGAGCAGAAGGCGATCGGCTACCCCTCGGAGCTGATCGAAGGGGAGGACGACTGCCGGACCTACATGGAGTCGATCTTCTCGGACTGGCAGGCGAAGAACATCACGGCGGTCCTGCACGAGAAGAAGGGCGGCTACGCGGAGAACATGGCGTCGATGCGCGGTCTCCGCGGCAAGAGCGAGGCTCTGGGCGTCGAACTCCATGCCCCGGTCATGGTGACCGGGTTCCGGATCGAGAGCGGGGCGGTGACCGCCGTCGAGACGGACCGGGGAGCGATCGGCTGCGAGCAGGTCGTCGTGGCGGCCGGCCCTTGGGTTCGCGACTTCTGGCACATGCTCGACCTGCCCGGCGTCGTCGACGTGCGAGGGCGAGACGGCAACGTGTACGAACGGCCGATGTGGACCTACTGGTGCCTCCAGGAGGGGACCCTCGGCGTCGACCCGAGCTACCTCCTCGACAACGACGGGCACATGCCGCCGGTCGTGCACATCGACACCGACGCTCCGCTGATCGACGACATGGACGGATCCGTCGTGAGCGAGGAGCTCTGGGGCATCTACTACAAGCCCGACGTCAACTTCGGCGGTGTCCAGGGCGGGGCGATGCCGTGGGTCGTCGAGCAACCCGCGGACGAGGTCGCGGTGGATCCGTACGGCGAGGAGAGCACCGAGTTCGTCGTGACGGAGGAGTTCGAGCGGATGTGGACGGCGGCCCTCGCGCATTGCCACAAGCGGTTCGAGGGGAAGCGTCCGCTCTACAAGAAGGCGCCCACCGGCGGCATCGGCGCCTTCACGCCCGACAGCTTCCCGGTCTTCGACCGGTTCGTCGAGAACGCCTACGTGGTCGCCGACTCGAACCACGGCTACAAGATGATCGGGATCGGGCAGCTCGTCGCCAAGGAGCTCCTCGGGGAGCCACAGGCGCTGCTCGAGCCGTTCCGCTTCTCCCGGTTCGCCGAGGGTCGGCTCCATCCCGTCAGCCATTCCCCGTATCCCTGGAGCTAGCGGGTGGCTGAGCGCCCCGTCGAAGAGGCGCCACCGACCGAGTTCGACCTGCCGGTGCACGGTGGGTTCGCGCCCATCGGGTTCGGCGAGACGTTTCCGGGTGACACGCCGGACGCCGAGGAGCTCGAGATCGCGGGCGAGCCGGGCCAGGACCCGGCGGCTGCGTTCCGCCGGACGCTGGGGATGTTCGCCACCGGAGTCACGGTCATCACCACGCAAGACGCCGACCAGGTGCACGGCATGACGGCGAACGCGTTCATGTCCGTCTCGCTCCAGCCCCCGCTGATCCTGATCTCGGTGGATCGCAGGGCGAAGATGCATGCCCTGCTGAACGAAGGACGTCGGTACGGGATCAGCGTGCTCGCCGACGAGCAGCGCGCCCTCTCCGACCGCTTCGCCGGTCGCACCGGCGAGGGGTCGGAGGAGGTCGAATTCGACGTCGTCCACGAGACCCCACTCGTTCGCGGCGCCCTCGCCCACCTGGTGGCGCGGGTCGTGCGCTCGTACTGGGGCGGGGACCACTCCTTGTTCGTGGGACAGGTGGAGTACGCCCGGTACGGGGAGGGCCAGCCGCTGCTGTTCCACGGCGGCAAGTACGAGCACCTGCTCGAGCGCGCCCCCGTGTTCTCCTCGCTCGCGCCGGAGATCCTCGCCGCGATCATCGCGGAAGGAGAGGAGCGGGTCTTCGGGCCGGGTGAGGTCATCGTTCGCGAAGGCGACCCGGGGGACGAGCTGTTCGTGATCCTCGAGGGAGAGGCGCGTGTCGAACGCAAGGGGAACCGGCTCGCGACGTTCGGGGAAGGGGAGTTCTTCGGCGAGATCACCGTGTTCGACGGCCGGGCACGCAGCGCGGACGTCGTCGCGGCGACGCCGCTTCGAACCCTCGCGATATCCCGCGAGCTCGTTCGGGCGGCATTCGAGCGAGAGCCGCACGCGGCCTGGGCCATGCTGGAGACGCTCGCGGCTCGCTTCCGTGACGACTGAGTCAGTCGATCTCCGGAAGCTCCTCGAGCCAGGGAGTGCGGTAGCCGGTCTCGTCCCAGAGCACCGGGAAGAAGGACTCATCCATCGCGGTGTCGCCCCGGCGCCGGTAGCGCGAGTAGATCAGGTCGACGTTGCGGTGGTGGAAGCGTGCGTGGGAGGGAAGGATGTGCGAGACGAGAGCCATCCGCGCCACCGTGCCGCTCGTGTTGGGCTCGGAGCCGTGCCACGTGAGGTTGTGGTGGAACGCCCCGCCGCCAGGCTCGACCACGACGGGCACGACCTCCATGTCGGCATCGGCCGGCTTCGCCGCTCGCACGCCCTCGAGCCAGTCCTCGGGCGCGTGGAACTGCGAGCGCTCCGGTGGCGTCCACGGCCAGTGGTTCGACCCGCGCACGTACGCGATGGGCCCCGCGTCGGCCTGCGTCTCGTGCAGGGACATCCAACAGGTCACCATCTCCGGGGGCACGAGGTAGTCGGCGTACGAGCCGTCCTGATGGAAGCCGATCGCTTTCGTTCCGGGAGGTTTCCAGAGCACGTTGTCCTGGAGGATGCGGACGCCCGGGTAGCTCATCAGCTGTGCGGCGAGGTGGCCGATCCTCGCGGAGAGGACCTGGGCGGCGATCACGGTGTCCGCCCGCCAGGCGTTGCAGAGCTGCCGGGTGCGGTCCTCCGGATCGCGGCCCTTGACCCAGTTGACCTCGTCCGGCTTGATGCCGGTCTCGTACTCGCCCTCGAAGAGGCGGAGGTAGCGCTGTTCCAGCAGCTCCAGCGCCTTGTCGGAGATCAAGCCTTCCTCGACCACGAGGAAGCCGTCGCGGTGGAACGCCTCGACCTGCTCGGGGGTGAACGACTCGATCAGCTTCGCCATCGCTACGAGCGCGGTCTCTTCTTCTCCGGGTCGTAGAACGGGAAGCGGACGACCTGCGCGCCGATGCGCTTCTGCTGGCCGTCGAGCTTGCCGACCTCGAGCGCGGTGCCGAGGTCCCGGTGCTGCACGGCGACCCGGGCGAGCGCGATGTTCTTCTTGAGGGTCGGGGAACGGGTCCCGCTGGTCACGACGCCCACCTGCTGGCGACCTGACGTAGACACCGTCGCCGTGGCCGGCCGGCTCGTTCCCCTCGAGCTCCAGGCCGACCAGGGCTCTCTGCGGATGCTCGCGGCGCTCCCTCAGCACCTCACGGCCGACGAAGTCCTCGTCCTTGTCCTTGGTCACGGTGAAGCCGATCCCCGCCTCGAAGGGGTCCACCTGGTCGTCGAACTCGTATCCCGCGAAGATCAGGCCGGCCTCGATGCGAAGGATGTCCAGGGCATCGAGGCCGAGGGGAGCGAGACCGTGCTTCTCCCCGGCCTCCCACACCGCGTCCCAGACGGCGGGGGCGTCCTTGGGATGGCAGAAGATCTCGTAGCCGAGCTCGCCGGTGTACCCCGTCCGGGAGATCACCGCGGGAACGCCCGTCGCGCCGCCGATCCGCCCCACCGAGAACCGGAACCAACCCAGCGACTCGAAGGGTGTCTGGGACGGCGGAACCCACACGACGTCGCTCAGGAGATCGCGACTCGCGGGACCTTGGATCGCCACGTTGTGGAGATGGTCGGTGGATTCCTTCACGAAGGCGTTCAGTCCGAGCCGTTCCGCCTGCTCGCGGAGCCAGAGCCCGTCGTACTCGCTGCCTCCGACGAATCGGAAGTTCGTGTCCGCGATCCGGAAGATCGTGGCGTCGTCGATCATGCCGCCGTCCTCGTTGCACATCGCGGTGTAGACGACGTGTCCATCGGCGAGGCGTCGGACGTCACGGGTGACGGTCGCCTGCATCAGCGCCTCCGCGTCGGGACCGAGCACCTCGAACTTCCGGAGAGGAGACAGATCCATGATCGCGGCTCGCTCGCGGCACGCCCAGTACTCGTCGGTCGCTCCGTGGTTGTCGAAGCTCGTCGGCAGCCAGTAGCCGTTGTACTCGGTGGTCCGGCTCGTGAGCTCCGAGATCCGTGGGTGGAATCCGGTCTCCGTCGTGAGCGTCGGCTCGGCATCGGGCGTCACGCGGTGCGCGATCGCGGCGGAGAACGTGTGCTCGGGGGAGTACACGCGGACGTGGACCTCGGTCGGGTCCCAGCCGTTCGCGGGGTCGACGTCGTCGGGGCAGGCGCTCGAGGCGCAGACGAGGTCCGTCGCTGCCCGGAGGAGCACGTAGTCGCCCGGCCGTGACCACGGTTCGTCGAAGACGAGGATGTTGTCCGTCGCGAACATCGTGTTGTAGAAGAAGTTCAGCGCCTGCCATCCCTTGCGCGGCGCGATCGCGTAGGTCTCGAGCTGTCGGTTGAAGTTGTCGGTGCAGTTCGTGTGGCCGAAGTACCCGAGGTTCTCGTAGTACCGCGAGGTGCACGCGAGCAGGAACGAGTCGTGCCGGCCCACCGTGTCCCTGATCACCTCGACCAACACGTCCATGTCGAGGTCGAAGAACTTCGAGTACAGGCCCGGCTGCGGGAACGCATTGCCCATCAGCGTCCGGGTGATCGTCGGGTCGAAGCCCCGCTCGACGCCGTCCTCGAGCTTCCGGCGATGGAAGGCGAGGAAATCCGAGCACTGCTTGCCCTCCACGTCGATGATCTGGATGTACTCGCCGGCCTTCACCTCGTACGACAGGGCGGTCGCGCGGTCGACGCGGAAGTCCAAGCGTGGCTCGGCGAGCGGGGGAGGGAGTTCGAGCTCGTCGTGAGCACGAGGGCGTGTCCGCCGGACCTCCACGTCCAGGTCCGAGGCGGGGATACCCCCCTCCAGCACGGACCCGCCCTCAGGCGCCGCGATCACCACGATGACCGGCCGCTGCGCGACGAACGTCTCCGAAGAACCGGGCGGCGACCACTCCCCGAAGAGGGGGACCGCCATCGCGTCCACGGGGGACAGGCCGCGGGCTGCCAGGGCCCCGATCACGTCTCCGGCGCCGTCGGCCTCGGAGCCGATCAACGAGCGGAGAACGGTGGCGGGGGCGTCGGCCCGGGACCCCAGCGCCGCAGCGTCCTCGGACCCGTCGGGAGCGAGCACCGTCATCTCCACGGCCTGACCGCCGGCCGGGTCGCGGACGGTGAGTTGGTCGTCGCCGTCGATCGTGATCACGGTGGCGCCGCCCGCGCGGACCCAGTACCGCTCGAGGGACGGATCCGACGGCAACAGCCCCGGGACGGTGAAGCTCCGGCGTCCGGCAGAGATCGCCATAGAGATCAGCCTTTCGCTGCGGGCTCCTTCGACTCCTGCTGGTCGGCTTCCTTGAAGAGTTGTTCGGCCAGCTCTCGCTTCCCGGCGGCGTCGAGCTTCTTCACCTCGTTCTCCACGGCCCGGCGGTTGTACGACTGGTTCCAGTAGTCGAGCGAGTCGAAGCCGAGGAGCACGGCCTTGCCGACGAACTGCCGGAGCACCTCGTTGGTCGGCCCCATCACCCAGCCCGCCTTCGCGTCGCGCAGGTACCGCTCGAGCTCCATGTCACGCTTGTAGCCGGAACCACCGCAGGCGTGCAGCATCTTGTCGACGACGTGAGCGGTGTTCTTCGCCGCCTCGAACTTGATCTGCCACGCCCAATGGAGGAAGTTCCCGCGCGCCAGCTCACCCGGGCCCGGGTTCACGGTGTTGTTCTCGGTGGCGCCGTCCATCGCCTGGGCGACGGAGAGCGTGAACAGCCGGGAGGCGTTCGTGTCCATCACGGCCTCGCCGACGTAGTCCTGGATCGTGGGGTAGTCGGCCACCCGCATCCCGACGTCCACGTGCTTCTTCCGCGTGGTGTGTCGCTTGGCGATGTCGATCGCCCCGAGGGCGAGACCGTTCCAGACCGACGCGGACCCCACCAGGAACCACGGGTCCACGGACTCGTCGTTCGAGTTGGCCCCGTCGCCCGTGGGACCGACGAGCTGCTCCGCCGGGATCTCCACGTTGTCGATCTCGATCGGCCCCGACTGATTGCCCCGGAGACCGAGCGCGTCCCACAGGGAGGGCTGCGCCTGGATGTGCTCCCCGTCGACCACGAAGACCGAAAGGTCGTCGTAGCCGGAGAAGTCGGGGCTCGTGGTCTGGACCACGTAGAAGTCCGCGAACCCGCCCGAGGTCGTCCACGACGCCTTCTTGCGCACCTTGAACCCGCCGTTCGAGCGCTCGGCGCCCGAGGAGATCGGGTACCAGAAGTGCGAGCCCGTCTCCGGGTCGGAGTAGGAGAGCGTGCCGATCTTGCCGGAGTTGAGCGGCCGGATGTACTTGTCGATCAGCTCGGGCGTCGCGCGGAGCATGATCGCGTTCACGGCGCCCATGTGCATCACGTAGCACATCGCCGTCGAGGCACAGCCGTACCGGGCGATCGTCTCGCAGACCATCGAGTACGCGACGTGGTTCTCGCCGAGGCCCCCGTACTCCTCCGGCACCGTCAGGGCGAGGAAGCCATGCTCGCCGAGGAGCTCCAGGTTGCGGCGCGGGAACAGCAGCTCGTCGTCGAAGCGCTTCGCGTTGGCGCGGAGCTCCTTCTCACAGAGCTCGATCAGGGTGGCGCGGAGCTCCTGCTGCTTGTCGGTGTAGACCCAGTCCGGGTCCCACTCGTACCCGAGGCCCCAGAACGGTTCGCCACCCCACATCTTGTCTGTCATCTCGACCTCCTGACGGGAACGAGCCTCATGCTAGGCGGGGCTCGCGGAGCGGGCAACGCCGACCCGTGGGACCAAGAAGGGGGCGGCCGTCGTCCGCCCCCTTCTCCGGCTGATCGTGGTCTCTACGAGGCTCGGTCGGGCATGACCTCCTCGCGGAGCAACCGCATCTGGTCCTCGGAGGGCACCGTCGGCACGTCGCGGTCGCGGAACGTGATCGGCTTTCGGTCCTGGACCGCCCGCCGGTAGAAGAACAGCCCCACCGATGCGATGAGCACGCCGGCCCCGAGATAGAGCGGCAGGCCCTTGAACTCGTAGAAGCCGATGTAGGACGCGACATCCTGGTCGATCACGCCGGCGAGCACCAGGATCAGGTTGAAGGCCGCCAGCGGCCAAGCGAGCGCCGCGAACACGGGTCCCGCCTTGATGGGGCGCGGCCAGTCCGGACGGTCCCTCCGCAGGAGCAGGAACCCCGTGAGCGCGAGCACGTGACAGAACACGTAGCCGATGTTCGAGATGTACAGGATCACGAAGTTGTTCGCGCCCAGCAACAGCAGCAGGCCGATGTTCACGACCATGTCGACCGTCATCCCGCGTGCCGGGACGTGGAACTTGTTCAGGTGATACAGCCACTTGATCGTCATGTCGTCGCGGGCGATGCCGTAGAGCGCCCGCCCGCCGTCCGCGGTGGAGGTGTTCATCGCGAGGATCAAGCTCGCGATCAGGCAGATCACGGCGAAGCCGCCGAGCGCGGAGCCCGCGATCTGTTCGAGCGCCGACACGTAGAAGCTGCCGTAGTCGCCGACCGATCCCACCACGCCGCCGAGGCCGAGCGGCAGGAAGAGGTAGACGAACAGCGAGAACACCGCCACGCTCTTCAGTGCCCTGTCGGTGTCGCGCTTCGTGTCGTGGTACTCGGGCGCGAAGCTCGCGCCCACCTCGATCCCGTACGCGGACCAGCACATGATGAAGAGCCACATCAGGGCGATCCGGAGGTCGCTGAAGCCGCCGGCGTTGTGGACGTACTCCAGGTTCGACGACTCCCAGTCCCCGGTGATGTACGGGAAGATGATGAAGATCGCGAGCGGAACCATCAGCAGCGCTCCGGTCACGTATCCCACCGCCAGCGAGGGCTTGACCCCGAGGACGTTGAACAACCAGACGCCGAGGATCACGATGATCGCGATCGCCTGCGCCAAGCCGAAGTCCGCGAAGCCGAGGTTGAAGAAGGCGTCGTCCACCCCGTCCCCGGACTTGGGGAACCATTCGGCGACGACGAGCGCACCCACGATGTTCCCGACGAACGAGAGCACGACGGACCAGCCGATCCAGTACCCGAATGCCGCGATCGGACCGAAGAGGTTGAAACGAGAACGCCAGCCCTCGTGCGCGTAGAGGGCGATCCCGCCGGGCTTGTCGGGGAACATCGCGGCGGTCTCCGCGTAGATGAAGTTCTGCAGCAGCCCGACCGTCGCGGAGATCCCCCACAGCAGGATCGATCCCCAGGCGCCGATCGTGGCGAGCGTGAATCCCAGCGACCCCAGCAGGAACGCCGGTTGGCACAAGCCGATGACGAATCCGTCGTACCAGTTCAGCGACTTGAGGAGATGGCGTTCCTCGATGGTCGCCTGCGCCGTGACTTCGTCAGCCACCTGATCCCTCCCCTCTCGGGTACGCGGCCCCTCGGCCGCTCGCCGCGGTATAGCACGGCGCTCCGGAGCGGGCAATCCGGGGGACGTTGCGTCCGACGGCATACAGGACTGCCTGTACCATCGCGCCGTGAAGGGCCCTCCGATCACCGTGCGTTGCGATTGCGGCGAGGTCGAACCCGTCCCCTACGGAGAGGCCTGGACCTGTCCGAGCTGCGGGCGCCGCTGGGACACGGCCCAGATCCCGCAGGACGAGTACTGGGGGATCATGCGGGAGATGCGTCGGTTCCGCCTCGAGGTCATCGCGGTGTCGGTGGTGCTGGGGATCGCGCTCGCGATCACGCTCGCGAACCTCGGAAGCAGACGGTACTTCCCGATCGTCCTCGGGGTCATGGGCTTCTGGTTCCTGATCTATATGCCGCGCTGGAGACAGAAGGTTCGCCGCCGCGCCAGGGAGCTTCCCGGCTGGCAACTGAAGTCGGGCTGAAGGCCGGTCGACTAGTCTCACGCGGATCTCCGGGGCCGAGCGCCCGTGGATCGGAGGAGCGGGGTGACCTTCCTGATCACGTGTCCGAACTGTGGGCCGCGCGAGGCCCTCGAGTTCTCGTTCGGCGGCGAGACCACGCGCCGTGCCGGGCCCACGGCGACCGACCGGGAGCTCGCCGCCTCGCTGTACTTCCGCCGCAACGTCGACGGCTGGCAGACGGAGTGGTGGGTGCATCAGAGCGGTTGCCGCGCATGGTTCCTGGCTGAGCGCCACACGATGACGAACGAGATCAGGCGCACCTATCCCCCTCAGGACCGTCCGCAAGAACTGCAGGATCGCCCAGAGAAGCGCGAGGGCGCGCCCGCGTGAACGAGAGGCTCGCGCCGCGTCAGGGCGAGGCGATCCGCCGCGACCGGCCGGTGTCGTTCCGGTTCGAGCGGAAGACGATCGCTGCCTTCGAAGGGGACACGGTGGGATCCGCGCTGGCGGCGGCGGGTGTCGTGATCACCGCTCGGTCCTTCAAGTACCACCGGCCCCGGGGCCTGTCGTGCATGACGGGGTCGTGCCCGAACTGCCTGATGCAGATCGACGGCATCCCCAACGTGCGCGCCTGCACCGAGCCGGTGCGCGAAGGGATGACGGTGGCGCGGCAGAACGCGTGGCCCTCCGCCGGAAGGGACATCCACGGGTGGCTGAACACGTTCTCGTTCATGATGCCGCCCGGCTTCTACTACAAGATCTTCCAGCACCCGCGTTGGGCGTGGCCCTTGGTCGAGCCGTTCATCCGGTCGAAGGCCGGGTTGGGCCGTGTGCCGCACGAGCCCGACCATCGGCGGCGCCGGCGGATCAACCTGCACCCGGACGTCCTGGTGATCGGCGCCGGAGCCGCCGGCCTCGCCGCCGCGGCGGCAGCGGCGGACGCCGGCGCCTCGGTCGTGTTGCTCGAGCAGGGCCGCGAGGTCGGCGGCCACCTGCTCGGGGAGTCGAGCGCCGCGCTCCGCTCCAGCCTCTCACGACAGGCGCTCGAGGCCGGCGTGCGGCTCCTCGCGCAGACGCCCGCGTTCGGCGTGTTCGGCGGCAGGTTGGTGGCGGCCGCCGGACCGGACGCCCTGTACCGGATCCGCGCGGACCACCTCATCTTCGCGACGGGCGCGGTGGAGGGATCCGCCGTGTTCCCCGGCAACGACCTTCCCGGCGTGATGGTCTCGTCGGGGGTCCACCTGCTGCTCCATCGCTACGGGGTGCTTCCCGGCCGGCGGGCGGTGGTCCTCACCGGCGACAACGTCGGGTACGCGTCGGCCTGGGCTCTGAGAGACGCCGGCGCGGAGGTGACCGTCGTCGATCTCCGTTCCGAGGGTGGATGGCCGGAGGGGTTCCCGGTGGTCTCCGGCTCGACGATCCTCGCCGCCCACGGCCGGCGGAGCGTGAGCGCGGTCTCCGTCGGCCCACCCGGCGCCAGATCGGGACAGAGGGTCTCCTGCGATCTCGTCGTGAACGCGTGCGTCCAGACGCCGTCCACGAACCTCCTCGCGCAGACGGGGGCACGGCTCGCGTTCGATGAGATGACGCAGGCCTTCCTCCCGGCGGAGCTGCCCGAACGCACATGGGCGGTCGGGGCCGTGGCCGGCACGCGGTCGCCGGAGGCGTCGGTGGCCCAGGGCAGGCTCGCGGGTCTCGAGGCCGCCACGTCCTCCGGGTACGCGGTGGACGGGGCATCGATCGCGGCGCTCCGGAGCGAGGCCGCAGAGGCTCGCCGATCCGGTCGTCCTGCCGCCGGAGGCCTCGGCGGCGCCCGGGAAACAGTTCGCCTGCGTCTGCATGGACGTCACCGCGAAGGAATTGAAGACGGCCGTCGCTGAGGGGTTCGACTCGATGGAGCTCCTCAAGCGCTACACCACGATCACGATGGGGCCCTGCCAGGGGAAGGCGTGCATGACGTCCTCACAGCGACTCTGCGGCGCCGTCACGGGGCGTTCCCTCGCCGAGACGTCGCCGACGACAGCCCGGCCGCCCTGGGTCCCCGTGGAGATGGGCACCCTCGCCGGACCGCGCCTCACCCCTCGCAAGGAGACGACGATGCACGACCGGCACGCCGCGGCCGGCGCGGAGTTCATGTGGGCGGGCGACTGGCGCCGGCCGCATCACTACACGACGCCGGAGGAGGAGGTCGACGCGGTCCGGAACCGGGTGGGCGTGATCGACGTGAGCACCCTGGGGAAGTTCCGGATCAAGGGCCCGCAGGCGGTCGAGCTGTTGGAGCGTCTGTATCCGAACCGGTTCTCCGACCTCGCCGTCGGGCGCGTCCGGTACGGGGCGATGCTCAACGATGAGGGGGTGATCCTCGACGACGGGGCCATCGTTCGGCTCGACGACGACGAGTTCTTCGTGACCGTGACCACCGGCAACACGGCTGCTCTGGAGCGTTGGATCACCTGGTGGAACGCCGACTGGGGCCTCGATGCGCTCGTGCTGAACGTCACCGGCGCGTTCGGCGCGGTGAACCTCGCCGGCCCTCGGGCACGCGGCATCATGGCTTCGCTGACCGACGCCGACGTCTCGGGCGAAGCGATGCCGTACATGACCTCGACGAGGATGGACGTCGCGGGCGTGCCGTCGCTGGTCCTCCGGATCGGCTTCGTGGGGGAGATGGGCTACGAGATCCATTTCCCCTCGGCGTACGGGGAGCACGTGTGGGATGCCCTGATGGAGGCCGGCGGTCGCGACGGGATCGCCGCATTCGGCCTCGAGGCCCAGCGGATCCTCCGTCTGGAGAAGCAGCACATCCTCGTAGGGCAGGACACCGACGCCGAGTCGGATCCGTTCGAGGTCGGGCTCGGTTGGATGGTGAAGGAGGACAAGCAGGACTTCCTCGGCCTGCGCGCGCTCCGGGACCTGCGCGACCCAGGGCCGCGGGAACGCCTCGTCGGGTTCACGGCCCCGGATGGCTGGCTGCCGCCGGAGGGCGCGTCGGTCGTGCGGGACGGCGCGTGGGTCGGTCGGGTGACGTCGGCGAGGCGGAGCGCGGCGGCGGGCGCCGTGATCGGTCTCGCCTGGGTGCCGGTCGACTGGGCCGCCGACGGCCAGACGTTCGAGATCCAGTTCGGAGGGAGCCACACGACGGCCACGGTGCAGACCGCGCCGTTCTACGACCCCCGCGGCGAGAGGCTCCGCTCGTGAGGGCACCGATCCGACGCTCTCCGGCGGCGCGGCTGTCCTCCCGCCGCGGGGCGGTGTTCGTCGAGGAGGCCGGATGGGAGATCCCGGCCTCCTACGGGGACGACGCGGCGGAGCGTGCCGCGATCCGCGATGGTGTGGCGATCGCGGACATCACCGCGCGGGCGAAGGTCGACATCCGGGGCGACCTCCCGCAGGAGCTGTTCGCTCCCGCCGGCGCGATCGTCGCGCGGATCTCGAAGGAGTGGGCCGTGATCCTGGGGGAGCCGGACACCGAGGCGGACCTGATGCGAGCGATGGAGCCGCTCGCGGGACCCCGCACGATGGTGACCGACGTCACGCATCTGTTCGCGGGCATCGCGCTGATCGGTCCTCGTCTGCCGGAGGTGATCGAGCGAGCCACGTCGTGGGATCTGGCGACGCTCGCCCGCGGTGATGCCACGGGCGCACCGATCGCCGAGGTTCGCGCGCTCGTGGTTCGTCGAGACATCGCGGCCGTCGTTCTCGAGGTCTACGTCGCCACCGAGCTCGCCCGGTACGTGTGGGAGGCGCTCTCGGGCATCGTCGGTGGTCTCGGTGGCGCTCCCGTGGGCTGGCAGGCGCTCCGGGCGGAGGGGTGGCGCTGATGCACCCGATCCGCTACTTCCGACCGTGGCGCATGTGGCGCCGACACGAGCTGAAGGACTCCTACGACGTCGTGATCGTGGGGGGCGGGGCCCACGGGCTGGCGATCGCGTACGAGCTGGCCAAGCGCGGCATCACGGACGTCGCCGTCCTCGACAAGAGCTACATCGGTGCCGGCGGATCCGGCCGCAACACCACGATCGTGCGCGCGAACTACCGGACGCCCGAGGGCGTCGCCTTCTACAAGGAGTCCTTGCGGCTGTACGAACAGCTCGCACAGGAGCTCGACTACAACCTCCTCCTCTCCCAGCAGGGCCATCTGACGCTCGCGCACGCCGAGCGCGCGGTGATCGTCGCCCACGAGCGCGCCGAGGTGAACCGGCTCCTCGGCGTCGACTCCCGGGTGATCTACCCAGACGAGATCGCGAAGCTCTGCCCCGAGCTGGATCTGTCGAGCCATCCCGACTTCCCGATCATGGCCGCGCTCTACCACCCTCCAGGAGGCGTGATCCGGCACGACGCCGTGGTGTGGGCGTACGCGCGGATGGCCGACCGGATGGGCGTCCATGTCCAGCAAGGGACGGAGGTGACCGGCATCGACGTCGCCGGGGGTCGCGTGACCGGCGTTCGCACGAACCGGGGCACCATCGCGACCGGCACGGTGATCTCGGCGGTCGCGGGATGGACCAGCGAGGTCTGCCGGATGGCCGGGGTGGAGACGCCGATCGTGACCCATCCGCTGCAGGCGTTCGTGACGGAGCCGCTCAAGCCGTTCCTCGACGTGATCCTCGTCTCGGCGACGTTGCACGTCTACATCTCGCAGACGGACCGGGGCGAGGTGCTGATCGGCTCCGAGATCGAGCCGTACACGTCGTACTCGCAGGAGTCGACGCTCGACTTCCTCGAGGTCACCGCGGCGCATTCGCTGGAGCTCCTGCCGATGCTCGGACGGGTGAAGCTGATGCGGGCGTGGGGCGGCCTCTGCGACGTGACGCCCGACTACTCACCGATCATGGGGCTCACCGACGTCGAGGGCTTCCTGATCGACGGCGGCTGGGGCACCTATGGGTTCAAGGCCACGCCGATCGTGGGTGTCACGATGGCCGACCTGGTCCACGACAGCGTCGTGCCGGACCTGATCGCGCCGTTCGCTCTGGAGCGGTTCTGGAAGCGGGAGCTCGTCTCCGAGATCGCCGCCGCCGCCGTGTCGCACTAGCGCGGTTCGATACCGGACACCTGCCACGTGAGGTCGCCCTCTCCCGGGAAGGACGATAATCGCTCCCATGGCGACCGCCGCGCAGCCCCTCCGACGGAACACCGCGAACGTGCACGTCGTCGCCATGAACGACGGGGTCCGGTCGGAACGGACAGACACGCTCGCCGCGGAGGAGCCCCTGGAGATCCGCGTGCAGGGGCCCGGTCAGGAGTTGCGCTCGGTGGCGGTCACGATGCGGACCCCGGGCGGCGACTTCGAGCTCGCCGTGGGGTTCCTGTTCACGGAGGGTCTGATCACCCCGGCAGACGTCAGCCGGGTCGCCTACTGCGACACCCTCCCGGGGGAGGACCAGCAGTACAACATCGTGTCGGTCACGCTGAACCACCCGTTCGACTTCGACCGACTCAAGCGGAACTTCTATGCGACATCGTCCTGCGGTGTCTGCGGGAAGGCCGCCCTCGACGACATCCAGGTCCGATGCGCCCCCGTCGCCACGGGGACGGCGGTCGATGCCGCCACGCTGCTCGCCCTCCCCGACGCGCTCCGGAAAGCGCAGAAGGTCTTCGAACGAACCGGAGGGCTCCACGCCGCCGGTCTCTTCTCGGCAGAGGGCGGCGTCGTGTCCGTCCGGGAGGACGTCGGCCGCCACAACGCCGTGGACAAGGTGGTGGGAGAGCAGGTCCTCGCCGGGCGGGTTCCGCTGGCCGATCACGTGCTCCAGGTCAGCGGGCGACTCTCCTTCGAGATCGTGCAGAAGGCGGCCGTCGCGGGCATCCCGATCGTGAGCGCGGTGAGCGCGCCGTCGTCCCTCGCGGTCGAGGCGGGGGAGCGCTTCGGGATGACGCTGGTCGGCTTCGTCCGTGACGACCGACTCAACGTCTACACGCACCCCGAACGGGTCCGGGAGGCAGCGGACTAGGAACGGCTGCCACCGGACCGACGACACCATCCCGGGGCTCTCCGCGCCGCCTAGAATCGCGCCCACGGTCGGAGCGTCCGACCCGAGAGGAGCGCTCGATGCCGAACGGGCTCACGCGACTCACCGAGCCGATGGTGCGCGAGGACGGCGAGCTGCGCGTCGCGACCTGGGAGGAGGCCCTCGACCGGGCCGCCGAGGGGCTGCGCGGCGCCACCGAGCGTCACGGCGGCAAAGGGGTCGGCCTGTTCAGCTGCTCGAAGGCGACGAACGAGATGAACTTCGCGGCGCAGAAGTTCATCCGCCAGGCCCTCGGCAGCAACAACATCGACAGCTGTAACCGCACCTGACACGCGCCGAGCGTGGTCGGTCTGGCCACGGTCTTCGGTGCCGGAGGCGGTACCAGCTCATACGAAGAGGCGGAGCACACCGACCTCATGCTGCTCTGGGGCTCGAACGCCCGCGCGGCGCATCCGATCTTCTTCCACCACGTCCTGAAGGGGATCCACAACGGGATGCGGTTGATCGTGGTCGATCCGCGCCGCACGGAGTCCGCCGAGTGGGGCGACCTGTGGCTCGGCCTCGACGTCGGGACCGACATCGCCCTGTCGAACACGATGGCGCGGGAGATCATCGTGAGCGACCTGCAGCATCGGGCGTTCATCGAGCTGCGCGACGACCGGCTTCGAGGACTACGCGGCATCGGTGATGGACTGGACGCTCGAGCGCGGCGCGGAGGTCACGGGTATCCCGTCCGACGTGATCCGGGAGGTGGCGCACGCCTACGCGAAGGCCGACCGCGCGATGATCTGCTGGACCCTCGGGATCACGGAGCACCACAACGCCGCGGACAACGTGCTGGCGTTGATCAACCTGGGATTGCTGACCGGCCACGTCGGGACGTACGGGTCCGGGATGAACCCGCTCCGCGGCCAGAACAACGTCCAGGGCGGCGGCGACATGGGCGCGATCCCCAACAAGCTGACCGGGTTCCAGGACATCGAGACCGACACCGATGCACGCGAGCGGTTCGAGCGCGAATGGGGAGTGTCGATCGAGCCCAAGCGGGGCTGGCACCTGTCGCAGATGTTCGAGGCGATGGAGGAGGGCGACCTCACCGCGCTGTACGTGATCGGGGAGAACCCCGCCGCCTCCGAGGCCGACAACCAGAAGACCCACAAGCTCCTGGCGAACCTCGACATCTTGATCGTGCAGGACATCTTCATGACCCAGACCGCGAAGATGGCCGACGTCGTGCTGCCCGCGGCCAACTCGGCGTTCGAGTCGGAGGGGACCGTCACGAACAGCGAACGCCGCGTGCAGCGCGTGCGCCCGGCGCTGGTGCCTCCCGGGAACGCGAAGGACGACATCTGGATCATCGGCGAGATCGCGAAGCGCCTGGGACACGACTGGGGGCACCCCTCGGCGCACGACGTGTGGGAGGAGGTCCGTCGGCTCTCACCGATGCACGCCGGGATGTCGTGGGAGCGGCTCGAGGAGCTCGGCGGGATCCAGTGGCCGTGCCCGGACGATTCGCATCCGGGGACGAAGTTCCTTCACGCCCGCCTCTGGTCGGAGGATCCCGAGGAGCAGGGGACGAAGGCGCCGTTCTCCGTGGTGCTGTACGAACCTCCCGTCGACGAGCTGGACGAGGACTACCCGTTCCGGCTCACGACCGGCCGCCGCCTGGACTCCTACAACACGGGGGTGCAGACGGGCGGGTACACCTCGCCGCTCCGTCGGGAGGAGACGCTCGACATCTCGCCCGAGGATGCCGAGCGGCTCGGGGTGCGGGAAGGGGAGCGGGTGCGGATCGCGTCGCGCCGTGGAGAGGTCGAGGCCCCGGTGCGCCTGGCGCTCGGTCTGCGGCCGGGTCTCCTGTTCATGACGCTGCACTTCCCGGATCAGGTCGACATCAACAACCTGACGATCGATGCGTGGGACCCGAAGTCGGGGACCGCGGAGTTCAAGGCGACCGCCGTGCAGGTGGAGAAGCTGGCGGTGGCTGTGGACGCGGCCGGTGCCGGAGACCGTGAGTGACGGTGTGACGGAGGTGGCGTGGACCTCCGTCTGATGGACGCCGCCCCATCGGAGGCGGAGCGATCCGCGGTCGACGGGCTCCTCGGAGCACCGGAGAACAGCTGGGTCGGCGGAGAGGAACGGACCGCCCGCTCCCTCCGGGTCGTGCGTGGTGGCCGGGAGGCTCGCGAGCAGCGTCACCTGCTCCTCCCGGCGTTGCACGCCCTGCAATCTGGCGTGGGGTGGATCAGCCGGGGAGGGCTGAACTACGTGTGTCAGCGGCTCTCGGTTCCTCCCGCCGAGGCGTACGGCGTCGCGACCTTCTACGCGATGTTCAGCGTCGAGGAGCGCCCCGCGAACGTCGTGCACGTCTGCGACGACCTGGCGTGCCGCGGCGCGGGCGGACTCGCGCTCTGCGAGGAGCTGGCGGTCGACGCCGGACCCGAGGGAGCCGATGCCGGCGGCTGGACCTGGATGCGGTCGCCGTGTCTGGGGATGTGCGAGCAGGCGCCGGCGGTCTTCGCGCAGCGAGCGGGGCGAGCCGAGGTGGCGCTCGGCGAGGCGACCCGAGCCACCGTAGACGCCATCGTGGCGCCCGACTCCACCGTTGTCTGCGCCGGCGGGATGGGCGCGCCGCAGAGTGCCGACGCACGCGCGCGCGAGGGCTTGCGGCTGCTCCGCCGCGCCGGTGTCGTCGATCCGACCTCGATCACGGACTATCGCGCACACGGCGGCTACGAGCCGCTCCGCGCGGCGCACGAGATGGGACCCGAAGCCGTGATCGCGGCGGTCACCGAGGCGAAGCTCCTCGGTCGGGGAGGCGCCGCGTTCCCGACGGGGGTGAAGTGGCAGGCGGTCGCCACGCAGCCGGCCGGCCCCCGCTACGTGATCTGCAACGCCGACGAGTCGGAGCCGGGGACCTTCAAGGACCGGATCGTGATGGAACAGGATCCGTTCGCCGTCGTCGAGGCGTTGACGATCGCGGGCTACGCCTGTGGCGCGGAACGGGGCTTCATCTACATCCGGGGGGAGTACCCGCTGGCGACCGAGCGCCTCGAGCGTGCGATCGCGGAGGCGCGCCACCACGGCTTCCTGGGCGAGGGCATCATGGGCGGAGAGACGGCCTTCGACGTCGAGCTCCGCCGGGGCGCCGGCGCCTACATCTGCGGCGAGGAAACGGCCCTGTTCAACTCGATCGAAGGCAAGCGCGGGGAGCCGCGGAACAAGCCTCCGTTCCCGGTCACGCACGGCGTCTTCGGCCGACCCACCGCGATCAACAACGTCGAGACCCTGATCAACGTCCTGGAGGTCCTCCGGATCGGGGCCGGAGCGTATGCCGCGCTCGGGACCGACGGCTCCACGGGCACCCGGTTGTTCTGCCTCTCGGGGCAGGTCGAGCGACCCGGCGTGTACGAGGTCGAGCACGGAGCCACCCTGCGCGACCTGATCGACCTCGCCGGGGGCGTGCGTGGGGGCGGCGCCGTGAAAGCGGTCCTGCTCGGAGGAGCGGCCGGAGGTTTCGTCGGCCCGGACCTCCTCGACGCGAAGCTGACGTTCGAGGACGCGCGGGAGGGCGGCTACACCCTCGGCTCCGGGGTGATCATGGTGTTCGACGAGGGAGCAGATCTCGTCGACCTGTGCCTGAGGATCGCGCGGTTCTTCCGGGACGAGAGCTGCGGGCAGTGCGTCCCCTGCCGGGTGGGCACGGTGCGACAGGAGGAGGCGCTCCATCGTCTGGTCGAGGGCACGACGATCGGCTCACCCGGTGACGAGCTCGCCCTGATCGACGAGGTCGCTCGCGTGATGCGGGACGCGTCGATCTGTGGGCTCGGCCAGACGGCGGCCAGCGCGGTGCAGTCGGCGATCTCGCGACTCGGCGTCTTCGACGGGGCCGGCGCATGAGCCAGGCCGTCCCGCTCGGCGCACCCCGTCGGCTCCTCGACGTCGAGATCGACGGACGGACGGTCCGCGTTGCCGAGGGGGCCACGATCCTCGACGCGTGCCGCGCCGAGGGCGTCGACACGCCGACGATGTGCTACGCGGACAACCTCACCCCGGTGAACGCTTGTCGCGTCTGCATGGTCGAGGTCGAGGGCGCTCGGGTGCTCGTCCCGGCGTGCTCTCGACCGGTCGAGGACGGGATGAAGGTGCAGACGGACACCGAGCGGGTGCGGCATTCGCGGAAGCTCGTGATGGAGTTCCTCGCCTCGAGCGTCGAGACGGATCTCGCCTCCACGGACTGGCTCCGGTGGATGGGGGAGTACGGGGCCGACCCCTCTCGGTACGGCGCGCCGATGGAGCCGATGGAGGCGAACGTGCGCGACGAGCGCTGGGCGGGTCACCACCACGATCCGGATCCTGCCGTCGCGGAGACCGTCGCCCAACCCGTGAAGGTCGACAACGACCTGTACGTCCGGGACTACGACCGGTGCGTCCTCTGCTACAAGTGCGTGGAAGCGTGCGGCGTCGACGCGCAGAACACCTTCGCGATCGCCGTCGCCGGCCGAGGGTTCGACGCGAGGATCTCCACGGAGTTCGCTGTGCCCCTCGATGAATCGGCCTGCGTCTACTGCGGCAACTGCATCGGTGTCTGTCCCACGGGCGCCCTGATGTTCAAGTCCGAGCACGACATGCGGGCGGAGGGCACCTGGGACGAAGACGCACAGACAGTCACGAACACGATCTGTCCCTACTGCGGCGTTGGATGCGAGCTGGAGGTGCACGTGCAGGACAACGAGATCGTGAAGGTGACGTCGCCGGAGGACCACTCCGTGACGAGCGGTCATCTCTGCATCAAGGGACGCTTCGGGTTCGCCTACGTGCAGAGTCGAGGGGGTCGCGACGGCCGACGACGGAGATAGCGTCGCCGGCATCGTCCTGGCCGGAGGACGGTCCCGGCGGTTCGGTCGCGACAAGCTCGCGGAGGAGTATCAGGGCCACCCCCTCCTCCACCATCCCGTCTCGCGGCTCCTGGAGGTCTGTGATCGCGTGATCGTCGTGCTCGCGCCCGATGCATCAGAGCCGTCGATCCCTGCGGGCGCCGAGGTCGAGTTCGCGCGGGACGCGGTCGAGGACGAGGGGCCGCTCCGAGGCCTCGCGGCCGGCCTGGAGATGGCGAACGCCGGATGGGTCGTCGTCGTGGGAGGTGACATGCCGGACCTCCAACCCCGCGTGCTTCTGGAGATGCTTCGCGCCGGTCTGGAGACGGGGGCCGTCGCCGTCTCGCTCTCCGACGGAGGCAGGGAACGGCCGCTGCCGTGCGTGCTCCGCAGCGCTCCGGCGGCCGAGGCTGCGACCGTGCTCCTCGAAGCGGGACGGCGAAGCCTGCGGGAGCTGCTCGCCGCCGTTTCGACCGTCGTGATCGACGAGCCCACCTGGACCGCGCTCGACCCGGAGCGTCGAACCCTCGTCGACGTCGACGAACCGGCCGATCTCGATTAGTCGGCTGCCCCCAGCCGCTCGAGGAGCGCGCGGGCTTCGCCCTCGAGGACGAGCGCTCCCTTCCGCTCGGAGAGGTCGATCGCCTCCTTGGCGAACGCGAAGGCCTCGTCGCGTTGGCCCGGACCGAGCGCGCTGGCGACCTTGAGTCGGATGTCGGTTCGCCAGATCGGAGAGTCGGTCTCGTCGATGAGCTCCACCGCTGCGCGCAGGTGACCGGCCGCGGCGGTTCCGTCGTCGAGTGCGCGGATCTTGTCCCCGAGCGAGTTCCATCCCGACCTGAGAGGAGAGGTCGCCGGAAGCCGCGGTTCGCTCGGCGACTCCGAGCCATCGGGCCGCCTCGTCCGGGTGTCCGCGGCGCATCTCGACATCCGCCAGGACGCCCGCCGTCGTCGACAGGAACGCCGTCTCGCCCAGGGCTTCGAGGTGCTCGCATCCCTCCAGGAGATCGCCAGCCGCTCGATCCAGATCTCCTTCGAGCTGCGCGACGTATGCGCTGTTCTGGGTCGCCGACCAGTATTCGATCGTCATCCCGAGTTCCTGCAGGATCGTCCGCCCTTCCGCCACCAGGCGGTAGGCCTCGTCGAAGCGGCCGACGAGTCCGTTCATGACGCCGAGTCCGCGGAGGGCGTTCTGTTCCAGTCGGCGATGGCCCCGGGCGCGTGCCTGCTCGAGCGCCGACCGGTGCAGCGCCAGCGCCGCTTCCAGGGGGAGAGGTCCCAACCCGACCGTCGCCAGATGATGGCCTCGCATCTCCGTCTCGGTGTAGCCGTCACCGGCCGCGCGAGCATGCTCGATCGCTCGCTCCGCGGCGGAGCCCGAGTCCTCGAGGCGGAGACGGAACCACAACACGTAGGACTTCTGCATCCAGGCGAGGGCAGCACCTTGCGCGTCCCCCGATCCTTCGAACAGCGAGATCAGGCGGTCGGCGTCCGACTCCCACTGATCGACGTCGATCTGGGGATCCGAGATCACCCTCGCGATCCACAGCGCGCACTCGGCGTACCCGGTGGCATCCGCGTCCCCGGTGACCCGCGCGTGGGCGATCGTCGTCTGCAGCACGTCGCTCCCGGCGGCGAGCGCGCCCGATTCGGTGAGCGCCTGGCCGAGCCGCCATCCCGCTCGGAGGCGTCCCGGATCATCGGCGGGCACCAACTCGGCAGCTCTCGCGAGGAGGTTCGATGCCGCGCCCATGTCACCTCGCTGGAACGCACGGTTGCCCGCGGCTCCCAGATGCTCGAAGGCCCGGCTGCCGATCGACGCAGTGTCCTCGCCGCGGAGCCCGAGTTCGGTCCGGAGCCGGTACGCCTGGGCGAGGTGATAGCCGATGAACTCGTCGAATGCGGAGCTCCGTGATCCGAGCGTGCCCTGCAGGTGGCCCGCGAACGACTGATGGAGCGAAGCACGGTCTCCCTTCGGGATGGCGTCGTACGCGGCGTCGCGCAGGAGGATGTGCCGGAAGCGGAGGGCATCCCGCGCTCCCAGATCCGAGGACGTCGGGCGCAGGAGATCCTTGCGGATGAGCGCGTCGAGGACCTGCGGCACGACCGGAAGGGCGCCCTCTCCGATCAGCGAGCGCAGAGCGTCGGGCTCGAAGACCTCGCCGACGACCGACCCGGCCTCGAGCACCAGTCGCTCGTCGCTCGAGAGACGGTCGAGGCGGGACGCGAGGAGCGCGGAGATCGCCGGTGGCACCTTGACGGCGGCGAGGTCCACGGTGGCGACCCATTCGTTCTCCTTCATCACCAGCACGCCGTCGTCGAGCAGCATCTGGAGCATCTCCTCGACGAACAGGGGATTGCCCTGGGCAGCGGCGCGGATCCGCTCGCGGATCTCGGCCGTGAGCGCCGGGTGGCCGAGCAGGTTCTCGATCAACTCGTCCGCCTGCGGTTCCGACAGTGGCTCGAGGTGCACGCTCGTCGCGTTCCGCTTGCCACCGCCCCATCCCGGTCGCTCCTCCAGCAGCTCAGGCCGCGCCATGCACAGGAGCAGGATCGGCGCGTCGCGTGACCAGTCGGCGACGTGCTCGATCACCTCGAGGAGCGTCGACTCGGCCCAGTGGATGTCGTCGAGCACCGCCACGACCGGTCGTTCCCGGGAGAGGGCCTCGAGGAAGCGTCGGATCGCCCACGACGCCTCGACCGGCCCCGTCCCCCCGATCCCGAGGAGGTCGCCGAGCTGGGAGGCGATCGCATCCGCGTCGGGCGCATCGCCCAGCGCCGCTCGGAGCGCCGCCCTCGCGTGCTCGGGCGGATCTCCCTCCTCGATGTCCGCGGCTTGGATCGCCATCTCGGTGATCGGCCACAGCGTGATGCCCTCCCCGTAGGAGAGACACCGCCCGGTCAGGAGCAGGGCTCCCGGGTCGATCCGCGATCCGAACTCGCGGACGAGGCGCGATTTCCCGATCCCGGCGGGGCCGAGGACCGTGAAGAGATGGCAGGTGCGATCGGCCACGACGCCCTCGAACGCATCGAGAAGTGTGCGCAGCTGTCGCTCGCGTCCGATCATCGGGGCATCGAGCCGGCGCTCGTGCCCTGCCACGCCCTGTTGGACGGAGATGAGCCGATAGGCGCCGACCGCCTCGGCCTTGCCCTTCAGGGCGAGCGGATCGACGGGCTCCGCGTCCACGGCGTCGCGCACGAGCTCGAACGTCCGTTCACCGATGAGGATCTCGCCCGGACCCGCGGCTTGCTCGAGCCTGGCGGCCGTGTTGACCGCATCGCCGGTGACGAGGCGCTGGTCGCCACCTCGTTCTCCCGCGACGACCTCGCCGGTGTTGATCCCCGTCCGGACGACGATGCGGATCCCGAGCTCGGCCTCGAGTTCCCTGTTCAGGTCCGCGAGTGCCTCTCCCATCTCGGCCGCGGCCCGCACCGCGCGGACCGCGTCGTCCTCGTGGATCCGTGGGACGCCGAAGACGGCCATGATCGCGTCGCCGATGAACTTCTCGACGGTGCCGCCGTGCGCCTCCAGGACGGCCTGCATCCGATCGAAGTACCGCTCCATCGCGCCGCGGAGGGATTCGGGATCGAGCTGCTCGCCGAGCTCGGTCGACCCGGTGACGTCGCAGAACAGGACCGTGACCGTCTTGCGGGCCTCTCGAGCGGGCGTGACCTCGGCGAGGCCCGCACCGCATCCGGAGCAGAACTTCGCCTCGGAGGGGTTCTCGGTTCCACAGCTCGGGCAGGCAGGCACGGCGGGAGTGTAGGGCGGGATGTCTTCAGACGGAACGACCCCGTACCCTCCGAGGGTGCCGCACGAGCCGTTCACGCTCGGGTCGTTCGAGATCGTGCCGTTGTGCGATGGGTGGGCGCCTCTGCCGCTCGAGGACGAGGCGCCCGGTCACGACGTCGACTGGGAAGGGCAGCGATCCCTCTACCCCTGGGCGTTCCCGCCGGACGACACGGCGAACTGGGCGTGGCACGTCCACGCGTATCTGATCCGTCACCCCGCGGGAGCGGTGCTCGTGGACACCGGCATCGGCGACTTCGGCCGGCCCCCGTTCGACGTCGTGGGACGCCTCGATGCCGAGCTGGCGGCGAGTGGAGTCGCACCCGAGGAGGTGCGGCACGTGATCCTGACGCATCTCCATGCCGACCACGCGGGCGCCGCGTCGCTTCCCGATGGCGGTCCGCGGTTCCCGAACGCCCGGTATCACGTCCACCCGGACGACTGGACGTTCTTCGCCGAGCATCGGACGCCCGACGACTTCACCGGCCGGTTCGCGATGGCCGGTCTTCGGGAGCTGGGCCTGCTCGACCTCGACCCCTCGGATCGGGAGATCGTGCCCGGCCTGTCCGTGCACCACGCACCCGGTCACACGCCGGGCCACCGGGTGGTCGAGCTCAGCGACGCCGGCGGAACCCTCCTGTTGATCGGCGACCTCCTCCACACACCCCCCCAGATCGCCCACCCAACCTGGGTGTCGAACCACGACGAACACCCCGAGCTCGCGGCAGAGCACCGCGCGCTGTGGATCGATGCTGCGACCCGCGAGGGATGGGTCCTCTGCGTCTCCCACTTCGGTCGACCGTTCGGCCGCGTCGGGTCGGACGGCTGGTCGGCGCTCTGAGACCGCCCTAGGGGTCCTGGCTCGCTCGCAGCTCATCCAACCGCTCTGTGGCAAGACCGTGGGCCGCGTCGGAGGCGGCCTCGTGTCCGGTGACGGCGCGGAGGAACTCGTCGCGATCCAGCGCGAGCAGCGAGGTCTCAGTGGTCGTGACGACGGTCGCGGTCCTGGGCACGTCGCGGATCAGTGCGATCTCTCCGAACCAACCCCCGGGGCCCAGAGTGGTGATCCGTCGGCTGTCCATGCGGACCTCGACGTTCCCCTCGATGATGGCGTAGAAGCGGTCGCCGGCGTCACCCCGCTCGATCGCGACGGCTCCTCGCGGCAAGGTGATCGGGATCAGGTTCCGCGCGAGCCGTTCGAGCGTGGGTGTCGGCAGCGGGGCGAAGATCGGGATCGACCTGAGGAGCGCCATCTCCTTCGCGGGGATCCGGACCCCGACGTCGAGGGCAACGAGCGCACGCCGTCCCAGCAACGCGGCCGCGGGGAGGAGGAGGCCCGCCGCGAGCAGCGTCCACCGGGTCCCGATCGCGACCACCACGAGCGAGGCGAGGAACGAGCCCACTCCTTCGCCGGCCATGTACAGCGACTCGAGAACCCCGAAGGTCCTCGAGAGCTGCTTGTCCGGGATCAGTCGTTGCAGCATCACCCGCCCGTTGACCTCGGCCAGCGCGCCGCCCGCGCCGGACACTGCCAGGAAGCCCGCCGCCAACGCCGGTTGGGCGGCGATCGCGGCGACCGAGAGGCCGCTCGACGACACCCCCCAGAGGAACGAGCGGGATGATCGCCATCGCAGCGCGAGACCGATCGCGAAAGCGGCGCCCACGACCGCGCCGACGCCGATCGAGGCGGTGAGGAAGCCGACCCCCGCATCGCCGCTGCCGATCAGGTCGAAGGCCAAGATCACGATCAAGACGTCAACGAACCCAAGCTGCACCATGGCGAGACCCATCGTGAGGACGAGGAGTAGCGAGCGGCGATCCTTGGCCACGGCCCGGATCCCGATCATCGCGTCCGAGACGACGATCCGGACGCCTGACGTCCCGCCCTCCTCGGCAGGCTCGGTCCGGACCCGGATCGTCGCCACGGCCACGGTCCCCGCGAGCAGGAGCGTGGCGAGGACGGCGTCCACCAGGCCGGGGCCGGAAAGGGATCCGGGTGCGAGCGTCATCACTCCGCCCGCCAGCAAGGGACCGACCAAGATGCTGACGCTCTCCAGCAAGCCGGAGGCCGCGTAGGCGCTCGAGAGCTCTTCTGGGGTGTGCACGAGTCGGGGGAGGAGCGAGGCGTGCGTGGGTCGGACGAGGGTGATCACCCACCCCGCCGACGTGCCCGCCGCGTAGACGAGGAACGCCGGCGCGCCCACGAGCAAGGCGACCGCGGCCACACCCGTCATGGCTGCGAGCGAGGCGTGTGCCATGAGCAGGACTCGCTCGCGCCGATGCCGGTCACCGAGCACGGATCCGATCGGCGCGATGATCGCGGCGGGGATCAGCTGGAGGAGGCTCACGAGACCGACCATCACGCTGCCGCCGTCCTGGTACGCGTAGACGATGAGCGCGATGAACCCGGCCCACTCGGTGATCGTGAACGCGAAGTAGGCGCCCAGCATCTTCGCGATGTCGGGCGATCGGAACGAGCTCGCGAGCGCCGTCAGCGATGTCCACACATCGGCGAAGACACCCTGCACGGCGGATCCGTCGTCCGGCTCGTCCTCCGTCACGAAGGCCGAAGTCTAGGTCAGGAGGGCATGCGCAGGGGCTGGGAGGCGTCCGGGCCCCCGTTGGGCTAGAGTCGATCCCGAAGAGCGGGGCCTCGCCTGGGGCCGACCGCGCATCACACCACCCTCTCCGTGAAAGGACCCTCGACCATGTCGCGTCGTGTCCTGATCATGGGAGCCGCCGGCCGCGACTTCCACAACTTCAACGTCGTCTATCGCGACGACCCCACGGCCGAGGTCGTGGCGTTCACCGCCACCCAGATCCCGTACATCGACGATCGGACCTACCCCGCCGAGATCGCGGGTTCGCGCTACCCGAACGGGATCCCGATCCACGAGGAGGAGGAGCTCACCCGCCTGATCGGTGAGCTCCGCGTGGACGACGTCGTCTTCGCCTACTCCGACGTCACGCACGAATACGTGATGCACAGGGCGAGCGAAGCCCTCGCGGCCGGCGCGAACTTCCTCTTGCTGGGGCCCGACGCCACGATGCTGCAACCCAAGATCCCAACGGTGGCGGTCACCGCAGTGCGGACGGGCGTCGGCAAGTCGCAGACGACACGCGCGGTGGCCGCGACGCTCAAGGAGGCGGGGAAGAAGGTCGTCGCGGTCCGCCACCCGATGCCGTACGGCGACCTGGTGGCCCAGCGGGTGCAGCGGTTCGCCGAGCTCGAGGACCTCGACCGCTACGACTGCACGATCGAGGAGCGGGAGGAGTACGAGCCGCACATCATGACCGGAACCGTGATCTACGCGGGGGTCGACTACGCCGCGATCCTCGAGCAGGCGCAGGAGGAAGGTGACGTGCTCCTGTGGGACGGCGGGAACAACGATCTCCCGTTCTACCGACCGACCGTGCACATCGCGCTGGTCGATCCGCTGCGGGTCGGCCACGAGACCAGGTACCACCCGGGGGAAGCCAACCTTCGCCGGGCCGACGTCGTCTTGATCAACAAGATCGATTCGTCGACCCCCGAGCAGGTCGCCCAGCTCGACGCCACGATCGCGGAGACCAACCCCGGGGCGACGGTCGTGAAAGCGAACTCGTTGGTGTCGGTCGACGACCCGGACGCGATCGCCGGCAAGCGGGTGCTGGTGATCGAAGACGGTCCGACGCTCACGCACGGTGAGATGAAGATCGGCGCGGGGGTCGTCGCGGCGCAGCGGTTCGGCGCAGCCGAGATCGTGGACCCGCGGCCGTGGGCGGTCGGCACGATCGCGGAGACGTTCGAGAAGTACGACGTGGGCGCCGTCCTTCCCGCGATGGGCTACAGCCAGGGTCAGCTGGACGAGATGGCGAAGATCATCGACGCGGCCGAGGCCGACCTCGTGGTGATCGGGACCCCGATCGATCTCCGCCACGTGATCGAGATCGGCAAGCCCGCGGTCAGGGTGCGGTACGACCTCGACGTCCTTCCGGACTCTCCGCAGTTGCTCGACGTGCTGAAGCCTGTGCTCTCGTAGCGGCCTCAGTCCGAACGGCCCGGTGAAGGGAGCCGCCGAACATGGAACGCGTCGTCGTCGCGCTCGGCGGCAACGCGCTGCTCCGCCGCGGCGCGGATGACACGTTCGAGGAGATGTACCGAGCCGCCCGCGCCGCCGCGGAGCGGATCGCCGAGATCGCGGCCGAAGGCTGGGAGGTCGTGGTCACGCACGGCAACGGGCCTCAGGTCGGCAGGATCCTGATCCAACAGGAGGCCGCGGCGAAGACCGTCTCGCCGATGCCACTCGACGTCTGTGGCGCTGAGAGCCAAGGGCTCATCGGCTACCTGCTCCAGGTCACGATCGGCGACGTCTTCTTCGAGCGAGGGATGGAGCGTCCCGTGGCGACGGTCCTCTCCCTGACCCGCGTTCGACCTCAGGACCCCGCGTTCCGCAAGCCCTCGAAGTTCATCGGACCCTTCTACACGGCCGCCCAGGCGAGGAGGCACGAGGAGCAGCGCGGCTGGGTCCTCAAGGAGGATCCGCACGGAGGCTGGCGCCGGGTCGTTCCGTCGCCTCGCCCGTACTCGATCGTCGAGACGCCGATCGTGAAGCGATTGGTCGCCGACGGGGTGATCGTGATCGCCGGCGGCGGGGGCGGTGTGCCGGTGATCGAGAAGGGCCCTCGGCTCATCGGCAAGGAAGGCGTGGTCGACAAGGACCTCGCCTCGGCGATCCTCGCCGCCGAGGTGGAAGCCAGCACGCTCCTGATCCTCACCGACGTGGAGAAGGTCCAACGCGGGTTCGGCACGCTCTACCCGGCCGCGATCGACCGGATGACCGCCGACGAGGCGGCCGATCTCCTGAAACGGGGCGAGTTCGGTGCCGGGTCGATGGGACCCAAGGTGCAGGCCGCGATCGATTTCCTCGAGGCGGGCGGCAAACGCGTGATGATCGGCGATCTCGACGAGGCGCCCGCGGTGCTCCGCGGCGAGGCGGGCACCGAGATCGTGCCGGCGTGACCACCCGCATCCTCCGCGTCGCCACCTGGAACGTACACGGCCTCCGGGGCGGCGTGGCGGCCGTCGCGCGCGCGGTGCGGGACGAGGCGGTCGACGTCCTGCTGCTCCAGGAATCCGGACCGCGCGGACGACTTCGGGAGCTGGGGGAGGAGCTGGACTGGATCGTGTGTGCCGACCCGCGAGCGTTCCCACGGCGGCGCATCCAGAACGCCGTGTTGTGCAGACCCTCGCAGGCCGGCCGGATCCGGTCTCACCTCGTCCGGTTCGAGGGCGGTTCCCACCTCCATCCTCGAGGCGCGCTGCTCGCGGAGACCGACGCGGGATGGACCGCCGTCTCGGTCCACCTCGGCCTCCGCGGTCCCGAGCGAGGTCGCCACGTCGAGCAGCTCGCGAAGATGATCGAGGGGTCTCCGAGCACGTTCGTGATCGGCGCCGACCTGAACGCCTTCCCTGAAGATCCGGGACCCGCTGCCGTCGGCCGTTGGGCGACGGACAGCTGGGCGACCGTGGGTGAGGGGACCGGCGCCACCTTCCCGGCCCTCGAGCCGACGGCTCGCATCGACTACCTCTTCGTGGGGCCGGCGATCAAGCCCCTGCGTGCGTGGACCGTCACCTCGACGGCCTCCGACCACCTGATGGTGGTCGCCGAGGTGGCGCTGGATCGCTAGGAGCGAGGGCGCGACGAGCGGCCCGGCGTCCGGAACAGCTGGAGCGCCATGAACAGGCCGGCGACGCTCACCGCGACCACCAGGAACGACAGCAGCCCGAGGAAGAACCACTCCAGGAAGCCGTTGATCGCGAGCACGTGGCCATCCTACCCAGCGGTCGGTCTCGGGCCGTTCGGTAGGGTGACGCGATGCGCCTCGGGGTGCTCACCGGAGGGGGAGACTGCCCCGGCCTGAACGCCGTGATCCGCGCGGTCGTCCGCCGAGGCGTCCTCGCTCACGGGATGGAGTTCCTCGGGTTCCAGGACGGCTGGCGAGGGCTGCTCGAGGACGCGACCCAGCCGCTCGGCGATCGCACAGACGACCGGGATCCTGCCTCGAGGAGGGACGATCCTCGGGTCCTCGGGGGCGAACCCGCTCCTCGTCTCCGGAGGTCCGGAGAAGGTGGTCGCCGCGCTCGAACACCACCGGGTGGACGGGCTCGTCGTGATCGGCGGGGAGGGCACCCTCGGGGCGGCCGCGGAGCTCGCCGACCGTGGGATGAAGATCGTGGGCGTCCCGAAGACCATCGACAACGACCTCGGCGGCACGGACGTGACCGTCGGGTTCCACACGGCGGTCCAGGTGGCCACGGACGCGATCGATCGTTTGCACTCGACCGCCGAGAGCCACGACCGCGTGATGGTGGTCGAGGTGATGGGCCGCCACGCCGGCTGGATCGCCGTCTACGCGGGCATGGCCGGCGGCGCCGACGTGATACTGATCCCCGAGCAGCCGTTCGACCTGGACGAGGTCTGTCGGCACCTCCGCCATCGGCACGCCACCCGGACCTCCTTCTCGATCGTGGTCGTCGCCGAAGGCGCGATGCCCAAGGACGGGACCCTGGAGCTTCCCGAACCGCCGCTGGACGAGAACGGCTTCCCGAGGCTCGGCGGGCTGGCCACCCACCTCGCGCCGGAGATGGAGCGGCGGACCGGGTTCCAGACGCGGGTGACGATCCTCGGGCACGTGCAGCGGGGAGGCTCCCCGGTGGCCTTCGATCGCGTGCTCGCGACCCGCTTCGGCGTCGCGGCCGCCGACCTGGCCGCCGCGGGAGGGTGGGGCCGGATGGTGGCGCGGAAGGCGCAGGACGTCCGGGACGTGCCGATCGCGGAGGCGGTCGCGGAGCGCAACCTCGTCCCGGTGCAGCGTTTCCGGGAAGCCGAGGTCTTCTTCGGATAGGCGTGTCCCGACCCGATGTAGGGTCGAGACATGCGCATCGGGATCCTCACAGGAGGCGGGGACGTCCCCGGACTCAACGCCTGCATCAAGGCCGCGACCAATCGCGCCGTCGGCGACGGGCACGAGATGGTCGGGATCCGCCGTGGCTGGGCGGGGTTGCTCGAGCTCGACCCCTCCGATCCGTCGTCCACGGCGACCCACACGGTCCGGCTCGACCCCGACGTGGTGCGGACGATCGACCGGACCGGGGGCACGATCCTGCACACGTCGCGGACGAACCCGGCCAAGGTCAGCGCCTCCGACGAGCCCGACTTCCTGAAGGCCGGCCGCGTCGACGACGAGGCGCGGGACCACACGTCGCACGTGATGGCCGTGCTGGATCACCTCGGGATCGACGCCATGATCCCGATCGGAGGGGACGACACGCTCTCGTTCGCGCTCCGGCTGCACGACGAAGGGGTGCCGGTGGTCGCGGTGCCGAAGACGATGGACAACGACGTCCACGGCACCGACTACTGCATCGGGTTCTCGACCGCGGTGACGCGGACCGTGATCTTCATCCACCAGCTCCGGACGAGCGCCGGCTCCCACGAGCGGCTCGCGGTCGTCGAGGTGTTCGGTCGCTACAGCGGGGAGACCTCGCTCGTCTCGGCGTACCTCTCGGGTATGGATCGCGCGATCATCAGCGAGGTCCCGTTCGACGTCGAGAAGCTCGCCACGTTCCTGATGGACGACAAGCGGAAGAACCCCTCCCGGTACGCGATGACCACGATCTCCGAGGGCGCGCACTTCGTCGGCGGAGAGATGGTGATGGGCGGGACCGCGGACGCGTACGGGCATCGCAAGCTGGGCGGGATCGGTGCACAGACCGGCGAGGCACTGAAGGAGATCACCGGCGAAGGCATCATCTACCAGCAGGTCGGCTACCTGATGCGCTCGGGGCAACCCGACGCCCTCGACCTGATGGTCGCGACGAACTATGCCGTGATGGCGGCCGATCTGCTCCTGGAGGGCACGCGCGGGCGCCTCGTCGCCCTTCGCAACGGGATCTACGTGAACGTCCCGATCGAGGTCGTTCGGCAGGGTGTGAAGCGGGTCGACATCGAGGCGCTCTACGACACGGACGAATACCGCCCGAAGATCCGCCACGTCGACGGCAAGCCGATGTTCCTCTACTGAGAGGAGTCGACCGTACGCGTCCTGCGGGCGGATGCGGAGGCACGGAGGCGGCGGATGACGACGATCGGGACGCTACGGAGCGTGAGAAAACGGCTCCTCGAAGAGGGAACGGTGACCGCGCGGACGGACGGCCGATCTCGCGACCTGTTCCCCATCTCGATCGGTGAGCGCGAGGGACGTGCCCTCTTGGATTGGGTGCGCAAGGAAGGTGCTGCTCGGACGCTCGAGACCGGCTTGGGTTTCGCGATCTCGACCCTCTTCATCTGCGAAGGGCTGCTCGCGAACGGCGGAGGGAAGCACGTTGCGTCCGACCCCTTCCAGTTCGAGGGTCTTGCGAACCATCGGACGACCTATGCAGGCGTCGGACTACAGATCCTCGAAGACGCCGGCGTTCGTGACCTCGTCGAGTTCCATCCGGAGGAGTCGCAGATCACCTTGCCGCGGTTACTGGCCGACGGACGACGATTCGACCTCGCGTTCATCGATGGCAACCACCGCTTCGAAGGTGTGCTTCTCGACCTCGTCTTTGCGGGTCGACTCCTCGAGGAAGGCGGCGTGCTGTTCGTCGATGACGTCCACCTTCCCGGTGTGGAGAAAGCCGTCAACTTCTGTCTGCAGAACCTGGGCTGGAGGAGCGAAGCCCGGGGGGACGAGGACGATCACTGGTGGATCGTCCTCCGCACTGGTCCCCGCGATGTGTACGTACGTCCCTTCGAGGACTTCGTGGACTTCTGACAGCTCCGTCGGACCGAAGGAACACCAGGAACGCACCGGTTAAACTCGCGCGCCATGAGCTCCTTCCGCGTCGACCTCCGTTCCGACACCGTCACGAAGCCGTCCGAGGCGATGCGCCGCGCGATGGCCCAGGCGGAGGTCGGCGACGACTGGTACGACGACGACCCGACCGTGAACCTCCTGCAGGAACGGTGCGCCGAGGCCGTGGGCAAGGAGGCCGGGGCGTTCGTTCCCACGGGCACGATGGCGAATCAGATCGGGCTCCGGCTGCACTTCTCCGGACCCGGACACCTCGTCGCTGCAGCGGCCGGACTCCATGTGACGAGCGTCGAGGTGATGACGGCCGCGGCACTGGCCGGCATCGCCTACCGGACCGTCGACGCAGGCCCTCGGGGCTGGATCGACGCCGAGCAGGCCGCCCAGCTGCTCGAGCCGGACGAGTTCTACGACGTCGAGGTGATCGACCTCCTCTCGGTGGAGGACACGGTCGGCGGCGTCGGCGGCCGTGTGATGCCCCTCGAGGAGCTCCGGGCCGTCCGCAAGGTCGCGAACGATGCTGGCGTGCCCGTGCACCTCGACGGGGCACGCATCTTCAACGCAGCGGCGGCCTCCGGGGTGGACGCTGCCGAGATCGCCGCGGAGGTGGACACACTCATGTTCTGCCTCTCCAAGGGCCTCGGCGCCCCGATCGGCTCGGTCCTGTGCGGGCCGACCGACATGGCGCGAGAGGCCCGACGCCTGAAGATCCTGTACGGCGGTGCGTGGCGTCAGGCCGGGATCGTCGCCGCCGCCGGGCTCATCGCCCTCGAGGAAGGGCCGAAGCGACTCCACGAGGACCACGAGCGAGCTCGTCACCTCGCCGAAGGCGTCGCCGAGGCGCTCCCCGGCTCCGTGGATCTCGACCAGGTTGAAACGAACATGGTCCTCGTCGACACCGAAGCCGTGGGGATGCCGATGCTCGAGGCGATCGAGCGGTTGGCGGCCCTCGGGGTCGGCGTGACCCATTCGGGCGGGAAGATCCGGATGGTCACGCATCTCGATGTCGACGACGCCGGCATCGGGGTCGCGCTCGATGCCTGGCGCAGCCTCGCGGCCGAAGTGAAGAGGGGAGAAACCGCCTGATGGCGCTGTTCTCGAAGAACTATCCACCCGAGATCGCTCAGCGGATCCCGCCGGGACAGCGGCTGGTGAAGACCTGGCCGGTCCTTCATTACGGACCGATCCCGACGTTCGACGGGCAGGACTGGGACCTGGAACTGACCGGGCTCGTGGAGAACCCGGTGACGCTTTCGTATCAGGAGCTCCGCGCGCTGCCGAACGTCGACGTGCCGGCCGACATGCACTGCGTGACCGGCTGGACGACGCTCGACAACTCCTGGCACGGGGTCTCGTTCCGGACGCTGCTGGACCTCGCGAAGCCGACACCCGAAGCGAAGTGGGTGATCACTCACTGCGCGTATGGCTACACCTCGAACCTCTCCCTCGAGGCGATGGACGATGACGACGTCCTCGTCGCGTGGGCGAACGGGGGACAGGACCTCGAGCCGGAACACGGCTGGCCTCTCCGCCTCGTGGTGCCGAAGCGATACGCATGGAAGAGCGCCAAGTGGCTCACTGGCCTCGAGTTCGTCGACAAGAACAAGCGGGGATTCTGGGAGGTGCGGGGCTACCACACGCACGCCGAGCCGTTCGGCGAGGAGCGGTACTCGTACCAGGAGGGTCCTCGGGCGGAGTCGAGCCCTAGCGCCGACAGATCCCGCCGAGGCTCGGGCGTGCCCGCCGGTGCCCTCCTATCCCACCCGGCGCTCGCTTGGCGACGCCGCAGGGCACGACGGCGGCGAGACTGGCCGATACCACGACGGCGCCGACCGCGACGCCGATCGAGGGGGATGCGGGACGACGCGGAGTAGCCCACGTCGGACACGTGGCACCAATAGCCGCCGTCTCCGGCTGGATCGAGGCGCCCGCCATCTGGGCAGGTCCCGGGCGGGATCACGAGAGCGAGACCACACCGACCACCGCTACGGCGACCGCGACGAGGAGTCGGCTCTTGTCGCTCATGTGGCCTCAGGCCGCGAGCCTACCTCGACGTGACACCCGGTCCTGAGAGGACCGGCTGTTCCTACTCAGGCGGCTGGCAGCTCGGACAGAGAGTAGGTCGTTCGGCCGCCCACGACGGTCCTCGCCAGCTCGGTGCGGCACCGGGGGCATCGAGCCCCGACTCGCCCCCTGGCGTCGTTCCATCGTGACCGGAACCCTTCCGGGTATCGGTCCACCGTCTGGCGGCGGATGACCGGAGCGAAGCTCACGGAACAGGGTGACCCGCTCATCGACGGGTATCTCCTCGACCCGCCGGGCTGGGTGGATCCGAGCTCTCCAGAGCGCCTCATCGGCCAGGAGGTTGCCCACGCCGGCGATGAACGACTGGTCGAGGAGGACCGCCTTGATCCGCCCACGCCGGGTCTCCAGGAGCCGAGGAATCCCGCCCGTCCCACATCGAGAGCGTCGGGGCCCAACCGGGCCAGGAGACCGTCGACCTCGGCCCGGCCGCGGCCAGCCACACGCCGCCGAACTTCCGCATGTTCCGGTAGCGGACCTCCCCGTGGTCCAGGACCACGATCACCCGGTCGTGGGGGTGTCGATCCGCGGCGTCGGCCGCCCACAGGATGTCCCCGGTCATCCCGAAGTGCAGCACCAGCGCGGGCCCATCGGTCCAGGCGATCACCCATTTGCCCCGGCGCTCCGGTTCCTCGAATCGATGGCCACGGAGCGCCTGGTCGAGCTCCGCCGCGGTCACGTCACGCAGGATCCCGGGATCGGTCACGACCACCTCGGACACGCGATGCCCCGCGGCGCCATCGGCGAACGTCCGTCGGAAGTGCTCGACGTCCGGAAGCTCAGGCATGACGTTCGAGGACCGGAGTGGGTCGCTACCGGGTCACGACGGAGGACGCCGGATGCGGGTCCTCAGGATGTCCCGAAGGCTCACGATGCCCGCGATGGTCTTCCCGTCCACGACCGGCAGATGCCGGAAGCCTTGACTCATCATGATCTCGGTGGCCTCACCCGCGTCCATGTCGGGGCTCGCGGTCACCGGGTCGCCGGTCATCCAGTCGGCGACCCGGGACGTGGTCAGGTCGGCGCGGGCCGCGGCAGCTCGGAGCACGTCGCGCTCCGTGAAGATCCCCATCAACGTGGATCCCTCCAACACCACCGCCGAACCGAACCGCCCCTTCAGCATGCTGGCGGCGACATCGGCGACGGACGTGCTCGGGGTCGTCGCGAACACGTCGGACGTCATGATCTCCTTCAGCGTGGCCATGTCCGCTCCTCCGTCTCAGCCGCCGCCCTCGCCGCCGACCTCGTGGGTCTCGAGGTCCCCGGCAGGCGTGGCGGGATCGGCCAGATCGTCGTTCAGCTGGCGCCAGAGCGCGCCACCCCACGAGCTCACGTGCGGCCAGCGTTGCCAGAAGAGCTGCAGGGTGGTCTCGTCGAAGGTCCGGATCGCCTCGTCCGGGGTGACGGCCTCGGCCACGCGCTCGAAGTCCTCGATGATCCGCAGCAGCCGATCGGAAGCGTCGTCCACAGGCACTCCTCCTCCCGCGGGCGAGTCTAATCGGGAGCCGCGAGGCGCCGCAGGCGAGCGATGTCCTCCCGTTGACGATCCGCATCTCCGGGCGTCTCGAGGATCCAGGGAACGGAGCCGATCAGCGGATCGTTCGCGAGGGCGCGCCAACCCTCGTCACCGATCAGCCCGTCGCCGATGTCGGCATGCCGGTCGCGCCGGGCGCCTCGCTCGAAGACCGAGTCGTTGGCGTGGACGAGGCCCAGCCTCGGAGCGAGCGCCCGCTCACGGAGCTCCTGGGAGAGTGCGTGCACGCCGCTGGCGGTGTCGAGATGCACCCCGGCCGCGAACAGGTGCGCGGTGTCCAGGCAGATCCCGAGACGGTCGTCACCGACGGCAGCGCACAGCTCCTCCGCCTCGCTCGGAACGGAGGCCACGGCGCCGCTCGTGCCCGCCATGAGCTCGACGAGGACGCGCGTCCGTTCGGCCTCACCGACCGCCAGACGGAAGCTCTCTGCGGCGGACCGCAGCGCGGTTCCTCGATCCTGAGGTCCTCCCGCTCCGGCGTGCACCACCAAGAGGTCGACCCCGAGTGCGTCGCACGCGTGCACCGTCTCCACGATCAGCTCGCGGGTGCGCCCGAGCGTCGTCGGGTCCCACGAAGCGACGTTCCCGACGTAGGACAGGTGCGCCACGCACGGTCGCAGCCCGCTCGCCTCGAGGGCTCCGCGGAAGCGTTCGATCTGCGGCTCGTCGTATCGCGGGGGAGCCCACGCTCTCGGATTCGAGACGAAGATCTGGAGGCAGTCGGCGGCGCGGAGTGCTGCTTCCTCGAGGGCGCCCTCGATGCCGGTCTGCCTGCGCCGGACGTGGGCGCCCAGGATCACGCGTAGTAGACGGTGATCGTGGAGCCGTACCGAACGCGGGTGCCGCCGGGCGGGAGCTGGCTGACGATGTTGCTGCCGCTGCTGCCCGGGACCGGGAGCGCCGTGAGCTTCAGGCCCACGCTCTCCGCCAGGGTCCTGGCTTCGTCCACGCTCATCCCCTCGAAGTTGGGGGAGTCGAAGAACTCCGGTCCGAGCGAGATCCGCAGCACGATCGTCTCGCCCGGCTGGAGCTCGGTCCCATCCGCCGGATCGGTGCCGATCGCGCGGCCACGGGCGACCTTCGTCGAGAAGTCCTCCTCGGTCACGACCTCGAAGCCCTTGGCGAGGAGGGTCTGGACCGCCTTGTCCTCGGTCATGCCACTCACGTCGGGGATCGCGACCGGCTTGGGACCGTCGCTGACGATCAGGGTGACCGATGTCCCCCGGGGCAGCCTCGCCGTGCCGGGTCGGACGCCGATCACGCGGTCCTTCGCGCACCTCACCGTCGAACCGATGCCTGACCGCCTCCACGAGCAAGCCCGCCTCGGCGATCGTCTGACGAGCGTCCTTGAGCAGGTCTCCGCGGACCGTGGGGACCTTCACCGGTGGCGGTCCGAGCGACGGAACGATCGTGACCGTGGTGCCGACATCGCGTTCCGCTCCGGCCACGGGCAGGATCTTCTTCACGTGGTCGTCGGGGACCTGCATCGAGTACTCGCCGGGAGCCCGCGTGACGTCGAAACCGAGGGCGGTCAGCCGATCCGTCGCGTCATCCACGGTCTCGCCGACGAGCGCGGGGATGACGGCCGTGTGGGGGATCGCATACGTCCACGTCCCCCAGGCGGCGGCGCTCAGCATGGCGACGAGGAGCACGGCGCCGACGACGCGCTTGAGGAACCTCCGTCGCTTGCGGTGGCGCTCCATCCGGGGGATGGCGGTCTCGAGCCGGACGCCGACCTCGGTCGTCTCCCCTCCCTCCACGGTCACCGAGGGGATGTCCGCGACCAGCGAGGAGAGCTTCCGAGCCGGTGAGAGCTGGTGCGAGATCACCTCGAGATCCATCCGCATCACGTCGGCGGACTCCGGCCGGAGCTCACGATCCCGGTCGGTAGCGGCGGCGACGAAGCCGTCGAGCTCGTAGGGCAGGTCGGGCAGGACCGACGACGGGGCCGGCACCCTGTCCGAGAGGTGCTTGTACGCGACCGCCATCGCCGTCTCGCCCGTGAAGGGGAGCTTCCCGGTCAACAGCTCATACGCGACGATGCCGAGCGAATAGAGATCGCTGCGCGGGTCCGCCGGCTCGCCCCGGATCTGCTCGGGCGCCAGGTACTGGACCGTCCCGGTGACCGCGCCCGCCTGCGTCACGCGTCCGTCGGCGTAGGCCCTGGCCAGACCGAAGTCGGCCACCTTCACCACGCCGTCCTGGGTCACGAGGAGGTTCTCGGGCTTGATGTCGCGATGGACGAACCCCTGGTGATGCGCGTGCCCGAGCGCCAGGAGGGACTGGCGGAGGATCTCCGCGGCCTGCGCCGGCTCCATCCGCCCCTGCTCGTTCAGGAGGTGCCGGACGCTCGGCCCGCGCACGAACTCCATGACCATGTAGTAGACGCCGTCCACCGCGCCCCAGTCGTAGACGTTGACGATGTGGGGGTGTGCGAGGCCGGCTGCCGCCCTGGCCTCGCGCCGGAAGCGGTCGACGAACGCGGGATCTCCTGCGAGGGAACGATGCAGCACCTTGATCGCGACCTCGCGGGCGAGCACGGCATCGTGCGCGCGGAAGACCTCGCCCATGCCCCCGGCGGCGATGCGTTCCACCATGTGGTAACGCCCGTCGAGGGTGACGAATGACTGCCCTCCGCCTGCGGGGGCGCTGGGTGCGTGATACTCCTTGCGATGGTGCTCTCCTCCCTAGGGAAGCGCTCGAGGGCAGGTCGGAGCGCGTCCGGCGCATCGTACCGCCGGACCTGGAGGCAACCGTGGAAGCTGGAGGAAGTCCCTCCGGAGGGCTCGGAGCGGAGCTCGACCGGATCGAGGCCGCGGTTGACGCCGGAGACACCGACCTCCGCCGCCTCGGCTTCTGGCGGGTCGTTGCACTCATCAAGCGCGACGACGAGGTGATCGAGCGCCACGCGGAGCAGGTGGGACGTATCGACGCGAAGGCGTTCCGTGCCCGGGTCCGGTTCCGGTTCCCCGTCGGCGTGGGGATCGCGCTGCAGCTGCTCGGGATCGCCGTCGCGGTCGGCCTGGTCGCGTTCGTCGTGTGGAACGCCGGCGCGGGAGCCGATCGGCTCCTCGACGTGGACCTGGCCTCCGGCGTGGGGCTGCTCCTCGCGGCCTTCGCCCTGGCGGCGGGGATCCACACGTTCGCTCACTACGTCGTGGGCCGCATCGTCGGGATCCGGTTCACCGACTTCTTCTTCGCGATCCCGCCGCCGCCCCTGCCCGGGCTCAAGACCGACTACGGGACGTACCTCAGGACGGGGCCGGTGGCGAGAGCCTGGATGCACGCGAGCGGCGCCGTGGCCACGAAGCTGGCGCCCTTCGCGGTCCTGGCGTTCGCGCCGGCCGCGAACGCTCCCGGCTGGTCGGTCGCGATCCTGGTGGCCCTCGGCGTCTTCCAGATCGCGACCGATGTGCTGTTCAGCACGAAGGCCAGCGACTGGAAGAAGGTTCGCCGGGAGCTCGCGCGTCGCCCGGGCGCGCCGGCGGACCGTGTGACGCGGGTATCCTGAGGCCGACCACTCGGGGAGCCCGGACACGGCCGGGCTGAGAGGCGGAGACCGTCCCGCGACCCGCACGACCTGACCCGGGCAATGCCGGCGGAGGGAGCGATGGCGAGACTCGAGCCCCGGACGCTGGACCTGTACGTCGTCACCACGGGCACCCTCGTGTCGGGTCGCGCGCACGGCGAGATCGCGACGGCCGCGGTGGAAGGCGGCGCGACCGCCGTCCAGCTCCGTGCCCCGGAGCTCTCCGACGATCGGCTGCTCCCCCTCGCCACCGCCCTCGCCCGGCTGTGCGGCGACGCCGGCGTGCTGTTCCTCGTCAACGACCGGGTGGAGGTCGCGGTCGGCTGCGACGCGTCGGGTGCCCACGTGGGACAGGACGAGGACCCCGGCGAGGCGCGGCGCCTCCTCGGGCCGGAGCGGATCCTGGGGGTCAGCGTGACCAACGCGGAGGAGGCGAGGGCGGCGGAGGCGGCCGGGGCCGACTACCTCGGGGTCACCGTCTGGGAGACGTCGACCAAGCCGGAGGCGCTGGCGATCGGTCTCGAGGGGATCCGCGCGGTCGCCGGCGCGACAGCCGCTGCCGGTCGTCGGGATCGGCGGCATCAACGCAGGCGAATGCTCACGACGTCCTCGCGGCCGGGGCGGCCGGGATCGCGGTGATCAGCGCCGTCGCGACCTCCGACGACCCGACGCAAGCGGTTCGCGACCTCAGGGCATCGGTGGACGACTTCTACGAGGAGTCCCGATGACGGGAGAGCCCACCGCCCAGCGGACCGGGAAGGCGACCGCGGAGCTGTTCGAGCAGGTGATCCTCCGGCGTCTCGGAGCTCGGGACGACGACGTGCTCGTGGGTCCGCAGCACGGTGTCGACGTGGGTGTGGTCCGGGTGGCCGACGGCGTCGCGATGGCACTCACCGCCGACCCCGTCTTCGTGGTCCCGGCCTACGGATGGGAACGCGCCGCGTGGTTCGCGGTGCACATCCTCGCGTCCGACGCGTCGACGAGCGGGCTGCCGTTGCGATGGATGTCGGTCGACCTCAACCTGCCGCCGTCGATGTCCGATGCGGACCTCGCCGCCCTCTGGGAAGCGTTCCACGCCGCCTGCGAGGACCTCGGGATCGCGGTCGTGACCGGCCACACGGGGCGGTACGACGGCTGCGACTGGCCGATGGTGGGTGGCGCGACCTGTCTCGCGCTGGGGGACGCGGACGCGTTCGTGACCCCGACGATGGCGCGTGCCGGCGACGCGGTGGTCGTCACGAAGGGGGCGGCGATCGAGACGACGGCATTGTTCGCCGCGACGTTCCCCGATCGACTGGCGGCGGCGGTCGGCGAGGAGGCCGTGCGGGCCGCCGACGCCCTGTTCGAGTCGATGACGGTCGTTCCGGAGGCCGTGCTCGCCCGTGGGTTCGGCCTCCGCGACGAAGGGGTCACCTCGATGCACGACGCGACCGAAGGCGGCGTGATCGGCGGGCTGCTCGAGGTCGCGACCGCCTCCGGCAACGGGATCCGCGTCGATCGGGACACGATCCCGGTGCGGCCGGAGGTGCGGGCGGTGTGTGACCACCTCGGGATCGATCCGTACACCGCGATCAGCGAGGGTTCCTTGATCGCGACCGTCGTCCCCGGACGAGCGGACGCCTTCGTCGAGGCGCTCGCCGACGACGGCATCGAGGCGGCGATCGTCGGTGAGATCCGCCCGCCGGACGAGGGCCGCACGGTGGTGACCGGCGGGAGCGAGGAGCCGCTCACGCATCCCGGCCTGGATCCGTTCTGGGGCGCGTTCGGCGCCTGGGCGGCGGAGCGCGGCCGCGAGCTCCTGACCGCCCGGTACCCTTCGCGCCGATGGACCTGATCTGCGTCGGCGACGTGATGCTCGACGTGCGCGTGGATGCGGGCGAGCTCGCCCGTGGTGGCGACGTCCACGGACGGGTCGCGCTCCAGCCCGGCGGGACCTCGGCCAACGCGGCGGTCTGGGCCGCCGCCTCGGGAGCGACGGCGCGCGTGCACGGCCGGATCGGTGACGACGTGGTGGGGCGGCTCCTCCGGACCGAGCTCGAGGTCCGGGGTGTCGAGGCGTCGCTCGTGGCCGACGCGGATGCGCCCTCCGGCACGATGCTCGTCGTGTTCGAGGCGGGGGAGCGGTCGATGGTGGCCGATCGGGGAGCGAACGCGCGGCTCACGCCGGCGGACCTCCCTGCGGAGCTCGCCGCCGGCGCGGTGCTCGTGTCCGGGTATCTCCTGCTCCAGGACGGAGCGCAGGAGGCGGGGGTCGAGGCGATCCGTCGGGCGGTTGCCTCCTGGGTCGCGGTGGAGGCGGCGACCTGGCCGCTCATCGAGGCGATCGGGCCGCCGGGATTCCACGAGCTCGCTGCCGGGGCCACGGTCGTCCTGGCCAACGAGCGGGAGGCGGAGGAGCTGACCTCGCGGGGGCCCGTCGAGGCGGCGAGGGAGCTCGGCGAGCGCTACCGGGCGACCGCCGTCAAACGAGGGGCCGCCGGCGCCGTCCTGGTGCTCGACGGGGTGGTCTACGAAGCGGAGGCGGAGGCCGTGGAGGAGCGCGATCCCACGGGCGCCGGCGACGCGTTCGACGGTGTGCTCCTGGCGTCGCTCGCCCGCGGCATCGAGGCGGGGGAGGCGCTCCGGCTGGCCTGTCGGGCCGGCACGGAGGTCGCGGGGAGCTCGTCGGTGTGGCCGGCGGTGGTCTCGTGAGCGGCGCCCCGATCCGCATCGGCGTCGAGGTGGCGTCCGCCCTCGCGGAAGGACGGCCGGTCGTCGGCCTCGAGACGAGCGTGATCGGGCAGGGATTGCCGTCATCCGCGCAACGTCGGAGTGCCTCGATCGGATGGGGGGCGCGATCCGTGGGGCGGGGGCCGTGCCCGCCTGGATCGGTGTGCTCGCAGGTGAGGTGGTGGTGGGGCTCACCGATGCGGAGCTCGAGGTGTTCACCGAGCCCGGCAAGGCGGACAAGGTCGCTCGGCGCGACCTCCCGGCGGCGTGCGCGCGCGGCCGCCCCGGCGCGACCACCGTCTCGGCGACGATCTGGGCCGCCGCCCGCGCCGGGATCCACGTGAGCGCGACGGGAGGGATCGGCGGCGTGCACCCGGGCGCGAGTCCGGACGTGAGCGCAGACCTCGTCGAGCTCTCGCGGACGCCTGGCCTGTTGGTGTGCAGCGGACCGAAGTCGATCGTCGATCCGCTGCTGACGGTGGAGCGTATGGAAGAGCTCGGCGTGAGCCTCCTCGGCTACGGCGTCGACCGCCTTCCGTTCTTCCTCGCGCGTGAGGCTGCCGTCGAGCTCGAGCATCGCGTGGACACGCCGGGGGAGGCGGCGGCGGTGCTCGATGCCGCGCTCGCCCTCGACACCCGCTCGACGCTCGTGGTGTGCAACCCGATCGACGCCCAGCTCGCGATGGATGTCGACGAGGTCGCAGCCGCCGCGGCGCGATGCGATGAGCGCGCCGACCGCGAGGGCGTCCGCGGTCGCGACCTGACGCCGTTCCTGCTCTCGTGCCTGGCCGAGGAGACCGGCGGCCGATCCCTGGAGGCCAACCTGTCGCTGCTCGAGTCGAACGCCCGCCTCGCGGCCGAGATCGCCGCCGCTCGCGCCGGCGGCCCGATCGCCTGACCCGGCTACCGGAGCCAGGTCTGGATGATCACCTTGAGGAAGTTCCAGCCGTAGCGCAGCGACTTCGGCTTCTTCGACTCGCCGCCCGCCCGGGCCAGGAAGGTCACGGGCACCTCGACCACGCGGGCCCGGTGGCGGAGCGCTTCGATCAGGATCTCGCTCGTCCAGAACTGATCCTGCTTGAGCACCACCTTCTCGAGGAGGTCGGCCCGAGCCGCGCGATAGCCGGATGACGGATCCGTGATCCGTTGCCCCGTGAGCAACGTGATGATCCGGGAGAAGAGGTGGACACCCAGGTGCCGGATCAGGCTCTCGCGCTCGAACGACCCGAGCAACCGGGATCCGTTCACGTAGTCCGCCTCGCCGGCGAGGATCGGGGCGATCATCACGGAGATCTCCTCGGGGAGGTGCTGCCCGTCGGCGTCCAGCGTGACCACCATCTCCGCGCCGAGGCGGAGCGCGACGTCGTAGCCCACGCGGAGGGCCAAGCCGCCGCCCCGACGGATCGGCAGCTCCGCGACGAACGCTCCCGCTTCCCGTGCGACGGTCGCGGTGCCGTCGGTCGACGCATCGCTCACCACCACCGGGATCACGTGGTGGCCCTCGATCATCGCGGGGATCTGCTTGATCACCGCGGCGACGTTCTCGGCCTCGTTGAACGCGGGGGAGACCGTCACGAGCCGGGGACCCTCCGGGAGGTTCCGTGCGCGGTCCCAATCGAACCGTTCCTGGCCGAGCGCCTCGACGAGCAGCCGGATGCTCCGCTCGTTCGTGTCGGCGGTGGTCTGCGCGCGCAGGTACAGGAAGAACAACACGAAGACGGCCATCAGGAGCGCGAAGACCACACCGTCGGTGCCGCGTTCGAAGTCGAACGTTCGGAGCACTGGGTCGAACAGCGGCGGGTAGATCGCGAGGGCGACCACCGACGCGCAGAGCGCGAACAGGATGATGAGGTTCAGCCGGCTGATCTGGCGACGGTCGTGCCCTCGGATCGCGAGGACGAACAACGCCGCCGCGCCGAGGCCCGCCAGGATCCGGATCGCGGACATCGGCTACGTCGAGGGCACCTCGGCCCCGGCACGCCACCGATCTCGCGGCAGGATGGCGTCGGTGATCACGCGATCCTTGTACCGCTCGATCACGCCGAACATCGACTCGACGAGGGTGTCCGAAAGGAGGTGCGGTTCCAAGCCCAGGTCGAGCAACTTGGTGTGCTTGGCGTTGTAGTAGTGCTCCTCCAGCTCGATGCGGGGGTTCTCGATGGACTCGATGTGGACATCGAGTCCGTGTTCCCGTCCGGCTCGCTGCACGATCTCGGCCAGCTCCTGCACCGAGAACTGCTCCGTGAACTGGTTGAACACGCGGAACTCGCCGCGATCGGCCGGGTTCAGGACCGCGAGCTCCACGCAGCGGAGGGTGTCGACGATGTTCAGGTAGCCGCGGGTCTGGCCGCCCTTCCCGTAGACCGTGAGCGGGTGGCCGATCATCGCCTGGACACAGAAGCGGTTCAGGGCGGTCCCGAACACGTCGTCGTAGTCGAACCGGGTCGCGAGACGGTCGTCGAGCTTCGTGTGCTCCGTCTCGATCCCGTAGACCACTCCCTGGTTCAGGTCGGTCGCCCGGATCCCCCACATCCGACAGGCGAAGTGGATGTTGTTCGAGTCGTGCACCTTCGACAGGTGGTACAGGCTGCCCGGGAGCTTCGGGAAGAGGATCGTCTCCTTCCTCCCGTTGTGCTCGATCTCGAGGTAGCCCTCCTCGATGTCGATGTTCGGCGTGCCGTACTCGCCCATCGTGCCGAGCTTCACGAGATGGGAGTCGGGAGCGAGGTCGCGCATCGCCCACAGGACGTTCAGCGTGTTGATCACGTTGTTCTCTTGGGTGAAGACCGCGTGGTCGCGATCGCGCATCGAGTACGGAGCCGAGGGCATCTCCCCGTAGTGCACGATCGCTTCCGGCCGGAAGGTCTCGAACAGGTCGGTGGTCAGGTCCCAGTCGACCAGGTCGCCCTCGGTGACGCCGATCTCCTTCCCGGAGATCTCCTTCCACGCCGTGGCCCGCTCCGGCAGCGAGCCGAGGATCGGAACCAACGTGTCGGTGCCGACTTCCTCGTGCGCGCGCCGCCGCAGGTAGTTGTCGACGACGTGGACCTCGTGGCCACCGTCGGAGAACCGCATCGCGGTCGGCCACCCGAGGTATCCGTCGCCACCCAGGATCAGGATTCGCATGTCGTGAGGTTCCTTTCAGAGGGATCAGCGGTGTGAGACCGGCTCATCCTACAGGCGACCCCTCTGCGCCTGCCCTCCATCGACCCCCGGATGCGGTGCGAGCGAGGAGGAAGGAGGCCCACCCGGCGGTGGCGGTCGCGAGCACCACCCCGATCCCGCCCCAGCCGCCGAGCGGGACGCCGACGCGGCTCGCGGCCGTCCCGCTCAGGACGAGCGTGGCGACGCCGAACGCGGGCGCGAGCCCGAACGCCGCCGGCCGGGAACCGTCGAGCAACGTCAAGGCCCATCCGCCGCCGGCGACCGTCAGCACGACGAGCCCGAGGCCGGTCACGGTCAACAGATCGACCCAGCCGGAACCGAACGGCGGTGGTGGCTCGAACGTCGGAGACGGTTCGGGCCCGTCGATGACCGCGACGCCGGGCCCAAGCTCCATCACCCCTTCCGTCTCGATCTGCCCCGGGGGACCGATCTGGATCACGATCGGGTCTCGACGCAGGACGCGTCGAGGATCCGGCCACGCCGCGGCCCACCACTTCTGCGCGACGGCCGTGAGCCTGGGTCGGCTCGGGTCGTCGACCGGACCGGCCGCGGCCAGGTCGTGCGGACGTCCCACGAAGACCCACGTATCCGTGATGAGGTCGGGAGGGACGACCGATCGCGCGATCCGGTCGAGGAGGCGCGGGTTGCCCTGCGTCAAGAAGATCACCGGCCGGCCGGCACGGGAGATGCCCTCCAGGTAGCGGCCGGCGATCCGTGCCTGCGTCACCCGCTTCGTGATCGAGGCCGCCGCGCCCTCGTCGAACGACGAGACCGACGACCCGCTCGCCCAGAGCAGTCCGCCCGCGAGGAGCAGGGCTCCGAGCAGCGCTCCCGCTCGACCGAGGCGGTCTGCCGCCACCCTCGTGATCGTCACGAGGGCGAGGGTCGCGAGCGCGGGGATCCCCAGCGCGAACGGAGCCACGCGGAAGAGCTTCATCGGCGTGGGGAGGACGGCCGAGACTGCCATCGCGATCGGCACGGTCGCGGCCCACAGGCCGAGGAGGACCAGCGCGGCCCGGCGAGAACCGTTCGAGCGCCGGAACGTCAGCGCGAAGCCCAGGACCGCGAGCGGGAGGACCAAGGGGAGCTCGTAGGCGCCCAGGCGGAGCAGGTTCCCTCGGTCGCCGGTCGCCGGCGGCACCCGGTGGGGAAGGGCGGGCAAGAGCACCAGCGTGATGACCGCGGCTCCCGCGGCGACGAGCGCGACACGCAGGAGCCTGCCGGACGGCGTGTCTCCCCATGCGGTGCCCGCGCGGCGGCCGCGCAGGGAACCCGGGAAGAGCGCGAGGGCCACGCCGAGCAGCAGGAGCAGGAAGAGCCCGGCGAACACCCAGTGGGTGGCCGCCGCGGCGGCGAACAGCACACCGACGGCGACGGCTCCCCTCCGCCCGGCCGCCACGAGGGCCGCGACCGCGGCGGCCGCCACGAGGAGGACGTCCACGAGCAGTTGGTCGAGGCTCCCGACCGCGGTCCCCACGACGGCCGCGGACGCGCCGAGACCGACGAGGAACGCCGGGAACGCCCACCGAGGTTCGCGGAGCGCGCCCAGGGCCATCGCGCCGGCCGCAAGTCCGATCGCGACCGACGCGATCGCGCGCACGGTCACGGCGAACGTCAGGGCATCGGTCCCGGTCACGGCACCGAGCAGCGAGCCGAGCACCGGCACGCCCGGTCGTTCCGGGACGGCGCCGGTCGGGATCGTGGTGAGGACGTCGACGCCGGTCGCCGTGACCGCGCGGGTGCGCCACACGTAGTACGGGCGTGTCGTAGGACAGACCCGGCGCCTCCTCGCCGCCGTACGGGAGCAGGAGGAGGACGGCCACGAACCCGATCGCGAGAGCGGTGAGGACGGCAGCGACCGGCGCTTTCATCGGCCCGACGACCTCCGCGGTCGCACGCCCGCGTCGCTAGCCGAGCTCGCCGAGAGCCGCCAGCACCCGATCCACCTCGTCCGCCGAGTGGTAGTGACAGAAGCCCACGCGCACCGCTCCGCCGGTCTCGAGGAGGCCCAGCCGGACCATGATCTCGCGGGCGTAGTAGTCGCCGTCCCAGACGGAGATGCCGCGCGCAGCCAATGCCTTCGCCGTCTCGGCCGGATGCTCGTCGCCGACCCTGATCGCGAACGTCGGCGTGCGCTCACCGGTGCGATCGCGGTCGGCGATGCCCCAGAGTCGGACGGCGGGCAGCGTCGCCACGCCGGCGAGGAACCGGTCGGCGAGCATCTGTTCGTGCGCGGAGATCGCGTCGTAGGAGGCGGCGAGTCGATCTCGACGCGAGGCGCCGGCGGCGCCCGAGAGCCCGGCGAGGTAGTCCACCGCCGCGACGAGTCCCGCGAGGCCCTCGTGGTTCTGGGTGCCGGTCTCCCATCGCTCGGGCACGTCGTCCGACGAGGGCACGAGCTTGTACGGCGCCCACTCCGCGAGCAGGTGCCGACGGGCCGCGAGGATCCCGAGATGCGGCCCGAAGAACTTGTACGGCGAGCACACGAGGAGGTCCGCGCCGATCCCGTGGAGGTCGGGGAGGCGATGCTGCGCCAGATGCACGCCGTCCACCGCGACGAGGGCACCGACCTCCTTCGCTCGCGTCACCAGGTCGGCGGCCGGAGGGATCGTGCCCACCGCGTTGGACGCGAGCGTGAACGCGACGAGCTTCGTCCGCGGCGACAGAGCCGCGTCGAACGACCCGACGTCGATCGTGACGTCGTCGTCGTGCACGTCCACCCAGCGTACGGTGGCGCCGGCGTCGGCCGCGGCGAGCACCCACGGACGGACGTTCGCGTCATGGTCCAGCCGGGTCACGACCACCTCGTCCCCCGGACCCAGGGTCTTGGCGAAGGACCGGGAGACGTGCAACAGCAGGGTCGTCGCGTTGGGGCCGAAGACGATCTCGTCTTGATCGGCGCCCGTGAAGTCGGCGGCGGCTCGCCGCGCGTCCGCGATCACCGTGTCGGTCTCCTGGCTCGTCGCGAACGCGCCGTGGGTGTTGCTCATGCCCCGTCGGTAATGACGAGCGACGGCCTCGATCACGTCGTACGGCACCTGGGAACCGCCGGGGGCATCGACCAGCACCGCAGGGCGCCCGTCATCACCGAGACGGGCGAGTGCGGGGAAGCGGGCGCGGACGGCGGCAAGGTCGAACACGGACACAGGCTCCCCCACCGCGTCGTTCCCGGCAACCCCGCGATCAACCTCGGGCGGCGGAGCCCTCCTGCACCTGTTCCACCATGGGCCCGAGCAGCCGGAGGAGGGTGTCGATCACGAGCTCCTCGCCGGCACCCTTGTAGTGCGTGCCGTCGGGGCGAGCGGGGACGCCGTCGATCCGATCGTCGCACGGAGCCACGTCCGTCGTGCAGATCACGTCGGTCACGCTGATGAACCGGACCGTGTCCGGATGGCGTTCCGCGAAACGGCGCATGGTCGTGTTCCACCGAGACGTGACGTCCTCGTAGTGATCGAGCTGGAACCGGACCCAGCTCGGACATCGAGACGACGTGCACCTCACCCTGCCGATCGCCGTGCCCGGTGGCTCGGTGGCGACGAAGACGAGCGTCGCCCCGGCCGCGGTGAGCCGGTCCACCGCCTCGCGCAAGCTTCGGCGACGGGCCTCCCAGAACGATCTGGTCCCCGACCGCACGAACTCGCCCGATGTGGTGATGAAGTGGGAGACGGACCAGCGATCCCACCACACGACGAGGTCCGGATCCGACTCCTGGATGATCCGGTCCTGATCCTCCACGATCTGCGCGGAGCAGGGATCCGCCTTGTCCATCGGCCGCCCATCCGGCCTGGCCGTCGTCTCGCCCGTCACCGAGCAGGCCCCGGCGGTCGCGGAGAGCAGTCGCCACCCACGATCGGACATCGCCCGCTCCAACGGGACCGTCAGTTGGAGCGGCACCGAGTCGCCCACCACCAGCAGCGAGGGCACCGACGGGGAGATCTCGGGGATCCGGGTCGCCGCCATCGAGATGCAGGCGACGGTCACGAGGGACACGGGGATCGCGGCGAGCGTGATACGTCGCCTGGTGATCCGATGAGCCGGCGAGGTCGTCGCGCCGACCCCTCCTCGGCGGATCGGCTGCTCCACGACGCGATACGAAAGGGCCGCGACCCCGAACGTGAGCGCGATCACCCCGAGCTGGCGAGCGAGCATGAACGAGCTGTCGGCCTGCCGTGCCCCCAGCCACAGGGTGAGCGGCCAGTGCCAGAGGTAGGCGCCGTAGGAGACGGCCCCGATCCAGGCGATCGGCGCCCACGCGAGGACGCGGCGCACGGGGCCTCCGCGCCCCACCCAGAGAGGCCCGAGGATCATCAGCGTCGAGATCGCCACCAGGACCGCTCCGCCTCGGTAGTAGCTCGACGGGCTGGCCGCGACCACGACGATCCCCGCGAAGAGTCCGACGATCCCGATACCGAGAACCGCGTCACCGCGACGCTCGAGCCATGTCCGGAACGCCCGAGTCGCGACGAGGGAAGCTCCTGCGGCCCCGATCAGTGGTTCGAAGATCCGCGCATCGGTCCCCATGTACGCACGCTCGACGCTTCCCGGACTCCAGAGGAGCCACAGCAGGCCGATCGAGATCGCCGACCCGATGACCGCGAACACCCCCACGGCGACCCGGGGCCGTCTCCACGCGGCCGCGAGCCCGAACACGAGCAACGGCCACAGCAGGTAGAACTGTTCCTCGATCGCGAGCGACCACGTGTGCTCGAGTGGTGAGTCGACACCGATGTCGACGAAATAGCTCGACGTGTCGATGAAGTGCCAGTTGGCGACATAGCCGGCGGTCGCGAGGAGGTCGCCGCGCACCGACGCGCGCTCCGTGAAGGTCCCCTCGAGCCAGGTCACGGTGGCGACCACCAGGAGCAGGACCACGAGGGCGGGCAAGAGTCGTCTCGCTCGTCTCGCCCAGAACTCCGGAAGTGAGATCCGTCCGGTCCGCTCGTGCTCGGAGAGGAGCAACGTCGTGATCAAGAACCCGGAGAGCACGAAGAAGACGTCCACGCCGAAGAATCCCGCGGAGAAGCCGGGGAATCGCAGGTGGTAGAACAGGACCAGGATCACCGCGACGGCGCGCATGCCATCCAGTGCTCGCACGTGACCGCCGTTCGGGGCTTCGCGAGGAGCGACGCCTCGGGAGTTGCGTTCCGGTGACACGTCCATCAGCCTGACCCGTCCATCGAGAGACGTCGAGAACCCTCGTCGATCCCGACGAGGTGACAGCTTAGGGGGTGCTGCCCTCGCGGATATCCCGCGGATCGAGGTCCCATCCGTCGAGCAACTCGGGCATCGGCCATCGGGGGTCCGGCCGCCAGTCCTCCCAGTCCCGGTCGAACGGAGCCTGCCTCGAGACGACGCGATCCACCGCCCGCTCGCCCCAGGCCCGGAAGTCCGCTGCCTCCGCCTGGGTGAAGAGCCCCTGTCGGACCGCTTGGGCGAGCTCGTCCTCGTCCTTCCAACGCCACGAGCGACGGTCGAGCTCGACGAGGACGTCCAAGGCGTGGTCGACCGTGTCGAAGCCGATCGGCGTGCGCGTGAGGGGATCCTGGAGGTTCACGTACCAGACGCGCCGGCCGGCCTCATCGGCCCACAAGAGGACGGAATACGGCGTGTCCGGCCACGCGAAGGAAAGGATCGGCCGGTCGCCTCGGGGCAGGACCTCGAGGTGCCAGGGGCGGTCGGGCAGCCGCAGCTCGCGCCCGTCGGCGCCGATCGGGACGCCGCAGCGAACCCCGCCAGGCAGCAGCAGGATCGTGCGGTCGGACCCATCCTCGACGACGGTCGTCGGCCGAGCCTCGAACACTCGACCCTGCCAGACCTCTCGCAGGACGATGGCTTCCCCGGGCTCGTAGACCACGGGCACACGCTATCGCCGCTCGGCTGGACTCCGGCCCCTTCCCGTAGCATCTCGCACGCGCTGTTGAGGCGGTGAGTGAGTTGCGTAGGGAGCAATTGATCGGAGTGGGCATCGGGGCTCTGCTGATCGTCGGCGTGATGGTGACGCTGTACACCCTCGATGCGGAGACTCCGCTGGCGCGAACGCGAGGACGGACGCCCGCGACCGTCCCATCCCAAGACCTGACCGTGCTCATCGCCGGGGACTCGGTGCCGTTGCATCTGGTCGACACGCTGGGCGTCGTGCTCGAGGACACCCTCGGGGCCGATCTCGTCTCCGCGGCCGTCCCCGTCTGCTCGATGTACGGCGATCCGCTCGCCTGGCCCACCGGCGAGCCCAAGGGCGCCGACCCGGACCGCTGTCCGGGACTCGTCGGTCCGACCCAGACCGCGATGATCCTCGAGCACGATCCCGATGTCGTGATCTGGTGGGATCGGTTGTCGACGATGCCGATCCTCACGCCCGACCGCGAGTTCGTCATGTCGGGCACCGATCGCTTCTGGGAGCTCCGAGCCGCTGCGTTCGACGAGACGTTGGCTCGGGTGCGAGCCGGCGGCGCGATGGTGGTCTTCGTATCCACCGAACCTATCGGGATCGGGTTCGTGGAACGCTGCGCGGGGGACACGAGCCGGAACTGTGCCTGGAGACGTTTCCGCATGCGTCGCTACGACGACGTGACGCAGCCGCACAACCGCATGTTGCGTCGGTACGCTGCCGACCATCCGGACGAGGCCGTATTCATCACGATCACGGATACGATCTGTCGTTGGAACGTCTCTCCCTGTAACGATCGGATGTGGAACGGCGCGTTGGCCCGTCCCGATGGAACCCATTACGAGGGTCGGGGCGAGCTCCGCGCGGCGAGGGCGATCGTCCGGGATATGCGAGCCGCCCTCTACGGATAGCGAGCCGCCGCCCGATCCGCCCGTCTTGACGGATGTCGGCGGCGGGACGTATCGTCCTCTCCCCACCCGAACACCTGTTCGACCAACAGTGCAGCGGCCAGGAGTTGGGAAGCGCATGACGAAGCGGTTCGACGAGGAGGTGCAGGTCGAGCGGGACGGGGGGATGCCCTCAGGGTTCGAGTGGCGCGGTCGCCGCTACCGGGTCGTCGACGTGATCGGACGGTGGCGCATCGAGGGCCGCTGGTGGGAGGACGGCAGGGACCGCGAGTACTGGCGCGTCGAGGCTCGCGGCGGAGCCGTCTGGGACCTGTACCACGACCGCCAGCGTGACCGTTGGCACGTGGAACGCCTCTGGGATTGAGGGATCAAGCTCGTTCGGCCAGCGCGTTCACGATCCGCTCCAGCGCCCATTCCAGGTCGCCTCGAGACACGACCAGCGGGGGTGCCAGTCGCACCGTGGTCTCGTGCGTGTCCTTCGCGAGGATCCCGAGCTCGAGGAGCCGCTCGCACACCGCGCGCGCGGGCGCGGCCTCCGGCGTGAGCTCGATCCCGAACCACAGGCCGCGGCCGCGCACCTGGGTCACCGACGTGGGTGCCTCCTCGCGGAGTCGCTCGAGGAACCACGCCCCGAGGTCCTTCGAGCGCTGCTGATACTCACCGGTGCGCAGCAGGCGGAGCACCTCGAGCCCCACGGCGCATGCGATCGGGTTCCCGCCGAACGTGCTCCCGTGCTCGCCCGGGCGGAACACCCCGAGCACGTCGGCGCGCGAGACCACCGCCGAGACCGGGAGGATCCCTCCGCCGAGCGCCTTGCCGAGGAGGTACACGTCGGGCTTCACGTCCTCGTGATCGCAGGCGAACGTCGTGCCGGTGCGGCCGAGGCCGGTCTGGATCTCGTCGGCGATCATCAGCACGTTCCGCTCCGTGCAGAGCCGCCGCACTTCGCGCAGATAGCCCTCGGGAGGGATCACGACGCCCGCCTCTCCCTGGATGGGCTCGACCAGGAACGCGACGACATCGGGGTCCTCGAGGGCGGTGGCGAGCGCGCCGGCGTCGCCGTAGGGGATCGAGACGAACCCCGGGGTGAACGGGCCGAAGCCACCGGTCGCCGAGGGGTCGGACGAGAACCCGACGATCGTGATCGTGCGTCCGTGGAAGTTGCCGTCACACACGACGATCTTCGCGCGACCCTCGGGAACACCCTTCACGTCGTAGCCCCAACGGCGTGCCGTCTTGAGCGCGGTCTCCACGGCCTCAGCGCCGGAGTTCATCGCGAGGACCATGTCCGTTCCGCAGAGCTCGGCGAGCTGCTCGCAGAACGGACCGAACAGATCGTGATGGAACGCGCGAGAGGTGAGTGTGACCCGGTCGAGTTGCTCCTTGGCGGCGCGGATCAGATCGGGATGGCGGTGACCGAAGTTCAGCGCCGAGTAGGCGGCGAGCATGTCCAGGTATCGCTTGCCTTCCACGTCGGTCACCCAGGCGCCCTCGGCCTCCGCCACGACGACGGGGAGCGGGTGGTAGTTGTGCGCGCTGTGGCGTTCGACGAGCTCGATCAACTCGGCCGATCCGAGCTTCGGTTCCGTCTTCATTCCGATCCTCCGGATGTCCGATCCTCTGGGGCCTCGAGGAGAACGGCGCACGACGCGCGCTGGCGCAGATGATACGGGTCGCAGCTCGCCCGAGCGCTCACTCCTCGCTCAGGTTCGGCGAGGCGGCGGGTTCGAGACGCGCCGCCTGCAGCGTGAGGTAACGGCGCTCAGGCACGCTCGCGGTCCGCGTGGCCGCTCGTCGGTACGCGTCGCGAGCGGCGTCGACATCGCCGGCCAGCTCGAGGAGATGGCCTCGGACGGCGTCGAGCCGATGCGTGTGGGTCATGCGATCGTCGTCCTCGAGGGTCCCGAGGAGGGCGAGACCCGCTCGGGGTCCGTGGACCATCGCGACGGCCACCGCGCGGTTCAACGTGACGACGGGGCCCGGCGAGACGCGCTCCAGGACCTCGTAGAGCGCAAGGATCTGCGGCCAGTCGGTCGTCTCCGCCGTCGGCGCTTCGTCGTGGATCGCGGCGATCGCCGCTTGGAGCTGATACGGGCCGATCGCCGTCGTCCCGAGCGTCTCGGTCACGAGCGACACGCCCTCGTCGATCTGGGCCAGGTTCCAGAGCTCCCGGCGCTGCTTCGCGAGCGGCACGAGGGAGCCGTCCTCGTCGGCGCGGGCGGCCCGCCGCGCATCGGTCAGCAGCATCAGGGCGAGGAGGCCCGCCACCTCGCCGTCGGCGGGCATGAGCCGATGGAGCAACCGCGTGAGGCGGATCGCCTCCGTCGTGAGATCCGCCCGCACGACGCCGGGTCCCGCGGTCGCGGCGTACCCCTCGTTGAAGACGAGGTAGAGCACGTGCAGGACGACACGCAGTCGCTCGGCGCGCTCCTGCTCCGGCGGGAGGTCGAAGCGCGCTCCCGTCTCCCTGATGCGTTGCTTCGCGCGGCTGATCCGCTGCGCCATCGTGGCCTCGGGCACGAGGAACGCCTTGGCGATCTCCCCGGTCGTGAGCCCGCCCACGGCCCGCAGCGTGAGCGCGAGCTGCGACGGGACCGACAGCGCGGGATGGCAGCAGAGGAACAGGAGCGTGAGCGTGTCGTCACGGTCGGGCAGCTGATCGGAAGCAGGGACCACCTCCATCGCGGCGGTGGTCGCCTCCCGACGCCGGCGCGCGCTCTCGCTCCGCCACTCGTCGACGAGGCGTCGGGAGGCGACCGTGACGAGCCACGACCGAGGGTTGTCGGGGACACCGTCTTCGGTCCACTGCACCCCTGCCGCGAGCGACGCCTCCTGGACGGCGTCCTCGCACGCGTCGAACTGGCCATAGCGGCGGACCAACGTCCCGAGGACCTGCGGCGCGAGCTCCCGCAGCAGGTCCTCGATCCCTTCCCGCGAGGTCAGGGGGCCGGTCGTCAGAACTCCGGTGGCGCGTCCATGACCTGGCGGACCTCGACGGGCCCCTCGATGAACGCGACGATCTTGGATGCGAACTCGAGCGCCCGGGACTCGTCCTCGACGTCGATGATCCAGTAGCCGGCGAGGGACTCTTTCGATTCGGCGAACGGGCCGTCGGTGGGAACGGGGATCCCGTCCTTGATGACGACGGTCTTCGCCTGGGACGCATCCGCGAGCCCCGCGTCGAAGACATGCTCGCCCGACTCCTTGAGATCCAGGTCGACCTGGGTCATGAACTCGATCATCTCCTTGATCCAGTCCAGTGACCTGGTCTCCATCATGGTGGCCTGATCCCCGAACATCATGACCATGTACTTCATCGGCATGCTCCCTTCGCTCGTCGGTTCTCCGCGCTGTCGACCGTGAGTCGGAACCGACGCGCCGTTCTCGACATCGAGCGTCAGCCCGTGTAGCCCTCCACGGTCCGAGGGTCGCGGACGGTGGCCTGGTCGGGGTCCTGGCCGGCGGCGCGCCTGGCCCGGCGCTGGTGGAGGAGATCCCAGCACTGGTCCAGGGTCACGCCGAGGTCTTGGAGCCGCTCCTGCTCGGCCGCGGTGATCTCTCCGCGCCCTTCGCGCTCCCAGAGCTCGTGCTCCTCGTGCGCGATCTCGTTGATCCGTGCGATCACCTTTTCGTCGTCCATGGCGGCTCTCCTCCTGGTGGGTGGTCGGTGCGTGGGTCGCCCCCAGCCTAGACAGGAGTAACCCGAACGGTGGCCGAGACGGCGGTCGAGAAACGCCTAGACACGAGAGGCAGGGGAGGCCTACTATCGAACAGGTGTTCGACTCCCGAGGGTTCGCCCATCTCGACGTCCGGTCCGCCTTCTCCCTGAAGGAGGGGGCGTTCGTGCCGGAGCATCTGGCGGCCCTCGCGGCCGAGATGGGGATGCCGGCGGTGGCGCTCTGCGATCGGGACGGGCTCTACGGAGCCGCTCGGTTCGTCGCGGCGTGTGCTCGGGAAGGCGTTCGGCCGATCCTCGGAGGTTCGCTCACGGTCCGGGAGCGAGGCCGCGATGCCCCGCTCGTCCTCCTCGCGCAGGACGAGCGGGGCTACGCCAACCTCTGCCGGCTGATCACCGACGCGCACATGCTGGGTGAGCGCGGCGATCCGGCGATCACCGCGACGCAGGTGTGCGCGCACGCCGCCGGTCTCATCGCGATCGCCGGTCCGCGTTCGCACGCGGGCCGGCTCGCCGTTCGTGGACGTACCGATGCGGCCGCGGATGCCCTCCACCCCTTCCGCGAAGCGTTCGGACGCGACCGTCTCTACCTCGCCGCCGAACACCGGATGGAGCGCGACTCGAACGCGGAGATCCGCTCGATGCTCCGGCTTGCCGATCGCGCGGAGGTCCGCGCGGTCGCCACGAACCCGGTCCGCTACCTCGTGCCCGAGGACGCGTTCCTCGCCGACGCGCTCGAGTGCATGCGCGAGATCGTGCCGATCGCCGCGAATCACGTCTCACGGAGGAACGCCGAGGGGTGGCTGAAGCCGGCCGAGGCGATGCGCCTGCTGTTCGCCGAGCGTCCCGATCTCTGCGACGCGACGCTCGAGATCGCCGAGACGTGCCGCTTCGACCTCGGGCTGAAGCGGGTCCACTTCCCGGAGTTCCCGACGCCGGCGGGACGCAGCGCCGACACGGTCCTCGCCGAACGATGCTGGGCAGGCGTCCACGACCGGGGGATGACCGAGGACGAGCGCCTGCGCGAGCGGATCCACCTCGAGCTCTCGATGATCCGGCGGATGGGCTACGCGGCCTTCTTCCTCACGGTCGCCGACATCACGGCGGACATCCGCGCGATGGGGATCCACGTCTCGTGCCGCGGGAGCGCCGCGGGGTCCCTGGTCTGCTACCTCCTACGGATCTCCGACGTCGACGCGCTCCGCCACGACCTCGCGTTCGAACGCTTCCTGAACCCGATGCGCGACGAGCTCCCGGACATCGACGTCGACGTCGAATCGGCACGGCGCGAGGACGTCTACGACATGGTGCTGTCTCGCCACGGCGACGAGCGGACCGGGTGCGTCGCGATGATCGACACCTATCGCGCACGCTCGGCGGTGCGTGAGGTCGGCAAGGCGCTCGGCCTGCCGGAGGTCGAGGTCGGGATGGTGGCGAAGTCCTTCCCGCACATCTCGGCACACAACCTGCGGGAGGCACTCGCCCAGCTGCCGGAGCTCGACGGGATCAACCTCCCGATGGCCCAGCTCGAGCTGCTGTTCCGCGTGGCCGAGCGCCTCGACGGCTTCCCGCGTCACATCGCGCTGCATCCCTGCGGGATCGTGCTGTCCTCCCACGATCTGGTCGACCGGGTGCCGCTGGAGCGTTCCGCGAACGGCCACCGGATGATCCAGGCCGACAAGGACGACGTCGAGCTGCTCGGCTACCTGAAGCTCGACGTCCTCGGCGTGCGGATGCTCTCGTCGATGCGCCACGCGACGGACGAGATCGCGCGGACGATGGGGGAGAAGGTCGACCTCGAGCGGATCCCCCTCGACGACGAGGTCACGTTCGAGATGATCCGCGCCTCCGACACGCTCGGGTGCTTCCAGATCGAGTCTCCCGGCCAGCGCGAGCTGCTCCAGAAGCTCCAGCCCAGCCGGTGGGAGGACCTGATCGTCGACATCTCGCTGTTCCGTCCCGGCCCGGTGAAGTCCGACATGATCACGCCGTACCTGCGGCGGCGCGCGAGCTTCGAGTCGCCGGTCTACGTCCACCCCGACCTGCGCCCGGCCCTGCGGGAGACGTTCGGCGTGATCGTCTACCACGAGCAGGTGATGCGGACGCTCGCCGCGATCGCCGGTTGGAGCCTCACCTACGCCGACCACGTGCGCCGTCACCTCGACCACGAGGAGCTGGTGCCCGGCTTCCGCGAGGAGTTCCTCCGGCGCGCAGGCGAGCGAGGGGTGGACGAAGTGGCCGCGGAGCGGACCTGGGACGCCGTGGCCCAGTTCGCGTCCTTCGGGTTCTGCAAGGCCCACGCGGCGGCGTTCGCGGTGCCGACGTACCGGAGCGCCTGGTTGAAGGCGCACTACCCGGCGCAGTTCCTGGCCGGGATCCTCACGCACGACCCGGGGATGTACCCGCGGCGGGCGTTGCTGGACGACGCGCGCCGTCACGCCATCCCGATCCTGCCGCTGGACGTGAACGTGAGCGAGCCCGAGTACACGGCGGAAGAGGTCGGAGGAGGGGAGTACGGCATCCGGCTGGCGCTCCAGGACGTCCACGGGATCTCCGACGGCGAGATCCGTTCGATCCTGATCGCTCGCGCCGAACGACCGTTCACGAACGTCGAAGACTTCCTGCGGCGGACCTCGGTCGCCAGACCGGTGGTCGAGACGCTCGCGCACGCCGGCGCGTTCGATGCGCTCTCGGGGAGCAACCGTCGCGGCCATCTCTTCACCGCGATCACCGCCGAGGCCGCGCGCGAGGGAGACCAGCTCCGGCTGTCGCTCGACGCACCCGTTGCGACCACGACTGGAGACGGTTCGACCGGCGTCGCCGGCGTCGCAGGCTTCGCCTTCCGGGACTACACCGACGCCGAGGTGGTGCGCGCGGAGCTCGAGGTCCTCGGGCTGGACGCCACCCGGCACATCGTGAGCTTCTACGAGCCGCTGCTGCGCGACCTCGGCGTCACGCGTTCGGAAGACGTGTGGCGATGCCGGGCGAACCAGTGGGTGATGGTGGCCGGTGTGAAGGTCTCCTCGCAGACCCCCGCGATCCGCAGCGGCCAGCGGATCATCTTCGTCACGCTCGACGACGGGACCGGTCCGCTCGAGGTCACGGTCTTCGAGTCCGTGCAGCCGAAGGTGGCCAAGACCGTGTTCCACGCGTTCGCGATGGTGGTGTGGGGGCAGGTCCGTCGGACCGGCCGTCGGGGCGTGAGCGTGGTCGCCGAGGAGGTCTGGGACCTCACGGCGCTGCATCGAGCCCGCGCCGACGGCACGCTCCGCGAGGCGATGGCGGGCCCGGTGCTGCCGACCAGCCCGGACCGCCGGCTGTGGCACTCGAGCCCCGGGTCTGCAGGCTGATGGGATCTGCAGGCTGATGGGTCTGTGGGCTGACGTTCCGCGGGATGATGTCGTCGTGAGCCCTCCCGACCGGCCTCCCGAGCCGATCCTGCATGTCGATCTCGACGCGTTCTACGCCTCGGTCGCGATCCTCAAGGACCCGTCGCTCAAGGGGAAGCCGGTGATCGTCGGCGGGACCGGTTCGCGAGGGGTCGTCACCAGCGCGTCGTACGAGGCGAGGCGGTACGGGGTGCGCAGCGCGATGCCGTCGGTCCGCGCGCGCCGTCTGTGTCCGGAGGGCATCTTCCTCCCACCGGACTTCGACGCCTATCGCGTGCATTCGATCCGCTTCCGGGAGGTCCTGCTCGCCCACACCCCGCTCGTGGAGCCGATCTCCCTCGACGAGGCGTTCCTGGACGTGGGCGGCGCCACCATGCTGTTCGGCTCCCCGGTCGCGATCGCCACGAGGATCCGGCAGGAGGTCGCTCGGGAGGTCGGGGTCACCTGCTCGGTGGGCATCGCCCCGACCAAGTTCGTCGCGAAGCTCGCCTCGGACGGATGCAAGCCCGACGGGCTGCTCCACGTGCCCACCGCGGAGGTCGCGGCCTACCTCGAACCGCTCCCCGTCGGGCGGCTCTGGGGCGTGGGGGAGAAGACGGCGGAGCTGTTGGGGCGCTTGGCGATCCGCACCGTCGGGGACCTCGGGAGGACGCCCGAGACGATCCTCGAGCGCCTCATCGGAGCGGCGTCGGCGCGCCACCTGGGAGCGCTGGCCCGAGGGATCGACGACCGCCCGGTCGAGCCCTACGAGCAACCGAAGTCGATCGGGCACGAGGAGACGTTCGATCGCGATCTCGACGACGAGGACGAGATCCTGCGTGAGCTGCTGGCGCTGTCGGGGCGCGTGGCTGCTCGCCTCCGCGAGGACGGGTACCGGTCCAGGACCGTCACGCTGAAGGTCCGGCTCGCGAACTTCACGACGCTCACCCGGTCACGGACGCAGGCCGATCCCACGGATCTGGGCGGAGATCTCCATCGGATCGTGTCCGAGCTCTACCGGAACCTTCCGGGAACGAGGCGACGGGTGCGGCTGCTCGGCGTCCAGGCGGCCGGGCTGGTGCCGGGAGGCGCGCAGCAGCTGGCGCTGTTGGACTCCGAGCGTTGGGGCGACGTGGAGCGCACCGTCGACCGCATCGAGCGCCGCTTCGGTCCCGGCGCCGCGGGACCGGGGAGCCTCCTGGATCGGGGCCGCCGCCGGTAGGTTCCACTCAGTCGGGACCCGTCTCTATAATCGTCGGGAACGGGTCGTTCTCCCACGGCCGGAGGTGCGATGCCCCTCAACGAGAACGAACAGAAGATCCTCGAAGAAGATCGAACGACGGCTGTCGGAGGAAGATCCGAGACTCGTCGATCAGGTCTCGCGCACGGACCTGCACACGCACGCCTGGGTGCGGATGAAGATGGCGATCGCGGGCTTCGTCTTCGGGCTGCTGTTGTTGCTCCTGGTCGCCGTCTCACCTTGGGTCGCGGCCGCCGGTTTCGTCGTGATGACGTTGTCCGCGATGCTCGCCTACCGCTACGCCGGGCGGCTCGGCGACGATCGGGTCGCTCCGGGCACGTTCGGCAGGATCGCGTCCCGCGTCGCCGGACGCCTCCGACCGCCGCCGTCGGAGCCTCCGTCCGACGATCGCTAGCGTCTCGCGACATCGCGCGTGCGCGTCTTCGGCACGAACACCGCGTCGATCACACCGTCTGACCACTGCGCTTGCCACGACTTCGCGGATGGGTGTACAACGTGCACTCCTTCCCCCTGGGTGCGAGTTCGTCGCCGAGGACGGGTTCCCGGGAGGCCCGTGACGGTCGCGCCGCGTTGTTCAGGTTCAGTGTTGTCGTGATCGAAGGGGCGCGCGCCGATGGAGGGTTTCACCGCGCATCAAGCGTGCAAGTTCACCGGGTGCTCGCCGCGTCAACTCCGCTACTGGGACGAGATCGGGCTCGTCCAACCATCCGTCCAAGGAACGGGAGGGCGTCCGGGGGTGCCGCGCCTCTACTCGTTCCGCGATCTCGTCGCCCTCCGGGTCGTGAAGTCGCTCCTGGACGGCGGGATGTCGTTGCAACGGGTACGCCGCTCCTGGGAGTTCCTCACCAAGAAGGCCGGCCTCACACGGCATCTGTCCGAGGTGAAGCTGGTGACCGACGGCCAGTCGATCTTCAAGATCTGCAGGCGCGACGGTGAGGTGATCGACGCCCTCCGCGACGGGCAGATGGCGTTCTTCGTGGCGATCGACGACATCGCGACGGGGGTGGAGACGAAGGTCCGCCAGTTCGAGGAGGACCGAGAGAAGTTCGTCCGTGCCCTTCGAGCCGCCGCCGCGCACACGGCGACCGGTCAGTCAGCCGCCCGCTAGCCCCAGCGGCCTCGGTAGAGCCCGACGAACCAGGTGGCGGGCCCGACGGCCTGCCGGATCTCCCGGATCGCGGTCTCCGCCGCGGTGCCTGCGTCTCGTGCCTGTTCGTCGTCGGGTTCGTGGTGGGAGTACGCAGCCGCGCTCGCGAGCTTCGTCAGGCGATCGAGATGACCGTTCGACAGGTAGCCCGTCTCCAATACCTTGCGGCGGTACTCATCCAGCGTCTCGCCCGCGCCGCGGCCGAGCCCCAGCCCGGCGGCGCGTTCCGTGAACACCTCGTACGTTTCCAGGATCAGCCGCCGGGGCTCGTCCGCCGCCCGCCGCAGCCGGACCCGTCGCCGCAGCGCACGCACGGGTGGGACGAGGAGCAGCACGAGCCCCGCGACGATCGCGCCGAGCAGGAGCGCCATCCTCGCGCTGATGAACGGCCGATCGTCGGCGATGTCGATCGTGCCGGAAGGGCCGGTGGCTCCACGTGGGCCGCCGAGCCGTGGATCGTTCTCGACCCGTTCCCGTTGGCTCGTGCCGGACCCAACCACGGCGCCTGGGCCTTCTGGCGCGCCCCCGCCGTTCTCGCCGCACTCGGGGCAGGACGGGTCGGCCGAGATGTAACTGACGGCGTTGGTTCGACCAGGCGTCGGCTCGAACGGCATCCACCCCCATCCGGGGAAATAGACCTCCACCCACGCATGCGCCTGCTGCGTCGTGTACGAGTACCGACCCCCGCCCGCCGGGATGCCGGTCGCGAAGCCGACGACCACCCGGGACTGGATGCCGATCGAGCGGAGCATCGCCGCCATCGCCGTCGCGAACTGCTGGCAGAACCCCGCCTTCGTCTCTGTCAGGAACTCGAGGATCGAGAGCGGCCCGGAGCGGAGAGGCACGTCGACCTTGTAGATGAATTCCGAGGAACGGAGGCGTTCCTCGATGGCCACGACCTCGTCGAACACGTTGTCGGTGCCGGCCGTCCACTCGAGCGCGAGGGACCGGATCTCCGGGGGGAGGTCAGCCGGGACGCGCGAGTACCGACCGCCTTCGAGATCGTTGAAGAACGGGATGTTCCGAAGCGCCTCCGCCGTCGGACGGGCGTTCGACATCGTCACGGTATAGGTGTCACCCCGCTCGAGGGGGCGGTCGACGAACGCGGTCTGGGTCGCCGCATCGAAGCGAACGGTCCGGTCCGGCACGCTCTCGATCGAGAGCAGCGGCGAAGGGGCCGGCAGGTAGTTCTGCGCCAGACCGCTCACGATCTCGATCCTCGCGGTGGTCGAGATCGCCCCGTTCCTGGTCGGCGAGCTGCTGGCCGAGCGGAACGACGCTGCCTTCCGTGTCGTCGACCCGTTGCCATCCGACGCCGTCGAAGTCGGGGAGGGTCACGAGCCGGATGTACACAGGCCGCTCGGCGGTGACCAGGAGCGTCTCGACCGGGTCGTCCTGCTCCAGCGACTGCTGGATCGAGACGAATGGGTCGATCGCGACGCGATCCGAGGCCGGTGTGCCGAAATCCACGATCCCCTTCGACCCGAATCCGGGCACGATGATGGGGGAGAGGAGGGCGGCGCCCAGTGCGGTGAAGGCGAGCCGCCTCGCACCGCGCCCGGCCGTCGCGGCGACGCCACGGCGGCCCGAGGTCCATACGGGCCCCCACCCCTGGACACGAGCGAGCCCGTCCGCGAACACGACCAGGATCGCCGCGGCCAGGAACGCCACGCCGTACAGGGGTTTCACGAACTCCTCGAGCACCGTGTCGGCGAACGCCACGAGCGCCACCGGAGGGACGAGGCCGAGCAGCGGGCTGCCGGCACGGAACGCGAGCGCGTGGGCGGAGAACACCGCGGCCCACAGGGAGACGACCGCGGCAAGGAGGAGCGGACCGATCGGCTCCGCCGGCGCGGGCTGGATCCTCGCCTGCTCCCCGACGAGCGCGGCGGCATCCAGGGCGGCCCGGAGGGTGTCGGCGGTCGGGAGGCCGTACCAGGTCGTCTCCGGGGAAGACGACGAGACCGATCGCCAGCGCGAGGCCGATCCCGCTCGCCACGGTGGACAGGAGCAGGCCCCTCCGCTCGAACGCGACCGCGAGGGAGGCCGCCGCGAGCGCGACGCCGATCAGTCGCAGCGTCGCGGCCGCACCCAGGAACACCCGTCCGAACGCGAGCGCCGTCGTGACCGCCAAGAGGAGGGCGGCGGCGAGCGCGATCAGACGATGCGCGCGAGCGGACGTTCCAGCGGCGTGTGCCATCGCTCCAGCAATCTCATCGAGGGAGGCAGGACGATCACGTCCCACCCGGCGCGGGCGAGGGACAGGCGGGCCTGGCTGGCTCGCCCTTCGAGCTGCGCCTGCCGCTCCGGCGGCAGACGCACGGGATCGGTCGCGTAGATCAAGATCGCGAGCTTCTGGCCGAAGCCCGCGCCGGCGCGGATCAGGGCTCCGAGCTCGGCCGGCACCGGAGGCGCGGACACGAACACGAGCGACGTGTCGGGAGAGGAACCGGCGCGGAGGTGCGCGAGCGCGGGCCCGATCGATCGCACCTCCGCGTGCGAGATCCCGGTGAGCGCATCGAGGAAGCGCTCCTCGGACAGGGCGGCCGCCGGGAGCTCCGTGGTCCCCAGCCGGAGCACGAATCCCCGGCGGGCCAGCAGCACACCGACCGAGGCAGCCGCCGAGACCCCACGTTCGAAGGCGGGCGTGTGCGTGCGGCCGAGAGCGGCGCCGCGTGTGTCGAGGAACACGAGCCCGCTCGCGCGCCGGGTCGATTCGTCCTGGCGGATCATCAGCTCGCCGGTCCGGGCGACGGAGGGCCAGTGGATCCGCCGGAGGTCGTCACCCTCCTGGTACGCGCGCATCGTGTAGTACTCCTCACCGGTCCGGAACAGCTGCCGAGCGCGCGAGGCTCCGAAGGACGGCCCGGATGCAGGGTCCGGGGCCGCACCGAGATCCTCGATCTCGGGAGCCACCAGCAGCTCATCACGGTCATCGAACTCGAGACGCAGCCTCGAGAGAGCGAAGGGGTCCGACACGTCGAGGACGAGCGGCCCGAGGACGTAGCGGCCCCGCGACTGCGGCACAAGCGTGTACGTCGCCTGCTCATGCTCTCCGGGACGGATCCCGCCGATCACGAGCCGTGCGGCCCGGCCGAGTGGAGTGGGCAGGCGGTCTTCCAACATCAGGAACGAGGTGGCCAACGGTGACCGGTTCTCGACGTCGAGCGTCACGGTCACGCGGGCGCCGGGGGTGATCCGCACGTCGGACAGACGCCGCCGCACCGAGAGCTTGCGGGCTCCTCGCTTGGCCACGAACGAGGCGAGCACGGGGAGCGCCGCGATGCCGATCGCGACCACCTCGAGCCCGGGCGAGCCGAGGAACCGGGCGGCCAGCCACATCGCGATGCCCGTCACGAAGACGGTCACCCCGCGGCCGGCGATCATCAGGGGCTCTCGGTGAGAGGAACTTCAACCTCGTCGACGATCTCTCGGACCAGGACCTCGGCCGAGCGACCGCTCATGATCGCGTCCGCGGTGACGATGATCCGGTGCGAGAGCGCGACCGGGGCGAGCGTCTTCACGTCGTCCGGGATCACGTAGTCCCGCTCCTCGGCGGCGGCCAGCGCGCGGGCGGCTCGCAGGATCATGATCGAGGCCCGCGGACTCGCGCCCAGGTAGACGTCGGAGTGGCGCCGCGTCGCCTCCACGAGATCGACGATGTACTTCCGGATCGCCGGCGCCGCATGGACCCTCCGGGCTTCCTCGATCATGTCGCGGACGCCGCTCGCGTCGCTCACGGGCCGGATGTCGTCGAGCGGCGCGCCGGACGCATGGCTCGCGAGGATCTCCGCCGCGACGTCCGCGTCCGGATAGCCGATCGCGAGGCGCAGCATGAACCGATCCAGCTGCGCCTCGGGCAGGGGATAGGTCCCTTCGTGCTCGATCGGGTTCTGGGTCGCGATCACGATGAACGGCGTTCCCAGGGTGTGCGTCTCGGTGTCGACGGTGACCTGCCGCTCCTCCATGCACTCCAGCAGCGCGGACTGGGTCTTCGGGGAGGCGCGGTTGATCTCGTCACCGAGCACGATGTTGGCGAAGATCGCGCCGGGCTTGAACTCGAAGTCACCCGCTTCCTGACTGAACACGTTGACCCCGGTGACATCGGTCGGGAGCAGGTCCGGGGTGAACTGGATCCGTCGGAACGAACAGTCGATCGACCGGGCGATCGACTTCGCGAGCATGGTCTTGCCGACGCCGGGCACGTCCTCGATCAGCAGGTGGCCTTCGGCGACGAGCGCGACGAGCGCGAGCCTGATCTCCTTGTGCTTGCCCCGGACGACCTGCTCGACGTTCTCCTCGATCTGGCGGAATCGAGCGGCGAACGCCCGCGGATCCGGGAGCTTCTCTCGTACTTCCATCAGTGTCCGACCCCTGAGCTCGATGGCAGGTCACAATCTTACGTCCGAGAGGGGAGCTGGGTTGCCCCGAAGGACCAGACGCAAGCCGGTGACGGCAAGTTCCCGACAGAGGCTCGAGGGTCGGACGCGACGAGGGCGGGCCGGCCCACGAACGGACGCCCCGAGCGGCCCCTATTCGCAACGATCAGGCATCGCGCGCGGGCCAACCCGCCTTCGTCGGGAAGATTACACGGTTGTGATTCGCCCGTTCGTATCCCTCGCGGTTCGTGCGAGGTCGCTACACTGCGCGCATGGGACGCGCCCTCGTGCTGAACGCGTCGGAGTCGCCGCTCGCGGTGGTGGCAGCCAGGCGGGCGGTCGTCATGGTGCTCAAGGAGAAAGCCGACGTCGTCCTCAGCAACGGCCTCGTGTTCCATTCGGCGCACCTGACGATCGAGGCGCCGTCCGTCGTGCGGTTGCGCCGGTACGTCCACGTTCCCTATCGCCCGCACGCACCGCTCACGCGGCGAGCGGTCTTCGCCCGTGACCTCAGCACGTGCCAGTACTGCGGCGCGGCGGCGGAGAACCTCGACCACGTGATCCCTCGTTCCCGCGGGGGCCTGCACACCTGGGAGAACGTCGTCGCCTCCTGCCGCAAGTGCAACGCGCGCAAGGAGGATCGAACCCCGCAGGAAGCCGGGTTCTCCCTGCTGCGTCAGCCGTACGCGCCTCGGGACGGCTTCCACCTGACGCTCGGCCGGATCGAACCCGGCTGGGAGCTCTACCTGGCTTCCTAGGCCCTCCCATCGGCCCCGGCGCGACGAGCCCGTGCCTTCCTTTTCTTCCGCTGTTCTCGCATTTCCTCGGTCAGAGCATTGACGGAGTGGAGTGTGAGTGGCATAAACGTGGGGCACAGTGGAGGAGAGGGGAGGAGGCGTGGCCGAGCTCCTCGGCACGCATAGCTATTCACTCGACCCCAAAGGCAGGGTGTCGCTGCCCGCGAAGTTCCGCGAGGCATTCGACGAAGGCCTCTGGCTCACCATGGGCCAGGACCGGTGCCTGTACTGCTTCCCCAGGGCCGAGTGGGAGCGGCGGAGCAGCGAGGTCGACGCCTTCGCCCTCTCCGACAAGGACGGGCGCGCCTTCTCCCGACTGTTCTTCTCCTCCGCGGACGAGGTGAAGCTCGACGGCCAGGGGCGGGTGACGATCCCGCAGCGTCTCCGGGAGACGGTCGGGATCAAGAAGGAGGTCGTGGTCCTCGGCGTGCGCGAGCGCATGGAGATCTGGGACCGAGCGGAGTTCGAGCGGTATCGGGAAGCCCACGCGGCGGCCTACGAGAACGGTGACCTCGAGCCCCGCGGATCACGACCCCGCGAGACCTGACGGGCGACCGCAGCCTGAACGACGGAACACGAGACGAAGCACGCGACGGCAACGGCGAGAACGGCCAGAGGGCACGGCCAGAGCGGCCAGAGAGTACGGCCAGAGAGTGCGGAAGGAGTTGTGGGATGCAGACGAAGCTTTCGACGGAGGTCCGGCAGAGCCTGTCGCTGCTCGCGATGACGGCGCTGACGCTGCTGGCCTCGATCGGTCTCGGGGTCCTGGCGGGACAGATCGGGTGACGTGGCGAACGACCACGCGCTGCACGAGCCGGTCATGGTGGCCGAGGTCGTCGAGTTCCTGCTTCCGGGTGGGTCGGGGACCGGGAGAAGGGTCGCCGACATGACCCTGGGCACGGGGGGTCACGCCGCCGCGCTGCTCGAGGCCGGGGTGGAGCGAGTGATCGGGTTCGACCGAGACCCGGAGGCGCTCCGCGTCGCGCGCGAGCGCCTGGCGACGTACGGGGATCGCTTCACGGCGGTGCATCGACGCTTCTCCCAGGTCGGAGAGGCCGAAGCCACGGGGCCGCTGCATGGGGTCCTCTTCGACCTGGGAGTGTCGTCGATGCAGCTGGACGAGCCCGCCCGCGGGTTCGGGTACCGCATCGACGGACCGCTCGACATGCGCATGGGTGACAGCGACGTCACCGCGGCGGACCTCGTGAACGATCTCCCGGAGGGCGCGCTCGCCGATCTGCTCTTCGAGTACGGCCAGGAGCATCGCTCCCGGCGGGTCGCCGCCGCGATCGGTCGAGCACGGCAGCGAGGACGCATCGAGACCACCGACCAGCTGGCCGGTGTGGTCGCGAGCGCATTGGGACGACGTCCGGGGGGCCCCCACCCCGCGCGTCGGACGTTCCAGGCGCTCCGCATCGCGGTCAACCGGGAGCTCGAGGAGCTCGCCACCTCCCTGCCTCGGGCGGTCGGGCTCCTCGGCCCCGGTGGCCGCGTGGTCGTCCTGTCGTACCACTCCTTGGAGGACGGGATCGTCAAGCGCGCCTTCCGCGACGACGAGCGGCTCCGCGTCCTCACGAAGAAGCCGCTACGCCGACTCCGGAGGAGACGGCTCGCAACCCCCGGGCCCGCAGCGCCAAGCTGCGCGCCGCCGAGCGCATCGAGGAGGCGGCATGAGTCTCCCCGCGCGCGAGGCGGAACGGTGGGCGCCGCCCGCCCGCCGGCAGCCCGATCCCACGTCGTGCGGTCAGCCCCGCACGCCTGCCCGCGACGCACCCGCCGATCCCCAACCCTCCCCATCCCCTTCGGCGGGGGCGTCGCGGGCACCACACCGCGTTCTGGGTGTTCACGGCGGTGGTCATGTCCGCCCTGGTCGTGGGCCTCGTCTCGGTGAACGCGATGCGCGTGGACGCCGCCTACCGCAGTCGGTCGCTGTCCGAGCAGCTCCGAACCCTCAGCGACGAGCAACGGACGCTCGTGAACGACGTCGCCCACCTCTCCTCCCCGTCCCGGATCGGTCGGTGGGCTCGCGTGGAGGGGCTCGTGCACCCGGCGCCGGGCGACGTGGTGATCCTCCAGGTACCCGGCTCCTCGGACTCGCCGTCCTCCACGGTCGGGGCCGGGGGGTGAGACGCCCGCCCGCCGGTCGCCTTCTCGCACTGCTCGGCGTCATGGCGCTGGCGTTGACCGGGGTCGGTGCGAGGCTCGTGGTGCTCCAGGTCGGCGACCATCGATCCTTCGCGGCCCAGGGGCTGGACCAGCGCACCCACCCCGTCGATCTCCCGGCGGAGCGAGGAGCGATCGTGGACCGGACCGGCGTGCCGCTCGCGATCACGCTCGAGGCACGGGACGTCTACGCCGACCCGCGCTACGTGACGGATCCGATCGGCGAGGCGGAGAAGATCGCCCGCGTCCTGGACCTGCGTCCGCGCAAGGTCGAGCGGTTGCTCCGGACCCCCGACGCCACGTTCGTCTACCTCGGCCGCCAGATCGACGCGAAGGTCGCCGATCGCCTCGAGGGACTGGGCCTGCCCGGCATCGGCTTCCTCGACGTGCCCAAGCGGTACTACCCGGCGGGCCCCCTCGCGCCGCAGGTGCTCGGCTTCGTGGGCGTCGACGCCACCGGCCTCGCCGGACTGGAGTTCGAGTACGAGGACATCCTCGCCGGAACGCCAGGTATGCGAACCGCGGAGCTGTCGGCCGACGGCCTCCCGATCGCGAACGGGGTCGAGGTCGTGGAGCCGGCGATGCCGGGCCGAACGCTCGTGACGACCCTCGATCGCGAGGTCCAGTGGCTCGCACAGGACGCGCTGCAGCGCGCGGTGAAAGAGAATCACGCGAAGGGGGGCACGATCGTCGTCATGGACGCTCGCACCGGCGAGGTCTACGCGATGGCGAGCTATCCCTGGTTCGATCCCAACGACTTCGAGGTCGCGGACCGGGAGGCCATCCGGAACCGCGCGGTCACGGACATGTTCGAGCCGGGGTCGGTGAACAAGGTGGTGACCGCTGCCGCGGCGCTGGAGACGGGAGCCGTGGGACTGCGCGAGGTCTTCCAGGTCCCGTGGTGGATGCAGGTCGGCGGCTACACGGTCAACGACTCCCACGCGCATCCGATCCAGGACATGACGCTCGGCGACATCGTGGCGCAATCGAGCAACATCGGATCGGCCATGGTGGCCGAGCGTGTGGGGAGCGCCGATCTCGCGGCGGTGCTCGCCCGGTTCGGCTACGGGACCCCCACGGGCGTCGGGTTCCCGGGCGAGGCCGGGGGAGTGGTGCCGGACCTCCTCGATTGGACGGACATCACCCGCGCGACCGTCTCCTACGGCCAGGGCATCTCGATGACGCCGCTCCAGATGGCGGCGGTGTACGCCACCGTGGCGAACGACGGGATGTGGGTGCAGCCACGCCTCGTGCGCGGGACGTCGGGTCCGGACGGGCGGCTCCAGGAGATCCCACTCGCGCAGTCGCGCCGGGTCCTGTCCGAGGACACGGCGACGATGCTCACCCGGATGCTCGCCTCGGTGGTCTCCACGGGCACGGGCGGTGCGGCCGAGATCCCCGGCTATCAGGTGGCCGGGAAGACGGGCACCGCCCGCAAGCTGGTGGACGGCCGGTACGTGCGGCGCTACATGGCGTCATTCGTGGGGTTCCTTCCCGCATCGGATCCCCGCGTGGTGATCGCGGTCTCCATCGACGAGCCGAGCACGATCTACGGAGGCGTGGCCGCTGCCCCCGTGTTCTCGGAGATCGCGCGGCACGTGATCCAACGCCTCGCGATCCCGGCCGCGCCTCCGGTGAGCCTGCCGCCGTTCGCGTCCGACCGCTGAGCCTCCGAGGCCCCGCTCCTGCCGAACCCGTCCTTGCACGGTCTGGAGACCAGGCGCCGGTACGCTGGACCGTGGTGAGACCTCTTCCCCAGGTGCCGCTGTCCACGGTCGCCGACGCCGCGCGCGGCGCCGAGATCCGCGGCGACCACCACGTCGTGATCCGTGAGGTCGCCTTCGACTCGCGCGAGGTGGCGCCCGATGCCCTCTTCTTCTGTGTCCCCGGTGCGAACTCGGACGGACACGGGTTCGCGCGAGAAGCGGTCCGCGCAGGGGCGGCGGCACTCGTGGTCGAGCGGTGGCTCGACCTCGACGTCCCCCAGATCCGCATCCGCTCGGTCCGCGATGCGATGGGGCCGATGTCCTCGGTCGTGTTCGATGAGCCGTCCCGCTCGCTCACCGTGGTCGGGGTCACCGGAACGAACGGGAAGACCACGGTGGTCCACCTCCTCGACGCGGTGTTCCGGACCGCGGGGCACCGGACCGGCGCGATCGGGACCGTGGGCGCGCATCTGGGTGGCGAACCCCTGGCGCTGGCGCGCACCACACCCGAGGCGCCCGATCTCCTCCGGCTGCTCGCCCGGATGCGCGACACGGGGATCACCACGGTGGCGATGGAGGTCTCGTCGCACGCGCTCGATCTCGGGCAGGGTCGGCGGCGTCCGGTTCGACGCCGGCGTCTTCACGAACCTGTCGCAGGATCACCTGGACCACCACGGAACGATGGAGCGGTACTTCGAGGCGAAGGCGTCGCTCTTCACACAGGAGCGGATCGATCGAGCCGTCGTGAACGTGGACGATCCGTGGGGTCGCCGGCTCCTCGACGTCGACGTACCGCTCACGACCTACGGGCAGGCTGCCGACGCCGACATCCGCGGGGAGGATGTCCGGACGACCCCGGCGGGAGTCTCCTTCCGGTGGGACGGACGAGAGGTGAGCGAGCTCGCTCCGAGGGGCCTTCAACGCGTCGAACTGCCTCGCGACGATCGCCGCCTCCAGGGCGGTCGGCGTCGACGTGGCCGATGTGGTCCGCGGCCTCGCGGGCGCCGAGCAGATCCCCGGCCGGATGGAACCGATCGACGCCGGGCAGGATTTCCTGGTGGTGGTGGATTACGCGCACACGCCGGATAGCATCCGAACAGTGCTTGCCGCGGCACGCCCGTTGGCGACGGGCCGGGTGATCGTCGTCTTCGGTTGCGGTGGTGACCGTGACCGCGCGAAGCGGTCCCCGATGGGGGCCGCGGCAACGGAGGGAGCTGATCTCACGGTCATCACCACCGACAATCCACGCTCCGAGGACCCTTCGGCGATCATCGCCGAGGTCGAACGGGGCGCGATCGCCGGCGGCGGGCCCTACGTCATCGAGCCGGATCGGCGCGCCGCGATCCGGCTCGGCCTGCGAGAGGCGCGCTCCGGCGACGTCGTGATCGTGGCCGGCCGAGGTCACGAGTCGGAGCAGGAGCTGGCGGATGCATCCGTCGCCTTCGACGACCGCGTCGTGGTCCGCGAGGAACTCGACGCGATCGGCGGGGCGGCATGAGGCCGCGTCAACTGTCCGACGTCGCTCGCGCGGTCGAGGGGAGCGCGGACGGGCGACGACGTCGAGGTCCGGTCCGTGTCGACGGACTCGCGAGCCGTCGACGCCGGTTCGTTGTTCATCGCCCTGGCGGGAGAGCGGACCGACGGTCACCGCCACGTCGAGCCGCGTTCACCAACGGTGCGGCGGCCGCGATGGTCGACCAGCGGGAAGGTGACGGCGCTCCCTGGTCGGGCCCCCTCGTGCGGGTCGACTCGACGGCGGAGGCCCTGATGCGGTTGGCCGCGGATGAACGCGCGACGACCGGCGCGACCGTCGTCGGGATCACCGGATCGAACGGGAAGACCTCCACGAAGGACCTCGCGGATGCGGTCGCCAGGACGCGCTTCCGGGTCCACGCGAGTCCCGGGTCGTTCAACAACGAGGTCGGGCTGCCGCTCACCCTGCTGGGCGCGGCCGCCGACACGGAGGTCCTCATCGCCGAGATGGGCGCCCGGCGGCTCGGCGACGTCAAGCTCCTCTCGGGGATCGCCCGGCCGGACGTCGTCGTGGTGACCAACGTGGGTGTCGCGCACATGGAGGTCTTCGGATCGTGGGCCTCGATCGTCGAGGCATCCGCGGAGCCCGTCGACGCGCTCGGACCCGACGGCCTCGCGATCTTGAACGCGGACGACCCGATCGCGATCGGGTACGGCGACCGATGCCCGGGAAGGGTCGCGACGTTCGGCACGCGCACCCGAGCCGATGTGCGCGCGCACGACGTCTCGCTCGATCCGCAGGGGCGGGCCTCCTTCCGGATGACGGCGGACGGCGCGGAGGTGCCGGTGCGACTCGCGGTCCCGGGGGAGCACATGGTCTCCAACGCGCTCGCCGCGGCGGCGGTGGGTCGTGCCCTCGGAGTCACGATCGAGGACGCCGCGCTCGCCCTGTCGGAGGCCGGCGTGTCCCGCTGGCGGATGGAGTCCTTCACGACGGACGCGGGCGTGCGGGTGCTGAACGACGCCTACAACGCCAACCCGGAGTCCACCGCCGCCGCCCTGCGAACGGCGCGGTGGATGGCGGGACGCGATCGCCTGATCGCGGTCCTCGGCGAGATGGCGGAGCTCGGACCGATCTCGGCGGAGGAGCACGATCGGATCGGTGAGCTCGCGGCGCGCGTGCGGGTCGATCGGCTGATCACCGTGGGCGACGCCGCCCGGACGACCGCGCGGGCGGCGCTCCGCGAGGGGATGGAGCCCGGGGGACGTGGCCAGCTACGACACGTCCGCCGAGGCCCTGGACGACGTCCGGCGATCCGCGCATCCGGGGGACCTCGTGCTGTGCAAGGGCTCGCGGGTCGCGGGCCTCGAGACCCTCGCCGAGGCCCTCCGATGATCCCGATCCTCGTGGCAGGTGCGGTGGGCCTCGCGATCACGTTGCTCGGCACGCCCGTCGCGATCCGCGTCTTCCGGGTCTGGGGATGGGGTCAGCGGATCCGCGAGGACGGCCCGCACACCCACCTCGAGAAGGTCGGCACGCCGACGATGGGCGGGATCGTGATGCTCGTCGCGCTGGTCGTCGCCTACCTCGCGACGCGTCCCACGATCGCCGCCGGGATCACGTTCAGCCCCGCGGGGCTGTCGCTCATCCTCGCCGCGGTGGGATTCGGGTTGGTGGGGTTCATCGACGACTTCCTGAAGGTGCGGAGGCAGCGCTCCCTCGGCTTGTCGAAGGCGCAGAAGTTCATCGGGACGGCCCTCGTGTCGGTGCTGTTCGCGCTCGTCGTCGTGGCCTTCTCCGGGGACACCGGGACGTCGACGAGCCTCTCCTTCGTCCGGCCGACGGCGCTGGATCTCGGCGTCTTCTTCTTCGTGTGGGTGTTCGTGGTGCTGACCTCCTCCTCGAACGCCGTGAACCTCACCGACGGACTCGACGGACTCGCGGCGGGGTCCTCGATCCTCGTGCTCGCGGGATACGTGTTCATCGCCTTCTGGCAGTTCCGGCACACCTGCAACTCGGAGCTTCCGGTCGAGGCCTTGAAGGCCTGCTACAAGGGCGTCGACGTCCTCGCGATGCAAGACACGGCGATCATCGCGGCGGCGATGATGGGCGCCGCGATGGGCTTCCTGTGGTGGAACGCAGCGCCCGCGCGCATCTTCATGGGCGACACCGGCGCTCTGGCGCTGGGAGGGCTGTTCGGCGCGATGGCGATCACGACGAACACCCAGATGCTGCTTGATCATCCTCGGCGGCCTGTACGTGATCGAGACGATGTCCGTGATCATCCAGGTGATCTCGTTCCGCGGCTTCGGCCGGCGGGTGTTCCGGATGTCGCCGATCCATCACCACTTCGAGCTCGCCGGCTGGCCGGAGTTCACCGTGATCGTGCGCTTCTGGATCATCGCCGGGCTGTGCGTGGCCGTGGGGCTCGGCGTGTTCTACGCGGACTTCATCGCCCGAGGGGGTCTGGATTGACGGGGCGGTTCGCGGACGAGCGTGTCGTCGTGGTCGGGGCGGGAGTCGCGGGGGCGGGCGCCGCTCGCGTCCTGGTGGCGGAGGGAGCACGCGTGCTCGTCTCGGAGGCGAAACCGGCATCCGAGGTGGTGCCGATCGCCGAGCTCGAGGCAGCGGGCGTCGAGGTCAGGACCGGCGGGCACGATCCGAGCCATCTCGAGCACGCGACCTTGATGGTCGTCGGGCCGGGGGTCCCTCCCGACGCGGAGGTCGTGCGATGGGCGCGCGAGCGAGGGCTCCGCGTGTGGGGTGAGATGGAGCTCGGCGCGCGCCTCGCCCGGGCCCCCTACGTCGGGGTGACCGGGACGAACGGCAAGACGACGGTCACCTCGATGGTGGAGGCCTGCCTGCGAGCCGCCGGCCGGGACGCGCTCGCGTGCGGCAACATCGGCCTGCTCCTTCCCGGAAGCGGTCCTCGAGGACCACGACGTCTTCGTCGTGGAGGTCTCGAGCTTCCAGCTGGCGCTGCAGGAGTCGTTCCACCCGTCGATCTCGGTCCTCCTGAACGTCGCGCCCGATCATCTCGACTGGCACGGAGGCTACGAGGCTTACGTCGAGGCCAAACGCCGTATCCACGAGCACCAGACCGGCGCCGACGTGCACATCGGCAATCGCGACGACCCGGTCTCGGCGGAGATCTCGGCGGCGGCGCGCTGCGAGATCCGATGGTTCCGGCGGGCGTCTCCGCAGGAAGGGGAGGTGGGGTTCGAGGGCGAGGAGCTGGTCGCTCGCGTGGAGGGCTCCATCGGCTCGGGCGGATCGAGGCGCGATCGGGCGGATACCGGGAGGATGCGGCCGCGGCGGCGGCCGTCGCCCTGGCCTCCGGCGCGGATCCCGCCTCCGTGGCGACCGCCCTCGACTCCTTCCATCCCGGTCCCCACCGGGGAGAGGTGGTGGCGACGGTCGACGGCGTCCGCTTCGTCGACAACTCCAAGGCCACGAACGTCCACGCGGCCGCGGCCGCGATCGACGCCGCGGGAAGCGTCGTCCTGATCGCGGGCGGACGCGCCAAGGGCGCCGACCTCGCTCCGCTCCGGGATCACGCGGCACGCGTCCGCGCCGTGGTCGCGATCGGCGAGTCGGCGCGCGAGGTCGTGGAGGCCTTCGACGGTGTCGCACCCGTCGTCACCGCGGACTCGATCGAGGACGCCGTGCGTGACGCGTTCGGGGCGGCCGACGCCGGCGACACCGTCTTGCTCGCTCCCGCGTGCGCGAGCTGGGACCAGTTCCGCGACTACGCCGAGCGCGGCGATCGGTTCGCCGCCGCGGCGAGGTCCTTGCGAGCCGAGGCGGGCGCCCGTGGCTGATCGCACGATCGCCCGCCGCGGCATCAGGACCACGCCCACGGGCGAGTCCCATCTGCGACTCGTGCGGGCCGAGGAGCTGTTGCCTCCGCAGGCCTCCGCGGCCTCCGTGGCCCGCCGGAACCTGACGCTCCTGCTCGTGCCGACCGGCGCTCCTCACGGTCGTGGGTCTCGTGATGATCCTCTCGGCGGGGTCCATCTCCGCGGTCGAGGGGTACGGGACGAGCTTCTGGTACTTCAACCGGCAGACCCTCTACGCCGTCGTCGGCGTGATCGGCCTCGTCGTCACGGCGCGGCTCCCGTACCGGTTCTGGCGCAGAGCGGCGATCCCGATGCTCCTGGGATTCCTCCCCGTGATGCTCCTCACGCTGCACCCCGCGATCGGATCGTCGCTCTACGGCGCCTCACGGTGGATCGATCTCGGGCCGATCACCCTCCAGCCCGCGGAGTTCGCGAAGCTCCTGACGATCTGCTCCGCCGCCGCGATCCTGTCGCGACCGTGGAAGGACCTCGCCCGGCCTCGGGATGCGTTCCTCCCGCTCGGCCCGCTGGTGCTCGTGGTCGCGGGCCTGGTCCTTCTGCAGCGCGACCTCGGGACGATGCTGATCATCTGCGGCAGCGTGTTCCTGTTGCTGTTCGCCTCGGGAGTGAAGCTCCGGTACCTCGCCTGGACCGCCATGGGAGCCCTCGGGGCCACCGCGTACTTCATCTTCGGCACCGCGTACCGGCGGACAAGGTTCCTCGACGCCTGGCTCCATTGGGAGCTCGATCCGAGCGGCGCGGGCTGGCAGCTGCGACAGGGATTGATCGCGATCGGGTCGGGGGGGTGGTTCGGCGTCGGGCTCGGGAACAGCCGCCAGAAGTGGGACTACCTCCCCAACGCGCACAGCGACTTCGTCTTCGCGGTCCTCGGGGAAGAGCTCGGGTTGCTCGGGGCCCTCGCGGTGCTCTCGCTGTTCGGCGTGCTGTTCTTCGCGGGCATCCGCATCGCCATGAACGCGCCGGATCCCTTCGGACGGCTCCTGGTGACGGGGATCACGGGTTGGCTCGGGCTGCAGACGTTGATGAACCTGGGGGCCGTGACCGGATTGCTCCCGATCACCGGCGTCCCGCTGCCGTTCCTCTCGTTCGGCGGGACGGCGCTCGTCGTGACGCTCGCGGGGGTGGGCGTGATGGCGAGCGTCGCACTCGACGGTGTCCGATCCACGGAGAGGAGGCGTGCGCGGGCTCGCTCGACGGGCGGGAGGGGTCGACCGTGAGGATCGTCATCGCCGGAGGCGGGACGGCCGGCCACATCTCTCCGTCGATCGCCGTGGCCCATCGGTTGCGGGAGGGCGGCGCGTCGGTGGAGTTCATCGGCTCGCGGTCGGGCCCCGAGGCATCGCTCGTGACGGCCGCCGGGTTCCGCTTCCACGCGGTGCGCGCGCTTCCGTTCCGCCGCGAGCTCTCGCTCCGATCCGCCGCGGCACCCTTCGTCGCACTGCGCGCCGTCGCGACGGCGAGGCCCATCGTGCGAGGAGCATCCGCGGTGCTCGGCATGGGTGGGTATGCGAGCATCGCCGCCGTGCTCGCCGCGCGATCGGCGAAGGTCCCCACGGTCTTGCACGAGCAGAACGCCGTGCCGGGCCTGGCCAATCGCCTGTTGGCGAGGCTCGCCACGGCGATGGCGATCACGTTCGAGAGCTCGCGCGCTCGACTTCCGCGATCCCTCCGCACCGAGATCACGGGGCTGCCGCTCCGGCGGGAGGTCATGGAGGCCGTCACGGATCGCGCCGCGATCGCCGCGGAGGGGGGGCAGGCGCTCGAGCTCCGAGCCGGACGCACGACGGTGCTCGTGACGGGCGGAAGCCAGGGCGCGCTGCACCTCGACCGAACGATCGCGAGCGCGATCCCGCTGCTCGCCGGACGCGCCGACCTCCAGCTGCTCGTCCTCACGGGGGCCGCGAACGCGTCGGTCCTCGCGGAGGGGGGCTGCGTCGAGACGGATCTCGTCGTGCGTTCCCTTCCCTTCCTCGATCGGATGGAGCTCGCGCTGGCCGTGGCCGACGTGGCGGTGGCCCGCGCCGGCGCCAACACGATCCACGAGCTCGCGGCGTGCGCGATCCCCTCGATCCTCGTCCCGTACCCGCACGCGACGGATGACCATCAACTGGCGAACGCGAAGGAGCTGGAGCTCGCCGGTGCCGCCGAGATCTTCCTCGACCGGGAGCTGACCCCCGACGGCCTCGCGCACCGGATCGAGACGCTGGTGGACGACACCGACCGTCGCACGGCGATGGGCGCGGCCGCGGCCGCGTGGGCCAGGCCGGACGCCGACGAGCGGGTGGCCGCCCTGGTGCGATCGGTGGCGCGCCCGATGAGGGAGCCCCTGTACCGTCCGCGGCCCGGCACGATCCCCACGCTGGGCGTGCCGTCGCTCGAGGGCGTGCGGTCCGTCCATCTGATCGGCATCGGGGGAGCGGGGATGCGGAACCTGGCCCGGCTCCTGCTGGCGCGCGGGGTCGAGGTGTCGGGGTCGGACCTCAAGGACTCCGAGGGGCTGCGGGAGCTCGAGGCCGCGGGCGCTCGCATCCGCGTCGGCCACGACGCGACCTCGCTCGGCCACCCCGACGCCGTGGTGATCTCGACCGCGATCGGGGAGGACAACCCGGAGCTCGCGAGCGCGCGCGAGCGCGGACTCGCCGTCTGGGCCCGTCAACAGGCGATCGCGGCGATCGCGGAGGCGCACCGGTCGATCGCCGTGGCGGGCACGACGGGGAAGACGACGACCACGTCGATGATCGCCACGGTCCTGGACGAGGCCGGCCTGCATCCGACGTACCTGATCGGCGGCGATCTCAACGAGAGCGGGAGCGGCGCGAAGGCCGGCGCCGGCGACCTCTTCGTGTTCGAAGCCGATGAGAGCGACGGCTCGTTCCTGCTCGCGGATCCCGCGATCGGCGTGGTCACGAACGTCGAGGTCGATCACGTGGACTTCTATCCGGGCGGCGAGGAAGAGCTGCGCCGGGCGTTCGCGGAGTTCTGCGCGCGGTCGGCTCAGCTCGTCGTCTGCGAAGACGACGAGGGGGCTCGCGAGGCGGTGCGCCTGGCCGGCGCGGATCCCCTCCGATACGGCACGTCGCCGTCCGCCGATCTCCGGTTGACGATCGCGACGCCGGGCCCCGGCGGGGCTCGAGGGACCCTGGAGGTGGAGGGGGCGGCGGTGCCGCTCGCCCTCCGGATCGACGGTGCGCACAACCTCCTCGATGCGGCGGCCGCGATCGCCGTGAGCGGCCTGGTGGGCGTGCCCGCCGCGGCCGCCGCCCGCACACTCGCATCCTTCGACGGCGTCCGGCGACGCTTCGAAGGACGCGGCACCGCCCGAGGTGCCCAGTTCTTCGACGACTACGCGCACGTCCCGACGGAGCTCACGGTGACCCTCGCGGTCGCCCGCGCCCGGAAGCCGGATCGGCTGGTCGCCGTGTTCCAACCGCATCGATACTCGCGGACCCAGACCCTCTGGCGTGAGCTGGGAGCCGCACTCACGGCGGCCGACCTGATCGTGGTGACCGACGTCTACGGTGCGAACCAGGCGCCGATCCCCGGGGTGACCGGGGCACTGGTGGTCGAGGGCGTCCGCCGCGCCGATCCCGATCAGGCGGTGATCTACACCCCGCACAGGGAGGAGACGATCGCCTTCCTCGCCGACGAGGTCCGCGACGGCGATCTCGTGATCACCTTGGGGTGCGGCGACATCTGGATGGTGGGCGACGCCGCGCTGGCGCGGATCGAGGCCGAGACGAACGCCGCGCGCAGCGCCGAGACGAACGCCGAGAGCAGCGAAGGTGCTGCTGATGCCTGATCTGGCGGAGGCGGAACGGCTCCTGCGTGAGCGGCTCGGTGCCCGGCTGCGGGTGCGGTTCCCGATCGCGCCGCTCACGACGTTCCGGATCGGCGGCCCGGCGGCCCTCTTCGTCGAGGCGGAGGACGACGACGCCCTCGACGCCGTCGGGCGGGCCGTCGCCGCGACGGGGATCCCGGTCGCGGTGATCGGCAAGGGCTCCAACATGCTGGTCTCGGACGAGGGGTTCCCGGGCGTCGTGGTGCGCCTGGGCCGCGGGTATCGATGGGCGGGACGCGACGCCGACCTCCTCACCGCCGGGGGAGCGATGCCGCTGCCCGCGCTGGCGGGCGTCGCGATGCGCCATCGCCTCTCGGGTCTCGAATTCGGCGTCGCGATCCCCGCGAGCCTCGGCGGCGCCGTGAAGATGAACGCGGGGGCCCATCGACGATCGATGTCGGACGTGATCGAGCGCGTCGACGTCTATGGACTCGCCGTTCCAGGGCGGCGTTCCCTCTCCGCGACCGAGGCGGGGTTCGGGTACCGCCGATCCCGCCTTCCGAGCGACGGCATCGTGGTGGGCGCCGCCGTCCGGCTCGCCCCGGCCGAGGAGTCCGAGATCCGCTCGGCGATGGAGGAAGCGAGGGAGTGGCGGCGTCGCACGCAGCCGCTCGCCGAGCCGAACTGTGGGTCGGTGTTCAAGAACCCCGACGGTGATCACGCCGCGCGGTTGATCGAGTCCGCGGGCGCCAAGGGTCTCCGGGTCGGTGGGGCGCGGGTCTCCGAGAAGCACTCGAACTTCATCGTCGCGGACCCGGGCGCGTCCGCCTCGGACGTCTGGAAGCTGATCGAGCAGGTGCGGTCGCGGGTGGAATCGCACGCAGGGGTCCATCTCGAGACCGAGGTCGAGTTGATGGGGGCGATCGCCGATGCGGCCGGTTGACCCCCACGGGCGTGCCGTCCGTCGATGGACGATCGCCGCGCTCGGTCTGGTCGCCGTTGCCGCGGTCGCCGTCGCCGTCACCTACACCCCGCTGTTCGCGGCCGCGGACATCCGGCTCGACGTCCCCCCCGGGCTCCGCCGGGCAGAGGTCCTCTCGCTCGCCCGGGTGGACGATCGATCGAACGTGTTCCATCTGGACACGGACGCGGTCGAGCGTCGGCTCGAGGGCGATCCGAGGATCCTCGAGGCGCGAGTGTCCACGTCGCTGCCGGATCGCATCGCGATCGAGATCGTCCCCCGGGCCGCGGTGGCCGTCACGGGGATCCCTCAGACGCTGGTGGGCGCGGACGGCGTCGTGATCGGCCCCGCCGGCTCCACGACCGATCTGCCGAGGTTGGTCACCCCCCGCGGTCAGCCCCTCGGAACCGAGGACCGGGAGATCGCGGCCGCGGCGGCCGGAGCGCTCGGGCCTGCCTTGCGGGAGGAGGTCGACGCCGTGGTCGTGGCGGACGACGGAACCCTGCGGATCCGGCTCGCCGCCGGGTTCTCCGCGATGTTCGGGGACGCGTCGGAACTGGGGGCGAAGTCGGAGTCGTTGGCGGCGCTCCTGGCGTGGATGCACGACGAAGACGTGACGGTGGTGTCGGCCGACCTGACGGTGCCCGGGAGCCCGACCGCGAAGCTCGCACAGGGCTCAACCGCGGTCGCCGTTCCTTGATCCACACGTGACCTGTCGAGCGATCCGGTTGTCACGAGAAAGCGCAGACGAGCTCCGGTGGGGGCGACCCGAACTTCTTGACGGACCTGCGATTTCCAAGTAGGGTCGCTACCTCCACATGAGCTAGATATGGTAATAACGTTCAAGTGGAACCTTAGGGTTTTGCAGCACACAGCTTTGCAGCGATCAGCAGTGTGCACCACACGGTCAGGCAGCGCAGTCGTACGCAGCGCGAATACGAGTCGAGACTCCAGGTAGGCGGGCCGGGGCCCGGGGGGGATTCGGATGATGGATGCTCCGCAGAACTACCTCGCCGTGATCAAGGTTGTCGGCATCGGCGGGGGCGGCGTGAACGCCGTGAACCGGATGATCGAGGCAGGCCTCCGGGGCGTCGAGTTCACCGCCATCAACACCGACGCGCAGACGCTCTTGATGTCCGATGCCGAGGTGAAGCTCGACATCGGCCGGGAGACCACACGCGGTCTCGGTGCCGGGTCCGACCCCGATGTCGGTCGGCGTGCAGCGGAGGAGCACGCCGACGAGATCGAGGAGATCATCAAGGGCGCCGACATGGTGTTCATCACGGCCGGCGAGGGCGGCGGCACCGGTACCGGAGGTGCGCCGATCGTCGCGGAGGTCGCGCGGAACCTCGGCGCCTTGACGATCGGCGTCGTCACGCGTCCCTTCGGGTTCGAAGGGCGCAAGCGCGCGACCCAGGCGGACCTCGGGATCACGGAGCTGAAGAAGGCGGTCGACACCTTGATCGTGGTGCCGAACGATCGGCTCCTCCAGGTGGCCGACGCCTCCATGCCGATGATCGACGCGTTCCGGATGGCCGACCAGGTCCTCTATCAAGGAGTGGACGGCATCACGTCCCTCATCACGACCCCCGGTCTCATCAACCTCGACTTCGCCGACGTGAAGTCGATCATGGCCGGCGCGGGTTCCGCCCTGATGGGGATCGGACTCGGATCCGGTCCCGACCGAGCGACCGAGGCTGCGAAGGCGGCGATCAGCTCGCCCTTGCTCGAGTCCTCGATCGACGGCGCGAAGGGCGTGCTGCTCTCGATCGCCGGCCCGACCGACCTGACCCTCCACGAGGTGAACGCCGCCGCGGACGCGATCACCCGTGTCGCGCACCCCGACGCCAACATCATCTTCGGCGCGGTGGTCGACGACGCCCTGGGCGAGGAGGTCCGCGTCACGGTCGTGGCCGCGGGCTTCGACAAGGTCACGGCCATCTCGGACAGCCGCTTCGAGAGCCGGCTCTCCCGGTTGCTCGAGGAGCCCGGTGGTGAGGCGGAGGACGAGGAACCGCTTCCGTCGATCCTGGCCGAGGACGACGAGGACCGGGTCTTCACCAACGGCGAGCAGTCTCCATCCGTGAGTTTCGACGCACAGGAGGACCTGGACATCCCGGACTTCCTCAAGAGCTGAGACGTCCGCCCCGCGCGGCCCCTCGATCCGGGGCGGGGAGGTCCGAGTGAGGAGGCGCCCTTCCCCCGCCTCCTCCCGGAAGGACCTCCTTGCCCCGTTCGTCGTTCCCGAGGGGTCGAGGGACGGCCGGGAGGACGAGGTGTCCACGGATCGCGAGCAGGTCCAACGGAACGTCGCCACGGTGGTCTCCGGGATCGCGGACGCCGCGTCGCGCGTCGGTCGCGATCCCCGCGACGTCTCGCTCATCGCCGTGACGAAGACGGTCGACGTCGAGCGCATCCGGTGGGCGGTCGACGCCGGCGTGCAGCGCGTTGGGGGAGAACTACGTCCAGGAGCTTCGCCAGAAGCACGACGCGATCCCCGGGGTGTCCTGGCACTACATCGGGACGCTGCAGTCGAGCACCGCGCACCAGGTCGCCGATCACGCAGACGTGGTGCAGACGATCGCGGGGGAGCGAGCGGCGCGACGCCTCGCCGGTCGGGCGGCTCGCTCCGGACGGTCGCTCGATGCGTTGATCGAGGTCGACCTGACGGATGGGCGCGCCGGGGTTCGCCCCGAAGAGCTCCCCGCGTTCGCGGATCTCGTCGGCTCGCTCGAGGGACTGCGACTCGTCGGCCTCATGACGATGCCCCCGATCCCCGAGGACCCGGAAGACTCCCGCCCGTTCTTCGCGGAGCTCCGGCGACTCCGGGAAGCGCTCCAGGAACGGCATCCGGATGTGCTGGAATCGTCGATGGGGATGTCGTTGGATTACGGGGTCGCGGTGGAAGAAGGCGCTACGATGGTCCGCATCGGGACCGCGGTGTTCGGGCCCCGAGCAGCCAGGTGCCCGAGCAGCCAGGTGGGACACTAGGCCGGGGAACTAGGGAGGAACCAGCATGACGGGCGTGTGGAAGAAGACGCTGAACTATCTCGGTCTGGTGGAGGACGACGAGGAGTTCGTCGAGGAGCTCCCGGACGTCGAGCCGGCGCCCGTGCGACGCATGCGCCCGCAACCGGTGCGCGACGTCTCCTCCGACGCGGAAGGCGTCGTGCGCACGATCGCCGCACCTCGCCAGGCGGGCGCTTCCTCCGCGATCCACAAGTCGGAGCCCAAGCGCTTCAACGAGGCCCGCGAGGTCGCCGACCGCTTCAAGGAAGGCACCGCCGTCATCATGAACCTCCAGGGGACGGAGGACTCCACGGCCAGGAGGCTGGTCGACTTCGCCTCGGGTCTCGTCTACGGGCTCGACGGCAAGATCGAGCTCGTCGCCAACCGCGTCTACCTGCTCACCCCGGCGGACGTCGAGGTGTCGGCCGAGGAGCGCGAACGCCTCGCCGGCGGGGGCTTCTACAACCAGTTCTGACGTAACCCGGCCCGTCGAGGTCGCTGCTAGCATCGCGCCTCGATGACGGGGGCGAACGGCAACGACTTCGTGAGCGAGATCCTCTGCCTGATCCTCCTCGTGATGATGATCGTGCTGTTCATCCGCGTGATCTTGGATTGGGTCGCGCTGGCGGGCTGGCGTCCACCACACACCGGTCCGGTGCGGGCGGCGCTCGACGTGGTCATCGACGTGACGGAGCCGCCGCTCCGACTGCTCCGGAGGATCGTCCCCCCGACCGGCGGGTTCGACCTCTCGGTCCTGGTTGCGTTCGTCGCGCTGACCGTGTTGCGTACAGTGGTCTGTTGACCATGAGCTGATGAGAGGTTGAGATGAGGAAGAAGGACGCGGCGAAGGATGACGGATCGGAGTGGAGCGCGGCCCCCGTGGCCCCGGCGACTCCTGCGGGACGGATGACGCCCGCCGAGGTGCAGGAGAAGGAGTTCCACGTCACCCGTGTCGGCTCGGGCTACCGCATGCGCGAGGTCGATGAGTTCCTCGACCAGGTGACCGACACCCTGTCCGCCCTCATCGCGGAGAACGACCGGCTCCGGGGGACCGCCGCGCCCGAGCGGGCCGCGAGCCTCCCGACGAGCCGGCCCGCGGCCGCGGATCCCGAGGATCGTGGCGCGGTGGAGGCGTTCCTCCGGCGCGAGAAGGGGTTCCTCCAGGACCTCGGGGGACTCGTCCAGGCGCACGCGGAGGAGCTGCGATCGATGGTGCGGACCGTCAGGCGCGATGCCGCCGTCGCGCCGGCCGCGGCTCCGTCGCGATCCGCGGTCGCGGAGGAGACCCCCGCACCGGCGGAGCCGGCGCAGGCTCCGACCGGAACGATCGAGCCACCGCCGGAACCAGAGCCGAGACCGGAACCAGAACCAGAGCACGGCCACGAGGAGGAGCCGACGACGTCCGATCAGATCGACGACGTCGCGGCCCCGACGGCGATCACCGAAGCGGACGGCGACGAGCCGATCCTGCTGGAGGAGCCGGAGCCCGCACGGTCGCGCCGATCCGAGGAAGAGGAGGGCAACTCGCTCCGGGAGCTCTTCTGGGGCGAGGAGTGAGGCCTCTCAGGTCGCTCGCCTGAGGCTGACGACCACCGGCGTCCCCTCGAGATCCCCTTCGAGCCGGAAGCCCTCCACCTCGCTCGTCTCCACGCTCGTGGCGAGCGTCTCCGCGGCGATCTCGTCCCGGTGGGCGGCCAGTGCCTCGGCGGGCTCGCCCGACGTCTCGACCGCCAGCCGGATCCGATCCGTGACCTCGAGCCCGGCCTCCTTCCGCGCGTCCTGCACCATGCGGACCAGCTCGCGCGCCACGCCCTCCCGCCGGAGCTCCGGCGTGAGCTCGAGCTCCAGCGCGACGGTCACGCCCCCTTCCGTCGCCACGCCGTAGCCCGACCGAACGTCGTGGCTGAGGGCGACGTCAGCCCGGCCCGATCGAGACGGCCGCGCCGTCGCCGAGGGGCACATCCACCGACCCGCCGTCGGCGAGCCGCTCGGCGAGCGTCCCGTCGTCCTCGTCCAGGGCGGCGGCGACGCGTTGCACCTCGGAGCCGAGTCGCGGGCCGAGCACCTTGAAGTCGGGTTTGGCGCGCCAGCGACCGAACGCCTCGGCCGAGCCCGCGAGGTCCACCCGCTTGACGTTCAACTCCTCGGCCACGGTGCCGAGCAGATCGCCGAACGACCCCGCGTCGCTCGCGAGATGCACGGCCGCCGACGGCAGGGGTTGCCTCGTTCTGGTCTTGGTCTCGGTGCGGATCCGTCGGCCGAGCTCGACGACCTGTCGCGCGAGCGCCATCGCCTCGTCCAACCCGGGATCGATGTCCGCCTCGTGGACCTGCGGGTAGTCGGCGAGGTGGACGGACTCCGGGCGCCCGGCGCGTCCGGCGGCGAGATTCGACCAGAGCTCCTCCGAGACGAACGGGGTGAACGGCGCGAGCAGCGTGGCGGTCGTGACGAGACACGTATGCAAGGTCTGGAACGCGGCGACGCTGTCCTCGCCGCCTTGCCCGCCCGGGTTCCAGAACCGGCGGCGGGATCGCCGGACGTACCAGTTCGACAGATCGTCGACGAACGCCTGGATCCGCCGGCCGGCCCCCGTGACGTCGTAGGCGTCCATCCCTTCACGAACCTCACGCACGGTGCCTGCGAGACGGGAAAGGATCCATCGATCGAGGTGTGGCCGGGAGGAGACGGGGGGAGCCGTCGCGGCATCCGGGTCGACGCCCCCGGCGTTCGCGTACAGCACGAAGAAGGAGTAGGTGTGCCAGAGCGTGAGGAGGAACTGGCGGACCGCCTCTTCCAGGACGGTGTCGCCGAGGCGGCGTGAGGACCATGGTGAGCCGCTCGTCAACAGGACCCATCGGAGCGCGTCCGCTCCGTGACGTTGCATCACCGTCATCGGATCCACCACGTTGCCGAGGGACTTCGACATCTTCCGGCCCTGCTCGTCGACGATGAAGCCGAAGCAGACCACGGTCTTGTAGGCGGACGAATCGAAGTGCAGGACCCCTTCGGCCATCAAGGTGTAGAACCACCCGCGCGTCTGGTCGATCGCCTCGGAGATGAAGTCGGCGGGGAATCGCCGTTCGAACTCGTCCTCACCGCGCCCCAGGTCGGGGTGGTACCCCCACTGCGCGAACGGCATCGCGCCGGAGTCGTACCACGCATCGATCACCTCGGGGACCCGACGCGACTCGTCGCCGCACTCCGGACAGGCGAACAGGACCTCGTCGATGGCGGGTCGGTGCGGGTCGAGATCCGACAGGTCGCGTCCGGCGTGCGTCCCGAGCTCGGCCAGGGATGCGATCGACGGTGACGTGCCCCTGGCCGCAGCGCCAGATCGGCAAGGGCGTCCCCCAGTACCGCTCGCGGGACAGGGCCCAGTCCACGTTGTTCTCGAGCCAGTTGCCGAAACGGCCGTGCCGGATGTGGTCGGGGTGCCAGTCGACGGCGTCGTTCACCTCCAGGAGGCGTTCCTTCACGGCGGTCGTCCTCACGTACCACGACGTCCGCGCGTAATAGAGGAGTGGGGTCTGGCAGCGCCAGCAGAAGGGATAGGTGTGCGAGATCGTGCCCGCCCGGAAGAGGCGCCCGCGCGCCTCGAGGTCCTCGACGATCACCGGGTCGGCGTCCTTCACGAAGAGCCCGCGGATGAACTCGGGGCCGAGCTCGGTGAACCGACCGTCGTCGCCGACCGGCTTGAACACCGGCCATCCCTCCACGAGCCCGGCCTCCAGGTCGGCCGCGCCGAACGCCGGGGCCAGGTGGACGATGCCGGTCCCGTCCTCCATCTGCACGAACGCGCCCGCCACGACCGTGTGGGCGCCCTCGACGTTGGGATACGGCGGCTCGTACCGCGCCCCCAGGAGCGCCTGACCCGGCACGGTGCTCCCGGCCGACCATCCCTCGCCGAGCGCCTCGGCGAGGAGTGGCTCCGCGACGATCGCACGCTCGCCGTCGTGCTCGGCGACGACGTAGTTGGCCGTGGCGTCGACCGCGACGCCCGTGTTCGACGGGAGCGTCCACGGCGTCGTGGTCCACACGAGGAGCGAGGCCCCCACGAGCTCCGGGTCGGCGGCCTCGACGATCGGGAACCGGACGTACACGCTCGGGTCCTCGACCGTCTCGTAGCCGAGGGCCACCTCGGCGTCGGAGAGCGCGGTCCCGCATCGCGGACAGTACGCGGTGACCTTGTCCGCCTCGACGAGCAGACCGCGCTCGTGCAGGCGTTTGAGCGACCACCAGACGGACTCGACGTACGTCGGATCCATCGTCCAGTAGGCATCCTGCATGTCGATCCAGAAGCCGATCCTCCGCGTCAGGTCCTCCCAGTCGCGGACGTAGCGCCGGACGGACTCGCGGCAGCGCTCGTTGAACTCGGCGACCCCGAACGCCTCGATGTCGCGCTTGCCGGAGGTCCCGATCGCCTTCTCCACCTCGATCTCGACCGGCAGCCCGTGACAGTCCCACCCCGCCTTGCGATGCACGAGATGCCCGGTCATCGCGCGGTAGCGGGGGTAGACGTCCTTGAAGGTCCGGGTGACGGCGTGGCCGATGTGCGGTTTCGCGTTGGCGGTGGGCGGGCCGTCGTAGAAGACCCACTCCGGCGCGCCCTCGCGCTGCTCGATCGACCGGCGGAAGATGTCGGCTTCGTCCCAGAAGGAGAGGATCCGCTCCTCGAGCTCCGGGAACCGGACCCGGGGATCCACCGGCCGGAACCGCGGCCCGTCGTCGTTCGCCATCCGTTCGCCTCCCGACACGCGAAACGCCTCGTCCTCGTCTCGCGAGGACGAGGCGCGAGCCCCGCGGTACCACCTCGCTTGCCGGACGCTTCGCAGCGTCCGGCCGCTCACGGCCGCGATCACGGCCTGCCGCTGTCACGGGCGGACCCGCCTGCGCCTCCCTGCGGATCGCGCGCCGACCCGGTTCGGGCAGGGGCTCGGGGAGGATGTCCGCGAGGGGCTCGGCACCGGGCTCCCACCGTCCCCGGCTCGCTCTCGCTCCGCGTTCCCCGCGACGCGTTCCCGTCGTCGCCTGTCGCGTGCATGCTACACGCGTGGGCAGCGTGACGGTTCACGTCGTGCCGCGGTCGAACCGCACCGTCGTGGAGGCATCGTCGAGCCGGATCGTGATCAAGGTGCGCGCGATCCCGGCGGCGGCCGGGCGACCGAGGAGGCGAGGACGGGCGCTCGCCGATGCCCTCCGGGTCGCGCCCTCCGGGGTCACCCTCCTCCGAGGGCAACGCTCCCGCGAGAAGGTCTTCGAGGTTGCCGATCTCACGGAACGCGAAGCGCTGCAACGACTCCGGCAGAACTGAGGCATCATCGACCCGTTGGGCGTTGGAGATGCGTCGACGTGCTACCCTTCGCCCCCATGACGGCGACCAAGCTCACCGCGGCCGAGGTGAAAGAGCTCCGCGCCCGCCTCACGGAGGAGCGCGGCCACCTCGAGTCCCAGCTCCAGACGATCGTCGAGGGCTCTTTCGCGGCAACGCAATCGGACATGTCCGGCGACGTGGGGCTCGACGACGAATCGGCGGACGCCGGCACGGCCACGTTCGAGCGCGAGAAGGACCTCTCCATCGAGAACAACGTGCGTGACCTCCTGCGGAAGATCGACGGCGCCTTGAAGCGGATGGATGCCAAGACCTACGGTCTCTGCGAGCGGTGCGGCAAGCCGATCGAGAAGGCACGCATCAAGGCGCTCCCGTACGCGGAGCTCTGCATCAAGGACGCGCAGGCCGCCCAGTCGCGACGCTGATCGGGTGGACGCGTCGCGGAGGCGGGCGGCGCTCACGCTCTTCGTCGCCGCCTTCCTCGCCTACGGGCTCGACCGGATCACGAAGATCTGGGCGGCGGCGCTCGCTGCCCGGTGATCCGATCGACGTGATCCCGGGGGCGTTGACGTTCCGGTTCACGACGAACTCGGGCGGCGCGTTCAGCATCGGCCAGAGCGCGCCCTGGTTCTTCGTGGGCGTGACCGCGGTCGTCGCGGTGATCATCCTCGCGACCTCGTTCCGTCACACCAGCCGGCTCGTGGGTGCCTCCCTGGGACTCGTCCTCGGCGGCGCGCTCGGCAACCTCACCGACCGGGTGATCCGCGCGCCGGGCTTGCGCGGTCGAGTGGTCGACTTCATCGACTTCCACGTGTGGCCCGTGTTCAACCTCGCCGACACCGCGATCGTCGTGGGCGCGATCCTCCTCGCGTGGACGGGGTTCCGGGAACGGAAGGCGGAGCCCGGGTCCACCCCGGGGTCCACGCAGGACGCGCGGTGAAGCGGACGCTCGAAGCGGAGGAAGGCCGGCTCGACGCGGTCGTCGCCCGGCTCACGGGCGAGGCGCGAGCCGACGTCCAACGAGCGATCGCCGCCGGGACGGTGTGGGTCGACGGCGAGCCCAGAGAGAAGTCCTTCCGCCTCCACGGAGGCGAGCGGCTGACGATCGACATCGAGGTGGACGCTCCGCTCGCGGCCGAGGGACCGCCGGTCCCGGTGCGATTCGAGGACGATCACCTCGCCGTCGTGTCGAAGCCGTCGGGTCTCGTGACGCACCCGACCGTCGGCCGGCGCGGCGGGACACTCGTGAATCGCCTCCTCGGGCATGGGGATGCCGCTCGCACCGGCCGGCGGCTCGCTCCGACCCGGCATCGTGCACCGCCTCGACGCGGGGACCTCCGGGTTGCTGGTCGTGGCCAAGACCGACGCGGCGTACGCGGCGCTTCGCGCCCTGTTCCACGACCACGCCGTGGATCGCACGTACGTCGCGCTCGTCCGGGGGAAGGTCGCGAACGACGCCTTCGCGGTGGAGGCGCCGCTCGGACGCCGCGCCTCGAAGATCGTCGTCGACGCGACGGAGGGGCGGAGCGCGGCGACCGGCTTCGAGGTCCGGGAGCGGCTCGCGGGAACCACGCTCCTCGAGGCCGTGCCCCGGACGGGACGCACGCACCAGATCCGGGTCCACCTGGCGGCGATCGGGCATCCGATCCTCGGGGATCGGTCCTACGGCGGCGGGGGGAACGACGCTCGCGCCGCCGGGCTCGATCGCCCGTTCCTCCATTCCTGGCGCCTGTCGTTCGTGCACCCGGTGACCCGGACGCGGATCTCGCTCGAGGAGGACCTCCCGGAAGAGCTCGTGCTCGCGCTCGAACGGCTCCGCTGACCGGCTCGCTTGACGACGCCTGGGAGGCGACGTACGTTGAGCCTCCGACGAATCACAGTCATGTAAGTTTCCACATGACGGCGAGGGAACGGGTGTGGAAAACCCCTCTCCGGAGGTCACCACGGCGGCGCGAGACGGCTTCGTTCATCTGCACGTTCACTCCGAATACTCGCTGCTGGACGGGGCGGCCCGGATCGAGGCTCCCGCGGCGAACCGGTCGGCGCCGACGATCTTCTCGGAGGCCGAGCGGATGGCGATGTCGGCCATCGCGGTCACCGACCACGGGGTGATGTTCGGCGCGCTGGGGTTCTACGAGGCCGCGCGCGCCCACGGGATCAAGCCGATCCTCGGCGTCGAGGCGTACGTGGCGCCCGGCTCCCGCTTCGACCGCGAACCGGGTGAGAACGAGGAGAAGTACCACCACCTCACCCTCCTCGCCCGTGACGAGACGGGCTACCGCAACCTCCTGCAGCTGGTGTCCGCGGCTCACCTCGAGGGCTTCTACCACCGCCCACGGATGGACAAGCAGCTGCTGGCGGAACACGCGGAGGGCCTGACCTGCCTGTCCGGCTGCCTGTCGTCGGAGCTCTCGAAGCTGCTGATCGCCGGGCAGGACGCGCGGGCCCGCGAAGCCGCCGCGCAGTATCGCGACATCTTCGGTGCGGGCAACTTCTGGATCGAGCTCCAGGACCACGGGTTGGCCGAGCAGGCGCGGGTGACCCCGAAGCAGGTGGCGCTCGCGCGCGAGCTCGGGATCGGCCTGGTCGCCACGAACGACCTGCACTACACGACGGCCGCCGATGCGAAGCCGCACGACGTGCTGCTCTGCATCCAGCAGCAGAAGCTCCAGTCGGACCCGAAGCGGCTGCGGTTCGACTCCGAGGAGTTCTACCTGAAGTCCGCCGAGCAGATGCGCGCCCTGTTCGCCGAGCTCCCGGAGGCGTGCGACAACACGCTCGCGATCGCGGAGTCGGTGGACCTCGAGCTGATCTACGGGGACGCCGCGGCACCCGAGGACCGGTACCACCTGCCGCGCTTCGAGGTCCCGGGCGAGCGGTCGCTCGAGGGGTACCTGCGGGAGCTGACCCTCGGGGGAGCCGCCGAACGGTACGGCGACCCGCTCCCCGCCGAGATCGGGGAGCGACTGGACTTCGAGATGAGCGTGATCCTGCAGATGGGTCTCGCCGGCTACTTCCTGATCGTGTGGGACCTGATCCGGTTCGCGCGGGAGCAGGGGATCCGTGTCGGGCCGGGGCGCGGGTCCGCCGCCGGCTCGGTCGTGTCCTACTGCCTGCGCATCACCGACGTCGATCCGCTCCGCTACGGGCTGATCTTCGAGCGCTTCCTGAACCCCGAGCGGATCCAGATGCCCGACATCGACATGGACTTCGACGAGCGCCGGCGGGACGAGGTCATCCGGTACGCGAGCGTCAAGTACGGCGCCGATCACGTCGCGCAGATCGTGACGTTCCAGACGATCAAGGGGAAACAGGGGATCCGCGACGCCGCGCGCGTCCTGGGCTTCCCGCCCGCGGTGGGGGACCGGCTCTGCAAGATGTATCCCTCGCCCGTGATGGGCCGCGATCATCCCATCGAGGAGGCGCTGAAGCTGTCGCCGGAGCTGGCGATCGCCTACGAGGGCGAACCGGAGGCCAAGGAGATCGTCGACACGGCCCGCGCGCTCGAGGGTCTCCGCCGCGAGGACTCGGTCCATGCCGCCGGCGTCGTGATCGGCGACGCGCCGCTCGTTCGGTACCTGCCCCTGAAGCTCTCGAAGGACTCGCGCGACGACTCGAAGCGCATCGTGACGCAGTTCGACATGCACGGGGTGGAGAAGCTCGGGCTCCTGAAGATGGACTTCCTCGGACTGCGGAACCTGTCGGTGATCGAGGACACGCTCCGGCATCTCCGCGCTCGCGGCACGGAGCTCGACATCGATCACGTGCCCCTCGACGACGCCGAGACCTACGCGATGCTGCGCCGCGGCGAGACCACCGGCGTGTTCCAGATGGAGTCGGGCGGGATGCGGAGCCTGATCAAGCTCCTCGAGCCGGACCGGTTCGAGGACCTGATGGCCCTCGTCGCGCTCTACCGGCCGGGCCCGCTGAACAACGGCCTGCACACGGAGTACGCCGAGCGCAAGCACGGGCGGAAGCCGGTCACCTATCCCCACCCGGACCTCGAGACGATCCTGCAGGGCACCTACGGGGTGATGGTCTACCAGGAGCAGGTGATGCAGATCGCGGTCGCGATGGCCGGGTTCTCCATGGGGGAGGCCGACACCCTCCGCAAGGCGATGGGCAAGAAGAAGATCGAGTACCTGATGCCGTTCAAGGAGCGGTTCGTGAAGGGCGCGGTCGAGCGCGGCTACGCGGAGCGGTCGGCCGCCGACATGTTCGAGATGTTCGTCCCGTTCGCGGACTACGGGTTCAACGCATCGCACGCGTGCGCGTACGGCCTCGTCGCGTACCAGACGGCGTACCTGATGGCGCACCACCCGGTGGCGTACATGGCCGCGATCCTCACGTCCGTGAAGGACGACAAGGACCGCAAGCCCTACTACCTGTACGCGTGCCGCGCGATGGGCATCGAGGTGCTGCCCCCGGACGTCAACGACTCCACCCTGGACTTCGCCCCCGCGGGCCACGACGACCAGGCGATCCGCTACGGGCTGTCGGCCGTTCGGAACGTCGGCGATGCCGCCGTCCAACAGGTGATGGAGGCGCGGGCGGCCAAGGGGCGCTTCGAGTCCTTCGCGGACTTCTGCCGGAAGGTCGACCCCTCGGTCCTCACGAAGCGCGCGCTGGAGTCGATGATCCTCTCCGGCGCGTTCGACTCGCTCGGCTACCGGCGCAAGGCGCTCCTCATCGGTCACGACAAGGTGTCCGGCCCGATCGTGGCCGAGCGGAAGGCAGAGGCGGCAGGACAGTTCTCGCTCTTCGGCGGCGACGCCCAGGTCGGGCAGATCGACGAATCGGTCCTGGCGGGGGAGGAGTTCGAGAAGCCGGAGCTCCTGCGCTTCGAGAAGGAGATGCTCGGCTCGTTCGTCTCGGACCACCCGCTGCTCGAGGTCGCCGACGATCTGCGTTCCCAGAGCACACACGACATCGGCGACCTCGACGGTGCGGACGACGGGGAGCTCGTGACCGTCGGCGGCATCATCGGCGGCGTCACCCGCAAGTACACGAAGCGAGGCGAGCCCTACGCGCAGTTCCGCCTCGAGGGTCTCGCGGCCGGGGTGGAGGTGGTCGCCTTCCCGTCCGTCTACGAGGCGGACCCCGACCTCATCTCCGCGGACCGGATCGTGCTGGTGGTCGGACGGATCGATCGACGGGGCCGCGAGCTCACGATCCGCGCGAACGACGTGCGCGAGCCCGTGCTCGTCGGCGCAGCGTCCCGGCCGGTCGGGGAGTCCGTCGTGATCGACCTCACGGCGGCGGCGTGCACCGACGCCGTGTTGTCGAGGATGGCCGAGCTCCTCCGATCCCGTCCCGGTTCCGCCCCGGTCAGGGTCCGGTTCCACTCGACCGACGGGGTGCGGCCGCTCGACATGGGCGCGTTCCTCGTGGACCCGTCCGCGCTGATGGGGGAGCTGGCCGGGCTCCTGGGCTCCGGCGCCGCCCGGGTCGAACGCTCCATCTGACCGGGTCGCCGGTCGGACCCCCACTTCCCTCGACTCCTTCTATCGTGCTCGCATGTTCGAGGTGATCCCGGCGATCGACGTGTTCGGCGGCGCGCTCACCACCATGACCTCGACGGGGACACGTCCCGTGTCGGCCTTCGGAGGCGATCCGGTTGCTGCCGCCGAGTCGGTCGTCGCAGCGGGGGCACGATGGGTCCACGTGGTGGACGTGGACCTCGCCGTCGAGGGCGTCGCGCGCAACCTCGACGTCCTCACCGAGATCGCCTCCCTGCCCGTGTCGGTCCAGGCGGCGGGCGGCGTCCGTGACGCGTCACACGTCGAGACCCTCCTCGCCGCGGGGGCGACGCGCGTCGTCCTCGGGTCGGCCGCGCTGGCGGACGAGCGAGCTACCTCGGCGCTGATCTCCGCGGAGGCGGAGCGGCTCGTGATCGGCATCGAGGAGGACGCCGGGAGGATCCGGTCTCGGGGCCGTGCTCCCGTCGACCTCCCGTTGATGGAGACGCTCGGCTGGGTGGTCGCGGCCGGCGCCTCGGCGCTCCTGGTGACGTCGGTGCGCCGCGTCGGCGATCGCGACGGGACCGGACCTCGAGCTGGTGCGCCGTGTGGTCCGCGGCGGCGGCCCGGTGTTCGCGGCGGGCGGGATCGCCTCCCTCGACGATCTGCGCGCCCTCCGGGCGGCCGGCGCGGTGGGCGCCGTCGTGGGGACCGCCGTGCTCGATGGTTCGCTCGACCTCTCGGCGGCGATCTCCGAGCTGTCCGGAGGCGCGGGGACCGCCGTCTAGACTCGCCGCCCCATGGGGTTCCTCACCGACCTCGTCGACCGGCTGCGCCGGGAGCTCAACGAGCATCCGCTCGATGATGCCTCGTTGATGGCGCGCGCTCTCGCGATGCCTCCGACGAGGGACTTCGTGGGCGCCCTGCGAGGGGCCTCGCCGCCGGCGCTGATCGCCGAGGTGAAGCGAGCGTCGCCGTCGGCCGGCGTGATCGCGGAAGGAGCGAACGCGAGCGTGCTGGCCCGCGCGTACGAGGCCGGAGGCGCCGCCGCGGTCTCCGTCCTCACCGAGCCGCACCATTTCCACGGCTCGATCGCCGATCTCCAAGCGGCGCGGTCATCCGTGTCGATCCCGGTGCTCCGCAAGGACTTCGTCGTTCACCCGGCCCAGGTGATCGAGGCGAGGGCCTCCGGGGCCGATGCCGTGCTGCTGATCGTGGCCGTGCTCACCGACGACGAGCTGCGCGCGCTCCTCGAGACGGCCGAGGATCTCGGTCTCGCGACCCTCGTGGAGACCCACTCGGAGGAGGATCTCCGTCGTGCCGTCGAGACCGACGCGAGGGTGATCGGCGTGAACGCTCGAGACCTCGAGTCGCTCGAGGTCGACATCGAGGGCGCGCTCGCGCGGGTCGGCCGCGTGCCGGAAGATCGGATCGGCGTCCTCGAGAGCGGCGTGTCCACCCGAGCGGACGTGGACGCCGCGCTCGCGGCCGGGGCGTCTGCCATCCTGGTGGGTGAGGCACTGATGCGCGCGGACGATCCCGCTCGCGCCGTGAGGAAGCTGCTCTGGAGGGAACTTCGCACGTGACGATCACGACCGACCTCCCCGACGCTCGCGGCCGGTTCGGCACGTACGGCGGACGCTACGTCCCCGAGGTGCTGATCCCCGCGCTGGACGAGCTCGCCGACGCATGGTCGACGCTCCGGGTGGACCCCGACTTCCGCGCGGAACTGGCATCGCTGTCCGAGCACTTCGTCGGCCGCCCCACCCCGCTGACCCGGGCGGACCGGCTGTCCGAGGAGCTCGGGTACGGGATCTGGCTGAAACGAGAGGACCTGGCGCACACCGGCGCCCACAAGATCAACAACGCGCTCGGTCAGGCGCTGCTCGCGAAGCGCCTCGGGAAGGAGCGGATCATCGCCGAGACCGGCGCCGGCATGCACGGGGTGGCGACCGCGACCGCCTGCGCGCTCCTCGGTCTGCCGTGCGTCGTGTACATGGGCGAGGAGGACACCCGGCGGCAGGCGCCCAACGTGTCGCGGATGCAACTGCTCGGGGCCGAGGTGGTGCCGGTCACGGCGGGAGACAGGACCTTGAAGGAGGCGGTGAACGAAGCGCTCCGGGACTGGGCGGCGTCGGTCCGCACCACGCACTACATCATCGGATCGGTGGTGGGACCCCACCCGTTCCCGGTCCTCGTCCGGGACCTCCAGCGCGTGATCGGCGACGAGGCGCGCCCACAGTTCGCCGACGCGACAGGAGGTGCCATGCCCGACGTCGTCGCGGCCTGCGTCGGGGGCGGCAGTAACGCGATCGGGATGTTCACGGCGTTCGTGGGCGCGCCGGGGATCCGCCTCATCGGCGTGGAAGCCGGCGGTCGTGGGACGAACCTGGGGGAGCATTGCTCGTCCCTCACACAGGGGCAGCCGGGGATCCTCCACGGCGCCATGAGCTACCTGCTCCAGGACGAGGATGGTCAGGTCGCCAGGACGCACTCGATCTCGGCAGGGCTCGATTACCCGGGGGTCGGGCCGGAGCACGCGTACCTCCGTGATGCGGGCCTCGCCGAGTACGTGAGCGCCTCCGATGAGGACGCGCTCGCCGGCTTCCAGGCGCTCTCGCGGAGCGAGGGCATCATCCCCGCGCTCGAGCCGGCCCATGTGATCGGCTGGCTCCTGCACCGGCCGCTTCCGGAAGGGACGTCGGTCCTCGTGTGTCTCTCCGGACGCGGGGACAAGGATCTCGACACGGTTCGCGCCCGCCTCGGGACCGGGTAGATGGGTCGGCTCGAGGAGTCACTTCTCGCGCGCCGCGACGCCGGTGGCCGATCGTTCGTGCCCTACGTCACGGGCGGCTATCCCGGCGTCGACGCGCGTCTGCTGCGACGGCTCGCGGCGGCCGGCGCCGACGCGATCGAAGTCGGGATCCCCTTCTCCGACCCGGTGATGGACGGGGGAGTGATCCAAGAGGCGTCCGCGGAGGCGCTGCGGGCGGGCGCCCGGGCCGGGGACGTCCTCGAGATGATCCGAGAGGCGGCCACCGAGGTGCCCGATCGCCGTGATGACGTACGTGAATCCCGTCTATCGGCACGGCGTCCCCTCGTTCCTCGAGGAGGCGCGCGCGGCCGGCGTGGCCGGCGTGATCGTCCCCGATCTCCCCGTCGACGAGTTCTCCGAGGTGGAAGGCGAGGCAGCCGCTCGGGGCATCGACGCCGTGCTGCTGGCGGCGCCCGGGACGCGAGAGGAGCGACTGGCGGAGATCGGACGGAGGTCGCGCGGCTTCGTCTACTGCGTGGCCACCTACGGCGTGACCGGAGCCCGCGACCACGTCGAGAGCACCGCCGCGGAGGTGGTCGCCGCCCTCCGGCCACACACCGAACTTCCCTTCCTGGTGGGAGTGGGGATCGGCGCCCCCGCACAGGCGGCGGAGGTCTGTGCCTTCGCGGACGGGGTGGTCGTGGGGAGCGCCCTGATGAGCAGGGTCGTGGGCGGTGATCTCGAGGGAGCGCTGCGTCTCGCCGCCGAGTTCCGGAGCGCGATCCCCACCGGAAGCATCCCCGACCCGTGACGGGGACGTATGACCAGGCGGAACAGACCCGGCGATTCGCCAACGATGGCCGGGATGTGATAGTCACACCTCATCTCGGGGGACCGGGAAAGAAGGGGGGCTTCATGAAGCACCGCATATGGTTCAAGGCACTCGCCCTGGGGGCAGTGCTCACGCTCGTCGCAACGGCCTGCGCCGGCGACGACGACGACAACGGTGGCCCCGCGGCCGGCGACGTCGATTGCGCGACCGTCGAGTTCGGATGTGTCGAGGTGGGCGCGGACGAGCCGATCACCCTCGGCGCCGCACAGGTGATCAGCGGGGCGGACGCCTCGCTCGGCCAGGACCAGGTGAACGCGCTCAATCTCGCGATCGACTACCTCGACGAGTCGTTCGACCAGACCCCGGGCACGCTGCTGGATCACCCGGTCGAGCTGACGGTCGAGGACGAGCTGTGCTCGGCCGACGGCGGTCAGACGGCGGGCACGGCGCTCGCTGCCGACACGTCGATCGTCGCGGTGGTCGGGACGAGCTGCTCGAGCGCGGCGCTCGGCGTCGCGGACACGATCCTCGGCGACAAGGGCGTCACGCTGATCTCCGGATCGAACACCAGCCCCGCGCTGACGGATCCGGAGCTGCACAACCCGTTCTACGCTCGCACCGCGCACAACGA